>NZ_JBXAIO010000024.1:0-568 GCF_058796355.1 Hydrogenophaga sp. GW823-FHT04C09 | reverse complement strand
TGCTGTTTTTCTTCTGATTCAGAAACTTTACAGTTCATCCCATCGATGCACGCAAACCCCTCCGCAGAGGCATCGAAGCCGGCCAGACCGCACAACGGACCGACCGGCATGTTCAACCCTCTCAAAGGAAACTGTCATGAAAAAGCTGTCTGTTGTTGCCATCGCCCTCTCCACCCTCGTTGCCGGCCACGCCTTCGCCGCCGATGCCTCCGTGGGCAAGACCCGCGAACAAGTCCGCGCCGAACTGATCCAGGCCCAACGCAACGGTGACCTGATCGCCGACGGCCAAACCGGTGCCCGTTACAAGGACCTCGCCCCCCACCTCTACGCCCAACCCGTGGCCGTGAGCAAGAGCCGCGCTGAGGTGAAGGCCGAGCTGGCCGAAGCCATCCGCACCGGTGACATCGTGGCCGACGGCCAGACCGGCGCCAAGGCCAACGAGCTGTTCCCCGCCCAGTACGCCCAAGCCCGCGCCGACAAGGCCGTGGCCGCCACCGCCGCCGTGGGCAAGACCCGCGCCGAAGTGAAGGCCGAACTGGCCGAAGCCCTGCGCACGGGCGACTACGTG
>NZ_JBXAIO010000023.1:0-575 GCF_058796355.1 Hydrogenophaga sp. GW823-FHT04C09 | reverse complement strand
CGCTTGTAGCTCTTGATGTCCTTGAAGGACTTGCGCTCGCCCCCGCCCATGCCGAGGTAGAACTCCTTGACGTCCTCGTTGTTGCGCAGCTCGCTGGCCACGCCGTCCATCACGATGCGCCCGCTCTCCATGATGTAGCCGTAGTCGGCGTACTTCAGCGCCATGTTGGTGTTCTGCTCGGCCAGCAGGAAGGTGACCTTCTCCTTCTGGTTGAGGTCCTTGACGATCTCGAAGACCTCTTCGACGATCTGCGGGGCCAGGCCCATGGAGGGTTCGTCGAGCAGCATCACGCTGGGGTTGGTCATGAGGGCGCGGCCGATGGCGCACATCTGCTGCTCGCCGCCCGAGGTGTAGGCGGCCTGGCTGGTGCGCCGGGTCTTCAGGCGCGGGAAGTAGGTGTAGACCTTCTCCAGGTTGGCCGCGACCTCGGCCTTGCTCTTGCGGGTGTAGGAGCCGGTCATGAGGTTCTCCTCGATGGTGAGGTGGGCGAAGCAGTGGCGCCCCTCCATGACCTGGACCACGCCGCGCTGCACGAGGTCGGCGGGCGAGAGGTTCTCGATGCGCTCGCCGCGCAG
>NZ_JBXAIO010000022.1:0-890 GCF_058796355.1 Hydrogenophaga sp. GW823-FHT04C09 | reverse complement strand
CCCAGTGGGTACTCGTTGATGTAGCCGTTGCCGCCGAAGATCTGGATGCCCTCGCCGGCCATCCACGTCGCCTTCTCCGCGCACCAGAGGATCACGGAGGCGCAGTCCTTGCGCACCTGGCGCACGTGCTCGGTGCCCAGCAGGTCCAGGTTCTTGGCCACGGTGTAGGCGAACGAGCGGCCGGCCTGCAGCACGGTGTACATGTCCGCCACCTTGCCCTGGATCAGCTGGAACTCGCCGATGCTCTGGCCGAACTGCCTGCGGTCGTGGATGTAGGGCACCACGTTGTCCATGACGGCCTGCATGATGCCCAGCGGACCACCGGTGAGCACCGCGCGCTCGTAGTCGAGCCCGCTCATGAGCACCTTGGCGCCGTTGTTCAGGCCGCCCATGATGTTCTCGGCCGGCACCTCGACGTTGTTGAACACCATCTCGCCGGTGTGGCTGCCGCGCATGCCCAGCTTGTCCAGCTTCTGCGCGGTGGAGAAGCCCTTCATGCCCTTCTCGACGATGAAGGCGGTGACGCCGCGCGCGCCCATCTCGGGCTCGGTCTTGGCGTAGACCACCATGGTGTCGGCGTCCGGGCCGTTGGTGATCCACATCTTGCTGCCGTTGAGCAGGTAATAGCCGCCCTTGTCCTCGGCCTTGAGCTTCATGCTGATCACGTCCGAGCCCGCGCCGGGCTCGCTCATGGCCAGGGCGCCCACGTGCTCGCCGCTGATGAGCTTGGGCAGGTACTTGCGGCGCTGGGCGTCGTTGCCGTTGCGCTTGATCTGGTTCACGCACAGGTTGCTGTGCGCGCCGTACGAGAGGCCCACGCTGGCCGAGGCGCGCGAGATCTCCTCCATGGCGATCATGTGGGCCAGGTAGCCCATGTTGGCGCCGCCGTA
>NZ_JBXAIO010000021.1:0-1195 GCF_058796355.1 Hydrogenophaga sp. GW823-FHT04C09 | reverse complement strand
CTTACGCGATGATTTTTGCGACGACGCCGGCGCCGACGGTGCGGCCGCCTTCGCGGATGGCAAAGCGCAGGCCTTCTTCCATGGCGATCGGGGCGATCAGCTTGACCGTGATCGACACGTTGTCACCCGGCATCACCATTTCCTTGCCTTCGGGCAGCTCGATCGAGCCGGTCACGTCGGTCGTGCGGAAGTAGAACTGCGGACGGTAGTTGTTGAAGAACGGCGTGTGACGGCCACCTTCGTCCTTGGACAGCACGTACACCTCACCCGTGAAGTGCGTGTGCGGCTTGATCGAGCCGGGCTTGCACAGCACCTGGCCGCGCTGCACGTCTTCGCGCTTGGTGCCGCGCAGCAGGATACCCACGTTGTCGCCCGCCTGGCCCTGGTCCAGCAGCTTGCGGAACATCTCCACGCCCGTGCAGGTCGTCTTCTGCGTGGCGGAGATGCCCACGATCTCGATTTCTTCGCCGACCTTGATGATGCCGCGCTCGATACGGCCCGTCACCACGGTGCCGCGGCCCGAGATGGAGAACACGTCTTCCACCGGCATCAGGAAGGCACCGTCCACCGCGCGCTCGGGCGTGGGGATGTAGGTGTCCAGCGCGTCAGCCAGCTTCATGATGGCTTCTTCGCCCAGCTTGCCCTTGTCGCCTTCCAGGGCGAGCTTGGCCGAGCCGTGGATGATGGGGGTGGCGTCGCCCGGGAAGTCGTACTTGTCCAGCAGCTCGCGCACTTCCATCTCGACCAGCTCGAGCAGCTCGGCGTCGTCGACCATGTCGCACTTGTTCAGGAACACGATGATGTAAGGCACGCCCACCTGGCGCGCCAGCAGGATGTGCTCGCGGGTCTGGGGCATCGGGCCGTCAGCGGCCGAGCACACCAGAATGGCGCCGTCCATCTGGGCGGCACCGGTGATCATGTTCTTGACGTAGTCGGCGTGGCCGGGGCAGTCCACGTGGGCGTAGTGGCGGTTGGCCGTCTCGTATTCCACGTGCGCGGTGTTGATCGTGATGCCGCGCGCCTTCTCTTCCGGTGCCGCATCGATCTGGTCGTAGGCCTTGGCCGCGCCGCCGAACTTGGCCGCCAGCACCGTCGTGATCGCCGCCGTCAGCGTCGTCTTGCCATGGTCCACGTGACCAATCGTGCCCACGTTCACGTGCGGCTTGGTCCGCTCAAATTTCTCTTTTGCCATTTT
>NZ_JBXAIO010000020.1:0-3479 GCF_058796355.1 Hydrogenophaga sp. GW823-FHT04C09 | reverse complement strand
TCAACTTCGCCCAGGGCGCCATGGTGCTCTTCGCCGCCCTGGCCATGGCCCGCTTCTCCGAGTGGATCCCCCTGTGGCTGGGCATCGAGAGCAAGTGGCTGGGCAATCTGTTGGCCTTGGCCACCGTCGTGCTGCTGATGGTGGTCGTGGCGCAACTCATCGAGATGGGCGTCTTGCGCCATCTCGTCAACCAGGACGGCATCACCTTGCTGATGGCCACGCTCGGCATCAGCTACTTCCTGGATGGCCTGGCCCAGCTGGTGTTCGGCAGCAGCACCTACAAGATCGATGTCGGCATGCCCAAGGATCCGATCATCGTGCTCGAGAGCACCTTCCAGGGCGGGCTGTTGCTGAGCCTGGAAGACCTGTATGCCGCCGCCATTGCCGCCATGCTGGTGGCCTTGCTCACCCTGTTCTTCCAGAAGACGGGCACCGGCCGGGCCCTGCGCGCCGTGGCCGACGACCATCAGGCCGCGCAGTCCATCGGCATCCCGCTCAACCGCATCTGGGTCATCGTCTGGTCGGTGGGCGGCCTCGTGGCGCTGGTGGCCGGGATCATCTGGGGCTCCAAGCTCGGTGTGCAGTACTCCATCTCGCTGGTGGCGCTCAAGGCCTTGCCGGTGGTGATCCTGGGCGGCCTCACCTCCGTGCCCGGCGCCATCGTGGGCGGTTTGATCATCGGTGTGGGCGAGAAGCTCTCGGAGATCTACATCGGCCCCATGGTGGGTGGCGGGATCGAGAACTGGTTCGCCTACGTGCTGGCGCTGCTCTTCCTGCTGGTCCGCCCCCAGGGCCTCTTCGGCGACAAGATCATCGATCGCGTCTGACCCCTTCCCCCGACACACGCACAAGGACACGCACCATGTTTTACCGGGAGAACGGTCAGTTCAAGACCTCCTACCGCGCCGATCAGCAGATCTTCACGGTGGCACAGGACCGGCTCGCCATCGGTCTGCTCGCCGTGCTCGCTTTTGTGGCCATCCCCCTGCTGGCCAGCGACTACGCCTTCCGCGCCGTGCTCATACCCTTCCTGATCCTCTCGCTCGCGGCCTTGGGCGTGAACATCCTGGTCGGTTACTGCGGCCAGATCTCGCTGGGCACGGGGGCCTTCATGGCGGTGGGGGCCTATGCGGCGTACAACCTCCAGGTCCGCATCGAAGGCCTGCCCCTGTTGCTCGCGCTGATCGGCGGTGGGCTGTGCGCCATGGCCCTGGGCATCGTGTTCGGCATCCCCAGCCTTCGCATCCGTGGCCTGTACCTGGCCGTGGCCACGCTGGCGGCCCAGTTCTTCGTGGACTGGTTCGTCAACCGCGCGGCCTGGGTCACCAACCACTCGACATCGGGACTGGTGAGCATCCGGTCCCTCGATTTTCTCGGCATGGCGCTGGACACGCCCGCCCGCAAGTACCTGCTCTGCCTCACGTTGCTGGTGGTGCTCGGCCTGATGGCCAAGAACCTGGTGCGCAGCGCCAAGGGCCGCGAGTGGATGGCGATCCGCGACATGGACGTGGCCGCCGCCGTCATCGGCATCCGGCCGGTGAGCGCCAAGCTCAGCGCGTTCGCGGTCAGCAGCTTCATCGTCGGTGTGGCCGGCGCGCTCTGGGGATTCGTCCATCTGGGGGCCTGGGAACCCGCGGCTTTCGGCATCGACAAGTCGTTCCAGCTGCTCTTCATGGTGATCATCGGCGGCCTGGGCTCCATCGTCGGCGCCCCCATGGGCGCGGCCTTCATCGTCCTGCTGCCGCTGGTCCTCAACCATGTGCCCCATTGGCTGGGATTGCCGATTTCCACCGGCACCGCCGCCTTCCTGGAACACATGATTTTTGGCGCGCTGATTGTCGTTTTCCTCATCGCCGAACCCCATGGGCTGGCCCGCCTGTGGTCGACCGCGCGCCAGAAGCTGCGGCTGTGGCCCTTTCCTCATTGACCGCGCAACGCCCTCGCCTTCTTCCGTTCCCCAACCCCTTGAACCTTTCAGGAGACCAGCCATGAAGACCCACACCCCTTCTTCGTTCGCCCGCGTCGCCGCCCTGGCGGCCATGAGTCTGACGTCCTTCTTGCCGCTCGCGGCAAGCGCACAGGCGTCCGAACAATTCATCCCATTGCTCGTCTACCGCACCGGCCAGTTCGCGCCGCTCGGCATCCCATGGGCCGACGGCAAGCAGGACTACCTCAAGCTGATCAACGCCCGCGATGGGGGTGTCAACGGCGTGAAACTCGTGTTCGAGGAGTGCGAAACCGCCTACGACGCGGCCAAAGGCGTGGAATGCTACGACCGCCTGAAGGCCAAGGGCTCCGGCGCTTCCGGCTTCGACCCTCAGTCCACCGGCATCACCTTCGCCGTCACGGACAAGGCCCTCACCGACAAAGTCGCCATCCAGACCATGGGCTACGGGCTCTCGCAATCGGTGGACGGCACGGTGTTCGAGTGGAACTTCCCTCTGCTGGGCACCTACTGGACGGCCACCGACATCATCCTGCAGGACATCGCCCGCAAGGAAAAAGGCAACCTCAAAGGCAAGAAGATCGCCCTGGTCTACCACGACTCGCCCTATGGCAAGGAGCCGATCCCGCTGCTGCAGAAGCTGGCCGCCCAGGACGGCTTCGACCTCTCCCTCTTCCCCGTCACGCCGCCCGGCGTCGAACAGAAGTCCGCCTGGCTGCAGATCCGCCAGCAGCGTCCCGATTACGTTCTGTTCTGGAGCGCGGGGGTCATGACGCCGGCCGGCATCCGCGAGGCCCAGGCCAGCGGGTTCCCACGCGACAAGTTGTATGGCGTCTGGTGGGCCGGCTCCGACCACGATGTCAAGGACATCGGCGAAGGCGCCAAGGGCTACAACGCCGTCACCATCCACAACAGCGCGGCACGGGACAAGGTCCACGATGAGCTCAAGAAACTCGTCTACGACAAGGGCATGGGCACCGCGAAGGACGATGGTGAGGTGGGCGTCATGGCGCACACGCGCGGCATGATGATCGCGATGCTTCAGGTCGAGGCCATCCGCGCCGCCCAGGAGAAGTTCGGCAAGGGCAAGACCATGACACCCGAGCAGGTGCGCTGGGGCTTTGAAAACCTGGATCTCACCGAGGCCAGGCTCAAGACGCTCGGCTTCGGCGAGATCATGCGGCCCGTCAAGACCTCTTGCAGCAACCACATGGGCGCCGCCTGGGGACGCATCGCCCAATGGGATGGCGCCAAGTGGGCCGTGAAATCCGACTGGTACGAAGCTCGCAAGGCCAATCTGGACCCCTTGGTGAAGGAGCACGCCGCCAAGTACGCCAAGGACAAGAACATCACGCCCCGCAGTTGCAACTGAACACCGCTTCAGCGACCAAGACATGCGCCCTTCCGACTCCACCCGCGCCGGGCCTCAGGCCACCGCATCCGTCGATGCGGTGGTGCTCAACGTCAACGGCATCGAGGTCATCTACAACCACGTCATCCTGGTGCTCAAGGGCGTCTCGCTGCAGGTGCCCCA
>NZ_JBXAIO010000019.1:0-3523 GCF_058796355.1 Hydrogenophaga sp. GW823-FHT04C09 | reverse complement strand
GAGAACGGTGTTGGGCGTGTTCATGGAGATTCCGATTCCTTGGGGACCATTTGCCAGGGCGGCGCGCCACCCTGGCAGATGGCGGCTGGAAAAACCAGCCGCGAGAGAACCGCCGCGCGCGCAGCGCGGCGGGGGTGCTTAACTCTGGCAGTCGGCCGGGGTGCGGGCCGTCAGCTTCTTCTCGGCCGCGTACTTCGCGGCCGTGGTCTTCACCATGGGCTTGATGATCTGCTGGTCGGCCTCGATCCAGTCGGAGGTGAAGGTCCACTTGGTGCCGTCCCAGGTGTGGATGCGCGCAGCGCCCGCGCCCACGTGGTCGGCGCACGAGGTGCTGATGGGGCCGCGCAGCACGCCCTTGAAGCCCAGCGCGTCCAGCTTGGCCTGCGTCAGGTTCAGGTTTTCCAGGCCCCAGCGCACCTGCTCGCCCGTCATGACTTTGCCCTTGCCGAAGCGCTCCTGCGCGGCGCGGATGCCTTCGATGCCCACGGCGGCGCTGACCACGCCACGCAGGTACAGGGTTTCACCGACCTCGTCGCGCGGGCCGGTGCCCTGGCCCTTGTCGTGCAGCTTGGCCAGGATCTCCTTGATGATGGGGGCGTTCTTGTCGGTGCCGTGCTGCAGCGTGACGCCGTTGTAGCCCTTGGCGCCCTGGCCCACGTCCTTCACGTCGGGCTCGGCACTGGACCACCACACGCCGTACATCTTCTCGCGCGGGTAGCCGGTGGCCTGGGCTTCCTTCAGGGCGGTGGAGTTCATCACGCCCCAGCCCCAGAGCAGGGTGTAGTCGGGGCGCGACTGGCGGATCTGCAGCCAGGTGGCTTTCTGTTCCACGCCGGGCGCGGCCACGGGCAGCAGCTGCAGTTCGAAGCCGTGCATCTTGCTGCGCTCCTGCAGCAGCGGGATCGGTTCCTTGCCGAACGGCGAGTCGTGGTACACGAGGGCGATCTTCTTGCCCTTGAGTTTGTCGAGGCCGCCTTCCTTCTGCGCGATGGCCTGGACGATCACGTCGGCCGCCACCCAGTAGGTGCCCAGCAGCGGGAAGTTCCACTTGAAGATGGTGCCGTCGGCGCTCTCGCTGCGGCCATAGCCGGTGGTGATCAGCGGGATCTTGTCGACCGAGGCTTTTTCCGTCAGCGCGAAGGTCGCGCCAGTGGCCCAGGGGTGGATCAGCGCGGCGCCGCCGTTCTTGCCCTTGAGGCGTTCATAACATTCCACGCTGCGCGCCGTGTCGTACATGGTTTCGCACTCTTCCACCAGCAGCTTGACGCCGTTGATGCCGCCGCGCGCGTTGACCAGCTTGTAGTAGTCGACGATGCCGTTGGCGGTGGGCGTGCCGTTGGGCGCGTAGGCGCCGGTGCGGTACGACAGCACGGGCAGGTACTGCTCCTTGGCCTGGGCCAGTGCGGCGGTCGACACCAGCGACGCGGCGCCCGCGAGCGCCACCGTGGCGGCCACAACGATCTTGCGAAGTTTCATAGTTGTCTCCATGTCATGAAAGGTTGAAACACACACTCAGTAAACGCTCAAACACCACGAAAAACATCGGTACTTGCCAGCAACCTGCCGCTCAGTGCGGGAAGGGCCACAGGCGCAGCTTCTGTTTGCCGATGGACCACAGCCGCGCCAGCCCATGGGGCTCGACGATCAGAAACCACACGATCAACCCACCGAAGATCATCAGCTCGGCGTGCGAGACCGCGGTGGTGGAAATGGAGAAGCCGAACAGGCCGGCCACGAAGGGCAGGAACTGGCTCAGGGCGATGGGCAGCACCACGATGAAGGCCGCGCCGAAGAAGCTGCCCATGATGGAACCTAGGCCGCCGATGATCACCATGAACAGCAGGCGGAAGGAGTAGTCCACGGAGAACGCCGAGGGCTCCCACGCGCCGAGGTAGACGAAGGCCCAGAGCGCGCCGGCCACGCCGATGATGAAGCTGCTCACCGCGAAGGCGCTGAGCTTGGCGTACATCGGGCGGATGCCGATCACGGCGGCGGCCACGTCCATGTCGCGGATCGCCATCCACTCGCGGCCGATGGCGCTGCGCACCAGGTTCTTGGCCAGCAGCGCGATGACCGCCAGCACCGCCAGGCAGAACAGGTACTTGCTCGCGGCGCTCTCCAGCGGCAGGCCGAAGACCTGCAGGTTGGACACCGCCACCGAGCCCGAGGGCGTGTCCAGCGTGAACCACTTGATGCGCAGGAACATCCAGTCGGCGAAGAACTGCGCGGCCAGCGTGGCCACCGCGAGGTACAGACCGCGCACGCGCAGGCTGGGCAGGCCGAACAGGATGCCGAACAGCGTGGCGCACAGCCCACCCAGGATCAGTGCCGGGACCAGCGGCATGCCGGGCACGCGCACGAAGAAGTTGTAGGCGCCATAGGCCCCCACGGCCATGAAGGCACCCGAGCCCAGCGAGATCTGGCCGCAGTAGCCCACCAGGATGTTCACGCCCACGGCGGCGAGCGAGAAGATCAGGAAGGGGATCAGGATGGCGCGCATCAGGTAGTCGCTGGCGAGCATGGGCACGGCGACGAAGGCCAGCGCGATCAGGGCCAGGATGAACCAGCGGTCCTGCGCGATCGGGAAGATCTGCTGGTCGGCGCGGTAGGTGGTCTTGAATTGACCGTTTTCACGATAGAACATGGCGGGCTTTCTCTTTTTTGTTCTGGGTCACACGCGATCGATGATCTTTTCGCCGAACAGGCCCTGGGGCCGGAACAGCAGGAACACCAGCGCCAGCACATAGGCGAACCAGATCTCGATGCCGCCGCCCACGAACGGCCCGAGGTAGACCTCGGAGAGCTTCTCGCCCACACCGATGATCAAGCCGCCGATGATGGCGCCGGGCACCGAGGTGAGGCCGCCCAGGATCACCACCGGCAGCGCGCGCAGCGCGATGGTGGTGAGCGAGAACTGCACACCCAGCTTGGAGCCCCAGATCATCCCGGCCACCAGCGCCACGAGGCCGGCCACGCACCAGACGATGACCCAGATGCGGTTGAGCGGGATGCCGATGGATTGCGCGGCCTGGTGGTCGTCGGCCACGGCGCGCAGCGCCCGGCCGGTGGCCGTCTTCTGGAAGAACAGGCTGAGCGCGATCACCATCGCGGCGGCGATGGCCGCGGCGATGACGTCTTCCTGGTTGAGCAGCAGGCCGCCCTGGAACACCGAGTCCAGCACGAACACCGGGTCCTTGGGCATGCCGATGTCGATCTTGTAGATGTTGCTGCCGAACAGGCTCTGGCCCAGGCCGTCGATGAAGTAGGTGATGCCCAGCGTGGCCATCAGCAGCGTGGCGGCCTCCTGGTTCACCAGGTGGCGCAGCACCAGCCGCTCGATCAGCCAGGCCATGGCGAACATCAGCGCGCCCGCCGCCACGAAGGCCGCGGCGTTGGCCACCCACTTGTTCTCGACGCCGGTCCACAGGGGGATCCACTCGGAGAAGCGGGCCATGGCCAGGGCGGCGAAGAGCACCATGGCGCCCTGGGCGAAGTTGAAGACGCCCGAGGCCTTGAAGATCAG
>NZ_JBXAIO010000018.1:0-6184 GCF_058796355.1 Hydrogenophaga sp. GW823-FHT04C09 | reverse complement strand
CGGCGCTGGTGGAAGAGAGCGCGGCCGCCGCCGAGAGCCTCAAGGACCAGGCCCGGCGCCTGGCCGGTGTCGTGCAGCTGTTCCGCCTGTAAGCCAAAGGCGGCCGCTGGTCGCCGCAACCTCGCGCGCAGGGGGCCGAAACAGGGTCCTCGTACCGTGTACAAGCCACGGGCGTGCCTATACTGTTTCCCCTGTACCGGCCCCGGGGATTTTCGTCCCGGCATGCCGGCGCCTCACCGCCCGCGCACCCGGAGACCGACGCCATGAACGCTCGCCTGCCCCACGCCTCGCCGCCCCTGGACCCGGCCGCCTTGCAGGCCCATGTGGAGGCGAGCTGGTCGCGCGGCATCGTCCCCGAATTGACGCGCTACATCGAGGTGCCGGCCAAGTCGCCGGCCTTCGACCCCGACTGGGCCGCCCATGGGCTGCTGGAGCGCGTGCTGCAGAGCGCGGCCGACTGGGTGCGGGCGCAGCAGGTGGAAGGTCTCCAGCTGGAGATCGTGCGCCTGAACGACGCGCAGGGCCGGCCCCGCACGCCGGTGCTGTTCTTCGAGGTGCCGGCCAGCGCCGGGTGCGACGGCACACCGGCCCCCGCCTCCGGCCAGACCGTGCTGATGTACGGCCACCTCGACAAACAACCTGAGTTCACCGGCTGGCGCAACGACCTCGGCCCCTGGACGCCCAAGATCGACGGCGGCAAGCTCTATGGCCGCGGCGGTGCCGACGACGGTTACGCGGTCTACGCCAGCGTGGCCGCGCTGCAGGCGCTCAAGGCCCAGGGCGTGGCGCACCCGCGCATCGTCGGGCTGATCGAAACCTGCGAAGAGAGCGGTTCGGGCGACCTGCTGCCCTACGTGGACGCGCTGCGCCCGCGCCTGGGCGACGTGGGTCTGGTGATCTGTCTGGACAGCGGTGCCGGCAACTATGACCAGCTCTGGCTCACCACCAGCCTGCGCGGCATGGCCAGCGGCGTGCTCAAGGTGGAGGTGCTCACCGAGGGCATCCACTCGGGCGATGCCTCGGGCCTGGTGCCGTCGAGCTTTCGCATCATGCGCCAGGTGCTGGACCGGCTGGAAGACAGCGCCACCGGCCGCCTGCTGCCCGCCAGCTTCCATTGCGAGGTGCCGGCCGAGCGCATCGAGCAGGCGCGCGCCACCGCCGCCATTCTGGGCGACGAGATCCACAAGCGCTTCCCTTGGGCGCACCACGACTGTGGTGGTTCCACCGTGTTCACCCTGCCCACCACCACCGACCCGGTGGAGGCCCTGCTCAACCGCACCTGGCGGCCCACGCTGTCGGTCACGGGCGCCGACGGTTTCCCCGAGCTGCGCAACGCCGGCAACGTGCTGCGGCCCTACACCGCGTTCAAGCTCAGCCTGCGCCTGCCGCCGCTGGTGGACGCGCCCGCGGCCGTGCAGGAACTCAAGGCCCTGCTGGAGGACAACGCGCCCTACCAGGCGCGCGTGACCTTCGAGGGCGAAGGCGCGGCCAGCGGCTGGAACGCCCCCACCACCGCGCCCTGGTTCGAGCAGGCGCTGCAGGACGCTTCGCAAGCCCACTTCGGCGCGGGCTGCGGCACCATCGGCCAGGGCGGCACCATCCCGCTCATGAACATGCTCAGCAAGGGTTTTCCGACCGCGCAGATGATGGTCTGCGGCGTGCTCGGCCCCAAGAGCAATGCGCACGGTCCGAACGAGTTCCTGCACCTGGACTACGCGCAGCGCCTGACCGCCACGGTGGCCCAGGTCATGGCCCGCATGCCCTGAGCCGCCATCATGTCCGACACCACCCAGGCGCCTTTCACCCTCCGCGATGGCCTGAACCTGGCCCTGTTCGACTGGCCGCTGCCGATGCGCTGGCGCCCACGCGCGGTGGTGCTGATCGTGCACGGCCTGGGTGAACACGCCTGGCGCTACGACCCGGTGGCGCAGCGCCTGAACGAATGGGGCTTCTGCGTGCGCGCGTACGACCAGCGCGGCCACGGCGAGTCGGGTGGCGCGCGCGGTGTGCTGCCCGATGACGACACCTTGCTCGACGACCTCGCCGAGGTGCTGGAGGACACGCGCAACCACATCGCCGAACCCTGGGCCTGCCCGCTCATTCTCATGGGCCACAGCATGGGCGGGCTGGTCGCGTCCACCTTCGTGCAGCGGCGCATGGCGCCTGTCGACGCGCTGGTGCTGTCATCGCCCGCGCTGGACGCGGGCATCGGCGCACTGCAGAAAAAGCTGATTTCCCTGCTCTACCGTTTCGCGCCCAACTTCGCCATCTCCAACGGCCTGGACGCGAGCAAGATCTCGCACAACGCAGCGGTGGTGGAGGCCTACAAGAAGGACCCGCTGGTGCACGACCGCATCAGCGCGCGGCTGGCGCAGTTCATCGACAGCAACGGCCCGGCCGTGGTGGCTGCCGCCGCGCAGTGGCGCGTGCCCACGCTGCTTTTGTATGCGGGGGCCGACAGCCTGGTGCGGCCTGCGGGCAGCAAGGCGTTTGCCGCCGCCGCGCCGCGCGACAAGGTGCATGCCCAGGTCTATGAAGGCCTGTACCACGAGATCTTCAACGAGGCCGATCCCTCGGCCGTGTACGGCACCCTGAAGGCCTGGCTGGACGTGGTCGCACCCGCGCAGGCCTGAGCCGAGGTTCAGCGGCGGGGTGGTGTGAGCCCGAACAGGCCCATCAGGTCGGCCGCGCCAGCGCCGCCACCCTGACCACCGCCCCCCCCGAGCAGGGCGCCCAGCCCACCGAGACCCCCCAGGTCGTTTTCGGCCGGCAACTGCCCCTTGGGGCTGAGCTGGTCGATCAGGCCGGGCAGCAGGTCGGCCAAGGTGCCCGAAGCCTGCGCGGGGCTGCCGCCGAGTTGCGAGGCGATCATGCCCATCAGGTCGGGGCCGAGCGCGCTGCCGAGCTGGTCGCCCGACACCGGCTGGTTCGCGCCGGTGCCGATCCAGGATTGCACCGCGTCACCGAGGCCGCCCGATTGCAGCTTGGCCAGCAGGCCTTGCAAACCGCCCGAGCTCGCGAGCAGCGAGCCAACCAGGGCGATCAGCATCTGCGGGTCCATCCCGCCCGGCAGGCCGTTGGCGGAGGCGGAGGGGCCCCGTTGTTGTCCCTGCAGCGAGCCCGAAGCGGCCTCGGCGGCGGCACCGATCAATGAATCCAGAAGTCCCATGGCATTGTTCCCTGTGATGGGCGCCCGGAATGGGCGCGCGGTCAGGCGGGATTGTGGGCCTGCCGGCGCACCCAGGCAAGCCAGACCAGGGCCAGTCCGGTGAGGCCCACCGGTACCAGCGAGCCGATGTTGAGCCATTGCCAGCCCTGGGTGGTGACCAGCGCCCCCGAGGCGAACGAGGTCAGCGCCATGGTGGTGAACACGCAGAAGTTGATCGCGGCCTGCGCGCGGTTCTTCTCCTCGGGTCGGTAGGCCTGCAGCGACAGCGTCGTGCTGCCCGTGAAGAGGAAGTTCCAGCCCACACCGAGCAGGAACAGCGCGATCAGGAACTGCTGCAGGTCCACGCCCGAGAGCGCCACCAGGATGCACGCGATGTTGAGCACCACGCCCACGCCCATGATGGTGAGCACGCCAAAGCGCGCGATCAGGTGGCCGGTGAAGAAACCCGGCGCGAACATGCCGATCACGTGCCATTCGAGCACCAGGGCCGCGTCATCGAACGCAAAGCCGCAGACCTGCATGGCCAGCGGCGTGGCGGCCATCAGCAGGTTCATCACGCCGAAACCCAGCGCGGCGCCAGCGGTGGCGACGATGAACACCGGCTGGCGCACGATCACCGAGAGCGGGCGGCCCCGGTCGGCGCCGGCGACCGGGGCCGGCGCGGGCGGGAAGCGCAGAAAGGCCATGAGCGCCATGGCGAGCAGGGCCACCAGGGCCAGCGCCACATACGCACCGGCGAACGGCGCACCCAGCCAGTCCTTGGTGCGCACGGCCAGGTTGGGCCCGAGCACCGCGCCCACAAGGCCGCCCGCCAGCACCAGCGAGACCGCCTTGTCGCGGAACGCGGGCGCGCTCAGCTCGGCCGCCGCGAAGCGGTAGAGCTGGCCGTTGGCGCTGTAGTAGCCCGCGACCACGGTGGCGGCCACCAGCAGCCAGAAGTTCCGGTCCATCACCGCCCAGGCGCACAGCAGGGCCGAGGCCAGGGCCACCAGCAGGCCGATCTGGAACGAGGCCTGCCGCCCGAAGGCGCTCTGGGTGCGCGCCACCAGGGGCGTGGACAGCGCGCCGCCCAGCACATAGCCCATCACCGGCAGCGTGGCCATCCAGCCCAGGGGCGCGAGCGCGAGACCCACCAGACCGTTGATGGCCATGAAGACCACGTTGTTGGTGAGAAAAAGCCCTTGCGCGCCGGCCAGCAGCCAGAGGTTTTTGTTCATAAGTCATCGTTTATACAATGCGGTATGCGCAAGACCCAGCACATTGGCATCGTGGCCTGCTCCGCCGAAGGGGCGGCCCTCTGTTATCGCACCATCTGCGTCGAAAGCGCGGCCTTGCTCGGGCCGCACGCGCACCCCGAGGTCTCGCTGCATTCGCTCTCTCTCGCCGACTACGTGGACTGTCTGAACCGGGGCGATCTGCGCGGCGTGGCCGATCTCATGCTGGCGTCCGCCCACAAGCTGGCGGCCGCCGGCGCGGACTTCCTGATCTGCCCCGACAACACCATCCACCAGGCGTTCCACCATGTCGAGCCGCGCTCGCCGCTGCCCTGGCTGCACATCGCCGAGGTGGTGGCGCAAGCGGCGGTGCAGGCCGGCCACCGGCGCCTGGGCATCACCGGCACGCGCTGGCTGGTGGACAGCGAGGTCTATCCCGAGAAGCTCGCCGCGGTGGGCGTGCAGGCCGTGCGGCCCAGCGTGGCCGAGCGCGAGGAGATCGGCCGCATCATCATGGACGAGCTGGTCTGTGGGGTGTTCAAGCCGGAGAGCGTGGCGCGCTTCCAGGCCGTGTTCGCGCGCCTGCAGACCGAGGAGGGCTGCGACGCCGTGGTGCTGGGGTGCACCGAGATCCCGCTGATCATGAGCGACGCGAACTCGCCCCTGCCCACGCTGGACTCCACCCGCTTGCTCGCGCGCGCGGCGCTGGCGCGGGCCGTGGGCGTTTCGGCGGCCGGCACATGACCGCTTGATGAAAGCCCATCCGCACCGGGGTGGCATGCGGTAACGGTGCTCAAGAAGCCCGGTCGGGCGTCGAAGCAGGAGCAAGGGTGGCATTCGCGCCACCCGCTTCTCAAAGACCTCCCATGAACTGGCTTTCCTACATTTCCGTGCGCGCCAAACTCGCGCTGCTGCTGGCCTTGTGCGCGCTGGGCATCCTCACCGTGGCGCTGTCGGCGCTCTTCAGCCTGGACCGCGCCGTCTCGGCGAGCCAGCAACTGGTGCAGGTCGAGGTGTCCGCCCTGCGGTCGCTGGGCGACGTGCGCGCCGCCGTGGGCAACATGCGGCGCTATGAGAAGGACCTCTTTCTCAACCTGGCCGACGAAACGGCCCTGCAGCGCTACCACTCGGCCTGGCAACAGCAGGTGGACCTGGGTCTGGGGCAGCTGGCCCAGCTGCGGCCCGGCCTGCACACGCAGGAGCAGGCCGCGCTCGACCGCATGACCGCGGGCCTCGCGAAGTACCGCGAGGCGGTCAACGCCATCCACCTGGGCATCACGCGCGGCGAGATCAACGACCCCTGGCGCGCCAACAGCGCCATGGAGCCGGCCAAGGCCGATGTGCGCTCGGCCGACGAGGCCTTCGTCGAGATCAGCAACGCGGTCGGCGTGCGCGTGGACGGCATGGTCGATGCGTTGGCCCGCCTGCAACGGCAAGCCATGTGGGTCACGATGCTGGCCGCGCTGGCGGTGCTGGTGCTCGCGCTCGGCCTGGGTTACGTGGTCAGCGGCAGCATCACGCGCCCGCTGGACGAGGCGGCGCGCGCGATCGAGCGCGTGGCCGGCGGCGACCTGAGCACGCAGGTGCAGGCCCTGGGGCGCGACGAGATCGCGCGCGTGCTGGCCGGCATCGAGCGCATGCAGAGTGGGCTCGCGCGCATCGTGAGCGAGATCCGCGAGGGCGTCGATGGTGTGAAGATCGCCAGCGGCGAGATTGCCTCGGGGAACCAGGACCTGAGCGCGCGCACGGAGCAGGCGGCAAGCAACCTGCAGGAAACGGCGGCGAGCATGGAGCAGCTCAC
>NZ_JBXAIO010000017.1:0-11203 GCF_058796355.1 Hydrogenophaga sp. GW823-FHT04C09 | reverse complement strand
ACGTCCATGGGGAACTGGTCGGCGCGGTCGATCTCGGCCGCGCGCGGCGCGATCTCGGCCTGCGCGAAATCGCGCACCGCGTCGCGCAGCGCGTCGATGTCTTCTCCAAGCTGGAAGTTCAGGCCGGGCAACTGCATGTCGGGATCTCCTTGAAGGGCGTTGAACTGCGAGCACCGCCTGGGCGACGGCGCTTTCTGCACTGAATACGATCTGCGGTGTCGACCGGGGGAATTTCTGACCCCCGTCGTTGACATCACCTCATTCCTATTCCATACTATACCTAACGAACGTTCGCTATTCATGACAAGCTCCAAACTTTCCCGATCACCGCGAACCGACAACCGCTTGCCGGAGTTGCTGAACGCCGCGGCGCGCCTTTTCGCGAGCCGCGGATACGCGGCAACCTCCATGCGAGACATCGCCGTCGAGGTCGACATGAAGCCCGGCTCGCTCTACTACCACTTCCCCTCCAAGGAAGAGTTGCTGCTCGCGGTTTATCAAGCGGGCGTGCGAGCGCTGGAGGAGGCCACCGCCGAAGCGGTGGCCAAGGAAACAGATCCCTGGGTGCGTCTGGAGGTCCTGTGCAGGGCCCACCTGGAAGCCGTTCTGCGCGACAGCGATTACGCCCAGGTGCTGATCCGCGTGCTGCCTGACGACATTCCCCAGGCCGCGGATCGTCTGCGGGAGCTGCGCGAAAGCTACGAACAGGTCTTCCGCCATGTCGTGGCGCAACTGCCGCTGCCCGCGGGCACGGACCGCCGTGCCCTGCGCCTGATGCTGATTGGCTCGCTCAACTGGGCGACGCTGTGGTTCAACCCCGATGGACGCGACTCCCCACGCGTTCTCGCGCGAAAGTTTGTGGGGCTAGTGAAGGAAATGCAAGATGGCCGAACGTCCACCTAGGGTGATCGTGACAAAGATTGGATTTGATGGGCACGACCGGGGCAGCCGCGTGATCGCGGCCTGTCTGCGGGATGCGGGCATGGAGGTGATCTACACCCCGCCCTGGCAGGAGATACCCACCGTCGTCAAGCTCACGATGGAAGAGGACGCCGACGTCATCGGCATCTCCTCGCTCGCCACCGACCACCTCATCGTGCCCAAGCTCGTGGCCGCGCTGCGCGAAGCCGGGCTGGCCGATGTGCAGGTCATCGTCGGCGGCATCGTGCCCGCCAAGGACGAAGCGATGCTGCTGGCGTGTGGCGTGGCTCAGGTGTTTCATCCCGGCACCTCGCTGGACGATGTCGTTGTGTCGGTGCGCGCGCTGTCCGAAAAGCGCCGCGCCATCCTGGGGGCATCGACATGAACGGCCTCGCGCAATGGGAAGCCGAGTTCGCCAAGGGCGTCGTCGGCGAAACGACCACCTACAACCGTTCCGGCATCGGCATCAAGCCGCTGTACACCCCCCAAGACCAGACCGGCGCACCCTATGAGGAAGCGCTGGGCTATCCCGGCCAGTACCCGTTCACGCGTGGCATCTACGCCACGATGTACCGAGGTCGAAGCTGGTCCCAGCGCCAACTCATCGGCCTGGGCGTGCCCGAGGACTACAACCTGCGGGTCAAGGAGATCCTCGACCTCGGCGCGTCCGCGCTGTCGCTGATTCCGTGCAACTCGGTGTTCCGCGGCTACGACGCGGACGACGTGCCGTCGGAACTGCTCGGCACTTGCGGCACGGTCATCAACCATGTGGAGGACATGCGGGTCGCCCTCGACGGTGTGCCCATTGGCGAACTGTCCACCGCCATGAACGACCCGACGCCGTTCACGCTGCTGGCCTTCGAGCTGGCGGTCGCCAAGCGCCGCGGCGTGCCATGGACCAAGATCACGGGCACCTCGAACCAGAGCGACTGCATCTCGCACTTCGTCGCCAACCACATGTTCTTCCGCCTGGCGCTGCAGGGCGCGCGCCGGGTCATCGTGGACCACATCGCCTTCGCGAACAAGCACGTGCCTGGCTGGAACCCCTTGTCCATCGTCGGGCAGCACATGCAGCAGGCGGGCGCGACGCCGGCCGAAGCCATGGCCTTCACGCTGTGCTCGGGCATCCAGTACGCGGAAGACTGCATCGCCGCCGGCATGGACCCGGACCAGTTTCTGCCGCGCTTCACCTTCTTCTTCGACGTCTCGGTGAGCTTCTTCGAAGAGGTGGCCAAGTTCCGCGCCGGCCGCCGCATCTGGGCCCGGCTGTGCCGCGAGCGTTTCGGCGCCAAGGACCCGCGCTCCTGGCGCTTCAAATTCCATGGCCAGACCTCCGGGGTCGACCTGACCCGCCAGCAACCGCTGAACAACGTTGCCCGGGTCACGACGCAGGCGATGGCCGGCATCTTCGGCGGCCTGCAATCGCTTCACACGGACGGCTACGACGAGGTGTTTTCAACCCCCACCGCCGAAGCCGCGCGCATCGCGGTGGCCACGCAGAACATCCTGCGCGAAGAGGCCCATCTCACGGACGTCATTGACCCGCTGGGTGGCTCCTACTACGTGGAGTCGCTCACCAACGACATGGAAGCCAAGATCAACGGGATCATCTCGATGATCGACGAAGTGGGCGGCATGTACCAGGCGGTGGAAAAAGGCATCGTGCAGCGCATGATCGGCGAGTCCGCGCTGGCCTTCCAGAAGAAGATCGACGCGGGCGAGCAAACCATCGTGGGCGTCAACGCGTACCAGGTCGAGGAAGACCCCGCGACCTACCCCTCCCTGGAGTACCCCGACGCGGCGCGCATGCAGTCGTACCTGGGGCGCCTGGCCGACTTCAAGAAATCGCGCTCCAACGCGGACGTCGAGAAGGCGATCGGTGCCCTGGCCAAATCGGCCAACACGGCCAAGTCCAACGTCTTCGAGCACGTGGTGGCGGCCGCCGAAGTCGGTGCCACCCACGGCGAGATCTGCGGCACCTTGCGCAAGGAACTGGGCTTTGGTCAACCGCTGACGGTGGTGTGAGCGCCGTGAGCAACATGTCCATTCAAAAGGCGCTGGGCGGCGATCGACGCGCCCTTGCACAAGCCATCAGCGCGTTGGAAAACGGCGGCGAGATGGCCGTCGAGGTGCGCCGCGCCGTCGCGGCGTCGCAGGGCCGGGCGCACGTCATCGGTGTCACTGGGCCACCCGGTGGTGGAAAGTCCACGCTGGTGTCGGTGCTGATCAAGGGGTTGAGAAAAAAGGGCAGGACGGTCGCCGTCGTGGCCATCGATCCCTCGAGTCCGTTCACCGGCGGCGCGGTCCTGGGCGACCGCATCCGCATGGGCGAGCGCCAGAGCGACGAGGGCGTTTTCATCCGCTCGCTGGCATCGCGCGGCCATCTCGGCGGCCTGTCGGTGGCCGCGGGGGATGTCATCGATCTGTTCGACGCCTCGGGCTATGACGTGGTGATCGTCGAAACCGTGGGTGCCGGCCAATCGGAAGTGGAAATCACGCGTTTTGCCGACACGCGCGTCGTGGTGTGCCCGCCCGGGCTGGGCGACGATGTGCAGGCGATCAAGGCCGGTGTGCTGGAAATCGCCGACATCTTCGTCGTGACCAAGGCCGATCTGCCCGACGCCCGCAAGACCGAATCCGAGCTGCTGGCCATGCTGACGCTGCGGCGCTCACAAGATCTGACGCCGGAGGTGATGCGCGTGTCCGCGCCCGGCGAAGAGGGCACCGATGCCTTGGTGGACTGGCTGGATGCGCGAAGCGAGCGCGGCCGACGCCACGCGGCCGGTGGCGCCAAGTCGGCCTACAACCTGGTCTCCCGGTGCATCGAGGGCGACAACATGGCCCGTCTGCTTGGCATCGAACTCGTGGCGGCATCGATGGGCAGCACCACGCTGCGCATGAAGGTGATGCGCAAGCACATGAACTTCAACGACCGCTGCCACGGCGGCGCGCTCTTCGCGCTGGGCGACATGGCGCTGGGCCTGGCCTGCAACTCGTACGGAAAGATCGCCACCCTGGTGGATGGCCAGCTCAGCATTTCCACCGCGGTCGAAGAAGGCGAATGGCTGGTGGCGCATGCGCACGAGGTCTCTCGCTCGCGCAAGATCGGCAGCTATCAGGTGAAGATCACGCGGGCCCGCGACGGCGAACACATCGCGTTGCTGCATGGCACGGTCTACGTGCTGGACCGGTCCGTCGAAGCGGCGATGGGTGAGGGCGCGTGATGGGTGTGCTTTCAGAAGCGCCACTGCATGGCCGGGGACGGCAGCGCCTGCGGTCTCTCAAGCGCCTGGCGCGCGCGGGGAGCGGCACGGACGCCGCACCCGCGCTCAAGCTGCAGAGCCAGGCGATCGCGCTGGCGCTGCTGGACCGCAGCATCAAGTTCAAGCACAGGCGGCTGGCGCTGCTGCGCTTGAAGGACGCCGTTGAACTGGGCGCCCCGGTGAGCACCGAGCAATGGACCTATTGCAAGGGCGTGCTGCCCCTGGAGCAAGACGGCGCGCTGCGCGCCGATGTCGAGCGCGCCGCGATCGGTTTCCGAAGCCCCCCCGTTGCCAAGGCAGAAAAGCTGTGAACACGACTTTCCCCCGATTGCTGCTGACGCAGGCGGCCGAACACGGTGAGCGGCCGGCGATGCGCGAGAAGGAATACGGCATCTGGCAGACGACGACGTGGGCTGGCATGGCCGAGCTGGTGGAGCGCCTGGCCTGCGGGCTGCACCAGGCGGGCCTGCAGCGCGGCGAGCACATGGTGGTCATCGGCGCCAACCGCCCGCGCCTGTACGCCACGATGCTGGCCGCGCAGTCGCTGGGCGCGATCCCGATCCCGCTGTACCAGGACGCGGTGGCCGCCGAATGCATCTTCCCGATCAACAACGCCGAGGTGCGCTTCTGCGTGGTGGAAGACCAGGAGCAGGTCGACAAGATGCTGGAGATCCGCGAGCGCTGCCCGCAGCTCAGCCACCTCTACTACGACGACCCGCGCGGCCTGCGCAACTACGACCAGCCCGGCCTGCGCAGCATGGCCTCGCTCATCGAAGCCGGCCAGGCCCACGCCAAGGCCCACCCCCAGCTGTTTCGCGAACAGGTGGAGCTGGGCCGCACCGAGGACGTGGCCGCCATGTTCTTCACCAGCGGCACCACCGGCAACCCCAAGGGCGTGGTGCACACCCACCAGACCCTCATCAACCGCGCCACCGTGGGCGCCAGGTTCGACAAGCTCACGCGCGAAGACGAGATCCTGGCCTACCTGCCCCCGGCCTGGATCGGGCAGAACATCTTCAGCTACGCGCAGTGGCTGGTGGCCGGCTACGTGGTGAACTGCCCGGAGTCGGCCTCCACGGTCACGATCGACCTCAAGGAAGTCGGCCCGACCTACTACTTCGCGCCGCCACGCATCTTCGAAGGCCTGCTCACCAGCGTGATGATCCGCATGGAAGACGCCGGCGCGATCAAGCGCGGCATGTTCCACCGCTTCATGGCGCTGGCCCGCCGCGTGGGCCCGGACCGCATGGACGGCAAACCCATCGGCCTGCTCGACTCGATCAAGTACCGCCTGGGCGACTGGCTGGTCTACGGCCCGCTGCGCAACAACCTGGGCATGAGCCGCGTGCGCGTGGCCTACACCGCCGGCGAAGCCATCGGGCCCGACCTCTTCAGCTTCTACCGCTCCATCGGCATCAACATGAAGCAGCTCTACGGCTCCACCGAGACGGCCGTGTTCGTCTGCCTGCAGCCCGACCACGAGGCCCGCGCCGACACCGTGGGCGTGCCCTGCGAGGGGGTGGAGATCAAGCTCTCCGAGACCGGCGAGATCCTGGTCAAGTCGCCCGGCCTGCTCAAGGGCTACTACAAGAACGAGGCCGCCACGGCCGAGGTGCTCACCGCCGACGGCTGGTACCACACCAGCGACGCGGGCTTCATCGACGCCTCGGGGCACCTGAAGATCATCGACCGCGTCAAGGACGTGGGGCGGCTGAAGGGCGGCGCGCACGACGGCGCCATGTTCGCGCCCAAGTACGTGGAGAACAAGCTCAAGTTCTTCTCCCACATCAAGGAGGCCGTGGCCTACGGCGATCAGCGCGAGCGGGTCTGCGTGATGGTCAACATCGACTTCGAGGCGGTGGGCAACTGGGCCGAGCGGCGCAACCTGCCCTACGCGGGCTACACCGACCTGGCGCAGAAGCCCGAGGTGTACGAACTCATCCGCGAATGCGTGGAGAAGGTCAACGCCGACCTCAGCCGAGACGAGCTGCTCGCGGGCAGCCAGATCAGCCGCTTCCTGGTGCTGCACAAGGAGCTGGACGCCGACGACGGCGAGCTCACCCGCACCAACAAGGTGCGCCGCGGCTTCATCGCCGAGAAGTACGGCGTGCTGGTCGAGGCGCTGTACGGCGGCAAGGCCGAACAGTACATCCAGACGCAGGTGAAGTTCGAGGACGGGCGCACCGGCTCGGTCAGCGCCACGCTCAAGCTGAGCGACGCGAAGACCTTCACCCCCGTCAAGGCCGCAGCCTGAGCCGCCGCCCGAGCCCGAACACCCCACACCCGACCATGACACAGAAGAAGATCGGCGACGTCGTCCTCAACGTCCAGAACATCAGCCTGCGCTTTGGCGGCGTCAAGGCGCTGACCGACATCAGCTTTGACGTGCGCGAGCACGAGGTGCGCGCCATCATCGGGCCCAACGGCGCGGGCAAGAGCTCCATGCTCAACTGCATCAACGGGGTGTACCAGCCCCAGGAGGGCTCGATCAGCTTTCGCGGCCGCACCTTCAGGCACATGAACAGCCGCCAGGTGGCCGAGATGGGCATCGCGCGCACCTTCCAGAACCTGGCGCTCTTCAAGGGCATGAGCGTGATCGACAACCTCATGACCGGGCGCAACCTGCGCATCAGGAGCGGGCTGCTCGCGCAGGCCTTCCGCAACCCCTTCGGCATCGGAGGGGCGCAGAAGGAAGAAGAAGCGCACCGCGAGTTCGTCGAACACATCATCGACTTCCTGGAGATCCAGGCCTACCGCAAGACGCCGGTGGGGCAGCTGCCCTACGGGTTGCAGAAGCGCGTGGACCTGGGCCGAGCGCTGGCCATGGAGCCGCAGGTGCTGCTGCTGGACGAGCCGATGGCGGGCATGAACCTGGAGGAGAAGCAGGACATGAGCCGCTTCATCCTGGACGTGAACGACGAGTTCGGCACCACCATCGTGCTGATCGAGCACGACATGGGCGTGGTGATGGACATCTCCGACCGCGTGGTGGTGCTGGACTACGGCAAGAAGATCGGCGACGGCACCCCCGAGGAAGTCCGCCGCAACGAGGAGGTCATCAGCGCCTACCTCGGCACGAGTCATTGATGACCACGGCACCCCTGGACGGACCTTTTCTCGCGAACGGAATTGACCATGGCATTTTTTCTTGAAGCGCTGCTGGGCGGCCTGATGGCCGGCATGCTGTATTCGCTGGTCGCGCTGGGCTTCGTGCTGATCTTCAAGGCCTCGGGCGTCTTCAACTTCGCCCAGGGCGCCATGGTGCTCTTCGCCGCCCTGGCCATGGCCCGTTTCTCCGAGTGGATTCCGATCTGGCTGGGCATCGAGAGCCGGGTGCTGGCCAACGTGGCGGCCTTCGTGCTCGCCGGTGCGCTCATGTGGCTCGTGGCCTGGCTGATCGAGCGGCTGGTGCTGCGCCACCTGGTGAACCAGGAAGGCGTGACCCTGTTGATGGCCACGCTGGGCATCAGCTACTTTCTCGACGGCCTGGGCCAGACGATCTTCGGTTCGAACATCTATCCGATCAACGTGGGCATGCCCAAGGATCCGCTGATCCTGTTCGAAGGCACGTTCGACGGTGGGGTGCTGCTCAACCTGGAAGACATCTACGCGGCTTGCGTGGCCGCCTTGCTGGTCGCCGCGCTGTCGCTGTTCTTCCAGAAGACAGCCACCGGCCGGGCGCTGCGCGCCGTGGCCGACGACCACCAGGCCGCGCAGTCCATCGGCATCCCGCTCAACCGCATCTGGGTCATCGTCTGGTTCGTCGCGGGCATCACCGCGCTGGTGGCCGGAATCATCTGGGGCTCCAAGCTGGGTGTGCAGTTCTCGCTCACCACGGTCGCGCTGCGCGCGCTGCCGGTGGTGATCCTGGGCGGCCTCACCTCGGTGCCCGGCGCCATCATCGGCGGCTTGATCATCGGTGTGGGCGAGAAGCTCTCCGAGGTCTACCTCGGGCCGTTCGTGGGCGGCGGCATCGAGATCTGGTTCGCCTATGTGCTGGCGCTGGTGTTCCTGCTGTTCCGGCCCCAGGGCCTGTTCGGCGAAAAGATCATTGATCGAGTCTGAGAAAGCCCGCCATGTTCTATCGTGAAAACGGTCAATTCAAGACCACCTACCGCGCCGACCAGCAGATCTTCCCGATCGCGCAGGACCGCTGGCTGATCTGGGGCCTCATCGCATTCGCTTTCATCGGCGTCCCGCTGCTGGCGGACGAGTACCTGCTGCGCGCCATCCTGATCCCCTTTCTGATCATGTCGCTCGCGGCGCTGGGGGTGAACATCCTGGTGGGCTACTGCGGCCAGATCTCGCTGGGCTCGGGCGCCTTCATGGCCGTGGGGGCCTACGGCGCCTACAACTTCTTCGTGCGCGTGCCCGGCATGCCGTTGGTCCCGGCGCTGATCCTGGGTGGGTTGTGTGCGATGGCCTTCGGCATCCTGTTCGGCCTGCCGAGCCTGCGCGTGCGCGGCCTGTACCTCGCGGTGGCCACGCTGGCCGCGCAGTTCTTCGCCGACTGGATGTTCCTGCGCATCAAGTGGTTCACGCTGGACACGCCCTCGGGTTCCGTCTCGGTCTCCAACCTGCAGGTGTTCGGCCTGTCGCTGGACAGCGCCGCGGGCAAGTACCTGTTCTGCCTGGCGGTGCTGGCGGTCATCGCGCTGCTGGCCAAGAACCTGGTGCGCAGCGCCATCGGCCGCGAGTGGATGGCGATCCGCGACATGGACGTGGCCGCCGCCGTGATCGGCATCCGCCCGATGTACGCCAAGCTCAGCGCCTTCGCGGTGAGCAGCTTCATCATCGGCGTGGCCGGCGCGCTCTGGGCCTTCGTGCACCTGAGCGCCTGGGAGCCCGCGGCCTTCTCTGTGGATGTCTCGTTCCGCCTGCTGTTCATGGTGATCATCGGCGGCCTGGGTTCCATCGTGGGCAGCTTCTTCGGCGCGGCCTTCATCGTCGTGCTGCCCATCGTTCTCAACCAGGTTCTTCCCGCCCTCGGGGCGCTGGTGGGCGTCGAAATCTCCACGGTCGCGGTGTCGCACGCGGAGTTCATGGTGTTCGGGGCCTTGATCGTCTGGTTCCTGATCGTCGAGCCCCACGGGCTCGGCAAGCTCTGGTCACTCGGAAAGCAAAAGTTGAGGATCTGGCCATTTCCTCACTGACTCCCTAAGGGGTCACGAACCCGGCCACGCGAAAACCTACACAACATCTGGAGACACCATGAAGAAAACCTGCGCGACTTTCGCGACGGTGCTGGCCCTGCTCGCCCCGAGCATGTCCACCAACGCCATCGCCCAAGACAAACAACAGTATTTCCCTTTGCTCACTTTCCGCACCGGCCCGTATGCGCCCAGCGGATCGCCTTGGGCGAACGGTTTTGTCGACTACTTCAAACTGGCCAACCTCAAGGGCGGCATCAACGGCGTGCGCATCGCCTGGGAAGAATGCGAAACCGGTTACGCCACCGACCGGGGCGTGGAGTGTTACGAGCGCATGAAGGGCAAGAACGGCGGCGCCACGGTGTTCCAGACCATGTCCACGGGCATCACGCTGGCCCTGACGGAGCGCGGCATGGCCGATGGCATTCCGATCCTGACGCCGGCCTACGGACTGAGCGAGAGCGCCGACGGCGAGGTCTTCAAGTGGAGCTTCCCGATTGGCGGCAGCCACTGGGCCTCGGCGGACACGCAGGTCCAGTATGTGGCGCAGAAGCTGGGTGGGGTCGACAAGCTCAAGGGCAAGAAGATCGCCTTGCTGTACCACGACAGCCCCTATGGCAAGGAAGCCATTCCCGTGGTGACCGCGCGCGCCAAGAAACACGACTTCGAATTGACGGCCATTCCGGTGTCGCATCCCGGTGTGGACCAGAAGGCCGCCTGGTTGCAGATCCGCCGCGCGCGCCCGGACTTCGTGCTGCTCTGGGGTTGGGGCGTGATGAACTCCACCGCCCTGAAGGAGGCGCAGTCCACCGGCTTCCCGCGGGACCATGTGGTCGGTGTCTGGCCGTCCGGCTCCGACTCCGACGTGAAGGAAGTGGCAGGCGCCGCAGGCTACAGCGCGGTGCTCGTGCTGCCCGGCCCGGGGTTTGACTCTGCCATTGCCAAGGAGGTGCGCGAGAAGCTGCACGCCAAGGGCCAGGGCTCGGGTCCGAAGGAAGAGGTCGGCGAAGCCCTGTACATGCGCGGTCTGATGAACGCCATGGTGGCGGTGGAAGGCGTGCGCCGGGCGCAGGAGAAGTTTGGCAAGGGGCAGGTGATGACGCCGGCCCAGGCTCGATGGGGGTACGAGAACCTGCAGATCAACGACAAGCGCCTGGCGGAACTCGGCATCGCGGATGTGATGCAACCGCTGTCCACCAGCTGCAAGGACCACATGGGCCCCTCGGCGGCGCGCGCCTACACGTGGAACGGCTCCAAGTGGGAGGTGAGCTCGGAGTGGCTGCATGCGGATCCCGCGTTGCTCAATCCCATGATCAAGGCAGCCGGCGACAAGTACGCAGCGGAGAAGAAGCTGACGCGCCGCACGCCAGCTGACTGCCAGTCCTGATCCACCCCCGCCGCGCTGCGCGCGCCCCCCTCCAGGGGGCGACACCTGGGGCCGGCAGAGCCGGACCCTCGGTGTCCCTGGATGGGGCACGCGCTGCGGTGGTGGTTCGTTCCTGCGGCTGGTTTTTCCAGCCGCCATTTGCCAGGGTGGCGCGCCGCCCTGGCAAATGGTCCCCAAGGAATCGGAATCTCCATGAACACGCCCAACACCGTTCTCAACGTCAACGGCATCGAGGTCATCTACAACCACGTCATCCTGGTGCTCAAGGGCGTCTCGCTGCAGGTGCCCCAGGGCCAGATCGCGGCCATCCTGGGCGGCAACGGCGCGGGCAAGACCACCACGCTGCGCGCCATCTCCAACCTGCTCAAGGGCGAGCGCGGCGAGGTCACCAAGGGCAGCATCGAGCTGCGCGGCGAGCGCATCGAGAACCTCTCGCCCGCCGACCTCGTGCAGCGCGGCGTGGTCCAGGTCATGGAGGGGCG
>NZ_JBXAIO010000016.1:0-15333 GCF_058796355.1 Hydrogenophaga sp. GW823-FHT04C09 | reverse complement strand
CCCCCCCCCCCCCCCCCCCCCCCCCCCCCCCCCCCCCCCCCCCCCCCCCCCCCCCCCCCCCCCCCCCCCCCCCCCCCGAGGACCTGCGGGTGGTTCGGAACGTTGGCACGCGGATGCTTTTGCGGAGTCAGGGGCAGTGGGCTCTGCGCAGCGGGGTAAAGGAGGAGGCGGCACCAGCCGCCGGGGGACACCCGCGGAGCAGAGCCCACTGCCCCTGACTCCCGCGAGGTATCACCCCAAAAAAAACGTCAGCGCAGAACAAGCACAGGAATGTGCGAATGCGTCAGCACCTGCTGCGTCTCACTGCCCAGCAAAAGACGCTTGATGCCCCGACGCCCATGCGAAGCCATCACGATCAGGTCGCACTTGTTGCGCTTGGCCGCCGCGATGATCGCCTCGGCCACCAGATCGGACTTCACCGTCACCGGCTTCACCTTCACCTCACGCAACTGCCCGGCCGACTTCACCGCATTCACCGCCACCAGCGCCTCTTCCTGCCATTGTTTCTCGATGCGGGCCACCTCGGCCGCCGCCAACGCCACACCACCCTCGAAATAGGTTTGCGGGTAACGCGGAATCACCTTGAGCGCCACCACCTCGGCACCCGTCAGATCGGCCAGATTCAGACCATGCTCCACCGCCTTCTGCGACAGCTTCGAACCATCGGTCGCCACGAGAATTCGCTTGTACATTGTTGATCTCCTTGTGTGGTTGAACTCGGAACCCTCAGGGTAACAAAGCAGGGGCCTCAGGTGTTGACCTATGTCAATGGCCCGAAGCACGGCGTGGAATACGCTCCCACCATGAACCCGGCCGCCTCCGCGCTCGTGGCAAGCCACGTGCCTGCCCCTCCCGCGCCCGCCGTCCCGCCCCCTGCGGCAGGCGAGGCCACGCCATGGCCACCGCGCGCCGACTGGCTGGGCACCCACCGCGGCTCCCTCACGGTCACCGACGACTTCGCCGTCCTGGACGACCCCGTCGAACAGGAGACCTTCACGCGCGCCCTCGCGCCCGATGGCGAGGGCGCCGGTGCCGAATCCGTGCTGGTGGTGCAGGGCATGTACTGCGCCGCCTGCGCCGACACGGTCGAGTCGGTGCTGCAGCACCTGCCCGGCGTGCAGCGCGCCCAGGTGCACGCCGCCACGCGGCGCCTCACGCTGCGCTGGGACCCGACGCGCACGCGCCTCTCCAGCCTGGCCCGCGCGCTGGGCGACACCGGCTACCGCCTGCTGCCCATGCAGCACGCGCTCTCGGTCAGCGAACGCCTGCGCGAAACCCGCCAGGCGCTGTGGCGCCTCTTCGTGGCCGGCTTCTGCATGATGCAGGTGATGATGTACGCGTGGCCCGCGTACGTGACCGCGCCCGGCGAGATCCCGCCCGACATCACCCAGCTGCTGCGCTGGGCCAGCTGGGTGATCAGCCTGCCCGTGGTGTTCTTCGCCAGCGGCCCCTTCTTCGCCAGCGCCTGGCGCGACCTGAAGCACGGCCGCGTGGGCATGGACACGCCGGTGTCCATCGGCATCCTCGTCACCTTCCTCGTCAGCTCGGCCGCCACCTTCGACCCCACCGGCCCCTGGGGCGCCGAGGTCTGGTTCGACTCGCTGACCATGTTCGTGTTCTTCCTGCTGGGCGGGCGCTACCTGGAGCACAAGGCGCGCGACCGCACGGCCGGCGCGCTCGACGGCCTCATGAACCGCCTGCCCGAGGTCTGCGAGCGGCAGAAGCCCGACGGCGGCTATGAGTCCGTCTCGCTGCGCCGCCTGCGCGTGGGCGACACCGTGCGCGTGCAGGCCGGCCAGGCCTTCCCGGCCGACGGTGAATTGCTCGATGGCCTGGCCATGGTGGACGAGGCCCTGCTGACCGGCGAGTCGCACCCGGTGTCGCTCCAGGCAGGGCAGGGCGTGGTGGCCGGCAGCTTCAACCTCGGCGGCCCGGTGCGGGTGCGCATCGACCGCCTCGGCGCCGACACGCGCTTCGCGCAGATCGTCCAGCTGATGGAGCGGGCCTCGACCGAGAAGCCCCGCCTGGCCGTGCTGGCCGACCGCGTCGCGGCGCCTTTCCTCGTCTTCGTGCTGCTCGCGGCCACCGTGGCCGGCTTCTACTGGTGGCAGATCGACCACACGCAGGCCCTCGCGGTGGCGGTGGCCGTGCTCATCGTCACCTGCCCCTGCGCGCTGTCGCTGGCCACGCCGACGGCCATGCTGGCCTCGGCCGGCGCGCTGGCGCGGCGCGGCGTGCTGGTGCGCCGGCTGCAGGCCTTCGAGGCGCTGGCGGGCATCGACGCCGTGGTGTTCGACAAGACCGGCACGCTCACGCACGACCGCCTGGCGCTGCAGAAGGTCACCCTCCGGGAAGGTGCAAGCCTCTCGGACGCGTGGGCGCTGGCGGGCGCCCTCGCCGAAGGCTCGCTGCACCCCGTGTCCCGGATGATCGCGCGCGAGGCCATGGCGCGCCAGCCCGACCTGGCTCCACTGGCAGGGCATACCGAGCGGGCAGGGCAGGGCATGCAGGCCTTGCGGCCCGACGGAAGCTGGGTGCGCCTGGGCTCGGCCGGGTACTGCGGCCTCCCGCCATCGGTGGCCGGTGAGCACCTGCCTGCCGTTCACCTGAGCGACGCCCGCGGCTGGATCGCGAACTTTGTTCTGCAGGAAAGTTTGCGCGACGACGCGGTGGCCGCCGTGGCCGCGCTGCGCGCGCTCGGTGTGCGCACCTGGCTGCTGTCGGGCGACCGCGAGACCGCCGCGCGGCAGGTGGCCCAGGTGGTGGGCGTGGACCACGTGATCGCGGGCGCCTCGCCCGAGCAGAAGCTGGCCGAGATCGCGGCGCTGCAGGCGCGCGGCCTGAAGGTGGCGATGGTGGGCGACGGTCTCAACGACGGGCCCGTGCTCGCGCGCGCCGACACCTCCTTCGCGCTCGGCCACGCGGCACCGCTGGCGCAGTCGCAGTCGGACTTCATCGTGCAGGGGGGCCAGGTCATGGACGTGGTCAACACCCTCACGCAGGCGCGCGCCACGCTGCGCACCGTGCGGCAGAACCTGGCCTGGGCCGCGGCCTACAACGTGGTCAGCGTGCCGCTCGCGCTGGCCGGCTACATGCCGCCCTGGCTGGCCGGCCTGGGCATGGCGGCGAGTTCGCTGCTGGTGATCGGCAACGCCCTGCGCCTGGCGCGGCACTGAAGGCATTCGATGGACATCCTCTACCTGCTGATCCCGCTGTCCGTGCTGCTCGTGTTCGGCATCATCGGCGTGTTCTGGTGGGCGCTCCAGGCGGGGCAGTTCGACAACATCGAACGCGAAGGCGAGCGCATCCTCAAGGGCGATTGAGGGCGCGCTTGACCTAGGTCAAGGCCAAACAGGAACTCCCTGCGCACACTGTCGGCAGTGACATTGGCAAGGAGTATGTGTATGTCCGTGACCAACAGGACCAGCCAGTCGGCGGTCTACAACGACAAAGTCGTTCGGCAGTTCGCCATCATGACGGTGGTCTGGGGCGTGGTGGGGATGCTGGTGGGCGTGATCATCGCCGCGCAGCTGACCTGGCCAGCGCTCAACCTGGGCGTCGAGTGGCTGTCCTACGGCCGCCTGCGGCCGCTGCACACCAACGCGGTGATCTTCGCCTTCGGCGGTTGCGGCCTGTTCGCCGCCAGCTACTACGTGGTGCAGCGCACCTGCCAGGTGCGGCTGTTCGGCGAGCAGCTCGCCGCCTTCACCTTCTGGGGCTGGCAGGCCGTGATCCTGCTGGCCGTGGTCTCGCTGCCCATGGGCATGACCTCGGGCAAGGAATACGCCGAACTGGAGTGGCCGATCGACGTGCTCATCACCCTCGTGTGGGTGGCCTACGCCATCGTGTTCTTCGGCACCATCGGCCTGCGCAAGGTGCGCCACATCTACGTGGCCAACTGGTTCTTCGGCGCCTTCATCCTGGCCGTGGCGGTGCTGCACATCGTCAACAGCGCCGCGCTGCCGGTGGACCTCTTCAAGAGCTACTCGGCCTACGCCGGCGTGCAGGACGCGATGGTGCAGTGGTGGTACGGCCACAACGCCGTGGGCTTCTTCCTCACCGCCGGCTTCCTCGGGATGATGTATTACTTCATTCCGAAGCAGGCCGAGCGCCCGGTGTACTCGTACCGCCTGTCCATCGTGCACTTCTGGGCGCTGATCTTCACCTACATGTGGGCCGGCCCGCACCACCTGCACTACACCGCGCTGCCGGACTGGACGCAATCGGTGGGCATGGTGTTCTCGCTCATCCTGCTCGCGCCGAGCTGGGGCGGCATGATCAACGGCATCATGACGCTCTCGGGCGCCTGGCACAAACTGCGCGACGACCCCATCCTGCGCTTCCTGATCGTCTCGCTCTCGTTCTACGGCATGTCGACCTTCGAGGGGCCGATGATGTCGATCAAGACGGTCAACGCGCTCTCGCACTACACCGACTGGACCGTGGGCCACGTGCACTCCGGCGCGCTCGGCTGGGTGGGCCTGGTGACCATGGGTTCCATGTACTACCTGATTCCGCGCCTGTACGGCCAGAAGAAGATGTACTCGGTGCCCGCCATCGAGCTGCACTTCTGGATCGCCACCCTGGGCATCGTGCTCTACATCGCCGCGATGTGGATCGCCGGTGTGATGCAGGGCCTGATGTGGCGCGCCGTCAACCCCGACGGCAGCCTGACCTACACCTTCGTCGAATCGGTCAAGGCCACCTTCCCGTTCTACGTCATCCGCCTGCTCGGTGGCGTGCTCTACCTGGCCGGCATGGGCGTGATGCTGTGGAACACGGTGATGACCGCGCGCAACGGCCGCGTGGAAGACGTCCGCATACCCGCTCTCAACCCCGCCCACGCCTGAGGAGCCACAAACATGGCCGACAACAACAAGCCCCAGGGTTTCACCCACGAGCGGATCGAGACCAACAACTTCCTGATGATCGTGCTCATCGTGCTGGTGATCGCGGTCGGTGGTCTGGTCGAGATCGTTCCGCTGTTCTTCCAGAAGTCCACCACCCAGCCGGTGGAGGGTCTCAAGCCCTACAGCGCGCTGCAGATCGCCGGGCGCGACGTGTATGTGCGCGAGGGTTGCTACAACTGCCACTCGCAGATGATCCGCCCCTTCCAGGCCGAGACGCTGCGCTACGGCCACTACTCGGTGGCCGGCGAATTCGTCTACGACCGGCCCTTCCAGTGGGGCAGCAAGCGCACCGGCCCCGACCTGGCGCGCGTGGGCGGGCGCTACAGCGACGAATGGCACCGCATCCACCTGAACAACCCGCGTGACCTCGTGCCCGAGTCCAACATGCCGGCTTACCCCTGGCTGGAGAAGAAGACCGTGAACGAGGCCGGCCTGCCCAAGCGCATGGAAGTGCTGCGCACCCTGGGCGCGCCCTACACCGACGAAGAGATCGCCGCATCCCAGGCCGACGTGAAGGGCAAGACCGAGATGGAAGCCCTCATCGCCTACCTGCAGGTGTTGGGCACCGCCATCAAGTGAGTGCCAAGGAGAACATCACATGGACATCAATGACCTGCGCAGCGCCGTCACCGTGATCAGCCTGATGACCTTCCTGGGCATCGTGGCCTGGGCCTGGGCCCGGCGCAACCAGTCCCGCTTCGACGAGGCAGCGATGCTGCCGTTCCAGGACGAAGCCACCACCGACAGCACGAAAGAACCGTCATGAGCGACTTCACCAGCGAATTCTGGAACTGGTACGTGGCCGTGCTGACCGTGGTCAGCATCATCGCGTGCCTGGTCCTGCTCTGGATCAGCGGCACCACCAAGGTCAAGGCCACGGCCGACAACACCACCGGCCACGTGTGGGACGGCGACCTGCGCGAGATGAACAACCCCCTGCCCAAGTGGTGGGTCTACCTCTTCATCATCACCTGCGTGTTCTCGATCGCCTACGGCCTGTTGTACCCGACCTTCGGCAAGTACCAGGGCCTGCTGGGCTGGTCGTCCGACGGCCAGCACAAGGCCGAGGTGGCCAAGGTCGAGAAGGCCATCGCACCGATCTACGCGCAGTTCAATGGCATGACGCCGCAACAGCTCGCGGGCGATGCCTCGGCCATGGCCATCGGCGAGCGCCTGTTCATGAACAACTGCGCCCAGTGCCACGGCTCGGACGCGCGCGGCGCGCGCAGCTTCCCCAACCTGACCGACCGCGACTGGCTCTGGGGCGGTGAGCCCGAGGCGATCAAGGCCACCATCACCCAGGGCCGCAACGGCGTCATGCCGCCCATGGCCGCCGCCGTCGGCACGCCGGACGACGTGCGCAACGTCGCCCACTTCGTGCTCAGCCTCTCGGGCAGCCCGCACGACTCGGTGCGCGCCGCGCTGGGCCGCGCCGGCTTTGCGGCCTGTGCCGCCTGCCACGGTGCGGACGGCAAAGGCAACACCGCCATGGGCGCGCCCAACCTCAGCGACAACACCTGGCTGCACGGCTGGGGTGAAGACGCCGTGGTGCGCGCCATCACCAAGGGCTTCAACAACCAGATGCCGGCACAGGCCGGCAAGCTCAACGCGGACCAGATCCATGTGCTGAGCGCCTACGTCTGGGGCCTGTCCAACAAGGGCGGCGCGGCGGCAGCGGCCGGCAACTGATCGATCTGCACCACGTGACCAGTCCGTCCAGCAAGCCCAGAGCCCCCATTCCCATCGTCCCCGTCGATGACGAGACGATGGTGTCCCTGTACGCCGCGCGCGAGAAGATCCAGCCGAGATCGGTCCAGGGCCTGTTCGCCAACTGGCGCTGGGTCATGGTCTGGATCACGCAGCTCGTGTTCTACGGGCTGCCCTGGCTGGAGTGGAACGCGCGCCAGGCCGTGCTGTTCGACCTGGAGGCGCGCCGCTTCTACATCTTCGGGCTGGTGCTCTATCCGCAGGACTTCATCTACCTCACCGGCCTGCTGGTCATCTGCGCCTTCGCGCTGTTCCTGTTCACTGCTGTGGCCGGCCGCCTGTGGTGCGGCTTCGCCTGCCCGCAGACGGTCTACACCGAAATCTTCCTGTGGATCGAGAAGAAGGTGGAGGGCGACCGCTCGGCCCGCCTGCGGCTGGACCAGTCCGCCCTGTCCGCCAGCAAGCTGGGCAAGCGCTCGCTCAAGCACGCGCTGTGGATCGCCTTCTCGCTCTGGACCGGCTTCACCTTCGTCGGCTACTTCACGCCCATCCGAGAGCTGGGCGCGCTCTCGGTGGCCGCCGCGCTCGGGCCCTGGCAGCTGTTCTGGATCTTCTTCTACGGCTTCGCCACCTACGGCAACGCCGGCTTCCTGCGCGAGCAGGTCTGCAAGTACATGTGCCCCTACGCGCGCTTCCAGAGCGCGATGTTCGACCGGGACACCATGATCGTCACCTACGACACACGGCGCGGCGAGCCGCGCGGCCCGCGCTCGAAGAAGGCCGACCCCAAGGCACTGGGGCTGGGCTCGTGCGTGGACTGCACGCTGTGCGTGCAGGTGTGCCCCACCGGCATCGACATCCGCAACGGCCTGCAGTCCGACTGCATCGGCTGCGCGGCCTGCATCGACGTGTGCGACGACGTGATGGACAAGGTGGGCTACCCGCGCGGGCTGATCCGCTTCTCCACCGAGAACGGCCTGGACAACGGCTGGACCACGCGGCAGATGCTGCGGCGCGCCTTGCGCCCGCGCGTGCTGATCTACACCGCGATCCTCGGCGCCATCACCCTGGCCGTGGGACTGAGCCTTTACATGCGCACGCCACTCAAGGTGGACGTGATCCGCGACCGCGGCGCCCTGGCCCGCATGGTGGAGCAGGGGCGCATCGAGAACGTGTTCCGCCTGCAGATCATGAACGCCACCGAGTCGCCGCAGCGCTACGCCATCGGTGTCTCCGGCCTGCCCGGCATCGCACTGGATTCCAGCGCCGAGGTGGAGGTGCTCTCCACCGAGGTGCGCGCGGTGGCGGTGCGGGTGCAGATCCCGCCCGATGCCGCCAGCCCCGGTTCGCACCCCATCCATTTCGACATCCGCGCCATCGGCGACGAATCGATCCACGTCTCCGAAAAGGCGGCCTTCCTCGTGCCGCGTTGATCCGATCCATCTTCCCGAAGGAGCTCTCTCATGAACCCATCCAGCTCTCCCGCCGTGGCGGCCCCCGTGCCGCCGGTGTCCTGGTGGCGCGTGCCACACATGTGGCTGGTGGTGGGCGGCCCGCTGGTGGTGGTGGTGGCCAGCCTCATCACCGCCTTCATCGCCGTCCACAACGCCGACCCGGTGCTCGACAAGGCCGTGTTCGAACGCGACCGCGAAGCCGCGCTGGCGCTGGAAGGGCAGGCCAAGGCCGAGGCGCTGATCAAGCTGCAGCCCGCGCACCAGGCGCGCAACCACGCGGCTTCGCCGGTGGTGCCTCAACCGGAGCGCTGAGGTGCAGGCGCGCCACTGGATGGGCATCGCCTGGCCGGCTTTCCTGCTCGCGGCGGTGCTGGAGATGCTGGTCTTCGCGATGGTGGACCCGGGCGACCTGCACTGGTTCGGCCAGCCGCTGGACTGGTCGCGCCAGGCGGTCTACACCGTGGCCTTCTTCGTCTTCTGGGGGGTGACGGCGGTGTCGAGCGCGCTGACCGCGCTGCTCGTCATCCGCAAGTCTGAGGATTGACGATGCGGCGCAGGCCGTCGGTGTTCTTGATGTGCACGTAGCGCTGCTTCACATCGATGATGCCGTCCTCCACGAACTTGGAGAAGGTGCGGCTCACCGTCTCGAGCTTCATGCCGAGGTAGCTGCCGATCTCTTCGCGCGTCATGCGCAGCACCAGCTCGGACTGCGAGAAGCCGCGCGCATGCAGGCGCTGCACCAGGTTGAGCAGGAAGGCCGCCAGGCGCTCTTCGGCGCGCATGCTGCCCAGCAGCAGCATCACACCGTGGTCGCGCACGATCTCGCGGCTCATGATCTTGTGCACGTGGTGCTGCAGGGTGGTGAATTCGCGCGAGAGCTCTTCGACCTGGTCGAACGGCATCACGCAGACCTCGGCATCTTCCAGCGCCACCGCGTTGCAGGAGTGGTGGTCGCTCACGATGCCGTCCAGGCCGATGATCTCGCCCGTCATCTGGAAGCCGGTCACCTGATCGCGGCCGTCCGCCGTGGTCACGCAGGTCTTGAAGAAGCCCGAGCGCACGGCGTACAGCGACGTGAACTTGTCCCCCACGCTGAACAGCGCCGTGCCGCGCTTGATGCGGCGGCGCTTGGAGATCACCTTGTCCAGCTTGTCCATCTCGTCGGGGTTCAAGCCCATGGGCAAGCACAGCTCGCGCAGGTTGCAGCTCGAGCAGGCGACTTTGATGCTTTGAGCGTCCATTAGAAAAGTCCGGATTCGCAAAAGGTTACAGCATACCCCCCACGGTGTCGACTTCACGCCCCGGCATCGGATCAGTTCACCACCTTTTGACCAGGATCAAGGGAATTCCAGACACTCTGTCGCACAGTGAGGGCCTTGATGGAGATTCGATCTTGAGCCACGCCATTTCCGAGGAGCTGCTGAAGCGTTTTGACGTGCCGGGGCCGCGCTACACCTCTTACCCCACCGCCGACCGGTTCGTGGAGGCGTTCACCGAAAACGACTACATCCAGGCGCTGCAACAGCGCCGCGCGGGCTCGATGGCCCTGCCGCTGTCCCTGTACGTGCACATCCCGTTCTGCGAATCGGTCTGCTACTACTGCGCCTGCAACAAGGTCATCACCAAACACCATTCGCGCGCGGCCGAGTACCTGCGCTACCTGGCGCGCGAGGTGGAGCTGCAGGTGGCGCACCTGGGCCAGGGCCACAGCGTGTCGCAACTGCACCTGGGCGGCGGCACACCCACCTTCCTCTCCGATGCCGAGCTCGAAGAACTCATGGCCATGCTGCGGCGCCACTTCACGCTGGCGCCCGGCGGCGAGTACTCGGTGGAGGTGGACCCGCGCACCGTGACCGAGGACCGCCTGAAGACCCTGGCCCGCCTGGGCTTCAACCGCCTGAGCTTCGGCGTGCAGGACTTCGACCCCGCGGTGCAGAAGGCCGTGCACCGCGTGCAGCCCGCCGAGCAGGTGTTCGCGCTGGTGGCCGCGGCGCGGCGCATCGGCTTCGAGTCGGTCAACGTGGACCTGATCTACGGCCTGCCGCTGCAGACCCCCGCGTCCTTCGCGCGCACGCTGGCGCAGGTGAACGAACTGCGGCCCGACCGCATCGCGCTCTACGCCTACGCCCACCTGCCGTCGCGCTTCAAACCGCAGCGGCGCATCTCGGCGGCCGAGCTGCCCAGCGCGGGCGACAAGCTCGGCATGCTGTCGATGTCGCTCGATGCGCTGATCGACGCCGGCTATGTCTACGTGGGCATGGACCACTTCGCGCTGCCCAACGACGCGCTCGCGGTCGCCAAGCGCCAGGGGCGCCTGCACCGCAACTTCCAGGGCTACAGCACGCAGCCCGACTGCGACCTGATCGCGCTCGGCGTGTCCGCCATCGGGCGCATCGGTGCCACGTACAGCCAGAACGCCAAGACGCTGGAGGAATACCGCGACCTGCTCGACCAGGGCCGGCTGCCCATCGTGCGCGGGCTCGCGCTCACGCGCGACGACCTCTTGCGCCGCGCCGTGATCATGGCGCTCATGTGCCAGGGCGAGGTGCAGTTCGAGTCGATCGAACTCGGCCACCTGATCAGCTTCAAGAGCCACTTCGCGCGCGAACTCGAGGTGCTCGAAGGCCTGGCCGCCGAGGGCCTGGTGTGCCTGAGCCCGACCGGCATCCAGGTCACCGAGGCCGGTTGGTTCCTGGTGCGCGCCATCGCCATGGTATTCGACAAGAACCTGCAGGTCGACCTTGACCGCGCGCGCTTCTCGCGCATCATCTGAGGCCGGCCTGGGCGCCCACCATGCAAACCTCCATGGCGATCACGGCGCTCTTCATGGGCCTGGTGGGCGGCCCGCACTGCGTGGCCATGTGCGGCGCGGCCTGCGCCGGCATCGGCCGCGCGGCCGGTGCGCGCAGCACGCAGGCCCTGCTGGGTTTTCAGGCCAGCCGCATGCTGGGTTACGCGCTGTTCGGCGCCTTCGCGGCCGGCTCGGTGCAGGGCCTGGCCTGGTTGGGCACGAACACCGCGGTGCTGCGGCCGGTGTGGACCATGTTCCATGTGGCCGCGCTGCTCCTGGGCGCGGCGCTGCTCTGGCGCGCGCGCCAACCGGCCTGGATCGAGAACCTCGGGCAGCAGGTGTGGCGCCGCGCCCGGCCCGCCATGGTGAAACTGGGGCCGCGCGCGCCCATGGTGCTGGGCGTGGCCTGGGCGCTCATGCCCTGTGGCCTGCTGTACTCGGCGCTGCTGGTGGCTTCGCTCTCGGCCAACGCGCTGGAAGGCGCGGCCATCATGGCCCTGTTCTCCATCGGCACCTCGGTCTCGCTCACCGCCGGGCCGTGGCTGCTGCTGCGCCTGCGCGGCGCGCGTTCGGGTGGTTGGGGCATCCGCCTGGCCGGGCTGGCCCTGGCCGTCACTTCGGGCTGGGCGCTGTGGATGGGCATCACCCAGCCCACCGGCCTCTGGTGCCTCTGAAAAACGCTCAGGCCTTGGGCGCGGCGCGGCCGGGCAGGGTGGCCAGCACCAGGCCGAGCAGGGCGATGCCGAACGCCACGCCCTGCAAGAGCGACAGCCGCTCGCCCATGAACAACACGCCGATGGCCGCCGCGCTGATCGGCAGCATCACGGTGAACACACCGGCCTGCGAAGCGGGCACCGTCTTGAGCCCGGTCATCCACAGCCACACCGTCCACACGCTCGCGGCCAGCGCGTAGAACACCAGCAGACCCCAGACGGGCAGGGCGACGGTGGAGAAGTCGAACGTCCACGCCGCCCACAGGCCGAACGGCGTGACCAGCGCGAAACCCCAGAGGTTGATGATGGCCGAAATGCGCTTGGGCCCCAGGCCCTCGGTGAGGTGCTTGCCGATCACCACGTAAGAGGCCTCGCACACCACGGCGGCGAACACCAGCAGGTTGCCCAGCAGCGCCTTGCTGATGCCGAACGGGCCGCTGGTGTCGGCCACCACCGCGCCGGCGTCCACCTTCTGCAATGAGAACAGGCCGATGCCCAGCGCCGCGCAGGCAATGCCGGCCGCGCTGCGCCAGCCGATGCGCTCGCGCAGGAACAGCCAGCTCAGCAAGGCCACCACCGCAGGGATCGACGACATCACCACGCCCGCGGCCACGGCGGTGGTCAGGCTCACGCCGAACAGCATGCAGATGGAGAACAGGAAGTTGCCCAGGAACGATTCGAGGAACAGCAGGCCGCGCGTGCGCGGCGACATCGGCGGTTCGTCGGCCGGCTTCTTCAACCAGTTCCACATCGCCAGGCCGCCGATGCCAAAGCGCAGCCAGGCCAGCAGGAACACAGGGAACACCAGCACCAGGGGCTTGGAGAGGGCCACATAGCTGCCCACCAGCGACATGCTCAAGGCCAGGCACGCATAGGCCCACCAACGGTTCGGGGAAGTCACGGTTTTTGACGGGTGTGCACGAAAGTGGGTCGCATCATGCCTGAAGCGTTTCAGGGTATTCCGGGATGAGAGATGTTTGTTTTGCAATATGAAAACACAAAATGTTGCGGCGCAAGAAAATTTCTCAATGCAAGAAACGGATTTCTACATTGAGAAATTTGAAGAAAAGTACGTTGAAAAACAACAAGAAATTTTTTCTCTTATATAAGACATAAGAGCTTCCAAAACTCTTCTATAAGACTTAAAGTCTTCTCAACGGCACCGCGTTTGCATGCAAGCCAGCCGCCCCGATCCATCAACCTCACGGAGTATTCAAATGCCGCAATCCCTGACCGAGCAACTGAGCCGCGCCCAACAGATCGAAGCCCTGGAAAAAGACTGGGCGACCAACCCGCGCTGGAAAGGTGTGAAGCGTGGCTACAGCGCCGCCGACGTCGTGCGCCTGCGCGGCAGCATGCAGGTGGAGCACACGCTGGCCAAGCGCGGTGCCGAGAAACTGTGGGACAAGGTCAACGGCGGCGCCAAGAAGGGCTACGTCAACGCCTTCGGCGCCATCTCCGCCGGCCAGGCCATGCAACAGGCCAAGGCCGGCCTGGAAGCCGTGTACCTCTCGGGCTGGCAAGTCGCCGCCGACGGCAACACCTCGGAAACCATGTACCCCGACCAGTCGCTCTACGCCTACGACTCGGTGCCCACCATGGTTCGCCGCATCAACAACACCTTCAAGCGCGCCGACGAAATCCAGTGGGGCCGTGGCATCGAGCCGGGCAGCGCTGAATTCATCGACTACTTCCTGCCCATCGTGGCCGATGCGGAAGCCGGCTTCGGCGGCGTGCTCAACGCCTTCGAACTCATGAAGAACATGATCGCCGCCGGTGCCGCTGGCGTGCACTTCGAAGACCAGCTGGCCGCCGTGAAGAAATGCGGCCACATGGGTGGCAAGGTGCTCGTGCCCACGCAAGAGGCTTGCGAGAAGCTGATCGCCGCGCGCTTCGCCGCCGACGTGATGGGTGTCTCCACCATCGTGCTGGCCCGCACCGACGCCGAAGCCGCCAACCTGATCACCAGCGACCACGACGCCAACGACAAGCCCTTCCTGACCGGTGAGCGCACGCAAGAAGGCTTCTACCGCGTCAAGAACGGCCTGGAGCAAGCCATCAGCCGTGGCGTGGCCTACGCCCCGTACGCCGACCTCGTGTGGTGCGAAACCGGCGTGCCCGACATCGGCTTCGCCCGCGAATTCGCGCAAGCCGTGCAAGCCGCCTGCCCGGGCAAGCTGCTGTCGTACAACTGCTCGCCCTCGTTCAACTGGAAGAAGAACCTCAACGACAAGCAGATCGCCTCGTTCCAGGAAGACCTGGCCGCGCTGGGCTACAAGTACCAGTTCATCACGCTGGCCGGCATCCACATCAACTGGTTCAACACCTTCCAGTTCGCCCACGCCTATGCCCGCGGCGAAGGCATGAAGCACTACACGGAAATGGTTCAAGAACCCGAATTCGCCGCACGCGACAAGGGCTACACCTTCGTGTCGCACCAACAGGAAGTGGGCGCGGGTTACTTCGACGACGTGACCACGGTGATCCAGGGCGGTTCTTCGAGCGTGAAGGCGCTGACGGGGTCTACCGAGGAAGAGCAGTTCCACTGAACTCACCCCATCAGGGGTTGAGGAGACAGGGCCACCCTTCGGGGTGGCTTTTTTGTTGGCGCTGGAAGCTGGATTGCTATGTCCGTCATCAGCCAACGCTAGCACTTTGGGCAGCGTGATGTGATCGGTTGGAAGACGTAGCGATAGCTTCGGAGATCAACACCGCATGGAGCCGCCAGATCTCTACGGTCCGCTGCCTCTATGGAGATTGCGCACCAATAGCTGAACGGAGGCGGTCGCTAACGTCTTCCAGTGAGCTTCGATTTGTGACGTGCCCAAACATCGTCCATATCAACCGATTCAAGTGCGTCGCGCAAGCGGTGCAGTGCCTTCTGAGAGTAACCCTTGAATGTTTGACTCTTGCGGCGAAGTTCACGGTAGCAATCAGGCGCGTTCTGAAGATCGAGTTCAAAGATCAGCGCATGCGTCCGAGGTGCACTTAGACCGAGCTTCTTGGCGAGTTCATCTCTTCCAAGATTGAACACTGTCCACGGATCAATTTCCTGCTTGAGCACGGTCCCTTCTACTTCCTCGCCAGGCTTCGCGATTTTGAAAGGAATGGATGCATCCTTGGCAATCCTCATCGAGATGGGAATTCCTGTCCCGTCCGTGCTGAGGGTTAGTGCTGCAATCTCAGGAAGGATGACCTTCCAGTCTTGCTTCTTTCTGCGCTTCGCAATGACTGCATCAATCTCGGATTCAGAGACGCGACTACCATCTTCTTGCATGGCTCCCGAAGCAAACGCCAAGATTGTGCGCAGCTTTGCCGCCGCCTGCGCCCCCTGCCGGCGTCCTGTGGATAGCAACCTATCTACTTCAGCGAGCTCACTGTTCAGCAGGACGGATAGGTCTCGCGGTGGGCGAGTGGAAACCGGCAACACGCGACTCGGCAAGAAGTCCGCGAGTCTCTTGGAGAAACTCTTTTCAAGCAACGTGTCAAACAGGGTAACGCCCGACTGAGCATGGACATACAAGACATCTTCAGAGATGTCGATGTAGTAGTGCGCGGCTTGATCCCGCTGTGCATCCAGAATTGAAAGGGTCGCCTTCTCGTCACCTGTCAGCAATTTGAGTTGATCAGATGCCACAGAAAGGCACTTGTCGAAGCCATAGGTGTACCTGTCACCCTTGGTGTTGAATTCCGCCGATCTCTGACCCGAGATTTCCATCGAATACTGACCCACCGCTTTGTGAGCAAAGCAGCTCACG
>NZ_JBXAIO010000015.1:0-28015 GCF_058796355.1 Hydrogenophaga sp. GW823-FHT04C09 | reverse complement strand
ATCACGCCGATGATGTCGCTGATCTTCTTGCTGCTGTGGTTGATCTCGTCCATGGTCGTGACCACCTGGCCCACCACCTCACCACCGCGCACCGCGATCTCCGCGGCGCTCGCCGCCAGCTGGTTCGCCTGGCGCGCCGCATCCGCGCTCTGGCGCACCGTGCTGGTGAGCTGCTCCATGCTCGCCGCCGTTTCCTGCAGGTTGCTCGCCGCCTGCTCCGTGCGCGCGCTCAGGTCCTGGTTGCCCGAGGCAATCTCGCCGCTGGCCACGTCGATGCCCCCGCTGGACTGCTGCACCTGGCCGACCAGGGTGCGCATCGAGGTCTGCATGGCCGAGAGCGCGCCCATCAGGCTGTTGGGATCCTGCGCGGGCGGCGTGGCGCCGCTGAGGTCGCCGTCGGCGATGCGGCGCAAGGCGCTGCGCGCCATGGCCGGGTCGCCGCCGATCTCGCGCTTGAGCGTGCGCTGCACCACCAGCCCCAGCACCACGGCGGCCGAGAGGGCCAACAAGGCCAGGCCGATGGCCAGCGCGCGGGCGCGGTCGGCCTCGGCGTTGACCTGTTCGTGCGTCTGCGTCGAAAGCGCCTGCGAGGCCTTGCCCAGCTGCAGCAGTTCGCCGCGCAGCTTGCGCCAGGCCGGCGTTTCTTCCGTGTTGAGCATCTGCACCGCATCGGGTGCGCTGGTCTTCAGCAGGGCCAGCACCTTGTCCTGCGCCTGGGCCTGGGCCGTGCGCAAGCCGGCCAGTGGGGCCAGACCCGCTTCGGCGGGCGTGCCCTTGGCGGCCGCGAGCGTGGTCTGGTGGGCCGCGTCGAAGGCCTCGCGCGCCGCCTCCAGGTTCTTGTAGGCCTGCTGGTTGCTCGGATCGAGCACGATGTTGCGCAGCGCCTGGCCCATCTGCAGGCCTTGCGCATACATGTCCTGCAGGCCGCTGGCCGTGGCCTGCTCGGTCTTGATGTAGTGGTCGAAGCGCGACTGCGTCTGCGCCAGCGACCAGATGCTGCCCGCCAGGCCGGCCACGAAGAGCGCGGCCGGCGCGACGAACGCCAGAAGAAGGCGTTGGTTGAAGTTCATGGCGTGCCCCTCGCGGCGCTCAGGCGCGCAACATCGGGGTGCCGTCGTCGATGCGGAAGAACCGCACCGCTTCGGCCAGGCGACCGGCCTGGTCCTTGAGGCTCTCGGCGGCGGCCGCGCTCTCTTCCACCAGCGCCGCGTTCTGCTGCGTCATCTGGTCCAGCTGCGTCACCGCCACGTTCACCTGTCCGATCCCGTCGCTCTGCTCGCCGGCGGCGGTGGTGATGTCGCTGATGAAGGCCGACACCTTCTCGGCGTTGGCCACGATCTCGCCGATGGTGCTGCCGGCCTGCGCCACCAGGCGCGAACCATCTTCCACCTTGCCCACGCTGGTCTCGATCAGGCCCTTGATCTCCTTGGCCGCCTGCGCGCTGCGCTGCGCCAGGCTGCGCACCTCGGCCGCCACCACGGCGAAGCCCCGGCCCTGCTCCCCGGCCCGCGCGGCTTCCACCGCCGCGTTCAGCGCCAGGATGTTGGTCTGGAACGCGATCCCGTCGATCACGCCGATGATGTCGCCGATCTTCTTGCTGCTGTGGTTGATCTCGTCCATGGTCGTGACCACCTGGCCCACGACCTGGCCACCGCGCACCGCCACCTCGGCGTTGGCCACGGCCATCTGCGTGGCCTGGCGCGCGGCATCGGCGCTCTGGCGCACCGTACTGGTGAGCTGTTCCATGCTCGCCGCCGTTTCCTGCAGGTTGCTCGCCGCCTGCTCCGTGCGGCTGGAGAGATCCTGGTTGCCGCTGGCGATCTGCTGGCTGGCGGTGCCGATGCTGTCGGTGGAGCTGCGCACCTCGCCCACGATGCGGGCCAGCGAGGCCTGCATGTCGCCCAGCGCGCGCATGAGCGCGGCCGTTTCGTCCTTGCCTTCGCGCTGGATCGTCCGCGTGAGGTCGCCCTTGGCGATCGCGCTGGCCAGATGCTGGGCTTCGTCCAGCGGGCGGCAGATGCTGTTCATGTTGGACAGCGTGGTCGGCACCACCACCAGGGCAGCGATCGCCACGGCCAGGCCGAACAGCATCAGGGTCTGGTCGTTGGCGCTCTTGCCCGCCTGGCGGGCACTGGCGGCATCGGCCATCAGCACCTCTTCCAGCTGCTTGAGGCTTTGCAGCAGGTCGCCGTAGTTGGCGTGCGCGCGGCCCAGCATGCGGTTGGCCACCGTCGCCGAGTCGTAGCCGGAGGACTCCAGCTGGTTCGTCACCGGCCCCACGGCCGCGACGTACTTCGTGAGGTGCGACTGCATCTCGCGCACCAGTTCGTTCTCGCCCTCTTCCTTGCCGGCCTGCAGCACGTCCATCTGCTTCTGGGCCTCGTCACGGGCGGCCTGCCACTGGGCTTTGGCCTTGAGCACGGCCTCGGGCTTTTCGTAGGCAATGATCATGTCCTTCTCGTGGCGGCCCATGTCGCCCAGCGCCACCTGCAGGCGCGAGAGCGTGAGCGTCTCTTCGAAGGTGCGTTCGACAAAGTCCTCGTTCAGCGCGTGCATGCGCGCCATGCCCCACCAGCCGGCGGTACCGACCAGCAGCAGCAGCATCAGGACCACGCCGATGGCGGCCCTCATGCGGATTCGGATGGAAAACTGGCGCATCAAGTGTTGCATGACTGTCTCTTCGTCTTGTTGATTGAAAGGATGCGGCGGGGTCAGGCGCCGCCCGTGTTCATGAGGAATGGGCGTCCGTGCGGAAGATCTGCACGACACCGGCCAGGCGCCGGGCCTGGTCCTTGAGGCTCTCGGCGGCGGCCGCGCTCTCTTCCACCAGCGCCGCGTTCTGCTGCGTCATCTGGTCCAGCTGCGTCACCGCCACGTTCACCTGCCCGATCCCGTCGCTCTGCTCTCCCGCCGCCGCCGTGATCTCCCCGATGATGTCGCTCACCCGCTGCACCGAGCCCACGATCTCGCTCATCGTCTGCCCCGCATCGGCCACCAGCCTGGAGCCCGTCTCCACCTTGTCCACGCTCGCGCCGATCAAGCCCTTGATCTCCTTGGCCGCCTGCGCGCTGCGCTGCGCCAGGTTCCTCACCTCACCGGCCACCACCGCGAACCCACGCCCCTGCTCCCCGGCCCGCGCGGCTTCCACCGCCGCGTTCAGCGCCAGGATGTTGGTCTGGAACGCGATCCCGTCGATCACGCCGATGATGTCGCTGATCTTCTTGCTGCTGTGGTTGATCTCGTCCATGGTCGTGACCACCTGGCCCACCACTTCACCACCGCGCACCGCGATCTCCGCGGCGCTCGCCGCCAGCTGGTTCGCCTGGCGCGCCGCATCCGCGCTCTGGCGCACCGTGCTCGTGAGCTGCTCCATGCTCGCCGCCGTTTCCTGCAGGTTGCTTGCCGCCTGCTCCGTGCGCGCGCTCAGGTCCTGGTTGCCCGAGGCAATCTCCACCGACGCCGTGTTGATGCTGTCCGTCGCGCTGCGCACCTGGCTCACGGTCTGGATCAGCGAGTTCTTCATCGCACCCAGGGCGTTGAGCAAGTCGCCCAGCTCGTCCTTGCGGTCGGTCTGCACCGGCACCGACAGGTTGCCATCGGCCACGGCCGAGGCGATCACCACCGCCTGGTGCACCGGCACCGTCACCGAGCGGGTGATGCGCCAGGCCAGCAGGGACGCCACCACCACCGCCAGCGCGGCCAGCGTCACCAGCCAGGTCACGTTGCGGCTCACGGTGCGGGCGGAATCGGCCATGGCGGCCTGCACCAGGCTGCGCTGGGCGGCCAGCATCTCGTTCTGGGCACCGCTGTAGCGGTCGGCGGCCGGCAGCACCTGGCTGGCCAGGATCTGGTTGGCGGCCACGAGGTCACCCGTCTTGAGGGCGTCGAAGAAGGTCTTGCGCACCGCGATGTACTCGCCGCGCACCGTCGAAATCTTGGCCAGCAAGGCCTTGCCTTCGGCGCTGGTGATCTCGGCTTCCAGCGTCTTCTGCAGTTCGCTGATGCGCGTGGACGTCTGCGCGATCAGCGGCTTGAAGTAGGCATCGACCTCCGGGTCGGCGCGGGACTTGGCCACGGCGAGCGCGCGGCTGATGTTCAGCGTCGTGCCGGCGGCCCACTCTTCCGTGACCGAGGCGAGGTGCTCGAGATGGATCACGCGCTCGGTGGCCGCCTGGGTGGCGCGAAGGCCGCTCCAGCCCAGCGCGGTGACGGCCAGGAGCAGCACCAGCACGCTGAGAAAACCCAGGCCCAGCCGATGACCGACCTTGAATTGATGGAAAGACATGGGAAAGAGGAATCCGTGTGGGTGAGAAGAATCGATCAGAAGCTTTCCCAGTCGCCTTCGCTGCCGGCGCTGGGAGCGCTGGCCACGGCAGGCGCGGGACGGACCGGTGCCGCCACCGGCTCCACGGGCCGGCTGGCCTTGGGCTTGGCCGGGGTCGGCTGGGCCACCACCACGGGAACGATCGCCGCCTTGGTGGGCACTGCGGCCATGGCCTTGGCGGGCGCCGCGGACGTGGCCGGTTTCACCACCGAGGTCAGCACCGGTGCCGATGCCGGCGGCGTGGCGACGGTGGCCACGGGCGACGGCTCGGCGGGGCGTTGGTGCTCGGCGTCGCCGGTGCGGAACACGCGCACCACCTGGTCCAGCCGCTTGGCCTGGTCCTTGAGGCTCTCGGCCGCAGCCGCGCTCTCCTCCACCAGCGCCGCGTTCTGCTGCGTCATCTGGTCCAGCTGCGTCACCGCCACGTTCACCTGTCCGATCCCGTCGCTCTGCTCACCCGCCGCCGCCGTGATCTCCCCGATGATGTCGCTCACCCGCTGCACCGAGCCCACGATCTCGCTCATCGTCTGCCCCGCATCGGCCACCAGCCTGGAGCCCGTCTCCACCTTGTCCACGCTCGCGCCGATCAAGCCCTTGATCTCCTTGGCCGCCTGCGCGCTGCGCTGCGCCAGGTTGCGCACCTCGCCAGCCACCACCGCAAAGCCCCGCCCCTGCTCCCCGGCCCGCGCGGCTTCCACCGCCGCGTTCAGCGCCAGGATGTTGGTCTGGAACGCGATCCCGTCGATCACGCCGATGATGTCGCTGATCTTCTTGCTGCTGTGGTTGATCTCGTCCATGGTCGTGACCACCTGGCCCACCACTTCACCGCCGCGCACCGCGATCTCCGCGGCACTGGCCGCCAGCTGGTTTGCCTGGCGCGCCGCATCCGCGCTCTGGCGCACCGTGCTCGTGAGCTGCTCCATGCTCGCCGCCGTTTCCTGCAGGTTGCTTGCCGCCTGCTCCGTGCGCGCGCTCAGGTCCTGGTTGCCCGAGGCAATCTCCACCGACGCCGTGTTGATGCTGTCCGTCGCGCTGCGCAGCTCGCGCATCATGCCGAGGAAGCGCTGGCGCATGCTCTCGACCTCGCGCACCAGGCGACCGATTTCGTCGCTGCGGCTGGACTGGAAGGCCTGGCTCAGGTCACCCTGCGCCACGGTGGTGACGGCGGCGGTCAGCTGGGCCAGCGGCTGGCTCACGTTGCGGCGCACCAGCAGGTACATGCCAGCGCCCAGGGCGGCCGTGGCCACGGCCAGCATGGCCCACAGGGCGTACATGGTGCGCCAGTAGCTGGCCATGGCTTCCTTGTCGGACACCTCGGCCACCACCCACCAGCCCGACTGGGACTGGCGCTTGACCGCCCACGGCCGCTCGATGGACGCGTTGAACAAAGGCGTGGCCTCGCCCACGAACACCTCCGGCGATGCGCGCATTTCGCTCAGCATCGCGGCGGCACCGGGGTTCACCTCCAGCACCTTCTTGCCCGCGGCCGTGGGGTGCGAGACGAACACCGCGTCCTCGTTCGATCCGGCGGGGTCGATCACATAGCTGCCACCGCTCTCGAAGAAGCGCGCTTCGTCCACGAGCTTGTCCAGCGCGGTCTGGAAGTCGGCCATGTCGAAACCGATGAACAGGATGCCGACCACCTTGCCGGCGTCGTCCTTCAGGGCCTCGTAATGCGTCATGTAGGGCTTGCCGAACAACACGGCGCGGCCGGTGTAGGTCTTGCCTTCCAGCATCAACGGATAGGCCGGGTGCTTGCGGGCCAGCATCGTGCCCATGGCGCGCTCGCCGTTTTCCTTTTTCAGCGAGGTGCTGATGCGCTCGAAGTCATCGCCCTTGCGCATGAAGATCGTCGCCGCGCCACCGTTGGTGCGGCCGAAGGTGTCGACCTCGGAGAAGTCGTTGTTGAGCAGCATGCCCCAGCCCTTGAGCATGCCGGCCTGCACGTCGAGCTCGAACTTGTCGGCGAACTTCTGGCGGAACGGCTTGTAGGCCCGGTCCGTCATCATGCGCGCCGTGGTGTCGAAAGCGTCGATCGAATTGCCCACGGACAAGGCCTTGTCGCCCGTCCACTGGACCATGCGCTCGCGCGAGGATTTTTCCGCCATGACGGACATGACGCCACTGATCAGCACCAGCACCACGGACAGCAGGGCCACGGCGAGCAGGGCGACGCGGCGCGCCACCGAGCTTTGTCGGTTGTCGGTTGGTCTCATCTTCGGAAGCTCCTCGTCGCGACCCGGGCCGCGGGCTTGTTATTGAAGTGCCTGGGCGCTGTCCATCAAGCCCATGTCGCTGCCGGACATGAGGGCTTCGATGTCCATCAGGATCAGCATGCGTTCACCCACGCTGGCGATGCCGGTGATGAAGCTGGTGTTGACGTTGGTGTTCATCTCGGGTGCCGGCTTGATCAGGTCGCCGGCGAGCTCGAGCACGTCGGAGACGGAGTCGACCACCGCGCCGACCACGCGGCCGTGCACGTTGAGCACGATCACCACGGTGAAGCCGTTGTATTCCACCTTGTCGCAACCCAGCTTGATGCGCAGGTCCACCACCGGCACGATCACGCCGCGCAGGTTGACCACGCCCTTGATGAACGCCGGGGCGTTGGCGATGCGGGTGGGCTCTTCGTAGGAGCGGATTTCCTGCACGCGCAGGATGTCGATGCCGTACTCCTCGCCACCCAGGCGGAAGGTCAGGAATTCGGCGCTGGCAGCTTGTGCGGCGGCGGCCCTGGCACTGTCGTGGCGGGCAAGGTGGTTGGCTTCGTTGCGCATGTCCATGGATCGGGTCCTCAGTTGACGGGTTGGTCCCAGGAATATCGGCCAGCGCGGCGGCGGCTGAAGGCGTAAAAAGGCCGACAAACCCGCCCCAATCACCGCTCGCCAGGCACATCGAGTACCAAAGTACGCAGAAGCGGCCCCGCGCCGGCTCAGGGTTTGTCCCTGAGGCGTCGGTGGCCCCGCCGGCCATCTGGTAACTTGGACCGATGAACGACACCACCCCGCCTGGCCCGCAACACCTGGCCGCCACCCGCTGGATCGAAACCGACCACCCCGCCGTGCGCGCCTTCGCCCGGGAACACGTCCACGGCGAGACACCGCGCGAGAAGGCGGTGTCGCTGTACCTCGCCGTGCGCGACGGGCTGCGCTACGACCCCTACCGCATCGACATGTCCGACGCCGGCATGAGCGCGAGCCGCGCGCTGGAACAAGGCCACGGCTGGTGCGTGCCCAAGGCCGTGCTGCTGGCGGCGGTGTGCCGCGCCGAGGGCATTCCCGCGCGGCTGGGCTTTGCCGACGTGCGCAACCACCTCTCCACCGAGCGCATGCGCCACACCATGAAGACCGACGTCTTCGTCTGGCACGGCTACACCTCGCTGTGGATCGACGGCGCCTGGCGCAAGGCCACGCCGGCTTTCAACATCGAGCTGTGCGACAAGTTCGGCCTGTTGCCGCTGGAGTTCGATGGCGAGGCCGATTCGATCTACCACCCCTTCGACCGCGAAGGCCGCCAGCACATGGAGTACGTGAACGAACATGGGGCCTTCGACGACCTGCCCCTGGCGCGCATGCGCGAGGTGTTCCGCGAGGTCTACCCCGACATGCCCACCGACGCGCAGCCGATCGAGGGCGACTTCGGCGCCGACGCCGCGCGCGAAGCCGGCCGGGCCTGAGCCGGGCCGCCGATCAGCTCGAGAAGCGGAACACGGCCGTGCTGGCCATCAGGTTGGGCAGCACGCGGACCTCGCGGCCCTCGTGCAGGCCGAAGCTGTCCTCGATGGTCAGGCCGTTGCGCCGCGCCAGCACCTCGAAGTCGGCGTGCGTGCCGACGCGGATGTTGGGCGTGTCGTACCACTGGTAAGGCAGGCGCTTGGTGACCGGCATGCGGCCCTGCAGCACGTGCAGGCGGTTGGGCCAGTGCGCGAAGTTGGGAAAGGCGACCACGCCCAGGCGGCCCACGCGCGCGGTCTCGCGCAGCATGGTTTCGGCGTTGCGCAGGTGCTGCAAGGTGTCGATCTGCAGCACCACGTCGAACGCGTCGTCACCGAACATGGTCAGCCCGTCTTCCAGGTTGAGCTGCAGCACGTTGACGCCGCGCCGCATGCAGGCGAGCACCTTGGCGTCGTCGATCTCCACGCCATAGCCGCTGCAGCCACGCGCGGCCTGCAAATGGGCCAGCAGGGCGCCGTCGCCGCACCCGAGGTCCAGCACGCGCGAGCCCGGCGGCACCAGGCGGGCGATGGCGTCCATCAATGGCTTTTCGCTCATTTGAAAACCTCCGTGCTGCGCACTGCGGAGCGAGCTTGCTTGGGGCGGCCCGGCGCGGCGCTCATGCCTTGCCTCCCGCGATGGTCTGTTCAAAGTAGGCCCGCACCGCCTGCAGGTAACGCGGATCGTCGAGCAGGAAGGCGTCGTGGCCGTGCGGCGCATCGATCTCGGCGTAGCTCACGTCGCGCTGGTTGTCGAGCAGGGCCTTGACGATCTCGCGGCTGCGCGCGGGTGAAAACCGCCAGTCCGTGGTGAAGCTCACCAGGAAGAACTTCGCCTGGGCGCGCGCCAGCGCGGCCGTGAGGTTGCCATCGAACGCGCGCGCCGGGTCGAAATAATCGAGCGCGCGGGTGATCAGCAGGTAGGTGTTGGCGTCGAAGTACTCGCTGAACTTGTCGCCCTGGTAGCGCAGGTAGCTCTCGATCTGGAACTCCACGTCCTGCGTGGAGTAGCGGTAGGCCAGTTCGGCCGCCGCCGCGGGATCCTGGGCGTCGCTCGAGCGCAGGCTGCGCCCGAACTTCTCGTTCATCACGTCGTCGCTCAAGTAGGTGATGTGGCCGATCATGCGGGCGATGCGCAGGCCCCGGCGCGGCAGCGTGCCCTCGCGCAGGTAGTGGCCGCCGTGGAAATCGGGGTCGGTCACGATGGCGCGCCGCGCCACCTCGTTGAAGGCGATGTTCTCGGCCGTGAGGTTGGGCGCACTGGCCACCACCACCGCGTGGCGCACGCGCTCGGGGTACTGCAGGGTCCAGCTCAGGGTCTGCATGCCGCCCAGGCTGCCGCCCATCACCGCCGCCAGCGTCTGGATGCCCATGGCGTCGAGCAGGCGGGCCTGTGCATCCACCCAGTCCTCCACCGTGACCACCGGGAAATCCGCGCCCCAGGGCGTGCCGGTGGCGGGGTTGGTGTGGGTCGGGCCGGTGGAGCCGAAGCACGAACCCAGGTTGTTGACCCCGATGACGAAGTACTTGTCGGTGTCGACCGGCTTGCCCGGGCCGATCATGTTGTTCCACCAGCCCTCGCTGCGCGCCAGCGGCTGGCCGCTGTCGTCGGCGTACCAGCCCGCGACATGGTGCGAGGCATTGAGCGCGTGGCAGATCAGCACCGCGTTGGACCGGTCGGCGTTGAGCGTGCCATAGGTTTCCACCACCAGCTCATAGGCCGGCAGGGTGGCGCCGGAACGCAGCGGCAGCGGTTCGGAGAATGGGAAGGTCTGTGGCGTGACGATCAAGGCCTTGTCCTGCGGGCGGCGTTCGCCCAATAAAAAAACCCGGTGCCGCCAAGAGCGAGACCGGGAATCTCCCCTTTAGCGGCATTTTTAAAGCGCCCGCAATCTGGAACAAATCGGCGCTGGGGGTCAGTATAAATTGATCCTACGGCCCCTGCAGCCGCCGGCCAGGGCCCGCCAAGACGGGTTTTCCCGCTGTTTTCGCCTCCCTGTTGTTGCCGCGCATCGGGCTTACCACACCTTTGCACATCCTGAAAAATAGTTAGTGTTTGCAGGACATTCAGCGCATAATCCCTCGGCGAGCGTGGAAAACGCTCGTTTTGACAAGTGATCGGTTGGTTTCGCGTGCTACAGGTTTTTGTGTGCTAACGGGGCTCCATCGCTATTTTTCTCTGTGTTATTAGGAGTCCCAACCATGGGCAACAAACTGTACGTGGGCAATCTGCCTTACACCGTGCGCGACGAAGACCTGCAACAAGCTTTCAGCGCCTATGGTTCTGTCAACAGCGCCAAGGTCATGATGGAACGCGAAACGGGTCGCTCCAAGGGCTTCGGCTTTGTGGAAATGGGCAGCGATGCCGAAGCGCAAGCCGCGATCGAAGGCATGAACGGTCAATCGCTGGGCGGTCGCAGCCTGGTGGTCAACGAAGCACGTCCGATGGAAGCCCGCCCGCCCCGCAGCGGTGGTGGCGGCTTCGGCGGTGGCCGCAGTGGCGGCGGCGGCTTTGGTGGTGGTGGCGGTGGTGAAGGCGGCTTCCGCAGCCCCTACGGCGGCGGTGGCCGTCGTGAAGGCGGTGGCGGTGGTGGCCGCGGCGGTTACTGATCGCCCGCACCCGTCGGACTGAACCGGCGCCTGGCGCCGGTCGACACGACACAAAAGCCCTGTGGCATCTGCCCCAGGGCTTTTTTCATGGCCGCCTCAGCGGGTGGGGTCCCGCTCGCCCTGGCGGTGCTTGCGCGGGCGGCCGGCGAGCAGGCGGTCGAACCAGGGGTTGGGCAACAGCCGCAGCAGCTTGGCGACCACGCCCATCTGCCAGGGAATGACGCGGTAGCTCGTGCCCGCGCCGATGGCGTCGAACGCGCGGTCGGCGAAGGTTTCCGCGGTCAACAGAAACGGCATGCGGTAGCGGTTCTGGCGTGTCAGCGGCGTGTCCACATAGCCCGGCAGCAGGGTGACAACGGCCACACCACTGCCCCGCAGCTCGCCCCGCAGGCTCTCGCAATACGCCACCACCGCGGCCTTGCTGGCGCAGTAGGCGCCGTGCCCGGGCAGGCCCCGGATGGCGGCCACGCTGCCGATGCCCACGAGCGCGCCGCTGCCGCGCGCGGTCATGGCCGCCACGAAAGGGTGGAAGGTAGCGGCCAGGCCGGTGTTGTTGGTGGCGAAGGTGCGCGCCATCACGTCGATGTCGCTCCGGTCGGCGGTGTCCATGCCGATGCTGATGCCGGCGTTGGCGATGACGACGTCGGGCACGCCTTGCGCGGCCAGGCAGGCCTGGCCGGCGGCGACGATGCTGTCGATGTCGGCCACGTCGGCGCCATACACCTGGCAGCGCGCGGCGTCGAAGCCCTGTGCCTGGGCCCAGGCCTGCATGTCCTCGGTGCGGCGCGCCACCAGCGCGAGCCGGTAACCCGCCCGCGCGAAGCGGGCCGCCAGGGCCTGGCCGATGCCGCTGGAAGCGCCGGTGATGAACACCAGCGGGCCGGAGACGGTGGGGGTCGGGTGCATGGTGGGGTGGGCCTGGGTGGGGCGCTCAACGCGGCGCCAGCTGCACTTTCACGCGGCCCTTGAAGCGCGCGACCTGGTCCTCGCCGGTGTAGTCCAGGGTGTCGGCGACCAGGCGGTCGCTGCCGCGCAGCAGCGTGACGGGCTGGTCGGAGACGATGCGGTCCGGCTCCAGGAACACGTGCAGGAACTCGCCGCGGAACTCCAGCCGGGGCTGGGGCTGGCCATTCAGGTCGTTGCCGGCCTCGCGCACGATCACCGCGTTGCCCCGGAGCACGAACTCGGTGTTGTCGCCATTGGTGGTCACCAGGCGCGCGGTGGCCAGCGTGGGCAGGCCTTGGTCGCCGATGTGGCGGATGCGCGCGTCGTCGATCTCGACCATGTCGGTTGCGGGGTAGTGGCGAGCCTCCACGCCTTTGACCTCGGTCTTGAGCGTGCCCTTGGCATCGAAGGCCTTGACCGAGAAGCGGCGCATGAAATAGTCGGGCTCTGTGCTCACCGGGCGTTCGGGTTCGGCCGACTCGGGCGCCGGCGTGGCGCGCAGCAGCCAGTAGGAGGCGAGCGCGAGCAGGCCCATGAGCAGCACGGGCAGGTAGATCGAGAGGTTGTCCAGCAGCTTGCGCTTGCGGCGTGGCGCGCGCGGCGCATCGATCGTCTGGTCGACGGTGTCGAAGAAATCGAGCGGGTCGGACGTGCTCACCGCGCGGCCGCCTCCAGCTCACGGGCATACGCGCCTTGGGCCACCAGCAGCAGGTCGCACAGCTCGCGCACGGCGCCCGCACCGGGCTGGCGCTCGGTGACGTGGTGGGCCACGGCGAGCACCTCGGCGTGCGCGGTGGGGGGGGCGGCGGCCAGCGCAGCGCGCCGCAGCAAGGGCAGGTCGGGCCAGTCGTCGCCCATGGCGGCGGCGGCGCCCCAGTCCAGGCCGAGTTCGGCCAGGATGGCCTCGGCCGCCGGGGCCTTGTCTTCGGTGCCCAGGCGCGCATGCACCACGCCCAGGGCGGACAGGCGCAGGCGCAGGGCGGCGGAGTCGCGCCCGCTCACCACGGCCGGCGTGATGCCGGCGCGCTTCAGCAGCTGCAGGCCCAGGCCGTCGAGCGTGTGAAAGCGTTTCAGCGTTTCGCCCGCTTCGCTGAAATACAGGCTGCCATCGGTCAGCACCCCGTCCACATCGAAGAAGACCACGCGCACCGGCTGGGCGCGCAGCAACAGGGCGGGTGGGAAACTCAGCACCGGGCGCAGGGGTTCCACGTTCAGATCACCTTCGCGCGCATGAGGTCGTTGCTGTTGAGCGCGCCCTGCAGGCGGCCGGCACCGTCCACCACCAGCACGCTGGTGATGCGGTTGGCTTCCATCAGACCCGCGGCTTCCACGGCCAGCGCGTCCGGGCGCACGGTGCGCGGCTGGGGGTGCATCACGTCGCGCGCCACCAGCGTGCGCAGGTCGGCGCCGCTGCCGGTCTTCTCGATCAGGCGGCGCAGGTCGCCGTCGGTGAAGATGCCCACCACGCGCTCACCGCTGTCGACGATGGCGGTCATGCCCAGGCCCTTGGCGCTGATCTCGCGCATGAGCTCCATGAGGCCGGCGTCCAGGCCCACGCGCGGGGCCTCGTCGCCGCTGCGCATGACGTCGCTCACGTGGGTGAGCAGCTTGCGCCCGAGCGCGCCGCCGGGGTGGGAGCGCGCGAAGTCGTCGGCCTTGAAACCGCGTGCGTCGAGCAGGGCCACGGCCAGCGCGTCACCGAGGGCGAGCTGGGCGGTGGTGCTGGCGGTGGGGGCCAGGTTGTGCGGGCAGGCCTCCTTGTCGACCGAGGCATCCAGCACCACGTTGGCGTGGCGGCCCAGTGTGGAGTCGGGCCGGCCGGTGATGGCCAGCAGCGGCACGCCCATGCGCTTGATGAGCGGCAGGATGGCCGTGAGCTCTTCGCTTTCGCCGCTGTTGCTGATGCCCAGCACCATGTCGGCGCTGGTGATCATGCCCAGGTCGCCATGGCTGGCCTCGGCCGGGTGCACGAACATGGCCGGCGTGCCGGTGGAGGCCAGCGTGGCGGCGATCTTGCGGCCGATGTGGCCGCTCTTGCCCATGCCCATGACCACCACGCGCCCGGGAATGCCCAGCACCAGTTCGATGGCTCGGGCGAAGGACGCGTCCAGGCGCTGGGCCACGGCGGTCACGGCTTGTGCCTCGATGCTCAGGGTCTCCTGCGCCAGGGTCAGGGCCCGGGCTGGGTCGAAGGAAGGGGGCAGGGTCATGGGCGCAATTATCGCCGCCGGCCCGCCGCCGCGTGGTGGGTCAGCCATTACCATCGCTTCATGAATTCGCTCGACCTCGCCCTGCTCTATCTGCTGGCCGCCGTGCTGGCCGTGGTGGCGTGCCGCACCTTGCGCCTGCCGCCGATGCTGGGCTACCTGGTCGTGGGTGTGGTGATCGGGCCGAACGCGCTGGCGCTGGCGCAGAACTCGAGCGGTGTGCGCTACCTGGCCGAGTTCGGCGTGGTGTTCCTCATGTTCGTGATCGGGCTGGAATTCAGCCTGCCCAAGCTGCGCGCGATGAAGCGGCACGTGTTCGGCCTGGGCATGTCGCAGGTGGTGTTGACGGTGCTGCTGACCACCGTGGGCTCGCTGCTGCTCACCCTGGCCTTGCCCACCTGGTGGAACGTGCCCTGGCAGACCGCGCTGGCGCTGGGCGGCGTGATGGCGATGAGCAGCACCGCCATCGTGATCAAGATGGTCGCCGAGCGGCTGGAGCTGGAATCGGAGCACGGCAAGCGCGTGCTGGGCATCCTGCTGTTCCAGGATCTGGCCGTGGTGCCTCTGCTGGTGATCATCCCTGCCCTGGCCTCGGAACCCGAAGAGCTGCTGCGCGCACTGGGCTGGGCCACGCTCAAGGCCGTGCTGCTGCTCGGCCTGCTGCTCACCGGTGGGCAGCGGCTCATGCGCTGGTGGCTCACGCAGGTGGCGCGCCGCAAGAGCGACGAGCTCTTCATGCTCAATCTGCTGCTCATCACCCTGGGCCTGGCCTGGTTGACCGAACACGCCGGGCTCTCGCTCGCGCTGGGCGCCTTCGTGGCCGGCATGCTGATCTCGGAGACCGAGTTCAAGCACCAAGTGGAGACCGACATCCGGCCCTTCCACGACGTGCTGCTGGGCCTGTTCTTCATCACCATCGGCATGATGCTGGACTGGCGCCTGGTGCTGGACCGCTGGCCGCTGGTGCTGTTGCTGCTGTCGGTGTCCATGGCGTTCAAGCTCGCGCTCATCACGGGCGTCACGCGCGCCTTCGGCGCCCCCATGGGCGTGGCGCTGCGCACCGGTCTCTATCTGGCGCAGGCCGGCGAATTCGGCCTGGTGCTGCTCACGCTGTCCGGCCAGAACAACCTGGTGCCGCCGCAGCTGTTCAACCCCATCCTGGCCAGCATGGTGATCTCCATGCTCGCCACGCCGGTCGCCATCCTCTACGCCAACAGCATCGTCACGCGCCTGGTGGGCAGCGACTGGCTGATGCAGTCGGTGCAGATGACCAGCATCGCGCGCAAGGCCATCAACGCCGACAAGCACGTGATCATCTGCGGCTACGGCCGCTGCGGCCAGAACCTGGCGCGCCTGCTGGAGGCCGAACACATTCCCTACATGGCGCTCGACCTCGACCCCGACCGCGTGCGGCAGGCCGCGGCCGCCGGCCATTCGGTGGTGTTCGGCGATGCCGCGCGCCTGCAGGCCCTGATGGCCGCCGGCCTGCACCGCGCCAGCGCCGTGGTGGTGACCTACCTGGACACCCCCAGCGCGCTCAAGGTGCTGCGCCACGCGCACGAGCAGGCTTCGCACGTGCCGGTGGTGGTGCGCACGGTGGACGACGCGGACCTGGAAAAACTGCGCACCGCCGGCGCCACCGAGGTCGTGCCCGAGGCGATCGAAGCCAGCCTGATGCTGGCCAGCCACGCGCTGGCGCTCGTGGGCGTGCCGATGCGGCGCGTGATCCGCGTGGTGCAGGACCAGCGCGATGCGCGCTACAACCTGCTGCGCGGCTACTTCCACGGTGCCGACGACGACGGTGCCGACGAGATCGACCACGAGCGCCTCAACACCGTGACCCTGCCCCCGGGTGGCCGCAACGTCGGCAAGACCCTGGGCAGCCTGGCGCTGCACGCGGTGGGCGTGCGCGTGGTGAGCCTGCGCCGCGCCAGCGGCAAGCCCCAGTCCCCGAGCGACGAGACGGTGTTCGAAAGCGGCGACACGGTGGTGATCAGCGGCAAGGCGCCCGCGCTGGCCCTGGCCGAAGAGAAGCTGCTCTCGGGCTGAGCACGCCACTTCGTCGGCTGGCAGGCACCACACGCCGGAAGCTCTGGCGGGCAGCGGGCCCGGGAAATCAGAATGCGCCCAGGGCCGATCACGGCCTCCCGTTCCAGCCCATGGCTTTGTACAAGGGTCGCCATGGTCTGCGCCCCGGCCGTTGTGCCGGGGCTTTTTTTTGCGCCACCGCAGATAATGGCCGCTCCCTCACGGACCGAGCCCATGGACACCTCCGCCTTCCTGAAATCCCACATCCGCACGGTGCCCGACTGGCCAGCGCCGGGCGTGCAGTTCCGCGACATCACGCCGCTGCTGCAAGACCCCAAGGTCTTTCGCGTGCTGATCGACACCTTCGTGCACCGCTACATGGACACGGCGCTGCGCCCCACCGTGGTGGCCGGACTCGATGCGCGGGGTTTCATCATCGGCTCGGTGCTGGCCTACGAACTGGGCGTGGGCTTCGTGCCGATCCGCAAGAAGGGCAAGCTGCCCTTCACCACGGTGGAAGAAACCTACGAGCTGGAGTACGGCAGCGCGACGGTGGAACTGCACACCGATGCCGTGAAGGCAGGCGACCGGGTGGTGCTGATCGACGACCTGATCGCCACCGGCGGCACCATGATGGCCGGGCGCCGGCTGCTGGAGAAGCTGGGCGCGCAAGTGATGGAAGGCGCGGCCATCGTCGACCTGCCGGAACTCGGTGGCTCGGAGAAGCTGCGCGCCTCCGGCCTCAAGCTCTTCACGCTGCTCGATTTCGCCGGCCACTGAGCGACCGGCCGGCCCCTCAGAGCCTGCCGTACTGGGTTTCGCTCAAGGCCCCGAAATCGCTGTGCGACTCCGGCACCGGCAGCTTCGCCTGCGCTTCAGCAGGGGAGCGGTAGGGTGGCTTGGCCACGCTCTGCAAGGCAAGGCGAAACGCCTCCACCTCGTCTTCCCCCACCACCTGCGCGGGCGCGCTCGACGGCGTCATGACGGGCCGGGGAATGGCCGTGGGGCTGGTGACCTTGGCTTCAGGCACCAGGCCCGGCGTCATCGGCACCGCCTCGCGGCGGGTCTGGGCCGCCACGGCGGCCTTGAGCGCCATGCCGACCTGGTCGTGCACGGCCTTGCGGCGCCAGTAGACGGAGCGCACGTCCATCTCGTGCCGCGTCTGGGCACTCTGCTGGATCCAGCGCTCGATCTCCAGCAGGTATTCATCGGGCATGGCCTTGGCGGGCAGCGCGAGGTCGACCAGCACCAGGAAGCTGTCGCCGTTGGCGTCCAGCGTGAGCACCTTGAACTCGTAACTGGTGGACAACACGCCCGCGCGGATGAGCGACTCGCGCACCACGGCGAACAGCTGCTCACGGCGCAGGATGCGGCGCCCGCGGCGCGGCGAGATCAGCGGCAGCGTGGTCTGGCTGAACTTCTTGCGCGCACGGGTGAAAGGACCCTTGTCGGGTGTGGCGGATTTTTTGGCCTGTAGCCAGCTCATCAAGGACATGGGCAAAGTGTGCGCCAGGGACGCGCGCGCAAAAGGTTGAAAAAGCAACACAGGACGGCCTTGATTCCGTTCGTGCCCGCGGCGCTCAGGTCACGGCGACCCGTTTGGGCCGGTTGTACATGCGCCGAGCCAGCACCGCCGACATGGCCACGCTGAGGTCCAGCGCGACATCGGGATGGCGCGAGGAGAGTTCCCGAAAACGCAAAGGGGTCAGACACCAGAGCCGGCAATCGCTGCCCGCGTGCACCGTGGCGCTGCGCGGCAGGTGGCTGAAAAACGCGCCCTCGCCCAGCAACGAGCCCGCACCGACCACGGCGATGCGCACGCGCTCGCGCGAATCCTCGTAGTGCACGGTGAGGGTGCCGCTCTCCACGAAGTAGACCGTGCGGTCCTTCACCCCTTGCTCGATCAGCACCTGCCCCTGCTGCAGCGCCACCGGCTGCAGGTAGTTGGCCAGCTGCACCCACTGGGGGTCGTTGAGGTTCAGGGGCACGGCGTCCAGCGCGCTGCTCAGCCGCATGGACTGGGCCAGGCCTTGAATGTCAAAGCGCACGGACGTGGGCAACTGGGCGTTCATGCGGTCAAGATAACCGCGCACGACCGGCGCGCGCAAGCCTGTTCTTACCCGTGCTTACAGTTGCACTCTCGGCGGTCTCAGAGCGGCACCGAGCGGTGCGCTGGCTTCATTTGCCGATGCAAAAACGCGAAAAGATTTCGCCCAGCAGGTCGTCGGCGGTGAACTCGCCGGTGATCTCGCTCAGGGCCTGTTGCGCCAGGCGCAGCTCCTCGGCCAGCAGGTCCAGGTGCTCCGCGCGCGCCTGCAGCAAGGCGTGCGAGGCGTCGAGGTGATCGCCCACGCGGCGCAAGGCCTGCAGGTGCCGTTCGCGCGCCATGAACAGGCCGTCGCCCGCGTGCTGCCAGCCCGCCAGGCTCAGCAGGCGCTGGCGCAAGGCCTCCAGGCCGGTGCCGTGTTTGGCCGAGATCGCCAGTGTGTCGGCCTGCGCGTCCATCACGGCCGCGGCGGGCGCCTGGTCCAGCTTGTTCCAGACGTGCAGCACCGGCACGTCGGCGGGCAGGGTGCTGGCCAGGCTGGCCGCGATCGAGGCATCGGCCGTCTGGTAGTCCGCCCCTTCGCTGCGGCTGAGGTCGTGCAGGAACAGCACCGCGTCGGCGCGCTGAATGCGCTCCCAGGCGCGCTCGATGCCGATCTTCTCGACCTCGTCCACATCGGGGCTGTCGCGCAGGCCGGCGGTGTCGATCACGTGCAGCGGCACGCCCTCGATCTGGATCGTCTGCTGCACCACGTCGCGCGTGGTGCCGGCCACGGGTGTGACGATGGCCAGCTCGGCCCCTGCCAGGGCATTGAGCAGCGAACTCTTGCCCGCGTTGGGCTGGCCCGCGATGACGACCTGCAAACCGTCGCGCAGCAAGGCGCCTTGGCGCGCCTGGGCCTGCACCTCGGCCAACGCGTCGCGCAGCCGTTGCAGCTGACCCGTGGCATCGGCCTTCTGCAGGAAGTCGATGTCTTCCTCGGGGAAGTCCAGCGTGGCCTCGACCAGCATGCGCAGGTTCACCAGCGCGTCGCGCAGCGTGTGCACGCGGCCCGAGAACACACCGGCCAGCGAACGCGAGGCGCTGCGCGCGGCGGCCTCGGTGCTGGCATCGATCAGGTCGGCCACCGCCTCGGCCTGCGCGAGGTCGAGCTTGTCGTTGAGGAAGGCGCGTTCGGTGAACTCGCCCGCGCGCGCCAGCCGCAGCGTGGGCGCGGTGTCGCGCGCCACCTCCAGGCAGCGCGCCAGCAGCAACTGCAACACCACCGGCCCACCGTGGCCTTGCAGCTCGAGCACGTCTTCGCCGGTGTAGGAGTGCGGGCCGGGAAACCACAGGGCCAGGCCGTGGTCGATGGGCTGGCCCGTGGCATCGGCCAAGGGCAGGTAGGTCGCCTCGCGCGGCCTCAGGTCGCGCCCCAGCAGGGCCAAGACAAAAGCCGCCAGGCCCCGTCCCGACACCCGCACGATGCCCACGGCCCCACGACCGGGCGCGGTGGCGATGGCAACGATGGGGTCACGCGAGGCAGCGAGCATAGGAGGCGAGCATAAAAGACAAAGGGCCCGCAACGCAGGCCCTTCACAGAAGAGAAACACACCCTCCAGAGGCGTCGAGGGTCCGGCTCCGCCGGCCCAAGACGCCGTCCCCCTTTTAGGGGGAAGCCGCGTCAGCGGCGCAGGGGGTCATCCGATCACGGGGTCAGGCCTTGAAATTCGGCATGCTGAACTTCAGCGGCACGCCCATGCTCTTGTTGATCACGGCCTGTTGCGCGATGGTCAGCACGTTGTTCGTGATCCAGTACAGCACCAGGCCGGACGGGAAGAAGAAGAACATGACCGAGAACATCAGCGGCATCAGCCACATCAGCTTGGCCTGCAGCGGGTCCGGCGGCAGCGGGTTGAGCGCGGTCTGGATCAGCGTGGTCACGGCCATCACCAGGGGCAGGATGAAGTACGGATCGGGCGAGGACAGGTCGGTGATCCAGCCCACCCAGGGCGCGTTGCGCATTTCCACGCTGGACAGCAGCACCCAGTAGAGCGCGATGAACACGGGGATCTGGATCAGGATGGGGAAGCAGCCACCCAGCGGGTTGACCTTTTCCTCGCGGTAGATCTTCATCATCTCCTGCTGCATCTGCTGCGGGTTGCCTTTGAGGCGCTCGCGCATTTCCATGATGCGGGGATTGATCTTCTTCATCTTGGCCATGCTGCGGTACGCGCTGGCGTTGAGCCAGTAGAACGCGGCCTTGATCAGCACCACCAGCAGCACGATGGACCAGCCCCAGTTCGCCACGTAGCCGTGGATCTTCTCCAACAGCCAGTACAGCGGTTTGGCCAGGATGGTGAGCCAGCCGTAGTCCTTCACGAGTTCCAGGCCGGGGGCGATGGTCTCGAGCACTTTCTCTTCCTGGGGGCCCAGGAACAGGCGCGACTGCTGGCTCTGGCTCTGGCCCGGTTCGATGGCGGTCAGCGCGGTGATGCTGCCCACAGCGAACAGGTTGTTGTCGATCTTGCGCGCGAAGTTCTCGCGCGCGACGCCATCGCCCAGCAGCCAGGCCGAGGCGAAGTAATGCTGCACCATCGCCACATAGCCGTCGCTCGCCGACTTGACGAACTCGGCCTTGTTCTTCTCGATGTTGGCGAACTCGATCTTCTGGTACTTCTTCTCCGCGGTGTAGACCGCCGGCCCGGTGAAGGTCGAGTAGAAGGGGGTTTCGCTGCTGAGCTTGCTGCCGTCGCGCACCAGCTGCAGATAGAGCTGGGGCGTGACCGCCTGGCTGCCCACGTTCTGCACCTCGTGCTGCACGCCGATGTCGTAGCGGCCGCGCGTGAAGGTGTAGGTCTTGACCAGCTTCACACCGCCGACCTCGGCCGATTCAAAGCGCACCTGCAACTCGTTCTGGCCGTCGGCCAGGGTGGTGGGGTTGCCCACCAGCGCCATCGGCGTCTTGTGGGTGGGGAAGTTGCCACCGATCAGGCCGGTCTGGGCCACGTAGATGTGCTCGCCACCCTGGGCCAGCAGCGTGAACGGGCGCTCGGTCTTGTCCTTGCTCTGGCCGGTGGCCTCGGCGTGCTTGAGCAGCTCGGCGCCGATCAGCGAACCGCCTTCGCTGTTGAACACCAGCTTGAACAGATCGGTGGTGACTTCGTGGCGCTGGGCCACGGCGCCGGGCGCTGCGGCCGGGGTTTCGCCGACCGGCGTCGCACCGCTCTGCGCCGCCGTCGGCACGCCGGCGTTGCTGCCACTGCCGCCGGCCGGCTGGCTGGTGGACGCGGCGGGCGCGGTCACGGCCGGCGCGGCGCCGGGGAAGAAGGTGGGCTTGTGGCCATTGTGAATCTGCCACTTGTCCCAGATGAGGACCATCGACAGACCAAAAACCACCCACAGGATGGACCGACGGATGTCATTCATGACGGGTTCTTCTTTTCGCAGGAAGGTGAAATCAGGCTGGAGAACAGCGTGGGCAGGGAGGCGGGCACCGGGTCATGGCCACCGTCGCACCACGGGTGGCAGCGGACCAGGCGCCGCAGCGTGAGGTAGGTGCCGCCCAGGGCACCATGGCGCTCCAGCGCACCGATGGCGTAGAGCGAGCAGGAAGGTTCGAAACGACAACCGCTGCCGAGCCACGGGCTGAGCAGCAGACGGTATCCCTTGACCAGGCCCAGCAGGCCCTGGCGCGGCCAGTCAGACAGCATGTCGGATCTCCGCAGGCGGTGCCGCGCGTGGCGCGGAACGCGGCGGCGCGAGCAGCTGCTCCAGCTCGGCGCGCACCGCGCGCTTGAGCGCGTCGGAGGTGGCGCTGACGAACTGCTGGCGGCTGAACTCGCTGCGCAGGCGCACCACGAGCGCCGCCTGGGGCAGGCTCGCGGCCCGGTGGCGGGCGACTTCGTAGATCTGACGGCGGATCGCATTGCGCGTGACGGCGCGCTTGGCCCAGCGTTTGGGCAGCAGCACCCCCACCCAGGCGTCGGCCACGGGAAACAAGGCCCTGCCCTCGTGCGCGCTGGAAAGCGCGGCGCGGTGCAGGGCAAAGTGGGGGGTCTTGGCCACGGGGGCGCCCGCCATGACGGCCTGGAACTGTTGCCGGGACCGCAGCCGCTGGGTCACCGCTGAACCGTCCGGGTCACGCGGTGAGGGAGCCGGGCGAGTCGGCGCCGGCAGAACACGCGCAGCCTCAGACGGCCAGGCGCTTGCGGCCCTTGGCGCGGCGGGCGTTGATCACGGCACGGCCCCCGCGGGTTTTCATGCGGACGAGGAAGCCGTGGGTGCGGGCGCGGCGGATCTTGGAGGGCTGGTAAGTGCGTTTCATGGTGCTCTGTAGAAATCGGGGAAACCCGCAATTATCGCAAATAAACCCGATGTCCGGCAAGCACTTGGCGGTGGGAGCCGCCGCATCACTTCAAGCGGCCGGGCTTGGCCACCGACTGCCCACCCCCTGCCAACGGTGATTTCCCTGCCTTGTGGATAAGTCGCGGCGCGCACTACAATCGTCGGATTGCCCCGAGACATTTGTCCACAACCACAACGGCTTCACCGCTCCCAGCATGATCGAGGGCATTCCCCCTGATGCGTCCCTGACCGCTCCCCGGCCGGACGCCCTCTCGCTCTGGTCCACCTGCCTGGACCGGCTCGCGCAAGAGATCCCCGAACAACAGTTCAACACCTGGATCCGGCCCCTGACCGCCACCGTCGCGCCCGACGGTTCCAAGGTGGTCGTGGCCGTGGCCAACCGGTTCAAGATGGACTGGATCCGGGCCCAGTACGCGTCCCGCATTTCGGCCCTGCTGGAGACCCTCCAGGGGGTCCCGGTGACACTGGAGTTGGTGCTTGCTCCGCGCGAAACGCCCAGCCGCACGTCGCCAGCGCCGCGCACGGTGCAAGACCAGGTGCTGTCCGAGCTGCCCGACCTGGCGCCGGCCGAGGTCGCCGCGCCCAGCGGCCCCAAGACCCGGCTGAACCCGGCGCTCGCGTTTTCCACCCTGGTCGAGGGCTCGGCCAACCGCATGGCGCGCGCCGCGGCCATGCACGTGGCCGGCAGCCTGGGCCAGCTGTACAACCCGCTGTTCATCTACGGCGGCGTCGGCCTGGGCAAGACCCACCTGGTGCATGCCATCGGCAACCACCTGCTGGCCGACCGTCCACAGGCCAAAGTTCTGTACATCCACGCCGAGCAGTTCGTCTCCGATGTGGTCAAGTCCTATCAGCGCAAGACTTTCGATGAGTTCAAGGAACGCTACCACTCGCTCGATCTGCTGCTGATCGACGATGTGCAGTTCTTCGCCAACAAGGAGCGCACCCAGGAGGAGTTCTTCAATGCCTTCGAGGCGCTGCTGGCCAAGAAGAGCCACATCGTGCTGACCAGCGACACCTACCCCAAGGGCCTGGCCGACATCCACGAACGGCTGGTCTCGCGCTTCGACTCGGGCCTCACGGTGGCCATCGAGCCGCCCGAGCTGGAGATGCGCGTGGCCATCCTGATCAACAAGGCGGCGGTGGAGAACGCCGTCATGCCCGAGGAAGTGGCTTTCTTCGTGGCCAAGAACGTGCGCTCCAACGTGCGCGAGCTCGAAGGCGCGCTGCGCAAGATCCTGGCCTATTCGCGCTTCAACCAGAAGGAAATCTCGATCCAGCTCGCGCGCGACGCGCTCAAGGACCTGCTGTCGATCCAGAACCGGCAGATCAGCGTGGAGAACATCCAGAAGACGGTGGCGGATTTCTACAAGATCAAGGTTGCCGACATGTACAGCAAGAAGCGCCCGGCCAGCATTGCGCGGCCGCGCCAGATCGCCATGTTCATTGCCAAGGAACTGACCCAGAAGAGCCTGCCCGAAATCGGCGAACTGTTCGGCGGGCGCGACCACACGACCGTGCTGCACGCGGTGCGCAAGATCGCGGCCGAGCGCCAGCAGAACACCGAGCTGAACCAGCAGTTGCACGTGCTGGAACAGACGCTCAAGGGATGAGCGGGAAGACCCGGGGGCCGTTTTGCGGAAGCCGCTCACAAAAAGGCGAAAATAGCGAGGATTTGGCCCAAACAAGGAAAAGGGCCAACCGGGAGGCAGGAACCGGCCGACAAGCAACCAGAGAAGAAAGAGTCTGACATGATCGTTTTGAAATCGACCCAGGACAAGGTTTTGGCCGCGCTGCAATCGGTCGCGGGCATCGTGGAACGCCGCCACACCCTGCCGATCCTGGCCAACGTCCTGCTTCGCAAGACCGGCTCGCAGGTGCAATTGACCACCAGCGACCTGGAAATCCAGATCCGCACCACCGCCGAACTCGACGGCGACAGCGGCAACTTCGCCACCACGCTGGGCGCGCGCAAGCTGATCGACATCCTGCGCACCATGCCGGGCGACCAGACCGTGAGCCTGGAATCGAACGCCGGCAAGCTGATCCTCAAGGGCGGCAAGAGCCGCTTCACGCTGCAGAGCATGCCCGCCGAAGATTTCCCGCTGGTGCAGGAATCGGCCAGCTTCGGCCCCGTGTTCTCGGTGCCGCAGAAGACGCTCAAGAGCCTGCTGAGCCAGGTCTCGTTCGCGATGGCGGTGCACGACATCCGCTACTACCTCAACGGCATCCTGTTCGTGGCCGAAGGCAAGCAGCTCAGCCTGGTCGCCACCGACGGCCACCGCCTGGCCTTCGCCTCCAGCACGCTGGACGTGGAAGTGCCCAAGCAGGAAGTCATCCTGCCGCGCAAGACCGTGCTCGAACTGCAGCGCCTGCTGTCCGACAAGGAAGGCGCGATCGAGATGCAGTTCGCGGCCAACCAGGCCAAGTTCAGCTTCGACGGCATGGAGTTCGTCACCAAGCTGGTCGAGGGCAAGTTCCCCGACTACAACCGCGTGATTCCCAAGAACCACAAGAACATCGTCACCCTGGGCCGCGCGCCCCTGCTGGCCAGCCTGCAGCGCACCGCCATCATGACCAGCGAGAAGTTCAAGGGCGTGCGCCTGAACGTCGAGCCCGGCGTGCTGCGCGTGGCCTCGAGCAACGCCGAACAGGAAGAGGCCGTGGACGAACTCGACATCGACTACGGTGGCGACACCATCGAGATCGGCTTCAACGTGACCTACCTGATCGACGCGCTGCAGAACATGTCGCAGGAGATGGTCCGCATCGAGCTGTCCGACGGCAACAGCTCCGCGCTGGTCACCAACCCCGACGACAACGCCTTCAAATACGTTGTCATGCCGATGCGCATCTGAGGTCCAACCCCCTGGTTGCTCCCGCATTCCAAACCCGCGAACACCGCGGGTTTGGCGTTTACTGAGATCGAGAAATTCCACCATGTCCGACGCCAACAAGCCCGCCGAATCCGTCAACACCGGTGAGGCGCAAGCCGAAAGCTCCAATTTCCAGCCCACCATCGACGCCCACCAGGCCGGTGCCAGCGAGGGCTATGGCGAAGGCTCGATCCAGATCCTGGAAGGCCTGGAAGCCGTGCGCAAGCGCCCGGGCATGTACATCGGCGACACGTCCGACGGCACCGGCCTGCACCACCTGGTGTTCGAGGTGGTCGACAACTCCATCGACGAAGCCCTGGCCGGCCACTGCGACGACATCGTGGTGACCATCCACACCGACAACTCCATCAGCGTGGTGGACAACGGCCGCGGCATCCCCACCGGCGTGAAGATGGACGACAAGCACGAGCCCAAGCGCTCGGCGTCCGAGATTGCGCTGACCGAACTGCACGCCGGCGGCAAGTTCAACCAGAACAGCTACAAGGTCTCGGGCGGCCTGCACGGCGTGGGCGTGAGCTGCGTGAACGCGCTCTCGCAGTGGCTGCGCCTCACCGTGCGCCGCGAAGGCCATGTGCACCTGCTCGAGTTCGCGCGCGGCTTCGTGCAGAACCGCGTGATCGAGACCACGCCCACCGGCGTGGAGATCTCGCCCATGCGCGTCACCGGTGCCACCGAGAAGCGCGGCACCGAGGTGCACTTCCTGCCCGACTACGAGATCTTCCGCGAGAACGCCGATTTCCACTACGAGATCCTGTCCAAGCGCCTGCGCGAACTCTCCTTCCTGAACAACGGCGTGCGCATCCGCCTGAAGGACGAGCGCAGCGGCAAGGAAGACGACTTCTCCGGCGCCGGCGGCGTCAAGGGCTTCGTCGACTTCATCAACAAGGGCAAGACCGTCCTGCACCCCAACGTGTTCCACGCCATGGGCGACCGCCAGAGCGACCAGGGCACCAACATCGGCGTGGAAGTCGCGATGCAGTGGAACAGCGGCTACAACGAGCAGGTGCTGTGCTTCACCAACAACATCCCGCAGCGCGACGGCGGCACCCACCTCACCGGCCTGCGCGCGGCCATGACGCGGGTGATCAACAAGTACATCGAAGAGCACGAGCTGGCCAAGAAGGCCAAGGTGGAAGTCACCGGCGACGACATGCGCGAAGGCCTGTGCTGCGTGCTGTCGGTCAAGGTGCCCGAGCCCAAGTTCTCCAGCCAGACCAAGGACAAGCTGGTCTCCAGCGAAGTGCGTGGCCCGGTCGAAGACATCGTGAGCCGCCTGCTGGCCGACTACCTGCAGGAACGCCCGAACGACGCCAAGATCATCTGCGGCAAGATCGTCGAAGCCGCGCGCGCCCGTGAAGCCGCGCGCAAGGCCCGCGAAATGACGCGCCGCAAGGGCGTGCTCGACGGCATGGGCCTGCCCGGCAAGCTCGCCGACTGCCAGGAAAAGGACCCGGCGCTGTGCGAGATCTACATCGTGGAGGGTGACTCCGCCGGCGGCTCGGCCAAGCAGGGCCGCGACCGCAAGTTCCAGGCGATCCTGCCGCTGCGCGGCAAGATCCTGAACGTGGAGAAGGCGCGCTACGAGAAGCTGCTGACCAGCAACGAAATTCTCACACTCATCACCGCGCTGGGCACCGGCATCGGCAAGGCCACGGGCGCGGGCGGCACGGCCGGCGTGGACGACTTCAACGTCGCCAAGCTGCGCTACCACCGCATCATCATCATGACCGACGCCGACGTGGACGGCGCGCACATCCGCACCCTGCTGCTGACCTTCTTCTACCGCCAGATGCCCGAGCTCGTCGAGCGCGGCCACATCTACATCGCGCAGCCGCCGCTCTACAAGGTCAAGGCCGGCAAGGAAGAGCTGTACCTGAAGGACGCTTCCGCGCTCGACGGTTTCCTGCTGCGCATCGCCTTGAAGGATGCCAGCGTGTTCACCGGCGGCGCCACGCAGACCACGCTCAGCGGCGACACCCTGGGTGAGCTGGCGCGCAAGCACCAGATCGCCGAGAGCGTGATCGCGCGCCTGTCCAACTTCATGGACGCCGAGGCCCTGCGCGCGATCGCCGATGGCGTGGCGCTCAACCTCGACAGCGTGGAGCAGGCCGAGGTCAGCGCGGTCTCGCTGCAGGCCAAGCTGCGCGAACTGGCCACCACCGGCGTGCCCGCCGAAGTGGCGGCCGAGTTCGACGTGCGCACCGACAAACCCATCCTGCGCATCAGCCGCCGCCACCACGGCAACATCAAGAGCAGCGTGCTCACGCAGGACTTCGTGCACGGCGCCGACTACGCCGCGCTGGCCACCGCCGCCGACACCTTCCGTGGCCTGCTGGGCGAAGGCGCCAAGGTGATGCGTGGCGAGGGCGACAAGCAGAAGGAAGAGAAGGTCGGTGACTTCCGCCAGGCCATGCGCTGGCTCATCAGCGAAGCCGAGCGCACCACCAGCCGCCAGCGCTACAAGGGCCTGGGCGAGATGAACCCCGAGCAGCTGTGGGAAACCACCATGGACCCGAACGTGCGCCGCCTGCTGCGCGTGCAGATCGACGACGCGATCGAAGCCGATCGCGTGTTCACCATGCTGATGGGCGACGAGGTGGAACCGCGCCGCGACTTCATCGAGACCAACGCGCTGCGCGCGGGCAACATCGACGTCTGACCTGGGTGTAGGCAGCCTCAAATCCTGAGAATGTGAGACCCATAAGTCGAGAGACTTATGGGTTTTCGCACTTCATAGGCTTCTTAAATTGCAACCTACGTTACGTTTACATTTGAAGCGCAAGTGCACGCACAGGACCCCGGATGTCCGTTTGCGTCAAAGCTGTTGTCTTCCGCTGAAAACTGACCCAGTTAGAGCTGCAATTTCCATTTAAAGCTGACCCACGTAAGAACCCTATC
>NZ_JBXAIO010000014.1:0-32884 GCF_058796355.1 Hydrogenophaga sp. GW823-FHT04C09 | reverse complement strand
CTGCACCGCACGACGCGCCGCGTCTCCCTCACCGACGCGGGCGAGAACTACCTCGACCGGGTGCGCGTGATCCTGCAGGAGCTCGACGAAGCGCACGCGCTGGTGAGCTCGCAGACCAGCGAACTCGCGGGCGTGCTGCGCCTGCTGGCGCCACCCGTGCTCGCCACGCACGTGCTCGCGCCCCTGGTCAGCGGCTTTCGGCAGGCCTACCCCAAGATCCTGCTCGACATCGACGTGGAGTCGCACCGCGAGCCGCCGATCCAGGACTACGACATCACGCTCATGGGTACGCCCGCCTCGTTCGACGCCAACGTGATCGCGCGCAAGGTGCTCTCCAGCGTCACCGTGCTGCTGGCCTCGCCCGCCTATCTCCAGCGCAAGGGCACGCCCGCGCGGCCCGAGGACCTGGCGCAACACGACTGCCTGCGCTACAGGGCTGCGGTGGGCCGGGGCCGCAGCTGGCGCCTGCTGCACGAGACGGACGAAGCCCGCTTCGTCGACATCGAGGTGCGGCCCGTGCTCTGGGTCAACCACCCCGACACCCTGATGCACGCCGCGCTCGATGGCGCCGGCATCGGTGCCTGCGCCATCGGCCTGGCCGCGCCCTTCATCGAAAGCGGCGAGCTGGTGCGCGTGCTCAACCCCTGGATCACCGACCGGTTGACCATGTACGCGGCCCTGCCCAGCCGCAAGTTCATGCCGCGCCGCACCGAGGTGTTCCTGGACTACCTCGTCGAGCAGACCCGAGCCCGCGTGGGCAGCGCGCTCACCACCTGCACACCTGCCGAGGCCAGTCTGGCGGTCTAGGTCGCGCGGTTCAGGTGGGCACCCTCTTTTTCGCGTAGTCGACGAAGAAGTCGAAGCTGCCCGGGTTCTGCATGGCATCGGGGCTGGCCACCTGGTCGGGTGGCGCGCCGAGCAGCAGCTTGCGCACCGGCACCTCCATCTTCTTGCCGCTGAGCGTGCGCGGGATGTCGGCCACCTGCAGCACCTCGTTGGGCACGTGCCGCGAAGAGGCCTTCGACCGGATCTGCTCGACGATGCGCGCCTTGAGCGCCCCGTCCAGCGCCAGGCCCGGCTGCAGCACCACGAACAGGGGCATGAAGGAGGGCCGGCCGAGGTACTCCAGGTCCACCACCATGCTGTCGCGCACCTCGGGCAGCTCTTCCACCACCCGGTAGATCTCGGCGGTGCCCATGCGGATGCCGAAGCGGTTGATGGTGCTGTCGGAGCGACCGTAAATCACCGAGGTGCGGCGCTCGGTGAAGCGGATCCAGTCGCCGTGGCGCCAGACGCCGGGGAAGGTGTCGAAGTAGCTTTCCCGGTAGCGCCGGCCGTCCGGGTCGTTCCAGAAGAAGACCGGCATGGAAGGCATGGGCTGGGTGATGACCAGCTCGCCCACCTCGTTGACCACCGGCTGGCCCGCGTCGTTGTAGGCCTGGGCGGCCACGCCCAGTTCGGGGCACTGGATCTCGCCCGCGTGCACCGGCAGCGAGGGCGCGCAGGCCACGAAGCCGGCCGCGATGTCGGTGCCGCCGCTGATCGAGGCGAGCCAGACGTCGGGTTTGACGGCGCTGTAGACCCAGCGGTAGGCATCGACGGGCAGAGGCGAACCGGTGGCGTTGATGGCGCGCAGGTGCTGGAGCGAACAGAAGTCGCGCGGCCGCAGGCCGTCCTTCATGGCGTTGATGAGGAAGGCCGCGCCGCAGCCGAACAGGGTGACGCCCTGTTCGTCGAGGAAGCGCCAGAGCGCCTGGGTGTCCGGCCAGCTGGGGTTGCCGTCGTAGAGCACGATGGAGGCGCCCGTGAGCAGCGCGCCGACCTGCCAGTTCCAGACGATCCAGCCCGTGCTGCCCAGGAACAGCAGCCGGTCGCCCGCGCGCAGGTCGTGCTGCAGGGCCATGGTCTTGAGGTGCGTGAGCACGATGCCGCCGTGGCTGTGCACCATGGCCTTGGGCAGGCCGGTGGTGCCGGAGGAGTACACGATCCAGAGCGGGTGCGCGAAGGGCACCCGCTCGTAGCGCGGCGCCGCCGCGTGCTGGATGCACTCGGACCAGTCCAGGCGGTCGCGCCAGCCCACGGCGCGGGTGGTGTGCGCCGGGCCGTGCACGTGCACCACGTGCCGCACGCTGGGCAGCTCGGCGAGCAGGCTCTCGACCTGGGGCGCGCGGTCGTGCGCCTTGCCGTTGTAGCGGTAGCTGTCGGTGGCGAACAGCACCTTGGGTTCGATCTGGCGCAACCGGTCCAGCACCACGGTGGGCCCCATGTCGGGCGCGCAGCTGGACCAGATGGCGCCCACGCTCGCGCAGGCCAGGAAGGCGATCACCGTCTCGGGCCGGTTCGGCAGGTAGCTGGCCACGCGGTCGCCGGGGCCGACGCCGAGCGAGCGCAGGGTGGCGGCGAGCGCGGCGGTGTCGCGCTCCAGCGAGGCCCACGAGAGGCTCAGCAAGGGTTCGTCTTCGGCGTGCGCGAGGATGGCGGGGCGCTCGGCGGTGGCGTTGCGGAAGATGTGCTCGGCGTAGTTCAGGCGCGCATTCGGAAACCACTGCGCATGCGGCATTCGCCGCTCGCCGAGCACGGGTTGCGGGCTGCCCTCGGCCACCACCTCGAAGTGTTCCCAGATGGATTGCCAGAAGCCGTCGAGGTTTTCGGTGGACCAGCGCCAGAGCTCGTCGTAGGACGTGGTGCGCACGCCCTTGTGTTCGCCCAGCCAGGCCTGGTAGTGGGCCAGGCGGCTGGACCGCACCTGCTCGGCGGTGGGCGACCAGAGCAGCTCGCCGGCGCCGTCCGGCAAGGGGTGGGCGTTCGAAGCGGTGGTGGTCGCCATGATCAGAAGCGGTGGCGGATGCCCACGCGCAGCGCGTTCTGGCTGTCGTCGGACGACGGGCCGTTGGTCACCAGTACCGCGCGCGTGTTCGGGCCCGAGGCCTTGCGCGCGTTGTAGGTCACGTACACGTCGGTGCGCTTGGAGAGGTAGTAGTCGGCGCCCAGCGTCACGGTGGTCCAGGCGGAAGACTCCAGCTTGGCGCGCTGCACGCCCGAGGACAGGATCAGCTCGCCGAGCTTGTACGACAGCGAGAGGCCGACCGTCTTCATCGCGTCCGAGGCGCCGTTGGCCAGCTCGAACGTCGAGCGCGTGGTCAGGGCTGCCACGGTGGCCGGCCCGAAGGCGTAGGAGGCGCCGATGCCGGTGGCCTGGTACTCGGGCAGCACGAAGGCGGTGGCCGCGGTGGCCAGCGGGGTGCCGAGGAACTGCGACACGCCGTAGCTGCTGCCCGGGCGCACGGTGTGGCCCTGGATGCTGGTGGTGGCCACGCCCAGGTTGAACGGGCCGTTGCCGTAGGTCGCGCTGGCGCTCCAGGCGTTGCCCGCGTTGGTCGCGCTGGTGCCGCCTTCGGAGAGCGCGCGCTGCACCGCGACCTTGAAGCCGGCGAGGTCGGGGCTCACGTAGGTGATCTGGTTGTCCAGCCAGGCGCCGGCCACGCGGTCGGCGTCGCCCGGCGTCATGCCGTAGATGCCGGTGTTGAAGCCCGGGTGGTAACGCAGCAGGGCGCCCACCATCTGGTCGAACTGGCGGCCCACCGTGAACTGGCCCAGCTTCTGGTCGGACAGGCCGACGAAGGCCGCGCGGCCGAACGCCAGGCCGCCCTGGCGCAGCGTGCCGTTGTCGGTCGCCACGCCCATCTCCAGGTTGAAGATCGCGGCCAGACCACCACCGAGGTCTTCGCGCCCACGAAAGCCGATGCGGCTGCCCTGGGACACGCCGTCGTCCACGCGCGTGACGCCGCTGCCGCCGACGTTGCTCACCCGGCTCAGGCCGATGTCCAGCACCCCATAGAGGCTGACGCTGGACGTGGGCGCGGGGGCCGTTTGCGCGAAGGCGCTGAGCGGGCTCAGCGCGACCATGCCGAGGCAGGCCAGACCAACGAGTTTCGAATGTTTCACAGTGCTTGCTCCATTTGCCAGTGGTGGCGCCTGCGTGGCGCCGGTTGCGATTCCGGAGCGGGAGCTCCGGGCCTTGGGTGGGCCTTGCGGCCGTTTTCGGGCAACAGAAGCCCCGGCACGTGCGCCCTGGGGCGCGCGCGCAGCGCTCTGTCGGGGGGAAAGGAAATGGCTTGCGGGTGCGCTTGGCTCAGATCAACGTCAGCAGGCGGCGCGGGGTCTTCACCAGGATGGTGTCCACGTCGGCCTGGGTGAATCCGCGGCGCAGCATGCGCGGCGCGATGTTGGCGAAGATGTGCTGGTAGCCGTGGCCGCCGTAGCGGCCCAGCCGCGTGCGGGTGCAGATGTCGTGGCTGATCAGCACCTGATCGCGGTGGCCCCGGTCGACCAGCAGTTTGACCATGCGCAGCCGCGCGCCGTCGTTGGGCATGTCGATGTCGGCCGCCGGGTAGGCGGTCTGCTCCCAGCCGAACAGGTCGAACTCGATCACGCAGCCGGTGTCGGCCAGGCGCAGCAGCCGCTCGTCGTCGAAGATGGTGCGGTCGATGTGGCTGATGACCACGCGGTCCACCGGCAGGCCACGCGCGCGAATGAAGTCCACCACCTCCATCGGCTGGTCGGCGTCGCGCCCGGGGTGCACGTTGAGCGCGGCCCCGGTGGCCTGCATCGCGGTGAGCGCGCCGTGCATGACGCGCCGCTCCAGGTCCGTCCACGGGGCCTGGCAACCGATCTCGCCGATGATGCCGGCGCGCACCTGGGTGCCCCAGGCGCCCACGGTGAGTTGCTCCACCATCTCGCGCGCGAAGTCGTCGGCCGTTCGCGTGTGGTTGGCCGGGTGCTGGTAGTCGTTCACGTAGTGGCCGCAGCCCATGACGATGTGCACGCCGGTGGCCCGCGCCACCTCCACCAGCCGATCGGGCTGGGGGTTGAGGCCGCCCACCGTGAGGTCCACCAGCGAGGCGCCGCCCGCGGCCTTCATGTCGCGCAACTCGGCCACGGCCACGTCGGTCTCGTCCAGCCGGTAGTTGCGCATGAAGAGCTTCTGGCCGTAGGCGATGCCCCAGCAGTTGCAGAGCTCGATGTCGGCTTCCTGCTCGGGCGGCGGGTTCAGTCGCAGCGGGGGCGGCGTGAGGTCGATGAAGACGTGCTCGTGCATGAGCGTGGGCCCCAGCTCGGCGGGGTCCACCAGGCCGAGCACGGTCTGCACGCGGCCTTGGCGCGGCTCGGCGGCGCTCATGGCTGAAGGCCCTGGCCGTAGCGGTCCACGAAGGCTTCGAAGGCGCCGTGGAAGCGGTCCAGGTCCTCGTCGGTCAGCGGCAGCGACAGCACGATGAAGCCGCGCCGCGCGACGTAGAAGCCGTGGGCCAGCATGTGGAAGAAGAACAGGTCCTTGACGATCTGTTCGGCGGCGGGGATGTCGTCGCAGTGGCGGATCTCGCCCGGCGTGGCGTGCAGGTTCATGAGCGTGCCCAGGCCGGTGAACTGCAGGCGGGTGCCGCGCGCCCGGGCGGTCGCGTTCAGGCGCTCGCGCAGCGCGTCGCCGCGCGCGTTGAAGGCCACCGCCACCTCGGGCGTGTAGACCTGGCTCAGGCCCGCGATGCCGGCCGACATGGTCATCACGTTGTTGTTGAAGGTGCCGGCGTGGCCCAGGTGGCCCGGCACGCGCGGGTCGAACAGCGCCATCACGTCCTGGCGGCCACCGAAGGCGCCGAAGGACATGCCGCCGCCGATGTACTTGCCCAGCGTGGTCATGTCGGGCGCGATGCCCAGGGCGGCCTGGCGCCCGCCCGGCGTCAGGCGCGAGGTCATCACCTCGTCGAACACCAGCAGCGCGCCGGTCTCGGTGGCGAGGCGGCGCAGGTCGGCCAGGAACTCGGGGCGCCCGACGATGCAGCCCCCGGCGCCCTGCATGGGCTCGACCAGGATGGCGGCCAGGTCTTTCGCGTGCTCGGCCACCAGCGCGGCGGTGCCGGCCTGGTCGTTGTAGGTGCCCAGCACGAAGTCGTGCGGCACGTTGATCGGCGAGTGGCCGGCGGCGAAGGTGAGCACGCCGCCGTGGTAACCGCCCTTGAACACGAGGATCTTCTGCCGCCCGGTGAAGTGTTTGGCCGCCGCGATGGCCAGCAGGTTGGCCTCGGTGCCGGAGTTGGTGAAGCGCAGGCGCTGCACCGAGGGGAAGCGGCTGGTCACCAGTTGCGCCAGCCGCGCTTCGAGCAGGTTGTGGCCGGTGAGGTTGATGCCGCCGTCCAGCGCCGCCTGGATGGCTTCGCGGATCACCGGGTGGCTGTGGCCGTACAGGCCGGCCGTGAACTCGCCCAGGAAGTCGAGGTATGGATGGCCGTCCGCGTCCCAGAGGCGGGCGCCTTCGCCGCGGGCCATGGCCAGCGGAAAGGGCTCGTAGTAGAGCACCGAGCGGGTGTTGCCGCCGGGCATGACGGCGGTGGCCGCCTGGTAGCGGCTTTGGCTCTGGGGGTTGCGCGCCACGTAGGCGTCGCGCAGCTGGCTCAGTTCGGTGTCGAGGTTCATGTGATGGTCAGAGAAGGCAGGGGAAATCAGCCGGCGGTGTCGTCCAGCGGCCAGAGGGGGCGCCGCACGTTGCGGTAAGGCAGGGTGCGCAGGTCGGTGGCGTGGATGCCGCCCGATTCCACGAACACGATGCCGCGCGCGATGGGTTCGAGGTCGGCGCGGAAATGGTTGATGCCCTTGAGGGCGAGCACGTTGAGCCGCTCGACGTCCACGCCGAGCACGCGGTACTGGCCGCGCTCCTCGGCCTGCACGCGGTTGCTGGCGACGATGACCTGCACCTCGCCGCATTGCAGCAGGGCGCTGGCGCCGATGGAGGCCGGTGTGCCGGTCTTGAAGGGGCCGGTGCGCACGAAGCGGCCGTCGGACACCGCGAGCACCTGGGCGCGCACGGCCACGGGCCCGCCGCCGAAGGCCGGGTCGGTCTTGCCGCCGATGCGCAGGTCCAGCGCCTGGCCCACGCCGGCTTCGATCGCCTGGCGGGCGCTCTCGGGGTCGTGGAGCAGCCCCACCAGCGTGCCCGGCAGGTTGGCGGCCAGCAGGGCCTGGAGCAGGGCGGTGGCGTCGCCGTAGCCGCCGCCGCCCGGGCCGTCGGTGTAGTCGGCCAGGATCAGCGGGCCGCGGCCCTGGGCCGGCTCGCGGCAGCGCGCCAGCGCCTCGTCGACGCTTTGCAGGTGCACGGTCTTCTGGTCGCGCCAGCGGTAGGCATCGTCGATCAGCTCGTCCGCCACGCGCTGGCACAGCGCGGCGTCGCCGTCGCCGACCACCAGCACCGAGGGGCCGGCTTCGTAGACGTCGCCCATGTAGTAGCCCGCATTCAGGCTCACATCGAGCACGGCCGCCTCGCGCTGCTCCCAGGCCCGCGCGCGGGCGTGCAGGCGCGTCATGGGGCCCTCGCGCAGCGTGCGGCCCAGGTCCATGCCGGCGATCATGTCGCGCCGCGCGAGGTGCACGCGCGGGCGGATCTCGCCGGCCAGGGCGCGCCCCACCAGCGCGCAGGCCCGCTGGCCGGCCTCGTACTGGTCCACGTGCGGCGTGGTGCGGTAGCTGGTGAGGATGTCGGCGTAGCGCACCATGGCGTCGGTGACGTTGGCGTGCAGGTCCAGCGTGGCCGCGACCACCACGCGCGGGCCGACCTGCTGGCGGATGCGGCACAGCAGATCGCCCTCGGGGTCGGGCAGGCCTTCGACGAACATCGCGCCGTGCAGCGACAGCACCACGGCGGCCACGTGAGGGTGCTCGGCCAGCGCGCGCAGCATGGGCTCGGTGAGCGCGTCGTAGGCAGCGCGGGTGACGGGCCCGGCGGTGGAGGCGCAGGCGCTGACCGTGGGCACGAGCTGCCAGCCCTGCGCCTGCGCGGCGTCGATGATGCCGCCCAGCTCGGTGCGCGTGCCGCGCATGCGCTCGACGAGCTCGTCGCCGAACAGCAGCTCCTCGCGGCCGAACTCGGCCAGCGTGGTGCGCAGCCGGCTGAAGGCGTGGCTCTCGTGGCTGAGCCGGGCCACCACCACTTGGGGGGCCGTGGTGCGGAGCGCGCTCATGCCGTGGCTCCGTGGAAGGCGAAGCCGCGGCCGGGCACCGAGTCCAGCAGGGCGCGGGTGTAGGCGTGGGCCGGGTCGGCGAACACCTGGTGCGCCGGCCCTTCCTCGACGATGGCGCCCTGGTGCATCACGATGATGCGGTCGCAGATCTGGTTGGCCACGCGCAGGTCGTGGGTGATGAACAGCAGACCGATGCGCAGGCGTTGCTGGATGTCGTCGAGCAGCTCGAGGATCTGCGCCTGCACCGAGACGTCCAGCGCCGAGACCGCTTCGTCGGCGATCAGCACCTGCGGGTTGCAGGCCAGCGCGCGCGCGATGCAGATGCGCTGGCGCTGGCCGCCCGAGAACTCGTGCGGGTAGCGGTGCAGCGCGTCCGGGCGCAGGCGCACCAGGCGCATCAGCTCCTCGGCGCGGGCCCAGGCCTGTTCGTGGCGCTGGCCGGCGTTGACCGCGCCTTCGATGATGGACTCGCCCACGGTCTGGCGCGGGTTGAGCGAGCGGTAGGGGTCCTGGAACACCACCTGCACCTGCTCGCGGAACGCCTTGAGCCGGCGCCCGCTGGCTTTCTCGACGGCCTCGCCGTGCGACAGCACCTCGCCCGCGCTGGGGTCGATCAGGCGCGCGATGCAGCGCGCCACGGTGGACTTGCCCGAACCCGATTCGCCCACGATGCCCACCGTCTCGCCGGGGCGCACGCGCAGCGACACGTCGCGCGCGGCGTGCACGTCCTTGCGGCCGCCGAAGAGGCGCCGCGTGCTGTAGGTCTTGGCCAGGCCACGCGCCTCGATCAGGGGCGCGGCCTCGGCCACGGGCGCGCGCCGCACCGGCTCGAGACCGGGCACGGCCGAGAGCAGCATGCGGGTGTAGGGCTCGCGCGGCGCCTGCAGCACCGCGAGCTTGGGGCCCTGTTCGACCATCTCGCCCAGTCGCATCACCACCACGTGGTCGGCGATCTCGGCCACCACGCCGAAGTCGTGCGTGATGAAGAGCACGGCGGTGCCGTTCTCGCGCTGCAGTTCCCGGATGAGCTTGAGGATCTCGGCCTGCGTGGTCACGTCCAGCGCGGTGGTGGGCTCGTCGCAGATCAGCAGCGCGGGCTTGAGGATCAGCGCCATGGCGATCATCACGCGCTGGCGCTGGCCGCCCGAGAGCTGGTGCGGGTAGGCGCCGAAGATGCGCGGGGGCGAGGGCAGGCGCGTGCGGCCGAACACCTCGAGGATGCGCTCGCGCCGCTCGGCGGGCGAGAGATCGGTGTGCACGGCCAGCATCTCGTCGAGCTGCTGGCCGCAGGTCATGACCGGGTTGAGCGCGGTCATGGGCTCCTGGAAGATCATGGCCATGCGCTCGCCACGCACGCGGCGCAGGCGCTCCGACGGCATGGCCAGCACGTCTTCGCCGAGCAGGCGCACGCTGCCGCGCACGGGCGACACGGCGGGCGGCAGCAGGCGCATCACGGTCTGCGCGATGACGGATTTGCCCGAGCCCGATTCACCCAGCAGGCAGGTGGTCTGGCCGGCGAAGACCTCGAAGCTGATGCGCTCGACCGCATGGAGCCGGTCGGCGTTGGGGGGCAGCTGCACCGTGAGGTCGTGGACCGTCAGCACGGGCTCGATGGCGGCGTGGGAAAGGGTCATGGTCAGGCTCCGCGGCGGCGCAATTTGGGGTCCAGCGTGTCGCGCAGGCCGTCCCCGAGGATGTTCACGGCCAGCACCGTCAGCGCCAGGAAGGCGCCCGGGAACAGCACGTTCTCGGGGTGTTCGTTGAAGTTGACGCGGCCCTCGGACATGATGTTTCCCCAGGTCGGGATCTCGGGCGAGAGGCCGATGCCGAGGAAGGAGAGGATGGCCTCGACCAGCATGGCCGAACCGCAGACGTAGGTGGCGTGCACGATCAGCGGGGCCACGGCGTTGGGCAGGATGTGGCGCCAGAGGATCTTCCAGGTCGGTGTGTTCAGCGCGGCGGCGGCTTCCACGTACGGTTCCTCGCGCACCGAGAGCACGATGGAGCGCAGCAGCCGCGCCACGCGCGGGATCTCGGGAATGGCGATGGCCACCACGATGGTCAGCAGGCTGGCGCGCCACATCGAGACCAGCGCGATGGCCAGCAGGATGTTGGGGATGGCCATGAAGCCGTCCATGAGGCGCATCAGCACGCCGTCGAGGCGGCGGAAGTAGCCGGCCACCAGGCCGATCAGGCCGCCGCCCAGCATGGCGAGCACGGCCACCGCCACGCCCACCAGCAGCGAGACGCGCGCGCCGTAGGCGATGCGGCTCCAGGTGTCGCGCCCGAAGCCGTCGGCCCCGAGCAGGAAGAGGTGGTCCCTGGCGTCGCCGGCCAGGTCGGTGAAGGGCGCGCGCGTGCCGGGCGCGATGTTGATGCTGGCCGGGTCGATGGCGGAGGGGTCCACCGTGCCCAGCCAGGGCGCGGCCAGGGCCACGAAGGTCAGCAGGGCCAGCGCGCAGGCGCCGACGCGCACGGCGCCGTTGGCGCGCACCAGGCGCCAGGTGGAGGGCCGTTGGCGAGCCGGCGTGGCTTCTTCGGGGGCCACGGAGGGCAGGTCGCGGGGATCGGAGGTCATGGTCGTCATTCGGGCAGGTCGGTCAGTAGCGGATGCGCGGATCCAGCAGCACGTAGCTCAGGTCGATCAGCAGGTTGATGAGCACGTAGACCACCGAGAACAGCAGGATCACGCCCTGGATGACCGGGAAGTCGCGCGAGAGCACCGCGTCCACGGTGAGCTGGCCCAGGCCGGGGATGGCGAACACGGTCTCGGTGACCACCACGCCACCGATCAGCAGCGCGATGCCGATGCCGATCACCGTGACGATGGGCACGGCGGCGTTGGCCAGCGCGTGCCGCATGAGGACGGCGCGCTCGGCCAGGCCCTTGGCCCGCGCGGTGCGGATGTGGTCTTCGGTCAAGGCCTCCGACACCGCCGCGCGCGTGACCCGCGCGATCAGCGCGGTGTAGACCAGCGAGAGCGTGATGGCGGGCAGCACCAGGTTCGCGAGCCAGGGGCCCACGCCCGAAGAGAGGCGCGCATAACCCTGCACCGGCAGCCAGCCCAGCTTGAGGGCGAACAGCCAGATCAGCGCGTAGCCGATGACGAACACCGGCACCGAGAAGCCCAGCACCGAGAAACCCATGAGCATGCGGTCGAGCCAGCCGCCATGGCGCGCCGCCGCGAGCACGCCCAGCGGCACGGCGATCAGCACGGCCAGCACGATGGTGAGCGCGGCCAGCGAGAGCGTGGGCTCCAGGCGCTGCGCGATCAGCGTGGCCACGCTGGTCTTGAAGTAGTAGGACTCGCCCAGGTCGCCGCGCAGCAGCTCCCCGATCCAGATCAGGAACTGCGAGGGGAGCGAACCGTCCAGCCCCAGGCTCTGGCGCACGCGGGCGAGGTCGGCCTCGGTGCCCATGTCGCCCACGATGAGCGCCGCGGGGTCGCCGGGCGTCAAACGCAGGATCAGGAACACGAAGACCGCGACGAAGATCAGGACCGGCAGCGTCGAAAGCAGCCGGCGGGCGATGAAGGTGTACATGGCGTGGGGACCGGCGGTGCGTCAGGGCTTGCTGATGTTCCAGTAGACGTTGGTCGCTCCGACGAGCACGCCGCTGACCACGCCTTTGCGGAAGGCCACCGGGCGCAGCAGCTCGCCCATGGGGGCGAAGGCGCCGATCTCGTAGGCGCGCACCTGGATGTCGTCGGCCAGCTGCTTGCGCTGCGCTTCGGTGGTGGCGCGCGCGTAGGCGGAGCGGAGCTGCTCCAGGCGCTCGTCGCTGGCCCAGCCGAACCAGCCGGCTTCGCCGTTGGCCGACAGCGGGGCGTAGTTGATCGGGTTCAACGCGTCCTCGGTGCCCCAGTAGGTCACGAAGGCGTCCCAGCCGCCCTGGCTCGCCGGCTCCTTCTTGGCGCGGCGCGCCACCACCGAGCCCCAGTCCATCGATTTCATGTCGACGGTGAAGCCGCCCTGGCGCAGCAGCTGCGCCACCACCGGCGGCAGCTTGGCCAGCAGGCTGTTGTCGGTGGCGTGCAGCAGCACCACCGGCTGGCCCTTGTAGCCCGCGGCCTTCAGCAGTTCACGCGCCTTGGCGAACTGCGGCTTGTCGGTGAAGCCCAGGCTCTTGGTCGAAGCCAACGGCGAGCCGCAGGGGTAGACCGACATGCAGGTCTTGTACAGCTCGGGAATGCCGACCTGCGTGCGCAGCAGCGCGTCCTGGTTCATGGACAGCATGGCGGCCTGGCGCACCCGCACGTCGTTGAACGGTGGCACCAGGTGGTTGAAGCGCAGCAGGTACTGCCCGCCGGCCGCGGCCGCGGTGGTGATGCGGTTGTTGGCCTTCAGGGCGTTGTAGTGCTCGAAGGGCACGGACTCGAGCATGTCGACCTCGCCGTTGACCAGGGCATTGACCTGTGTCTGCGCGTCCTTGAGCACCACCCACTCCACGCGATCGACCTTCACCGTCTTGCCACCGGTGGTGCCCGAGGGGGCTTCGGTGCGCGGCACGTACTTGTCGTTCTTCAGGTAAACGGCGCGCTCGCCCGGGCGGAACTCGTCGGCCTTGAAGACGTACGGGCCCGAGCCGATGTGCTCGGCGATCTGCTTGTCGGCCGGCGTGTCGGCGATGCGTTTGGGCATGATGAAGGGCACCAGGGACGAGGGCTTGCCCAGGGACTCGAGCACCACGCCATACGGTTCGGTGAACACCAGGCGGAAGCTGCCGGCCGACACCGCCTCGGCCTTGTCCAGCACCGCGTACATGCGCTGGCCCATGGGGTCGCGCTTGGCCCAGCGCGCCAGCGAGGCGAGCACATCCTCGGCCGTCACCGGCTGGCCGTCGTGGAAGGCCAGGCCGGCGCGCAGCTTGAACGTCCAGCTCTTGCCATCGCTGCTCACGCTGTGGGACTCGACCATCTGCGGCTGGATGCGCCCTTTGGCGTCGGTGCCGAAGAGCGTGTCGTAAATCATGTAGCTGTGGTTGCGGGTGACCACGGCCGTGGTCCAGACCGGGTCCAGCACCTTCAGATCGGACGAAGGCACCAGGCGGAACGTGCTGCCCTGCGCCAGGGCGGACGACGCCGCGAGGACGAGGGCAGCCCCCAGGGTGGAGGCGAACATGAAGCGGCGCGTGAAGGGCATGGGCATTCCTTGGTGGACACGTTGAGTGGGGACGTTCAGCTTCAAGCAAGCAATATGCCACGCATGACAATTACTTTATTGTTCACTGGATAATTAGATTTTGTCGGATGGAGCATGGCGACAGGAGAGGGATAACCCTAGGCGGCAGGCTGGAGCCCTTGCCCGACAACGGTGCGCGCAACGCACCAAACGGGCCGTTGGGGCGCCCGGGAAGGGTGCGTGGCACGCGGGTGGAGCGTGTACCATCGGCCCGGCATCCTCAACGCCGTCCCGACGCCATGCCCCCCTCAGCTTCCTCCAAGCCCGCCCGCAAGACGGCGGGAAGGCCCACCAACAGCACCATCACGCGCGAGCTCATCGTCGAGGTGGCGCTTGCCCAGATCGACCGGGTGGGCATCCATGCGTTCAGCATGCGGGACGTGGCGCGGTCGCTGGACGTGTACCCCAGCACCATCTACTGGCACCTGGCGTCGAAGGACGCGCTGCTGGCCGAGGTGTCGAACCTGGTGATGGCCGGTGTGGTGCCGCCACGCGGCGAAGGCGACTGGCGCGCCTGGATGCGCAAGCTGTTCAACCGCTACCGCAAGTCCGTGCGCAAGCACCCCAACGTGGCGCAGTTGATCGGTGCGCAGCTGGCGTCAAACGGCGCCTTGAGCACCGACCTGATCGAAGGCGTCATCCAGGCCCTGCTGGAAGCGGGCGCCACCGAGGCCAACCTGCGCGAGGCCTACAACTGCGTCATCTCCGCGATGATGGGTTTCATGACGATGGAACTGGCGCCCCTGCCCACCGACGATCCCGAGGGCTGGGCCACCGCGCTGGAAGGCCGGGTGCGCTCCATCGACCCGCTGGCCAATCCCACGCTGGTGCGCTACCTGCCCTTGCTGGCCAACCGCGCTTTCATCCTGCGCTGGCAGAACGGCACCGACGTGCCGCTCAACAGCAGCTTCGACGCCCATGTCGAGATTTTCCTCGGGGGCCTCGAGGTCTTTCTTCGCGGCGAGGCGCCCCAGGCGAGCTGAGGCGGCCGCCGCCGGGCGCCAAAGAGTCTGCTTTGGCGTGCCATCGCGCGCGCTGTTGAAGGGCTGAGCCCTGTCAGAGCCTGAACGCCGTCAAGCGCGCCTTGGCGGCCTGCAAGAGACCACCGCGCCCGCTGGGCGCCTGGGCTTTGGTCTCGCCCGGGGCGAGGATCTGCATCGCTTCGCCCGAGGCCAGGCGCCGCGCCAACTGGGTTCGCGCCGCATGGGCCTCGAAGGAGGCGTGGCTCAGCACGTGCACCTGAAGGTGGCGCCCCAGCGTGCCCCGCAGCTTCTGGCAGGCCGCGGCCATGGCGGCGGCATCGGGCAGGCGTTCGCCGTGCACGATGAGCAGGTTCAGCGTGCCCTCGGCGTCCTCGCCCAGCAGCACGGCCTGCAGCACCGAGTCCTTGAACTTGGTGCGCAGCATGGCGCGCAGCGGCTCCGCCGCGGCGAAGGACTTGAGCGCGATGCGGCGCAGCTCGGCGTAGAAGACGAAGCCGGTGTTCGCGCTCACCGGCCCGGCCTCGCCATCGGCTTCGGCGGGGTGCTGGATCAGAATGCCGCTCTGCAGCAGGTGCTGCTGCGTGCGCTCGACATCGTCGGGCGTCAGCCGCGTCGCCTTGGCGAGCGCGGACCTCGAGTGCGGTTGGGTGGGGTTGGCGAAAACGGTTTTGAGGATCTGTTGAACCTCAGGCGCCAGAAGGAAATCGGCGGCGCTGCTCGTGCGGGAAGTCATGACCGCGACTTTGACACAAGCGCCGACCTCGCCGCCGGTCGGCAAGGGTTAGAGCGACAACCTCTTGAAGAGGCGCTCGGGAATGGACCGGATGATGGCCATCACGCCCCACCAGAACCAGGGCGCGTAAACGACATCGCGTCGCTTGGCGATGCCGCGAAGAATCTCTTGGGCGATGGCATCGGGAGAACTCCAAAGCGGCCCCTTCTTGTCGAATGCCGCCGTCATCGGTGTGTCCACGAACCCCGGCTTGATCGTCAAGACCTGGACGCCCGACTTGTGCAATCGGTTGCGCAGGCCTTGCAGGAACGTCGCCACGGCACTTTTCGCGGTGCCGTACACGTAGTTGGATTGCCTGCCGCGATCGCCGGCCACCGAACCGAGAACAACGATGGCGCCCTGCTTTTGCACTTCAAATCGGTTCGCCAGATGGGTGAGCAACGAGATCACGCTGATGGCGTTGGTGTTCAGTTCCTGGAGCGCGGCCTGGAAATCCTGCTCACAGGCTTTTTGATCGCCCAATGTGCCGTGGGCAATCAGGGCCACGTCGAGCCCCCCGAGGGCGCCTGCGGCGGCGTCGATCACAGCGGCATGCTGTGCGAAGTCGTTCACGTCCAGCGCCGCGCACTGGACCGACTGAGCGCCGCGAACTTTCAGATCACCCGCGATCTCGTGCAGATGATCCCTGTCGCGCCCGACCAGATAGAGCTCATGCCCCTCGCGCGCCCAGCGACGCGCCGTCGCTTTCGCGATGGCTGAAGTCGCACCGATGATCAAAATTCTCGTCATGATTTGTTGGGTCCAGATGAATCTGAAGGGCGTGCCTGCGTGCAGCGCTTATGCCAAACCCAGTCGGCGGGATTGGGTCGACATGAATTTGCCGTGGGCATGCCAGCGGGCACGCACGTCCTCGAACTCCTGCCACCGTGGGTAGCCCGCCTTGAACATGGCTTCGCTCATCCGAGCATCCTTGGCCAGATACAGCCGCCCGCCGTGCGCGGCAACGATGCTGTCCAGCACGTCGAGCAGTTCAAATGTCGCGGCTTTCGCTTTGAAATCCACCGCCAACGAATACCCTTTCAGGGGGAAACTCAACGGGTTGGCATTGGCGTCGCCAAACAATTTCAGAACAGCGAGGAAAGCACCGAGTCTGGATTGGCCGATGTGTTGGAGTATTTCCCGCAATCCGTCCGCACCGGATGCCTTGGGCAATACAAACTGGTATTGCAGAAATCCAGGGCGGCCATACAAGCTGCTCCACCCGGCAATGGCATCCAGCGGGGCAATAAATGACTCGAACGGCTTGCGCGACTTTTGTGCATTGGCGCGTGCCCGGCCGTAATAGGCGGCATTGAACATCTTGGCCACCGCTCGATTGAGCAAACCCGAGGGCATTTCGGCAGGTATTCCAAGGGCCTTGACCTGTTGTGCGACCAGCGGGCCTTCGGTGCATTGCTCCCCCATGACGAGAATGGAGCGGCCCAGGTGGGTGCCACGCGCCATGCAGTCGATCCAGGCGACCGAATAGGCGCTTGCGGCGTGCGCGTCAAAGGCTTCGAGCACCGCGTCCAGGCTGGGTGTCTTGATCCTGGTCTCCAGGATGTCGCTGGCGGTGATGGCTTTGAGCCGCAACACGGCGGACACGATGACGCCGGTCAGGCCCATCCCGCCACAGGTGGCGTGGAAAAGCTCGGCCTTGTCGGATGGGGACGCACCCACGCACTCCCCGTTGCCCAAAAGAATCCGAATCGACGCAACATGGGCGCTGAAGGTGCCGTCACGGTGGTGGTTCTTTCCGTGGACGTCACTGGCAATGGCACCGCCGACGGTGATGAAGCGTGTGCCGGGCATGACGGGCAGGAACCAGCCGCGTGGCACGAAGGTTCGCAGAATGTCATCCAGCGAAACACCTGCATCGCAGGAAAGCACACCCGTCTCCGGATCAAAGTCATGAAACCGATCCAGATAGCGGGTTGAAAGAACCTGGGGGCCCAGCGCACTGTCGCCATAGCTTCGCCCCCGCCCGCGAGCAATCAGTGGCAAGGCGCCTGGCACGGTGCGCATGCACTGCTGTCTCGACAGCGGCTCGGCCACATGGGCTTCTTGCCTCGGATAGCGACCCCAGCCATGCAACTCCATCAGGCCGCCTGGGGTGCAACGCTTTCGCGGTGGATGGTGCAGTCCAATGCCAGGCCGATGGCACCACCAATGCATCGCATGGTGATGGAGAGGCGAGGTGGACGCATGGCGGCGATGCTAGCATGGGAGTTGTCCATGCCACGGGCTGGAATGGACAACGGCCGCAGGGTTCGCCGATAAAAAAAACAGTTCTCGCTCGACGTCCATCCATCCATGAAAACCCGACTTCTCTCTTTCGCGGTGCCGCTTGCCGGAACGCTGTTCATGCTCGGGTATTTGCTGTACGGGGATTTCGCACCATCAATGCGCGGGCTCGATTTGTCTTGGCACGTGATGCTGGGGTACGCCCATGAAAATAAACTTCAGCACGGCAGTCAGATCCTATTCAACTACGGGCCGTTGTCTTTCATCGAGTCGGTCATTTACTTCGAACAATCCCATCAGCAAAGGCTGCTCTACAAGGCCGCCTTCCTGCTGATGGTGGGCATCGGTTGTTTCCTGGTACTGCAAATCAGGAGCGCAGGGGCTTTGCTGGCCTGGGGGGGCCTCACCCTGCTGATGGGCATCTGGCGGGATGTGTACCTGCTCCTGCCGGCCTTGCTGCTGTGCCACCATGAATGCCGCAGACAGCAGGGCAATGCCGCGCAACTCGCGCTTTCGGTTCTGCTCGCGTTCGCCGCCGCGTTTGCATGCCTGGTCAAGGCGAACGCCCTGTTCTTTACCTTGCCCGCCCTTGTCCTGGCGAGCATCTACCGCTTCACCGTGCGGGACTACCGGCCCATTGTCCCCGTGTGTTTTGTCTTGTCCTTCGTCCTGCTGTTCTGGTTGTCTGGCCAGGATGTCTCAGGCGTGTTCGCCTTTCTGCGCGGCTATGTCGATGTCTCGCTGGCCTACAACGCGGACATGGGACTGCCCGCGCCGCTCGCGCTGCATGGCGCCTACATCGTTGGCGCCGCAGTCCTTCTCGCTGCGACGCTGCGCATGACCCAGCCTGCCAGCACCGTGCTCAGCCTCCTCACGCTGGGGTATCTGCTGGTGGCCTACAAGATGGGTTTTGTTCGGCATGGCGCGAACCCCGGAGCTTCGTTTCTCGCGCTGGCCTTGCTGTGCGCCGTGCAACTTGGGAGCCCAAGCGTCGACGTCCCGACCCGCCACCACCGGCGTGTGATTGCCGCGGTGGCGATGGCAGCGGCTTTGCTGGTCATCCACATCTCGGCATCCGTGCTCCCGCAGGGGGGCTACATCACAGGATACGTCCACGCTGTGGAGAATCGCATCCGCTATGTGCTGGACCCAGGATACCGGGCCGCCTCGGATGCCGACAGGCGCCGTCACCACGAGACGGCGCTCATGGAGGCACGCTCAGCCCTGCCATTTGTGGGCGTTGAAGGCCCCATCGATGTCTTCCCCTTCGAGTTCAGTCTGGCTTACGCGTCGGGGTTGCCGATCGCCTCGCGGCCCGCATTTCAGTCCTACTTTGCCACCAGCCGCTACATGTCGGCGCGCAACGCGGATTTCCTCGCCAGCCCGCAGGCTCCGCGGTCGGTGGTTTTCAGCGTCGTGCCCATCGATGGCCGCTACGCAGCCCAGGAAGATCCGCTCACCCTGGGAGCCTACCGACGGCAGTACCAAGTTGACCGGCAGACGCCGAACGCCCTGCTGTTGACGCGCCGTGCTTCGCCGCTGGCGCAGTCCGAGCGGTGCCGCACGTCTGAAACGGAGTTCGATCTGCCCCTGCTGATTCCCTCCGTGGGCCCGGATCAAGCGGTTTGGGCCGAGATGGACGTGGAAACCACCTGGTTCGGACGGATCCTGGGCGTGTTGACCGGTCCCCCCGTTCTTCGCATGACGATCGCCACCCCGATGGGGAGCACCGATTTCCGGTATCTGCGCGAGGCGGGCCAGACCGGTTTCCTGTTGTCACCCGCGCTGGTCTCGACCGAAGCGGCCGCGCATTTTTTCAATGCCGAGAGCCGCCTGGAAGACAAGGTCCTGGGTCTTTCGATCCACCAGCCCGGTGGCGCAATGCCTTGGTTTGAGGAGAGGATCTCCGTCAGGCTGTGCGTGCTTTCCTGGGGTTCAGCAGACAAAGCGGGCCCATGACGGCGGGCCGTTGATTCGTCACGTAGGGCGCCACGGTAATTGCTCTGGCGCATTCCAACAATCAAGAACTTACGAGACCTCGTGCCATAGGGCTGGCTCGGTTCGGGTCGAAGTTGGTGCGACTGGCCTACTTCGGTGCCAAAGTTCCTGAGACTGGACTTCCGGTGTCAAACCAGTCCAAGTAAACGTCCGCATCACCCCCCCCCCGAGGGGTGCGGACAAATACGTGGACTGGTTTATGCCGCAAGTCAAAGTTTTCGTCCGCATCTCCACTGGGTCAGTTTTCAATGGAAGACAACACAATCACGTGAAAAAATGCGTGAGAGCAGCTGCGTCGGGTGGAACTTCAGTCGGCCTTCAGTTTCGCGGCCTGCACCACCTGCTTCCACTTCACCTGCTCGGCCTGTAGGAAGCCACGCATCTCGTCCAGGCCCATCGCGTCGACTTCAGCCCCATGCTCTTCAAGGCGTTTGACGACGCTGGGGTCGGCGAGCACCTGGTTCAGCGCCTTGTTCAACTGCTCCAGCACCGGCTTGGGTGTCTTGGCGGGCGCGAAGATGGCGTACCACTGCGACACGTCCACGTTGTTGATGCCCTGCTCCTTGAGCGTGGGCACGTCGGGCATCAGCGGTGACCGCTTGGAGCCGGCCAGTCCCAGGGCCTTGAGCTTGCCGTTCTTCACGTTCGGCATCGCCGTGAACAGGCTGGGGAACATCACTTGCGTCTGGCCCGCGATGGTGTCGGTCACGGCCGGTGCGGAGCCCTTGTAAGGTACGTGCGTCATCGCGGTGCCGGTGGACAGCTTGAACATCTCGGCCGCGAAGTGCGGTGCCGTGCCGTTGCCCGCCGACGCGTAGTTGATCTTGTCCGGGTTGGCCTTCATAAAGGTCACCAGCTCCTTCGCGTTGTTGGCGGGCACCTGGGTGTTGGCCACCATGAGCGTGGCGGAGTAGCCCACCATGCCCACCGGTTCGAAGTCCTTGACGGGGTCGTAGCGCAGCTTCTGCAGCGCGGGGTTCATCGCATGGGTGGCGATGTAGCCCAGCATCAGCGTGTAGCCATCGGGTGCGGCGCGTGCCACGAACTCGCTGGCGATCGCGCCATTGCCGCCGGCCTTGTTGTCCACGATGAAGGACTGCTTGAGCAGCAGCGACAGGGCCTGGCCGATGGTCCGGGCCATGGCGTCGTTGGCGCCGCCCGCCGACGTCGGCACCACGATGCTGATGGTCCTTTCGGGGTACGCCGCCAGCGCGCTGCCACACGCCCAGGTGGCGGTGATCGCAAGGGCCACGGTGCTGAGCACGCGTCTTTTCTGAATCTGCATTTGTCTTCTCCGATGGGTGGGGGTGGCTTTGAATCTCGGAACGTATCGTCGCTGTTGTCCTATGCCAAGTAAATTGCATGTTTGTGAAGCATTGATGCACAATTTGGATCAACCAGAACACCCTCCAAGCTGCCATGGCCATCAACTTCAACCTTAACGACCTGCAGGCGTTCCGCGCCGTGGCCGAACTCAGCAGCTTTCGCAAGGCCGCCAACGCGCTGCACGTGTCGCAGCCCGCGTTCAGCCGGCGCATCGAGAAGCTGGAAGAGGCCCTGGGGGTCAAGCTGCTGGAGCGCACCACGCGCAAGGTCGAACTCACAGCCGTCGGCCGCGACTTCGACCGAAAAGTGCAGCAGTTGCTGGACGAGCTGGACAACACCTTGCTGGGCATTCGCGGGGTGGGCAGCACCCGCATGGGCGAGGTCACGATCGCCTGCGTGCCGTCCACGGTGTACTACTTCATCTCGCACGTGATCTCGCGCTACCGCGAACAGTACCCCAAGATCCGGGTGAAGATCTTCGACGCCAGCGCGAACGAGGTGCTGTCCGCCGTGTCGCGCGGCGAGGCGGATTTCGGGCTCAACTTCATGGGCAGCCAGGAACCCGACATCGAGTTCAAGCCGCTGCTGGAGGAGCGCTTCGTGGCGGCCTGCCGCCGCGATCACGCCATTGCCAAGAAGCGCCGCGTGTCCTGGGCCGAACTGGCCAAGTACGACTACATCTCGGTGAGCAAGGCCTCGGGCAACCGCCTGTTGATCGACCAGGCGTTGTCCGGCCAGCCCGGCCTGCCGCAGAACATCTACGAAGCCCAGCATGTGACGACCATGCTGGGCCTGGTCGAAGCGGGCCTGGGCGTGGCGGCGGTGCCGTCGATGGCCATGCCCGCCCCCGGCCACCCGCTGCTGGTGAGCGTGCCGCTGGTGGATCCGATCGTCACCCGCAAAGTCGGGCTGATCCGGCGCAAGGGCCGCTCGCTTTCGCCGGCGGCGCTGCAGCTGTATGAATTCTTCGCGGAGATGAAGGCGAAACGCGGCAAGGCCGCCGAGGGCCTCAGCGCCGCGCCGCGAGCACGCGATCGACCATGACGCCGGCTTGGCCCAGGTGGTTGGCCGGTTCGCACATGGCTTCGAGCTGGGCCCGGGTCACGTGGGCGGTGATCTCCGGGTGCACGGCCAGGATCTCGATCAGAGGCTGGTTTTCCTTCAAGGCCTGGCGGCACAGGTCGTAGACCAGGTCGTGCGCGTATTCGCGGCCGATGTAGGGCCCCAGGCCCATCATCACCGCCTCCGACATCACCAGACCGTGGGTGATGTCGATGTTGGCGCGCATGCGGGTGGCGTCCACTTCGAGGCCCTTGAGCACGAACTTGGTCTGTTTCAGCGCGCCGGACATCAGGCAGAAGATCTCGGGCAGCGACACCCACTCGATCTCCCAAGGGCCGGTGGAGCGCTCGTGGTCGGCGACCATCGCGTCCATCAGGGCGGCGGCGTGCTGCCGTGCAACCGAGATGTTGGCATGGATGTAGAGGCAGGAAATCGGGTTGCGCTTCTGCGGCATGGTGGAGGAAGAGCCGCGCCCCGGCGCATAAGGCTCGAACACCTCGGCCACTTCGGTCTGCATCATGAGCTTGACGTCCATCGCGATCTTGCCGAGCGAGCCACCGACGAGCCCCAGGAAGGCGCCGACCTCGGCGATGGTGTCGCGCACCGTGTGCCAGGAGATCAGCGGCTGGGCGAGGCCCAGCTCCTTCATCAACTCCGCCTGCGTTTCCATCGCGCCCTTCTCCAGCGACGACAAGGTGCCCGAGGCGCCACCGAATTCGCCCATCAGCACGCGCGGTTTGAGTTGCTGCAGCCGCTCGCGGTGCCGGTCGATGCCGGCCAGGATGCTGGCCATCTTGTAGCCGAAGGTGATGGGCGTGGCCTGCTGCAGGTTGGAGCGGCCGATCACGGGTGTGTCCCGGTACTTGCGGGCCAGCGCGGCCAGCGCGTCGCCGATCTCGTCCAGGTCCTGCTCCACCAGCGCGAGGCCTTCGCGCATCTGAAGGACGGCGGCGGTGTCGGTGATGTCCTGGGTGGTGGCGCCCCAGTGGCAGTACTCGCCCAGCTTGTCGCGGCAGTTGGCGTTGATCTGGTTGACGACCGCGATGATCGGGTAGCCGATCTGTTCGGTCTTGGCCTTGAGCTTGACCCAGTCGATCTGCGACAGCTCGCAGTTCTTCACGATCTCGTCGGCCGCTTCCTGCGGAATGATGCCGAGTTGTCCCTGGACCTTGGCCAGCGCGCGCTCGATGTCGAGGTACTTGGCCGTGCGGTTCTCGTCGGACCAGACCTCGCGCATGCGCGCGTCGCTGAACATGTCGCCGAAGATGCGCGAATCGATGATGGTGGATGCCATGGTGTGTCTTTCTCTGGGGTGATCGGTGGGGATGAAAGCCGGGGTCAGTGCCCTGCGGCCCGCAGCGTGCGGCGCGCCTGGCGCACCACAGGCGCATCGACCATGCGGCCGTCGAGCCGGGCCGCGCCGGGCGACGCCGCATCGGCCGCCAGCACGCGCCGGGCCCAGGCCAGCTCGGCCGCGTCGGGCTGCAGCGCGCGGTGGATCGGCAGGACCTGGTTGGGGTGAATGCACAGCTTGGCGCCGAAGCCGTGGCAACGGGCCCAGGCCAGGTCGGCCATGAGCCGTGCCTCGTCGTCCAGTTGCGGGGTAACGCCAGCCACGGGCGCGGGGAGGTCGGCCAAGCGCGATGCCAGCGCGATGCGCGCCGCCGCGTGACTCAGGCCGATGGCGTCGTGGCGGATGTCCAGGTCCAGGTCGAGGGCGAAATCCAGGGTGCCGAACACCAGCCGGGCCACGCCGACGGCACCCGCCACCTCGTCCACCTGGGCCACGCCCCTGGCGCTTTCGATGAGGGCCAGCACCTGAACACCCGGCACAGCCGCCACGACGAAGCCGACCTGCTGTGCCTGCTCGGCCTTGGGGAGCATGATCTGCGCCACGCCGGTGCCGGGCAGGGCGGCCAGGTCGTCCGCAAACCCGTCCGATGTCGAATCGTTGATGCGCACCACGCAGCGGGCCCGGTCGGCCGGTGCGGCGCTGTGCAACCAGCCGGCCACGTGGGCACGCGCGGCGGCCTTGTGCTCGGGCGCCACGGCGTCTTCAAGATCCAGCACCACCGCATCGGCGCCGCTGGCGAGGGCTTTGTCGAAGCGATCGGGCCGCGAGCCGGGCACGAAGAGGTAGGTGCGTGCGGGGGTGAGGGACGCCGACATGGTCGCGCCCTCAGCTCAGATGGCCTGGGCCGCGCGCAGCGCGGCAATGCCGTCCGCGCCGTAGCCGAGCTCGGCCAGGATGGCATCGGTGTGCTCGCCGAGCGCTGGCACCGGGTCCATGCGCGGGCCTTCGTTCCAGGTGCCCGGTGGCAGCAGGGCCGGCAGCGGCCCCTGGGGTGAACCCACCTCGGTCCAGCGCTGGCGCGCCTGGAGTTGCGGGTGTGCCCAGACGTCGGCCATGGTGTTCACGCGGGCGTTGGCGATCTGCGCCACCTCCAGCCGCGCCTCCACCTCGGCCACCGTCAGCGGCCGAAAGGTGTCCACGATGATCTGGCGCAGGGCGGTGCGTTCGGCGACGCGCTTGAAGTTGGCGGTGAAGCGCGGGTCGGTGGCCAAGGCCGGCTGGAGCAGCACCTTCTCACAGAAGCTGAGCCATTCGCGCTCGTTCTGCAGGCCCAGCATCACGTGGGCGCCGTGTTCCGCCGGTCCGACCGGGAAAGGGCCGTACGGATAGATCGTGGCGTGGCTGGCGCCGGTGCGCGGTGGTGGCGCGGCGCCTTCGAACGCGTAATACAGCGGGTAGCTGGTCCATTCGGTCAGCGATTCCAGCATGGAGATGTCGATGCGCTGGCCGCGGCCGGTCTGGCTGCGCTGCATCAGGGCCGCGAGGATGTTGCTGTAGGCGTACATGCCCGCGGCGATGTCCGCGATCGACGGGCCGGCCTTGCAGGGTTCGTCGGCGGTGCCGGTCACCGACACGAACCCGGCTTCGCTCTGGATCAGCAGGTCGTAAGCCTTCTTGTCGCGGTACGGCCCCGGGTTCTCCCGGTCGTCGCCGTAGCCCGAGATGTCGCAGACGATCAGCCCGGGCTTGATGGCCGACAGCGCCTCGTGGCCCAGGCCGAGCCGGGCCGCCGCGCCGGGCGCGAGGTTCTGCACCACCACGTCGGCCTTCTCCAGCACCAGCCGTTCCAGGACGCGGGCGGCCTCCGGGTGTTTGACGTCGAGCGTGAGGCTTTCCTTGGAGCGGTTGGTCCAGACGAAGTGCGATGCCAGGCCGCGCACCCGCTGGTCGTAGCCGCGCGCGAAATCGCCCGTGCCGGGGCGCTCGATCTTGATGACGCGCGCACCCAGGTCGGCCAGCTGGCGCGTGGCGAAGGGCGCGGCGATGGCGTGTTCCAGGGTGACGACGGTGATGCCTGCGAGTGGCTGCATGAGGGTCTCGGGTGATCGTGGAGAAAAGAATCAGCGCAGCACGGCGGTGGCATCCATCGTGAGCCAGCCTTCGTGGTCGCTCGCCCACAGGCGCACGGTCTTGCCGTCGGCGGACGGCTCCCCTTGCACCTGAAAGGCGTGCAGGTCGAAGGTGGGGCGCACCGCCTTGAAGCGGAAGCTGGCCACGTCGGCCGTGGGCATCTCCCGGCGCAACAGGTCCAGCAGCAGCGTGGCGATCAGCGGGCCGTGCACGATGAGGCCCGGGTAGCCTTCGACCTGGGTCACGTACTGCCGGTCGTAGTGGATGCGGTGGCCGTTGAAGGTGAGCGCCGAGTAGCGGAACAGCAGCACGTCGTCCGGCACGACCTGGCGACGCCAGGTCGCCTGTTCCGGGGCGGCCAGCGGGGGCGGCGCCACATCGCCGGGTTGCTGGGCGTCGCGGTAGACGATGTCGTGGAACTCCACCAGGGCCGGTTCAGCCGCACCGTTGCACCGCATCTCGTGACGCACCTTCACGAACACCAGCGGGCCCGTGCGGCCTTCCTTGCGGCTCACGTCGTCGATGGTGGACGTGCGGGCCACCTGGTCGCCCACGCGGATCGGGGAGCGGAATTCGAACTGGCTGCCAGCCCACATGCGGCGCGGCAACGGCACCGGAGGCAGAAAGCCGCCGCGCCGGGCGTGGCCGTCGGCGCCGATGTCGGATTGCCGATGCAGGGGCAGGAAGTACAGCCAGTGCCAGAGCGGTGGCAGCAGCGTGCCGGGCGCGGTGTCGGCCGCAGGGTGGTCGAGCGTGGCGGTCAGGGCGGCCACGGGCGTTGGGTTCACGGTGTCGTGCACCGTCTCGCTGCGACCGATCCATGCGCGCAGGTCGTCGGTGGTCTGGGTCATGAGGATGTCCTTCGCTCTCAGGGCTGGAATGGCGGGTGCCGAGCAGGCAGTTTCGGCGCATCCGGTGGCGAAGTAAATTGCAATGTTGAGAACAAGTGATGCCTTTGGTGCATCAATGAACGGCTTGCCTGTTTATTGCAAACCATGGATCAATGCTTCTCAACTATGCAATTCACAGAATCAAAGCGGCTCTTGAGAATGCGGCCCATGAACAAAGTCATTCCCTGTGTCCTCATGCGCGCCGGCACCTCGCGCGGCCCCTTCTTTCTGCGTGAGTGGTTGCCCGACGGTGACGAGGCCCGCGACCAGGCCCTGATCGGGGCGATCGGGGCTTCGGACCCGTTGCAGCTGGACGGCGTCGGTGGCGGCAGCACCTTGAACAGCAAGGTGGCCATCGTTTCGCGCTCCACCCAGCCCGACTGCGACCTCGACTACCTGTTCGCGCAGGTCGGCGTGGGCCACCGTTCCGTCGACACCCGGCCTAACTGCGGCAACATGCTGTCGGGTGTGGCGCCGTTCGGCATCGAGCAGGGCCTGGTGAAGGCGCAGGACGGCGTGACCCGGGTGCGCGTGTTCAATGTCAACACCCGTTCTCGCATCGATGTGACGGTGCGCACGCCGAACGGTCGCGTCACGTACGAGGGCGACGCTCGCATCGACGGCGTTGCCGGCACGGCCGCTCCCATCCTGCTGGACTTCCTGGACGCGTGGGGCGCGGTGACGGGCCAGGTTTTTCCGACGGGCCAGCGCATCGACCACATCGACGGCACGGCCGTTACCTGCATTGACGCCGCCATGCCGCTGATGATCGTGCGCGCGGCCGATCTGGGCGTCACGGGACGGGAAAAGCCGGTGGCCCTCGACGCCAACACTGCGCTCCTGGCGCGCATCGAGTCCCTGCGCCTGCAGGCGGGACGGATGATGGGGCTGGGGGACGTCTCCAACAGCGTCATACCGAAGCCGGTGCTGGTCAGCGAAGGCGATGCCCCCCACAGCGTCACCTCGCGGTACTTCACGCCGCACCGCTGCCACGCGTCGCACGCCGTCACGGGCGCCATCGGGGTGGCCAGCGCCTTTGCTCTGCCCGGCACGGTCGCCAGCGGCATCGCGCGCGAAGCGGGTCGCCACAAGCTGGTGGTGCTGCACCCGGCGGGCCAGATCGATGTCGAGGTGGAGCTCGTCGGCCAGGGAGACGCGGCCGAGGTCAAGGGCGCCGCACTGGTTCGCACGGCGCGCAAGATCATGCAAGGGGAAATGCACCTGCCGGACTACGTGTTCCCGCGTCCCGAGGAGGCGGCGGCCCCGGCACGCAAACCGATCACCATCATCGTCCCGACCGCCGCCGGCGGCGGGAACGACACCATGGCCCGCATCATTGCCGGCAAGATGGGGCGGCTGCTGGGGCAGGAGGTGCTGGTGGACAACCGGGCGGGCGCGAACGGGGCCATTGCCAGCGAGTTCGTGGCCCGCGCGGAGCCCGATGGCCACACGCTGATGTTGGGCTAGCCCTGTTCATCGTTCCAGAGTACCCCCCGCATATCTGACTGCGCAGTTTTTCGGGGCGATGGGCAATCCATGGGCGCAGACATAAGGGTATTGTGCGCGCCGGGAGGCTTGTTGACGCCGACTGAAAAATTGACAGAGGGGGAACCTTTGACTGGTTTTGGGCCGTTCAAGGCTCTCTCGCTATTCGATGGGGCTGAGAGGGTCAAAGGAGAGCTTGATGCGCTTCTCGTTGTACCAGCGGAGAGTCATTGCCGGTCCGATGAGGTCAATGACGTGAGGTTCTTCACAACGCCGGGGCTTTACGGCTTGCAACACCCCAATCTTCTGAAAACTCACTACCCTGTATGTTTGGCTGCGACGTCAACGCACAGAGCGCCCTCGTGGATCTGGAACTCCCTATCTTGAATGGAAGCAACGACCCATGACTGCAAGTGACCACAAGTCAGTTGGTGCGGCAGCGCACCGAGCAGATGAGCAACGCGCACGCGAGCGGTTCTGGCACGGATTCTCTTTGCGCCGCCGTCTGATGTTGTTGGGCGTGGCAACGATTCTCCCGTTCTGTCTTTTTGCAACAGCCGCATTCGTCGTGATGCTTCATCAACAGAAGCAGCAGGTCGAACAAGCGACGCTTGGCATGACTCAAGCGCTTGCAGCTGCCATCGACGCGCGAATGCAGCGGACGGTGGCTACGCTGGAGGCCTTTTCGTTGGCTCAGTCCATGCAGGACGCTGAAGCCGCCCAGCTTCCGTCGGTACATGCGGCCGCGCGGGCGCTTCGTGCCGCGCGGCCGGATTGGCGAGGCGTCGTACTGGCAAACCCGGATGGCTCCATCGTTTTCGGCAGCGAGAGCCCGTTTGGGAGTGGCATGCACCAGTCCATGGAAGGCTCAAGCGTTGCGGATGTGGTGCGTACCCAAGCGCCCATGGTGGGCCCGATGGTCGCGGGCCCTCGAGGCAATGTGGGCTACACCGTGCGCATTCCTGTTCTGCGCGCAGGCGAGGTCCGGTACGTGCTGACGGCCATCGTGAGTACCGACTCCATCCTGGAAGTCATTCAGCGCCAAGCGCTGCCGGGAGATTGGGTGGTGTCCGTCTTTGACTCCAACATGAAGCGGGTGGCCCGCTCCAAAGACCACGGCAAATACTTCGGCACGCCACCGAGTCCCTCGCTCCAGACCATGCTCGCGGAGTTGGGCGACAGGAAGGAGGGGGTAGGGATGACGTCCACCATGGAGGGGGATGAGGCCTACACGGCGGTCTCGCGGATCGAGCGCACGGGGTGGACGATTGCGCTCGGCGCATCTTCAGAGATCGCACACGCCGCACTCTGGCGGGCCGCGTGGCTCTACCTGGCCGGCTTGCTGCTTTCGCTCGCGCTGGGGGGCTTGCTCTTCTGGCTGGTCAGCCGGTCAATCACTGTTCGCGCTCAGGCCTTGCGCGATGGCGCGGTCGCGCTGGGAAAGGGAGCTCCTTTGCTTCCTCCGACAAAAGGGCTGCCGGACTTTGACGAGGTCTCCTTTGCGCTTTGGACGGCGGGTCAGGAGCGTTCACGCGCTGAAAATGAGCGGGAAAGCCTGCTGCGCTCCGAGATATGTTCACGTGCAGTGGCCGAGGCGACAAGAGGGCGGCTCCAGATGTTGCTGACAGCGACGTCTTCGCTGACGCAATCGCTCGATGAGACGAGCACGATCAACGCGATCGCCGCGGCGGTGGTTCCCGGTGTTGCCGACATTCTGCGCATCGATATCATGAGTCCGGATGGAGCGCCGGCGCGAAAGCTCACTTTCCACGTGGATCCCGTGCGGTTGGAGGCCATTGAGAAAATCGTTCAATCCGGATCCCTGTCGGCCACGGTGCACGGCTCGCTGTCGTGGGTGGTCGCTTCGGGACGCGAATACGTGCATCACTTCGAACTTGGCGGTGTGTCGAAGATCGAGGACCCGCTGTACCGCCAGTTTGCGGAGGTGTCCGACATGAAGGCGATCTGCGCCGTGCCTCTGATGGCAAGGGACCGTGTCATAGGGGCCATGGCGGCCATCCAGGTCGATTCCGAACGCCGTTTCGAGGCGGACGACGTGGCCTTGTTCAGCGAGTTGGGACGGCGCGCAGCCCTCGCGCTGGACAACGTCCGGCTGTACTCGGAGTGCAACAGCGCGCTGGACAAGGCCAACGCCGCGAGCAAGGCGAAAGATGATTTCCTGGCGATGCTGGGCCACGAGTTGAGGAATCCGCTCTCGCCTATTCTCACGGCCATCGAGATCATGAAACGCCGCGATGGCGCAGCGTTCGTCCGAGAGCGAGAGATCATCGAACGGCAGGCCACACACCTGACGCACCTGGTTGATGACCTGCTCGACGTTTCCAGGATCGTCGCCGGCAAGATACAGCTTCAGCTCGAGCAGGTGGACCTTCGTCTTGTGGCCTGGCGGGCCATCGAAGTCACCCAACCTCTTTTTGATCGACGTGCTGAGCCGGTCGTCCAAGCCGAATCTGAGCCGATCTTCGTGAGCGGCGACTTTTTGCGGCTCGCTCAAGTGGTTGGCAATCTCCTGAGCAATGCCGCGAAATTCAGCGAGCCCGACCAGCCTGTCACCATCTGGATTCAGCGCGGGACGAGCGAAGCCATGCTCACAGTGGAAGATGGCGGGACGGGCATTCCCGACGACCTGTTACCGCAGGTGTTCGACCGCTTTTTTCAAGGCGAGCAAAGTTTGCAGAGGTCCAAGAGCGGCTTGGGTCTTGGTCTGACCATTGCAAGAAGCATTGTTGAACTTCATGGCGGCAACATCAAGGCCGATCACGGCCATGAGGGTCATGGAACACGGGTCACGGTCTCTCTTCCTCTTGCGTGTCCTGCTGGTGCAAGGTTAGAGGCATGCGGGGAAGCAGCACCCCGGCAACACAATGGGACCCCTGCCCGAGTGCTGATCGTGGACGACAACGCGGACGCGGCCCACACGCTGGCCAGTCTGCTGACGCTGGCCGGACACGAGGTCAGAACTGCGCTGCACGCAGAAGAATGCCTTGCCATGGTGGCGGACCGCGCCCCTGACGTCTGCATCGTGGACATCGGCCTGCCCGGCATGGATGGCTATGAGCTGGCACGCCGACTCAAGGCCGAGCCCGCGACACGGTCCCTTCACCTGATTGCGCTGACCGGCTACGGGCAGCCCTCTGATCGCGAAAAGGCGCTCCGCTGCGGCTTTGATGACCACATGACGAAACCCGTCCATATCAACGCGCTGGAGACCGCGCTAGACGCCATTGGCCTGAGGTCATCCTGATGCAAGGAGGACGTATTTGCTAGTGCAGCAAATGCCCTGGCAGATCGAGCGTGAAAATGCAGCCGATCCCTGGGACGTCCTTGACCGTCAACGTACCCATATCCGCCTCGACGCTTTGCCTCGCGATGGAAAGTCCAAGTCCCATTCCAGCCATACGGCCTGTGTTGTGGGCGAAGGGAATGAACATCTTCTTTTCCTCACCCAGGGTCAGACCGCCGCAGTGATCGGCCACGCTGATCAGTATCCGGTTGCCGGCCGCGCGTGCGCTCAGGCGGACGACGGTATCGGACTGGGTGAACTTGAATGCGTTTTGAATGACGTTGGCCAGTGCCGCATGAAGCAGCTCCTTGTTCCCACTGAGAGCCAAAGTCGGATCGACGGCCTGGACTTCGAATCTGCATCTGACCAGGTTCACATCGAGGCGGGCCCACAGATCGACGTCCGAGATGAACGTCGCCAGGCTGAACAGCTGACGCTCCTGAGGTTTTGAAGCGCTGACTTCCGAGATGGTTCTGCCAATCTGTAGCGCCAGTGCGGCCAGACTGCGCTTGAGAATGGCACCTGTGGCGCCGCTGATGGGCATGTTTCCCAGCTCAAGGGCACGCACTGCCAGCGTGGCTGTTCCCAGCGAGTTCCTCAGCTCATGCACTAAAAAGCCGAGGCGCTGCTTTTCTTCCGCAACATGCAGACCAGCGATCTGAGCGTCTCGTCGGGCGCTGAACTCCGAGACAGCGCCCGCGATGGCGTTGTCCAGACAACGATTCAAGGTACGAAATTCGGTGACGGCAAAGGGGGCATCACGCTCAAATGCCAGGTCGGTGATGGCTTGGCAGAGATCCCCATAGTCGTGCACGACCTGATCGACCGTGTAACCCAGGTCGAGCAGTTCTTTGCCATGCCGGGTAGCACTCATACCAATTTCCGACAGGCGCAGTGCGCCTCCTCCGGAAGGTCCGGATATCCGGGTGCTCAGCTCTTGCTTGTCCTCGTCTTCCGCCTTGAGCGTGCGGATGAGCTGGTCCAGAAACATCGGTATCCCATGCGACAACTGTTGATCAGTGGCCGCACGTTGAGGGCGCTGTGCCACCTTGTGTTTGCACCTTGCTGTGAGCTCCTCACGGTTGTTTTCAAGAAATTGGTACATGGATACCTCAGTGAAAATGCACCAGGGATCATTGCGAGAGGGGGTGCGGATAAAAACTTGAACTGGTTATGTGCCACAGGTCCGAGGCTCTCCCTGTATTCGATGGGGCGGAGAGCCCCCAGGCAGATCTTGATCCGTTTCTTGTTGCACCAACGGATGTAGGAGTCGAGCGCTCCAGTGCGCTGCTCTCATAAAACTCCTTAAGCGAGGTACGCAGGTGCTGATCGGGTCAAACTCTTTGAGAGCCGCGTTCAGCATCCGCTCGTTGGCTTGTTCGTTAAGCCTTGCAGAGGCGCGCAAACCTGCGACCTCAGGAATTGCGATGGCTATGAGGATGGCAAGCACGCAACCTATGCTTGAACCCACGTAGCCTGCTTCGAGCTAGTAAGGCTGCACCATGAAATAAATTGACACATTACTGTTCAACAGTGCGCGTTCGTCACTGCACTGATAAACAGCAAATGCAGCAAGCGATGCGTTTGCTAAAAACTTGCGGTGCCCATTCGCATGCCGTTGGGGTCTTGCGATGCAACTGCCAGTGCGCTCCTAGCCATTCAAATGCAGTCCCTCGCTAGCGCGGCACGACTGACCGCATCCGCGTAGCCGACCTACAGCGCGCGGCTGAGAAGCTATGGCGTTAGGCCAGTTGCAGTAACTAGCGTCCGCCAGTAGCAGAACTATGGCGGGAGTTGCAGTTACTTTGGCGGCCTACGCGTCAGGTCCCAGTGTAGGTAGCTCCATATGTTGAGAAGCCACCCCTAGGGAAATCAAGGCTCGCCAGCGTATAGAGAACCCATAAGTTGGGAAGAGTTGGCCCATATCCTGAGAAAAACTTCCCAAGTGCTTGAAGGTCATAGTGACATGCGGTCAGAGCGACGACGAATCTGGCTAGGCGTTGCCTCGCCTTGCTTGCTCAAGTAAACCATGTTAATCGGGGCGACGGGTATCTAAGCCCCGCCCGAAGACCTCAGGAGCCCCGCGGTGAGGTCTCTCTGCCGCCGTTACAGAGAATTATGTGGGGTTCGGTATGTTGAATTCCGCCGATCTCTGACCCGAGATTTCCATCGAATACTGACCCACCGCTTTGTGAGCAAAGCAGCTCACG
>NZ_JBXAIO010000013.1:0-87067 GCF_058796355.1 Hydrogenophaga sp. GW823-FHT04C09 | reverse complement strand
CCACCGCCGCCGTGGGCAAGACCCGCGCCGAAGTGAAGGCCGAACTGGCCGAAGCCCTGCGCACGGGCGACTACGTGATCGACGGCCAGACCGGTGTCAAGGCCAACGAACTGTTCTCCGGCCAATACGCCCAGCCGGTGCTGGCCGACAGCAAGGCACGGGGTGACGTGCGCGCCGAACGCGTGGAATCGCGCAGCAGCAACGGCGGCTAACCCGCGGTTCTGACCACGCCCCTGGCCGATGGCCGCCGATGGACGATCCGTCCATGGCGGCCATCGGCTTTCTGGGGTCCATCACCAAGACGCTATGCTGGTTGGCCGTCCTGTCCCGCAGGACCCATGAAAGGCATCGCGTGAGGAACCCATCGCAGCGGCTCATGGCCGCCCTGCGTTTTCGCCAGCTGGAGCTGCTCAGCACGCTGGCCGACACCGGCAACATGCGGGCCGCGGCGCAGCGGCTGCACATGACCACGGCCGCGGTGAGCAAGGGCCTCAAGGACGTGGAGGCGCTGTTCGAGCAGCCGCTGTTCCACCGCCTGCCGCGCGGCGTGGTGCCCACCGTGGCCGGCACGCTGGTGGTGCAGCGCGGGCGCGTGCTGCTGGCGGAGATGGAGCAGCTCTCCGACGAACTGGCCGCGCCACTGCGCCCGCTGCACGAGCGGCTGAAGATCGGCGCCACGCCGTTCCTGACCTGGACCGTGCTGCCGCGCATCCTCTCGGTGCTCGCGGCGCAGGACCAGCTGCCCGGCGTGCTGCTGCTCGAAGGGCGGCTGGCCGACATCTCGCGCCAGCTCGAGGCCGGCGAGGTGGACGCCCTGATCACCATGGACACGCCCTCCGAACTCGGCAGCCTGTCGGCCCAGGGTTTCACCATCGAGCACATCGGGCTGGAGCAGTGGCGCGTGGTCGGCTCACCGCAGCATGCGCTGGCCGCGAACCGCGGCGCGAACAGCCCGCCCCTGCGCTGGGCCGAGGTGGCGCAGGCCCACTGGATCCTGCCGCCCCGGCCGACCAACTCGCGCATGATGCTGGAGCACACGCTGCGCGGGCACGGCCTGCCGGCGCTCATCCCGCACATCGAGACCATGAGCGCGATCACCCACCTGGAGCTGGCCGAGCAGAACCTGGGCCTCACGCTCGCGGCCCAGGGCACGCTGACCGAGCGGCTGCGGCGCGGCAGCCTGGTGGAGCTGCCGATGGAGAGCCTGCCGCCGCCCGTGCCCATCGCCATGGTCTACCGCCGCAGCGGCAACGACCGGGCTCAGCTGGCCGGGCTGGCCGCCGCCGCGCAGCGCGCCAGCAGCGCGTCGGCGCCGCCGCCCGCGATGTCCAGCGCGTCGAGCAAGAAGTTGTCGGCGCGGAAGTCGCGCCCGTAGGCCACGGCCAGCAGGCCGAGGCAGGCCGAGAGCACCGGCGTGCGCACCCCGGCCGCGCGCCCGAGCGCTTCCAGGAAGGCCAGGCCGAACGGCGCGTCTTCCAGCACGTAGCGGTGCTGCAGCGAGGCCGGCCCGTTCGGGCTCATGCCGTTGGCGGTGATCGCGGCCGCCATGGTGTGCAGCGGCCCTTCGGGCACGTGGTAGGAGCGCGCGTAGTGCTGGCGCAGCGACGGGACTTCGAGCCCGAAGCCCTGCGCCACCGCGCGGCGCTCGAGGTCCAGCGCCTCGGCCATGCGGCCCACCACCGCCGTGAAATGGCCGAACAGCGACCAGGCTTCGCCGGCCTCCATGCGCGTGAGGTTCGGGATCACCTCGGCCGCGTGCGCGATCGGGTTGATGTTGGCCAGCGTGGGCGTGAGCAGGTTGTCCGCCGCGACGAAGCGGTCGCCGAACAGGTCCGCGCACAGCTGCCGCGCCTCCGAAGGGTCCAGCGGGCCCACGGTGGCCATGTCGATGCGGCTGCGCAGCGGGTTGACGTGCAGGCTGCCGTCGGGCTGGAAGTGCGTGGTCGTGAGCGTGGTGCCCCAGCCGCTGACCTGCACGCCCTCGGCCGCCGCCGCGATCCACAGCGGCGCCAGCGACAGGGCGCCGCTCACGATCACGTGCTGGCCGGGCCGCCACAGCGCGTTCAGCGGCCCGAGCACGCGGGCGTAGGCGTCGGCCGGCAGGCAGACCAGCACCACGCCGAACTCGGCGAGGCGCTCCGGCGAGGCCAGCCATTCGACCTCGACCTCGCCGCCGACGGCGCCCGAGCAGCTGAAGCTGGCGCGGCCCGCGTGGCGCCGCACCCGGCGCCCGGTGGGCGACCACAGGGCCGGCGCGATGCCGTCGCGCGCGAGAAAGGCGGCGGCGGCGCAGCCGACCGGCCCCGCGCCCACGATGGCGATCCGCGACGTCATGCGGCGCATCAGTCCAGCGAGAGCTTGCGCTCGCTGATCAGCCGGCCCCACTTGGCGAGGTCGTCGGCCGCGTCCTTGCGCAGCTCCGCCGGGCTGGCGGCGACCAGCTCGATGCCTTGCTGGCGCAGCCGGTCCTTCAGTTCGTCGTTCTTCTGCACGCTGCGCACCGCCTCGTAGAGCCGGTCGATGACGGCCGGTGGGGTGCCGGCCGGCGCGAACAGCGCGAACTTGGTGGCCGACTCGAAGCGCGGCACGCCCGCTTCTTCCACCGTGGGCACCTGGGGCAGCACCGGGCTGCGCGTGCTGCCGGAGACGGCCACCGCCTTCAGGCGGCCGGCGCGGATCAGCGGCACGGCCACGCCGATGTCGACGAAGCCCAGGTCGACCTCGCCGGAGGCCACGGCCAGCGTGGCCGGTCCACCGCCCTTGTAGGGGATGTGCGTGATGGAGGTGCGCGTGAGGTCCTTGAACAGCTCGCTGGCCAGGTGGCTGGTGGAGCCGTTGCCGCCCGACGAGTAGTTCAGCCGGCCGGGCTGCTGCCGCGCGAGCGCGATCACGTCCTTGACGCCTGGCGCGTTGAGCGTGGGCCTGACGGTGAGGATCAGCGGACTCGTGCCCACCAGCGAGATCGGCGCGAGCGCATCGGGCCCGTAGGGCAGCGGCTTGATCAGGTGCGGCGCGATCGCGTAGGTGCTGTTGGTCGCGAGGATGATGGTGTAGCCATCCGGCTTGGCGCGGCTGGCTTCGCTGTGGGCGATCGTGCCCACGGCGCCCGCGCGGTTGTCCACCACCACCGGCTGCTCCAGCTGCCGGGCCATGTGGGCCGCGAGGTGGCGCGCCAGCAGGTCGGTGGCGCCGCCGGCCGTCCAGCCCACGAGCAGCTTGATGGTCTGGTTCGGGTAGGTGCTCGCCTGCGCGAAGGCGGTGGGGGCGGTGCCGACCGCGATCGCGGCCAGGCCCGCGGCCAGGGCTTGTGTCAATGTCATCGTCGCAACCTCAGGGTGTTTCGCTGAGCGCGAGTCTAGGCAGCGGCGCGCGCCACCACCAGCGAAGCCTTCTCAAGAGGTCTTAACCGCCGGTGAACGCAGGGAGCTCAGGCCGAGGTTTCCAGCGCCGCCGAAATCGCCTGCGCGCAGCGCCGCACCTCGGCCGCGAAGGCGGCCTCGTCGTAGTGCGCGAGCTCGAACACCAGGCTCACGCCCGCCACCACCTGGCCGTCGCCGAACACCGGCGCGGCGATGCCCACCCGGCCCCGGGCCACCTCCGAATCGGTGCAGGCGAAGCCGGTCTCGCGGATCGCCTTCATCTGTTTCGCGAAGTCCTTCCAGCCCCCCAGGCCCACGGATTCGCGGATCTCCTGCTCGTGGTCGAGGTAGATCTGCTTGAGCGCGCGGTCACCCAGGTTCGCCAGGATGGCCTTGGACGTGGCCCCCTTGAACATGGGCAGGGCCACGCCGCGCTCGTAGGTGGACGAGGGCGGGTGGTCGCTGCCCTTCTCCTGGTGCACGCACATCACCTGGTCGCGAAAGCGCCGGCTGATCAGCACCACCGCGTGCTGCGTGGTGCGCGCCAGCAGCTCGCGCATCGGCCCCGAGGCCGCCTTCACCAGCGGGTCGCCCTGGCGCATCAGCAGGTCGTAGCGGATGAAGGCCGGGCCGAGCATGTACGCCGAGCGCGTCGACGGCGCCAGGAAACCCAGGGTGCTCAGTTCCTTGACATCCCGGTAGGCCGAGCTGATGGACACGCCCATCTCGGCGGCGATCGCCTCCACCGTCCACAGCGTGCGCCGCTCGAAGAGCTGAAGGATGTGCAGCGTCCGGTTGCGCGTGCGGATGCCCGCGCCCTCGCCCGAACGAACTTGTTTCGCATTTGTTTCCATTTTGCTATTATTCGCACTTGTTGCGAAAACTGATGCACCGCAAGCCGGTGCGATTTTCATCAAGGAGAGCCATTATGAGTTCCGATCGTGCGCGCTTGCCGGTGGCCCTGCTGACCGGTTTCCTGGGCAGCGGCAAGACCAGCCTGCTCAACCGCTGGCTGCGCGAGCCCGCGCTGTCGAACGCGGCGGTGGTGGTCAACGAGTTCGGCGACATCGGCATCGACCACAACCTGATCGCCAGCAGCAACGACAACACCATCGAGCTGAGCACCGGCTGCCTGTGCTGCAGCGTGCAGGGCGATCTGGTGGAGACCCTGCGCGAGCTGCTGGACAAGCGCAGCCGGGGCCTGGTGCGCGCCTTCGACCGCGTCGTGATCGAAACCACCGGCATGGCCGACCCCGGCCCGGTGCTGCAGGCCCTCATGACCTTCCCGGTCTCCAACGGCTACCGCCTGGCCCAGGTGATCACCACGGTGGACGGCGTCAACGGCGCCACCACGCTGGACGGTTTCGAGGAAGCCACCAGACAGGTGGCGGTGGCGGACCAGCTGGTCGTCACCAAGATGGACCTGGCCGACCCGCCGCAGGCCCAGGCGCTGCAGCAGCGCCTGCAGGCGCTCAACCCGGGCGCCACCGTGAGCTGGGCCACGCCGACCCAGGTGCCCTGCCTGGAGGTGCTCACCGAGCTCGACGTGTACGCCGCCGCGACGCCGACCCCCGCGGTGCGGCGCTGGCTCAACGCCGAGGCCCACGCCGACCAGCCCGCGCGCTACCGCCCGATCGGCGCGGCGGCCGCGCCCCACCACACCGAGGGCATAGCGACCTTCTCGCTCGTGTACGACGAGCCGCTGGCCTGGCAGGAACTCGCCGCCTGGCTCGATGCGCTGGTGCTCGCGCACGGCGACGACCTGCTGCGCGTCAAGGGCATCCTGAACATCGCCGGCGAGGCCCGGCCCATCGTCGTGCACGCGGTGCAGCACCTGTTCCACCCGCCCGCGCCGCTGGCCGAATGGCCCTACGAGGACCGCCACTCGCGCCTGGTCTTCATCACCCGCCGCCTGGACCGCGCCTACGTCGAACACATCTTCGACGTGATCCGCGGCCGCGCGCCCAGCCCGTCCCCTTCTTCCACCACCCCCCTCGCTCACAAGGAGAACATTTCATGGACACATTGATCCGCCACGGGCTGATCGTCACGCCGCAAGGGCGCCGCGTCGCCTCGATCGGCATCCAGGGCGGCCGCATCGCCGGCATCTACGAACCCGGGGCCGAGCCCGAGGCGCGCGAAGTCATCGAGGCCGATGGCCTGGCCATCGTGCCCGGCGCCATCGACATGCATTCGCACCACCGCCAGGGTTCGCTGCCGGGCTTCGAATACAAGGACACGATCCACACCTCCACGCTGCAGTGCGCGGCCGGCGGCGTGACCACCAGCGTGGCCATGCCCAACGTGCAGCCGCCGCCGAACTCGCTGGAGCTGCTGGAGCGCCAGTACGACATCTACCGCAGCGACGCGATCGTGGACTGGAACTTCAACCCCGCGCCCACCATCAGCGAAGAGATGCCCGGCATGGCCGACACCGGCATCGCCGCGTTCAAGATCTTCATGGTCGTGGACACCGGGCGCGACTACCCGCACATGCCCGGCATCGGCGTGCACGACCACGGCAAGATCCTGGAGATCATGCAGCGCTGCGCCGAGCTGAACGTGCCGCTGATGGTGCACCCGCACGACCAGGCGCTGATGGACGTGATCGAGCAGAAGTTCTGGGACCGCGGCGAGCGCGACGCCCTGGCCTACGCCAAGGCCTACGCCGCGCACGACGGCGTGATCTGGGAAACCGCCATCGCCACGCTGCTGCGCCTGCAGCGCGCCTCGGGCTGCCACCTGCACATCCTGCACACCCAGACCGCCGGCAGCGTGGAGCTGATCCGCCAGGCCAAGGCGGCCGGGCAGAAGGTGACCTGCGAGATCAACCCCTGGGCGCTGTTCCTGGGCTGCGAGTGGTCGGCCATCCAGCGCCTGGGCTCCTACGCGCTCTCGTACTGGGTGCCCGAGAAGAACGTGCCCGGCCTGTGGGAAGGCCTGCGCGACGGCACCATCGACATCGTCGCCACCGACCACGCACCGCACACGCGCGAAGAGAAGGAGATTGGCTGGACCGACGGCTGGAAGGCCCACACCGGCACGCCCTCGACCCAGTTCTACTACAGCATGTTCATGACCGCCGCGCTGGAAGGCAAGATCAGCCTGGAGCGCGTGGTCGAGGCCTGCAGCGCCAAGCCGGCCGAGCTGTTCAAGCTCGCGAACAAGGGCGCGCTGACCGTCGGCGCGGACGCGGACCTGGTGCTGGTCGACCTGAACCGCGAGTACGAGGTGCGCGACGAGGACGTGCTCAGCCTGATCGGCTGGAGCCCCTACGCCGGCCGCAAGCTCAAGGCCAAGCCGGTGCGCACCATCGTGCGCGGCACCACCGTCTACCTCAACGACCAGGTGATCGGCCAGAAGGGCTTCGGCCAGCACGCCAAGGCCGTGCGCGAACCCGCCGCCGCCCTGGCCTGAACAGCCCCCACCCCTGCCAGCCAAGGACTTTCCATGAAACGACGCTCCTTCGTCCAACACTCCCTGCTGCTGCCCGCCCTGGGCGGCCTGGGCCTGGCCACCACCACCAGCGCGGCGCGCGCCCAGGCCAACTGGCCCGAGCGCCCCATCAACATGGTGGTGCCCTACCCCGCGGGCGGCAACACCGACTTCGTCGCCCGCATGACGGCGGACTACCTCAACCGCGCGCTCGGCGTGCCGGTGGTGGTGGACAACCGCGCCGGCGCGGGCGGCACCATCGCCTCCATGCACGCGGCCAAGCTGCCGGCCGATGGCTACTCGGTGTTCCTCGCCTCCATCGCCCAGATCTCGCTCGCGCCCTTCCTCTACAAGATCCGCTACGACCCGTTCAAGGACTTCCTGCCGATCGCCAACGTGGCGGGCAATCCCCAGGTGGTGGTGGTGCCGGCCGCCTCGCCGCACAAGAGCCTGAAGGACCTGGTGGACCACGGCCGCGCGAACCCGGGCAAGCTGCTGATGGCGCACGCGGGCACCGGCTCCATGTCCTTCCTCGCGGGCGCGGCGTTCCTGAAACGCGCGGGCATCGACGCGGTGATGGTGCCCTACAAGGGCGGCGCGGCGGCCATCGCCGACACCATCGCGGGCATGACCGAGGTCTACACGGCCAACATCTCCGAGACCCTGCCCTACCTGCAGAGCGACCGCCTGCGCCTGCTCGGCGTGACCAGCCCGCAACCCGTGGCCATGCTGCCGGGCGTGCCCACCATCGCCTCGCTGTTCCCGGGTTTCCAGACCGAAACCTGGAACGGCCTGCTGGCGCCGGCCGGGCTGCCGGCCCCGATCGCCGACCGCCTCGCGGGCGCGGTGGCGAAGATGTTCACCGACGACGCGGTGCTCTCGCGCATGGCCAAGGCCGGCCTCATTCCGCAGACCGGCCAGCAGACACCGAAGGACTTCGCGCGCCGCATCCAGGCCGACGTGGAACTCTGGCGGCCGGTGATCAAGGCCATCGACGTCAAGCCCGAGTAGGCCCGGGCCGGGGCTTCTTCGCTGCCGGTGGGCGTGGCTGCCGTTCTCCGGCGCCTGCTCGCGGGCGCCTGCGCCCGGCAACCCCACCCACCGTCGAGAGTGCACCGCAGGCATGCGGTGCCTTCCTTTCGGCGGGCCCGGGACGACCTCTCGGCGGATGGTGTTCCCCCCGGACGCAGGCGCCCCATTCGCGGTTGCCACAGAGCTTGAGCGTCGGGGTCGTGTTGACGAAGGGGTCGCTGCGGACCCGGGCAGACGCCCTCGAGCAGGCGCCGGAGAACGGGGGGACGCCAGCCGACAGCGAAGAAGCGGCCCACAATGGCGACCATGACCCTGGAAGACTTGATGGCCATCGCCAAGCAAAGCCGCACCACCACCACTTGCCCCCACTGCCAGGCCCTGGTGTGCAAGGGCTGGGCCTCCGTGCCCGGCGGCTTCGATCTCTCGCGCCTGACACGCGCCGGCAGCTTGCGCGATCCCGACGCCGACGAACCCACACTGGCCGAGCACCACCCGAACGGCACAGGCGCCTGGTCCGACGACGCGCCCATCGCCCTCGGCTGGTTCCCCTACAACCGCTGCGACGTCTGGCAATGCAGCGGCTGCGCCCGGCCCTTCCTGCGCTACACCGAGGTCGGCGGTTACTACACCGACGAGCGCATCCGCGAACTGCAGGCCCACCTGATCGTGCGGCCTCCCCCCAACCCCGCTTGAGCGGCCGGCCGGGCCAAGCCCCTCAGAACGAGTGCCGGATGCCCAGCGCCAGGCCCGTGCCCGAGCGCAGGTTCGTGGCGCGGTCGGCGATCGCCACGCCGTACAGGTCGGTGCGCTTGGAGAGCGCGTGGATGTAGCCCGCCGACAGCGTGCTGCGCACGCGGTCGCTGACGCCGGCCTGCTCGCGCTTCGTGCGCGCCCAGGACGCGACGATGCGGCCCGCGCCCACCGGCACCTGCGCGCTCAGGCCCAGCGTGTCCAGGTCGATCTCCCGCAGGCCGCGCGCCTGCACCGTGCCGGTGGAGTACTGACCAAACACCTTCACCACCTCGAAGTCGTAGGACACGCTGGCCAGCGTGCTCTTGGTCTCCAGGATCACGTAGGGCGCACCGGCGGGTTCGGCCGCCGCGCGCGGCGTGGTGATGGCGGCCCCGTCCACGCGGCGGTGGTTCAGCGCGGCGGCGAAGGCACCCTGGCGGTAGTTCGCCGTGAGGTCCACACGGCGGCCTTCGGTGGAGGCCTCGCGCGCCACGTACTGCAGGTTCGCCGACAGGCCGCCGAAGGTGGGCGTGGTGTAGGCGACCGAGTTGCTCCAGATGCCGTCGGTGGCGCCGTTCACCGCGTTCATGGGTTGTGAACCCGTGATGGTGTGCATGAGGAAGGGACCGAGGTTCACCGACTCCGCGAAGGGCGTGAACTGCAGCGTGGCGATGTAGCTGCCGGTGGGAATGCGGCCCATGCGCAGGAAACCGAAGCCGCCGCGCAGGCCCACCCACGAGGCCAGCGAGAAGGTGCGGCCCACCGCCGTGTCGCCCGGGTGGCGGCCCGCTTCACCGGTGTCCATGCGGAAGTGGCCGCCGATGTCGAACGCGGCGCTCAGGCCGCCGCCCAGGTCTTCGCTGCCGCGCATGCCCCAGCGCGGCATGGAGAGCAGGCCGCTGTCCATGCGCGAGACCGTGGCCTCGCCGGCGAGGTTGCGGCGGTAGTAACCGCCGTCGAGCACGCCGTAGAGCGAGACCTGGCTGCTGCCGCTGCCGCCACCACCGGGCGCTTGCGCGAAGGCCTGGGGCGCGGCGCCGATCAGCGCGAGGCTGGCGAGGGCCAGGTGCACGCCACGGCCGAGCGAGCGCGGGGCACGGGAGGTTTTTGAAGAATGGGGCATCGATGTCTCCGTCCCTCTCTCTGCGGAGAGGGTGATGTGGTTGATGAGAAGAAAGAGAAGCAGATGCGATGCCTTCAGGCACCGGCGTCGGCATGATGTTCAGAGGGGGTCGCGAGCGTCAAAGCCTTGCCTCAGATGATGAGAAACGGCGCCTCACTTCGCCCACGCCGCGTCGTCCACGCGCGTCGCTTGAAAGCCGCGCAGCTTCCACGCACCGGCGGTGTGGACCCACAGTTGCGACACGAAGGCGGTGGAGGCCACGGCCTCGCCGCCCGGCATCCGCTGGCCGCGCAGGCGCATCAGGCCCGCCATCCACGCCGCGTCGCCGTGGGGGTGCACCACGAGGCCCTGGCGCTCCACGGCCTCGTAGCGGATGCGGTGCGCGAGGAAGTCCAGCAGTTGTGGCTTGTCGTTGACCAGGCCGGTCGAATGCACGTAGACCAGCTGCGCGTCCAGCACCGCGTCGATGCCACTCAGGTCGCCCGCCACCAGGGCCTGGCAGCGGCGCGCTTCGAGCGCGATCAGGGCCTCCTGCACGCTCAGGCCTCCTGCACCACGCCGTTGCTCAGCACGCCCACCGAGGAGATCTCCACCTCCACGAGGTCGCCGGGCTTGAGCCACAGCGGCGGCACGCGCTTCACGCCCACGCCGCCCGGCGTGCCGGTGACGATCACATCGCCCGGCACCAGCGTCATGAAGGTGGACACATAGGCCACCAGGCGCGGGATCGGGAAGATCATCTGGTCGGTGCGCGCCTGCTGCACCACCTTCCCGTTGACGCGGGTCTGCAGCGACAGCACGCGGTCGGCGGGCAGTTCGTCCAGCGTCACCAGCGCGGGGCCGAAGCCGGCCGTGCCCGCGAAGTTCTTGCCCGGACCGAACTGGCGCGTGTGGTGCTGCCAGTCGCGCACGCTGCCGTCGTTGAAGCAGCTCACGCCCGCGATGTGCGCCCAGGCGTCGGCCTGCGCGATGCGGCGCCCGCCCCGGCCGATCACGACGGCGAGTTCGCCTTCGTAGTCCAGCTGCGTCGATTCGCGCGGGCGCACCAGCGCCACGCCGCTGCCCCGCAGCGACTCGGGATGGCGGAAGAAGATGGAGGGGTTTTCGGTGGGGTCGCGCTGGGTCTCGACGCGGTGCTCTTCGTAGTTGTGGCCCACGCAGGCGATGGTGCGCGGCTGCGGGATCACCGGCAGCGGCGTCAGCGCCGCCAGCGCGTGGTCGGCCTTCGCGCCCGCGTGGGAACGCGCGAGCGCCTGCCAGTCCGGCAGGGCCAGCAGCTCGCGCAGCGTGGGCGCGGTCGCGCCGAGGCGGCGGCCGAGGTCGATCACACCGGCGTCGGTGCACAGGCCGTAGGAGGCACGGCCACCGATCTCAAAACTCATCAATTTCATGGGGGGTTCCTGTGAAAGAAAAAAAGAAAGGCTCAGGCCGGCTGGGGCACGACGGCGTAGACGTAGCGGTCCGGCCGCAGCACCAGGGCGGCGGCCCCGAAGCGCGCGAGCAGGGCCGCGAGTTCGCCGCTCGCATCGCGCACGCGCACCACCGCGCCGCCGTCGTCCGCGGGTGTGTCGAGAAAATCGTCTTCGCTGCGCACCAGCGCCACCTGCCCGGTGCACAGGCCGCTGGGCACCACCTGGCGCGCGGCCTCGCGCACCACGGCCGCGTCCCAGCCGATCACCGAGAAGCCCGCGCCCAGCACCTCGTCCAGCCGCAGCTCTTTCGCCGGGCGCTGCTGCACCCAGGGCTGGGGCGCGAGCTCGGTCGCGCTCAGGTTCGGCGAAGGCAGGAAGCAGCCTTGCGCGAAGCGCGGCTTGGGCTTGAACTTGAGCTGCAGGATGTAGTCGCGGCAGACCGGCAACAGGCAGGCCGCGCGCAGGGCGGTCTGGGTCAGCGCCGCGCCCACCACGCTCTTGGGCTGCATCACGCGGCCGATGCGCAAGGCCATCTGGATCAGCGCCGCCGCGTGCGGGCGCCGCTCCTGCTCGTAGCTGTGCAGCACCGACTCGGGCAGGCTGCCGCGCAACACGGCCGCGAGTTTCCACCCGAGGTTGGCGGCGTCGCGGATGCCGCTGTTGAGGCCCTGGCCCGCGAACGGCGGCGTGAGGTGGGCCGCGTCGCCCGCGAACAGCACGCGGCCTTCGCGCCAGCGCGTGGCCACGCGGGCGTGGAAACCGTAGATCACCTTGCGCACCAGCGGCAGGTCGCGGTCGGCCGGCACGCGGCGCGCGATCCACTCGCGGAAGTTGCGCTCGTCCAGCACGTCCTCGTCGCGGTCGCCTTCGCGCAGCATGAACTCGTAGCGCAGCGCGCCGCGCGGCCCCGGCAGGCGGATGGTGGGCCGCCTCGGGTCGCAGTAGGTGCTGGTGTGGCGCAGCGGCACGGTGCGCTCCGCGAGGTCCACGATGAGCCAGCGCTCGGCGTAGGTCTCGCCTTCGAGCACGATCTGGCAGAACTCGCGCACCGGGCTGCGCCCGCCGTCGCAGGCCACCAGCCAGCGCGCGCGCACGGGGCGGGCTTCGCCCTCGGCCTGCACCTGCACGGTGATGCCTTCGGCGTCCTGCTCGAAGGACGTGAAGCTGTGGCCGAATTTCACCGCCACGTGTTCGAAGCGCGCCAGCCCGTCGAACAGCGTTCGCACCAGCAGCGGCTGGCGAAACGCGTTGCGCTTGGGGTAGCCGTATTCCTGGCGCGTCGGCTGGATCGCCGCGAAGGGCCGGCCGCGCCAGTCGTGGTACTGCACGCCGTAGCCCAGCACCACGTCCTTCAGCACCGCGTCCAGCAGGCCGGCGCCCTGCAGCGTGCGCAGGCTCTCGTCGTCCAGCGTCACCGCGCGGGGCTCAGGCTCGAGCGCCGCGTTGCGTTCGATCACCAGCGTGCGCACGCCGTGCGTGCCGAGCAGGTTCGCCAGGGTGAGCCCGACCGGACCCGCGCCGACGATCACCACGTCGGGGTCTTTTCCATCCATCCACATAAGTTGCTAGCGCGGCGTTTCCAGCCGCCCTCCGATGCGCAGCGCCGCTCGCAGGACGTGGTCCGCGACGCGCTGCGGGTTGATGTTCGGTGCCTGGGCCCACATCACCACCGAGAGGCTGCCCAGCAGCAGCTCCCCCTGGTGGATCGGTGCGGCCCAGCCACAGGCTTCGGCGTCCACCTCGGCTGCCGTCACACAGACCTTGTCGCGCCGGATCTGCGCCATCAGCGCCGACAGCGCGTCGAAGCTGCCCGGCAGGCCCGCTTCGCGCAGGGCCGCCGTGTCGTGGCGCACGAGGTCGCGCAGGTCTTCGGGCGCCATGTGCGCCAGGATCACCTTGGACGTGGCGCCCCGGTACAGCGGCATGGCCCGGCCGCGCTCGTAGCTCACGTGCGGCGGCCCATGGCGCCCGCGCACCTGGTGCACGCAGACCACCTTGCGGCTGTGCAGGCGGCTGAGCAGCACCACGCCACCCGTGCGCTCCGACAGCGTCTTCATGATCTCGCTGGCGGCCGCGATCAGCGGGTCGTTGATGCGGATTAGGCGGTCGAGCTCCACGATCTCCGGGCCCAGCACGTACTGGCCGATCGAGGTGCGCTCGATCAGGCCGGCCTCCTCCAGGTCGGCGAGGTAGCGGTAGGCCGTGGCGGTGGAGATGCGCAGCTCGGTCTCCACGTCCACCGCGCGCACGTGCTTGAACCCCTGCTTGAACAGGCGAAGAACCTGCAAGGCCTTGGCGGTGGTGGTCATGGGTGGCGCTCCTGAAAGGGCAAGTCGGTGGGGCTAGCTTCGCATGATGGCCACACCCCAGCGGTTGAGGGTTGAGGGCTGGTGCGGCCATTCGCCGACCGCGCGCCCGGGCTCGCAGACCTCCAGCTCGGCGGAGATCTCCGCCATGTTGCCGTCCATGTCCTTGAGCATGAAGAAGGTGTCGTTGCCCGGCCCGTGCCGGCCCACGCCCCAGGCCAGCGGGAAGCCGGCGTCGGCCATGTGGTCGGCCCAGTCGCGCAGCGCGGCCCAGTCCTGCGCCTCGCACGAGAAGTGGTCGAAGCGCGCCAGCGGCGCGCGGAAGATGGCCATGGCGTGGTGCTCGGCGTCGGTGCGCAGAAAGGCCGCCGTGATGGCGCCGGCCTCGTCGCGCACGCGGTCCGACAGCACGAAGCCGAGTTGCTCGGTGTAGAAGGCCAGCAGCGCGGCGGGGTCGGGCGTGCGCACCGCGAAGTGCTGCAGCCGCGCGCTCGGCAGGCCGTCGGCGGTGGACGCGGCGGGCGCGGCCGGGCCGTGCTCGAAGCGGATGCGGCGGCCTTCGGGGTCGAGCACGGTGTGGGCGCTCTCGCCCACCTCCTGCAGGGCCACGCCGCGCGCCTGCAACTGCGCGCGGTGCGCGAGCAAGGCAGCGGCCGTGTCGAAGCGGAAGCAGGCCAGGTGCAGCTGGCCGCCTTCGCCGGGCCGCAGCACGAGTTCGCGTTCGGGCGCGCGGCACACGTGGGCATCGCCCTGGTGCGAGACCGCGAAACCGAAGGTGCGGGCGTAGAAGCCGGCCAGCGCGGCCGGGTCGCTGGCGGTGAGTTCGAGTCGCGCGAGGTGCGCTCCGATTTCCATGGATGTCCTTTCGAGATCGAGTGGGTCGATCATGGACATCGGGTGCCGGCCGGTCAAAACCGTTTCTCGTTTCCTGAGAAATGAGAACCCAGATGGCTCAGGCGCGCCGGCGCCGGGCCTCTTCCTTCCACAGCGCCCAGGGCCGCTCGGCCTGGGCCTCGTGGCTGCTCATGCACGAGGCGCACTCGGCCTCGCTCAGGTAGCTCACCTCGCCCAGACCCAGGGCGGTGGTCTGGACGCGCGCGTTCACCTCGGCGTAGACCGCGCGGTACACCACCTGCTTCAGGCTCTCGCCCACCACGGTGCTGCCGTGGCCGCGCATGAGCACGATGGGATGGCCCTCGAACTGGCGCGCCAGCGCGGCGCCGATGCGGCCGTCGCGCACCAGCAGGTCGCTGCCGTCGCCCACCACGTCGCGGATCTCGAACACCGGCGCGCCGGTGCCGATGAAGCCGGCCATGTGGAACACCGCGCGCAGCGGCGTGCCGCGCGAGATGGTCAGCGGCACGATGGCCGGCGAGTGGCTGTGCACGATGGCCTGCACCTGCGGGTGCGCGCGGTAGATTTCGGCGTGGATGAAGCGCTCGATGTAGACGCGCCGCCCGCCCGCGTCGATGGGCTCGCCGTCGAGCGTGAACGAGACGATGTCCGATGCGCCCACCTGGCCGGGCGCCATGTTGCGCGCGAGCAGGAAACGCTCGGGGTCGCGGTCGTGGCGCACGCTGACGTGGCCGAAGGCATCGACCACGCCCTGGTCGTAGAGGATGTGGTTGGCGCAGACCAGGTCCGCGAGCAGGCCGTCGCCCGGGGGCAGCGGCGCGCGCTTCACGTCATCGAGGGCAGCGGCCAGGGAAGTGGAGGGTGGGCACATGCGCTCATTGTCCGGGAGGCAGCTCGGTATTCAGGAAATCCAGTGTGCGCTGCCAGGCCTGGGCCGCCGCGCCTTCGCGGTACATGGCGGGGCGCGCGTCGCACAGGAAGGCGTGCCCGGCGCCCGGGTACACGTGCTGCGCGAAGCGCACACCGGCGGCCTGCAGCGCGTCATCGATGGCCTGCACCTGCGCGGGCGGGATGGTCGGGTCTTCCGCGCCCACGTGCAACAGCAGCGGCGCGCGGATGGCGCCCGCCTCGCCCAGCGTGGCGTGAGGGCCGGCGGCGATGCCCGGCCCGTAGAACACCACGGCCGCGCCCAGATCGGGCAGGCGCGTGGCGGCGGTGAAGGCGGCGCGGCCGCCGAAGCAGAAGCCCACCACGGCGGTGCGGCCGGCCTCGATCTGCTCCGCGGCCTGGAGGTGCGCGAGCACGGCCTGCACGTCTTCGAGGATGGGCGACACGCCGATCTGCGAGATCAGGGCCACGGCCTCGCTGTGCTGCGCGTAGGCGAGTTCGCGCGTGCCGCTGCGGTGGAACAGGTCGGGCGCCAGGGCCAGGAAGCCCTGCGCGGCGAAGCGCCGCGCGATGTCCTGGATGTGCGGGTTCACGCCGAAGGCTTCCTGCAGCACGATGACCGCGCGCGTGGCGGGCGCGGCGGGGCGCGCCACGTAGGTCTGCATGGGGCCGGCGGCGGTCGGCACGGTGATCCAGGGGGTCTGGTCTTGCAATTCAATCTCCGGTGGAAAGGGTCAGGGTTTCACCACCGCCATCCAGATGGGCAGGGTGCGGGTGCGGGTGGCTTCCAGCGCCTCGTTGACCTGCTGCAGGCCGAAGCGGTGGGTGATGAGGTCTTCCGCGTCGAGGCGCTGGTCGGCCAGCAGGGCCAGAACTTCGTCGGTGTCGGAGCGGGTGCAGGCGCGCGTGCCGACGAAGCGCCAGCAGAAGATCATCATGTCGCGCAGCGCGAAGGGCAGCGCGGCGTTGCTGCCGCCCATGTGCACGAAGCTGGCGCCCTGGGCCATGGCCGAGGCGGCCTGCGCCGAGCCCGGCCCGTCGGGGAAGTAGTCGAGCACGGCGTCGGCGCCGCGTGGCATGAGTTCGCGCAGGCGCTTGGTGAGGCCTTGCGTCTCGGCCCAGTCGGGCGCGAGTTCGTCGAGCACCGCGAGCTGCACCGGCAGATCGCCGGCCAGCGGGCGCAGGGCTTCGAGCCGCTCGCGCGAGCGGCCCACCAGCACCAGCTCGCGCGCACCGTAGAAGCGCGCGAGCTTGATGCTGGCCGTGCCCATGGTGCCGGTGGCGGCGGTGATGACCAGGCGGCCGGTGGCGGGCAAGGCCGCGCCCTTGAGCGCGCGCACCGCGTTGGCCAGGTCGTGCACCTTGGCGCCCACGTCGAAGCTGACATGCGCGGGCAGGCGGTCCAGCAGGTCGGCGGGCACGCAGGCGTACTCGGCCAGGCCGCCGTTGTGGTACTTCGCGTACAGCGCCATCGGGCCACGGCCGAAGCCGGCGTGGCCCATCATGGCGGCGTCGTTGCACATCTGCTGGCGGTCCGAGCGGCAGTAGTCGCACTGGCCGCACGAGAGCATGGGGTGCACGCGCACCCGCGCGTCCTGCCAGGCGGCGTCCACCCCACGGCCCAGCGCCACCACGGTGCCGGCGATCTCGTGGCCCGGCGTGGTGGGCAGGTGCTTGAAGCGGCCCATTTCGAGCAGCTTCATCATGCCGGGCGCGATGCCGGCCGACGCCACCTTGACCAGCACCTCGCCGTCGCCCGGCGTGGGCACGGGCAGGGTCTCCAGGCTGAGTTCGCGCGCACCCTGGTGGGCGCGCGCGGCCATCATCGTTGACATGTCTGTCTCCTTGTTGTGATTGGTTCTGAAGCGCTCAGGCGCCGCGCAGCCAGGCCAGCTCGTCGGCCGGCAGGCGCGTGCCCTGGCGCAGGGCCGGCGCCACCTGCGGGATCGGCAGGGTGCTGGCCAGGGCCAGGTGTTCGCTCGGGCCGCTGTGCAGGCTGGTGAAGGCGATGCCGCGCGGGATCTGCACGAAGTCGCCCGGCACCAGGTGCACGCTGCCGCGCTGCGTGACCAGGGTGCGCTCGCCCTGGATCTGATACTGCACCTCGCAGGCGTCGCGGTGCCGCGTGTACACGGCGCCGTCGTCCGAGGCCTTGCGCGAGCGGCCGATGGCAACGGCCGCGCTGCGGTACAGCCATTGCAGGCCCTCGCCCTCGGGGTGCAGCACCTGGATGCGCTCGGCGTCGTGCTCGGCGTGTTGCAGCAGCAGGGTCTCGTCGACCGGCGAGAGCGCGAGGTCCTGGCCCGGGCCGCCCACGCCTTCGGTGGTGAGCTCGTTGATCACGGCCGGCGTCCAGCCGGGGAAGGGCGTGCTCAGGTACTCGGCCTGGCGGCTGAAGGGCACGAGCTCGCGCACCGGGCCGGGCACGTAGAACAGCAGGTGCACGTCGTGCCGGCCGAAGTTGTCGTGCGCCACGCCGTTGGGGATGCGCGAGAAGTCACCCGGCCGCAGTTCCACCGTGCCCAGTTCGGTGATCAGGGTGCGCTCGCCGCACACCTGGAACGACAGCTCGTCCACGCCGGTGTTGCGGTGGTAGAAGGGCTGGCGGCCGTTCATGTTCTGCCATTCGATGCGGATGTCCGCGCTCTCGTACACACCCACGGGCGGCGCGAAGGCGCGCTCCACGTAGGCCGCGCCGAGGTGCGCCACCTCGATCGGCGGGTACTCGCGCGCCCGCTTCATCGGGGACGGCAGCGGATCGGCGAGCAACAGCGCTTCGCGGCGCTCCAGCACATAGGGCGGCGCATCGAAGGGAAAGGCATCGATGTGTTCGCGGACCAGCTTCATGGGGTTTCTGCCTGACATGGAAATTGCGTGAAGGAAAACAGCACGGTGGGAGCATGCCCACCGGGGCGGCCGGGGTCAAACCCGTTTCTCGGATGCTGAGAAACGGGGTCGGCAATCATCGCTCGTCCACGATGGGGTTGCGCAGCACCCCCACGCCTTCGACCTCCACCTCGCACACGTCGCCCGGCTTCATCCACAGCGGCGGCTTGCGCGCCAGGCCCACGCCGGCGGGCGTGCCGGTGATGATGAGGTCGCCCGGCACCAGGGCCATGGCCTCCGAGCAGGCGGCCACCAGCGTGGCCACGTCGAAGATCATGTCGCGCGTGTTGGCGTCCTGCACCACCTGGCCGTTGAGCCGGCATTGCAGGCGCAGGCCGTGCGCGCCCGGGGGCAGTTCGTCGGCGCTCACGAACTCGGGGCCGAAGCCCCCGCTGCGGTCGAAGTTCTTGCCCATCATCCACTGGTTGGAGCGGAACTGGTGGTCGCGGAGGGAGCCGTCGTTGAACAGCGTGTACCCCGCGACGTGGTCCAGCGCGTCTTCCTGGCGGATGTAGCGGCCGCCCTTGCCGATCACCGCCACCAGCTCGGCCTCGTAGTCGAACTGCGCCGACACGTGCGGCCGCACCAGCGGCTGCCCGTGGGCGACCCAGGACGAGGGGTAGCGGTGGAAGATCACCGGGTGCTTCGGTTTCTCGAAGTGGCTTTCGGTCGCGTGGTCCACGTAGTTCAGGCCGATCGCGAAGGCCTTGGCGGGCTCCAGCACCGGCGGCAGGTAAATGAGGCCGGCGAGCGGGCGCGCGTGCTGGCAGCGCTCGATGGCCGCGCGCGCCGCGCGAAAACCCGCCTCGCCCTGGCGCAGCAGCTCGTCGAGCGAATCGGGCAGGCCGGCCGCGGTGAGGTCCAGCAGGGTGTGGTCGTTCACGCGCGCGCCCAGGCGCGCGGCGCCGTTCTCGTCTTGGAAGGCAATCAGTCTCATGGGATCTCGTGGTTGGTGATGAAGTGGGTGGGAACGGCCGGGCCCCAGACGAACAGCGCGTCCTCGGCGGGGTGGTCGGCGGCGGGCCAGTCCAGGCCGGCGGGCACGTGGTCGATGCCGGCCGAGTACTCGCAGAAGCTGCCCCAGGGGTCTTGCACGTAGTTGAAATAGTTGGAGCCGAGCACGTGCCGGCCCACGCCCCAGCCGTCGCCGTAGCCGGCGCTGCGCATCTGGTCCATGCCCTGCCCCACCTCGTCGAGGCAAGGCACGTCCCAGCTGCTGTGGTGCAGGCCGGGGCCGTGGGATTTCGCGAAGGCCACCAGGTGGTGGTCGCTACCGTGCGGCGTGTGCAGGAAGGCGATCACGTCGCCCGAGCGGTCCGACAGGCGCAGGCCGAGCATCGATGAACAGAAGGCCAGCATGCCCAGCACATCGGGCGTGAACTGCAGGATGTGCGAGAGGTAACGCGGCCGCACGGGCCCGAGCCGGCTGCGCGGCGAGGCCTGGCCCTGGCCGGGCACGGCGGGCACCGGCGGCCGGGGCACCGAGGGTGCGGAGGGCGAGACCTTGGGCGCGACCACCAGCTGCAGCGCCAGGCCATCGGGGTCGCGCAGCCACAGCCCCGGCTCCTGCGCCAGCGGGTGCGGCTCGCCCGCGCGGCCCTGCGCCGCGATGCGCTCGGCGAAGGTCTCCACGTCGTCGGCGTGGATGCCGTAGGCCACATATTGCAGGCGCTTGCGCTCGCCGCCTTCGAGCACGTGCGCCCAGACGTGAGGGTGGCCGAAGGTGCGCAGCAGCAGGCGGTCGCCGTCGCGCCGCACGTCCAGGCCGAAGCAGGTGTAGAAGCGCTCGGCCTCGGCCAGGTCGGGCACGGTGAAGGTGAAGCGGTGCACCGAATGCACCGCGGCGGGCAGGCGGGTGTTCATGCGAGGGCCTTCTGTCGAGGGGAAGCCACGAGGGTGTGGCCGGTGATGCGCGCCACCAGCGCGTCCGGCGCGTCGGGCCAGTCATCGCCGCGCCAGGCCACGTGCTGGTCGGGCCGCACCAGCGTGAGCCGGGTCGGGTAGAGCTCGGCGAACGCGCCCCAGGCCGGGCGCAGCACGGTGAGCGGCACGCCCGCGGCGCGCAGGCGCTCGCGCACGGCCTGCACCACGGTCTCGGGCACGTCGGCGTGCGCGAGCAGAGTGAAGCCTTCGCCGAAGTGGTCGTACAGCGAGCTGCCGTCGTGCAGCCAGGCGTGCGGCGCGCGCGCGCCGGGCCGGTTGGACGGCACGTAGTTCAGGTAGTCCATTTGCGGCGCGCGGCTGCCGTCGTGGGCGATCACGGGCGAGTCCTCGTAGCGGTAGCCGAGCACCACACCCAGCGTGGTGAACTCGCGCGACTTGGCGGCCTGGATGCGCGCGCCCACGTCCTCGCGCAGGGCCGCGCCGGCCGGGTCGTCGGCGTCCAGCCCGGCGCGCGCGAGCTGGTTGCCCAGCAGCGCGTGGTTGGCCACGGCCTCGTCGAGCACCATCTGGTGCACCGGGCGGCGCTCGGCCATGTAGCTGTCCAGCAAGGCCTCGCCGCCCCAGCCCGCCAGCACGGCCGCGAGCTTCCAGCCCAGGTCCACGCTGTCGGCCACGCCCATGTTCATGCCGTAGCCGCCGAAGGGCGGGTGCAGGTGGCAGGCATCGCCGACCAGGAACACGCGCCGGTCGCGGTAGTTGTCGCCCAGGAATCGGCTGGCCACCCATTCGTCGGTGGACAGCGCGCGGTAGGGCAGGTCGATGCCGGTGGCGCGGCGGATCAGCGCCGCGCTGCCCTCGGCGTCGAGCCGGAAGTCAGCGGGCACGCCGGTGGGCATGAAGAACCAGGTGTCGCCCCGGTCCATCGGGCCGATCAGGCTGGGCACGTCTTCATTGATCTGCCAGTACATGATGGCCGGCCCCAGCGCGTGGGCCTGCGCCAGGCCCGGCGCGTGGAACACGATGTTGTAGTTGCGCGAGAGGCCGTACTGGCCTTCCAGCTTCGCGCCCATGCCCTCGCGCACCAGGCTGCGCGCGCCGTCGGCACCCACCAGGTAGTCGGCGGAGACGGTGTAGGTGTCCTCGCGCTGGAGGTCGCGCACCGTGACGTGCACGCCTTGCGCATCCTGCTCGAAGGCCAGCACCTCGCTGTTGAAGCGGATTTCCACGCCCGGCAGCGTCTGGGCGTGGGCGCGCAGCACCTCTTCCAAGCTGTACTGCGGGATCCACTGCGCGTGCTCGGCGTAGAGCGGGTTGCGGCCCGGCGCGCAGAAGAAGGCGTTCTCGAAGCGCGTGAGTTCGTGGCCCGAGAGGCGGGTGCAGAACACCACGTTGGACGGGTAGTCCACGCCCAGCGGCGAGGCCGCGCGCAGCTGCGGCGCGATGCCCCAGCGCCGCAGGTGCTCGCGGGTGCGCACGTTGGTGGTCTTGGCGCGCGGCGCGTAGCCCACGCGGTCGTTGCGCTCCAGCAGCAGGCAGGGGATGCGGCGCTGGCCCAGCTCGATGGCCAGGGCCAGGCCGGCGGGGCCGGCGCCGACGATGAGCACGCGGGGAATCACGGGGGGCGAGGTCTTCATGCGGCCGCATCGTAGGCAGCCACCGCGAATCGGAAAAGACGGAGAATTGCGGGATGCGATATGTTTTTTCGATCACCCCGGGCGGCGCGGCATGAAGTTCAACGCCTTGCGGGATTTCCTCGCCGTGGCCGAGCGCGGCAGCCTGCGCGCGGCGGCGCGCCAGCTCGGCAGCGCGCAGCCCGCGCTGAGCCACAGCATCAAGGAACTGGAGAAGGAACTCGGCGTGGTGCTGTTCGAGCGGCGCTCCACCGGCGTGGTGCTGACCGACATGGGCGCGGCCTTCCACAAGCGCGTGGCCTGCGCCATGCACGACCTGCGCCGCGCCACGGAAGAGCTGGACCAGCTGCGCGGCGAGGTGCACGGCAACCTCGCGGTGGCCATGTCCAGCGTGGCGCACATCGCCCTGCTGCCGTTTGCACTCGGCGCGTTCCGCGCGCGTTACCCCCAGGTGCAGATCGACATCGTGGACGCGGTGTACCCGGGCAGCGAGCCCGGCCTGCTCGACGGCAGCCTGGACCTCTACATCGGCCCGGCCCCGGCCGACGTGGTCTCGGCGCTGCAGGTGGAAAAGCTGTTCGACAACACGCGCACCATCGTGAGCCGAAAGGGCCACCCGCTGGCGCAGGCGCGCTCGCTGCGCGAGCTGGTGGACGCGGAATGGATCACGACCTCGATCACGCACAACGCGGAAGAAGAGCTGGGCCCGCTGTTCGCGCAAAACGGGCTGCCGGCGCCCCGGCTGGTGATGAAGGCGCACTCGGCGCTCACCTTCATGGTGGCGCTGGCGAACTCCGACCTGCTGATGATGCTGCCGGTGCAGTGGATCCAGTCGGAGTCGCTGGCGCCGCTGCTGGCGCGCATCGACGTGCGCGAGCCCCTGCCCGCGCCGCCGGTGTGCCTGGTGCGCCGCGCCGGCCTGCCGCCCACGCCGGCGGCGGAGTACTTCTGCGACATGGTGCGCCGCGCGGTGCAACACATGCGCGCGCCCTGAGCGAGGGCGCTGCGCGCAAGGCTCAGAGGTGGCCCGCGGCCTCGTAGTAGCGGCGCGCGCCCGGGTGCAGGGCGATCGAGGTCCGCGCCATCGCCGAGGGCACCAGCGGGTAGCTCAGCGGGCTGCGCTGCGGCGGCAGGTGGCGGTACTGGCGCTCGATGGCCGCGCGCGTTTCCACCAGGCACCAGGTCAGCAGGTGGGCGATGTCGTCGGGCATGTCGTCGCGCACCAGGATCAGGAAGTCCGAGAAATCGAGCGCGGGCAGCGAGGTCTGCAGCGAAGGCCAGTAGCCGGCCGGCAGGTCGTTGCGGCCGAAGCCGTAGTCCTTCTGGAGCTGCTGCAGCACCGCCTCTTCCGACGGCAGCGGCACCACCTTGCCGGTCTCGACGATGTCGGACCACCAGGGCGTCATGATCGCTTCCTGCAGCACGCCGTCCACCTCGCCGTCCTGCATGCGCTGCAGGCTTTCGCGCGGGTTGGAGTCTTCCACGTAGCGGCCGCCCCAGCTGGCGAAGGTGGCGTCGTCGATGCCGTGCGCCTGCATGAACAGGCGCGCCACGTAGCCGATGAAGTTGGTGCCGTCGTTGCGCGAGGTCGCGAGGCGCAGTGCCGGCTTCTTCTGGCGCAGCTCCTCGAAGCTGCGGATGCCCAGGTCCGGCCGCAGGGCCAGCACCATGCGGTCGTTCTGCGGCAGCACGGCCAGGGCGCGCAGGTGTGGCGCGGCGCGGCCCTGGAAGATCAGGCGGCCGTCGAGCGCGGCGGGCATGAGCATGGCCGGCGTGACGATGCACAGATCGGCCTCGCCTTCCTCCACCAGGTCGATGGCCTCGATGCCACCGGCGCGGATGCTCCAGATCGCCACGCGGCTGCGTGGGCCGCTGCGCTTGCAGAACTCTTCGCACAGCCAGGAGCAGATGCGGTGGAAATTGGCCTGGCCCCAGTCACCGACGAAGCGCAGGTGGTGGGAGTGTTCGAGGCGGGGTGCGGTCATGGTGGGGACTTTCATTCGGGCTTGACGTCGGCGTCCTTGATCACCTTCTTCCAGTAGGCGGTCTGCGCCACGATCAGCTTGCCGAACTCGGCCGGGCCCTGGCTGTGCGGTTCGAGGCCGAGCGTGATCAGGCGCCCCTTGACCTCGGGCTGGGCCAGCACCTTGATCACGTCGCGCGAGATCTCGTCCACCAGCGGCTGCGGTGTACCGGCCGGCACCACCAGGCCGCCGAAGCCCACGGTCTCGAAGTCCGCGTAGCCGGCCTCCTTCATCGTGGGCACGTCGCGGCTCAGCGGCGAGCGCTCGGCGCCGGTGCTGGCGAGGATGCGCACGCGCCCGCTCTGCACGTGCGGCACCAAATCGGAATAACTCGCGAAGGTGGCGGTGACCATGCCGGCGGCCAGATCCACCACGGCCGGCGCCACGCCCTTGTAGGGCACGTGCAGCATCTCGATCTTGGCCTGGTGCGCGAGCTGGCTCGCGTTCAGGTGCGGCGTGGAGCCGTTGCCCGGCGAGGAGTAGGCGAACTTCGCGTTCGGCGCCTTGGCCAGCGCCACGAACTCCTTGACGGTGCGCGCGGGCACCTGGGTGTTCACCGCCAGCCACAGGCGCGCGTCGAACATCTGCGCGACCGGCGCGAAGCTGGTGACCGGGTCGTAGTCGAGCTTGGTGGAGAGGAAGGGTGCCTGGATCGTGGGCGTGACGGACAGCAGGATCGTGCGGCCGTCCGGCGCGGCCTTGGCCGCCACGCTGGTGGCCAGGATGGTGGCGGCGCCGGGGCGGTTGTTCACCACGACCGGGATGCCCCAGGTCTTGGCCAGGCCGTCGGCCAGGGCGCGCGCGGCGTTGTCGAACGAGCTGCCCGAGGAGGCCGGCGTGATCAGCGTGACGATGCCGCCCTGGAAAGGGCCGGCCCAGGCGGCGCTCGCGGCGCCCAGGCTGAGGGCGGCCAGGGTGCGCGCCAGGATGCGGGTAGGTTTCATGGGGTCTCCAGTATCGAATGGGAAGCGGTGTGAGGGTCGGGATGGTGGCGCCGCGCCCTGGGACCGGTCAATTTGCATTCTCGTTTGATGAGAATCCGCCTCGGAGATGCGGCCCGCATTCCCCGCCGACCTAGGGTTTGTACCAATGCCTCCGACCAGACTTCAAATCTACATTTCAAATTGAAATTTGAATTTCACATGAACACCCCTGCCCCCAAACCCAAGGACTCGACGCGCTCCAAGATCGTGATGGCCGCGCTGCGCGTCTTCGCCACGCGCGGTTTCGAGGCCGCCTCGCTCAAGGAGATCACCACCGCGAGCGAGACCAACGTGGCGGCGATCCACTACCACTTCGGCTCCAAGGAAGCGCTGATCCGCGAGGTGCTGCAGACCGTGGCCGACCCGGTGAACCAGCTGCGCATGGAGATGCTGGCGCAGCAACCCGACGGCCCCGGCCGCACGCTCGAGCACGTGGTGGAAGCGCTGCTGGCGCCCCCGATCCGCCTGAGCGCCGACGCCACGGGCGACGGCCGCCTGCTCACGCGCCTGATCCTGCAGGCGCGCGCGCTGCCCAGCGAGTTCACGAACAGCGCGCTGTTCCAGCAGTACGACAGCACCGCCCTGCTGTTCGTGCAGGCCCTGATGGACGCCGAGCCCGGCCTGAGCCGGCAGGACGCGTTCTGGCGCTACGCCTTCGCCATCGGCGCCATGCACTACATCGTGTCCGACGCGGACGCGGCCTACCACCGGCTCAACCGCCTCTCGGGCGGCCTGTGCGACACCGACGACCCCGAAACCATCGTGCGCCAGCTGGTGGCCTTCGTGGTCGCCGGCCTGCGCGCGCGGCCCGCCTCGCCTTCTTCCCCCTCCTCACCGTAAGCAAGCCCCCATGCCCCGCCGCATCATCGACCTCTCCGTCACGCTGGAAGACAAGCCCACCTCGCCGGCCCACCACCGCCCGCAGATCCAGTACGCCGACCACGACCAGTCGTGGGAGCTGTTCTCCAAGCTGTTCCCCGGCATCGGCCCCGACTCGCTGCCCGAAGGCAAGGCCTGGGCGGTGGAAAAGATCTCGCTCTCCACCCACGCCGGCACGCACATGGACGCGCCCTGGCACTACCACCCCACCACCGACCACGCGCTGCAGGAAGGCGGCCGCCCCGCCCCCGGCATCGACGAGGTGCCGCTGGACTGGTGCCTGCGCCCCGGCGTGAAACTCGACTTCCGCCACTTCGAGGCCGGCTACGTGGTCACGCCGCAGGACATCGAAGCCGAGCTCAAGCGCATCAACTACGAGCTGCAGCCGCTGGACATCGTGGTGGCCAACACCCGCGCCGGCGCGCGCCAGGGCCAGGAGGACTACTGGGAGAGCGCCTGCGGCTTCGGCCGCGCGGCCACGCTCTACCTGCTGGAGCGCGGCGTGCGCGTGGTCGGCACCGACTCCTACAGCTGGGACGCGGCCTTCAAGTTCGTGGTCGAACGCTTCGAGCGCGACGGCGACCCTTCCATCATCTGGGAAGGCCACAAGGCCGGCCGCGACATCGGCTACTACCAGATGGAGAAGCTCTCCAACCTCGACCAGCTGCCCTCGCACGGCTTCGACATCAGCTGCTTCCCCATCAAGATCAAACACGGCTCGGCCGGCTGGGTGCGCGCGGTCGCGGTGCTCAACGACTGACATCCCCCTTCTCTCTTTCTTTCCCCTCTCTGGAGACAACATGAGTCACGCTTCCCTTCCTTCCACCCGCCGCCGCACCGTGATGGCCGGTGCCATCGCCCTGGCCGTGGGTGGCCTGCCGCTGGCCGCCAGCGCGCAGTCGGGCGCCTACCCGAACAAGACCATCCAGGTGATCGTGCCCTTCCCGGCCGGCGGCATCGTGGACAACGTGACGCGCAAGCTCGGCACCGAACTCAGCGCCAGCCTGGGCCAGACCCTGGTGGTGGAGAACAAGGCCGGCGCGGGCGGATCCATCGGCGCGGCCCAGGTCGCGCGTTCCAAGGCCGACGGCTACACCCTGCTCACCGCCTTCGACACGCACGCCGTCAACCCGCTGCTCTACAAGCTCAGCTTCGATTCCGACAAGGACCTCAAGCCCATCGCGCTGATCGCCACCTCGCCGCTGGTGCTGGTGGTGCACCCCTCGGTGCCGGCCAAGAGCCTGCGCGAACTCGTGGACCTGGCCAAGGCCAAGCCCGACACCCTGCACTACGCCTCCACCGGCGCGGGCAGCTCCAACCACCTCACCACCGAACTCTTCAAGGCCACCTCGGGTGCCTCGTTCAACCACGTGCCCTACAAGGGCGGCGCACCCGCCATCACCGACGTGCTCGGCGGCCAGGTGCAGGTGATGTTCGTCAGCGTCACCTCGGTGCTGGCCCACATCCGCGCCGGCAAGATGCGCGCCCTGGCCGTGACCACGCGCGAGCGCATCGCCGCGCTGCCCGACGTGCCACCCGTGAGCGACACCTACCCCGGCTTCGAGGCCACCTCCTGGGTCGGCCTGCTTGCGCCCGCCGGTGTGCCGGCCGACGTGGTCAGCAAGCTCAACGGCGGCGTGAACGCCGCGCTGAAGTCGCCCGAGTTCCAGAAGTTCCTGGAAGAACAATCGCTGCGGCCCGCCGGCGGCACGCCCGAGCAGTTCGCCGCCTTCATGAAGGCCGAGACCCAGAAATGGGGCGCGGTCATCAAGCGCCAGAACATCCAGGTGGAGTAAAGCCCCATGGCAGCGCACCGCATCGACGACACCCACGGCGCCGGCCTGCAGAGCTGGCTGGCGTCCGCCAACGAACCCGGCACCGACTTCCCCATCCAGAACCTGCCCTACGGCCGGTTCACCGTGGGCGATGAACCCGGCTGGCGCATCGGCGTGGCGATCGGCGACCAGGTGCTCGACCTGCAACGCGCCGGTGTGCTGGACCACAGCGACATGGCGCGCCTGCTGGCGCTCGCACCCGAACAACGGCGGGCCCTGCGCCGCACCCTCAGCGAAGGCCTGCGCCAGGGCAGCCCGAAAGAAGCCACGTTCAAAGCCGCGCTGCACCCGCAGGCCGGCGTGCGCATGGGCATGCCCTGCGACGTGGGCGACTACACCGACTTCTACACCGGCATCCACCACGCCACCACCGTGGGCAAGCTGTTCCGGCCCGACAACCCGCTGCTGCCCAACTACAAGTGGGTGCCCATCGGCTACCACGGCCGCGCCTCCACGCTGCGCGTGAGCCCCGATGAATTCAAGCGCCCCATGGGCCAGCTGAGCCCCGGCAACGGCGCCGCGCCCACGCTGCAACCCACCAAGCGGCTGGACCACGAACTCGAACTCGGCCTGGTCATCGGCCAGCCCAGCCAGCAGGGCGAGCCCATCGCCATCGAAGACGCGGAAGACCACCTCTTCGGCATCGTGCTGCTCAACGACTGGAGCGCGCGCGACATCCAGGCCTGGGAATACCAGCCCCTGGGCCCCTTCCTCTCGAAGAACTTCGCCAGCACGCTCTCGCCCTGGATCGTCACCCTGGAAGCGCTCGCGCCCTACCGCCAGGCCTTCACGCGGCCCGACGGCGACCCGGCCCCACTGCCCTACCTGGACTCGGCCAGCAACCGCGAACAAGGCGCGATCGACATCGCGCTGGAAGCCTGGGTGCAGACCGCCGCCATGCGCGCAGCCGGCCATGCGGCCGAGCGGCTCAGCCGGTCCAACTTCACCGACGCCTACTGGACCGCCGCGCAGCTGGTGACCCACCACACCGTCAACGGCTGCGACCTGCGGGCCGGCGACCTGCTGGGCAGCGGCACGCTCTCGGGCCCCGCGCCCGAACAGGGCGGCTCACTGCTCGAGCTCACGCAAGGCGGCCAGCGCCCCTTGACGCTCGCCAACGGCGAGACCCTGGGCTTTCTCGCGGACGGCGACACCATCGTGCTGCGCGCGCACTGCGAGCGCGCGGGGTTCCGGCGCATCGGGTTCGGGGAGTGCCGGGGGACGGTGTTGGCTCGGTAACCGAGACCCTCGGGCGCCGCCCGGCCGGCCTCAGCGCGCCAAGCACCGCGAGAGACGATCGACCACGTCTCTCTCCGCGCGGCCTTCGTCGGCCCCCGCATGAAACACCGCGCAGGTCGCCGAACGGGCACCCTGGGCGCAACGGTAGACCGCCACCACACTGCCCGGCCCGACGCCGGTGTGCCCGGCCACCGTGAGTCCCGCGTCCACGGTGCCCTGCATCAGCCCCAGGCCATAACCCGCCGACGTCCACGGCCGCCCGGGGATGGCCCCGCCCAGGTGGCGCGCCGTCTGCATCTCGCGCAACAGCGCATCGGGCAGCAGCTGCCCGGCCAGCAGACCGTCCAGGAACCGCGCCGCGCCCGACAGCGGGCCCACCAGCAGGCCGTGATAGACCCAGCCCGGGTGGTAGGCCAGGCCCGCCACATCCGCTGGCGTTTTCGCGAGAAGAGCACCCGCCACACCCAGCGGCGCCAGCGCCCGCTGCACCAGCGCGTCTTGCAGCGCGAGGCCGGTCACGCGCTCGATGAGCCGCGCGACATACAGGTAACCCACATTCGAGTACCGCCAACCGGTTCCGGGCTCATACCGCAGACGGCTGGCATCCAGGCGCTGCAGCATCTCACCCGCCGGCCAGGGCGCCTCATGGCGCGCCACGGCGGCGTGGTAGTCGGGCAGCTCGCCATAGTCCGCCAGCCCGGCCTCGTGCCGCAGGAGATGGCGCAGCGTGAACGGGCCTTCGAGTACCGCATCGTCAAGCCCGACCAGACCGTCGCGCACCAAGGTCAGCGACGCGGCCGACAGCACGGTTTTCGTGAAGCTCCACCAGGGCACCGTTGGGTCGTGCCCCTCATGAGGCAGGGGCGAACCGTTGAAGATCAGCGAGAAGGCCATGCTCAACGTTGGCCCGCCAGGTAGTCATCCATCGCCTTGAGAGACGTGGGCCCGTCGGTCATGCGCGCGAGCAGGGCTTCGGCCTGGCGGATCTGCTCGGGCGTCATGCGCTCCCGGTACGCCTTCACCAGCGGAATGGCTTCGTCGTTGTCCAGCTGTTCAGCTCGCGTCACCAAGGCCAGGGCCAGCACCAGGTCCTGAGGCGCCAGCAGACCTTCCGCATGAAAGGCCCCAAAGTGCCGGTAGGCCAACGACATGTTTTTCTCCAGGGCCAACCGGTTCAGGCGCACCGCTTCGGCCATGTCGCGGGGGGTACCACGACCGTAAGCCATCATCTCCCCGAGGTTGGCGCCTGCCCACAGGTACACGGACGGACATCAACGAACAGCTTGGGGCATATCAGCACCTGTTCGCAAACAAAACCATCATCACGTCGGCGTACGCGATGTACTTCGATAAGAACCTGCAAAAGCCCCGCAGGGGCGCTGGCGGCAAAGGAGGCGGATCGGCGCGCCGGCTCGCTACCATCGCGCGCCAACTCGAACTCACGCATGACCTGCAGGAGTGTTCTCCTGCCAAATTTCTGACGCTGCTCCCCCGCGAGTTCAAGGGTTGGGTTCGGCAGGCTGACACCCCTGCCTGAGACAACATCGAATGTCTGATTCCAAGCGGTAACCGCTTTTCTTTCGCTAGGCAGACGCAGGCGCTTTGGTCTGGGGCAGCATCCTCGACATGGTATTTTTCAGGCTTCGCCCGTGCGCAGAACAGCTAGGAGAAGTCTCGATGAAGTCCGATGAAAACTGCGACGTCCTAGTCATCGGCGGCGGCCCCGCCGGTTCGACCATCGCAGCCCTGCTCGCGCGCGAAGGCCGCAAGGTGGTGTTGCTGGAGAAGGAGCACCATCCCCGCTTCCACATCGGCGAGTCGCTGTTGCCCGGCAACGTGGCCTTGTTCGACAAGCTCGGTGTGCGCGACCAGATCGAAAAAATCGGCATGCCGAAGTTCGGCATCGAGTTCGTGCCGCCGGATCTGGACTACTGCAGCTATGTCGATTTCGCCGAGGGGTGGGACCCTTCCATGGCCTCGGCGTGGCAGGTGCGCCGCTCCGAGATGGACGAGCTGCTGTTTCGCCACGCGGCCAAGGTGGGCGCCGAGGCGCTCGAAGGCGCGAAGGTGACGGAGGTGGCTTTCGACGACGAGGGCGCCAGTGCCGAGGCCGTGCTCGACAGCGGTGAGAAGCGCCGCTGGCGCGCGCGCTTCGTGGTGGACGCCACGGGCCGCGACACCTTGCTGGCCAACAAGTTCAAGTGCAAGCAGAAGAACAAGGACCACAACAGCACGGCGCTGTTCGGCCATTTCCGAGGCGCGCGGCGCCTGGAAGGCAAGCGCGAAGGCAACATCAGCATCTGCTGGTTCGAGCACGGCTGGTTCTGGTTCATCCCGCTGGCCGACGGCACCACGAGCGTGGGCGCGGTGTGCTGGGCCTATTACTTGAAGGCGCGCGACAAGCCGCTGAAGGACTATTTCTTCGACACGATCGCCCTCTGCCCGGAGCTGCACGATCGCCTGAAGGACGCGACGCTGGTGGACGACCAGGTGCATGCCACGGGCAACTTCGCCTACTCCAGCACCCACGCCACTGGCGACCGCTACCTGATGGTGGGCGACGCGTTCACCTTCATCGACCCGATGTTTTCTTCGGGCGTGTTTCTGGCGATGCAGAGCGGCTTCGACGGCGCGCAGTTCGTCGCCACGGCGTTGGACCAACCGCAGCGCCTGCCTGCGGCCCGCGCCGCGTACGAGAAGCGCGTGCGCATCGGCCCGCGCGACTATTCGTGGTTCATCTACCGCGTCACCAACCCGACCATCCGCGACATGTTCATGCACCCGAACAACCGGTTCAAGGTGAAGCAGGGCCTCATGTCGCTGCTGGCGGCGGACATTCACCACGGCCCGAGCTATCGGCTGTCGCTGGTGATGTTCAAGCTGATCTACTACGTGGTCTCGGTGGCGAACTGGCGCCGCACCTACGCGGGCTGGAAGCGGCACCGCTTCAACATCCGCGACATGGGGGCCCTGCGCGGCGAGACGATCATGAAGGCCGACTGACTGAGATCCTCTCAGGGCCGGACGGCGGTGTACTCCGAGAACACGCCGAGCTCGGTGTGCCGCTGCACCTGCTGGAAGCCCGCGCGCTCCATGGCCTGCAGAATCTGCGCGGGCGGGATGCAGGTTTCGATGGTGTCCCAGTAGTAGCGCCACAGCTCCGCGCTGCCGCGCTCGCGGGCCACGAAGCGCGCCAGGGTGGGCACGATGCGGCGCATGTAGAACTTCACCAGGGCGCGTGAGAGGCGGCTTGAAGGCTGGCTGATTTCCAGGATCAGCAGCCGGCCGCCGGGCCGCAGCACCCGGAGGAACTCGCGCAGCGCGGCGTCCACATCCGACACGTGCCGAAAGGCATAGCCAAAGCTCAGGAAGTCGGCTTCGCCCGTGGCGCAGGGCAGTTCCTCCGCCCGGCCGGCGCGCAGTTCCACGCCCGGCAGGTCCACCTGCGCCAGCATGCCGGGGCTCGGGTCCACGCCGATCAGGCGGCCGTGCTCGCCGATCAAGTCACAGGCCTGGCGCGCGAGCAGCCCCGTGCCGATGCCCACGTCCACCACCTTGTCGCCGGCCGCCAGGCCCGCGCGGACCAAGGCTTCGCGCCGGTACCAGCCACCCGAGCCGAACGCCATGGCGCGCTCGATGCGGTCGTAGTCGACGGCGGTCTCGTCGAAGATGCGGCGCACGTAGCGCGCATGGTCCGCCTCGTCGCGGTAGTAGGCGGGCAGGGGCGCATGCGGCAGGGAAGGGGTGGTGGGTTCCATCGAAGGTCTGCTCCTTGGGTTCAAGACTGGGGCGTGGGCGCGTCCGGCTGCGCTTTCTTCGCGCGCCGGCCGACACCCGAGAACAGCGTCATCAGCGGCGTGGTCATGGCGGTGGTCACCAGGGCCATCACAAGAAGGATGGTGAAGAGCTCCGGGCCGATCAGGCCGGCGTCCAGGCCGATCTTCATCACGATGAGTTCCATCAGGCCCCGCGCGTTCATCAGCGCGCCGGTGGCCAGGCTGTCGCGCCACGAGTAGCCGGCGACGCGCGCGCCCACCGCCCCACCGGCGATCTTGCCCACCGTGGCCACCCCGAGCACGAGCAGCATGGCGCCGAGCCCGCCGCCGACGAAGGCGTTCGCCGTGGTGCCCAGGCCCGCCAGGGCGAAGAACAGCGGCATCAGCAGCACGATGGAAAACGGTTCGATGCGCTGGGCGAGCGAGTTGAGCAGCTGGTCGTCGCGCGGCAGCGCGGCCCCGAAAAGAAAGGCGCCGAAGACCGCGTGCAGGTGCAGCCATTCGGTGGCCAGCGCGGTGGCCAGCAAACCGATCATGAGCGCCGCGAGCACGGAGAGGCCAGGCTCGCCGTCGGGCGCGTGCTTGCGCAGCCACCACGCGAAGGCCGGGCGCACGACCCAGAAGAGCGTGCCCACGAGCACGACCACGCCGATGCCGATCCGGGCCAGCCCCGCGTAGCCATCGCCCGCGCCCACCAGGGCCACGACGAAGGCCACGAGCACCCAGGCGAACACGTCGACCACGGCCGCGGAGGCCAGCGAGAGTTGCCCGAACCGCGTGTGGGCGAGGCCCTGGTCTTTGAGGATGCGGGCCATCACCGGGAAGGCGGTGATCGACAGCGCCGCGGCGATGAACAGCGCGAAGGGCCAGAAGCCCACACCGGCGGGCGCCAGCGTGGGGTGCAGCGCGGGCGAGATGGCCAGGCCCAGCGCGATGGGCACGACCACGCTCAGGACACCCACGGCGCCGGCGGATCGAAGCTGCTCGCGCACGCCCTTGTGGGCGCGCAGTTCCAGGCCCACGATGAACATGAACATCACCAGGCCCACGGTCGACAGCGCGGACAGACCGGCGAGCGAGGCCTTGTCGAAGATCTGCGCGTGCAGCGAGGGGAACAGCGCCCCCATGACGACCGGCCCGAGCAGCATGCCGGCGGCCATTTCACCGACCACGCTGGGCTGGCCGAGGTAACGAAGCAGCCAGCCGCAGGCGCGCGCGGTGACCAGGATGACGATGAGCTGGAGCAGCAGAACCGTTGCCGACATGGACGCCTCGTTCGTTGATGCAGCCCGGATGGTACAAGCGCGCGCGGAAAAGCCCGGCGCATTGTTGACGCAATAGAAACAGACTACTCCTGGTTATCGTCTTTATCCGAAGCGAGGTCGTGCCTATAGTTCTTTCCATGGGCTTCCACCTTCGTCATCTTCATTGCGCCATCGGCGCAGGCGCGCTGCGCGCCGTCTTCCAGGCCGCGGCACCACCGCCTTCCTGACCGCCCCCGCCCTCCCGTTCCTTCCATGGAAATGCCAACCCCGGTTTTCGCCAGGGACGGCCTCGTTCGCCCTCAACTTTCTTTACCCAAGAAAAGACACCATGAAAAAAATCGCCGCCGCAGCCGCTCTTGCAGCACTTGCAGTTCCCTCCTTCGCCCAGTCGAGCGTCACGCTGTATGGCGTGGCGGACATGTTCTATCAGTACGCCGATGGCGCGAACTCGCTGTCCCGCGCGCAGTCGGGCGGCCTGGCCGGCAGCCGGTTTGGTCTGCGTGGCACGGAAGACCTGGGCGGTGGCCTGCGCGCGAACTTCACGCTGGAAGGTGGCGTGAACGTGGACGATGGCACCAGTGGCCAGGGCGGCGCGCTGTTCGGCCGCCAGGCGCACGTGGGCTTGTCGGGCGCCTTCGGTTCGGTCTCGCTCGGCCGCCAGTACACCGCCCTCTACGCCGCCACGAACGACCACAGCCTGTTCACCAGCGCGGCCGCCGGCCCGTCCACCGCACTCATCGGTGGCTTCGGCGGCGGCTACGAGCTGGTGCGGGGTGCGTCGGCCACCGGTGCGCCTCCGCAAGCGGGCGCCACGGGCAACGGTGGTCCCGCGCGGATCAACAACTCGATCAAGTACGAGTCCCCGAGCCTGGCCGGCTTCAAGCTGGGCGCGGTCTACGGCATGGGTGAAGTCGCCGGCGCCAGCGGCGACAACCAGGTGATGGAAGCCTCGGTGCGCTACACCGGCCATGGCTTCGACGTGATCGGCTCCTACCTCACCGACGAAGCCCGTGGCGGCATCGGCGTGAATTCGACGGACGCGCGCATCGGCACGCTGTCGGGCGCCTACAACTTCGCGCCGTTCCGCGTGGTGGCCGGCTACATCAACTTCGACGACAAGCGCGTGGCCGATCTCGATGGCGAAGGCGCCTGGATCGGTGTGGACTACCAGACCGGCAAGACCACCTGGAAAGCGCAGTACGTGCTCAACTCGCCCAAGAACCTGAGCAACGCGGACAGCAAGGCCTTTGGCGTGGGCGTGGTGTACGACCTCTCCAAGCGCACGGCCCTCTATTCGAGCCTGACCCGCTTCCGCAACGACGCCAACGCCGGCGCCGGCGGCCTGGGCCGTTTCAATGCGGCGCTGCCGGCCGGCCTGACCTCGGCGGCGGACAACGACATCACCGAATTCGCCGTCGGCATCCGCCACACGTTCTGAACTTTTTCTGGAAGGCGCCGCTCAGACACTTATCTGGCGACGCCGTCGCAACGACTCTCCAAGGGTGGTCCATCCCAGATGACTCCACCTTTTTCACAGCCCCCTCGGGGGCTGTTTTTTTTGCGCGAAGAAGAAGCGCTGGGGTCGCTGAAAAGATGCATAGATTGGATCAATAGTTAGCGATAAATTTTTGAATGGATTAAATGGCTGAGGGGGCGTGCGCTGTCACGGATCTGTCAAACGGCGTCGAAATACTGCCCTCATCCCAGTTGCAAGGCCCATCGCCACCCCGGCGCGCAAGGCCTCCATTCCATGAATCCCATCGTCTTGAGCGCAAGCGCCGTGCACCGCAGCTACGGCAGCCATCAGGCATTGCGCAATGTGTCTCTGGAGGTCCGGCGCGGTGAGCGCGTGGCCCTGCTGGGGGCGTCCGGCTCCGGCAAGTCGACGCTGATCCGGTGCCTGTGCGGGCTCGAAACCACCGACCCGGACGGCGGGCGCATCGAGGCCTTCGGCCAGTTGCTGCAGGCGCGGGGCCGGCTCAGCCCGGACATCCGCGCCCTGCGGCGGCGCATCGGCGTGATCTTTCAGCAGTTCAACCTGGTCGGCCGCCTGAGCGTGATGCAAAACGTGATGACGGGCCTGGCCGCGGAGGCGCCGCTGTGGCGCGCACTCGCCGGCCGGTACGACATGAGCGACCAGGCCCGGGCCTTGGACGCGCTCGATGCCATCGGCCTGATGCCTCAAGCCTTCCAGCGGGCGTCCACGTTGTCGGGTGGGCAGCAGCAACGCGCGGCCATCGCGCGCGTCCTGTTGCAAGGCGCCGAACTGGTGCTGGCCGACGAGCCGGTCGCGTCCCTGGATCCGCAGTCCACCCACCGCGTGATGGAGCAACTGGCCGCCCTGAACCGCGAGTCGGGCATGACGCTGGTGGTGAGCCTTCACCACGTGGCGCTGGCGCAGCGCTACTGCGATCGCGTGGTGGCGCTGCGCGATGGCGCCCTGGTCTACGACGGCCCCAGCAATGCACTGACGCCGGGTTTCCTCCAGCACCTCTACGGCACCGCCGCGGCGGAACTGCTGCACGAGCCCGGCACCGAGGCCCCTGCGCGCGACATGTTCCCACTGGCGCTGGCGGCCTGAGGCCGGCGCCCGCTTCTCTCACACCCCAACCTCCCAAAGGAAATTCCATGTTCAAGCTTCACACCCTGGCCATCGCCGCGCTGTCGCTCGCGGCCACCGTCGCCCATGCGCAGGACATCAACTTCGGCATCATCGCCACCGATTCGGCCTCGACCCAGCGCGAACGCTGGGAGCCCTTCTTCCGCGACATGGAGAAGAAGACGGGCCTGAGCGTCAAGTCCTTCTACGCACCCGACTACGCGGGCGTGATCGAGGCCATGCGCTTCAACAAGATCCAGGTGGCCTGGTACGGCAACAAGTCGGCCATGGAAGCGGTCGATCGCGCCAACGGCGAGGTCTTCGCGCAGGTCATGTTCGCCGACGGCAGCTTCGGCTACAAGAGCCTGCTCATCACCCGCCAGGACAGCCCGCTGAAGTCGTGGGACGACGTGGTGAAGAACGGAAAGTCGCTGAACTTCGGCATCGGCGACCCGAACTCCACGTCCGGCTTCCTCGTCCCGACCTTCTACCTGTTCTCGCAGAACAAGATCGACTACCGCACGGCCTTCAAGACCGCGCGCAACGCCAGCCACGGCGCCAACATCCAGGCCGTGCTGGCCCGCCAGATCGATGTGGCGACCAACAACACCGAAGAGCTGGACAAGCTCAAGGCCAACAAGCCCGAGCTGGCCAGCCAGATTCGCGTGCTGTGGGAAAGCCCCCTGATCCCCAGCGACCCCTTCGTCTGGCGCAAGGACCTGGACCCGACCGTCAAGGCCAAGCTCAAGGGCTTCATCCTGAACTACGCCAAGACCGACGAGCAGGAAAAGACGATTCTCAAGAACATCTACAACTACGGGGGCTTCCGCGAGTCGAGCAATGAACAGCTGGTGCCGATCCGCCAGCTCGAGCTGTTCAAGGACCGCAGCAAGATCGAGAACGACACCGCGCTGGATGCCGCGACGCGGGCCAGGCAGATCGCCGACATCGACGCCAGGCTGGCGGCCCTGAAGCTGTGAGCGCCACGACCCTCCCCCGCGCCGCGCCCAGCGCGGCGGCGCTGGATCGACTGAGGGCGCGCGCCGAAAGCGAGCGGCCGGGCCTGCTGACCTACCTGGCGTGGGCCGTGGTGCTGGGCGTGCTGGCCTGGGCCTGGCGCGGCGCGGAGATCCGGCCGCTCGATCTGATCCGCGACGCCGGCAACATCGGCACCTACGCCAGCGACTTCTTCCCGCCGGACTTCCGCGACTGGCGCATCTACGCCAACGAGATGCTGGTCACCGTGCACATCGCCATCTGGGGCACGGTGTTGGCGCTCGTGGCGGCGGTCCCGGCCGGGTTGCTGTGCGCCTCGAACGTGGCACCGCCCTGGGTGTACCAGCCCATGCGCCGCCTCATGGACGCCTGCCGAGCCATCAATGAAATGGTGTTCGCGATGCTGTTCATCGTGGCGGTCGGCCTGGGTCCGTTCGCAGGTGTGCTGGCGCTGGCCATCCACACCACCGGCACGCTCGCCAAGCTCTTCTCCGAGTCGGTGGAAGCCATCGACCCGCGCCCGGTCGAAGGCATCCGCGCCACCGGGGGCCACCGTCTGGTGGAGGTGATCCACGGTGTCATTCCGCAGGTGCTGCCGCTGTGGCTCAGCTTCACCTTGTACCGTTTCGAGTCGAACGTGCGCTCCGCCTCGGTGGTGGGCATGGTGGGCGCCGGCGGCATCGGGGTGGTGCTGTACGAGGTGATCCGCAGCTTCCAGTACGGGCAGACCGCCGCGGTGCTGTTGATCCTGGTGGTGACGGTCTCTCTGATCGACCTGGTGTCGGCCAAGGTGCGGAAACGATTCATCTGAAAAAAAGCGCCTGGCCTGTTTCTCATCGAACTCCAAAAAAATGACGGACATCCTTCACACGCCCAGCACCGCGCCGTCCCACTTCGACCTGATCGTCGTGGGCGCCGGCATCGTGGGCCTGGCCCACGCCTACACGGCGGCCAGCCGAGGCCTGAAGGTCTGCGTGGTCGAGCGCGACGCCGCCTGCATCGGCGCGTCGATCCGCAACTTCGGCTTCGTCACGGTCACGGGCCAAGGCGCGGGCAGCACCTGGCGCCGGGCGCGCCGCTCGCGCGAGGTGTGGGACACGGTGGCCCCACAAGCCGGCATCGACGTCCTGCACCGCGGCCTGTACCTCTGCGCGCGGCGACCGCTGGCGCGCGCCGTGGTGGAAGCTTTCATGCGCACGGAGATGGGTGAGGGCTGCGAGCTGCTCACGCCGGCCGAGGCCCGGCGCCGTGCACCGGTGCTGCAACTGGATGAAGCGCAGGCCGTCCTGTACAGCCCGCACGACATGCGGGTGGAGTCCCGCACCGCCATCGGCTTGCTGGCCCGCTGGCTGGCCGAGCGGCACGGCGTGGTCTTCCGCTTTGGCGAAGCCGTGCTGGAGGTCGCCACGCCGCGCGTTCGAACCTCGCGCGCCGTGCTGCACGCCGATCGCGTGGCCGTGTGCACCAACACCGAATTGCACGGCCTGTTTTCCGAGCGGCTGGCCGCACAAGACTTGCGCCTGTGCCAACTGCAGATGTTGCGGGTCACGCCAGAGGCCGGGTTCCGGCTGCCGGGCTCGGTGATGGGCGATCTGAGCCTGGTCCGCTATCACGGCTACAGCCAGTTGCCCGAAGCCGCGCCCTTGCTCGCCCAGCTTCGGCACGAAGAGAGCGAATCGCTGGCCCACGGCATCCACCTCATCGTGGTGCAAAGCGCCGACGGTTCGCTGGTGGTGGGTGACTCGCATCACTACGGCGCGGCACCCGAGCCGTTCGCGCAAGAGCACGTGGACGCATTGATCCTGCGCCACCTTCGCGAAACGCTCAAGCTCCAGCAGGCGACCGTCAGCGCCCGGTGGGTCGGCACCTACCCCTCGTCCGCCACCCGCGACTGCTTCATCGACGCCCCCGACGATGCCACGCGCCTCGTGCTCGTGACCAGTGGCACCGGCGCGAGCACCGCCTTCGGCATCGCCGAAGACGTGTTCGCGGCCTGGTAGCCGCCGTTCGGCCCTCAGGCCAGCTTGAGCCCGATCACGCCAGCGAGGATGAGCGCGATGCACAGCAGGCGCAGCGGCGCGACCGGGTCGCCCAGGAGCGCCATGCCGAGCAGCGCGGTGCCCGCCGCGCCGATGCCGGTCCACACGGCGTAGCCCGTGCCCACGGGCAGCGTGCGCAGCGAGAGCGAGAGCAGCACCACGCTGCACACACCGGTGGCGACCGTGAGCAGCGAAGGCCACAGGCGCGTGAAGCCCAGCGAGGACTTCATCGCCAGGGCGAAGGCGATTTCGAGCAGGCCGGCGATGCCGAGCAGGGTCCACGCCATGGCGTTCAGGCCTTGGCGGCGGCGGCAGGCGTGGCGCGGAAGGCCACACCGAAGCGGTTGAAGGCGTTCATGAGGCCGATGGCGTAGGTGAGGTCGGCCAATTCCTTGTCGCTGAACTCGGCGGCGGCGGCCGCGTAGTCGGCATCGGGCACGCCGGTGTCGGCCACGCGCGTGACGCTCTCGGCCCAGGCCAGCGCGGCGCGCTCGCGGGGGGTGAACAGGCCGCGCGCGTCGTGCCACACGGGCACCAGCGCGAGCTTGTCCACCGCGAGGCCGCCCTTGAGCAGGTCGCGGGTGTGCATGTCGATGCAGAAGGCGCAGCCGTTGATCTGCGAGACGCGCAGGTACACGAGGTCGACCAGGCCCTTGGGCAGGCCGCTTTTCTGGACGCTGGCGTACACGCCGCCAAAGGCCTTGTAACTCTCGGGCGAGACCTGGGCGTATTCGATGCGATACGGGCTCATGGCGGTTCCTTGAAAGAAAGTTTCGAAGGTCGCCATGGTGCGCATTCATGGCCCATCCAGAAAGAGCCAAGATGCGCGTTTCTCTCTGGGCCATGATCTGGCCCCTTCCGCTACAGCAGCCGCAGGATGCGCGCGCCGAGCTTCTCGGCCATGGCCTGGGTCTCGATGTTCGTGAAGCCGAGCAGCAGGGCCGGCGCCACGGGCGCGTCCATCGCCCAGTCCGACAGCGCCTCGGCGGACAGGCCTTCTTCGCGCAGGCGCGCGGCCAGCCGGCGGTCGGAGCGGCGGGCCTTGAGCCGCAGCACCAGGTGCATGCCGCCGGGCGGGGCATCGATGCTGAAGTGGGCACCGAGCACGCGGTCGAGGCCCGCCGTCGCGGCCTCGCGGCGCTGCGCGTACAGCTTGCGCATGCGCTGGATGTGGCGCGCGAAATGGCCTTCGGTGATGAAGCCTGTGACGATGGCCTGCGTGAGCGCGGGACTGCCGCCGGCAAAGACCTCGCTGACCTGCTCGAAGCGCGCCACCTCCGAGGGCGGCACCACCAGGTAGGCCAGGCGGATGCCGGGAAACAGCACCTTGCTGAAGGTGCCCGCGTACAGCACGCGGCCTTCGCGGTCCAGGCTCTTGAGCGCGGGCAGCGGGCGGCTGACGTAGCGGTACTCGCCGTCGTAGTCGTCCTCCACGATCCAGGCCTTGGCGCGCGCGGCCCAGTCCAGCAGGGCCTGGCGGCGCGGCAGCGAGAGCGACACGCACAGCGGGCTCTGGTGCGCGGGCGTTACCACCGCCGCGCGCGCCCGGGGCGCGAGCTTCAGGCCCTGGGCCACCTGCAGGCCCTCGCCATCCACCGGCACCGGCACGGGGGTGATGCCCCGCTGGCCGAGCAGCTCGCGCGTGGGCGGGTAGCCGGGGTCTTCCAGCCACACGCGGTCGCCCTCTTTCAGCAGGGCGTGCGCGATCAGCTCCATGGTCTGGCGGTAGCCCGAGGTCACGAACACCTGCGAGGCCGAGCAGGCGATGCCACGCGAGACCTGGAGGTAGGCGGCGATCTCGGCGCGCAGCGCGGGCAGCCCTTGCACCGGCGGGTGCGCCATGTCGGCCGGCTGCATGGCGCGCACGCAGCGCGCGCCCAGGCGCGCCCAGATCTTGCGCGGGAAGGCGTCCAGCGCGGGCAGGCCCAACTGGAACGGCAGGATGGAGTCGGGCCGGAAACCCGCCGCCGCGCTGCCGCTGCGCGGCGGCCGCTCGGGCAGGGCCACGGGCATGCGCGGCTTGAGGCCCGGCGTCACGATGGTGCCGGCCTGGCCCCGCGCCTGGATGTAGCCCTCGGCGCCGAGCAGCGCATACGCCGCCTCCACCGTGCCCCGGGCCAGGCCCAGCTCGGTCATCAGCGCCCGCGCGGACGGAATGCGGTCGCCGGGCTTGAGCACGCCGCTGGCGATGGCGCTGCGAAAGCGCTCGTGGATCTGGCGGTAGAAGGGCTCGGTGGACGACGGGTCCAGCGGCGAGAGGGCGGGGGGCGGTCGGTTCGGCATGGCCCAGCCATCTTATCGATTCATGGCTCTTTTCGATGGGCCATGCCGGCCCAAGAATGCCGCCCATGAACATCCTTCACCTCAGCTTCAGCCCCCGTGGCCCCGACTCCGAGAGCCACCGGCTCGCCCTGCGCATCATCGAGCACCTGCAACGCGCCCACCCCACGGCGGCGCGGGTCGAGCGGGCGCTGGGCACCGACGCGCCGCCGCCCATCGATGGCGCGCACGCCACCGCGCTGGGCGCCGCGCAGGCCTCGCCGGCCGAGGCATCGAACGCGGGCACGCTGTCCTTCTCCGAAACGCTCATCAGCGAACTCGAGCAGGCCGACGTGTTGGTGATCGCCACCCCCATGCACAACTTCAGCGTGCCCGCCGCGCTCAAGGCCTGGATCGACCACATCGTGCGCGTGCGCCGCAGCTTCGACGTGGGGCCTCAGGGCAAGCTCGGCCGGCTGCGCGACCGCCCGGTGCTGGTGGCCGTGTCCTCGGGTGGTGCGTTCTCGGGCGAGCGCGCGCGCCAGCCCGACTTCCTCACGCCCTACCTGCGCGCCGTGCTGGCCGTGATCGGCCTGCGCGATGTCACCTTCTTCACGGTCGAGGGCACCGGCGGCGGCGCGGAGGCCGTGGCGCAGGCCCGCGCCCGGGCCGAGCGCGCGCTGCAGGCGCACTTCGACGCGATCTGAACGCCCGCTCAGGCCACCTGCGCCGCCACGCGCGCCACGCCGTCGCGCAGCCACACGTGCGCCGGGTCGTGGTCGTTGCGGCTGTGCCAGACCGCGCGGAAGGTGGACAGGGCGCTGGGGTAGGGCGGTTCGCGCATGCGCAGTTCGCCGCCTTCGGCCAGGTTGCGCGCGAGCGACGACGGCATGATGGACAGCATGTCCGAGCCGCGCAGCAGCGCGGGAATCGCCAGCGAGTGCGGCACGGTGGCGCGGTAGCGCGGCGCCAGGCCCACGGCGGACAAGGCCTCTTCGAGCGCATGGCGGTCGAACATCTCGGCCTGCCGCGCCAGCCCCCGCTCCAGGATGAAGCCGCCCACCGCGCCCTCTTCCTGCCCACCCACCGACACCGTCACCAGCGGGTAGCGCGCGAGGTCCGCCAGCGCGAGCTTGCGGCGCGAGGCCGGGTGGTCCTTGCGCATCACGATCCGCTCGCCCTGCGTCATGAGCGTGCGCGAACTCAGGCGCGAAGGCACTTGCGCGAAGATGCCCACCGCGAGGTCGATGCGGCCCACGTCGATCTGCTCCGCGAGGTCCAGCCGCGTGGAGGGGCGCACCACCAGGTCGATGCCCGGCGCTTCCAGCGCCATCAGCCGGCTCAGCTCGGCCACCATCACCGCCGTGAGGTGGTCGTTGGCGGCGAGCACGAAGCGCCGGGTGGAGCGCGCCGGGTCGAACGGCTCCACGCCCAGCGTGGCCTCGATGCGGCGCAGCGCATCGCGCAGCTCGTCGGCCATGGCCATGGCGCGCGCCGTGGGCACCATGCCCTTGGCCGTGCGCACGAACAGTTCGTCGCCCACCACCTCGCGCAGGCGTGTGAGCGCGTGGCTCACCGCCGACTGGCTCAGGTTCAGCCGTTTGCCCGCGCGCAGCAGGTTGCGGTCTTCGTGCACCGCGTCGAACACCTTGATGAGGTTCAGGTCGATGCGTCCGATGCTCATGGCGTGTCCTTGGCGAATTGCATGGCGTGCATTTTTCTCTTGCAAAAACAGCGATTCCGTTCAAGTCGATCGATGGCGATCATCCGCACATCCCCCCTGAACCCACGGAGCCCCACCATGAACACCCTCTCGCGCCGGCGCTTCGGCGCCACCAGCCTCGCCGCCCTGGCCGCCACCGCCTGGCACCCCGCCAGCTGGGCGCAGACCACCGTGCGCCGGCTGCTCGTCGGCTACCCCCCGGGTGGCACGCTGGACCAGACCGCGCGCCGCGTGGCCGAGGCCTGGCGCAAGCAGGGCGCGAGCTTCATCGTGGACAACCGCGCGGGCGCCGCCGGCCGCGTGGCCAGCGCGCAGCTCAAGCGCGAGCGCGCCGACGGCAACACCCTGCTGTGCACCCACACCTCGGCGCTCAGCATCTACCCGCACGTCTACACCAAGCTCATGTACGACGCGGTGGCCGACTTCGTGCCCATCTCGCCGGTGGTCTCGGCCACCTGCGCGCTGGCGGTGGGCCATGCGGTGCCCGCCTCGGTGAAGACACTGGCCGACTACGTGAAGTGGGTGCGGCAGTCGCCCGCCCACGCCATGTACGCCTCGCCCGCCGCCGGCTCGATGGCGCACTTCCTGGGCTTCCAGTTCTCCGAGGCGGCCGGCCTGCAGCTGCAGCACGTGGGCTACCGCGGCTCGGCCCCGGCCATGAACGACCTGCTCGGCGGCCAGATCCCCGCCTACCTCGGCTTCGTGGCCGACTTCCTGCCCTACCTGCAGAGCGGCAAGCTGCGCATTCTGGCCGTGAGCGGCGAGAAGCGCTCGCGTTTCCTGCCGGCGGTGCCGAGCTTTCCGGAGCAGGGCCACGCCGCGCTCACCGGCGTGGAGTCGTACGGCCTCTTCGCGCCGCCCGGCACGCCCGAGGCCACGGTGAAGACGCTGCACGAGGCGGTGACCGCCGCCAGCCGCGACGAGACCCTGGTGGCCGGTTTCGAAGAGGTGGGCCTGGATCTGTTCAGCCTCAGCCCCAAGGCCTACGAGCGCTACATCCAGACCGAGCGCGACAAGTGGGGGCCCGTGGTGCGCGCATCCGGCTTCAAATCGGAGGAATGAAGATGTCACCCCAGACCACCGACGACCGCGAAGCCCTCATCCAGCGCAGCATCGCCTTTCTGGACGAGGTCAAGGACATGACCGCCGGCACGCCCCTGGAGCGCTGGCTGAACAGCACGCACGGCCCGGGCAGCGCGCTGTACGAAGACCTCGCCCGCCTCGTGAAAGCCGGCGTGCGCGACGGCTGGGCCGCCAACGTCGAGATCACCGGCCCGCACTACCGCCGCAGCCGCATCGCCGAGCCTTCGGCGCGCACGCACTGGTTCAGCATCACGGCGGTGGTCATGGACAGCACCGGCAACACGCAGGGCAATCCGGGCCACACCTTTCGCGGCCAGTACCACGCCCACCCCTACGGCGAGCTGAACATGGTGATCCCGCTCAACCCCGGCGCCGCGCTGGCCGGCCCCAATGGCTGGTGCGAAGGCGGCTGGACCGCGCCCGGCCCGGGCAGCCACCACTACCCCGAGGCGCGCGGCGGCGCGGTCATCGCGCTGTTCTACCTGCCCGCCGGGCGCATCGCCTACCACCCGCCGCCGGTGGAAGCGGCCACGGAGAACGCAACGTGAACAGGCCTTCCATCCAAGACACCACCCGCGTGGTCGATGGCGTGATGCGCTCGCGCCGGACCCTGCGCGCCTTCCGGCCCGAGCCGGTGCCGCGCGCGCTGCTGGAGGAACTGCTGGCCGTGGCCGCCACCGCGCCGAGCAACTCCAACACCCAGCCCTGGCGCGTGCACGTCCTCGCCGGCGCGCCCCTGCAGGCGATGGGCGACGCGCTGGTGGCCGCCTTCCGCGAGAACCGCCTGCCACCCTCGCCGCATTTCCCCGAGCCCCTGCCCGAGGAACACGCGCAGCGGCAGCGCGATTTCGGCGCGCTCTACTACCGCACCCTGGGCATCGCCGTCACCGACATGCCGGCCCGCATGCGCCAGACCGAGAAGAACTTCCATTTCTTCGGCGCGCCGGTCGGCCTGATCTTCACCATCGACGCCCGCCTGGCGCCGCACAGCTGGCTGGACCTGGGCCTGCTGGTGCAGAACGTGATGATCGCGGCCAGCGCGCGCGGCCTGGGCAGCTGCCCACAGGTGTCGTTCGCGCGCTTCCACCCGGTGGTCGCTCAGCACCTCGGCCTGCGGGAGCACGAACTCACGGTGTGCGGCATGTCGCTCGGTTACCCCGAGCCAGACGCACCCGTCAACCGCATGGCCATGCCGCGCCGCGAGGTGAGCGAGTTCGTCAGCTTCGAAAGCTTCGACGCGCCACCGCGCGCGTGAATGGGCGTGCTCAGCGCGCCGGCGTCACGCGCCAGACGGTGTTGGACAGGTCGTCCGCCACGATCAAGGCGCCCTTGGGGTCCACGGTCACGCCGACCGGTCGGCCCATGGTCTTGCCGTCGCTCTGGAAGCCGGTGACGAAGTCGACCGCCGGGCCGCTGGGGCGGCCGTTGGCGAAGGGCACGAATACCACCTTGTAGCCCACAGGCTCGTCCCGGTTCCAGCTGCCGTGCATGCCGATGAACGCCCCCTCGGCGAACGGCGCCGCGAACCCCGTCTGCACAAAGGACAGCCCCAAAGGCGCCGAGTGCGAGGGCAGGGCAACGTCCGGGCGCACCGCAGCCTGGACCTTCTTGTCGTCCTGAGGCTGCACGCGGCGGTCGACGTTCGGGCCCCAGTACGCATAGGGCCAGCCATAGAACGCCCCTTCCTTCACCGACGTGAGGTAGTCCGGCACGAGGTCGGGGCCGAGCTCGTCGCGCTCGTTCACCACGGCCCAGAGCTGCCGGCTGGTGGGCTCGAACGCCAGCGCCGTGGGGTTGCGCAGGCCGGTGGCGAAGGTGCGCGTGGCGCCATGGCTGGCGTCGATCTGCCAGACCACGGCGCGGTTCTCTTCCACCGCCATGCCGCGCTCGCCGATGTTGCTGTTGGAGCCAATGCCCACGTAGAGGTAACGGCCCTCGGCATCGGCCGCGAGCGATTTCGTCCAGTGGTGGTTGACCGCCGAAGGCAGCTTGGTGACGCTGACGGGCGCCGCCGTGGCCTGGGTCTGCCCGGCCACGTAATCGAAGCGCACCAGTTCGTCCTGGTTGGCGACGTACAGCTTGTTGCCCACCAGCGCCAGGCCGTAGGGCGCATTGAGGTCCTTCGCGTAGACCCATCGGCCTTCGTAGGTGCCATCGCCATCGGCATCGCGCAACAAGGTCAGCTGGTCGCCGCCCTTGACGGCGGTGTTGCCCTTGGCCTTGATGATGCCGGCGATGTAGTCCTTGGGCCGCAGGGTCGGCGCACCGCCGCCCTTGCCCTCGGCCACCAGGATGTCGCCATTGGGCAGCACCAGCGACTGGCGCGGGACTTTCATGTCGGTGGCGATGGACTTGATCGTCCAGCCTGGCGGCACGGTGGGCCGGCGCTCGCCCCAGCCGGCGGGTTCCGCGATGCGCATGCTCGGCAGCAAGCCCCGCTGCGGGGGCGGCAGCTCGGGGTTGGCGGGTTGCTGTGCGCCGCTCGCCGCGGCCGCCAAGGCTAGGGTGGTGCCCATCCACAGGGCCCGGGCCGTCATGCCGTCCTCCGCAGAAAACCGGCCAGCCCGCTCGCGCTGGCCGCCACGGCGAGCACCACCACCACGGCCGACAGGATCAGGCCGGCCGGCATCGTGGCCCAGCCATCCTTGCCGTGGATCAAGGCGTTGACGAAGCCCACGACGAAGGTGATCAGCAGCAAGGCCAGATAGAGCAGGCCCCCACGTGGACGTTGGGCCGACGCACGCAGCGCGTCCACGGCGGCCCACAACAGCACCGGGCCGGCGATCAGCAAGCCGCCCGCGTTCAGCCACGCGGCGAAGTTGAGCCACTGGATTTCCTGGCTGCCGGCGTAGGCCCAGTCGCTGAGCAGCGCGCCCAGGAAGAGCGGCACGGAGGAGAGGGCGAAGAGGGCATGCATTCGGGTATTCACGGTCCAACTGCGGTGTTGCTGAGGCCATGATCGCCAGGGGCTGGGGCAGGTGTCTGTTCGCCACCGAACAGTGCACGATGTCGCTCCGTGGTGTCATGCACGTGGAGGTACATGCCTTGGACGAACTGAGGAGGTGGGTTCCCTACTGCGGCGAGGCGCCCGGCCCGGAGGTCTGGCTGAGCCGATGGAACCTCGACCCCGTGCTCGGGGCCGTTCTGTTGCTCGCGGCGCTGGCCCTCTGGCGCATGCCGGTGGGCAGCGACGCCACGCCCCGCCGGCGCCTGAGCCTGCGGGGCGCGTGGGCCCTCGCGGTGGTGCTCTACGTGTCGCCGCTGTGCGCGCTGAGCTCGGCCTTCTTCACCGTGCGGGTGATCCACCACCTCGCGCTCGTGCTGGTGATGGCGCCCTTGCTGGTGTTCGGCCTGGAGCCCTGGCTGCGGCGCTTGCCGGTGTCGCTCTGGAGCGCCACGGCCATCGCCACCGTGGTGTTCTGGATCTGGCATGCGCCGGCGCCGTACGCGGCGGCCCTGTCGTCGGACGGGATCTACGCGCTGATGCAAGGCACGCTGCTGGCCAGCGCCATGGCGTTCTGGCTCGCCGTGCGTCGGGCCGCGCCGGCCGCGGCGATGGGCGCCGTGCTGGTCACGACGGTGTGGATGGGGCTGCTGGGCGCCTTGATCACCTTCGCCGGGCGGCCGCTGTATCCCCCGCACTTCGCGTCCGCCCTGAGCTGGGGCGTGGCGCCGCTGGAAGACCAGCAACTCGCCGGCATCACGATGTGGGCGCCGGGCAGCATCGCCTACCTGGCCGCGGCGATGTGGATCGGCTGGCGCTGGATGGGCGCCGAACGCGCGCGCGGCGTGCGCGCCGACCTCGCATGAACCTCATTGCCGCCATCGAATGGGCCGAGGGCTACAACCGGCGCGGCCTGTACTCGCCGATCGGCGTCACCTTCCACTGGGTGATGGCGGCGCTGATGATCTTCCAGCTGGCCCATGGCTGGTACCTGGGCTGGCAGCCGGTGGGGGGCGACAAGTACGTCGGTTACCAGACCCACACGCAGATCGGCCTGACGATCATGCTGCTGGGCACGCTGCGCCTGTTCTGGCACAGCCAGCTCAGCGGCCCCGACACCGTGGACGAGACCTCGTTGGCGGGCAAGGCCAGCCGCCTGCTGCAGACCTGGTTCTACATCAGCTTTTTCGCTTTGCCGATCAGCGGCTGGGTGATGTGGTCCACCTTGCCCAGCGACCTGCCGCTGTCGATCGCCGGCCTGATCCCGTTCCCCAACCTGCCGTTCGATCAGTTGTCCGAGGGCCTGCAGCACCGCCTGATGCAGTGGGCCGCGACCGCCCACTTCTGGATCGTGTGGATCACGGCGCTCCTCATTCCCGGCCATGCCGGGGCGGCCGTGCTGCACTACGTGATCAAGCGCGACCGCGTCCTGCCTTCGATGTTCGACCTCAACGGCCCGGACTCGCCGGGTGTGGTGGGATCCGCGCCAGATAAAGGCCCAGTTGCCTGACCTGCCCGGCATCGAGCTGCTGAGCCACCTCCAACATCCCATGCTTGCCGTCATTGCGCCGTTTCGACCGCTGCCAGTCCTGCAGTTGCTGGCTCAGGTAGAAGGCCGGCTGGGCGTTCAGCGGCGGCCCGTTCTCGCTGCCCACGCCTTCGGCGCCGTGGCACTGCTGGCACGCGCGCGCATACAGCGCCGGCGTCGCGGCATCGATGGTTTCCTGCGTGGCGGGTGCCACCGCCTGCGGCGGCAAGGCGGCGTAGTGGTTGGCCACCCGCACGCGTTCGTGGCTGTCGAGAAAACGCGCCACGTCGCGCATCACCTCGTGCGGCCGCAGGCCGGCGGCGTAGTCTTCCATCTGCTTCTGCAGGTAGCCCGCCGGCAGGCCGGCGAGCCGCGGCGCGTCGAAACCATTGCCCTCGCCGCGCACACCGTGGCAGGTCGCGCAGGCGTAGCGCGCGCCGGCTTCGCCGCCGCTCATCGCGATGAGTTCGCCGCTGCGGCTCCAGCGGTCGTCGCTGGGGGTCTTGCGGTCGGTGCAGGCCGTCGTCAGGAGCAGGGCGCACAGGGCCAGCCACAGCCGGCCGGGGTTCGCGGGCCGGTGTGTGTGCAGCAGCGGGTGGGTGCGCATGGAATCTAGATCATCGTTCATGCCGGGCCCCGGCGGCACATTGAGGGGCTATTGCGGCCGCTGGCTGGTGCTGGCCTGCTTCAGCCTGGTGGCCTGCGACGGCCCGCCCGACCGCACGCCGACGCTGGGCGACGCCGACGCCGCCACCGGCCGACGCCTCGTCGCCGACAAAGGCTGCGTGGCCTGCCACACCTTCCCCGACGTGAAGTGGCCGCGCGGCGGGCTCGGGCCGTCGCTGCACGGCTTCGCCCGGCAGGGCCTGATCGCCGGGCAGCTGCCGAACCAGCCCGGCGTGCTGATGCAGTTCGTCAGAAACGCGCCCGGGCTGGTGCCCGGGACGGCCATGCCGGCCATCACGATGTCAGACCAGGAAGCCCGCGATGTCACAGCCTACCTCCTCACGCTCCAGTCTCGCTGAGGCCCTGAGCGGCTGGCCCCCGCCCGTGCTCGATCCGCACGGCCCGTTCTCGAACACGGTCACCTCGCTCGCCTGGGTGCTGATCGCGCTCGTCACGCTGATCTTCGTGCTGGTCTGCGCGGCCCTCTGGGTGGCGCTGTACGGCAGCGACGAATTGCGCGCCAGGCTCGGTGGCGAAGGCGTCGTCAGATGGTTCGGGCTCATCGTCCCGACCGGCATCCTCTTCCTGCTGCTGGTGTGGGGCCTGACGCTGGCCGCAGGCATGAGCACCATCAAGGGCGACGAGCTGCGCATGCGCGTCTCGGGCAACATCTACTGGTGGCGCGTGTCCTACCTGGACGCGGCGGGCAACGAGGCGCACGCCGATGCCAACGAACTGCACATCCCGGTGGGCCAGCCGGTGGTGGTGGACATGGTGTCCGAGGACGTGATCCACAGCTTCTGGGTGCCCAAGCTCGGCGGCAAGATGGACATGATCCCGGGCCGCACCAACCGGCTCAAGCTGCAGGCCGACAAGGCGGGCGTCTACGGCGGGCAATGCGCCGAATTCTGCGGCGGGGCGCACTCGCTGATGGGCTTCGTGGTGGTGGCGCACGAGCCGGCCGACTGGCAGCGCTGGCGCGAGGCGCGGCTGGCGCGCCAGCAGCCACCGCCGGCCCCGGCCGCAGCCCCCGTGAACGACGAGGTGCTGCGTGGCCGCCAGCTCTTCGGCGACATGGGCTGCGCGGCCTGCCACCGCATCGCCGGCACGGCCGCGCAAGGCCTCTCGGGCCCCGACCTCACGCACATCGGTTCGCGGCAGTCGCTCGGCGCCGGCATCCTGCCCAACAACCGCGGCACGCTGATCGGCTGGATCGGCGACAGCCAGTCGATCAAGCCCAACAACCGCATGCCCGCCTACCGCTCGCTGCAGGCCGCCGAGCTGCACGCCTTGGCCGCGTACATGGAGTCCTTGAAGTGACGAGCCGGATTCCCTCCGGCGTGGCGGGCGCGCTCGACGACGCGGCGAGCGCGCCGTCGGAAACCGGTTTCGACGCGCGGCTCTACGAGCGTTTTCCCACCAAGGGCCGAAGGCCGCGAGGCGAGCTCGAGGAACTGAAGAAGGTCTGGGAAACGCCCACGGGCTGGCGCGCCTTCAGCGCCGTCAACAACAACTTCATCGGCTTCCTGTTCATCGTCACGGCCTTCGGCTTCTTCGTCGCCGCCGGTGTGCTCTCGCTGGTGATGCGCGTGCAGCTGTCCGCGCCGCTGGCCGGCATCGTGCCGCAGGAGACCTACAACCAGCTGTTCACCATGCACGGCTCGGTGATGATGTTCCTGTTCGCCGTGCCCGCCGTCGAGGCCATCGCCGTGCTGCTGCTGCCGCAGATGATCGGCGCGCGCGACCTGCCGTTCCCGCGGCTGTCGGCGTATTCGTACTGGGCCTACCTGATCGGCGGCGTCGTCTTCTTCTGCTCGATCTTCTTCAGCCTGGCGCCGTCCGGCGGCTGGTTCATGTACCCGCCGCTGAGTTCGGCGGTCTACGCCCAGGGCATCAACGCCGACTTCTGGCTGCTGGGCATCGGCTTCATCGAGATCAGCGCGATCGCCGGCGCCATCGAACTCACCGTGGGCGTGCTGCGCACGCGCGCGCCCGGCATGACGCTGGCCAAGATGCCGCTCTACGCCTGGGCGGTGCTGATCTTCGGCGTGATGATCATCCTGGCCTTCCCCGCGATGATCATGGTGACCTTTCTGCTGGAACTCGAGCGCGCCTTCAACTGGCCGCTGTTCGACGCCACGCGCGGCGGCGACCCGCTGCTGTACCAGCACCTGTTCTGGTTCTTCGGCCACCCCGACGTCTACATCATCTTCATCCCGGCCTCGGCGATGCTCTCGACCATGATCGTCACGGTCGCGCAGAAGCCGCTGGTCGGCCACGAGATCGTGGTGCTGGCGCTGATCGCCACCGGCTTCATCAGCTTCGGGGTCTGGGCCCACCACATGTTCACGGTGGGCCTGCCCGGCCTGTCGGCCGGCTACTTCTCCGCCGCGTCGATGGCGGTGGCCATCCCGGCGGGCGCCCAGGTGTTCGCATGGATCGCCACGCTCGCGGCGGGCAGGATCCAGCGCAACGTGCCCTCGCTCTTTCTCGTCGGCGGCATCCTCATCTTCGTGATGGGCGGCCTCACCGGCGTGATGGTGGGCATGGTCGCTTTCGACGGCCAGGTGCACGACACCTACTTCGTCGTCGCGCACTTCCACTACGTGCTGATCGGCAGCATGGTGTTCCCGCTGTTCGCCGCGTTCTACTACTGGACGCCGATGATCAACGGCCAGCAGCTGTCCGAGCGCGTGGGGCGCTGGGTCTTCTGGCTCAACTTCGTCGGTGTGCATGTCTGCTTCCTGCCCATGCACCTGAGCGGGCTGATGGGCATGCCCCGGCGCGTGGACACCTACCTGCCGGGCCGGTCCATGGAGGTGCCCAACCTGATCTCGACCGTGGGCGCCTTCATCATGGCGGCCGGGGTGCTGCTCTTCCTGATCGACGCCATCCGCTGCTACAGCCGCCAGGGCATGGGCGGCGGCGGGGGGAACGCGCGCAACGTCTACCACGGCGGCACGCTGGAGTGGCTGTCCACCGGCAACTACGGCATCCGTTCCATCCCCGTCGTCAGCTCCCTCGAACCCCTGTGGGCCGATGCCCGGCTGCGCGAGAACGTCGAGGCCGGGCGCTACTTCCTGCCCGGCACCACCACCGGCGCGCGCGAGACGCTGATCACCAGCAGCTCGCGCGCCGAGCCGCAGTACGTGCAGATCATGCCCGGGCCCGCCTGGTCGCCGCTGCTGGCGGCGCTCTTCACCGCCGGCTTCTTCCTGCTGCTCACGGTGAAGGCCTTGACGCTGAGCGCGATCTGCGGCGTGCTCACCATCGTCTGCGTGATGCGCTGGGTCTGGCACAACGATCGGCACATCCCGCAGAAGCAGGTGGACGCGGGCGGGGGCATCCTGCTGCCCACCTACGTGACCGGCCCGCAATCGCACGGCTGGTGGGCCGCGGTGCTGCTGGTCATCGTGCTCGGGATGATCTTTCTGATGGCGATGTTTTCCTACCTCTACCTGTTCGGCGCCCACCCGGACTGGTGGCGCATCACCGCGCCACGCGGCGCGCTGGCGCCTGGCCTGCTGCTGCTCGGCGCCTCGGCGGGCCTGGCCTACGCGGCCCGGCCCTTGCTGGCGAGGTTCAAGCGCGGCAGCGGGCTCAGCGCCGTCGCCATGGCGCTGAGCATGGTGTGCCTCGTCGCGGCGCTGGCGGTGGACAGCCTCGACTGGTGGAACGCCGGGCTGCGCGGCGATGCCAGCGGGCAAGGCGCGGCCATCTACGCCATGTTGGCGTGGCACAGCTCCATCGTGCTGGCGGTGATGCTCTCGGCCGTGTACTACCTGGCGCGCTGGATGCGCGGCCTGGCGCCGGGCCCGGCCAACAAGACCCTGGAGGCGTTGCGCATCCTGTTCATGTTTGCCGCGTGCGAAGGCGCGGCCGGCCTGCTGTTGCCGCGCGTGCTGCCGTGGGGTGGCGTGTGAACGCGCTCAAGCCCTCCAGCGGGCGGCCGATCGTCACGGCCCTGGCCATCTGGTTCGCGCACTTCATGGTGATCTGGGCGGCCAGCGAAATCTGGCCGCACCAGTGGACGGCCAACGCGGTGGCCTGGGGCGCCACGGCGATCGCGCTGCTGGCCGTGGGCGTGCACGACGTTCGACTGAAGGCCCGACACGCCGATGGCCGCCTCCCGGGCTGGAGCTACCGCATCGCGCGAGGGTCCACCGCCATTGCCACGGCGGCGGTGGTGTTCAGCGCATTGCCTTCCCTGGTGTTTCTGCCCTGAGCGGCAAAACTTGCAGACCTCGGGGAACAGGCCGGCCACCGCGCCCAGGGCAGACGGGCGGGCACGCCAACTGCCGGAGACCCTGTGGGCGCGGCACACCGCGCCCATCGACCCGAAAGGAAACCACACCATGGCACGCAGCAGCATCCAGGGCACCACCCCTGCACCACCCGAACCCGCCGGCCGCGACACCGCGTCGCTCGGCCCCGGGGACTCCTCCGACAGCGGCAGCGACATGATGGGCATTGCCGACAGCGACGGCGGCGACCCCAACGCGCCCGCCGACTTCGACACCCGCGACGAACAGCGCCCCAGCTTGCTGTCGCCCGACGCGCTGGCCTCCCCGAGCGACGCCGCCGGCACCGGCGAGAGCCGCAGCGCCGGCGGCGACGGCGGCAAGCGCGATGGATGGGACATCGGCGTGGATCACGTGATCACGCCCGGCGGCACGGACGCCGCCTCCGACGACGAAGACCCCGACCTGGCCTTCATCGACGACGCCGAAGCCGGCGACCCGCTGAGCGACGAGGGATTGGATGAGAGTGAGGAGGACGGCGCGGCGCCACCGAGGCCGAGTTCGCCGAAGTCTCCGAAGGCGTGATCTGGAGCGATCGGGGTTAACCGCTCTTCTTTCGCTTGGAGAGTGCTTAGCCCTTGGCCTGGGGCTTTCGCGCTGGAGCAATTGGCACCGTGGGCAATGGTGGCGGCGTCATGCCTGCGGCGAGCATGCCCACGTACTTCACCGCCTCGACCTGCTTCTCCGGAGAGCAACGTTCGAGGTCATCCACCACGGCGCGCAGCATCGGATTCAGGCCCGATCGCTTGACAAGGCGCTCGCCCGTCAGAACGTAGAGAGCGTCCACGCCCTCGGCAGCAAACCGCGCCAGCAACTCGGCCGTAAGGCGCTTGCGGCCGTTGCACACGTCGCGAAGACCGGCTCCATTCGGCTCGCCGATTTTCCGGGAGGCTTCGGCGATCGAGCCAAACCGATCCAGCTCGGCACGAAAACGAGTAACTAATTCTTCCACATCGACGGTTGACATTATCTGATATTTCCTCAAAACTACATCCAAAGTACTTATTTAAAAGACAAGCCTCTCACTTGCTTGTGTATTTTTCCGTTACTCAATGCTAGCCCAGGGAAGGAGCTACTTCGCCATGACCCGATCAGCTGACTCTTCGACACGCAAGCGCGTGCCCAACGGCGTCAACAGCTCGCGCCCCATCGCGCTGCGGCTCACGCCGGCCGAGCTGGAACGTGTGAAAGAACGGGCCGAACGCGAACACCGCTCCATGGCCAGCGTGTGCCGCCTCGCGGTGCTGCGTGAGCTGGGCATGAACGACACGGGGACCACCCCATGAAACTCCGCCAGATCCCACTGCCCGAGCCGGTCTACCTCATGCGCTGCACCGTGCCGGCACAGCGCATGTCACTCTCGATTCAGCAACGCACGATGGCAGGCCTGAGCGTGGCCGCGAGCCGCACGGCGGAACCAGATGTGCCTGCGGTGGTGCTGCTGCAGGCACGCGAAGCCCCCTTCGACCTGGAATGGAGCCTCAGCCCCGCGCAGGCACGGGCGCTTGCGGCCAGGTTGATTGACGCTGCGGCGAACTGCAACAGGCTTGATAGCTTGGCTTGCACTGCCCCGTGCGGTTGAAGGACTCGCACTAACGCAGTAAATCGATCGCAGCGATTGCTGACGGCTGCGCTTGCGCACCGAACGTGCGATCTGCGCCACGTGGCGGTCATCCAGTCGTGACTATGAAGGTGTACGGCTTGCACACAGCGGTGCCACGGCTAGACTTCCGCAATCGGCCAGAAGCGGACATTGCATTCATGATCAAATTGCCCATTCGCGTTGATGAAAGTGGAGACCTGACGGAGTACTGGTCGGTTGCCGAAGTCGAAGCGAAGCTTGAGCCAATTGATGTCCTAAATGGCGAGTACGTGGTGACAGACGCGGATGGTCGCCCTTTACATCTCGACGTTGTGAGAGAACGGCGCCCATGGTTCTTCGGCCTCTTCAGCGTTGACGTGGAAGTCACAAAGCTATCGCCACCCCAATAGCGGGAATCGGCCAGAAGCGGACGTTCCCAGGACGAGCTGAGAACGTCCGCTTCTGGCCGATTGCGGCAGTCTAGCGGTGACACTGCTTCCTGCAAGTCCTAGACCTTCACCGCCAATGGCTGAATGACTGCAATGTGTTGCAGATCGCACCTTGGCCACCCCCGCCCCGCGAAGGCTTTTCGGCCCACGCCAGAAACATCCGTTTACTCAAAACCTGCCGGATCGATAGACGCGAGCCCAGCTCGAAGGCAAGCTGTTTGTTGGTGGAGCGCTTGGACCCCACCCCCCAGGAGAAGGCGATGAGCATCCTGCAGGCACCCGTGGGCAAAGGGCACACCGTTCAAAGCGTGCACCATCTCGCGCGAATTTGCTGCACGCCCGCTGCAAGCAAGCTCAAGCGCGAAGCCTCCACTTCCACCCATTGGCAGACAGCGGATCCCGCTGTTCTTCAGACGCTCAGGACCGTGGTCGAAGCGGGCAATGAGAAGTTCGGCCACGGCTCACACTGGATAGAAAGACGCTACACGGCAGACGATCCTTCTTCTGCCCGCTAGAGAGCAAGAGCACTCAGCAGCGCATTCGACGAGGCCGGACAGGGCCTACAGGTCCACAGAGAGTTGGCCTACCGGGGCGAAAGCGCTTCAACCTGACACTGAGTCTTCGGACCGATGTCCGGTCCCGCAAACGCTCAGGAGCCCCGCAGCATGTCCATCACCCCCAACCCGCCAGGCCAGACCCCCGGCAAGCCCATCGACCAACAGCCCCCTGGCGACGACCGCGCGCCGGGTGCCAACCCGACGCATCCGGATCGGGCGCCTCAGACCAATCCCGCCGATCGCAAGCCGGGCGAAGCGTCGGGTGGCTTGGGCTTCAAGCCCGGGCAATGACCAAATCGGCCATGGGCCGGGCCACGCAGGGCAGGCAATAGCCGTCCTGCTTTTCGTCGGCGCTCAGGCCGGGCCAGGGAATGTCGTAGCGCACTTGCCCCTGCAGCAAGCGGGCGATGCAGGTGCGGCAGGTGCCGTTGCGACAGGACACCGGCCACTCGATTCCCGCGCGCGCCATCGCCGCGAACAGGCTGGTCTCGCTGTCGGCCTCGGCGGCCACGGCCTGGCCGTCAATCTGGATGCGGAAGGTTTTCATGCGCGTCGAAAGGGGAATGGCGTGGGCTTAGACTTTCCCCATGACCTTGGAATATTGGAAGTATGACGCGGGCACCGAATCCGTCGCCTCCCTGGTGATTCCCGCAGCACTGGGCCGCGCGCGCACCTTCGACCTTGATGCCACCCTGCTGGTGTCGGTGCTGGCGGACGCCGCCGAGCCCTCGCACGAACTGGTCGTGGAGGTGGACGGCCGGCGCTTGTGGGCTCGCCGCGTCCCGGGCCACAGCCCCGGCGAGACCGACGGCCTGGATTACCACTGCCGCCTGACGGTCGAGGCCGATGCCGAATGCCGCGTGCGCGCCAAGGCGAACTGCAAGGGATCGCGGGTGCTGTCGCTGGTGCTGGAAGCCCGCGAGACGGCTTACTGAGACCCCTCCATGGATGGTGGCTTCGGTTGCCGCTGACACGGCGCTGCGCTAGCCTGCGGCTTCCTTCCACCGTGCCCAGGAGCCTCCCATGCCCAGCCGTTCCCTTCTTCTCGCCAGCGCCGCCGTTGCCACTGTCGCCCTGATCGCGGGTTGCGGCGCCATGAAGCCATCGGGCGGCTCCCCCATGGGCTTCTTCATCACCAGCGCCAACCCCGGCAAGGGCGGCGACCTCGGCGGCCTGGCCGGCGCGGACCGCTTCTGCCAGTCGCTGGCCACCGCCGCCGGCGCGGGCAGCAAGACCTGGCGCGCCTACCTGAGCACCGCGGCCATGGATGGGCAGGCGGCGGTCAATGCGCGTGACCGCATCGGCTCCGGCCCATGGACCAATGCGAAGGGCGTCGTCGTCGCCACCAGCGTGGCCGACCTGCACAGCGCCAACGCCAAGCTCGGCAAGGACACCTCGCTGACCGAGAAGGGCGAAGTGGTCTCCGGCTTCGGTGATGCGGTCAACCGCCACGACATCCTCACCGGCTCGCGCCCCGACGGCACGCTGGCCGTGCCCGAGCCCGGCAAGGACACCACCTGCGGCAACTGGACCAAGAGCGATGGCGGCTCCGCCATGGTGGGCCACCACGACCGCAAGGGCACCAACCCCGACCCGGTGGCCAACGCGTCGTGGAACGCGTCGCACGGCACGCGCGGCTGCAGCGTCGATCAGCTCAAGATGAGCGGCAGCGCGGGGCTCATGTACTGCTTCGCGACGAACTGACCTGGGTGGAGGTGCGCCGCCCCACCGCGTGCATCACCGCCCGCCAGGCAAACACCATCGCCGGCCCCAGCGTCACTCCCGGCCCGGGGTAGCGCCCGCGCATGATGGACGCCATGTCGGCCCCGGCCGCGTACAGCCCTTCGATCGCCTGGCCGTCGCGGCCTAACACCCGCGCGTCCACATCGGTGCGCAGGCCCACGCTGGTGCCCGCGTCGCCGGGCCACACGGTCACCGCGTAGAACGGCGCCGTCGCGATGGGGCCGATGCAGGGGTTGGGCGTGTGGGTCGGGTCGCCGTTGAAGCGGTTGAGTTCGCTCGTGCCTTTGCCGTAGTCCAGGTCCACGCCGGTGTGCGCGAAGCCGTTGTGGCGCGACACGGTGACGCGCAGGCCTTCGGGGTCGATGCCGAGCTGGCCCGCGAGCGCGGCCAGCGTGGGCGCGCGCTTGAGGTAACCGGCGCGCAGGTAGGGCCGCAGCCGCCATGCGCCCGGGCGCACCAGGCCCAGGCCGTAGCGGTGCAGAAAGTGGGCGTCGCAGATCAGGTGCGCGGGCACGGCGGGCTCGGGCGAGGCGTTGAGCATCGCGAGCACGAAGTCGTGGTACGAGTCGCCTTCGTTGACGAAGCGCCGGCCGCTCGCGTCCACCGCGATCAGGCCGGGCTTGGCGCGGTCCAGCGCGAAGTGCGGAAACCGGCGTTCCTCGCCGTTGGCCTGCCGCAGCACCGACACCGGCACCCAGAAGGCAGGAGTGCGGTGCCCGGTCTCGTCGATGGCGGCGCCCACGCTTTGCGCGAGGCGCAGGCCGTCGCCGGTGTTGCCCTCGAACAGGAGCGATTGCGTCTGCGCGGGCGCGGGCAGCAGGCGTTGGCGCCACTCGGGCGCGTGGCCAAAGCCGCCGCAGGCGAGCACCACGCCGCACCGCGCCTGCACGCGCCAGGTGCGCCCGCCTTGCGAGAGCGTGGCGCCGCTCACCCGGCCGCCGTCTTCGTGCAACTGCTGCACGGCCACGCCCATGAGCGGGTCCACGCCGCGCTGGCGCAGGCTCAGCAGCAGGCGCGCGATGAGCGCGTTGCCCATCACCAGCCGCGTGCCGCGCGGGTGGCGCAGGCGGTCGCGCGCGTGGCGGCTCAGCAGGGTGACCACGTGGCGCAAGGCGGCCCGGGAAGCGAGGGGTTTGAGCAGGGGCGCGATGTCGTCCTTGCTGACGGACATGCCGCCCAGCACCATCATGTGGCTCATGGGAGGGCGCACGCGCGCGAAGTCCGGGCCGAGCTCGCGCCCGTCGAAAGCGCGCGCGACGAGCGCCCGGCCGCCGATGGCCGCGCCGGCGTGCTGGTCGTGGTAGTCGGGGTGGCGCGCGGCGGGCACGAAGCTGACGCAGGAGTGTTGGGCCAGGTAGTCGAGCACGCGCGGGCCGGTGGCCAGGAAGGTGTCGCGCAGGTCGGCGCCGCTGTCGGTGTCGATCTCGGCGGCCAGGTAGTGGTGCGCGCGCACCACCGGGTCGGCCAGGCCGGCGCGCTCGCTCTGGCTGCTGCCGGGTATCCACACGGTGCCGGCCGAGGTGGCGGCCGTGCCGCCGAGCTGCTCGGTCTTCTCGCAGACCAGCACGCTCAGGCCTTCGATGGCGGCCACCAGCGCGGCCGTGAGCCCCGCCACGCCGCCGCCGATGACGAGCAGGTCGACCGTTTCCTCAGTGCGCATGCGGGAGGCCGCTCACCGGCGGGCGCCGGTGGAACCAGGGCCGCGCGGCTTCGAGTTGCGCGCACAGGCGCAGCAGCAGGCCTTCGTCGCCGTAGCGCGCCGCGAACTGGCAGCCGATGGGCAGGTTGTCGGCCGTCCAGTGCAGCGGCACCGAGGCCGCGGGCTGGCCGGTGACGTTGAAGGGGTAGGTGAAGGGCAGGTAGGCCGCGAGCTTGCTCATCCAGTCGCGCACGTCGCTGGAGCGGATGTTGAAGTGGCCGATGGCCCGGGGCGTCTGCGCGAGCGTGGGCGTGAGCCACACGTCGAAGCGCTCGAAGAAGCCCGCGATGCGCCGCGATTGCCGCTGCAGCGCATGCAGGTTGAGGATGTATTCGGCCGCGCTGGGCACGCGGCCGACCTGGGCCAGCGCGTAGGTCAAGGGCTCGACCAGTTCCGGGTCGGGCAGGGGGCCGCCGGTGGCGCGCGCGATGTTGGCCATGGTGTGGGTGGCGAACACCATTTCGAAACCGCGCTCCACCACCTGGGCGTCGTAGTCGGGCGAGGCTTCTTCCACGTGGTGGCCGAGCTGTTCGCACAGGCGCGCGGCGTCTTCCACGGCGGCCACGCAGGCCGCGTCCACCGGCACGCCGGTGGGCGCGGTCTTCGCGAAGGCAATGCGCAGGCGCCCGGGCGCGCGGCCCATCTCTTCCAGGTAGGGCCGCTCGGGCGGCACGGCGGTGTAGGGGTCGCCCGGCATGGGGCCGGCGATGGCGTCGAGCAGGGCCGCGCTGTCGCGCACGCTGCGGCTCACCACGTGCTGGTGGGCCAGGCCGTTGAGGCCCTCGCCGCCTTCGGGGCCGGCGGTGATGCGCGCGCGCGTGGGCTTGAGGCCGAACAGGCCGCAGCACGAGGCCGGGATGCGGATGGAGCCGCCGCCGTCGGTGGCGTGGGCCAGCGGCACCATGCCCGAGGCCACGGCCGCCGCCGCGCCGCCGCTGGAGCCGCCGGGCGAGAGTTCGGTGTTCCAGGGGTTGCGCGTCACGCCGTACAGCAGCGACTCGGTGATGGGCGAGAGCCCGAACTCGGGCGAGTTGGTCTTGCCCGCGATCACCAGCCCCGCGCGGCGCAGGCGCGCCACGATCTCGCTGTCGGCCGCCGCGGTGTTGTGCGCGTACAGGCGCGAGGACGCGGTGGTGGCCGCGCCCGCCACCGAGGCCACCAGCTCTTTCACCAGAAAGGGCACGCCCTGGAACGGCCCGGCCGGCAGGCCGCGCGCGATCTCGGCGCGCGCCGCGTCGTACAGCGGCGTGACCACCGCGTTGAGCGCCGGGTTGTGCGCGGCGATGCGCGCGAGCGCGGCCTCCAGCAGCTCCTGCGGCGTCACCTCGCCTTGCTTGACCAGCTGCGCCAGGCCCAGGCCGTCGTGGCTTTCGTAGTCGATGGTGCTCATGGGGTCTCCGATGCGTGGGGGGGCCAGTCGGCGCGCGGCATGGCGGCGGTGCCGCTCAGCTCCGGCTCCACGGCGGAGCCGAAGCCCACACCGGCGAGCGAGCCCAGGGCCAGCTGCCCGCGCGCTATGCGCAGGCGCACGCCACCAGTCTGCCGGTGGTAGAGGTCGGGGTGCGCGGCGAGGTAGGCGTCGGCCTCGGCCGGCGGGCGGCCGTTGAAGCCGTCGATGAAGTGGTGGGCGTTGCGCTCCACGTGGGTGATGCCGAGCAGGCTGACCAGCGCCAGGTCCTGCTGCACGCTGATGCCGGGCTGGGTGGTGAGGTCTTCGGCCGACATGAAGAAGGTCTCGCGGCCCTCGGCCTGGTTCCACACCTGGCAGCGCGCGAGGTTGAGCACCGATTTGTAGAAGCCCTTGCAGGCCTTGGTGGAGACGCCGGTGTAGCCCAGCGCGCGGGCGCAGGGGAAGGCGTCGAGGTCACCGTCGGACTCGTCGATGATCACGGGCTTGTGCCGCGCCAGCGCCGCCACCGGCTGGGCCAGCGCCATCTGCCGCTTGATGGGCTGTTCGATCAGCAGCGTGGCCTCGCACAGGCGGCGCAGCGCGGGCTCGGCGGCCATGCGCTGCCACAGCGCGGCAATGGCCTCGGCGTTTTCGTACTGCTCGTTGCCGTCGAGCGTGACCACGTAGGGGTCTTGCAGGCGGTCGAGCACGGAGGCGATGCGGCGCAGCCGCTCCAGGTCGGCGTCGGCCTGGCCCGAGACCTTGAGCTTGAAGTAACGGTTGCCGTATGCGGCCACCACCTCTTCCAGGGTTTCGGGCAGGCCGTCGTTCACGCGCGTGCCGGCGGCCTGGTCGCCCGCCACGATGGGGTCGAGCAGGCCCACGGTGTGGCGCACGGCCAGCGAGGTCAGCGGCGCGAGGCCGCGCAGGAAGGGCGCGAGCGCGAAGCCTTGCAGGTCGGGCGCGATGGGGTGCGCGCGCATGCCGGGCCGGTTGTGCTGCATCGCCTGCCAGAAGCTCAGGCCTTCGATGCGGCACAGCGCGTCGAGCACCGCGCGGTCGATCAGGGCCGGGCCGTAGCTGGTCACCAGCGGGTTCAGGCCACACGCGGCGCCGGCCTCCAGCAGCTCGCGGTAGTGGTTGACATACAGGTCGAAGGCGCTGAGCGGGGGCGCCGCGCCGTAGGCCTCGGCGGTGAGTTCCAGCGCCTTGCGCAGCTGGTCGTGGTTCTGCGCGTCGGAGAGCGCGGGGTTCTTGTCGAACCACTTGGCGCCCAGCGCTTCGGCGGCGTAGCCCGTGCCTTCGCGCCCGTTCTCGTGGCGCACGCGCACGCGCACGATGGCCTGGCGGCCTTCGGTCACGGTGATGACGCCGAAGCGGAACGGCAGGCGCAGCCGGTAGGGCGACTCGAAGCGCTCGACGGACAGGACTTGGACGCGGGGGGCGGTGGGCATGGCGGTCATTTCCTCAATGCAGGGCCTCCAGCAGGCCCCGCAGGTAACCGATGGCGCGGGCGGCGGCCATGGGGCCATCGGGTTGGTAGTCGAAGGGCTCCACTGCCACCCAGCCGGCGTAGCCGTGCTGGCACAGCGTGCGCAGGATGTCGGCGAAGGCCAGCGCGCCCTGGCCGGGGCCGCGCAGGTTGGGGTCGTTCACCTGCACGTGGGCGAGCAGGCCGGTGGGCAGCCAGCGCGCGAGCACGGCAGGCACCGGCTCGGCCTCGGCGCGCGCGGCGGCGCAGCAGTCGAGCATGGTGCGCAGCGCGGGGCGGCCGATGGCGCGCACGATGGCGGCGGCCTCGGCCACGGTGTGGATGAAGTCGGCCTCGGGCGCGGCCAGGGGTTCGATGCAGTAGACGACGCCGGCCGCCTGCGCGTGCGCCGCCACGGCGGCGAAGGCCTCGATGCCGCGTTCGCGCGCTGCGGCTTCCTCACCCGGCGGCAGGCGGCGCTGCGCGGGCGAGCCGTGCACCAGCACCGCGCCGCCGAGGTCGGCGCAGAGGTCGATCTGGTGGCGCAGGGTGTCGAGCGTGCGGGCGCGCACGGCGGTGTCGGCCGAGGTGATGGACAGGCCCGCCGGTTGCCGCAGCAGCCAGTGCAGGCCCGAGACCTCGATGCCCGCGTCCGCCGCCGCGCGGCGCAGTCCGCTGCGCCGCGCGCTCGACAAGGCTTCCTCGCCCAACGTGAAGGGCGCCACCTCCAGCCCGTCGTAGCCCAGGGCGGCCGCCACCTCGCACTGGCGGGCGAACGGCAGCGGCGCCAGCACCTCGTTGCACAGGGCGATGCGCACGGGGCCGCTCTTTCAGCCGCGCGGGCGGTGGCGAAGGTTCACCACTGCGGGCCGGCCCGCGTCTCGCGCCGGCCGGTGGCGCCCGAGAGTTCGGTGTACAGCTCGAAGGACATGCGGCCCAGCGCCGGGTCGGCGCGCGTCTCGGCGGTGCGCGGGCGCGCGATGTCCACCTGGCGGATGTTGGCCACGCGGCCCGGGCGCGGCGACATCACCACCACGCGGTCGGCCAGGAACACGGCCTCGGGAATCGAGTGCGTGACGAAGACGATGGTCTTGCGCTGCCCGCCGCTGCTGCTCTCGCCCCAGATGCGCAACAGCTCGATGTTCATCTCGTCGCGCGTCATGGCGTCGAGCGCGCCGAAGGGCTCGTCCATCAGCAGGATGGGCGGGTCCAGGATCAGCGCGCGGCAGAGCGAGGCGCGCTGCTGCATGCCGCCCGAGAGTTCGCCCGGCCGCTTGTTCGCGAAGTCGCCCAGACCCACCATCTTGAGCAGCGCGTGCGCGCGCTCGCGGTACTGCGCGGGGTTGCCGCCGGAGAGTTCCACCGGCAGCAGCACGTTGTCGAGCACCGAGCGCCACTTGAGCAGCAGCGCGGCCTGGAACACCATGCCCACCTTGGGGATGGGTTTGTCCACCGGCACGCCGTCGACCAGGATGCGCCCGCTGGTGACGGGGCGCAGGCCGGCGATGGCGCGCATCAGCGTGGACTTGCCGCAGCCGCTGGGGCCGACCAGCGCCACGAACTCGCCTTCGCGGATCTGCAGCGAAATGTCGCGCAAGGCCTCCACCGGGCCGCTCTCGGCCTGGTAGATCATGCCGGCATGGTCCACCTCGATGAGGACGCGGCCCGAGGCCACGCCATCCGTTTGTTCTATTGCTGGGCTCATCTCGTCGGTGTCCTGCATGCCTGGTTTCTTGCGCGCTGTGGGCTTACTTGACCGGCAGCGGCATCGCCACCTTGGTGAAGTACTCGGTGCTGAACACCGTCTTGCAATCCACCTTCTTGGGCAGGCCCATGTAGGTGTTGACGATGTCGGTGGAGGCGCACATCTTCTTCTCGTCGATCCAGCCGATGCCGTTGTCGGCGTAGTTCTTGGTGCGCATGAGGTCGAAGCCCATCATCATGTTGGACTCGATGATGGCCACGTCGATCTCGGGCACGCGCTTCTTGAAGATGGCCAGCGCTTCCTTGGGGTTGGCCATCACGTCGCGCCAGCCCATGTACGAGGCTTCGAGGAAGGCCTTGAGCTGCTTGGGCTTGTCGGCCATGGTTTTCTCGCCCGCGATGATGGACATGGCGTAGAGGTCGAAGCCGTAGTCGGCCCACTGCAGGCGCACGGCCTTGCCCGGGCCCATGGCCTTGTCGTAGAAGGGCTGGCCGGTGGTGTAGTCGGCCACGCCGTCCACGCGCTTCTCGGCGATGGAGGCGACCTTGGCGGTGGGCTCGATGTTCACCCAGCTCACCTTGTTCGGGTCGATCTGGTTCAGGCGCGCAAAAGCGGGGAAGGCCAGGCGCTGGCTGTCGCCAGCGGGCGCGGCCACGGTCTTGCCTTCGAGGTCCTTGGGCTTGAGCAGCGGCGCGTCGGCGTGGCTGAAGAAGGTCATGGGCGTCTTGTCGAACACCATGCCCACCATCTTCACGCGCGCGCCGCGCGAGGCGGCCGAGATCACCGGTACCGCGTCGGCCAGGCCGGCGTCGGCGCGGTTGGTGTCCACCTTGGCGATGGAGTCGCCCGAGCCCTTGGAGTTTTCCAGCGTCACGTCCAGGCCGCGCTGGGCGTAGTAGCCCTTGTCCAGCGCCACCCAGTAGGCGGCGTGGTCGCCCACGGCGAACCAGTTGAGGGCGAAGGTGAACTTCTCCTTGGCCTGGGCCGAGGCCGTGGCCGGCAGCAGCGCCAGCAGGGCCGCGCAGACGGCGGCGGCGGAAACAGCGATCCTGGGAGTCATGGTGCTTTCCTTTCGGAGGACGGGTGGGGAAGAGGAGAACGGCGGGGAGGGAAGGGGTTGTTGTTTTGTTTGATCAGCGCGGGGCTTCTTCGGCCCAGGGCGCGAGCAGGCGCGAGAGCAGGGCCACCAGGCCGTACAGCAGCAGGCCCAGCACCGAGATCCACACCAGCGCGGCGAACGCGGCCGGCGTGTTCATGCTGCTCTGCGTGGTGATGATCACGTAGCCCAGGCCCTTCTGCGAGGCCACGAACTCGCCCACCACCGCGCCCACCACGGCCGAGGTGGCGGTGACCTTGAGCGCGCTCAGGATGTAGGGGTAGGCGTTGGGGATGCGGATCTTCATGAACACCTTCCACTTGGGCGCGCTGAACACGCGGCCCAGGTCCACCATGTCCTGGTCGATCTGGGTCAGGCCCACGGCGGTGTTGATGACCACCGGGAAGAAGCCGATCAGCGCGCCGATCAGCATGTTGGGCAGGATGCCGTAGCCCAGCCACATCAGGAACAGCGGCGCGATCGCCACCTTGGGCAGCGTGTTCACGAACACCAGGAAGGGCGTGAGCGCGCGCGAGATGCCTTGCGACCAGGCGATGGCCATGCCCAGCATCACGCCGGCCACACCGGCCAGCACGAAGGCGCCGAGGATTTCCACACCCGTGATCCACGCGTGGCTGAACCAGGGGATCTCGTCGCTCAGCATGGCCTGCCACACCGAGTACGGGCTGGGCAGCAGGTATTCGCGGATGCCGAACACCGACACCGCGAGCTGCCACAACACGATGAAGCCCACGAACAGCCCGATGGCGGGCAGGTAGTGGGCGGTCCAGCGGGCGATTCTGTTTTGCGTCATGGTGGGTTTCTTCTTTCCGTCACGCGAGCCAGCGGCTCAGGCCGGCCTTCACGAAGGCGTCGTCGGCCAGGTCGCCGTGCTCGGCGCACACGCGGTCGATGGCTTCCTTCTGGCCCGGGCTCAGGCCTTCGTTCGGGTCCAGGCACCAGATGCCTTCGAGCAAACCTTGGCGGCGCAGGATCTCATGGCAGCCGGCGATGCAGCCGTGGAAGTCGTTGGCCACGTCGAAGAAGGCGCTGTTGCAGTCGGTCACGCGGCTGTCCAGCGCCAGCATCTCGGCCGTCACCACCGAACCCTTGGCCGCCGACTTGCACAGCTCCAGCATGCGCACCGCGCCCGAGGTCCACACCGACCAGTGGCCGAGCAGGCCGCCCCGGAAGCGCACCGTCACCGGCACACCGTCGCGCGGCACGGTGAAGGGCGTGATCAGGTCGAGCACGATGTGGTCGTCGTTGCCGGTGTAGAGCGTCACGCGCTCTTCGGCGCGCGCCTGCACCAGGCCGCGCACCACGTCCAGCGTGCGGTAGCGGTGGAAGGGCGCGACCTTGATCGCCACCACGTTCGGGATCGCCGCGAAGCGGGCCCAGAAGGCGGCGCTCAGGTTCATGCCGCCCACGGCGGGCTGCAGGTAGAAGCCGATCAGCGGAATCTCTTGCGCCACCGCCTCGCAGTGCGCGATCAGCGCGTCCTCGCTCTGGCCCTTCATCGCGGCAAGGCTCAGCAGGCCGGCGTTGTAGCCCAGGCCGCGCGCGAGTGTCGCTTCGGCCACGGCCTGTTCGGTGCGGCCGCACACGCCGGCCACCATGGCGAGCTCGCGGCTGGGTTCGACCCAGGCGCGCGCGGTCTCCATGGCCAGGCGCAGCACCTCTTCATACAGCCCCACCTCGCGGATCGCGAACTGCGTGGTGTGCACGCCCACGGCCAGGCCGCCGGCGCCGGCATCGAGGTAGTAGCGGCTGAGCGCGCGCTGGCGGCGCACGTCGAGCTGGCGCTGCGCGTTGAGCGCGAGCGGGTGCGCGGGAATGGCCAGGCCCCGGCGCAGCAGCGCGCGGGTGTGTTCGACTTGAGAGGCAGTGAGGCTCATGGGTTCAACCAAATTCGGGACCGGCCAATACGAACAGGCGGTCGTTGACAGAGGCGATGGGGGCGGCGCCGAGCGACATGCGCACGAAGGCGCGCTGGCGCGCGAAACCGGCCTGCTCCAACCAGGCGCGCAGCGCGGCCCAGCGTTCGGGCACATCGAGGAACACGCGGCCGCTGACACCGGCCAGCGCGGCCTGCAGCAGCGAGAGCGCCGAGCTTTCGTCGTCGGCCACCAGCGGGCCGATCTGCGTGGCGCGGCGGCCTTCGCGGGCGATCACGAAACCGGTGCGCGCCGGCGACAGGCCCACGCGCGTGCCGGCACGTTGCAGGAAGTCGGTCAGCAGAAAGCCCCGGCCGCAGCCGTTGGCCTGGGCGTCGAGCGCCGACACCGTGGCGGCATCGGCCGGCGGCGCGGGGCGCGGCTCGGCGGCGGCATCGGCGACCGTGCCTTCCCAGCGCGCGAGCGCGAAACCGTCCTCGAAACCGATGCGCAGGTAGGCATGCTGGCCGGCGGGCGTGGCGTCCAGCACCGGCGTGGCGCCGAGCGAGCGCAGGTGCGCCACGCAGCGCGCCATCAGCGCGGTGGCCAGGCCCTGATGCCGCCACGCGGCGTTCACCAGCACCATGGAGACCCAGCCGATGCCACCTTCGTACGGCAGCGCGGCGGCCGTCGCCACCAGCGGGCCTGCATCGCCGTCGCGCAGGCCGAAGACGCGGCCCTGCGTGATGAACAGGCGCCAGTCGTCGGCGGTCTGGTTCCAGCCCGCGGCGTCCGACAAAGCGAGGCCCTCCGGCACATCGTCCGGACCGAGGATGACCGAGGTCAGTGCCTCAGAAGGCGCCATCCCGGACCTCGAACTTGGTCGGCTTGCCGTGCGCCGGCTGCTCGCGCTTGACCCAGTCGGCCACCCAGTCGAGCATGGCGCCCAGCGGCACCAGCGGGTAACCGAACAGCTTGCCCGCCAAAGTGGTGTCCGACAGCAGCGCGGTGGCCGCCTCCTGCCCGCTCACCTGCGCCTTCACGCCCAGGCGCGCGGCGAACTCGTCCACCAGCCAGCGCACCGAGAGCGTTTCCGGCCCGGTGCAGTTCACCGGGGTGGACGGCACCGTGCAGTGGCGCAGGCAGCGCAGCACCTGCGCGTTGGCGTCGCCCTGCCAGATCACGTTCACGTGGCCCATGGTCACGTCCACCGTCTCGCCGCGGTGCACCTTGGAGGCGATGTCGTACAGCACGCCGTAGCGCATGTCGATCGCGTAGTTGAGCCGGAAGATGCGGCCCGGCGTGCCGTGCTGGCCCGAGAAGTACTCGAACATGCGCTCGCGCCCGATGCACGACTGCGCGTACTCGCCCAGCGGCGCGGGCGGCGTCTTCTCGCTCGCGCCCTGGCGGCCCACCGTGGTCAGCGGGTAGATGTTGCCGGTGGAGAAGCCGACGATGCGCGACTCGCGGAAGGTGTCGGCCACCAGGGCCGGCACGTGGGTGTTCATGGCCCAGGTCAGGGCCTGGTTGTCCTTGGCGCCGAACTTGTGGCCGGCCGCGAAGATGATGTTGGGCACGCGCGGCAGCGCCTCGATGGCGGCGCGGTCCAGCAGGTCGGCGGCGATGGTCTCGATGCCCCAGGCTTCCATGCGCTGGCGCACGGCGGGGTCGCTGAAACGCGCCACACCGATCACGCGCTTGTGCGGCGCGGCGTTCTTGGCCAGGCGCGCGAGTGTGGGGCCCATCTTGCCGGCCACGCCCAGGATCATGATGTCGCCGTCCACCTGCGCCAGGTCGTCGATCAGGGCCTGGCTCGGCCGCGACAGGAATTCCTCCAGCGCCTCGACCGACTCGAAACGAGCCGGCAGCTGCGCGGGATCCAGCAGTGTGACAACGTTGCCTGACATGGCATGACCCTTTTCTCAAACGCGATGGGATGAGCATATGGGCGTGTCAACTTCGTGTCAACCGTTTGGTTGAAATCGGGACAAAGGGTTTGCCCGGATGCGTTCGCGCCCTCGAATGGTGCGGTGGAATCAGGCGCGCAGACCGGCCATGGCGAAGGCCACGACGTGCGCGCGGTAGGCGCCCACCGCGTCGGCCGACGAGAGATCGCGGCTGAAGATGGACGACAGGGTCAGGCGGTTGGAGAAGAAGAAATACGACATGCCGGCGACCGAGATGTAAAGCTCCACCGGGTCGATGCCACGGCGGAACACGCGCGCGCGGATGCCGCGCGCCAGGGTCTTGGCGATGAGCTCGATCAGCGGCGAGTTGGTGTCTCGGATCGCGCTCGAATCGCGCACGTGCTGCGCGCCCTGCGCGTTCTCGTGGTTGAGCAGGCCGATGAAGTCGGGGTGCTCGGCGAGGTAGTCGAACGAGAAACCGATCAGCCTGGCCATCGCCTCCTCGGGCTGCATGTCGCCCAGCTTCAGGCTGCGTTCCTGCGTGCGGATCTCGGTGTAGACCACCTCGAGCGCGGTGCGGTAGAGGTCTTCCTTGCTGCCGAAGTAGTAGTAGATCAGCTGCTTGTTGACGCCGGCGCGGGCCGCGATCTCGTTGACGCGCGCGCCCGTCAGCCCCTTGGCGGAAAACTCCGCGCGGGCCGCCGCGAGGATGGCCGAACGGGCGGCGCTGCTGTCGGCATCGGTGGGGCTGGAAGCGGAAGCGCGGCGTGGTGGCATCGTGGGTCTGCGGCTGGCTGTGCGGTGGGGCGGATTATGTGCACGGTCTCTCGTTAGGTTGAAAATCGCATCACTTGAACAAAAGTAATGCAAATATTAAACTCATACTTCATGAACCAGTCTGACCACATCCTCGAACTGGCCCGGCACCGGCGTGTGCTGCGGGCCGCGGACGTGCGCGAGCAGGGTTGGTCGCCACAGCTTCTGATCCGGCTTCACCACGCAGGCAAGCTGCAACGGTTCGCGCGGGGCCTGTACGGGCTGCCCGACGCCGACATCACCGAACATCAAACGCTGATCGAGGTCTGCCAGCGTGTGCCAAAGGCCGTGCTGTGCCTGCTGACTGCGCTGCAATTCCATGAGATCGGCACGCAACTGCCGCACGATGTGTGGATCGCGCTGCCCGAGGCAACGCAGGCACCGGTGCTGAGCTACCCGACGCTGCGCATCACGCGCCTGCGGGGCGCCGCGTACAGCGAGGGCATCCAGACCGTGATCGACCACGGGACGCCCATCCGCGTGTACAGCGCGGCCAAGACGGTGACCGACTGCTTCAAGTTCCGCAACAAGATCGGCCTGGACGTGGCGCTGGAGGCACTGAAAGACGCCTGGCGCACCCGCAAGGTCACCATGGCCGAGCTGAGCCACTTTGCCAAAATCAACCGGGTGGAGCGTGTCATGCAGCCCTACCTGGAGGCGGTGACGCAATGACCGGCAACCGCTCGGCATCCATCCTGGCCCGGCTGCTGACGCTCGCCAAACAGCGCGGTGATGACTACAACCTGCTGCTCAACCGGTTTGGCACGGAGCGCCTGCTGGCTCGCATCAGCCTGTCTCCCCATGCCGACCGCTTCCTGCTCAAAGGCGCCCTGCTCTTTGCGCTGTGGTACGACACCCCGCACCGCCCGACAAGGGACGCCGACCTGCTGGGCTTCGGCCCCGACGATGAGGCCAACCTGATCGCCACCTTCCGCGAAGTCGCCGCCATGGACCTGGGCGACGGCATGGTGTTCGACCCCGACTCCGTGAAGGCCGATGCCATTCGCGAAGACAACACCTACGGCGGCACCCGCATCCGGCTGGTGGCACGCCTGGGCTCCGCGCGCTGCGCCCTGCAGATCGACGTGGGCTTCGGTGATGCCGTGACGCCGGGACCGCAGACCGTGGCGTACCCCACCTTGCTGGGGGACTTTCCAGCCTCCCTGCTGCGGGTGTATCCGGTCTACACCGTGATCGCCGAGAAGTACCAGGCCATGGTGATGCTGGGGCAGGCGAACAGCCGCATGAAGGACTTCTTCGATCTCGCGGTGATTGCCCGGCGCACGGAACTGGAGGGCGCCACGCTGGCCGCAGCCATCGCCGCCACCTTTGCCCGGCGCCAGACGGCACTGCCGACCGAGCGGCCCTTGGCACTGACCCGGCAGTTCAGCGAAGACGGCGCCAAGCTGCGCCAGTGGCAGGCCTTCCTGAGCAAGAACCGCATCGCGGCAGCCAGCCTTGGAGACACCGTCGCGTTGCTGGATGACCTGCTGTGGCCAGCCACCGAGGTCGCCGCCGCCCACAGTCAGGCAACGGCCACCTGGCGCCCTGAAGCCTCACGGTGGGTATGAGCAGCGGGTCCGGTCAAGGCAAACGCGCGATCTGTTTTTCGAGCAGGCGGTAGAAGCCGTCGATGTCCACCGCGTTGACCCACAGCGTGTTGGCCTTGCGCTTGGTGTAGCCGCGGAAGTCCACCACGGTGGCGCCGCTGGTGAACTCGCCCCGGGTCTCGATGTCCACCGGCACGCGCGCGCCCTTGAACAGCTCGGGCTGCAGCAGGTAGGCGATGACGCAGGGGTCGTACATCGGGCCCACCTTCACGCCCCGGCGGCGCATGGCGTAGTCCATGGCCGAGTCCAGGATGTCGGCCACCACTTTGCCGGCGTTGTTGCCCATCTGGCGGAAGGGCGCGATGCGCTCGGGCGTGACGAGCACGCGCCGCGCGGCGTCGTGCGAGATCGCCGTGACCGGCACGCCACTGCGGAACACCACCGACGCGGCCTCCGGGTCGGCGTACAGGTTGAAGGTGGCGGCCGGCGTGATGTTGCCGCCCACGCCCCACGAGCCACCGAGCACCACCACCTCGCTGATGGCGGCCTTGATGTCCGGCGCCATGTTGAGCGCGGCGGCGATGTTCGTCAGCGGGCCCAGGCCCACCACCACCACGCTGGCGGGCGCGGCGGCGCGCAGGGTGCTGATGAGGTAGTCCACCGCGTGGCCGGGCGCGAGCGGGCCGCGCGGCTCGTGCAGCGTGGGGCCGTCCAGGCCGGTCTTGCCGTGCACGTCGTCGGCGAAGATGGGGTCGCGGATCAGCGGCCGGGGGTAGCCGGCGTACACCGGCACCTCGGTGCGCCCGGCCCAGTCGCGCACGCGGCGCGTGTTCTTCTCGGTCACGCTCAGGGGCATGTTGCCCACCGAGACGGTGAGCGCGCGCACGTCCAGCCGCTCGGGCGCGGCCAGCGCGAAGAGCAGCGCGATGGCGTCGTCCTGGCCCGGGTCGGTGTCGATGATCACGGTGCGCTTGCTCGCCGGAATGGCTGGCAGCTGCTGCGCCGCCACGCCCAGCAGCACCTGGGTCTGCGCGTCCTGCGCGAACGCGGGCAGCAGGCCGGTGGCGGCCACGCTGGCCAGGGCCAGCGAACCGGTGGAAAGAAAACCGCGACGGGAAGCCAGGTCGATGGGCATGTTGTTTCAGTCCTTCAGGTTGAGGGTGGGCACCAGCTTCTGGTTGCGCGCGAATTCGGCCTGGGCGAAGCTGCCCAGCGCCTCGGGTGAACCACTGCCCGGCAGGGCGCCCTGCTCGGCGAGGCGGGCGCGCACTTCGGGGTCTTTCAGCGCGTCGTTGAGCGCGTCGTTGAGCTTGCTCACGATGGCGCCCGGCGTGCCCTTGGGCGCGAAGATGCCGGTCCAGGTGAGCACGTCGTAGCCCTTGAGGCCGGGCATCTCGTCGAAGGTGGGCACGTCGGGCAGCGAGGCGATGCGCTGCTTGCCGGTCACGCCCAGCGCCTTGAGGCTGCCGGCGCGCACGTGGGGAATGCTGCTCGCGCTGACCAGCATGGCCAGGTCCACCTGCTTGCCCATCACGTCGTTGGCGATCTGCGCGCCGCCCCGGTAGGGCACGTGCGTGACGAAGATGCCCGAGCGCTGCTTGAGCTGCTCCATGGCGAGGTGCAGCACGGTGCCCACGCCCGAGGTGGCGTAGGTGTATTTGCCGGGCTCGGCCTTGGCGAGCTTGACGAAGTCGGCGTAGCTCTTGATCGGCAGGTCGGTGCGCGCCACCAGCAGCATGGGCGCGGTGTTGAGCATGCCCACCGGCACCAGGTCCTTGAGCGGGTCGAAGCGGTAGGCCGCCGGGTTGGCCAGCTTGCCGATGGCGATGGCGCTGTCGGGACCGGCCACCAGGGTGTAGCCATCGGGCGCGGCGTTCACGGCCTTCTGCAGGCCGATGGCGCCGCCGGCGCCGGCCACATTCTCGATCACCACGGTCTGGTTGAGGCGCTCGCCCAGTTTGGTGGCGACCTGGCGGGCGATGAAGTCCACGCTGCCGCCGGCCGTGAACGGCACGATCAGCGTCACCGGTTTGGCCGTGGGCCAGGCGGGGCCCTGGGCGTGGGCCGAGAAGGCCAGCAGCAGCGAGGCGGCGAGGACGAGGCTTGAGCGTTCGTGGGCCATGGGGGTCTTTCAGGTGGGGATGGAAGCGGAAGAAAAAGAAGTGGCGCGCAGCGCGTCGAACTCGGCGGACCACTCGGTGCGCCAGCGGCGGCGCTGCGTGTCGTCGATCCACGCGCCGTCCAGGCCGTTGTGCATGAAGCCGCGCAGGTCGTCGAGGTGGAAACCGAAGTCGCGCACCATCATGGTCCACGCGCCGGTGGGCGTGACGTGGTGCAGGGTGGGGTCGTCGGTGTTGGGGTGGATGCGCAGGCCCAGGCCGGGCATGCGACGGATCGGGTGGTCCAGCGCCCAGCGCTCGGGCGGCAGCGTGCGCAGGTAGTAGGAGTTGGTGGGCACCACGGTGAACAGCACGCCGCGCCCGGCGCAGTAGCGCGCGAACTCCGGGTCGTCCACCACGGTGTAGCCGTGGTCGATGCGGTCCACCTGCAGCAGTTCCAGGGCGGTGCGCACGTTGGTCCAGGGCATGCCGAACTCGCCCGCGTGCGCGGTGGTCTTGAGGCCGGCGCGCCGCGCGTTCTGGTACGCCTGCGCGAACAGCTCGGGCGGGCGCTCGTTCTCGCGGTAGTCGATGCCGATGCCGATCACCTCGTCGCAGCGGTGCGCGCCGACCCACTCCACCATCTCGGTGGCGGCCTGCGGGCTGGCTTCGCGGTCCACCGCCGCGATGAGGCGGCCCACGATGCCCAGCGGCCGCTCGGCGTCGCGGATGGCCTGCACGATCGCGTCCTGCGCGGCGGCATAGGGAATGCCGGAGACCCGCACCGTGCCGGTGGGATTCCAGAAGAACTCGGCATAACGCACGTGGTGCGCGGCCGCGTCTTCCAGGTACTCGATGGTGAGGCGGTACAGGTCGGCCGGGGTGCGCACCAGTTGCGCGTCCAGCGAGCGCAGCACGCGCAGCACGCCCACGGGTTTTTCGCCACGGGTGTAGAAGCCGGCCACTTCTTCGTCCGTCAGCGGCGCGCCGGCGCGGCGGTTCAGCTCGGCGAAGGTGTCGCGCCGCACCGTGCCGAACAGATGGCAGTGCAGCTCCATCTTCGGGATGGCCTGCAGAAAGCGGTCCAGGGCCTGGTCGGCCGGGTCGGTCGGGGGGGGCATGCGGCCAGTCTAGGCAGGCGTGCTTGATAAGAGAAGTTTTAAGTTTCTATAATTTCATTCATCCGATTTATCACCAGGCCGCCGTGGAAAACCCCGCCATCCGCGCGCTCACGCTGCGCCACCTGCAGTTCTTTTCCGTGCTGATGCAGGAAGGCCACTTCGGCCGCGCGGCCAAGCGGCTGGCCATCACGCAGCCGGCGCTGAGCAACGCCATCAAGCAGATGGAGAAGCTGCTGGGCGCGCAGCTGCTCACGCGCAACACCCACCGGCTGGAGATCACGCCGCTGGGCACCGAGGTGCTGGCGCGCACCGACTTTCTCGTCAACACCGTGGACCTGGCCCTGCAGGACATCCACCACGTGGTGCAGCGCGGCCGCGCGCTGGTGCGCGTGGGCGTGATCCCCTCGGCCAGCACGCGGCTGGCGGCGGCGGTCAACGCCTTCAAGCCCACGGGCGGGCCGGCGGTGGAATTCGTCTGGCGCGACGCGCCCTCCACCGTGCTGCTGCAGGAGGTGCGCGAAGGCCGGCTGGACCTGGCCCTGGCCGCCATCACCGAGCCGCCGGGCGGCCTCACCTGCATCGACCTCTTTCAAGACCCGCTGGTGCTGGTGGTGCGGCGCGACCACCCCTTGGCGCGCGAGGGCAAGGCGAGCTGGAAGGCCATCGGCCATGAACGCCTGGTGCTGTTCGAAAGCGGCAGCATGCCCGCCCTGGGCGAGCCGGCGCGCGCGCAGTTCGGCCAGCAGGGCGCGCAGGCGCCGTACCACGTGCGTTACTCGGAAACGCTGTACGCCCTGGTGCGCGGCGGCATGGCGCTGGGCCTCATGCCCCAGCTCTACACCACCTCGCTGCACGACCCCGAGCTGGCCGTGCTCGCGCTGCAGGACCCGCGCATCGAACGCCGCGTGGTGCTGGTCTACCGGCCCGGCCCCATGCGCAACGCGGCGGCGAAAGACTTCATCGACTTCCTGCGCGAGCACCTCACCCAGCCGAAGAAGCCGAAGGTGAGGCGCTTCACGCGCAAGGCCGGACCGAAGCTCAGTCCAGGCTGACGTTGGCCGCCTTGGCCACCGCGCTCCAGTCCGCCCCCTCGGCCTTGATGACCGCCGCCGTCTCCTCGGGGCTGCGCCCGGTCACGTGCAAACCCTGCGCGTCCAGGCTCTTCTGGAACTCGGGGTCCGAGGTGATGGCCTTGATTTCGGCGGACAGCCGCGCGATCACCGCCGCCGGTGTGCCCGTGGGCGCGAACAGGCCGATCCATGCGTTGCGCGCGGTGCCCAGGCCCTGGTTCTTCAGCAGCGGCACACCGGCGAAGCGCGGCGAGGGCGTGTCGCCCAGCACGGCCAGCGCGCGCAGCTTGCCCGCGTCGATGTGCTGCGCCACCAGCGAGTACGACAGGCTCGACACCTGCACCTGGTCGCCCAGCAGGCCGTTGAGCGCGGGCCCGCCGCCCTGGTAGGGCACGTCCACGATGCGCGCGCCCAGCTTCTCGTTGACCTGCGCCATGAACAGGTGCGACGAACTGCCGATGCCGAAATGGCCCCAGTTCAGCTTGCCCGGGTGGGCGCGGTCGTACTGCACCAGCTCCTGGATGCTGCGGATCGGCAGGCCCGCGCTCACCACCACCGCCGTGTCGATGCGGCTGATCTCCGAGATCGGCGCGAAATCGCCCACCGCGTACGGCAGCTTCTTGTAGATCGCGGGGTTGATCACCAGCGTGTCGCTCAGCAGGATGCACAGCGTGTGCCCGTCGGGCGCGGCGGACTTGCAGGCGTTGGCGCCGATGATGCCGTTGCCGCCCGCGCGGTTCTCCACCATCACCGGTTGGCCCAGCTGCTTCGAGAGCCGGTCGCTCACGCGCCGCGCCACGAGATCCACCGGGCCACCGGCCGCCAGCGGCACGATCACCTTCACGGCGCGGCTCGGGTAGGCAGTCTGTGCGCCGCAGGTGCCGGCGAGCACGGCCAGCGCGAGGGTCAGGAAAGGGGTTGTCTTCATGGCTCAGTCCCCTCAGTCCAGTTGAATGCCGGTCTGGCGCACCAGCTCGCCCCAGACCTCGCGGTCCTTCTTCAGGAAGGCGGCGAACTCTTCCGGTGTCTGCGCGCGGGTGCGCATGGCCATGGTCTGGTTCTGCTCGCGCATGGCGGGGGTCTGCATCGCGGCGGTGATCTGCGCGTTGAGCTTGTTGACGATGCCGCGCGGCGTGCCGGCCGGCGCCATGAGGCCGAACCAGGTGAAGGTGCCGGGGTCGCCCACGCCGGCCTCGGTCAGCGTCGGCACCTCGGGCAGCTGCGCGGAGCGCGTGGGCGCCAGCACCGCCAGGGCGCGCATCTTGCCGGCCTTGGCCTGCGCCACGATGCCGGGGTTGCCCACCGACACGTAGAGCACCTGGATGTCGCCCGTGAGGAAGGCCTGCATCATCGGGCCGAAGCCGTTGAAGGGCACGTGCAGCAGGTCGGTCTTGGTGGCGCGCTTGAGCCACTCCATGGTGAGGTGCGTGTCCGAGCCGTTGCCGAACGATCCGTAGGCCAGCTTGCCCGGGTGCTTCTGCGCGTGCGCGATCAGCTCCTTCATGCTGTTCACCGGCACCGAGGGCGAGACGAGGAAGACCATGTCCGGCACCACCAGCGGCGTGACCGCCTCGAAGTCCTTCGCGGCGTCGTAGGGCAGCTTGCGGTAGAGGTGCGGGTTGATCGACAACGAACTGCCGCTGACCACGCACAGCGTGCTGCCGTCGGGCGGGGCCTTGGCGCAGGTGTCGGTGCCGATGATGGTGTTGGCGCCGGGCCGGTTCTCCACCACGAAGGAGGGGCCGTTCTTCTCGGTGAGGATCTGGCTCAGCAGCCGCGTCACCACGTCGGGCGCGCCGCCCGCGCCCAGCGGCACGATGAGGCGCACGGGCTTGGTGGGGTAGGCTGCCTCGGGCTGTGCCCAGGCGGGGGCCGCGCAGGCCAGGGCCAGCGCGCCGACCGCCAGGCGGCCCAGGCCCATCCAGCTTGTCGTTGTCTTCATGTCTCTTGTCTCCTTGTTGTCAAAAATCCGGAACAGGGTTCGCCTAGCCCGAGAGGTGCCGGCCCGCGCGCTGAATGCGATCGGCCAGCAGGCCGGCCGGCGCGCCGGCGGCCAGCAGGATGACCAGCTTGGTCAGGAACAGCTCGCGCTGCGGCGCGGGCACCTGGTCGATCGCGCCGGCGAGGTCGACGAAATCGCGTTCGGCAAAGGTGGCCGAAGAAGAGGCGTTGTCGGTGGTGGTGCTCATTGCAGTTCCTCGGTGCGGGCGGCGCACAGGGCGATGTTCAGGGCTTCGTCCACCTGCTCGGGCGTGGCCTCGCGCCAGCGCGCGGCCACCCGGTTGTCGGGGCGGACGAGATAACAGCTGCCCGGGCGCGCGTCGAACAGCCGGCCCACGGTGCTGTCCGCCTCGAAGCCCAGCACCTGCAGCGGCAGGGCGGCGAAGCGCGCGGCGTCGGTGAAAGCGATCAGCGTGAAGCGCGGGCCGAAGCGGTCGTACAGGCGTTCGCCCGCCGCGCCGACCACGGCATCGGGCACCAGCGCGCCTGGGCGGCAGGCGGGCCCGAAGTCGCCGCCGGCGTCCGCCGTGTTGAGCTGGCTGTCGGTGCAGTCGTGCGGCGGCGTGGCGTAGGGGTCGAACAGGTTGCCCAGGAAGTTCTCGCTCAGCGAGAGCGACAGGATCGCCTCGCGCACCAGCGCAATGCCCGGCGAGGGCGTGGTGATGAAGATGGTGGTGCGCGTGAGCTCAGCCAGCGTGGCCAGCAGCGCGCCCCGGCGCTCCTGCGTGTACGAGTCCAGCAGCTGCGGGTCGGACACGCCCTGGACCACGCGCGCCAGCTTCCAGGCCAGGTTGTGCGCGTCTTCGTAACCGTGGTTCACGCCGCGCCCGCCGAAGATCGGCACCTGGTGCGCCGCGTCGCCCGCGAACAGCACGCGCCCCGTGTTGTAGGTGGGCAGCGACACCGCGTTGGCCTTGTAGACCGAGGTCAGCACCAGCTCGTAGTTCGGCTCGATGCCCATCAGCTCGAAGTGCGCGCGGATGCGCGCATGCACCTGCGCGGGCTGCATCTCGGTCTCGGCGTCCTGGTCGTCCATCAGCTGGAAGTCCAGCCGCCACATGTCGAACGGCGCCTTGTGCATCAGCACCGTCTTGCCCGGCAGGTAGGGCGGGCTGAAGAACAGGCGCCGGCCTTCGGGCAGCGGCTCCTTGCAGAGGATGTCGTTGATGACGAAGCGCTGCGAATACGAGGTGCCCTCGTAGTCGATGCCCACGCTGCGCCGTGTGAGGCCGCGCGGGCCGTCGGCCGCCACGAGGTAGGCCGCGTCCAGCGTGCAGGCGCCCTCGGGCGTGGACACCGAGAGCCGCACCCCCTCGTCGCCCGCCTCGATCTGCGTCACCGTGTGCTGGTAGCGCACGTCCGACAGGCCGCTGGCCAGCAGCTCGTCGAGCAGCAGCTGTTCCATCCAGCACTGCTGCAGGTTGGTCTGGCCGTGTTTCTCGTGCGGCGGCGAGGCGATGTTCATCGAATGCACCTCCTGGCGGCCATAGAAGGTCCAGCCGGCCGACCAGGTGAGCGACTTCTCGAGCACGCGCTCGCCCACGCCGAGCTGGTCCAGGATCTGCATCGAGCGCCGGCTCATGGCCAGCGCGCGGCTGCCCTTGGAAATCGTGTCGCGCGCTTCGAGCACCACGGTGCGCACGCCCTCGCGGGCCAGGCCGAGCGCGGTGGCCAGGCCGACGGGGCCGGCGCCCACGATCACCACCTCGGCCGATGCGTTGTCCAGGCTGGCGAGCGGTTGGAGCGGCAGGGTTTGCCAGTTGAAATACATGGGAGGTTCTCTTTCTCTCTCAACGAAGAAAAGCGAGCAGGGCCCGGTTGAAGGCCTCGGGCTGCTCCAGGTTGCTCAGGTGGCCGGCGCGCTCGATGCGCGCGTGCGCCACGCCAGGGATGCGCGCCAGCAGCTGGCGCGTGACCGGCTCGGGGTACACGCGGTCCTGGTCCGAGGTGATCACCAGCGTGGGGCAGGCGATCTGCTCCAGGCGGTCGCCCCGGTCCTGCCGCGTGGAGGCGACCAGCACCGCCAGGTAGTTCTTCAGGCGGATGCGCTGCATCGCCTCGGCCGCGCTGCGCAGCGCCTCGGGCGCGGCGTCGGGCGCGCACATGGCGCGGGCCTGGTCCATGCCGAAACTGGCCGGCACCTGCCCACCCTGAAACGCCGCCGAGCGCTCGGCGATGAAGCGGTCCACCTCGTCGGCCCCCATCGCGTCAAAACCCGGGCTGCTGTTGGCCAGCACCAGCGAGGCCACGCGCTCGGGGTGGCGCAGCGCCAGCGAGCGCGCCACGCGGCTGCCCATGGACAGGCCCACCAGGTGCGCGCGCGGCACCTGGAAATGGTCCAGCACCGCCAGCAGGTCGGCGCCGAAATCGCGGTGAAAGTCCAGCGCGCCTTCAATGTCGCCGCTGCCGCCGTAGCCGCGCAGGTCCACGCTGGCGGCGGTGAAGCCCTGCTGCGCCAGCGCCTTCATCTGCGCCCGCCAGGTGTGGCGGTCACCGCCCATGCCGTGCACCATGAGCACCAGCGGCCCCTGGCCGGCCACGCTCACCGCCAGGTGCGGCGACGGCGGCGTGCGCGCCACGGTGATCGTCTGCGAGTCCATGGCCCGGCTCAGCCCCGCGCCGGCAGGGCCAGCGCGTCGATCAGCACAAACGCCACCGAGGCCGGCGCCGCCGTGCGGTTGCTCCAGCCGTGGCTGGTGCCGCGCTGCACCAGCACGTCGCCGGTTTTCAGCAGCGTCTCGCCCTCGTCCATCACCGCCCAGATCTCGCCCGAGAGCACGATGGCGTAATCCACCGACGCGGTGGTGTGCATGCCCACCGTCTTGCCCTTGCGGGTGGCCGAGCCGGCCAGGTCGTGGCCCATCGCGGCGAAGGCCGCGTGCTCGTCCCAGCCGTCCATGTAGCCCGCGTCGGGCGGGAACTGCACCACGCGGAACACGCTGCCGCCGGCGGGCGGGGCCAGCGTCACGTCCCCGCAGGGTTCGGCGGCGTCGCTGTTGTCGGCGGGGGTGCGAAAGGTTTTCCAGAGGTCCGTCACCACCGGGCCGGTGGCCGTCGTCCTCAACACGAACGGCGAAGCGCCGTCCTGCACGATCACCGAGCGGCCCGCCGCGTCGTGACCCGTCACCACACGGCGCACCGCGCCGAGCTTGTCTGTAGCCATGGTCTGTCTCCTTGAGCCGCGATGGTAGGGACGGCGCCGGATATGCGATACATGAAAATCGACATGGCAGTTCAACGACAATCGTTGAACTCGAACCCGACCCCGATGGAGCCCGCATGGACCTGAAACTGGTGGACTGTTTTCTGCGCGTGGTCGAAGCCGGCAGCATCAACAAGGCCGCGCTCGACATGGAGATCACCCAGCCCGCGCTCTCGCGCCGGCTCAACGCGCTCGAGCACGACCTCGGCATCCAGCTGCTGGTGCGCGAAGCGCGCGGCGTGAAACTCACCGAAGCCGGCACCCTGCTCTACAACGGCGCGCGGCCCCTGCTGCGCCAGGCCGAGCTGCTGCGCGACGAGCTCGGGCGCGAGGCGCGCACGCAGGTCTCCATCGGCCTGCCGTTCTCCATGCACCGGCTCATCACCGCGCCCTTTGCCGCCGCCGAGATCCAGCAGCGCTCGGCCGTGTCGCTGCGCATCTACGAAGGCTTCATCCACCACCTTCGCGAGTGGCAGCACCAGGGCCTGGTGGACGTGGCCATCATGGACTTCGAGGAAGGCAGCTCACCGCTGCACGACCAGACCCCGCTGGTGCGCGAGCCCCTGCTGCTGGTGGGCCCGGTGGACGCCGGCCTGCGCCCCGACCGCCCCGCCAGCGCCGAGAAGCTGGGCGCGTGCAAGCTCATCCTGCCGGGGCGGCCCAACCTCGTGCGCAAGAGCGTGGACGCCTACCTGAAACGCCACGGCCAGAAGTTTCGCCGCGCGGCCGACGCGGAGACCCTGCAGCTGTGCCTCTCGCTCGTGAAAGACGGGCTGGGCTACACCGTGATGCCCTACTGCGCGATGCACGACTTCCCGCAGATGAGCGAACTCAGCGCCACGCCCATCAAGGGCCTGACCATCACCTGGTCGCTCTACGTGAGCCAGGCGCGCCGCCACAGCGCGGGCGTGCGCTCCACCGCGTTGAGCCTGCAGCGCATGATGCTCGGCTTGGTCGAGCGCGGCGAGTGGCCGCTGGCGCAGGCGGTGGCTACTTGAAGAAGCGCTCCATCAGGCCTTCCTTCTTGATCTTGTCCGTGCGGTCCTGCTGCTTCTGCTCGGCCGGGCTCATGGCGGCCTGGTTGCAGCGCGCGGCCGCGCGCGGGAAGTCCTTCGCGCACGCCTGCGCGCGGCGCTTGGCTTCGTCCCAGCCCTTGGTTTCGCCGTAGAAGCGCACGGCATACGGCATGGCTTCCTCGGCCCGGCTGAAGTACGCCAGGCCCTGGTCCACCACGCGTTGCGCGGCGGGCACCTGGCGGTTGTCCTTCAGCTTGCTGCTGCGCTCCTTGTAGGTGATCCAGGCGCGGTCGGCCTCGGCGTTGAAGTTCGCTTCCAGCATCTGGCTGGGGTCGGCCGCGCGCGGGTTGCGGGGTGCCGGCGGCGCTTCGTTGGTGGCCACGTAGAGCGCGAACAGCGGCACGGCGTGCGAGGCCGTGGGCGCCGCCACCGCCTTGCGCGCGGTCTCGAGCGCGTCGGGCGCGTTCGGGGCGTCGATCACCTTGAAGGCCAGCGCGTAGTTGCGCAACAGGTTCGCGGTGTTGCGCTCCTGGCGCGCGGCGTCCAGCGGCTTCTGCTTGGCCTCCCGCTCCACGGCGACCGCCGGGAAAGCGGCGGCGGTTTCCGCCATCGCGTCCAGCCGCTTGAGGGTGGAGGGGTGCGAGCCGGCCACCTTCTCAAAACCCTTGGTGAGCTCGAAGGACAACTGGCTGGCCGCGGCCGCCACCTCACCTTGCGCGGCGGCGCCGGTGGCGGCAATGCCCTGGTTGAGCGGGTTGTTGGCCGCCGCACCGGGCCGGGGAGGCGGCGCGGTGGCGGCCTGCGCGCGGATCGCGGCCAGCAGGGCTTCCTGCTGCAGTTTCTCGCGCTTCTCCTGCTCGTCTTCCCAGGTGGCCAGCCGTTCCAAAAATGCCTTGATCCCGTGCTCGTAGGAATACCCGAGCTTGTGCGTGAGGCTGAGGCTGAAACGGTCCGCCGCGCTCTCTTCGGACTGGCTGTAGATGGTGGTCACCAGCCCGCGCCCGAGCGTGTAGGTGGTGAGCAGCGTGTCCACCTTGTTCCAGCGCGCCGCCTCGCCGGTCTTGAGCGTCAGGCCCACGCCCAGCCCGAGCACCGAGGTCACGGTGTCGGCGTCGGCCACGGCGCTCTCCAGCTGGTGGTAGTGCAGGTAGATGTGCGCGAACTCGTGGCTGAGCAGGGCGACGAGTTCGTCTTCGCTCTCCATGTCGGTCAACCACGACAGCGAGATGTAGATGTTGCCGGCGCCGGTGGCATAGGCGTCGAGCGCGTGGCTGGCCAGCACGTGTACGCCCCCGGGCCAGTTGGGCACGCCCGCGGCGGTCTTGATGCGGGTGAGCAGGCCGTTCAGGTAGCGCTGCAGCTCGGGGGCGTTGACCAGCCCGAAGCCGCGGGCGCGCTGGTTGAGCACATCTTGCCGCACGTCGGGCCAGGTGCGCGCCACCGGCGGCGGCAGTTCGGCCAGCGGGTTGCTGGGCCCCGAACCGCGGATCTGGGATATGACGGGCAGCGAGGCAATGCTCTGCGGCATGGTCTCGCAGCCGGCCAGCAAGCCCACCGCGAGCAAAGCCGCTGCCAGTGCGGGTGCGCCACCACCCGGAAGCCGGCGACGGTCAGCACGCATTCTTGCCGGCTCCGGGGGTGCTGGTGGTCTGGGTGGTGGGCGCGATGCGGGCGGTGGTGCAGCCGGCCGAACTCCCCCGGCTGATGCGCACCTGCGGCCCTCTCACCCAGTAGTCTTTTCCTTTGTAGTTCACCCGGTGATGGCCCGCCTTGGTCTCCAGCACGTTCATCGGCAAGTCGGCCAGCGTGGCTCGCGTGTCCGTGCCCGAGTCGCCCACGTTGTTGTACAGATCCAGGGTGGTCTGGTTGCTGGGCATCAGGCCCACGATTTGGGACTGCGCCAAGGCCCATGGGCTGGCGAAGACCGCGAAAAGACCGATTGCAATGACCTGATTTTTCAAGAGACACCTCGCCTGAAATCTCAAAACAATGGGTGAATTCACATGGAAGGCGTTGCCCGCCTGGGCGGCGCAGTGGGCTCGAACAGAAAGTTCTTCAACCGCCGGACGACGTCCAACCCCTCGGCCACCAGCGTCATGCCCACCAGCTCCGCCACCGGCACCATCCCGATCCGAAAAACTTTTTGTAACAACGCGATCAGAATCATGGCGGCAATGGTCTGCAGCGTCAATCGAACGATCCAGCCCAGCCCCTTCAAAAGCCGCGGGGTCGCCCATTTGGCCCATTCGGGCGATGCCCGGTAGCGCCTGCGCCAGCGCTGAAAGTCCGGAAACGCATGGAGGTGGCGCCAGAACGCCCACACCCGGCGCCGAACCAGATTCCACAGCAGGTGGATCAGAAAGACCACGGCCACCACCACCAGGGACGGCAGGAACAGCTCCTTGCGCGAGGGCTTGTCCCATTCGGCGCTGACCAGGTACCGGTCGCCAAAGGTCAGGAAATTGTCCAGCGCCATGGCGTGCACGTGAATCCCGGGCAGCAGCCCGTGCACGGGCGAGTGAACAAAGTCGTTGTAGCCCGGCACGTTCGCCCCCACCATGACGAACTTGTCCTTCAGGTGGGCATTGATCTCCACCGGGTTCATGACATTCAACTGGTCCATCGACAAGGTGGCGTGGTAAGGGCACAGCGGCAGCTTGTCCTCGGGCTCCCAGAGTTTGCGCAACACCCCGGGAATCAGGCGCGACCAGCTCGGCTCACCCCGGATGCAGTTCTTCAGGGTCGCGGCGCGCTGCTCCTTGGCCGAGTTGAGGCCCCACACCAGCGCCATCGGGCCCACCTCCGGGCCCAGTTTCTTGTCCAGTTGGGCCATGGCCAGGGCGGCGCTGCGGTAGGTGGGATCCCCCGGGGCGCCCGGGCCGTGGCGCCAACCCTCGACGGTGCGGTGGCGGCTCAGCTCGTAAGTCCAGGCCAGGCCGTCGAGCGGATCGGGGAAATAGTCCACCCCCACCAGGGTGGCGCACGCCGCCATGCCCTTGTCATTCATGAGTTCCTGGCGCACCGCCAACGGTGTCAGCCCGTTGGACGGCAGCGCCGCCAGAAACACCGGGACTGCATGCTCCTTCTTCTTCGGGTTCTGGATCTCGCACAGCGCTTCGGCCAGTTGCGAGATCGTCTTGTCGTCTCGCACCTGGCCGAACGTGATGTCCAGAAAAATGGCCTTGGGCAGCGCGTTCGTGTCTGCCACCAGGCGCTTGAGGTTGCTGGCGTGCTCCCCGTAGCTGATGGGCCAGGCGCTGCCCGTGCCGGTGAGAAATTCTTCGTCGTACAGAAGAACGGTGATCTGGTCGCGGGCTTGCGGGAGATAACTCCATTGCGCGGTAAGCGGCGCCTGGGCCCGGGCGAGGAAGCGCGTCAACACCGCGCCCTTGGCATTCAATGCATCGCCGATCGCCAGAAAGACGATCGACACCAGCATGAGCATCACGACCGACAGCAAAAGAATGGGCCACCGTGGGCAGCGCCATTGCTTGCTGTTGTCGCAAAAACTCAATGCCTCCTTCAGCCACTGGAAGCGCGCTTGCTCACCCACATCAGCCCCCCGCCCAATGCCATGCGATCAGGAATGATCAAGGGCCGCGCCGCGAATTGCAAGCAAATGTATTCGCCGCGCGATGCGCGGCCGGCCGGCCGGGGGGCGCGCCGGCTAGGGGCGCGGCAGCGGTGCGGGGGCAAGCCCCTGGCGCATCAGCAGATCCACGCTGCCGCCGCCTTTCGGCGTGCCGTGGGCGTTGTTGTTCTTGTCGCCATCGCTGCCGTCCAGAAACACGAACTCGTCGCAGGCCGCCACGAACGCGGGCGAAGCGCTGTGCTGGCCGAAGCCGTAGACCACGTGTCCGTGCTCCTGAATGCGACCCACGAGGCCGACGAAATCGCTGTCGCAAGAGACGATGCAGATGCCGTCCACCCGGCCCCGGTGCAGCCGCTCCATCACGTCCATGATGAGCGCGGCGTCGCTCGCGTTCTTGCCCTGCGAGTAGTGGAACTGCTGCACCGGCCGGATGCCCAGCGGATGCAGCCACTTCTTCCAGGAGAGCAGGAAGTCGGTGGTCCAGTCGCCATACGCGCAGCACAGCGTGGGCCTGCCGCGCTGGTTGACCAGCCGCATGAGCTGCTCGGCGTGCTGGCCGCTCACGTTCTCGGCGTCGATGTAGACAGCCAGACGCGGGCGGCGGCGATGGTGGTGGGAGAGATGAGACGAAGAAATGCGGGGATGTTGCATGTGCCTTCCCTATCAGGTGGGTGATACCACCGCCCCCTTTGTGAGGGGGCGGTGGCCCGAGTGGGTTGGCATACCGAGACCGCGTTAACGACCGGCGAGACTTGCGTCTCCCCGCCCGGGCCACCAAAACTGGAAGCACAGACGAAGGACAAGATGGCCGCAACGAAGAAACATTGCGGCCATCTCAGTAAACGCGGTCTTCAGGATGCCAATCCCGGTCGTACTTTCGATGTACGACGTGGGGAGTATAGGGGAGGGGCACCACCACTCGCGCCAGGACAACGAAAGCGCGGCGAGTTCGTGAATCTCGATGAACGACTAACGGATAGGCCGCAATTCGTGGACGTCTGACTGGGTGCCGCGATTCAGGTTTCAATCCTGTCCGGCACTCCCCCGGCAGCTCGGCTCGATTCAAGCGTTAGGCGTCACAATCGCACAAGGACCCTTTTAAGGAGAGTAAAAGTGCAAGTGCTACGCAGAGGAGTAATCGAGGAACTAAGAAGAAACCTGAATCGTGGGTTCCTTACTACCCACTCGTTCAGCACAGAGTTCAACGCCCAAGACGGAACTCTTGTGAAGGTGGTGTACCTCGACCGACCGGAGTTCAGCTTCTCGCTTTTGCATCCTCAGACAGCGGTGAACCAAACTTCTATATGGAAGACCACTGAGTCACCGGGTCGTCACTTCAATTCGCCGGAAACGTATGAGCACCCTCTGTTGTCTTCCGCTGAAAACTGACCCAGTTAGAGCTGCAATTTCCATTTAAAGCTGACCCACGTAAGAACCCTATC
>NZ_JBXAIO010000012.1:82500-105924 GCF_058796355.1 Hydrogenophaga sp. GW823-FHT04C09 | reverse complement strand
CCCACGCTGGCCGAGGCGCGCGAGATCTCCTCCATGGCGATCATGTGGGCCAGGTAGCCCATGTTGGCGCCGCCGTAGTCCTCGCCCACGGTGATGCCCAGCACGCCCAGGTCGCCCATCTTGCGCCACACGTCCATGGGGAACTGGTCGGCGCGGTCGATCTCGGCCGCGCGCGGCGCGATCTCGGCCTGCGCGAAATCGCGCACTGCGTCGCGCAGCGCGTCGATGTCTTCTCCAAGCTGGAAGTTCAGGCCGGGCAGGTTGGTCATGCGGGTCTCCGTGGGTGTTTGGGAAAAGGGCTCAGCCCTGGATATTGTCGCGGCCGACCACCGCCATGAGGGTGCAGCCCATGGTGGCGATCAGCTTCTCGCGCCCGCCGTCGATGGCATAGGCGTGGCCTTCGCACACCGTGACGGTGCGCCCGGGCTTGATCACCGTGCCGACCATGCGAAAGCTCTCGCCTTGCGCGGGCGCCAGCAGGTTGATCTTGAATTCGATGGTGAGCACCGCGGCCTCCAACGCCATCAGCGTGAAGCCGGCGTAGCCGCACGCGGAGTCGAGCGCGGTCGCCACCATGCCCGCGTGCAGAAACCCGTGCTGCTGGGTCAGCGGCTCGGCCCAGGGCAAGGTGATCTCGACCCGGCCGGGAACCACCGAGGCCAGCGTGGCGCCCAGGGTGCGCATGGCGGCCTGGCGCGCAAAGCTCTCGCGCGTGCGCTGGTCAAAACCGGCGTGGCGCGGCTCGAAGGTGGGAGAGGTCAAGGGGTGTCTCGCAACAGGCAGTGAACCGCGATTCTACGTTGACGTTTACGTAAACGTCAATTTCAACGGCGCCGAGCCGCGTCGGCCACAGGGCTATGCTCGACGCCCCATGCCCTACACCCTGTCCGCCCCGGTTCACAGCGAAAGCCTGATCAAGAAAAGCCGCTTCATCGGTTGCGTGGAGCCGATGGCGGACCGCGCCTCGGCGCTGCGGCGGGTCGCGGCCTTGCGCGCCGCACACCCGGGCGCCACCCACGTGTGCTGGGCGCTCATGGCCGGTGGCCACTCCGCCGCCAACGACGACGGCGAACCCGGCGGCACCGCCGGGCGGCCCATGCTGGAGGTGCTGCGCCACCAGGACCTGGAGGGCGTGCTCGCGACCGTGGTGCGCTACTACGGCGGCACGCCGCTGGGCGCGGGCGGCCTGGTGCGCGCCTACACCGACAGCGTGGCCCAGGCGCTGCTGCAGGCCGACAAGGTGCCGGTGGTGCGCTGGCGCGCACTGCGCTGCGTGCTGCCCTACGCGCTGGAAGGCTGGCTGCGCCGCGAGCTCGACGGCCACGGCGCGCGCCTGGTCGAAGCGCTGCATGGCGACGGCGTGACGGTGTCGCTGCAAGTGCCCGAACCGCAAGCCGAAGCCCTGGTGACGCGCCTCAACGACGCCGGCCAGGGCCGTGTGGTCTGGCTCGAAGAAGCCTCAGACCGGGACGAGGCGTGACAGCAGCAGACGAACCGCCTGCTCATAGGGCTCGGCCGATTCGCCCCGGGCGATCGCCAGTGCCGCGCGGTCGAACGCCGCCGACAGCAGCACGCTGAGCTCGCGCAGGGGCAGCACGGCCTCGGGGCGGTCTTTCAGCGCGTTCTGCAAACCCTCCTGCAAGGCCTGGAAACCCGCGAGGTCGCTCAAACCGAGCACCTGCTCGGCCGTCAGCACGGCCGGGGCTTCGAGCAGCAAGAGGCGGGCGCGGCCGGCCTCGGCCATGGCGGCGAAATAGGCCTGGGCGCCCGCCAGCAGCGCGTCCACCGGCTTCTGCTGGTGCCGCGAACGCTGCGCGATCTCGTCCGCCACCTCCTGCGCCACCTGACGGGCCACGGCATGGAACAGCTCGGTCTTGTCCGTGAAATGGTGGTACAGCGCGCCCCGGGTCACGTTCGCGGCCGCGACGATCTCGGGCGTGCCCGTGGCGGCGAAGCCCCGGGCCTCGAACAGCGCCCGCGCCGCGCTCACCAGCGCGGCGCGGGTGGCGTCGGTGCGCTCACCTTGGGAACGGCGTTGGGGTGGAAGGGTATTTTGCATACATGCAGCCTGTATGTTATATTGAAGTTACATGCATATTGTATGTATGTTTTTTACAGGAGATCCACCATGAAATCCACCTCGTACTATCCCGTCCTCATGACCGACCGCGTGGCCGAGACGGCCCGCTTCTACGAAACCCACTTCCGCCTCACCAGCCTGTTCGACTGCGGCTGGTATGTGCACCTGCAATCCAGCGAAGACCCGACGGTCAACCTCGCCATCCTTGATGGCACGCACACCACGATCCCGGCCAGCGCGCGGGGCGGCCGGGCCTCGGGGGTGCTGATCAACTTCGAGGTGGCCGACGTGGACGCGGAATACGAGCGCGCGATCGCCCAGGGCCTGACCGTGCTGCTCGGCTTGCGGGACGAAGCCTTCGGCCAGCGCCACTTCATCGTGCAAGGGCCCGACGGCGTGCTGATCGATGTGATCAAACCGATCCCCCCGAGCGGGGAATTCGTGCGCCTGTACACGGCGGGCGCCACCGCGGCCTAGATCAGGCCGTGCGGCTCAGCCAGACCAGCACGAGCCCCAGCGCGGCAGGCAGCGCCTGCACGAACAGGATCTTGCGGCTCGCCGTGACCGCGCCGTAGAGGCCGGCGATCAACACGCAAAGCAGGAAGAACACTTTCACGCCAAAGCCCTCGGGGCCCAGCCACAGGCCCCAGAGCAGGCCGGCGGCCAGAAAGCCGTTGTACAGCCCCTGGTTGGCCGCGAGCACCTTGGTGGCCGCAGCCGACTGGGGCGTCTGGCCGAAGGCGCGCATGCCGGCCGGCTTGTCCCACAGGAACATCTCGAGCACGAGAAAGTAGAAGTGCAGCAGCGCGACGAGCGCAACGACGATGCTGGCGATCAGGGACATGGCAACGGCCTTTCACTTTTCTTCGAGGACGCGGCCCCATGGCCACGGACGCCGGCAGCTTACCCCGGCCGTCAGGCCTTGGGGCTTTTTTCGATCTTGCCCAGCAGGGCGCGGGCTTCCTTCTCGTGCGTCTTCACCTCGTCGAGGTTGGCCAGCAGATCGGCCATCTGCTCCTCCAGCTGGTGGCGGTGGTCGGCCAGCACGGTGAGGAACTTGCGCAGCTGCGGTCCGGTGTCGCGCGGGCTGTCGTACATGTCGATGATGTCCTTGGCCTCGGTCAGCGACAGCCCCAGGCGCTTGGCGCGCAAGGTGAGCTTGAGGCGCGTGCGGTCGCGCGAGGTGTAGACCCGGTTGCGGCCCCCCGGGCCTTCGCGCTGCGGTTGCAGCAGGCCCATGTCCTCATAGAAGCGGATGGCGCGCGTGGTCAGGTCGAACTCGCGGGCCAGGTCGCTGATGGTGTAGGTCGGGTTCGTCGCCATGGGGGGTGCCCTGTTATTTGACGTTTACGTCAACGTCAGGCGGCGATCTTAACGGAATCGCTCTGCGGCGAGACCCGCACGCCAGGGTGTCATTCGTCCAGCGGCACGGCCGCCTCGCGCAGCGCGCGGCGGCGCTGGGCGTGGTCGGGCAGGACCCGCGCGACCACGTCCCAGAACAGCGGGCTGTGGTCCATGTGGTGCAGATGGCTGAGCTCGTGCACCACGACGTAATCGATCATGTCCAGCTTGAGGTGGATCAGGCGCCAGTTCAGGCGGATCGACCCGTCGGCGCTCGCGCTGCCCCAGCGCGTGCCGGCGCTGGACAGGCGCAGCTTGCTGTAGCGCACGCCCAGTTGTGGCGCGAAGTGGTCCAGGCGCTCGATGAACAGGGCCTTGGCCCGCTTCATCAGCCAGGCCTGTGCGGCGTCGCGGATCTGCGTTTCCTGGGCATTGCGGGCCAGCCCCATGCGCAGCGTCGCCAGGCCACCCGGCGCCACCGCCGGCTCGAACACCCCGCCCACCTGCGTGAAGGTGTGCGTGGGGTCGAGCACCAGGCGCATGCGCTCACCGAGGTAGTCGAACTCGACCCCATCGGCCCAGCGGATGCGCGCCTGCTCCATTTCGCCGGCGCGCTGGCGGGCACTCTGCAGCTTCTCCAGCACCCAGGCCGATTTGTCGTGCAGCAGCGCCTCGACTTCGCCCACCGGCGTCCAGCGCGGCGCGCTCACGCTCAAGCCGTCGGTGCTGACCGACAGGCCGATGGTGCGACGTTTGCCGCGCTTGAATTCGTAGGCCACCTCGCAGGCGCCCAGCCGCAGCATGCGGTTGGCGCGCGGGTGGTGCCAGGCCGCCGGTTGGAACACCTGGGTCATGGGCAGGGCCGGGGGTGCGGCCACCGCGGGCGGCGGTGGCGGCGATGCGGGCCGCTGGGGCTCGGGCGCGGGGGCGCCAAGGAAGTCGAGCGCCAGTTGCACGAAGCGCTGCATGGCGGTGCTCAGGCGGTGCGGTAGGCCTCGGGATCGAGGCGGCGCATTTCCGCTTCGATCCAGGCCTCGACCTCGCGCATCAGCTCGTCGGGCTCACGGCCCTCGCTGGGGATGGGCTTGCCGATGGAGAACTCCACCGTGCCCGGCCGCTTGATGAAGGCCTTGCGCGGCCAGCACTTGGCCGAGGTGACCGCGATCGGGATCACCGGCGCGCCCGTGGCCACGGCCAGCCGCGTGCCACCGCTCTTGTACTGGCCCTTCTGGCCGCGCGGGATGCGCGTGCCCTCGGGAAACATGATGACCCAGGTGCCCTGGTTGAGCAGGCGCTGGCCTTGTTCGACCACCCTGTTGAAGGCCTGGGCGCGCTTGCTGCGGTCGATGTGGATCATGTCCATCCGGCTCATGGCCCAGCCGAAGAAAGGCACGTAGAGCAGTTCCTTCTTGAACACGTAGGCCAGCGGGTGCGGCATCAGCGCGGGCATGCAGAAGGTTTCCCAGGTGGACTGGTGCTTGAGCAGCAGCACCGCCGGCGCGGTGCTGCCCACCGGCAGGTTCTCGAAGCCGATCACCTCGTTGCGGATGCCCAGGATCAGCTGGCCGCTCGCCACCGCGAGCTTGAGCCAGCCCGCGCACATCCAGTAGATCTGCGTGCTGTTGAGAAACGGCGCGGCGATCAGCACCGCGAGCGCCCAGGGCACCACGGTCACGGCCATGAACAGGGTGTGCAGGACCGAGCGCAGCAGATGGATGAGGATCATGTTGGGGAATCGAGGATCAGGTGGTGGGCTGCGCGAGCAGCCAGTCGGCGAAGGCGCCGAGGTCGTCGTGGGGGTGCGTGCCGGGCGGCAGGTCGGGCGCGAGCGCCGCGAGGTCCACGGCCGCCCCCGAGCCCAGGCGGCCCCGCAGGTGTTCGGACTTGCCCGTCATCAGCAAATGGGTGCGGCAGCCCGCCGCGGCGGCCGCGCGCACGTGGCGCATCGCGTTGCCGGCCGCATGCACCGTGGCCAGCGGCATGCCGAACCGCGCGCCGATCTGCAGGAACAGGCCGGGCGCGGGCTTGCGGCAGGCACAGGCGTCTTCGGGCGCGTGCGGGCACATGAACACCGCCTCCACGCGCGCCCCGGCCGCAGCGAGCTGGCGGTGCATCTTGGCGTGGATGGCGTTGAGCGAAGCCATGTCGAACAGGCCCCGACCGATGCCGGACTGGTTGGTGGCCAGCACGATGCGCCAGCCACCCTGGTTGAGCCGCGCCACCGCCTCGAGCGCACCGGGCAATGGCTCCCACTCGTCCGGCGAGGCGACGTAGTCGTCCCGGCTGCGGTTGAGCGTGCCGTCGCGGTCGAGGATGAGCAGCTTCATGGTGGTGTCAGGTCGCCAGACGGGACAGGTCGGCCACGCGGTTCATGGCGTGGTGCAACTCGCGCAGCAGGCCGAGGCGGTTGGCCTTGAGCGCGGGGTCGTCGGCGTTGACCATCACGCCGTCGAAGAAGGCATCGACCGGCGCGCGCAGCGCGGCGAGCGCCTGCAACGAGCCGGTGTAGTCCTCGGCGTCGAACTTCGCGTTGGCGGCGGGCACGGTGGCCTGCATGGCGGCGGACAGCCCCTTTTCGGCGGCCTCGACCAGCAACGCTTCCTTCACCGCCGCACCCTCGCCTTCGGCCTTCTTGAGGATGTTGGCGATGCGCTTGTTGGCGGCGGCAAGCGCGGGCGCTTCGGGCAACGCGGCGAACGCGCGCACGGCCTGCAGGCGCAGGGCCACCTCGCCCAGGCGCGACGGGCGCAGGGCCAGCACGGCATCGACCTCCTGGGCGCTGTAGCCCTGCTCGCGCAGGCCACCGGCGAGGCGGTCGTAGATGAAGTCGGACAAGGCCGCACTGGGGTCGGTGATCAGCGCGCCGAAAGCGGGCACGGCCGATTGCAACAGGGCGCTCAGATCGATCGGAAGGTTCTTCTCGACCAGCATCCGCACCACGCCCAACGCATGCCGGCGCAGCGCAAACGGGTCCTTGTCGCCGGTGGGCAGGTTGCCGATGCCGAACATGCCGACCAGGGTCTCCAGCTTGTCGGCCAGCGCCACCACCACACCGGTCGTGTTGCGCGGCAGCTCATCGCCGGCAAAGCGGGGACGGTAGTGGTCTTCGATCGCGAAGGCGATGTCCTCGGTCAGGCCATCGTGGCGCGCGTAGTAGCCGCCCATGATGCCCTGCAGCTCGGGGAACTCGCCCACCATGTCGGTCAGCAGGTCGGTCTTGGCGAGCTGCGCGGCGGTGTCGGCCTGTTGCTCGAGCACCTCGCCCCCCAGTTGCTGGCCGATGGCCCGCGCGATGGCGCGCACGCGCTCCATGCGCTCGCCCTGCGTGCCGAGCTTGTTGTGATAGACCACCTTGCCCAGGCCGTCGACGCGCGAGGCCAGCGTCTTCTTGCGGTCCTGGTCGAAGAAGAATTTGGCATCGGCCAGGCGCGGGCGCACCACGCGCTCGTTGCCGCCGATCACCGCGCTCGGGTCCGCCGGGCTGATGTTGCTGACGACCAGGAAACGGTGGGTCAGCTTGCCCTGGGCATCGAGCAGCGGGAAGTACTTCTGGTTGGCCTTCATCGTGAGGATGAGGCATTCCTGCGGCACATCGAGGAACTGGGTCTCGAACTCGCAGATGAGCACGTTGGGCCGCTCAACCAATGCGGTCACTTCGTCCAACAGTGCGCCGTCCTCGATCGGCCGGCAACCGCCGCCCACCTTCGCGGCGGCCGCCGCGAGCTGGCGCGCGATCTCGGCCTTGCGTTCGGCGAACGAAGCGATCACCGCGCCGTCTTGGGCGAGCGTGGCGGCGTAGCTGTCGGCGTCCGTCAGCACCACCGGCGAGACCAGCGCCTCGAAGCGATGACCCTGCGTGGTGTGGCGCGCGGTCAGCCCCAGCGCCTTCACCGGCACGACGCTGCCGCCATGCAGCGCGACCAGGCCGTGCGCGGGGCGCACGAAGTTCACGCTGCTCCAGCCGGGCAGTTCGCAATCGGTCTCGAGCTGGTAGCTCATGACCTTGGGGATCGGCAGCTTGGCAATGGCTTCATCCAGCGCCTTCTGCAAGCCGACGGCCAGTTCAGCCCCGGGCGCGATGCTGTCGTGGAACAAGGCCTCGGCCTTGCCGTCCGGCGCGCGCTTGAGGCCGGCCACGGCCGACGCGTCGGCGCCGAGCGCGGCCAGGCGCTTGAGCAGGGCGGGCGTGGGCTGGCCGTTGGCGTCCAGCCCCACGCTCACGGGCATGAGCTTCTGCGACACGGCCTTGTCGGCCGCGCGCGCCAGCACGCCGGTGACGTGCGCGGCCAGGCGGCGCGGCGAGGCGAAGGCGGTCACGGCCGCATCGGCCGGCGCCAGGCCCTGGGCCTTGAGCTGGTCACCCAGCACGGTGGCGAAGGCATCGCCGAGTTTCTTCAGCGCCTTGGGCGGCAGCTCTTCGACAAACAGCTCAACGAGCAGGTTCTGTGCGGTCATTCTTGTTCTTTCACCCGGCGCTCACGCGGCCTTCTTCACCATCTGTTCCACCCACTCGCGCGGCGCCATGGGGAAGCCCAGGCGCTCGCGGCTGTCGTAGTAGCTCTGCGCCACGGCGCGCGCCAGGTTGCGGATGCGGCCGATGTAGGCGGCGCGCTCGGTCACGCTGATGGCGCCGCGCGCGTCCAGCAGGTTGAAGCTGTGCGCGCACTTCAGCACCTGCTCGTAGGCGGGCAGCGCGAGCTGTTGCTCCATCAGGTGCTTGGCCTGTTTTTCGTGCGCGTTGAAGGCGGTGAAGAGGAAGTCGGCGTCGCTGTGTTCGAAGTTGTAGGCCGACTGTTCCTTCTCGTTCTGCAGGTAGACGTCGCCGTAGCTCAGCGTGTCCGTCCATTTGAGGTTGTAGACGTTGTCCACGCCCTGCAGGTACATGGCCAGGCGCTCCAGGCCGTAGGTGATCTCGCCGGTGATGGGCTTGCAGTCGATGCCCCCCACTTGCTGGAAGTAGGTGAACTGCGTCACTTCCATGCCGTTGAGCCAGACCTCCCAGCCCAGGCCCCAGGCGCCGAGTGTGGGGTTCTCCCAGTCGTCCTCGACGAAGCGGATGTCGTTTTTCTTCAGGTCGAAGCCCAGGGCCTCCAGGCTGCCGAGGTAGAGCTCGAGGATGTTGCTCGGCGCGGGCTTGAGCACCACCTGGTACTGGTAGTAGTGCTGCAGGCGGTTGGGGTTTTCGCCGTAGCGGCCGTCCTTGGGGCGGCGGCTGGGCTGCACGTAGGCGGCCTTCCAGGGCTCGGGGCCGAGCGCGCGCAGGAAGGTGGCGGTGTGGCTGGTGCCGGCACCCACCTCCATGTCGTAGGGCTGCAGCAGCGCGCAGCCCTGGGCGTCCCAATAGGACTGCAGTTTCAGAATGATGTGCTGGAAGGTCAACATGCGAAAGAAGCCGGGAACGAAGCTCGGCCGAGGGATGGTCTGGGTGGGGGCGTGGCGCGGCATCGCGCCAGGAATGCCCCAAGTGCCCGATTTTACGGGCGCGCTCAGCGGCGGCGGGTGCGCCCGCCCCGGCGGCCCAGGTTGCGGGTGGAGGCGATCAGCAGCGCCAGCACGGCGCAGACCACCCACAGGGGCACCAGGCCCCAGCGCGCGGTCCACTGTGCGTACGGCGTGAGGCCGCTGCGGCCCTGCACCGTGGCCTCCAGGCGACCGCGCGTGAGCCGCTGCAGCTCGTGCGTGACCTGGCCCTGGTGGTCGATGACGGCCGTGGCGCCGGTGTTGGTGGCGCGCAGCATGGGCCGGCCCAGCTCGATCGCGCGCAGGCGCGAGATCTGCAGGTGCTGGTCGATCGCGATGCTGTCGCCGAACCAGGCGATGTTGCTCAGGTTGACCAGCACGGTGGGCGCGGCCGTGGGATCGCGGAACGAGGCCGCGAGCTCTTCGCCGAACAGGTCTTCATAGCAGATGTTGGGCGCCACGCGCTGCCCCGACACCGCCCAGGCCGGCTGCGCCAGGGCGCCCCGGTTGAAGTCACCGAGCGGGATGTTCATGAGATCGGTGAACCAGCGGAACAGCGGCGGAATGAACTCGCCGAAGGGCACCAGGTGGTGCTTGTCGTAGCGGTACAGGCCGTTGTCCGGCGTGTCCAGCCGGGGCTGGGCCTGCAGTCGATGGGCCGAGCCCGAGTGGATCCCCCAGACCGAGTTCGTGTAGCCCCGCTCCATGCTGCCCAGCGGCAAGCCCACCAGCGCGCCGACGCCGGTGCCGGCCGGTTGCTCGGCCAGGTGTCCCAGCAGCGGCTGCCAGAAGTCGGGGCCCAGTTGGCCGGGCAGCAGGGGAATGGCGGTTTCCGGCGCGACCACCAGCTGCGGGCCGGTCGCGGAACTGCGCGCGGCCTGCACGGCCTCGGTGATCTGTTGGGGGTACCAGTTCAGCGCCTGGGCCACGCCCGTGCCGGGCTCGAATTTCTGATCCTGGGCGATGTTGCCCTGCAGCAGCCACACCCGCAACTCGCCCGTCGCGGCGGTGTCCCGGTGACCCAGGCCGCGCCACGCCGTGCCGCCGCCGATCAGGCTCACCAGCAGCACCCCCACCACCAGGAACAGGGCCAGCGACCGCAGCACACCGGGCCAGCCATCGGCCATGCCCGGCACCAGGCGCGCCTGCACGCGGGGCGCCGGCGCTACCATGCCCCCCGCCGTGCGGCCCACCGGCCGGCTGACGGGCGACTGCATCCAGGCGCTGAAGCGCCGCCAGAGGCCGGAGACGATGGAGGCCAACGAATAGGCCAGCACGGCCGCCAGGAAGCCCATGCCATAGACCCCCACCAGCGGTGCCCAAGGGGCCATCAGGTCAACGTGCGCGTAGCCCCCCGCGCCCCAGGGGAAACCGGTGAACCAGTGGCCGCGCGCCAGTTCGGCCAGCGTCCAGAGTGAGGCGAACATCAGCCCTTGAGCGGTGCGCGACACCGGCGCCCAGGCGCAGAGGAAACCCACCACCACCGCGTAATAGATCGACAGCAACCCCGCCAGCGCGAGCACGGCCAGCACCGCCAGCCAGGCGGGCAGGCCGCCGTAGGTGTGCAGGGAAATGAACAGCCACCAGAAGGTGCCCGCCAGCCAGACAGTGGAAAACACCCAGCCACGCCACACCGCCTGCCCCACCCGGGTGGCGTACTGCAGCGCCAGCACCAGCAGCGCCAGCGAGGCGATCTGCCACCAGCCATTGGGCTGGCCCTGCACGGCGCCCGGCAGGCTCCAGCCCGCGAAAGGCCAGGCGATGGAGGTCGCCTGCAAGGCACCGCCCAGCAGGCACACGAGGAACCAGGCGAAACCGCTGCCGCGCGCGTTGCGCCCGGGCGGGCGGCGGCTCATCGGGTTGAAACTCGACGGCGTGTGGAGTGACCCGAAAAGGCTTCGCATGGGGTTGGGCGGGCTCAGGCCTCGCCCGGCACGGGCATGACCTTGAACCACTTCACGGCGCCGCCCTTGGTGTGCAGCACGGTGAAGCGCAGGCCGTCGAGCTCATGGACTTCGCCCCGCTTGGGCACGTGGCCCATGGCGTGGGCGATCATGCCGCCGATGGTGTCGAAGTCTTCTTCGGACAGTTTCAACCCGAAGGATTCGTTGATGCGCTCGATCGGCGTGTCGCCGCTCACGCGCCAGGTGCCGTCGGCCAGGGCGAAGATGTCGCCATCGTCCTCGGCCACGTCGAATTCGTCTTCGATTTCGCCGACGATTTCCTCGAGCACGTCCTCGATGGTGATCAGGCCGGCCACGCGGCCAAACTCGTCGATCACGATCGCCAGGTGGTTGCGGTTGCCGCGGAACTCGCGCAGCAGATCGTTGAGGCCCTTGCTTTCGGGCACGAAGGTGGCCGGGCGCAACAGCGCGCGGATGTTGAGCGCGGGCGCGCGCTGCAGCTTGAGCAGGTCCTTGGCCAGCAGGATGCCGATGATGTTCTCGCGCTCACCCTCGAATACCGGAAAGCGCGAGTGCGCGGTGTCGATGACCAGGTGCAGCAGTTCGTCGAAGGGCGCATCGATGTCCAGCACATCCATGCGCGGGGCGGCCACCATCACATCCCCGGCGGTCATGTCCGCGATGCGGATCACGCCTTCGAGCATGACGCGCGACTCGGCGTTGATGATGTCGTTGTCCTCGGCCTCGGCGAGGGTTTCGATCAGCTCGTCCTTGGAATCCGGTCCGGGATGGATGAATTCCGCAAGCTTTTGCAGAAAACCACGTTTGTCGGCATGCCGCAGGCTGCGCTGCGGCCCGCTACTGGGAGGGGAGTCGGCCACTGAAGGATGGGGGGAGGTTGTAACAGGGCGGAAGGATACCCCATGCGGGTGTCGGCGCGCAAAGCCGCGCGGGCCCCGCAGCCCCGGACGGGCTCAGCCCCGGACGCGCTCGCGTGCTTCGCGCACGCCCTGGCGGATGTCCTGCAGCACCGACAGAAAGCCCCAGAACTGCTTGGCCTGGGCCTTGAGGTGGTAGTCGGTGATGGCCACCTGCTCGTTGACCATTTCTGTCACGCGCGAGTCGAAGTCCGCTGGCGGCAACCGCAGGTGCGCCTCGGACTCGGAGCCGTCGCGCTCGATCACCGCGCCAGCACGGCGGGCGATCTTGAGCATCGCTGTGTTTTCCGACAGCGCATGGATGAACAGCATCTGCACGCCCTCGTTGCGTGCGTGCATGACGGCGCGCTCGAACAGGCGGCCGCCGTAACCCCGGCCACGCGCATGTTTGACCACCGACACGCCGAACTCGGCGCAGCTGGTGTACTGGGGGTCGAGCGAGAACGCGAGGTGGGCCATGGCGATGAGCTCGAGCCGGCGGTTGAAGATGCCGAAGAGCTCGTCGCGGTCGAAATTGAGCTGCGCCACGTAGCGGCGGATCTGCTCGTCGTTGGCGGCATACCCGAAGCGCAGGTAGCGGTCGTTCGTATCCAGTTCCAGGAGGTGCGCCTCGATGCGGTCGATCTGCCCGGGACCGATCGACCGGATCGGCACCATCACCGGGTTCGATTTGTCCCCGCGCTCGGGCGTGCCGCCGGTGGACGACGAAGCGCGCACCTCGGCCTGCGCCTGCAGCGGCGTCGACTTGAACCAGCGAGTGGGATCAACCATGGGCAAGAATGTACGGGTTATCCCTATAACGACAAGGACGCAAACCCCTAAACCCGCGGGAACCCGACGGACGGGGACGAAAACACCCTCACAACGGCAAAGCCGTGGTGCTTTTCACGCGGTCCATCACGAAACTGGTCTTGCAATCCTGCACGCTGGGGTGCTTGAGCAGGGTGTCCATGATGAAGCGCGAATAGGCGGCCATGTCGGCCACCACCAGGCGCAGGTGGAAGTCCATGTCGCCCGTGAGCGCGGCGCATTCCACCACCTCGGGCCACGACAGCACGCTGGCGCGGAACAGGTCCATGGGGTTGCGCTTGGCGCTGTCGGAATGTTTCTCGAGCCGCACGCTCACATGGGCGGTCAGCCCCAGCCCCACCGCCTCGGGCCGCACCAGGGCCACATAGCGGTCGATGACGTGCGCCTCCTCCAGCCGCTTCACCCGGCGCAGCACCGCGCTGGGCGAGAGGCCCACCGCTTCCGCGATTTGGTCGTAGGTGGCGCGGCCGTCGGCCTGCAGGCTGCGCAGAATGTGGCGATCAAGCTTATCGAGTGCTTCCATGCGCGTCATTTTGCAAGATTCCTGCAATTCAGACGAGTGGCGCGCCCCAAAACGCCGGAATCGTGACACCCTGCGCCGATACAGTGGCCCACTGCCCACACACAACGGAGACCGCCATGAACACGCCTTTGCCCGCCGCCGCCCAGACCGCCGCCCCCCCATGGGACAACCCCATGGGCACGGACGGCTTCGAATTCATCGAATACGCGGCGCCCGATCCCGTGGCCATGGGCGCGCTGTTCGAGCGCATGGGTTTCAAAGCGATCGCAAAGCACCGCCACAAGGCCGTCACCCTGTACCGCCAGGGCGAGATCAACTTCATCATCAACGCCGAACCCGACAGCTTCGCGCAGCGCTTCGCGCGCCTGCACGGTCCCAGCGTGTGCGCGATCGCCTTCCGCGTGGCCGATGCCAAGGCGGCCTACGAACGCGCCATCTCGCTCGGCGCCTGGGGCTATGCGCAATCGGCCGGGCCGGGCGAACTGAACATCCCGGCCATCAAGGGCATCGGCGATTCGATCATCTACTTCATCGACAAGTGGCGCGGCAAGAACGGCGCCAAGACGGGCGACATCGGCAACATCGGTTTCTTCGATGTGGACTTCGAGCCCCTGCCCGGTGCCGAACTCAACCCCGTCGGCCACGGCCTGACCTACATCGACCACCTGACGCACAACGTGCACCGCGGCCGCATGGAGGAGTGGGCGGGCTTCTACGAACGCCTGTTCAACTTCCGAGAGGTGCGCTACTTCGACATCGAGGGGCAGGCCACCGGCGTGAAGAGCAAGGCCATGACCAGCCCTTGCGGCAAGATCCGCATCCCGATCAACGAAGAGGGCAACGAGAAATCGGGGCAGATCCAGGAGTACCTGGACCGGTACCACGGCGAGGGCATCCAGCACATCGCCATGGGCTCGACCAACCTGTACGACACGGTGGACGCGCTCGAACTCAGCGGCGTGAAGCTGCTCAACACCAGCGAGACCTACTACGAGCTGCTGCCCAAGCGCATCCCGAACCACGGCGAAAACCTCGAGGCCCTGAAGCAGCGCAACATCCTGGTGGACGGCACACCCGGTGAACTGCTGCTGCAGATCTTCAGCGAGAACCAGCTCGGCCCGATCTTCTTCGAGTTCATCCAGCGCAAGGGCAACCAGGGCTTCGGCGAAGGCAACTTCAAGGCCCTGTTCGAGACCATGGAGCTCGACCAGGTGCGCCGTGGCGTGCTCAAGGCCTGAGGGCAGACGCGATGGCCGTTGAACCCGTCGTCTATGGCGCCAGCGACCGCCCGCCGCGCGGCGACTACTCGCGTGCGCGGGGCGACTACACCTGCCCACAGAACTGGGCCTCGTACACCGAGGCCGACCACGACACTTACCACCGCCTCTACGAGCGCCAGACCGCGCTGCTGCCGGGCCTGGCCTGCGACGCCTTCATCGAGGCCCTGCCTTCGCTGGGCGTGAAGGACCGCATTCCCCGCTTCGAAGAGATCAACGAACGCCTCAAGCCCGCGACCGGCTGGGAAATCGTGGCCGTGCCCGGCCTGATTCCCGAGCGGCCCTTCTTCGACCTGCTGGCCAACCGCCGTTTCCCGGTGACCGACTGGATCCGCACGCCGGCCGAGTTCGACTACATCGTCGAGCCCGATGTGTTCCACGACCTCTTCGGCCACGTGCCGCTGCTGTTCAACCCGGTGTTTGCCGACTACGTGCAGCGCTACGGGGCGGGTGGCCTGAAGGCCCACGATCTGGGCGCCGGCGAGCTGCTCTCGCGGCTGTACTGGTACACGATCGAGTTCGGCCTGATCCGCCAGGACGACGGGTTGCGCGCGTACGGCGCCGGCATCCTGAGTTCGTCGGGCGAACTGCGCCACAGCGTCACCAGCCCGCAACCCCAGCGCATCGCGCTTGATCTGCTGCGCTGCATGCGCACGCGCTACAAGATCGACGACTACCAGGCCACCTACTTCGTCATCGACAGCTTCGACCAGCTGTTCGAAATGACGGCGCCCGACTTCGCGCCGCTCTACAAGGCGGTGCGTTCGCTCGGCGACCTGCCAGCCGACGCCACGATCGCCAGCGACTCGTCCATCACCCTGGGGTGAAAGGCCAGCGCCACGTGGGCCGCACCGGGCACCAACCGGTTGTCGGCCCCGGGCAAGGTGGCGGTGGAAGCCGGGAACACGATGTTGTCGGCATTGGAATACCAGCACACGAAGTCAGCATAGGTGTCCTGCGGCTGGATCTGCGCTTCGCGCCGGGCCAAGGCCGCCAGCCAGTGCCCGTCCTGCCGCATCTGCCGGCCGTTGGCCACACGGCTGAAGCGCCCCAGCCAGGTGCCTCGGTGCGGACTGCCGATGGTGATGACCTGGTGCACCGGCGTGTCCGGCTCGGCCGCCCGCCACGCCCGGGCAACAAGGCCACCCATGCTGTGGCACACCAGCACGGGGGGACGGCCCGTGAGGGCCTGGGCGCGCCGCACGGCGTCGCTCATGAGGGGCCCGTAGTCGTCGATGTCGCCGAACACCGGCTCGAGGTTGACCGACACATAGGGCACGCCCTGGCTGCGCAAGCGGCGCATCCAGGGCAACCACAGGCCTCGATTGCACACGAAGCCGTGCACGAAGACCACAGCGGGCACCGGGCCTTCGCGCGGGTCGACGTCGTCCGGCAGGCTCGCCCAGAAGAAGGGTTGGCGCCAGGCAAACACCTGCGGCGCCACGCGAATCTCCTGCCACCAGGCGCCCGCCAAACCCTGCCATCCCGCCGGGGGTGCGGCATCGCCCCGGTTCAGCCGGGCCGCGGCCAGCCCCTCCAGGGCGAGCACCAGCGCATAGCCGCCCAGCGACAACAAGGCGCCCACCACAGCCACCGTGGGGGATCGCGGCCACCAGAAGAACACCCACGCCACCACGAACACCAACGTACCAAGCACCAGCGCCTGCTGCAAGCGGGCCAGGCTGGAGCGGGGAACGTGTCTTGGGGGGGGCTGCGTCGGAGGGGACATGGCCGAACTATCTCACGGAGTGGGCGGTCCGAATTAGACTGGCACACCGCTTCTGCCTGAGCCCGCGATGACCCAGAACCCCAGCGCCGCCGACCGCATCCGCACGCACCTGGCGCGTGTCAGTGATCTGCGCCAGCAAGCCCGCACGGCAGGCCTCGACCGGGCGGTGAACGAGGTGAAACGGCTGCAGGCCCGGCGCTTCCGCGCCACGTACGCCGACTTCCTTGAGCACCCGGTGTATGCCCCCGCGACCCGCTTCTTTCTGGATGAGCTCTACGGCGTGCACGACTTCGCCCGGCGCGACGCGCAATTCGCCCGCATCGCCGGCGCGTTGGAACGCCTGTTCCCGGAAGCCGTGGCCCAGCTCGCGGTGGATCTGGCCGAGACCCATGCCTTGACCGAGGTGCTCGACCACCACATGGCCACGCACTGGTTGCCGCAGGACGCCACGCTGTCCCCTGCCCTGCGCTACACGCGCGCCTGGCGGCTGACCGGCGACCGCGATGCGCGCGCGCGCCAACTGGCGGTCGTGCAGCACATGGGGCGCGAGTTGCAGCGCCTCACCCGCATGAAGCCCTTGCGGCTGGCCTTGCGCATGATGCGCAACCCGGCCCGCGCGGCGGGCCTCGATGCCTTGCAACATTTCCTGGAAGGCGGCTTCGATGCCTTCGCGTCCCTGGGGGATGCACGGAACTTCATCGACACCATCAGCGCACGGGAATCGCGTTGGATCAGCACCCTGTTCGACGAGGGCGAGGGCGCCTGCAGCGCGGCACTGTCCGCCGAGCTGGCCAGAGCGCCTGAGACCCGTTGAGGTCTCCGGGATCCCGTGTGCTTTGGGTGACAGCGCCTTAGGGCTGGCCCGGTATGCACCCGGGCGCCGGCTTGCCAGAATGGTCCATCCCTCTCTGTCACAGCGAAACCCATGACCCGACCCTGGCTCACCCAATACCCCGAAGGCGTTGCACCCGAGGTGACGCCCGAACGTTACCGCTCATTGGCCGACCTGCTCGAAGAATCGTTCAAGCAACATGCCCGCCAGCCTGTGAGCGTGTGCATGGAACAGTGGATGAGCTATGGCGAACTGGACGGCCTGAGTGCCGCCATGGGGGCCTGGCTTCAGGGCCGAGGCTTGGTGCCAGGTGCGCGCGTGGCCATCATGCTGCCGAATGTGCCGCAGTTCCTGATCACCATGGCCGCGATCGTGCGCGCTGGCTACACCGTGGTGAACGTCAATCCGCTCTACACCGCGCGAGAACTGGAGCACCAGCTCAAGGATTCCGGGGCTCAGGCCATCGTCATCCTGGAGAACTTCGCCCACACGCTCGAACAGGTGATCGACCAGACCTCGGTGGAGCACGTGGTCATCGCCAGCCTGGGCGACCAGCTGGGGTTCTGGTACGGGCGCTGGATCACGTTCGCCGTGCGGCATCTCGCCAAGATGGTCCCGGCCTACAAGCTGGCCCGAACAGGCCCCCTGGGCGAGCGCACCATCGTGAACTTCCGCCACGTCATCGCCGAAGGCAGTGGCATGCGCCTCCAGCCCACCAGCGACACCTTGGACTCTGTGGCCTTCCTGCAGTACACGGGAGGCACCACCGGTTTGTCCAAAGGCGCGGTGCTCACCCACCGCAACATCATCGCCGCCATCCTGCAGGCCGAAGCCTGGTTCAAGCCCGCGCTGCAAAAGGTCGGCGACCTGCGGCAGGTCAACGGCATCGCGGCGCTGCCGCTGTACCACATCTTTGCGCTGACCCTGAGCCTGCTCACCATCCGCTGGGGGGCGCACATGACCCTGGTGCCCAATCCGCGCGACATCCCGCAACTGGTGGCCACCCTCAAGCGGCGCGCATTCCACGTGCTGCCCGCGGTGAACACCTTGTTCAATGCCCTGCTGCAGAACCCCCAGTTCCGTCAATTGGATTTTTCGAATCTCGCGCTGTCGCAGGCCGGGGGCATGGCCGCGTCGGAAGGCACGGCACGGCAATGGAAGGCCGTCACCGGCTGCACCATGATCGAAGGCTGGGGCATGAGCGAGACCTGCGCCATCGGGACCAACAACCCGGTCACCAGCCAGCAGTTCAGCGGCACCATCGGCCTGCCTCTGCCTGGCATTGACATCGCGATCAAGGACGACGAAGGCCGCAGCGTGGCGCTGGGTGAAACCGGCGAGATCTGCATCAAGGGGCCGAATGTGATGGTGGGCTACTACCAGCAACCCGATGAGACCGCACGCGCGTTCACACCCGATGGTTTCATGCGAACGGGCGATGTGGGGGTCATGGACCCGCAGGGCTTCACGCGCATCGTCGACCGCAAGAAGGACATGATCCTCGTTTCCGGCTTCAACGTGTTCCCCAGCGAGCTGGAGAACGTCATCTCGCTGTGCCCGGGGGTGCTTGAATGCGCGGCCATCGGCATCGAGGACGACAAGCAAGGCGAGGCGGTCAAGGTGTTTGTGGTGCGTTCGGACCCCACCCTGCGCGAGGAAGACGTGGCACGTTACTGCCAGGACAACCTGACCGGCTACAAGCGGCCCAAGCTCATTGAATTCCGGGACGAGCTGCCGAAGAGCAATGTGGGCAAAATACTTCGGCGCGCCTTGCGCACGCCAGTTGCCCACTGAGGCACTCTCACTGCATGCCATCCCATTTTTCACCGGCACCGATCGACGACCCTCATTCAACCCTTGGCAACGCCGGCGTCACCTGCCTGGAACGAGGCTGGTTGTCGGCCAACAACATCCTGATTCGAGGCGAGGGCCCCACCGCGTTGGTGGACTCGGGTTATTCGTCGCATGCGCCTCAAACGCTGGCGCTCGTGGCGGCCAACCTGGAGGGGGCGCCGCTGGATCTGCTCCTGAACACGCACCTTCACAGCGACCATTGCGGCGGCAATGCCGAACTGCAGCGAGCCTATCCTGCATTGCGCACCCTGATACCGCCTGGTCAGGCCACTTCGGTCACGAATTGGGATCCAGTGGCCCTGACCTTTGAGCCTACGGGCCAGTCTTGCCCACGGTTCACGCACCAAGGTCTGCTGACGCCAGGCACCTCCATTCGCCTGGGTTCACTGAATTGGGATATCCACGCGGCCAAGGGGCACGATCCTCATTCCATCGTCCTCTTCCAGGCCGAGCATCGGCTGCTGATTTCGGCGGATGCACTGTGGGAAAACGGCTTCGGCATTGTCTTTCCCGAGCTCGAAGGCGTTTCAGCGTTTGATGAGGTGGCGGCCACCTTGGATCTCATGGAAGCACTCACCCCCACGACCGTTATCCCCGGACATGGCCGGGTCTTCAATGATTTTTCTGGAGCACTCGCCCGTGCGCGCAGCCGCTTGGAACAGTTCGTGACCCAACCCGACAAGCACCGGCGACATGCCTTGAAGGTGCTGATCAAGTTCAAGCTGCTGGAGTGGCAATCCGTGCCGATGGACGCCTTGCTGGATTGGGTGCTTGCCACCAGCTACTTTTTCAACACCATGCCGCAGGCAGTGCGTCACGACAGAATACAGACCCGCGAATGGCTGGATCAGTTGCTGATCGAGCTTGAACGAAGCCAAGCCCTGTTCAGAAACGGGGACCTGGTCATCAATCGATAGATGGGCGGGTCAATAGGTCTGCTGCGACGCGACCCTTTGAGAGATTTCAGCCCATAAATGCCCAAACCCCCAGATGTCGAAGACACGAGGGGGTTTGGGGGCTGGGTAAGAGCCTGACGATGACCTACTTTCACACGGGAACCCGCACTATCATCGGCGCAAAGGCGTTTCACTGTCCTGTTCGGGATGGGAAGGAGTGGGACCACCTCGCTATGGTCGTCAGGCATAACTTGTTGTTCGGGCTGTGCACACGCACAACCTGAACGAATTCATAGAGCTTCGAATCAGCTATTTTGATTGCTGCCAACGATGGACTCATTGCTGAGCCTTCGGGCATAACATGACTTTTCAGTCGGATGACATTTGACTCTGATGATTTTCATCAAAGTTATAGGGTCAAGCCGCACGAGCAATTAGTATCAGTTAGCTTAACGCATTACTGCGCTTCCACACCTGACCTATCAACGTCCTGGTCTTGAACGACTCTTTAGGGGGCTCAAGGCCCCGGCAGATCTCATCTTGGAACGAGTTTCCCGCTTAGATGCTTTCAGCGGTTATCTCTTCCGCACTTAGCTACCCGGCAATGCCACTGGCGTGACAACCGGTACACCAGAGGTGCGTCCACTCCGGTCCTCTCGTACTAGGAGCAGGCTTCCTCAAATCTGCAGCGCCCACGGAAGATAGGGACCAAACTGTCTCACGACGTTTTAAACCCAGCTCACGTACCTCTTTAAATGGCGAACAGCCATACCCTTGGGACCGGCTACAGCCCCAGGATGAGATGAGCCGACATCGAGGTGCCAAACACCGCCGTCGATATGAACTCTTGGGCGGTATCAGCCTGTTATCCCCAGAGTACCTTTTATCCGTTGAGCGATGGCCCTTCCATACAGAACCACCGGATCACTATGTCCTGCTTTCGCATCTGCTCGACTTGTCAGTCTCGCAGTTAAGCACGCTTATGCCATTGCACTATTAGCACGATGTCCGACCGTACCTAGCGTACCTTCGAACTCCTCCGTTACACTTTGGGAGGAGACCGCCCCAGTCAAACTGCCTACCATGCACTGTCCCCGATCCAGATAATGGACCTAGGTTAGAACCTCAAACACACCAGGGTGGTATTTCAACGTTGGCTCCACAAGATCTAGCGACCCTGCTTCAAAGCCTCCCACCTATCCTACACAGATCTGTTCAAAGTCCAATACAAAGCTACAGTAAAGGTTCATGGGGTCTTTCCGTCTTTCCGCGGGGAGATTGCATCATCACAAACATTTCAACTTCGCTGAGTCTCAGGAGGAGACAGTGTGGCCATCGTTACGCCATTCGTGCAGGTCGGAACTTACCCGACAAGGAATTTCGCTACCTTAGGACCGTTATAGTTACGGCCGCCGTTTACTGGGACTTCGATCAAGAGCTTGCACCCCATCAATTAATCTTCCAGCACCGGGCAGGCGTCACACCCTATACGTCCACTTTCGTGTTTGCAGAGTGCTGTGTTTTTAATAAACAGTCGCAGCCACCAATTTTTTGCAACCCATTCATGCTCAGATGTTCTCATCACATTACTAGGGCACACCTTCTTCCGAAGTTACGGTGTCAATTTGCCGAGTTCCTTCTCCTGAGTTCTCTCAAGCGCCTTAGAATACTCATCTCGCGCACCAGTGTCGGTTTGCGGTACGGTCAATTACAAGCTGAAGCTTAGTGGCTTTTCCTGGGACCTCGTTCAGTTACTTCGCGAGCAAGCTCGCTCGATCGACAGCCTCGGTATATGACACGCGGATTTGCCTACGTGTCGCCTACATCTGTCTAAACCGGCACATCCAACCGCCGGATAACCTATTAAGATCCGTCCCCACATCGCACTTGTAATCGGTACAGGAATATTGACCTGTTTCCCATCAGCTACGCATCTCTGCCTCGCCTTAGGGGCCGACTCACCCTACGCCGATGAACGTTGCGTAGGAAACCTTGCGCTTACGGCGAGGGGGCTTTTCACCCCCTTTAACGCTACTCATGTCAGCATTCGCACTTCTGATACCTCCAGCATCCTTTACAAGACACCTTCACAGGCTTACAGAACGCTCTCCTACCACTTGCAATAAATTGCAAATCCGCAGCTTCGGTAACTGGCTTAGCCCCGTTACATCTTCCGCGCAGGACGACTCGATCAGTGAGCTATTACGCTTTCTTTAAATGATGGCTGCTTCTAAGCCAACATCCTGACTGTTTTAGCCTTCCCACTTCGTTTCCCACTTAGCCAATTTTAGGGACCTTAGCTGGCGGTCTGGGTTGTTTCCCTCTTGAGTCCGGACGTTAGCACCCGGTGCTCTGTCTCCCAAGCTGTACTCATCGGTATTCGGAGTTTGCCTTGGTTTGGTAAGTCGCCATGACCCCCTAGCCAAAACAGTGCTCTACCCCCGACGGTAATACTTGAGGCACTACCTAAATAGTTTTCGGAGAGAACCAGCTATTTCCAAGTTTGTTTAGCCTTTCACCCCTATCCACAGCTCATCCGCTAGTTTTGCAACACTAGTCGGTTCGGACCTCCAGTACCTGTTACGGCACCTTCATCCTGGCCATGGATAGATCACTTGGTTTCGGGTCTACACCCAGCGACTGAATCGCCCTATTCGGACTCGATTTCTCTACGGCTTCCCTATTCGGTTAACCTTGCCACTGAATGTAAGTCGCTGACCCATTATACAAAAGGTACGCAGTCACCCCTTTCGAGGCTCCTACTTTTTGTAAGCACGCGGTTTCAGGATCTATTTCACTCCCCTCCCGGGGTTCTTTTCGCCTTTCCCTCACGGTACTTGTTCACTATCGGTCGATGATGAGTATTTAGCCTTGGAGGATGGTCCCCCCATATTCAGACAGGATTTCTCGTGTCCCGCCCTACTTGTCGTTAGCTCAGTACCACACAGGTCTTTTCACGTACGGGGCTATCACCCGCTATGGCCGCCCTTTCCAAAGCGTTCCGTTAAGTCTTGTGCTATCACTAACAGGCTCTTCCGATTTCGCTCGCCACTACTTTCGGAATCTCGGTTGATGTCTTTTCCTCGAGCTACTGAGATGTTTCAGTTCACCCGGTTCGCCTCGCATGACTATGTATTCATCATGCGATACCTACTGCTAGGTGGGTTTCCCCATTCGGAAATCTCCGGATCAAAGCTAATTTGCCAGCTCCCCGAAGCTTATCGCAGGCTATCACGTCCTTCGTCGCCTATCATCGCCAAGGCATCCACCACGTGCTCTTATTCACTTGACCCTATAACTTTGACATCTCACCAGGTCTCGCAACCCAACAAGATACAAAATCACATCAAGCAAATGTCTGTCAGGTCTTTCACCTGACGCGTTATGCCGTTTCAATTCGCATCTTTCGATCAAATTGAATATTCGTTGACGCAATCAAAAAATGTTGCTGATGGCACGGTGCACATGAAACCTTTACGAATATGTGCTTTCCATCAGCAACGCTGATTCGACTCTATGAATTTTTAAAGAACAGCCGTGGCGATCTTGCGATCGCCTGTCAATCGATGGATATCAATCAACATCAAAACATCCTCAACCAGACTGGCCAAGATGCTTTGATGTAGATTTATCAGACAAGAACGTCACCGGAGCAACGTTGTTTTGGTGGAGGATGACGGGATCGAACCGACGACCCCCTGCTTGCAAAGCAGGTGCTCTCCCAGCTGAGCTAATCCCCCAGGATAACTTGCGCTCATTGGAGGGGATGGTGGGTCTGGT
>NZ_JBXAIO010000012.1:77500-80000 GCF_058796355.1 Hydrogenophaga sp. GW823-FHT04C09 | reverse complement strand
ACTTAGCTACCCGGCAATGCCACTGGCGTGACAACCGGTACACCAGAGGTGCGTCCACTCCGGTCCTCTCGTACTAGGAGCAGGCTTCCTCAAATCTGCAGCGCCCACGGAAGATAGGGACCAAACTGTCTCACGACGTTTTAAACCCAGCTCACGTACCTCTTTAAATGGCGAACAGCCATACCCTTGGGACCGGCTACAGCCCCAGGATGAGATGAGCCGACATCGAGGTGCCAAACACCGCCGTCGATATGAACTCTTGGGCGGTATCAGCCTGTTATCCCCAGAGTACCTTTTATCCGTTGAGCGATGGCCCTTCCATACAGAACCACCGGATCACTATGTCCTGCTTTCGCATCTGCTCGACTTGTCAGTCTCGCAGTTAAGCACGCTTATGCCATTGCACTATTAGCACGATGTCCGACCGTACCTAGCGTACCTTCGAACTCCTCCGTTACACTTTGGGAGGAGACCGCCCCAGTCAAACTGCCTACCATGCACTGTCCCCGATCCAGATAATGGACCTAGGTTAGAACCTCAAACACACCAGGGTGGTATTTCAACGTTGGCTCCACAAGATCTAGCGACCCTGCTTCAAAGCCTCCCACCTATCCTACACAGATCTGTTCAAAGTCCAATACAAAGCTACAGTAAAGGTTCATGGGGTCTTTCCGTCTTTCCGCGGGGAGATTGCATCATCACAAACATTTCAACTTCGCTGAGTCTCAGGAGGAGACAGTGTGGCCATCGTTACGCCATTCGTGCAGGTCGGAACTTACCCGACAAGGAATTTCGCTACCTTAGGACCGTTATAGTTACGGCCGCCGTTTACTGGGACTTCGATCAAGAGCTTGCACCCCATCAATTAATCTTCCAGCACCGGGCAGGCGTCACACCCTATACGTCCACTTTCGTGTTTGCAGAGTGCTGTGTTTTTAATAAACAGTCGCAGCCACCAATTTTTTGCAACCCATTCATGCTCAGATGTTCTCATCACATTACTAGGGCACACCTTCTTCCGAAGTTACGGTGTCAATTTGCCGAGTTCCTTCTCCTGAGTTCTCTCAAGCGCCTTAGAATACTCATCTCGCGCACCAGTGTCGGTTTGCGGTACGGTCAATTACAAGCTGAAGCTTAGTGGCTTTTCCTGGGACCTCGTTCAGTTACTTCGCGAGCAAGCTCGCTCGATCGACAGCCTCGGTATATGACACGCGGATTTGCCTACGTGTCGCCTACATCTGTCTAAACCGGCACATCCAACCGCCGGATAACCTATTAAGATCCGTCCCCACATCGCACTTGTAATCGGTACAGGAATATTGACCTGTTTCCCATCAGCTACGCATCTCTGCCTCGCCTTAGGGGCCGACTCACCCTACGCCGATGAACGTTGCGTAGGAAACCTTGCGCTTACGGCGAGGGGGCTTTTCACCCCCTTTAACGCTACTCATGTCAGCATTCGCACTTCTGATACCTCCAGCATCCTTTACAAGACACCTTCACAGGCTTACAGAACGCTCTCCTACCACTTGCAATAAATTGCAAATCCGCAGCTTCGGTAACTGGCTTAGCCCCGTTACATCTTCCGCGCAGGACGACTCGATCAGTGAGCTATTACGCTTTCTTTAAATGATGGCTGCTTCTAAGCCAACATCCTGACTGTTTTAGCCTTCCCACTTCGTTTCCCACTTAGCCAATTTTAGGGACCTTAGCTGGCGGTCTGGGTTGTTTCCCTCTTGAGTCCGGACGTTAGCACCCGGTGCTCTGTCTCCCAAGCTGTACTCATCGGTATTCGGAGTTTGCCTTGGTTTGGTAAGTCGCCATGACCCCCTAGCCAAAACAGTGCTCTACCCCCGACGGTAATACTTGAGGCACTACCTAAATAGTTTTCGGAGAGAACCAGCTATTTCCAAGTTTGTTTAGCCTTTCACCCCTATCCACAGCTCATCCGCTAGTTTTGCAACACTAGTCGGTTCGGACCTCCAGTACCTGTTACGGCACCTTCATCCTGGCCATGGATAGATCACTTGGTTTCGGGTCTACACCCAGCGACTGAATCGCCCTATTCGGACTCGATTTCTCTACGGCTTCCCTATTCGGTTAACCTTGCCACTGAATGTAAGTCGCTGACCCATTATACAAAAGGTACGCAGTCACCCCTTTCGAGGCTCCTACTTTTTGTAAGCACGCGGTTTCAGGATCTATTTCACTCCCCTCCCGGGGTTCTTTTCGCCTTTCCCTCACGGTACTTGTTCACTATCGGTCGATGATGAGTATTTAGCCTTGGAGGATGGTCCCCCCATATTCAGACAGGATTTCTCGTGTCCCGCCCTACTTGTCGTTAGCTCAGTACCACACAGGTCTTTTCACGTACGGGGCTATCACCCGCTATGGCCGCCCTTTCCAAAGCGTTCCGTTAAGTCTTGTGCTATCACTAACAGGCTCTTCCGATTTCGCTCGCCACTACTTTCGGAATCTCGGTTGATGTCTTTTCCTCGAG
>NZ_JBXAIO010000012.1:0-72500 GCF_058796355.1 Hydrogenophaga sp. GW823-FHT04C09 | reverse complement strand
GAGCTCGACCGCCTGCGCAGCACCGCGCACCGCGAATCCAACAGCCGCCTGCTGGCCGAGGAGGCGCTGGACGAAGCGCGCGACCGCCTGCAACTCGCGGTAGATGCCGCCGGCCTGGCACTGTGGGACTGGCAACTGCCCGCCACCCAGGTGTTCCTGACGGCGCGCTGGGGCGAACTGCTCGGCGACATCGCCGCCGACGGCTACTGGGAGGCGATCGACCTGCGCGCGCGCCTGCACCCCGACGACATCGAGCCGCTGCGCGTGCAGGTGATGGCCTTGCTCGAAGGCCGCAGCCAGCGCGCCGTGGTGCAGCACCGGGTGCGCGCCTCCGAAGGCTGGCGCTGGGTCGAAACGCACGCCATGGTCGCCGAGCACGACAGCAAGGGCCAGCCCCTGCGGCTCATGGGCACCCTGGCCGACATCGGCGAGCGCAAGCGCATCGAGCAGGATGGCGAGCGCGCCCGCGAATTGACCGAACAGGCCAGCCGGGCCAAGAGCGAATTCCTGGCCAACATCAGCCACGAGGTGCGCACGCCCCTCAACGCGTTCATGGGCCTCACGCGCATGCTGATGGATTCGCCGCTCAATGGGGACCAGTCCAGCTGGCTGGCGCTGATGGACAACTCGGCGCACGAGTTGCTGGACCTGCTCAACAACCTGCTGGATCTCTCCCGCATCGAAGCCGGCCAGTTCGACATCGAGAACGTGCGCTTCGACCTGCACCAGGCCCTGGAACAGGCCATCGTGCCGTACGCCGAGCAGGCGGGCGAACAGGCTTTGGACTTCCGCTTCGAACTGCCACCGACCCTGCCCCAATGGGTGATGGGCGATGCGGTGCGCCTGCGCCAGGTGCTGAACCACCTGCTCTCCAACGCGCTCAAGTTCACGCCCCGCGGCGGCCGGATCGAGGTGCGCATCCAGCCGATCGAGCCCGCGGGCCAGGCCCCGAAGCGGCTGCAGCTGCAGGTCCGCGACAGCGGCGTGGGCATCGCGCGCGAACACCACGCCACCGTCTTCGACGCCTTCACGCAGGCCGACGCCTCCACCGCGCGCCCCTATGGCGGCAGTGGCCTGGGTCTGGCGATCTGCGCGCAGCTGGCCCGGCTCATGGGCGGCGAGATCGACCTGCAGAGCGACCCCGGCGAAGGCAGCACCTTCACCCTGACCCTGCCCTTGCGCGAGCTGGACCAGAGCCCGCTCAGCGCCTCGGCCGAGCTGCAGGAAGTCGCGCAGGCCGGTGCCCGCTATGTCGGCCTGGTGGTGCTGCTGGCCGAAGATCACCCGGTCAACGAACTGATGATGCGGCAGTTGCTGCTGCGCCTGGGCTGCATCGTGCGCGTGGCGCGCGGTGGCGTGCACGCCATCGCCCAATGGGAACAGGGCGGCATCGACCTGGTGCTGATGGACGTGCAGATGCCTGGCATGAGCGGCCTGCAGGCCACGCACGAGATCCGCGACATCGAGACCCGCCGCAAGCTGCCCCGCACGCCCATCGTGGCCGTGACGGCCAATGCCATGCCGGGCGACCGCGAAGCCTGCCTGGCCGCCGGCATGGATGGCTATACCGCCAAGCCGGTCAGCCCGCAGGCGCTCATCAAGGAAATGGACCGGGTGCTGAAGCTCGACGACGGCCTGGCCGAGCCCGAGCAAGCCCCGGCCACACCCGCACCGGCCCCGGTGACCATCCCCGCCCCCGTCGTCCCCAGCGCCGTGTCGGGCTCGCGCGCCGCCGCCACGCACCTGGAGGCGCTGGACGTCGAGAAACTGCTGCGCCGCCTGGATGGCGACGAAGAGACGCTGGGGCAACTGGCCCAGGCCATGCGCGCCGACCTGGCTTCGCGCCAGAGCGAATTGCAGAAGGCGCTTCAGACACGCGATTCGGCCGCGGCCGTGGCCCACGCGCACGGCCTCAAGGGCTCGCTGGGCAGCATGACCGCCGAGCGTGGCGCGCGCCTGGCCAAGGGCCTGGAGCTGGCCGCCCGGTCGGGCGACTGGCACTTGTTCGCGCGCGCCCTGCCCTTGATGCAGGCCGAAGCGCGCCAGATCGACCGCGCGCTGGCGGACATCCTGCAGGCGCGCGGCCGCGACCTGTTCGACACCAAGCTCTAGCCAGCCCCAGGGCTCAGCCCGAGGCCTTCAGGCGCGAGAACACACGCCAGAACGCCGCGTCCTGCGTGGTCGTGAAGTTGATGCGCATGAGGGTGCTGGGCGCCCGCGCGGCATGGAACAGCGCACCGGGCGCGATCAGGTAGCCCTCGTCCAGCATGCGCTGCGCCAGCGCGTCGGTGTCCACCCCGGTGTCGACCCAGCCGAACAGCCCCACCGGCTCGGCCGCGAAGCTGCAGCCCGCGCCCAGCGCCAGCTTCACGCTGCGCGCCCGCGCGGCATCGAGCCGGGTGCGGATGCGCTCGGCGTGGCGGCGCAACTGGCCTTGCTCGATGCACAGCGCCAGCGCCCTTTCCAGCAAGGAGGGTGTGGTCAGCGTGGACAGCAGCTTGGTGTCGAGCAGCGGCTCCACCAGCGCCGGCGGCGCGGCCAGGTAACCGATGCGCCAGTTGGGCGCGAGGATCTTGGCGAAGCCGCTCACGTAGATGGTGCGCTGCAGGCCGTCGAGCGCGGTCAGGCGCGTGGCGTGTTCGGGCGCGATGTGGCTGTAGGTGTCGTCCTCGACGATGTGGAAGTTGTGCCGGTTGGCCAGCTGCAGCAGGCGGTGCGCGCTGCCGGGCGACAGGCAGTAACCGGTCGGGTTGTGGAACACGCTCACGCTCACGTACAGCTTGGGCTGGTGCACCTCGCAGTACTTCGCCATCACCTCCAGGTCGGGCCCGTCGGCGCGGCGCGGCACCGGCAGGATGCGCATGCCCAGCGCGGCCAGCCGCGCGAACTCCACCGCCCAGCCGGGCTCCTCCACCATCACCGGATCGCCCGCGCGCAGCAGCGTGCGGCTCACGATGTCCAGCGCGTGTGTGGCGCCCACGGTGGTGATGATGTGCTCGGCATCGGCGTGCACGTTGAGCGAGGCCAGCTTCTGCGACAACACCCGGCGCAGGCTGCTGTCGCCCATCGGCTCGCCGTATTGAAGCGAGAAGTCCTGCAAGGCGCGCGTGCCGGTGACCTTGCGCACGGCGGCCGGCATGAAGGTCGACTCCAGCCAGTCGGGCGGGAACACGCCCATGCCCGGGTGCGGCTTGTTGCTGACCTTGTGGAACATGCCGCGGATCAGCGCCGTCGCGTTGATGGGCGACGCTCCGCCGCCGGCCCTCGCGGCAGCGGCCTTGGTTTCGCTCGACTGACCGTCGGCGCGCGGCGTGGGCATTTCGCGCACGAAGAAGCCCCGGTTCTTGCGCGCCTGCACCAGGCCTTGCGCGAGCAGCTGGTCGTAGGCGGCCACCACGGTGGAGGGGCTCACGCCGTGCTGCAGCGCGCACTGGCGCACCGAGGGCAGGCGCGCACCGGGCGCCAGCAGGCGGCTGCGGATGCGGTCGGCGAAGCGCACGGCGAGCTGCTCGGTCAGGGATTGTGCGGGGGTCTTCATCAGCATGTCGGGGGCATCCTTCCAGCGCCTGTACTGTCGCATCGACCAATACAGACTCGCAACTGCGCCGGTCAACTGTATTGGTTGTGTACTGGCGCAAAAGCGTACATTGAACCTCCCGTGTTGACAAGCCCATCCCTCCGATCTTCATGAGCGCCACCGAGCTGACCGCCCTGCTGCTGTTCTGCACCGCGATGAGTTTTTCGCCGGGGCCAAACACCACGCTGTCCACCGCCCTCGCGGCCAACCTGGGCCTGCGGCGCGCCCTGCGCTTCTGCTTCGCGGTGCCCACCGGCTGGACGCTGCTCATGCTGGCCTGCGGCCTCGGCCTGGGCGCGCTGGTGCTGGGTGTGCCGGCGCTGCGCTGGGGCGTGAAGCTGCTGGGCGTGGCCTACATGCTGTGGCTGGCCTGGAAACTGGCGGGCGCCTCCAAGCTCTCCGAGGTCGACGCCTCGCGCCTGAACGTCAGCTTCCTGCAGGGCGTGGGCCTGCAGTTCCTCAACATCAAGGCCTGGATGCTGGCGCTCACGCTCACCGCCGGCTGGGTGGTCAACGCCGCCGGGCAGCCCGCGCCCAACCCGGGCCAGCGGCTGGCCATCATCTGCGTGGTGATGGTGTTCTTCGCCTTCACCAGCAACCTCACCTACGCGGTCGCCGGCTCGCTGCTGCGCCAGTGGCTCACGCAGGGCACGCGCCTGGTCTGGTTCAACCGCGTGCTGGCCGCCGTGCTGGTGGCCACCGCCCTCTGGATGCTCACTGTATGACCACCCACAGCCTGCCCGCACCGCGCTGGATCGACCGGCCTGCCAACAAGGGGCTGATGCTCGGCCTGCTGGGCGTGGTGATCTTCGCGCTCACCCTGCCCATGACGCGGCTGGCCGTGGGCTCGGTCGATGCGCCCCAGATGTCCGGCGTGTTCGTCGCGCTGGGCCGCGCCGTGGTGGCGGCCCTGCTGTCGATCGCCTTCCTGGTCGCCACGCGCGCGCCGCTGCCGCACCGCGAAGACCTGCTGCCGCTGGCCATCACCTCGGCCGGGGTGGTGTTCGGTTTTCCGCTGTTCACCTCGGTGGCCATGCGCTATGTGGAAGCGGTGCACGCCAGCGTGATCGTGGGTGTGCTGCCGCTGGCCACGGCGGCGGTGGGCGCGCTGCTGCACCGCCAGCGGCCCTCCGTCGGCTTCTGGGCCTGCGCCGCCCTGGGCAGCGCGCTGGTGGTGGGCTTTGCGGTGCTGCGCTCGGGCAGTGCCGGCCTCACACTGCATCCGGCCGATGCGCTGCTGCTCGCCGCCATGCTGTGCGCCGCCGTGGGATATGCGTACGGCGCGCGCCTGTCGCAGCGCATGCGCGCCGAACACGTCATCTGCTGGGCCCTGGTGATCGCCCTGCCACTCACCCTGCCCCTGGCCACCCTGACCCGGCCGCAGGCGGTGCTGCAGGCCTCGGCCTGGTGGGGCTTCGCCTACACCGCCGTGTTCTCGATGTGGATCGGTTTCTTCGCCTGGTACCGCGGCCTGGCCCTGGGCGGCACGGTGCGCGTGAGCCAGGTGCAGCTGGTGCAGCCTTTTCTCGGCATGCTGTTCGCCGTGCCCTTGCTCGGCGAACGGCTCGACGCCGTCTCGCTGGGTTTTGCGATCGCGGTGATCGCCACCGTCTTCATTGGAAAGAAAATGCCGGTACACGCCAGCGCGCCCACCGAACACGTTTGAACGGAGACCTTCATGAAACCCAACGACCTGCCCACCACGCCCACCACCGCCATGCCCTGGACGCTGGCCCGCCGCGCCGCGCGCATGAACCCCTCGGTGATCCGCGAGATCCTCAAGGTCACGGAGAAGCCCGGCATCATCAGTTTCGCCGGCGGCCTGCCCTCGCCCAAGACCTTCCCGGTGAGCGCGTTCGCCGACGCCTGCGCCAAGGTGCTGCGCGAAGACGGCCTGGCGGCCTTGCAATACTCGGCCAGCGAAGGCTACGGCCCGCTGTGCGAGGCCGTGGCGGCGCAACTGCCCTGGGAAGTGGATCCGGCCCAGGTGCTCATCACCACCGGCAGCCAGCAGGGCCTGGACCTGGTGGCCAAGGTGCTGATCGACACCGACAGCCGCGTGCTGGTGGAAACGCCCACCTACCTTGGCGCGCTGCAGGCCTTCACCCCCATGGAGCCCATCATCGAAGCCGTGGCCAGTGACGCCGAGGGCGTCGACGTGGGTGACCTCGAACGCCGGGTGGGCAGCGGCGCGAACCGCGCGCGTTTCCTCTACGTGCTGCCCAACTTCCAGAACCCCACCGGCCGCAGCATGAGCGAGGCCCGCCGCGCCGCGCTGGTGGCCAGCGCGGCCGCGCACGGCCTGCCGATCGTGGAAGACAACCCGTATGGCGACCTCTGGTTCGACGCGCCGCCGCCGCTGCCGCTGAGCGCGCGCAACCCCGACGGCTGCATCTACCTGGGTTCTTTCTCCAAGGTGCTCGCGCCCGGCCTGCGGCTGGGTTTCATCGTCGCGCCCAAGGCGGTCTTCCCCAAGCTGCTGCAAGCCAAGCAGGCAGCCGACCTGCACAGCCCCGGCTTCAACCAGCGCATGGTGGCCGAGGTGCTCAAGGACGGTTTCCTGGACCGCCATGTGCCCACCATCCGCGCGCTCTACAAGAGCCAGTGCGCGGCCATGCTGGCCAGTCTGGCGCAGGAGATGCAGGGCCTGGACGTGCAGTGGAACTCGCCCGACGGCGGCATGTTCCTCTGGGTGCGCCTGCCCGAAGGCATGAACGCCATCGACCTGCTGCCACGCGCGGTGGACAAGGGCGTGGCCTTCGTGCCCGGCGCCGCGTTCTACGCCGACGAACCCGATCCACGCAGCCTGCGCCTGAGTTTCGTCACCGCCAGCGTGGAGCAGATCCGCATCGGCATCACCGCGCTGGCCCAGGCCATTCGCGAACAACCGAAGGCCTGAGCCCATGCTGCAGCTGTGGGGCCGGCTGAGCTCGATCAACGTGCGCAAGGTCGTGCTGTGCGCGCAGGTGCTCGGCCTCGACCTGCCGCGCACCGACGCCGGCCTGGCCCACGGCGTCGTGGACACGCCCGGCTACCGCGCGCGCAACCCCAACGGCCTGGTGCCGCTGCTGCAGGACGGCGACTTCACGCTCTGGGAATCGAACGCCATCGTGCGTTACCTGTGCGCGCGCGAGAACCGGCTCTACCCGAGCGATCTGCGACAACGCTTCGATGCCGAGCGCTGGATGGACTGGCAGCAGACCACGCTCAACCCCGCGGGCAGCCCGGGCTTCAAGCAGTGGATCCGCACACCGGCCGCGCAGCGCAACGCCCAGGTGATCGCGCAATCGGTCGCCGCCACCGAGCCGCTGTTCGCCCTGCTCGACGAGCACCTGTCGCGCCAGGCCTTCATGGCCGGCGATGCGCTCACCATGGCCGACATCCCCATCGCCTGCGAAGTGCACCGCTGGTGGGGCCTGCCGCAGCCGCGCCCCGCGTGGCCGCACCTCGAACGCTGGTACGCCGGCTGGCTGGCCCGGCCCGCGAGCCGCGGCGTGCTCGACCTGCCCCTGTCCTGACGAACCCGGAGAACCTTCCCATGGCCCAACGCCCCTTCAAGCAAGTCGACGTGTTCACCGAAACACCCTACCGCGGCAACCCGCTGGCCGTGGTGCTCGACGGCACCGGCCTGAGCACCGAGGCCATGCAGCAGTTCACCGACTGGACCAACCTCTCGGAGTGCACCTTCGTGCTGCCGCCCACCGACGAAGGCCACGCGGCCGGTGCCGACTACCGCGTGCGCATCTTCTGCCCCGGCCGGGAACTGCCTTTCGCGGGCCACCCCACGCTGGGCACCTGCCACGCCTGGCTGCAGGCCGGCGGCCAGCCCCGGGCCCAAGCCCACGTGGTGCAGGAATGCGGCGTGGGCCTGGTGCGCATCCGGCGCGATGGCGAGCGCCTCGCGTTTGCCGCGCCGCCGCTGCGGCGCAGCGGCCCGCTCGACGAGGCCGACGTGGCCCTGATCGCGCGCGGCCTGGGCCTGGCGCGCGATGAGATCGTGGCGCACGCCTGGTGCGAGAACGGCCCACCCTGGCGCGGCGTGATGCTGCGCTCGGCCGAGCAGGTGCTCGCGGTGCGGCCCGATGCGCAGGTGCTCGCCGGGCTGGAGATCGGCCTCGTCGGCCCGCAACCCGCCGGCTCGGACACCGCCTTCGAGGTGCGCGCTTTCTTCCACGGCCACCAGACGCTGAGCGAAGACCCGGTGACCGGCAGCCTCAACGCCGCCGTGGCGCAATGGCTGATCGGCGCGGGCATGGCGCCACCGGACTACGTCGCCGCGCAAGGCACGGCCATGGCGCGCGCCGGGCGCGTGCACATCCACCGCGACGCCGAAGGCACCATCTGGGTCGGCGGCGCCTCCGTCACCTGCATCGACGGCGAGGTGACGCTGTGACCTCCGGGAGAGGCCATGGCTGAGCCCCGGGCGCAGATCGACCACCTGGTGGTGGCCGCGCGCACGCTCGACGAGGGCGTGGCCTGGTGCGAAGCCACGCTGGGCATCACGCCCGGCCCGGGCGGGGAACACCCGCTGTTCGGCACCCACAACCGCCTGCTTCGGCTCGACGGGGATGAGGCACCCGAGGCCTACCTGGAGGTCATCGCCATCGACCCGCGCGCCACGCCCGGCCGCGCACCGGGCCAGCGCCGCTGGTTCGACCTCGACGACCCCGCGCTCCAACAGCGCCTGCAGCGCCAGGGGCCGCAACTGGTGCACTGGGTGGCGCGCGTCGCCGACATCGATGCCGCCCTCGCGGCGCTGCGCGCCATCGGCATCCAGCGCGGCCCGGTCGTCAGCGCCTCGCGCCAGACACCGCAGGGCCTGCTGCAATGGCGCATCAGCGTGCGCGACGACGGCCAACGCCTCTTCAACGGCGCGCTGCCCACGCTGATCCAGTGGAGCGGCACCCACCCCACACGGCACATGCCGGCCAGCGGCGTGGCGCTGCGCCGCCTGCACCTGCGCCACGCGGGCGCCGCCGGGCTGCGCGCGGCCTTGCAGGCCGTGGGCCTGCCGGGCATCACCGTGAGCGACGGACCGGCCGGCCTCGCGGCCGAGCTCGACACCCCGGCCCACGGCCGGCTCAGCCTGCTGTCCCCGCCATGAACCACCTGCTGCCCACCCTGCACGACATCGAGGCCGCCGCGCAGGTGGTCTACCGCGAGTTCGGCCCCACACCACAGTACCGCTGGGCCACGCTCAGCGCGCGCCTGGGCACCCACTGCTGGGTCAAGCACGAGAACCACACACCGGCGGGCGCGTTCAAGATCCGCGGCGGGCTGACCTACTTCGACCAGCTCAAGGCGCGCGGCGAGCTGCCGCGCGAGGTCATCAGCGCCACGCGCGGCAACCACGGCCAGAGCATCGGCTGGGCCGCGCGCGCGCATGGCGTGGCCTGCACCATCGTCGTGCCGCGCGGCAACTCGGTGGAGAAAAACGCCGCCATGCGCGCGCTCGGCGTCACGCTGATCGAACACGGCGACGACTTCCAGGCCAGCCGCGAGCACGCCATCGAGCTCGCCGCCGCACGCGGCGCGCACATGGTGCCAAGCTTCCACCCCGATCTGCTGCGGGGCGTGAGCACCTATTGGTGGGAATTCTTTCGCGCCGTGCCGGCGCTCGACATCGTCTACGTACCGATCGGCCAGGGATCGGGCGCGTGCTCGGCGATCGCCGCCAAGCTGGCGCTGCGGCACCCCGTGCGCATCGTCGGCGTGGTCAGCGCCCACGCCACCACCTACGCGGTTTCACTGGCCGAAGGCCGGGTGGTCGAAGCGCCCGTGACCACCACACTGGCCGATGGCATGGCCTGCCGCGTGGCCGACGCCGCCGCGCTCGAGGTGCTGCGGCCGCACCTGGAGCGAATCGTGCAGGTCAGCGACGCGGAAGTCGCGCAGGCCATGCGCATGCTGTTCGCCGACACCCACAACGTGGCCGAAGGCGCGGGCGCCGCCAGCTTCGCCGCCGCCTGGCAGGAGCGCGCCGCGCTCCCGGGCCAGGTGGTGGGCACCACCCTGAGCGGTGGCAACGTGGACAGCGCGGTGCTGGCCGGCGTCCTGGCCGAGGGCTGAATCTCGCGCGGCGGCGGATCAAGCAGAATGGGCACCCGGCAAAAAACGCGGAGTGCAACGCATGTTCGATCTGAGTGAAAGGGCGCAGGCCTGATGGAAGCCACCGTGATGTGGCGCTGCCTGGTGGTGGAAGACGACGCGGACAACGCGCGCTACATCGCCAATGGTTTCCGCGCGCTCGGCCACGTGGTCGTGATCTGCCGCGACGGCATGGAAGCGCTCGGCCGGGCCACCAGCGAGCAGTGGGACCTGATCATCCTGGACCGCATGCTGCCCAACGAGGTGGACGGCCTCTCGATCCTCGCGACCCTGCGCGGCCTGGGCAAGAAGACACCCGTGCTGGTGCTCAGCGCGCTCAGCGCCCTGGACGAACGCGTGCGCGGGCTCAAGGCGGGGGGCGACGACTATCTGACCAAACCCTTCGCCTTCTCCGAACTCGCCGCGCGGGCCGAGGCCCTGGTGCGGCGCTCGCGGCCGGGCCCGGCGATCCGCACGCTGCAGGTGGCCGATCTCAAGCTCGATCTCGCGAGCCGCCATGTCGAGCGCGGCGGCCGGCCGGTGGCGCTGCAGCCGCGCGAGTTCCGCCTGCTCGCCTACCTGATGAGCCATCCCGGCCAAGTGCTGACCCGCACCATGCTGCTCGAAGCCGTGTGGGACTACCAGTTCGATCCGCAGACCAACGTGATCGATGTGCAGGTCAGCCGGCTGCGCGGCAAGCTCGATGCGGGCGGTGCGCCGCCGCTGATCCACACCGTGCGCGGCATCGGCTACCGCATCGCCGCCGCCGACGACCCAGACCGCGCCGGATGATCGCCAAGCTGGGTGGGCTCTGGCGCTCGGTCGGTTTTCGCCTGGCGTTCTCCTACGGTTTCCTGGTCGCCGTCACCATGCTGGCCGCCCTGGCCATCGTCTACCTGCAGACCGTCGGCGTGCTGCACCAGCGCATGGCGCGGCAGGTCGGCCTGTCGGCGCAGCAGCTGATGGCGGACATGAACGAGGGCGGCACCGCGGCCGCGGCCGCGGCCATCACCCGGGCGCTGACCGACGGCCGCGACTCCGACAGCGAGATCTACCTGCTGACCGACCGCGAGGGCCACCGGCTCGCGGGCAACCTCGACCGCGCGCCCGACGCCGCCGCGAACACCGGGCCGACCCAGCGGCGCGTGGAGCGCGACGGGCGCAGCGTGAACGCCTACCTGGTCACGCGCACCCTGCCCGACGGCGGCGTGCTGGTGGTCGGGCAGGACCTGCGGGACCAGGAGCTGATCGAGTCCCTGGTGGCGAGCGCGAGCGCGGCCGCCGGCATCGTGGCCGTGCTGCTGCTGATCGGCGGCACCTTCGTGTTCCGCCAGGAACTCGAGCGCAGCGTGAGCGCGGTGCGTCTCACCGCGAAGCGCATCGCCACGGCCGGCGAGTTGCGCGAGCGCGTCGCGGAGTCGGGCGCGGACGATGAGTTCGCGCTGCTCAACCGCGAGATCAACACCATGCTCGACCGCATCGAGTCGCTGATGGACGGCGTGCGCCACGTCTCCAACACCATCGCGCACAACCTGCGCACGCCGCTCACGCGCATCCTGGTGCGCCTGCGCCACGCGGAGCAGGCCGACACCGATCCGGCGCAACGCCGCGAGGCCATCGGCGCGGCCATCCGCGAGATCGAAGAGCTGACGCTGGTGTTCGAGAAACTGCTGCAGATCGCCGAGGCCGAGGCCGGCGCGCGGCGCCGCAGCTTCACGCCGGTGGCGCTCGACGTGGTCGCCGCCGACGTGGTGGAACTCTACGAGGCCGTTGCCGACGCCCAGGACGCCGTGCTGCGGCACGAACCGGCCGACGAGGTGCAACTGCCCGGCGACCGCGACCTGCTGGCCGGCGCGCTGGCCAACCTGCTCGACAACGCGCTCAAGTACGCCGGCCCGGGTGCGGTGATCCAGGTGGGCACGCAGGAGCTGCCCGATGGCGTGCGGCTCAGCGTGCAGGACAACGGCCCCGGTGTGCCCGATGCCGAACTCGCGCGCCTGGGCACGCGCTTTCACCGCCTGCACCCGGACGACGCGCCGGGGCATGGCCTGGGCCTGGCCAGCGTGCAGGCGGTGGTGGCCCTGCACGGCGGGCGCCTGCATTTCGAGAACGCGGCACCGGGCCTGCGCGCCGTCATCGAACTGCCGCGACCCAACCGCTGACGCGGCACCGCGACGGCAGCGGCCCACATTGCCAAATGGCAATGTTTTGGTCACCCACACACCCCCACGGTCTTCTTACCATCGCGCGGCGCACGTCTTGTGCCCTCGCCGAGCCCTGTGCAGGAGCCGGCGATCAACGCCATTTCAGGAGACATCGTGAGAATCAAGAGTCAGAGAGACTTTGCCTCGGGCGTGCTGTTCAGCGCGTTCGGTGTGGCCTTCGCCTGGGGTGCCACCACCTACAACGTGGGCACCGGTGCCCGCATGGGCCCAGGCTATTTCCCGCTGGTGGTGGGCGTGCTCATCGCCATCATGGGCGTGCTGATCACGCTCAAGGCCCTGACGGTGAAGACCGAGGATGGCGAGCCGATCGGCCGCATCGCCTGGCGCCCCCTGATCTTCATCATCGGCGCCAACCTGATCTTCGGCGTGCTGCTGGTGGGTGTGCACAGCTGGGGCCTGCCGGCCATGGGCCTGATCGTCGCGATCTACGCCCTCACTTTCGTCGCCAGCCTGGCGGGCGACCAGTTCAAGGCCAAGGAGGTGTTCGTGCTCGCCACCGTCCTGGCGATCGGCAGCTACATCGCCTTCGAGCTCGCGCTCAAGCTGAACTTCCCGATCTGGCCGGCCTTCATCGGCTGATGCGCGTGACCACGACCCCCACCAGACAAGAACCATGGATCTGATCACCAACCTCTCGATCGGTTTCGGCGTCGCCTTCACGGCGCAGAACCTCATCTACGCCTTCGTCGGCTGCCTGCTGGGCACGCTGATCGGTGTGCTGCCCGGCATCGGCCCGGTCGCCACCATCGCCATGCTGCTGCCCGCCACCTACGGCCTGCCACCGGAAGCGGCGCTGATCATGCTGGCCGGCATCTACTACGGCGCGCAGTACGGCGGCTCCACCACGGCCATTCTGGTCAACCTGCCCGGCGAAGCGTCCTCGGTGGTGACCGTGATCGACGGCTACCAGATGGCGCGTAAGGGACGGGCCGGGCCCGCGCTGGCGGCTGCCGGTCTGGGTTCGTTCTTCGCGGGCTGCGCCGGCACCCTGATCCTCGCGGCCTTCGCGCCGCCGCTGACCGAAGTGGCGCTGAAGTTCGGCCCGGCCGAGTACTTCTCGCTGATGGTGCTGGGCCTGATCGGTGCCGTGGTGCTGGCCTCGGGCTCGCTGCTCAAGGCGGTGGCCATGATCCTGCTCGGCCTGGCCTTCGGCCTGGTGGGCACCGACGTGAACTCCGGCGTGGCGCGCTACAGCTTCGACATCCCCGAACTCACCGACGGCATCAGCTTCATCGCCATCGCGATGGGCGTGTTCGGCTACGGCGAGATCATCGCCAACCTGGCCACGCCGTCGGACCAGCGCGAGGTCTTCACGGCCAAGGTCAAGGGCCTGATGCCGACCAAGGAAGACTTCCAGCGCATGACGCCCGCGGTGCTGCGCGGCACGGCCCTGGGCTCGGTGCTGGGCATCCTGCCCGGCGGCGGCGCGCTGATGTCGGCCTTCGCCTCGTACACGATCGAGAAGAAGATCAAACTCAAGAAGGGCGAAGTGCCGTTCGGCCAGGGCAACATCCGCGGCGTGGCCGGTCCCGAGTCGGCCAACAACGCCGGCGCGCAGACCTCCTTCATCCCGCTGCTCACGCTGGGCATTCCGCCCAACGCCGTGATGGCGCTGATGGTGGGTGCGATGACCATCCACAACATCCAGCCGGGCCCGCAGGTCATGACCAGCAACCCGGAACTGTTCTGGGGCCTGATCGCCTCGATGTGGATCGGCAACCTGATGCTGATCGTGCTCAACCTGCCCCTGATCGGCATGTGGATCAAGCTGCTGACCATCCCCTACAAGTGGCTGTTCCCGGCGATCGTGCTGTTCTGTGCCGTGGGTGTGTACTCGGAGAACAACAACACCTTCGAGATCTGGATGGTCGCCATCTTCGGCGTGATCGGCTACCTGTTCCACAAGCTCAAGTGCGAGCCGGCGCCGCTGCTGCTGGGCCTGATCCTGGGGCCGATGATGGAAGAGTACCTGCGGCGCGCGCTGCTGATCTCGCGCGGCGACTGGAGCGTGCTGGTCACGCGCCCGATGTCGGCCAGCCTGCTGGCCATCGCCGTGGTGCTGCTGGTGGTGGTGTTGCTGCCCTCGGTCAAGGCCAAGCGCGAGGAAGCGTTCGTGGAAGATTGAGGGGCTCCCCCTGCGCCGCCCTTGGCGGCTTCCCCCTCTCTGGCGCGCCTTCGGCGCTGGGAGGGGGACGGCATTTCGGGCCGGCGAAGCCGGACCCTTGATGCCTTTGGATGCGGTGGCGTCAGTCCGGCTTGACCAGGCGGGCCACCACCTCGCAGAAGGCCTCGACCGCGTCGGTCTTGAACACCACCTCGCGCACGCCGGCCGTCTTGGCCTCGGCCTGCAGTTCGTCGGTGATGTAGCCGGAGGCGACGGCCACCGGCAGCTTGGGGTTGATCGCCAGCACGGCGCGCGCCACGTCCAGCCCCGACATGCCCGGCATGTTGTAGTCGGTCAGCAGCAGCTGGAAGGCCTCGGGTTGCTCGCGCACCGCGTTCACCGCCAGTTGCTGGTCGGTGAAGGACGTCACGCGGTAGCCCCGGCGCTCCAGCAGGCGGCGCACCAGGAAGACCAGCGTGTCGTCGTCGTCGAGGTACAGGATGTGGGGCTGGTCCGCTGGCGGGGCGTCGGCCATGAGGGGGGTCTCCAAAAGGGCGGTCTCGGCGCCCTCGGGTGGGCGAGGGGCCATTGTGACGGGATCGGCCCCCGCATGTCCAACCACGGGATCAAGGGCCAGCCCGGGCGGACCATCGGGCGCCGCCGGGAAGTAGAGCGTGAAGGTGGTGCCCTTGCCGGGCCGGCTCTCGACATCGATGGCGCCCCCGTGCACCTGCACGATGCCCAGCACCACCGGCAGGCCCAGGCCGGTGCCGCGCCCCACCACCTTGGTGGTGAAGAAGGGCTCGAAGATGCGGCTGCGCACCGCCTCGGTCATGCCGCAGCCGTTGTCGCTCACCCGCAGGCGCACCGCATCCACCCCGGCTTCGGCGCAGGCCTGGGCCACCTCGGCGGGCAGCCGGGGGTCGTGGCCCTTGAGGCCGTCGAGCTGGCACTCGACCCGCCCCGGGCGGCCTTCGAGCGCGTGCACGGCGTTGGTGCCCAGGTTGATCAGCACCTGGCCGAGCTGGGTGGCGTCGGCCAGCAGGGGCGGCGTGTCGGGGTGGCAGTCGTGCAGCAGTTGCACGTGCGGCGGCATGGCTGCCCGCATGAGGTTGCAGGTCTCGGCCAGGATGGCGCCCACGTCCACGCGGGTGCGTTCGGCCGGCTGCTGGCGGCTGAAGGCCAGGATCTGCCGCACCAGCTCGCGGCCGCGGCGCGCGGCCGTGCTGATCTCGTGCAGGCTTTCGCGCGCCGGCGCATCGTGCGTGAGGTCCTGCCGCGCCAGGTCGGCGTTGCCCAGGATCGCGGCCAGGATGTTGTTGAAGTCGTGCGCCACGCCGCCCGCCAGCGTGCCCAGGGCCTCCATCTTCTGCGACTGCGAAAGCTGCGCCTGCAGGGTCTTCTGCTCGGCCTGCGCGGTCTTGAGCGAGGTGATGTCGATGAAGGTCAGCACCACGTGGCGCAGACCGCCCTGGGCGTTGTTCTCGGGGTAGGCATTGAACAGGGCCCAGTGCACCTCGTCGCCGTTGCCCACCGGCACGCCCACCACCACGCTCTTGACCGGCTGGCCGGTGGCCAGCACGCGCTCGAACGGCATGTCGTGGCGGCGCATGGGCTGGCCGTCCTCGCGCAGCATCTGCCAGCCCGGCCCGGTCGGTTCGGGCAAGGCCGTGTTGGCGCCACCCGGGCTCCAGCCGAAGAAGCGGCGCGCCGCGCTGTTGATGCTCGAGAGCGTGTGGTTGGGCCGGAACACCATCACCCCGGCACTGAGGTTCTCGATCAGCGCGCGCGAGTCCGCCTCGCGGATCAGCAGGCCCTGGCGCGCGCGATCGCCTTCGAGCCGCAGCCGGTAGGTCACCAGGGCCCCATAGAGCACCACGCGCAGCAGGCCCGCGAGCAGGAAGAAGAACACCGTGACCGGCCCCACCTGCGACAGCGGCAGGCCCGCCACCGGCCCGGCCAGGGCGAACAGCAGCATGGCGACGAACTCCACCGCGGTCAGCAGCTTGAGGGCCTGCATCTCGGGCACGCGCCGCTGCGGGTCGGCGCTCACCATGTCCCGGTACGCCATGCCCATGACGATGAGCACCGCCAGGGCGAACACGGCCTGGCGCGCCTGCGGCAGGTCCCACACGAAGATGAACACGGTCTGCAGCGCGGCCGCCACCAGGCCGGCCGCGGCCACCCGCGCCACCGGCTGCAGGAACTGCAGGTGGCTGCGAAGGCCCATCCAGGCCAGCAGGGGCGCGATGCACAGGGCCGCGTTGCCGACGCCGTAGGCGAGGAAGTCGGGCACGCTGCCACGCAACCACAGGCCCAGCGACCCCAGGATGGACACCGTGGCCGACAGCGACCACCAGCCCGGCCCCCCGATGGTCGGGTAGCGGCGCAGCAAGCCAAAAAATGCCAGGGCCGTGAGCCCATCGATGCCGACCCGCATCGCGAGCAGGGTGGGCATGTCAAACAGCATGGCAACGGGAAAAGACGCACATGCCGACGATTGAAGCACAGGGCCTGTGCCGCCTAGCAATGGAAAAAGACCGCAAAGCCGCGCGAGTTCGGGCGACCGACATCCGTCACGGTTGCGGGGGCAGACACCTGCGCGACTGCCGGGCGGCTGCCCAGTCGCTGCCGGGACAAAGTCGGGCCGCCACGCGGCCACAGAATGCCGCCATGGGAACCCTCTACCTTGTGCGCCACGGCCAGGCCTCGTTTGGCTCGGACGACTACGACCGGCTCAGCGACATGGGCCAGCGCCAGAGCGTGCAGCTGGGCCGCTACTGGGCCGAGCGCGGGATGGTGTTCGACGCCGTGATCACCGGCACCCTGCGCCGGCACCAGCAGACCTGGGCCGGCATCGCCGAAGGCGCGGGGCTCTCACACGAACCCCTGGCCTGGGCCGGCCTGAATGAGTACGACAGCGAGGCGGTGATCCGCGCCATCCACCCGCACCCCTTGCAGAAGCCGCGCAGCGCCGCCGAGGCCCCCGAGCTCTACCGCCACCACTTCCGCCTGTTGCGCGACGGCCTCGCGCAGTGGATGGCTGGCACCGTGAGCCCGCAAGGCATGCCCAGCTACACCGAGTTCGTGCGCGGCGTGACGGGCGCGCTCGACCATGTGCGCGCGAACCACCACGGCCAGAACGTGCTGCTGGTGTCCAGCGGCGGGCCGATCTCCACCGCCGTAGGGCATGTGCTCGGGCTGAGCCCCGAGGCCACCATCGAACTGAACCTGCGCATCCGCAACAGCGCGGTGACCGAGTTCCAGTTCAACCCCAAGCGCCACACGCTGCTGAGCTACAACACACTGCCACACTTGGACCGGGCAGAGTTCAGGGACTGGATGACCTACGCCTGAGGCTAGACCTTGGGCGGATAGGCGACGCGCTCGGTGAGCGTGTCCGGTGGCAGCCGGTCGATCTCGCTCAAGAGTTGGGCCAGCGCGCGGCCGGCGGCTTCGAGCACGGCCTGCCCCTTGTCGGCGCTGGCGGCGGCGGCGTTGCCCACGGCACCCTGTGGGTTGTAGTCCTGCATCTGCCAGGCCAGCTTCGCGCTCTTGCCGTTGCCCAGGATGGGGAAACGCTGGGCACGGCCCTGCGAGGCCGACCGGAAGTGCTCGGCCTCGCGCAGGTGCACCCGCTCGGGTGACAGCGCGAGCATGAGCGAGGTCTCGATCTCGCCCGCGTGAATGCCGAAGCGGTGCTCCTCGGCGCTGAACAGCGCGTTCAGGTCGTGCCCCTTGGCGTCGGTCAGCGGCAGGTGGAACCAGTTCACGCTGTAGACCAGCATGCCCAGCCGCGCGCGCAGGTCGCGCGCCACGAGGTCGAGCGCGCCCACCTGGCCGCCGTGCGCGTTGAACAGCACGAGCTTCTTCACGCCGCTGGCCGCCACGCACTCGGCCAGCTCGGTCCACACCCGCATCAGGGTCTCGATCCTGAGCGTGAGCGTGCCCGCGAAACCGGTGTGCTCGGGGCTGTAGCCCACGGCCTGCGTGGGCAGCACCAGCACCGGCAGCTCGCTGGCGATGTGCGGCAAGGCCGCGCGCAGCACGCCGTTGACGATGTCGGTGTCGACCGACAGCGGCAGGTGCGGCCCGTGCTGTTCGGTGGCGGCCACCGGCAGCACGGCGATGGCGCGCGCGCTGTCCAGCGCGGCGAAATCGGCGGTGGTGAGGTCGGACCAGAAGCGGGATGGGGCGGACATGCCCGCATCTTAAGTGCGTTAAGCGCGCCCCCGTAAGATGGCGCGATGACCCACGACCTTTTCCGCCAGGACGCCTACCTGCAGCAGTGCGACGCCACCGTGGCGCGCACCGACGACCACGGCATCGTGCTCGACCGCACGGTGTTCTACCCGCTCGGCGGCGGCCAGGCTGGCGACGCCGGCACGCTCACGCTGGCCGACGGCACGGCCATCGCGATCGCCGACACCCGCAAGGGCAAGGACGCCGAAGGCCGGGCCACCGCCGACATCGTGCACGTGCCGGCGCCGGGCCAGGAGGCGCTGCTGACCCGGCTCGCCGCCGGCCTGCCGGTCACCGCGCGCATCGACTGGGACCGCCGCCACCGCCTGATGCGCTTTCACACCGCGACCCACCTGCTCTGCCACCTCGTGCCGGTGCCGGTGAACGGCTGCTCGATCACGCCCGACTACGCGCGCATGGACCTGCACCTGACCGACCCGCTCGACAAGGAGGTGCTCACGCAAGGCCTGGCACGGCTGGTGGCCGAGTCGCACCCGCTGACCGTGGGCGCGATCACCGACGCCGAACTCGACGCCAACCCCGCGCTGGTCAAGAGCATGAGCGTGGCGCCGCCGCGCGGCAGCGGCACGGTGCGCACCATCCGCATCGGCGAGGGCGATCTGCTGATCGACCTGCAGCCCTGCGGCGGCACGCACGTGGCCAACACGGCCGAGATCGGCCGCGTGGTGGTCACCAAGATCGAGAAGAAATCGGCCACCACCAGGAGGGTGGTGCTGGGGTTTCAGGAAACACCCCCCGCGTCGCCTTCGGCGCCTCCCCCCTGAAGGGGGACGACACCTATGGTCCGGCAAAGCCGGTTCCTCGGTGCCTCTGGACGGGCTCGTTGCTAGCGGTAGATGAAGCGCCGCGACCAGGGCAGGCCTTGGGCGGGCTGGCCCGCCGCGCGGCAGATCACCTGGTAGATCGACACCTCGTCGTGTTCGAAGGCCCAGGCGCAGCCCGCGAGGTACACGCGCCAGATGCGCCATTTGCGCTCGTCCACCAGCGGCTTGATCTGCGCCGTGCGCGCCTCGAAGGCCTCGCTCCAGAGCTGCGTGGTGCGCATGTAGTGGCGGCGCAGGCTCTCGATGTCGAAGGCTTCGAGCCCGCCTTCCTGCATGGTGCGCAGCACGGTGCCGATGTGCGGCAGCTCGCCCTGCGGGAACACGTAGCGGTCGATGAAGGTGCCACCACCGTGCCGCGTCTCGCCATCCTGCGGATCGGTGCTGGTGATGCCGTGGTTCATGGCCCAGCCGCCGGGCTTGAGCAGCGAGCGGATGTGCCCGAAATACCCCGCCAGGTGGTTCAGCCCCACGTGCTCGAACATGCCCACGCTGGTGATGCGGTCGAACGGGCCGTCCTTCACGTCGCGGTAGTCCTGCAGGCGAATGTCGATGCGGTCTTCCAGGCCGGCGGCCTTCACGCGCTCGCGCGCCAGCTCGTGCTGGTTCTTCGAGAGCGTCACACCCACGCAGTGCGCGCCGAACTTCTGCGCCGCGCGCAACACCAGCGCGCCCCAGCCACAGCCGATGTCGAGCAGGCGCTGGCCGGGCTGCAGCTGGATCTTGGTGAGGATGTGGTCGATCTTCTTGACCTGCGCCTCGTCCAGCGTTTCGTCGCCGTTCTCGAAGTAGCCGCAGGAATAGACCATGCGCTCGTCCAGCCACTGGGCGTAGAACGCGTTGGACACGTCGTAGTGGTACTGGATGGCCTCGCTGTCGCTCTCGCGCGTGTGGGCGAAGCGCCGGCGCAGGCGCCCGAGCAGGCCGCCATCGGGTTCGGCGGTCTCGGCCAGGCGGTGCGCCACGGCCAGGATGTCCGCCATCGAACCCTCCACGTCGATCAGGCCCTCCACATAGGCCTGGCCCAGGGTGTCCAGGCCGGGGTCGATGAGCAGCGGCAGCGCCGAGGCGTCGCGCACCCGGATCTCCACCTGCGGCGCATCGAACTCGCCCAGGGACAGCGAAGACGAGCCCCGCTCACCCCAACTCAGGCGAACCGGCAGGTTCACCCGCGACTTGACTCTTTGCGCCCATGGCAGCAAGGCGCGTTCAACGATCGATCCCATGCACAAAACCCTCCATGCTGGTCAACCACCCGTCCGCCCCCGGTTGTACCCAAACATGAAAGCCCTGTGAAGCCTGGGTGAAAAGCCCCCAGCGTGTCGCGGCGCACAGACAAACAGTGCTCGCTTATATTTGAGCGGCCTGCCCCAGGAACTTGGGCGCGCCCGGCCTCTCATACCCACGGGCGGCGCCACCGCCCCGCCCCGATCCCCCTGCCTGTTGCCCGATGCCCCTCAACGCCTTTTCCTCGGTCCGCCACGCCACGCGCCACCTGCTCGGCGCCCTGCTGCTGGCGCTCGCCCCCCTCTCGGTGCCCGCCCAGGGCCTGCTGTCGGGCGCGGCGCCCGCGCAGACCGTGGTGCAGAGCGACCAGGCGCGCGCCGAGCTGCTGGCCCACGCCCCCGAAGGCGCCGGGCCGGGCCAGCCGGTCTGGGTCGGGCTGCAGATCACCCACGCGCCCGACTGGCACACCTACTGGAAGAACTCGGGCGACTCCGGCCTGCCCACCGACCTGCAGTGGACGCTGCCGCCGGGCGTGACGGCCGGGGCCATCGCCTGGCCCACGCCGCGCAAGTTCCCGATCGGCAACCTCGCCAACTACGGCTACGACGGCACCGTGGTGCTGCCGGTGCCGCTGACCGTGGACCCCGGTTTCACCGGCAGCCACATCGACGTCAAGCTCCAGGCGACCTGGCTGGTCTGCCGCAAGGAATGCATCCCGGAAGAAGGGAGCTTCGCCCTGCGCCTGCCGGTGCGCGGCTCCACCGGCCTGCACGGCGCCGCCTTCGACGCCAGCTTCCAGACCGCGCCCAAGGACCAGCCGGCGCAGGACAGCCGCGCCGCCCCCGAGCCCGGCTTCCTGAATGTGGCACTCAACGGCCTGCCCGCCGCCTGGCGCGGCCAGGCGCTCGAATTTTTCCCCGAGGCCGCCGGCCTGATCGAGCCCGGCCAGCCCTGGACACAGGCCTGGGACGGCGAGCGCTGGACCGCGCGCGTGCCGCTCTCGCCGCACCGCAGCGACAGCCCGGACCGGCTCGTGCTGGTGGTGGCCCAGGCCTCGCCCGCGGGCCAGGGGCCGGGCAGCCCCGGCGTGCGCCTGGACGTGCCGGTGCAAGGCACCTGGCCGGCCGCCGCGCCCCTGCCCGCCGCGGTGCCCGAGGCGCTGCAGGCCGCACTGGACGCCAATGCGGCCCGCGCGACCGCCGCCACCCCCGCGGTCGGCGCCACCTCGCTCACCCTGGGCGCGGCCCTGCTGGGCGCGCTGCTCGGCGGGCTGATCCTCAACCTCATGCCCTGCGTGTTCCCGGTGCTGGCCATCAAGGTCCTGGCCTTCGCCCAGCACGCCGACAACCGCCGCGCCCACCGCGCCAACGGCATCGCCTACACCGCCGGCGTGGTGCTCTCCTTCGTCGCGCTCGGGGCGCTGCTGCTCGGGCTTCGCGCGGCCGGTGAACAACTCGGCTGGGGCTTCCAGCTGCAAAGCCCGGGCGTGGTGGCCGCGCTGGCCGTGCTGTTCACCCTGATCGGCCTGAACCTGGCCGGCCTGTTCGAGTTCGGCAGCGTGCTGCCCAGCCGCATCGCCAGCCTGCAGGCGCGCAACCCGACCACCGACGCCTTCCTCACCGGCGTGCTGGCCACCGCCATCGCCTCGCCCTGCACCGCGCCGTTCATGGGCGCCTCACTCGGCCTGGCCATCGCCCTGCCCGCCGCGCAGGCGCTGGCCGTGTTCGCCGCGCTCGGCCTGGGCATGGCCCTGCCCTACCTGCTCGCCAGCTGGGTGCCGGCGGTGGCGCGCGCGCTGCCGCGCCCGGGTGCCTGGATGGCCACCTTCCGCCACCTCATGGCCTTCCCCATGTTCGCCACCGTGGTCTGGCTGCTGTGGGTGCTGGGCCAGCAAAGCGGCATCGACGGCGCGGCCGCGCTGCTCATGCTGCTGGTGGTGCTCGCGCTGCTGGTCTGGGCCCTGGGCCTGCGCGGGCGCGGCCGCACCGTGATCGCCGGGCTCTCGCTCGTCGGCCTGGCCTGGCTGGGCTGGACCATCGGCCCGAACGTGACGCGCCTGCAGGACCCCACCCCCGGCCAGGCCGTGGCCACGGCGGTCGAGGGCGTGAGCTGGCAACCGTGGAGCCCGCAGGCGCAGGCCGAGCTGGTCGCGCAGGGCCGCCCGGTGTTCGTGGACTTCACCGCCGCCTGGTGCGTGACCTGCCAGTACAACAAACGCACCACCCTGGCCGACGCCAGCGTGCTCGGCGACATGGCCGGCAAGAACGTGGCCCTGCTGCGCGCCGACTGGACGCGCCGCGACCCGGCCGTGACGGCCGCGCTCGCCAGCCTGGGCCGCAATGGCGTGCCGGTGTACGCGATCTACAAGAACGGCCAGACCCCGCAGGTGCTGACCGAAGTGCTCAGTGTCGAGGAGGTCCGCGCGGCGCTGGCCCGGCTGTAGACAGGCCAGCCCCGTTGTTCTTCAACCGTGTTTTCAGGAGTGCCACCATGCAACGCCGTCCCCTGCTCGCCCTGGCCGTCTTTTCGCCCCTGGGCACGATGCTGGTCACGCCCGCGTTCGCGGCCCCCGGTGTGGGCCAGCCCGCGCCCGACTTCAGCCTTCAGGACACCACCGGCAAGCCCGTCAAGCTCTCGGACTTCAAGGGCAGGACCGTGGTGCTGGAATGGAACAACCCGGGCTGCCCCTTCGTGCGCAAGCACTACCAGGGCAACATGCAGGCGCTGCAGAAGGAAGCCACCGCCCAGGGCGTGGTGTGGCTCGCGATCAACTCCACGCGCGACGACAGCGCCGACTACCAGTCGCCCCAGCAGCTCGGCCGCTGGATGACCGAGAAACAGGCCAGCCCCACCGCCACGCTGATGGACGAGGACGGCAAGGTGGGTGAGGCCTATGCCGCGCGCGTCACGCCGCACATGTACATCGTCAATGCGCAGGGCCTGCTGGTGTACGCCGGCGGCATCGACAGCATCCCCTCGGCGCGGGTGGACGACATCCCGAAGGCCACCAACTACGTGCGCCAGGGCCTGGGCGAACTGCGCTCGGGCAAACCGGTGAGCGTGGCCACCAGCCGTGCCTACGGCTGCGGCATCAAGTACAAGAACGGCGCGGCGTAGCCGACCTGCGCCTGCGCCCTGGGTGGGGGCCGATAATCCCCCGATACCCCCCCCCACCCCAGTCCCCGATACCGACATGCCCTTTGCTCCCCTGCAGAACGACACCTTTCTGCGTGCCTGCCTTCGCCAATCCACCGACCACACGCCCGTCTGGCTCATGCGCCAGGCCGGCCGCTACCTGCCCGAGTACCGCGCCACGCGCGCCCAGGCCGGCAGCTTCATGGGGCTGGCGACCAACACCGACTACGCGACCGAAGTGACGCTGCAACCGCTGGAGCGTTACGCGCTGGACGCGGCCATCCTGTTCAGCGACATCCTCACCGTGCCCGACGCCATGGGCCTGGGCCTGTCGTTCGCCCTCGGCGAAGGCCCGAAGTTCGAGAAGACCGTGCGCACCGAGGCCGACGTGGCCGCGCTGGCCGTGCCCGACATGGACAAGCTGCGCTACGTGTTCGACGCCGTCACCTCGATCCGCAAGGCGCTCAACGGCCGCGTGCCCCTGATCGGTTTTTCGGGCAGCCCCTGGACGCTGGCCTGCTACATGGTCGAAGGCGGCGGCAGCGACGACTACCGCGCCGTGAAGTCGCTGATGTACGCGCGCCCCGACCTGATGCACCGCATCCTCGCCGTCAACGCCGACGCCGTGGCCACCTACCTCAACGCGCAGATCGACGCCGGCGCCCAGGCCGTGATGGTGTTCGACAGCTGGGGCGGTGTGCTGGCCGACGGCAAGTTCCAGGACTTCAGCCTGGCCTACACGCGCCGCGTGCTGGCGCAGCTCAAGCGCGAACACGGCGGCGTGGTGATTCCGCGCATCGTCTTCACCAAGGGCGGCGGCCTGTGGCTGGACGACATGAAGGACCTCGACTGCCACGCCCTGGGCCTGGACTGGACCGTGAACCTGGCCCGCGCGCGCGCCCAGGTGGGCGAAGGCGCCCACGGCAAGGCGCTGCAGGGCAACATCGACCCCAACGTGCTGTTCGCGCCGCCCGAGCGCATCGAGGCCGAGGTGGCCGCGGTGCTCGAGAGCTTCGGCCGGCCGCACCAGGGCGCCGGCACCGGCCCCACGCACATCTTCAACCTGGGCCACGGCATCAGCCAGCACACCCCGCCGGAGCACGTGTCGGTGCTCGTGGATGCGGTGCATTCGCATTCCCGGCGGCTGCGTCAGGCGGCCTGAAGCGCTCCCGTTTTTGCAGCTGGACCGGGGCTTTTGGCCTGCCCCGGCGCCCTTGGGGCGGCGGATGCAACGCCCCCCGTTCTGGCGTCATGAAGGCGTCAAAAAGCCGCCGACTGAACCGGCCATAACACAAATAATGCCGAAAAAGTCACTTGACACGCCTTACTTATGCACAAAACTCGTGCTGCGGTGCGCCATGAGGCCCGCCGCGGCCAGGCGCCAGACAAATCCTACAAGTGCCTCGTAAGTTATTGATTCATATAGATTTTATTTTCTGCTTTTTTTGCGGGCAGTTTAAGCAAACCCTTGATTTGCAAGGCTTCCGACGGCGCGCAGGCAAACTATCAACAAAGTTATCCACAAAAAGTCTGGATATGTTCCGATGCTCTGTCAAATCAACAACTTAGCGCGCGTTCCGACAGTCCAGCTGAGGAATGGGCGCTAAGCATGGCTTTCTGGCCCAGCGTCGTCGTGGCCACCCCGGCCCACAGCGGGGTGGGCGCCAGCCTGACTTACCGGAGTGAGTTGTCGCTCGCACCGGGCACCTTGGTGCGGGTGCCGCTGGGTGCCCGGGAGGTGCTGGGCGTGGTCTGGGAATGCCCCGACCAGCCCCCCGAAGGCCTGAGCGAAGCCCAGACCAAAACCGTGGCCGGCGTGCTCGAAGGCCTGCCGCCGCTCAACGCGCGCTGGCGCCAGCTGCTGCGTTTCGCGGCGCAGTACTACCAGCGCAGCCTGGGCGAGGTGTCGCTGGCGGCCCTGCCGCCGCAGCTGCGCGACCTGAACACCGTGCAGCTCGCCCGACGCCTCAAGAAAAGCCAGAAACAGCAGGCCGCCCGCGCCCCGCAAGCCCCGCCCGACGGCACGGCCACCGACATCGGCCTGGACCTGAGCGACGAACAGCGCGAGGCCCTGCAGGCGCTGGAAGCCGCGCAGGCCCCGGTGCTGCTGTACGGCGCCACCGGCAGCGGCAAGACCGAGGTCTACCTGCAGGCCACGCAGCACGTGCTGCAGGCGCAGGCCGACGCGCAGGTGCTGGTGATGGTGCCGGAGATCAACCTCACGCCGCAGCTGGAAGCGCGCTTTCGCGAGCGCTTCGAGCCCCTGTTCGGCGCGGGTGCCCTGGTCTGCCTGCACAGCGGCATGACGCCCGCGCAGCGCCTGGCCGGCTGGCTCGCGGCGCACACCGGCCAGGCGCGCATCGTGCTGGGCACGCGCATGGCGGTGCTGGCCAGCCTGCCGGGGCTGCGCCTGATCGTGGTCGACGAAGAGCACGACCCCAGCTACAAGAGCCAGGAAGGCGCACGCTATTCGGCGCGCGACCTCGCGGTCTACCGCGCCAAGGTGGAAACGGAGGCGCTGGTGGCCGAGACGGGCGATGCGGCGGCGCGCTGCCGCGTCGTGCTCGGCTCGGCCACGCCCTCGCTGGAGAGCTGGCACGCGGCCGACCAGGGCCGCTACCTGCGCCTGGCCATGCCGGCGCGCATCGGCGGCGGCGCGCTGCCGCGCCTGCGCCTGGTCGACATGAACCACCAGCCCAAGGGCGCGGTGCTCGCCCCGCCCCTGGTGGCCGCGATGGCCGAGCGCATCGCGCGTGGCGAACAATGCATGGTGCTGCTCAACCGGCGCGGCTACGCCCCGGTGCTGGCCTGCCACGACTGCGGCTGGAAGAGCGCCTGCCCGCACTGCAGCGCCTTTCGCGTGTTCCACAAGCTGGACCGCACGCTGCGCTGCCACCACTGCGGCTTCACCGAGCGCGTGCCGCGCGCCTGCCCCGAGTGCGGCAACCTCGATATCGCGCCCATCGGCAAAGGCACCGAGCAGGTGGAAGAGCAACTTGCCAGCCTGCTGGCCGACGTGAAGCGCCCCGACGGCGGCCCCGCGCGCGTGGCGCGCATGGACGCCGACTCGACCCGCCTCAAGGGCAGCCTGGAACAGCAGCTCGCCACCATGCACAGCGGCGAGGTGGACGTGCTGGTGGGCACGCAGATGATCGCCAAGGGCCACGACTTCCGCCGCATCACGCTGGTGGCCGGCATCAACGCCGACTCGGGCCTGTTCGCCAGCGACTACCGCGCGCCCGAGCGCCTGTTCGCGCTGCTGATGCAGGCCGGTGGGCGCGCCGGGCGCGACGCGGTGTTCGTGAGCAGCCAGGGCAGCGAGAGCGAGCTGTGGGTGCAGACCTGGACGCCGCAGCACCCGCTGTTCGCCGCGCTGCGCCGGCACGACTTCCCGGCCTTCGCCGCGCAGCAGCTGGGCGAGCGCGAAAGCGCGGGCATGCCGCCCTTCGGCCACCAGGCGCTGCTGCGCGCCGACGCGAAAACCCAGCAGGCGGCCCAGGCCTACCTGAACGCGGCCGCGCAGGCCGCCGACGGCCTGCCGCACCGCGACGAGATCACGCTCTACCCAGCGGTGCCGCTGACCATCCAGCGCGTGGCCAACGTGGAGCGCGCGCAATTGCTGGTGGAGGCCGTCTCGCGCGCCGCGTTGCAGCGCTTCCTGAGCGCGTGGCAACCGGTCTTGCTGGAGTGCCGGGGCCTGCCGCAGGCGCGTGGATTGGTGCGGTACGCGGTGGACGTGGACCCGCTCGCGATCTAGAGGGATCCCCCTGCGCCGCCTGCGGCGTCACCCCCCAGGGGGCAACACCTGCGGGCCGGCGAAGCCGGACCCGCGGTGTTCTGGAGGGCGCCTCTTCAGGCGACGAGGATTTCCGGCATCGGCCAGAGCTGCTCCAGCGTGTGCACCACGTCGCGCAGGCGAAAGGGTTGCAGCAGCAGGCGGCGCACGTCCAGCTCCTTGAGGCGCACCACCAGCTCCGCGTCGGCGCTGGCCACCATCACCGCCACCGGAATGTCGGCCTCGCAACGCAGTTCACCCGCGCGCAGCCGCGTGAGCAGCGCCAGCGCCGCGTCGCGCTCGGCCAGCGAGAGCAGCAGGCCGTGGTCCACGTTGCTCTGCATCCATTTTTCGCCCTGGGCGATGCTGGTCGCCTGCTGCAGCCGCACCAGCTGCAGCTCGCGGCACACCGAGGCCACGGTGCCGCGCACCAGGCCATCGGGCTCGATCAGCAGCACCTGCGGCCGGCCCGCAGCGGCGCTCACGACACGGCCTCCTCGCGCCGGAACAGCTCCTCCACCACCAGGTCGCGCAGGCCGTTGAGGATGGCCTCGTCCAGTTTGTCGAAGTCGCGCGGGCGCCGGTCCATGATGCACAGCGTGCCCACCACCTGCCCGTACGGCAGGCGCAGCAGCGCCCCGGCGTAGAAGCGCACATAGGGCTGGCCCACCACCATGGGGTTGTCGGCGAAGCGGGGATCGGCCAGCGCATCGGGCACGATCAGCGTCTTCGCCATCGCCACCGCGTGGCCACAGAAGGAAATGTCGCGCGGCGTTTCCTGCACGTCCTCCAGGCCGAAGGACGACTTGAACCACTGGCGATCGTGATCGACCAGCGACACCAGCGCGATCGGCACGTTGAACTCTTTCGCCGCGAACGCCGAGATGCGGTCGAAACGCGCCTCGGGCGGCGTGTCCAGGATCACCAGGTCGCGCAGCGCCTTCAGGCGCTTCGCTTCGTTGTGCGGCAAAGGGGGCTTGATCATGCGGGCTCCTGGCCGGTCATGTCGCCGGCTCGCCTTGAAGATCGGCAGTCGGCCCGAAAACGTGAGACCCGCAAAGCCGACCGCGCTCAAATATAAGTAAATTGCGATATAAGAGCAGGCAAGACTACTGGAGACGACCCGTGCCCCGACTTTCCCTTCGCTGGTGGCTTGCGCCCCTGATCGCCCTGGCCACCTTCGCCGCCCAGGCCCAGCCCGCCGCCGACACCGGCCCGGCCATGACCGTGGAGGCGGTCGGCCCCCACAGCTACTACGTGCAGGGCCTGACCCAGCTGGGCTCGACCAGGAACCAGAACTTCATCAGCAACGCCGGTTTCGTGGTCACCCCCGAGGGCGTGGTGGTGGTGGACGCGCTGGGCTCGCCCCGGCTGGCCGAGCGGCTCACGCAGGCGATCCGCCAACGGACCGACAAGCCGATCACCCACGTGATCCTGACCCACTACCACGCCGACCACATCTACGGCCTGCAGCACTTCAAGCAGCTGGGGGCGAAGATCATCGCGCACAGCGCGTCGCGCGAGTACATCCAGTCCGACACCGCGCGCCTGCGCCTGGAGGCCTCGCGCACCGACCTCGCGCCCTGGATCAACGAGCAGACCCGCATCGTGCCGGCCGACGTCTGGATCGACGGACCCACCGCCCTGAAGGTCGGTGGCGTGGTGTTCGAGCTCACGCCGGTCGGGCCCTCCCACACGCCCGAAGACCTCACGGTGTTCGTGCCTTCGGAAAAGGTGCTGTTCGCGGGCGACCTGTTCTTCAACGGCCGCCTGCCCTTCGTGGGCCAGGCCAACAGCCGCCAGTGGATCCTGTCGCTGGAGCGCCTGCTGGCCTTCGACGCCAAGGCGGTCGTGCCGGGGCACGGCGCCGCGTCCACCGACCCGAAGAAGGACATCGGCACCACGCGCGACTACCTCAAGCACCTGCGCCAGAGCATGGGCGAGGCGGTGGAGAACTTCGTGCCGTTCGAAGAGGCCTACGACAAGACCGACTGGTCCGCCTTCGAGACCATGCCCATGTTCGGCCCGGCCAACCGCATGAACGCGTACAACACCTACCTGCTGCTGGAGCAGGAGGCCTTGAAGCGGTAGGCAACCGTCAAGGCGCGCTCAAGCGTCGACCCGCCTGGGCCGGCGGGCCTGCCGGCATGGCGGTTTCCATCCGCGAGACCGTGTCGCGCAGGGTGTCCCAGACACCTTGGCCTTGTGCCGCCAGGGCATGCAGCAGATCGCAGAACTCCTGCGCGCTCGGTTCGACCGGCAAGGTCTGCTGCAGCGTCATCACCACCGCCTCGCGCTGCGGGAGCACGCTGAACAGCACATCGCCGCCCGCGCCCATCAGAAAGTTGCTCCACAGCAGGCCCTGCCACAGCTTTTCACGCGGGCCGATTGGCGCCATGCCCAGGTCGAGGCTCACCTGGAAACGCCCGGGCACCAACGGGTCGTGCCGCAGCAGCATGTCCACGCCGTCCACCCGCAGGCTACCCTCGCCACGCCGCAAGGCATGGCGCTCGGCGATGCCCACGTGGTCGCAGAGCGCGTCGATCAGCGGCTCCCAGCCATCGGGCTGCGTGGACACGGGCCGCCGGGTGCGGCGCAGCGGAGCCAGGGCCTGGAGGTCGGCCATGGCCTGCCGCGACGGCAGGGCCTGCCAATGCGCCCGCGCGCAGACCAGCAGCTCACGCAGCCAGGCGGCCAGCTCGGCACCCGTGGTCTGCGTGTCCAAGGGGTGGTGCGCGGTGAGCATGGCCAGATCGCCCTCGGGTGACAGGCTCCAGCCCAGGCTGCCGCTGCAGGCCCATTCGAAGTTGCTGACCAGCAGCCGGTGCCAGATCCATTCGCGCTGGTGCGGGTCGGCCGGTCCCAGGTTCAGGCGCGCCTGGACCAGGTGTGGCGCATTTTCTGCGTCGTGATGCAACAGCATCTCGTGCCCGCCCACCTCCAGCAGCCCGCCGTCCTGCAGGCGGTGCGCGTCCCGCAGGCCGAGGTGTTCGCCCATCTGCGCCAGCACCCGTTCGAGCTCGGAGCGCGCCATCGACCCGGCCTACCGCGCACGCACCCAGGTGCCGGACCGGAAGCGGTAGCTGGGCGCGAGCACGCCCTGGTCCTTCGTCCAGGTGTCGTAGATCGACCCCGCCTGGCACGCCCATGCGCGTTCGGAAAATCCGTTCGACAGGTTGTCGAACAGGCCCGACGCGCCGTGCACGGAAAACACGGCGGACTTCACCAGCAACACCGGCAGGCAGACGCACAGCATCGCAAGCACGCCCTGCACCTTGCCGTCGCCGGTGGCCAGCCAGTCGGCGAAACCGTCGCCCCACAGCGCCCGCACCAGCCGGCTTTTGCCCAAGGACTGGGCCAGGCCCCCATCGCCCCACTCCTTCGAGACGCATGCCACGGCATGCGCCAATGGAATCGCGACCGTGTTCAACGCCAGCAGCAGCGGAAACGCCAGCACGGCCGTGAAAACACGGAACACCCTGGCCAGAAGCGGGTGCCTTTGCGCAAACGTGGGCAGGCTTTTCACGGCCTGGACATCCTGGTGCACCAACACCCGCGCCCTCACCGAGGGAGGGTCCTCTCGCAGCGACGGCGCGGAGATCGAAATGCCCGAAACCTCATCAGAACTCGGCAAGGGGCCAGAGCCGGCCTTCGTCGATGCCCAGGTGTTGCCAGGGCTGAGCGCAATGCCCCTGGGGCTTTCCACCTTTTTGAAGGGGTCGACCCCGACCTGGGCGACCCTCCTCGCGCTGAACCCGACCACGTCCATGAACCACATCCTCACAACACGAACACAACACCCGTCCCCATCGCACCGCGACGGGTCCAGCATGAGTGCGCCCCCATGATCGAAAGTTTGGTTGATGCAGCAACAGCATGGGCCTCGCCGCCGGGGACATCGGCCCATGCCCAAAACAAAAGCCCCGGGATTCGGCATCCCGGGGCTTGGACGGATGCACGAAACGATCAGGCGATGTCGAACCGGTCCAGGTTCATGACCTTGGTCCAGGCGGCCACGAAGTCCTTGAGGAACTTCGACTGGCCATCCGCGCTGGCGTACACCTCGGCATAGGCGCGCAGCACCGAGTTGGAGCCGAACACCAGATCGTTGCGGGTGGCGGTGTACCGCAGCTGGCCGCTCTGGCGGTCCTTGCCTTCGAACACCTCGGCCTCGGCATCCACCGGCGTCCACACGGTGTTCATGTTCAGCAGGTTGACGAAGAAGGCATTGGTGAGTGCGCCGACCCGGTCGGTGAACACCCCGTGCTGGCTGCCGTCGGCGTTGGCGCCGAGCACGCGCAGGCCCCCCACCAGCGCGGTCATCTCGGGCGCCGTCAGCGTGAGCAGCTGCGCCTTGTCGACCAGCAGCGCTTCCGTCGACGCGGCGCTCTTGCCCGCCTTGTAATTTCGGAAGCCATCGGCCTCGGGCTCCAGCACGGCGAAGGATTCGACGTCGGTCTGGTCCTGCCGCGCATCGACCCGCCCGGGCGTGAACGGCACGTCCACGGCGACCCCCGCGGCCTTGGCCGCCTGCTCGACACCGACCCCACCGGCCAGCACGATCACGTCGGCCAGCGAGGCCTTGCCCGAGGCTTTCTGGATCTCCACCAGCTTGGGCAGCGCCCTCACCGCCACCTGGTTGACCGCCCAGTCCTTCTGCGGCGCGAGCGCCAGGCGCGCGCCGTTGGCGCCACCGCGCTTGTCGCCACCACGGAAGGTGGAGGCCGAAGCCCAGGCCACCGAGACCAGCTCGCTCACCGACAGGTCCGAGGCCGCGATCCGGGCCTTGAGGTCGGCGATGTCCGCCGCCGTGGGGTTGTGCGTGGCCGCGGGCAGCGGGTCCTGCCAGATCAGGTCTTCCTTCGGCACTTCAGGGCCAAGGTAACGCGCCTTGGGTCCCATGTCGCGGTGCGTCAGCTTGAACCAGGCACGGGCGAAGGCCTCGGCGAAGGCTTGCGGGTCGTTGAGGAAGCGCTGGGAGATCTTGCCGAACTCGGGATCGAAGCGCATGGTCAGGTCGGTGGTGAGCATCTTGGGCTTGTGCTTCAGACCGGGCACGTGCGCATCGGGGATGATCTCCGGCGCGTCCTTGGCGACCCACTGCCTGGCGCCCGCGGGGCTGCGCTCCTCTTCCCATTCGAACTTGAACAGGTTCTCGAAGAAGTTGTTGCTCCATTGCGCGGGGGTGGTGGTCCAGGTCACTTCCAGGCCGCTGGAGACGGTGTCCTTGCCATGTCCACTGCCGAAGTCGCTGGTCCAGCCCAGGCCTTGCGCTTCGATCGAACCGCCCTCGGGTTCCTTGCCCTTGTGCGATTCCGGCGCCGCGCCGTGCGCCTTGCCGAAGGTGTGACCACCGGCGATCAGCGCGACGATTTCCTCGTCGTCCATGGCCATGCGGTAGAAGGTGGCGCGGATGTCCTTGGCCGCGGCCATGTAGTCGCCGCTGGCGTTCGGGCCTTCGGGGTTCACATAGATCAGGCCCATGTGCGTCGCGCCCAGGCTCTTGACCAGGACACGGTCGCCCTCGAAGCGCTGGTCATCGCCTAGCCACTTGGTCTCGGCGCCCCAGCTCACGTCGGTATCGGGTTCCCACACGTCCTCACGGCCCGCCGCGAAGCCGAAGGTGCGAAAGCCCATGGACTCCAGCGCCACGTTGCCCGCGAGGATCATGAGGTCGGCCCAGGAAATCTGCTGGCCGTATTTCTGTTTGATCGGCCACAGCAGGCGGCGCGACTTGTCGATGTTGACGTTGTCGGGCCACGAGTTGAGCGGCGCGAAGCGCTGCTGGCCACGGCCGCCGCCGCCACGGCCGTCGGTGGTGCGGTAGGTGCCGGCCGAGTGCCAGGCCATGCGGATGAACTGCGGGCCGTAGTGGCCGAAGTCGGCGGGCCACCAGTCCTGGCTGTCGGTCATCAGCTTGTTCAGATCGGCCTTGAGTGCCTTGTAGTCCAGCTTCTTGAATTCGGCCGCGTAGTCGAACGATTCGCCCAGCGGGTTGGACTTGGCGGAGTGCTGGTTCAGCACGTCCATGCGCAACTGGTTCGGCCACCAGTCCTTGTTGCTGGTTCCGACACCGGAACCGTGGTGGAAGGGACACTTGGCTTCTGACATGGGGATCTCCTTTGTGGTTGGCGGGGATGAGCCAACGCACTTTAGAGAGCCACCCCGAGGGTGTCAAAACAAAAGCCTGGATGAAGGACATAGGCAGTGCCTATCGAAGCTTCATTCTCCCGTCACGAAAGCTTCAGGTCAGCAGCGCCACGGCCCCGGAGAACGTGAGGAAGGCGGCCGCCGTGGTCACGAGGATGATGCGGGCGATGCGCCCGTTGTCGGCGCCGAAGCGCTCGGCCAGCAGCGAGACGTTGCTCGCGCTGGGCAGCGCGGCCACCAGCACCATCACCACCAGCGTCGGCCACGACAGTGGGGCACCCGCGCGGATGGCCAGCCAGCCCACGGCGAGCACCAGCAGCGGGTGCACGAAGAGCTTCATCAGCGCCACCGGCAGGTAGTCGGCCAGGGGCATGGGGTGGTTGGCCGTCATCTGCGCGCGCGCCAGCACCGCGCCAATGGTGAACAGCGCCACGGGCGAGGCCGAATCGGCCAGCAGCCACACCGTCTGCTCCACCGGCTTGGGCAGGGTGAAGGCCCAGGCCGAGGCCAGGCCGCCGAGCACGATGGCCCAGGGCATGGGGTTGGTGAGCACGCCCTTGAGCGCCTTGCGCGTGGCCTCGGCCACCGCCGAGCGGCCCTGGCCCTGCGCCTCGTCCAGGCGCGAGAGCGCGATGCACAGCGAGCTGGTGATCACCATGTCCACCACCATGGTGAGGATCACGGTGCCCGCCGCCGACGCGCCGAGCAGGGCCACGATCAGCGGCACGCCCATGAAGCCCGAGTTGGGAAAGGCCGCCACCAGCGCGCCCAGGGAGGCGTCGTTCCAGCGGATGCGCGCGTTGCGCGTGAAGGCGATGGTGGCGCCCACCACGATGAGACCGCACAGCAGGTACAGGCCGGCCACCCAGCCGTCGAGCAGCTGCGCGATCGGTGTGGTGGAGCCGAAGCGGTACAGCATGCAGGGCAGCGCGAAGAACAGCACGAAACCGTTGAGCCCGGGAATGGCCTCCAGCGGCAGCATGCGCCGGCGCGCGGCCACGTAGCCGGCGAGCACGAGCGCGAAGAAGGGGAAGGTGACCAGCAGGATGTGCAGCACGGGGCCGATTGTCTCAGGCGCCCGTGGGCGGCCCGCGACACCCCGCCCGGTATGATCCAACGCTCTTTTCCCGCCTTTCCCGACGCCCGCCCGCCTCCCTCCATGTCCCACGGCCTGAACCTCGCGCAACTGGAAGCCGTGAACCACCTGGCGGGGCCCTGCCTGGTGCTCGCGGGCGCGGGCTCGGGCAAGACGCGCGTGATCACGCACAAGATCGGCCGGCTCATCCAGGCCGGCCTGGCGGCCGACCGCATCGCCGCCATCACCTTCACCAACAAGGCCGCCGCCGAAATGCGCGAGCGCGCGGCGCAGCTGGTGGGTCGCGACGCGCGCAAGGTGCTGATCTGCACCTTCCACGCGCTGGGCGTGCGCCTGCTGCGCGACGACGGCGAGGTGCTGGGCTTGAAGAAGCAGTTCTCCATCCTCGACACCGACGACATCACCAGCCTGCTCAAGGACTGCGGCGGCACCACCGACGCGGCCACCGCGCGCGGCTGGCAGTGGGGCATCAGCGCGTGGAAGGGCGCGGGCATGAACGCGGCACAGGCCCTCGCTCAGGCCAAGGACGAAAACGAGCGCGTGATGGCGACCATCATGGCGCGCTACGAAGAGCGCCTGGTGGCCTTCCAGAGCGTGGACTTCGACGACCTCATCACGCTGCCGCTCAAGCTGCTGCGCGAGCACGAAGACGTGCGCGCGCGCTGGCAGAAGAAGATGGGCCACGTGCTGGTGGACGAGTACCAGGACACCAACGCCACGCAGTACGAGCTGCTCAAGCTGCTGGTGGGCGAACGGGCGCGCTTCACCGCCGTGGGCGACGACGACCAGTCCATCTACGGCTGGCGCGGCGCCACGCTGGACAACCTGAAGAAGCTGCCGCACGACTTCCCCGAGCTCAAGGTCATCAAGCTGGAGCAGAACTACCGCTCCACCAGCGCGATCCTTCGCGCGGCGAACAACGTCATCGGCCCCAACCCCAAGCTGTTTCCCAAGACGCTGTGGAGCGACCTGGGCGAGGGCGAGCCGGTGCGCGTGGTCGATGCCGACAACGAGGAACACGAGGCCGAGCGCGCGGTGGCGCGCATCCTGAGCCTGCGCGCGAGCTCGCAGCACAAGGAGTGGCGCGACTTCGCCATCCTCTACCGCGCCAACCACATGGCGCGCCCGTTCGAGCAGTCGCTGCGCCGCGCGCAGGTGCCGTACAAGGTCTCGGGCGGCCAGAGCTTCTTCGACAAGGCCGAGATCCGCGACCTCTGCGCCTGGCTGCGCCTGCTGGTGAACAACAACGACGACCCGGCCTTCCTGCGCTCGGCCACCACGCCCAAGCGCGGCATCGGCCACACCACGCTGCAGCAGCTGGGGGCCTTCGCCACGCAGTACAAGCTGAGTCTGTTCGAGGCGCTGTTCGCCAACTCGCTGGGCACCGCCCTGCCCCCGCGCGCGGTGGCCACGCTGCACGAGTTCGGCCGCGCGGTGAACGACCTAGAGTACCGCGCGCGCCACACCGTGGGCCACGAGGCCGGGCGCGCCTTCCTCACCGAGTGGCTCAAGGACATCGACTACGAGAAGCACCTCTACGACAGCGAGGACAACGAGAAGGTGGCGGCCGCGCGCTGGACCAACGTGATGGACTTCTGCGACTGGGTGGCCGGGCGCTGCGGCGGCAAGCTGGAGGAAGAGGACGGCGTGAAGATCGAGAGCGAGCGCAAGAGCCTGCTCGAGGTGGTGCAGACGATCGCCCTGCTCTCCACGCTGAGCGAGCGCGAGCAGGACCAGAACGTCGTGACGCTCTCGACGCTGCACGCCTCCAAGGGCCTGGAGTGGCCGCACGTGATGCTGGTCGGCGTGAACGAGGGCCTGCTGCCGTTCAAGATGGACGAGGAGCCCGGCCAGAGCGACGCGCAGGCGGCCGACATGGCGCAGCGCCTGCAGGAAGAGCGCCGCCTGATGTACGTGGGCATCACGCGCGCGCAGCGCACGCTGGCGGTGAGCTGGCTCAAACGCCGCAAGAAGGGGCGCGAGAGCGTGCCCGGGCAGGCCAGCCGCTTCATCAAGGAGATGGCGCTGGACCAGGCCACCGTGAAGGAAGACCCACGCGAGAAACTGCGCGCGCTGCGCGCCGAGTTCGCGCAACGCGCCACCGACCAGGCCGCCCAGAAGGCGGCCGACCCCGCCTCATGAAACACCTCTGCCTCGCCGCCGCGTGGGCGCTGCTGGCCGGCGCCGGCCATGCGCAAGCGCCGGCCACACCCCCGACCGTCTGCAGCCAACCCGGCGACATGGCGCCCAGCCAGCTCTACGGCCTGTGGCAGCTGGTGCTCTGGCCGCAGGCGGGGGGCAGCGAGGCCGCGCCCGCCTCCACCGGCGCGCTGCTGTTCGAGCGCCACCCGGAGTACCCGGACAGCGTGCGCGGCAGCCTGAAACGCAGCACCGCCGGCAACGACCGGCAGGCGGTGGTGTCCGGGGACGTCATGGACGGCGAGTTCAACCTCGACGAGTCGGCCGACGGCGTGAGCATGGACGCGGTGTGGGAAGGCCACGTCACCGCCTCGGGCTGTGGCCAGGAACTGCGCGGCATCCGCCGCTCGGCCCAGGGGCGCGGCACACCGGCCGAACCGGCGATGAACTTCGTGCTGAAGAAGGTGCCGGGCTGGCGCTGAGCCACCCCTGCGAGGTCAAGGCCGGGGGTCGACCGGCGGCTGCAGCAGGTGCCGGTTCTCCGGCGCCTGGAAAAAATCCACCAGCACCTGCAGGTCGCGCTTGTTGAACTGCGCGTAGCCCTCGCCGGACTCGATGCGCGAGGACAGCACGGCCACGCCCTCGTCGAAGAAGTGCAGCGACAGCCCGCGATCGAGCACCACGTCGGTGATCTCGCCCTGGGGCGAGACGGCCGCGTCAGGGCTGGAGCGGCGGGCGGCGCGGCGCATCAGAAGCCCAGCGCGTGCGGCAGCCAGGTGGAGATCGCGGGCACGAAGGTGAGCAGCAACAGCACCACGAGGTGGGCCCACAGGAAGGGCGGCAGCTCGCGCGTGAGGGCCATGAGCGGCACCTTGGTCGCCACCGAGGTGACGAACAGCAACCCGCCCACGGGCGGCGTGATCATGCCCAGCGTGAGGTTGACGATGACCACCATCGCGAAGTGGATCGGGTCGATGCCCAGCGCGGCCGCGATCGGCGCCAGGATGGGCACGAGGATGGTGACGCCGGGCAGCGGCTCCATGAAGATGCCGAACAGCAGCAGCAGGATGTTCACCGCGATCAGGAAGGTGACGGGCGAGAGGTCCCAGCCGATGATGGCCTGCGCCAGGTCCTGCGGCACGCCTTCGATGGTGAGCACCCAGGCGAAGGCCGACGAAGCGGCCACCACGAACAGCACCGAGGCGGTGAGCATGGCCGAGCGCGCCGCGATGCCGGGCAGCGCCGACCACTTGAGCGTGCCGTAGACCCACTTGCCGCAGACCAGCGCGTAGAACACCGCGACCACCGAGGCTTCGGTGGGCGTGAAGACGCCGAAGCGGATGCCGACCAGGATGATCACCACCAGGAACAGCGCGGGCACCGCCTTGATGGTGTTCATGAGCATCTCGCGGCCGGTGGGGCGCGGGGCGTCGGAGCGGAAGTCGCGCCGGCGGCAGACCCACCAGTTGACCCAGCTCATGGCGGCCGCGATCAGCAGGCCGGGGATGAAACCGGCGATGAACAGCGCGCCGACGGAGACGTGCTCGTCCTGCAGCGCGTAGATGATCATGATGATCGAGGGCGGGATGATGGGCCCCACGATGGCGGTGCTGGCGGTCAGCGCGGCCGCGTAGGCGCGGTCGTAGCCGGCCTTGTCCATCATGCGCACCATCATCGAGCCCGGGCCGGCGGCGTCCGCCAGGGCCGAGCCCGAGATGCCCGAGAAGATGGTGAGCGACAGCACGTTGGCATAGCCCAGGCCGCCGCGCAGGTGGCCGACGAACTGCGAGGCGAAGCGCAGCAGCACCAGCGTGAGCGCCCCGCCCGACATGATCTCGGCCGCGAGGATGAAGAAGGGCACCGCCATCAGCGGGAAGCTGTCCACGCCGGTGAACATTTCCTTGAAGACGATGATCTGCGGGTACTGCCCGCCCAGGGCCACGGCCAGGGCGGCGGCGATGGCGAGCGAGAACGCCACGGGCACGCCGATCAGCATGAGCACGACGGCGGCGACGAACAGGGTGATGACCATGGTGGGGGTTCCGCGTCAGGGGCTCAGAGCGAGGCGGCCGCCTCGGCGTCCATCTCGGGCGACTCGTGGAAGCGGCCGTCGATCACGTAGCGGCGCACCAGAAAGGCCAGGTGCACCAGCATCAGGATGAAGCCCGCGGGCAAGGCTGCGTAGATCCAGGCGAACGAGATGCCGGTGGCGGGCGTGGTCTGGAACCGCATCACGCTGGTGTAGACAATGGAGAAATACGTCATCGAGACGCAGAAACCGGCGATCAGCAGCACGACGAGCGCGCGCAGCACCCGCGCCAGCGGCGTGGGCACGGCCTGGTGCAGGTTGTCGATGGCCACGTGCCCACCGAAGCGCAGCACCAGCCCGGCGCCGAGGAAGGTGCCCCAGATCATGAGGTGGCGCGCGACCTCTTCGGCCCAGACGATGGAGTCGTTGGTGGTGTAGCGCAGCACGACGTTGGCGAACACGATGACGGACATCGCCGCCAACAGCAGGATCAGCACCCAGCGGTTGACGGCCACCAGGGCGTTCTCGAATCGGTCGATCATGGGGATTTCCTGCAGCGCGCGTGCACAAGCGCACCACCCGGCACGGGGCCGGGCGGTGCGGGGTCAGACGGTCACTTCGCGTTGGCGATGCGGTCGATCAGCTCTTTGCCGTACTTGGAGGCGTACTGCTGGTAGGCGGGCGAGAGGGCCTGCTGGAACGGCGCCTTGTTGGGCACCTCGGTGATCTGCATGCCCTGGGCGCGCAGCTCGTCCACGCCCTTCTTCTCGATGTCGTCGACGAACTGGCGCATGGCCTTCGCGCCGTCCTTGGCGCCCGCGGTCACGGCGGCCTTCTGACTGTCGTTGAGCGAGTCCCAGAACTTGGGCGAGACCAGCAGCATGGCCGGCGAATACACGTGGCCCGTGAGCGCCAGGTGCTTCTGCACCGCCGAGAGCTTGGCCGAGGCGATCACCGAGATCGGGTTCTCCTGGCCGTCGATGGTGCCCTGCTGCAGCGCGCCGGTGACTTCGGGCCAGGCCATGGGCGTGGGCGCGGCGCCCAGCGTGCGGAAGGCGGTGATGTGCACCGGGTTTTCCATCGTGCGGATCTTCAGGCCCTTGAGGTCTTCGGGCTTGGTGATCGGGTGCTTGCCGTTGGTGATGTGGCGGAAACCTTGCTCGCCCCAGGCCAGCGCGACCAGGTTGCGCGACTTGAACTTGCCCAGCAGGTCCTGGCCGATCGGGCCGTCGAGCACGCTGCGTGCGTGGTTGATGTCGCGGAACAGGAAAGGGATGTCGGTCACACCGACTTCGGGCACGAAGTTGCTCAGCGTGCCGGAGGAGACGATGGCCGCTTCCACGGTGCCCAGCTGCAGGCCTTCGAGCAATTCGCGCTCGCCACCCAGGGCGCTGGAGGGGAATTGACGGAACTTGAACTGGCCGTTCGTGGCCTTCTCGAACGACGCGGCCCAGGCGTTGGCGCCGGCACCGTAGTGCGAGTTCGGGGCCAGGGCGTAGCCGATCTTGACTTCGCGGGTCTGGGCATGCGCAGCGGTGCTGATGGCAAGGACTGCGGCGCCCACGGCCAGCAGGCCGGCGCGGCGGGAAATGGACATCATGTTTGTCTCCGATCGTTGTATGCCGGGTATGGCGGTCGCCACTGTATTGAGATGCCGGCATTCGAGCCAATACCGTTTGCAGGCCTCTGTTATATGATTTTCGTATGCCTGACATCCGGCAACTCCGCTATTTCATCGCCGTCGCCGAAGAGCTGAACTTCATGCGCGCGGCCGAGCGCCTGCACATCAGCCAGCCGCCGCTCTCGGTGCAGATCAAGGCGCTGGAGGAAGAACTCGGCGTGCAGCTGTTCGAGCGCACCAACCGGGGCGTGGTCATGACGCCGGCCTCGCAGACCTACTACGTGGAGGTGCGCGCCGTGCTCGCTCGGCTGGAGCACGCGCGCATCCTGGCCCAGCGCAGCGCGCGCGGCGACACCGGCTCGCTGGCGGTGGGCTTCGTGTCCATCGCCAACGTCACCATGCTGCCCCAGGCCCTCAAGCTCTGCCGCGAGCGCTACCCCGGCATCGAGCTGCACCTGTCGGAAGAGACGCTGGACATGCAGGTGCCCAACCTCAAGACCAACAAGATCGACATCGGCATCGCGCCCGGGCCGATCAACGAGCCCGGCCTGTCGTTCCAGCCGCTGTTCGACGAGCGCCTGGTGCTGGCCCTGCCCGACAGCATGAAGGAGGCGCACATGAAAAGCCCCAGCATGAAGCTCTTCAAGCACCAGCCCTTCGTGCTGTTCGGCCGCCCGATGGCGCCCGGCCTGTACGACGCGGTGCAGGACTACTGCGCGCGCGCCGGCTTCACGCCCGAGATCGTGCAGTACGCGCGCCAGATGCAGACCATCATCTCCATCGTGTCCACCGGCCTGTGCATCTCGCTCATTCCGTCCTCGCTCTCGCAGCTGCAGCGCCCGGGCGTGGCCTACGTGGTGCCGAAGGAGCCCAGCCCGATCGTTCGCATGGGCCTGCTCTACCGCACGCAGGACCGCAACCCGGCGGTGAAGAACTTCATCGACATCGCGGCCGAGGCGTCGCGCTCGTGGAAGAAGCGGCGCCCGCCCGCTCTGCGCTGAGACCCGCTCAGACCCCTCGCATGCCGGTGGCGGCGGCGAAGCGCGCCAGCGTCCAGCCGCTGCCAAGCAACAACATGCGCGTGTGCAGCTCGTCCATCACCTCGGGCGCCACCTCCGGCCCGAGGTAGGTCAGGGTCTTGTCCTGCAGGCGCACGCAGCCCAGCTCATGGTCGCGCGCCAGCGAACGCCACAGCGCGTGCGCACCCGGCGACTGGCGCGCGCCGGTCACCAGGCACAGGCCCGCGCCCAGACCCCAGCGGTAGATGGCGCTCGCCAGGCCGCGCCGCTGGTAGGCCTCACCGTAGCTGGAATGGGGCGCGCGCACCACGCGGTCGGCCGCGCGGTTGACTTCGATGAGGCGGTTGAACACCGTGTAGCCCGCCAGCCGGCGGTGCCGGACGTCTTCCACATACACATAGAACTCGCCATCGGCCTCGCGGTAGCGCACCACGAGGTCCGGGTCGTTCAGCGGGATGGCGGGAATGCCATGCAGGCGATCACCGGGCTGGTGGATGCGGTCGTAGATCGAACCGAAGGCGTCCTCCATGGGCTGGCTGGGGCGCTCCACGTCGATGCGCAGCTCCGTGCACCGGCGCCACCACGCGGGTGGCGCGAACGACCAGGAAGGCGGAGGCGAAAGGGTGAGAACCATGGACGGAAAACTCCAGACGTGCAGGCACGGCCGCGCGCGAGCGCGGGCATGGAACGGCCTTGGCGAAGAAGGCCGGGCGGCAGGTGCGTGGAGGGGGGTGGACTCGGACCGCGGGCTAGCCGCGGGCCTCGATGCGCCGGAGGCGTTGACCTGTCACGCTCAGGTCAACGCGAAACGAATGTGCGGCCAGGGGCCCACGGGCATGGCGGCGCGGCCGACGAGGGCATCGGCGATGAAGAACGGGCGCGCGCAGACCCACGCCATCATCGAGATGGCGCGGGCTTGTGTGAAGAGGCACACCCGACATGAAGAAACAAACGCTCCGCTGGACGACTGGTGGTTGTCAACGCGGGGATGTTAGTGGCGCACCCATACCGCACGCGGGAGGTGCGGTATTGCGTTCAGGCAGTTTCCGCGGCGGCCGCCGCGACAGGCACATCGGGCACACCGACCAGCAACTGGCTCAGGTGCGCCGGCACATCGTTGTCGAAGCTCATGAGCGCATCGCTGGGCTGCGCGGCGGCGGCGGCCTGCAGCAGGTCGCGCACGGCCGCCTGCTGCCCTGCGTCGGCCGGGTGACCGAGCCGCGCTTCCACTGCGCAGAGCACCGCCTCCCGCAGCCGCTCGGAGCCGAGCACGTGCCAGGCGTAATCGATCTCGTACCGGTCCACCGCGTTCTTCAGGCTTTCGCCATCCAGCCGGGCCTCATCGGCCACATGCGCCAGCGTGCGGGTCACGAGGCCTTGGGTGAAGCGGCTCAACAGGTCGTCATCGCGCGCAAGCGCCGGGGTCACAACAGGCATCGGATCTCCAGAAGGGGAATGGGCGCTGGCTTCGAGCCGATCGCGTGGAAAGGCCGAGCCCGGAAATGAAAAAGCCCATCGCGAGGGATGGGCTTTTGCGAGATTTGGTGGCCTGGGGCGGAATCGAACCACCGACACGCCTAGCGCCGCCCTATCTCATTGATTTTGTTGGAATTTTTCAAAAAATTTAGGGCTGCAGTGTACCAACCGCATGTACTATGTCAAACAACGATCCGAGCAGGTCATTAACCAACTGCGCTAGGTTTCTACGTGACCTACGCGTTCGGGAACAGCGGCTCCCATTGCACATTGCGCCGGCCATACACAATCTCTCCTCCACCCCACAAAAGAGGCAGAGTGGCCTTGGGAATCGAGTGTCCAAAAGCATGGGTAAGTCCCAGTCCGTGCATCCCGAGACTTGCACGCTGGCGCTTCACCTCTGCCCAAGGCCCCCAGCCTCTCACTTGCCGCATATGCTCTAGATAGTGGTCGAGCAGTTGCCGCCCAACGTCAGCAATAAAAGCCCGGGCGTCATCCACTGCGTTCGCCGGACGGCCGCTACGCACTAGAGCGGTGAAAACATGGGGGCTGAGCTCGCCTGGCTCTGGGCCATTGCTGAGCAAGTCGGCGAATCCTGCCGCGTCTGTGCCCTGCAATCTAGCCAAGAGACTTGGCGTAGCAACCTCGACGGTTTCCTTCGTCCAAACATGAACATTCGTCAGACCACGTTGGTCCAAAAAGCGACGGAGCAGGGCTCTCCCGTAATCGGTTCCTATGCCATAGGCCAGTGTGAGGTCGACAGAATGTAATGTGCTTGGGTCTTTGAGAGGAGTAGTCTTAATCCTTCCACTGGTGGCTCGAAGGCCGAGAAGGCTTTCAACTATGCCAACAGCTTCAGTCCCCGACCACAAACCGTCTTCGTAGACGACTACTCGGCTCGCCCCCCCAATCTCAATTGCCTCAGCGGGAGACGGGTGAATCACCGTTCCGTCATATCGCTTACCAAGCAGGTTTGCAACAATCTCACCACTCTTCGATCCTCCCCGCGGGTCACGATTCACGCAAAGGGCTGCACCATCAGCGCCCTCAAGCGTGTTGAGCATGTTGCCGAGCGCAGCTTGCTCAATCATTCGGGTGTAGCCGAGAATGCTTTCCGCTACCCACTTGTAAGGGCCCAATCGGCAAAATTGTTCAATCCACGCATCTACCTTGCGACGGTCGACCTGGGCATGACCCCAATGGCTGAGGAGCTTTGCGCTAGCCGATCTCAAAGAAAGCCCACATTGGTTGAGGATCCGCTCTAGCGGCGGTGGCCCGCCGCTTCCAGAGGACAGCTTCTCAAGGTCTGCGATTGACTTTGGTAGCTGCTCCAAATTGAAGGCAGTTGCCAATGGCCGAAGCCGCATGGGTCGGGCAGCAGTGTGCGTGAAGCAAACGAGCGGGTGCTCCGTCGCGCCCGGCTTCGGCACTCGAATCCAATCCACCAGCGTGTTTCGCTCAGCATCGAACTGGCCGGCGTGCTCAACGTCGATCGGCAACAGCAGAACAAACTGCTCAAGAACAGCAGGGTGGCAGAACGTCGCAAGCACAGCGCGTACCGCTTGTGCCTTTGACGCTTCACAGACTACAACCAGCGGCCGCATCTCGCTGTCAACGGACGCTGGTACGAGCTGCGTCTTGTAGAAGTCCGGCAGGTATGCGAATTTCCCGAAGCTCCGCCAGGGACATAAGGTCAACTGCTTCGTGAATGAGATTCCTTAGGGAATCAGCCTCTGTCAACCGATGCTCCATGCGGCGAGAGGTCGTGGAGGCAGCACGCGTCGAGCTTCCTACCTGGGCGGCCTTTAAGACCTTCTGGGCAGCTGTAGGCCGGGCAACCAGCACGATTTCGGCGGCGCGTGATTCATCGATGCCGCTTTGCAGCAGCTCTTTGCGTAATAGGCTCGCTACATACTCACTGCGGAAAGACTCCCATGCACGTAGCAGATTGGAATCGACTGTGCCAAGGCGTCGAAGAGCCGCGATCCAAGGTGTGTAGAAGTCCCCTGACTCGGAAAGCGCCACACTGAGAAGAGCGCGTGTCGTTTCGTCCTGCTTCTCCGCAAACTGCTTGGCCAACTCTCGATATTGATCGATAGTGGGACGGTCTAGCTGTCTGCCGCCGTCAGGCAGCGGAGCCGCAGTTCCTAGCGTGTAGATAGCGCCACCAGTGACCGCGACGAGCCTGGAGACTAGCTTCGGATTCGAAAATAGTTTCCAAAGCTCTTGACCTGCCACCTCTCGCGCTCCGTTGTTAGGCGCTGGGCTGAGAACCGGCGTGGGTTCTGCTCTGATCTCAAAAGCGACGTCCGAGCTAGTTTGGTTTGCACTCAGTGCCACCACATCTCGGAGGTATGTATCTGCAATCGCACGCAACCCGCCAAGCTCGCGCAGCGAGCGCGGACGAATTTGAACACTAATGAGTATTCCCAACTGAGCGCCAAGGATCCGTGCGCCTCGTTGTGCGGCGTGCTCTTGCACAGCGCGGGCTATGGCCGCGACTTCAAATTTTGTAAGCGTCTGCACTTGCATCCCCATAAGTACGATCACCTCAAGCAAAGTAGCTTGAGGTGAACTAGTTTCCGGAGTATGCACAATGTGCCCGGCGGCAACACTGCGAAAGGGCAGACACCCTTCACGCGCCCCACCTTACGGTGACCTGTCTTAGATCCACGGGGGCTAGCCTCTTTCAGTCACTCTTGGCCGAGGGGCGCTCAAGAGAAGAAGTTGGCGCAGAAGACAACCACACTATCCGAACGTGATGAATCACGCGCTACTGCTCCAAACGTCCTGGTCGCATCTTGCGATCCACGTCTGTCGGATGTCGAGGAGTATGACTTGACTACGAAGACACGTCAAGCACGGCCGTATGACGCAGTTCACAACTATTCTTCTCTGACGCTCCTGTAGCCCGCCTCTCATCCCGCGTAGGACGGCAGAGACCTCCCGGCACAGGGAAGCCTGTAGCAGAATTTGGGTTGCATATTTGAGAGCTCTCGTTCGATTCGTCAGCTCTTGATCGCCCCCCGTACCCCCGTATTCTTCTTGCATGCGCACAAACACTGTGTTAATATACAGCCCAAAAAAAGCCCCGCGCTGGCGGGGCTTTTGTGAGTTGCCCACTAGTGACACTAGTAGGCCACCGGGCGTAGCCCGGGCAGCTAGCTTTCCAGACTACGGATTAATCCTTGACCCAGAATTTGAAGAATTGCCCCTTCTTTGGATAGATCACTCGTCCATTCTTGCGAATGGAACGGCAGTAAACCCATCGTCCGCCGGCAGCGTTCTCGTTTGTAGTCATCTTAGACCTTTCACGACACGTTGCAGGGTTGTTTTACTTGCCCACAATCCAGAGACCATCTAAACTCACGAGGTCGTTGCTGACTGGTTTGGGAAGCTCGGTTCGACCCTGATTCACCTGACCAAAGGAGCCTGAGAGTGTTAGCGCACTCTTGGGCTTTTTTATGCGGTGCCGTACTCCCACAGTGTGTGGCTGGGCTGAAGTAGCTTCAGCCTTACCAAAGTTTGGATTCTGTAGCGTGCCGACTCTTCGCTAGTACCGCACATCTCCGCGAGATGTGATGGCGATCTTGCGGCGCGAGCTGCTTCCAGAGGCATCATGATTGCGGCCGTAAGTGCTTTAGCCTGCCACTCTGAATCCTCATAAAACGCATGTTGTCCTAACGCTCCGCCACGGAATAGCGTCACGTGGTGCTGAAGTGCAATATGACTCAGCTCATGAACCACGGTGCTGCGGCCATATGCTTGGTTGCCATGAAGCTTGTCGTACACGTCCTCGCGGAGAACAACGACTTTTTGTGCTGGGATAGTGAAAGCGGCACATTCATCGACCTCGTCAACCTCGACGGTGCGGTAAGCGTAGCCTGCCGCAGGGAGTGACCGTTCAAAGATCGAAACGCAGTCGAGCTTGAAGCGCTCCCCAGCGACAAGGGGAAGCCCGGGGCGAAGCATGTCCGCCGTGGTCTCAAGCTTTGCGTAGCTTTGGCCCTTGACCTTCAAGCCGCTCGGGCTTCTGAAGACGCCGTCTTTCACTATCGTGGTCATTCTCAGTCCTGATTCTTTGAGCGGTTGTTGAGCCAGTTCATGATCTCTGGGGTGGGCGTGCTCCCCTCCTGAAGCTTGCGAGCAAAGGCTGCGACAAAGCCTCGCTCGGTAGTCGAAAGATCACTGGTGTCGATGATTTGCTTGGAACGCTCAGCAGCGGAGAGCAGTTCGTTGAGCTGCTCCGGCGAGACCTTGTCTTTAAAAAAGGCAGCGGCAGCGTCGATATGTTTTTGCGCCAGCCGCTTCTCACCGAACTCTATTGAGCTCAAGTACGGCGAGCTGATGTTCATTGCTTCAGCCATTTGTTTAAGCGACAGCCCGTACTTCATCCGAAGTACCCTGGCTGCCTCTCCGAAAGGCGTGAGTTTCATTACTTTCTCCTACTGCCGGGGGAATGTGGTTGACGTTGAGGCTGTGTATGGGATTCATGGTGTTCGCAGTGTCCTTTGCCCGGCAGACTTCATGGTAACGAACTTTTCTAAAAAGTAAAGTATTTTTTTGAAAAGCGATGCTTGTCGCTTTCTTGAAAATTTCAGGCCCGCGCATCATGTTCGTGAGCTTCGCCCCCTGTTCAAAACCGACCGATTAAGGACACCTCTGCATGGCATGTCCATAAGGTAGCTTGACATAGTTATGGACATGTCTGATGATTCGTACATCCATTTTGGACACAAAGGATGTGCACATGAGTCGAGTCTTTGCTTACTGCCGCGTCAGCACTATTGACCAGAACACCGAGAATCAAGCCCAGGAGATCACGCAGGCCGGTTTCAAGGTCGCCCCTCAGAGGATCATTGCGGAGACCGTTTCTGGGTCGGTAATGGCCTCTGAGCGCCCCGGGTTTTCCCGTCTCATGGATCGGCTCGAAGCAGGGGACATTTTGGTTGTCACCAAGCTGGACAGATTGGGACGCAATGCCATGGATGTGCGGGCCACCGTTGAGGCCCTTGGCGTTGCTGGCGTCCGTGTGCATTGCCTCGCGCTTGGAGGGATGGACCTAACCAGTCCTGCCGGAAAAATGACGATGGGCGTGATTGCGGCTGTCGCTGAGTTTGAGCGCGACTTGCTGATTGAACGCACGCAGGTGGGTATGGCCCGTGCCAAAGCCTCAGGAGCCGCCATAGGACGCCCGCGCAGCTTGGATGAGGGTATGGCGGCTGAAGCCCTGAAAATGCTCTCACAGGGCGATTCCGTGGCTGCCGTAGCCCGTGCCCTTGGCACTAGCCGCCAGACCGTCATGCGGGCTAGAGACGCCCAAACCAACGCGGTGTCATATAGTTGATTTTGAATACTTAGGTCTTACAAAATGAGATCGGGATTTGATGCTGGACATATAATGACCATGCAAGTTCGGGTCGGTGGCAGTGATGTGGACTTACCGTTCGTCGGGCTCCGCGTCTCTGTTACGCATACACAGACATAGCCCGCCCTCAATCCCCACCATAACCGCCTGCGGCACCATACCCTGGACCACCCCACGAATGCGATGGGTCTACCCACGGTCAGGCATTGACGCAAAAAAAGACTCCCCATCCCTGACCATTGGGAGAGGCCATGGATACACACTAACGCCTGCGGCAGCCCCAACGCGCGGGCATGCACGCAGTGAGCAATGCATCACATCATCGGATGTCACACATCAATGCATGGTCGATGGCGAGTCACCACATAGAGCAATGACGCCTGCGGCACAAAAGCGCACGCCAACACCAATAGAGGAATCGGATGCGACTGCAACAGTAAACGCATCACGTGTCGCCTGTCTGTGCCGAAAGCGAAGATGCAAGGCAAAGCTGCGGGACTCCAAGCAACGCAGATGGTCCTGGGCACTGCGGCTATCCAATCTATCTCTTTTGGCTGCCTCTTAGTCGCACTTCGGCAAAGAAAAAGGCTGCCCTAGGCAGCCTCTCGATTCGCACATACGAACATGCCGTCACTAGCCAGTGTCTCTAGGGGGCGGAGAGAAGCTTCTTCTTTTGTGCCTCGAATTCGGCGTCGTTCAGGATGCCGCGCTTTCGCAAATCCTCAAGCTTGAGAAGTTCGGCATACGTATCCTTTGATTGCCCCTGTGCCGGTTGTGAAGGCTGTGCCGACGGGACAACCTGAATAACCTGATCCGCTGTCCGTTGCAGCTTCGGACGACCCAACTCATGGTCTCCATCGGAGAGGCACATGAACTGGACCTCTGCTGTCGCATTCACCCCAAAGCTCATGTCGCGCTCATTGGTGTTCACAACCTGCATTTTCTTCCCCTGACTCGCGCAGAACTGCGTTGCCTCACGGAACGCTGCGGCCTTCACCTCCGCGCCAGAGTAACCACCTGGGCTTTTTCCACTACCGCCAACCATGTATGTGTCTTGCCCAATCGGCACGACGCCGGTTGTTGTAGTGCAGGCCACGAGCACAGGCAACAGGAGAGCTGAAAACTTGCGCAAAAGATTCTCCTCAGAAGCAGTTTGAACTTGGCACCTAGAGCGTTGACCCTCTGCGCCTCTTGGGGCCGCAGTCTGCCATAAATCAAACGGATAGTGTGTGTACTGATAGTGTGAGTGCCGGAAGACTCGGGGCATGGTTAAGCCCCATTCCAAAGCACCCACCAAGGAAAAGGCCCAAGTGACCTTTGGTGCGGCGTTGAGGGCCTACCGTGAGGAACAGGGACTGACGCAAGAACGATTGGCCGAGCGGGCCGACCTGCACACGAACTACGTCAGTTCCGTGGAGCGGGGCGAACGCAACCTGTCCTTGCACAACATTGCCAAACTGGCCTATGCACTGGAGATCGATGTGTCTGCCCTAGTGAGCTGCCTGGACAGACATCACTAGGGTCGTGCTGCTATCAGGTTGGTGTCACGCCTTGTGAGGCTAGCCACACACGAGCAATGTCGATGGTTGGAGGCATAGTTAAACTCCACGCGCCAATCACTACATCGAGTGGGAGGAAGGGCTCATGGCCAAAAGAACATCGTCAATTCTTCAAGTGGGTGAGGTGTACTCACGCAACAAACTGAAGGAACTTTTTGCGATTCATGACGCAACGCTGAACAATGGCATCTTTAGACCAAAAGGACATGATTCGGTTTGGCTCTTCGTCACTGAGGAGAAGCAAGAAGACAGAACTCAATACGAAGATCAGCTTAACGGTGACACGTTAAAAATTCAGGGGCAGACGCAAGGCAGGACTGACGACCTGATCCTCCATCACATTGCAAAAGGTCTTGAGCTCCTTCTTTTCCATCGCATTCGAAAAGACAGCTATCCAGAATACGGATTTCGCTACGAAGGTGAGTTTGACCTCCACGCCAGCGAAGGATCAAAGCCAAGGTCTTTTATCCTGAAACGCGCCGCTGGTCAGTTTAAGTATGGCGTCAAGCCAACGTGGCGAATCGTGCTTGACGCAGTCGAGGAACTAGGGGGTGCTGCCAGCATGGCACAGATCAGAGAGGCGGTGCTGAGAAAAACTCCAAGCTTCGCTCGTGGAAACTTTAATCCCGACGTTTCCACATTGAGCGTGAACAGTGCATCTAGGGGGCACTATGGAGTCAACTTCCATGCTCGTCGCACCGACACCGGCAGTCAGTACGACAGGCTTTATCAGAATGGAACGGGGCAAACATCATTTTTTGAACTCTACAACCCGCTGAGGCATGGGGTCTGGGAGTTGTACGACTCCGGGGAAGGCCAGCGGCTCAAAGTTCGGCGGGTCGAAGATCCGGTTGATGTTGAGCTAGCGAAGGCCGAGGAAGTCGCGGCTTCGGTCCATGCGTTTGATCCCACCAATGTGGAAGATGCTAGGGATAGAACGATCGCGTCCATCGTTCGTCGGCGCGGTCAATACGCGTTCAGAAATACGTTGATAACTGAATACGACGGCAAATGTGCAATCACCGGCTGCAGTGTCATCGCGCTCTTAGAGGCAGCTCACATCTCGCCATACAAAGGCGTGCGCACCAACGTAGCTGAGAACGGGCTACTGCTCCGAGCAGACATTCACACCCTCTTTGATCTGCGTCTTCTTTGCATTGATCCCGCAGCAATGACGGTACGCCTACACCCGAACCTTATGGAGTCGGAGTACGCTGATCTCGTGGGCAAAAGAATCAAACAGCCGAAGAGCAGGGGAGCGACCCCCAGCACCGAAGCGCTGGGCTTGCATTCGGCGCAGTGCACTTGGCTCACGCAACCGAGCTAGAGCGATACATGAACTAGCCAAAACGACTCTCGATCCTGTGGACTGACCTTACATTCAGGCAGCAGGTTTGTCGGCGCTCTCCGTCGCGAGACTCGCGATGGCCGGAAACTTCGCGATCTCCTGCGCGAGCACGACGAAGGGCATGCGGCCATAGCTGCGGCCCACTTTATTCCCCCCCGCGTGGCCGGTGATGGCATCCATTACGTCCTCGGCAATACGCGCCTCGCGACACAATGTCTTAAAAGTATGACGAAAGCCATGCGCAGGCGTGGCAGATGCTGAAAGCTTCACTACCTCCGTCAGGTAGCTCGCCCAGCGTTTTCCAAAGTTGGCGCCGAAATAGCCCGCACGGTTCGGCGTGAGCTTCGGGAAAAGTTGCCCCGTGTGCGGCAACGACTTCACATAGTCGAGAAAGCCGCGATGAATCAGATCAGGATGCAAGGGAAGTCGGCGGCGACTGCCTTCGGTTTTCACACTTCGAGCACCATCCTCCCCGTCCTCGGTTTCAAGTACGCTGAGATAAAAATGCTCACCTTCACATTGCAAATCGGCTACAAGGAGTTGGGCAAGCTCCTCACGTCTCGCCCCGGTGTAGTACAGCAGCAGCGGTATCCAATACCAAGCTTTACCGAAATCAGCGCGAGGAGACCTCCATCCTTCTTTCGAAAAAATCGGGCTGGTAAAGATCGCATGCAGCTCTGCCCTGCTGTAGTCCTTGCGCCTCCTGCTTGCAGCCGCTTGCCGAGAGGCAGCCTTTGCCGCGCCCTTGCTCGCGCCACTTGCAAGCACAGCGTTCTCGGTCAAGATCCCAGTGCTCACTCCATGGCTAAGCACCGCCGATAAGGCGCGGAGGTTATTGCGAACAGTGGCGGCAGAGATTCGCGGAAGATTTTCAGCGTCCGCCTTCGCGATGAGTTCGACAACTGTCAGTCCGCGCGTTCCTTCTCCCTTCGCTGGAACCCGCGCAAGCTGCTCGCGGTATGCATTCACCGTCGCCCGAGAAATCTGATCGACTGTCAGATCACCACACAGGCCAATGAAACGCTCCATGCAGGCTCGATAGCTCCGCAGCGTCTTCTTTGTGACGCGGGTATCACCGTCGTCAAGCCGCTTCTTGGCGGCATAGAGATCGAACAAGGCAAGCAGGCCCATGCCCTTCGCCTTACGCACCGTAGACGCTTTGGACGCTTCGTACCCGACAGAGAGGGGGGCATGGGGCGCTAGCTGCGCTTGCGCTGTCCAATTGCCGTCGGCACGGGCAGACGCAATTTCCGTCAACTGCTCATGCTGGAGACGAAATGCGCGAACCAAGGCCACATGCGTCTTCGATCCAACAGGCGGCATGGGGATGCCCTGGGTGCGCAATGCTTGCGCTGCACGGCTAAGCGCCATGCCATCCCAATCCCATTCGTCACCCTGTTGCAAGGACTGACGGACCGTCAGGTACTCCGTATTCCATTCAATGGGCTGCCCTGGGCGCTCGTAGCCCCACTCATCGCCAGGGATGAGAACACGTACAAAATCACCGTCGATCTCCAGCTTGTCCAGCTCGGTGCGAAACCACCGGGCGGCCAGCTGCTGGATGTCCCTTTCCGTGAGCACTTCAGCGCCGGCAAGTTGCGCACGCGCCATCGCGAATGCTTGGTCCGACTTCACCCTCTCCTCTGCATACCGCCGCTTAGCCTCGGCGAGATCGCGCGTCTTGAGCGACCGCTTGTACTCCCGTCCGAGAACGGAGCGCAAAGCCTCCGGCACCTTGCGGCGTATCTGGTACATCCCGGACGCAGCGGAAATAGTCAAAGTCATTGAGAGGCTGCGGCGAGTCGTTTTTCTGCCGGCGATTCTATGGGTCGAAGTTGTCACGGTGTACCTGCTTGGTGTACCAAACCAAGAGATAGGGCGACATCCAGAAACTAAAAAGCCCCTGACTCTGTTAAGAATCAAGGGCTTAGCGTTCTGGTGGCCTGGGGCGGAATCGAACCACCGACACGCGGATTTTCAATCCGCTGCTCTACCAACTGAGCTACCGGGCCTTTGGAAGAAGCGAGATTGTAGCAGCTTCCGGCGCCTGGTTTTTCCGCCATCGGGCGCTCAGAGCGCGTTGCGTTTGCTGCGCGCCAAGTCCACGCCGAGTTGCTTGAGCTTGCGGTACAGGTGGGTGCGCTCCAGGCCCGTCTTTTCGGCCACGCGGGTCATGGAGCCGGACTCTTTGGCGAGGTGGTATTCGAAGTAGGCTTTTTCGAAATCGTCCCGCGCCTCGCGCAGCGGGCCATCGAGGTTGAACGACTGCAGCGACTGCGGGCCCAGGTCCATCATTGCCGGCTCGGGCAAAGCGCTGCCACTGACGGCGGCCTCCACCGCGATGTCGGTCGATGACAGCATGCCACCGCCCATGCGCAGGGCGGACACGACGGGGCCGCTGGGCTTGGCGGGGGCCTTGTTGAGCCCCTGGTCCACCGCCTTGAGCAGCTTGGCCATGGTGATGGGCTTTTCGAGGAAAGCGGTGGCACCGATGCGCGTGGCCTCGACGGCAGTGTCGATGGTGGCGTGGCCGCTCATCATGATCACGGGCATGGAGAGCAGGCCACCGCTGGCCCACTCCTTGAGCAGGGTCACACCGTCCGTGTCGGGCATCCAGATGTCGAGCAACACCAGGTCGGGGCGCAACTGGGCGCGCACAGCGCGGGCCTGTGCGGCGTTTTCAGCGAGTTCGACCGTATGGCCTTCGTCGTTGAGGATCTCCGAGAGCAGGTCTCGAATCCCCAGTTCATCGTCTACGACCAGAATAGTTGCCATGGCGCGGTGTGTGTCCCTCGGAACGTGTTGTCAATTTGCAACTGCGAATGATAACGACACTTGCGCGCCGATCACCTTGCCTTCGGTCATGCGGTTGCTCAGATCCACGCGGCCGCCGTGTTCGTCCATGATTTTCTTGACCACCGCAAGGCCCAGGCCGGTGCCCTTGACTTTGGTGGTGACGTAGGGCTCGAACGCCCGTTTGAGAATGTGTTCGGCAAAACCCGGGCCTTCGTCGAGCACCGACAGGCGCACCCACTGGCCGGAGTCGGAGCGCCGGGTGCGCAGCAGCACCTGGGCGTCGGGCACGCCGGCCATGGCGTCCTGCGCGTTCTGCACCAGGTTGTGCAAGGTCTGCCGCACCTGCTGCGGGTCGGCCATGGCCTTGGGCAGGTCGTCGGCGAGTTCCAGGCGCACCGGCACGGCGGCGTTGTCGTACAGCACGACGATGTCGCGCACCAGGGCGTTGAGGTCGACCGGCATGAGTTGCGCGGCGGGCAGGCGCGCGTAGTCGCGGAATTCGTTGACCAGGCGCTTCATCGCATCGACCTGGTCGACGATGGTTTTCACCGACTTGTTGAGAATGGCTTGTTCGGGCGGCTGTACCTTGCCGTCGAGTTTCATGGCCAGGCGCTCGGCCGAGAGCTGGATGGGCGTGAGCGGGTTCTTGATTTCGTGCGCGAGGCGGCGCGCGACCTCGCCCCAGGCCTTGGCGCGCTGGGCGGACACCATTTCCGAGACGTCGTCGAACACAAGCAGGCGTTCGTTGTTGGGCAGCAGGGCGCCGCGCGCGATGAGGGTGATGCCTTCGTCGAAGGGCGTGGTGCCGTCCGCGCTGAGCTCGAAGGACTGCTGCCAGTAGCCGCCTTCGTGTTGCGCCTGGTCGGACAGGAAGCGCTCGAACTGCTGCAGCACGCCGCCGCCAAAGGTCTCCAGTCCCGGCACCTCGGCCAATGGCTGGCCCATGTGCACGGCCAGCGGCGTGTGCAGGATGCGCGCCGCGCCGGGGTTGACGCTGCGCACACGGCCCTGCTCGTCGAGCACGACGACACCGGCGGTGAGGTTGTCCAGGATGGTCTGCAGGTTGTCGCGCGCGGCGTCTACCTGCTCCATGCTTTGCTGCACCGCGGCGCGCGCGTCCGAGAGGTCTTGTGTCATGTGCGCGAAGGTGCGCGTGAGGCTCGCGAGCTCGTCGCGCGAGGTCAGTGCGGTCTTGGGCGCGAGGTTGCCGGCCGCCACTTCGCGCATGCCCTCGGCGAGCACGAGCAGCGGGCGCACCAGCTGGTTGCCCAGCAGCACGGCCAGCAGCACGGCGCCGAACACGGCGAGGAACAGCGCCAGCGTGAGCGTGCCAATGTACATGCGGCGCAGACCTTCGCGGGTGAGCGCGCGCTCCTGGTACTCGCGGTTGGCGACCTGCACGGCCAGCGCGTCCGTCACCAGCGCACCGGGCAGCGGTGCCACCACCTGCAGGTAACGCGGCTCGGCGTTGAAACCGAAGTTGGGCGGGCTCACCAGGGCCAGCACCTTGATGCGTGGTTGACTGGCCGCGATCAGGGCCTCGATCTCGCCGCTGCCGTCCTCCTCCAAGCCTTCGATCTGGGCCACGACGCGGGCGTTGCGGGCGCTGCGCAGCTGGGCTGGCGTGGGGCGCTCGGGGTTGATGTCGAAACGCGAGCTGCCCGAGCTGCCCAAGGCCTGGCCGTTGGCGCTCCAGAGCACCAGGTCGGTCACGCCGAGCTGTTCGCGCACGCGCTCCAGCGCCAGCACGGCCGACGGGTTGGGCACGCGCGAGAGGCCCTCGGCGGCCACGCGGGTCTTGCTGCTGAGGTCGGCGGTCAAGGTGTCGAGCGTGGTGCGCCCGAGGTTGAGTCCGGCGACCAGCGCGGATTCCACGCGCACGTCGAACCAGCTCTCGATGGAGCGCGAAACGAACTGGTAGGACACGGTGTAGATCAGCAAACCCGGCAGGATGCCGACCAGGCCGATGATGGCGGCGAGCTTGATCAGCAGCCGACTGCCGAACTTGCCGCGTTTCAGGCGCAGGGCCAGGCGCAGGGCCAGCCACAGGATGACGAGCAACAGGAAGGCCGCCACCGCCACGTTGATGCCGACCAGCCAGTTGAAGTTCTGCTCGTAGAACGCGCGGTTGTTGGTGGCCAGGGTGAGCAGGAACAGCAGCACCATGCCCACGCCGGTCATGAACACCAGTCCGGCGCCGATGGCCCAGCGCACAGCGGCGGGCTTGGTCTTGGGGGCGGTGGTGTGGACCGGGGTCACGATGGGGTCCTGGCCGCGCGGGCCGCGCACGCTGGACATGGCCGCTAGCGCGTGGGCTCGCGCACGCTGGGTTCGCCGGTGAGCTCGACGGCGTGAACGCCGCCGGCCGTGTGGTCCGGGGCCTTGTCGGCCTCCGCCCGCCCGGGCACCGGCAGGGTCTGGCGGACTTCCACGGTCCATTCGGGCTGGTTGGCCATGCCGATCTGGAACGGCCGGGGCAGCAGGGTCAGATCCAGCCGGAACGAGAACTCGACTTCATGCTCGGCATCGGGTTCGAGCCGCGCCGCGTCGGCCAGCTTCCAGCGGGCCACGCGGCCCACGCCGGCCAGCGCCTCGTTGAGGGAGTCGAAGTTCTGGTGCAGGGCGTACTGCAGGCCGGCCCCGCCGGAGGCGGCGGCGGTCTCGTTGGACAGGCTCACGCGCCAGCGCCGGGTGAGCGGCTGGTAGGCCAGGCGCAGCGTGCGCGTGGCACTCGCCACGCGCTTGTCGGTCCAGTACCAGCGGGCACGGTAAACGTCGGCATGCCACACGAAATAAAGGGGAACGGCCTTGTACAGGGCGTCTTCGACCACCGGCGCGGGCTGGAGCTCCATGCGGGCCGAGAGGAACAGCGCTTCGGGGGTGCGCTGCAGACCGAGCTGCTCCACCAGCGGGGCCTGGGCGTGCGCGGGCCAGAACGCCAGCAGCGACAGCGCCAGCCCCAGGACAAACCCACGCCATCGGTTCATGGCGCGGGTCCGGCGGGTGGCGATGGGCGGTCGGTCAAGGCAGGGCCTTGTCGATGCGGGCATAGAAGAAACCGTCGTATCCACCTGGAGGATTGTCGTTGAACTCCCCCGACGGGGCGGCCGAACCGGGCAGCAAATGCCCCGGCGAAGGCCGATGAAGCGCGTCGGTGTGGCGCACAAGGAACGACTGGACCTGCCCGTCGCCTTCGGCGCGGAACACCGAGCAGGTGGCGTAGACCAGCCGGCCACCGGGTTTGAGCAGCGGCCAGAGGGCTTCGAGCAGGCCGCGCTGCGTGGCCACCAGCGCATCCACGTCGCTGGCGCGGCGCAGCCAGCGCACGTCCGGATGGCGCCGCACGATGCCCGAGGCGGTGCAAGGCGCGTCGAGCAGGATGGCGTCGAACGGCTGAGCGTCCCACCAGGCGGCGGGTTGTGCGGCATCGGCGCTGCGCACCGTGGCTTGCAGGCCCAGGCGCTGCAAGGTGTCTTCGATGCGCTCGCAGCGGCGCGGGTCCACGTCGAGCGCCAGCAGGTTCAGGTCGGCGCGTTCGAGCAAATGGGCGGTTTTGCCGCCGGGGGCGGCGCAGGCGTCGAGCACGCGGTCGGCCGCGGTCCAGGCCCGGCCTTCGAGCAACTGGTCGGCCGCCATCTGGGCGGCGGCGTCCTGCACCGAACAATGGCCCTGGGCAAAACCAGGCAGGCGCTCGACCGGCTGCGGAGTGTCCAGCACCAGGCCATCGCTGCCCGTGGGGGTGGCGGTGAGGCCGATGGCTTCCAGGGCCTGCTGGTAGGCGGCGCGTTCCACGCGGCGGCGGTTCACGCGCAAGGCCATGGGGCCGGGCTGGTTGTTGGCCTCCAGGATGGCGCGCCAGTGCTCGGGGTGGTCGCGCTGCAGGCGCTCGATCCACCACAGCGGGTGGTTCCAGCGCGCGACCGGGTCGGCCGCCACGTGCGCCAGCAGCGCCTCGCGCTCGCGCAGGAAGCGGCGCAGGCAGGCGTTGACGAACGCCGCCTGGCGCTCGGTGCGGCGGTCCTGGCGGGCGGCTTCCACCGCCTGGTTCACCACCGTGTGCGCCGGGTAACGCGGGGCATGTTCGTCGGTCGCGTCCAGCAGCAAGGCCACCGCGCTGCACATCAGGGCCTGCACCGGCGGCGCCGGCTTGCGCTCCACCAACTGGTTCACCAGGGCGCGCGCCGTCCCGAGGTGGCGCAAGGCGTGGAAAGTGAGCGCCTGCACGCCCGGCCGCAGCGCGGGCACCAGCTCGGGCAGCACCTCGCTCAGCGAACGCCCCTGCTCGACCGCGAGCACGCAACCCGCGGTGTGGCGCAACTGGGTGGCCAGGGTGGGACCCTGGAGGCTGGGAGCGGTGGAGGTCGGGGGGGCCGGAGCGGTCAAGGCAGGTTCCGTGGCAAGCGCAGACAAAGCGAAGACCGCGAGTGTCACACAGCGCGGGACGGGGTGGCGGGTTCGTCCTCCCTCAGCAGGGGCAGCGGCCCCATGTCACGGCCATAGATGCGGCGGATGCGTTGGGCCAGCGGCGGGTGCGAGTCGAGCCAGTGCTCGGTCTTGCCGCCCGCGTTCGCCACCAGCAGCATGTGCTGCACCATCGAGCCCACCTGGCGCGGCACCACCCCTTCGCGCTGCTGGCTCAGCACCTTGCGCAGCACGCCACCCAGGCCGTCGCGGCTGCGCGTCCATTGCACGGCGCGCGCGTCGGCCAGGTACTCGCGCTGGCGCGAGACGGCGGCCTGCAACGCGTGGCCGGCGAGCCAGCCCAGCCAGCCTGCGGCCATGATGGCGAGGCCGATCAGGGCCGTGATCCAGCGCCGGTCCCGGCTGTCGGGCTCGGCCAGGTCCTGGCCCATGCGAAACAGCATCTCCAGCCCGAACACCATGCCGACCAGCCGCATGTTCAGGCGCGTATCGCCTTCACCGATGTGGCTGAACTCGTGCGCCACCAGGCCCTGCAGTTCGTCTCGGGTCAGGTGGTCGAGCGCGCCCTGGGTCACGGCCACCACCGCGTCGTTCTCGTCCCAGCCGGCCGCGAAGGCGTTGATGCCCTGGTCGCGCGCCAGCACCATGGCCTGTGGCCGTTTCAGGCCCGATGAAATCGCCATTTCGTCGACGATGTTGCAGAAGCGCTGTTCGTCGAGGTCGCCCGAAGGCTGCGCGGGCCGCGCCCCCATCTGCTCGGCCAGGCGCGCCCCGCCGCCGTCGGCCAGGCGGGAGGTCTCCACCCACCAGCCCCCCAGCACGAAGAGCAGCGTGACCCCGGTGTTGACGGAGAAGAAATAGCGGGGGAAGCGCAGTTCGCCGGGCATCCAGAATCCCCAGCTCAGGCCCCAGGCCAGGGCCAGCGCGGCGTTCACCGCCACCAGCAGCAACAGCACGGTGAGGCCGAACGCGAACAGCAGGCGCCGGGTCTCACCCCGGGCGTCGCGCTGGAATTCGAAGAAGCGCATTACAGCTGGATGCGCAAGGCCTCGCGTTCGGCTTCGCTCGTGGTGGACGCCAGCATGGTCAAAGGCTGGAAGCCGAACAGCCGCGCAATGAGCAGCGTGGGGAACTGGGCGGCGGCGTCGTTGAACTCGAGCACGTGGTCGTTGTAGGCCTGGCGCGCGAAACCGACGCGGTTCTCGGTGCTGGTGAGCTCCTCGCTGAGCTCGCGCATGTTCTGGTCGGCCTTGAGATCGGGGTAGTCCTCGACCACCGCGAACAGCTTGCCCAGCGCGCCGCCCAGAGCCTGTTCGGCCCCGGCCAGGGCGCCGAGCGCCCCGGCGTTGAGCGGGCTGCCGGCCGCCGTCTGCTCGGCCGTGCGCGCCTGGTTGCGCGCCGCGATCACCGCCTCCAGCGTCTGGGCTTCGTGGGCCAGGTAGCGGCGCGCCACCTCCACCAGGTTGGGAATCAGGTCGTAACGCCGCTTGAGCTGCACGTCGATCTGGCCAAACGCGTTGGCGATCGCGTTTTTCAGGCGCACCAGCCGGTTGTAGGCGCCCACGGCCCAGAAGAACAGCACCAGGCCCACGGCCAGGAAGACCCACAGCGAGACGGACATGTTTGGAACTCCTTGTTGTTGGTGTTGAACCGCCTGCCGTGCGGCAAGCGCGGCCAATATACCCCGCAGGGCATCACCCGTGCCTGCGCGCGCGCCATGAAAAAAGCCCCCGGTCGGATGACCGGGGGCTTCTGTTGGCTCGAAGGCGAAAGTGCCCCTGTCCAGAAACACCGCGGAACCGGCTTTGCCGGGCCGCAGGTGTTGCCCCCTTGAGGGGGCGGCGCATAGCGCCGCAGGGGTGGGCTTGCTTACTCGGCGTCGTGGGTGCTCGATGCGTCGGCCTGATCGGCCTGGTCGGCAGCCAGCGAGATCGCGTCGGCTTCGGCGATGGCACGGCGTTCTTCGTCGTCCATCTTCTCCTTGACCTTGCGCGCCTCGTGGTAGGCCATGCCGGTACCGGCCGGGATCAGACGACCCACGATCACGTTTTCCTTCAGACCACGCAGCTCGTCGCGCTTGCCCATGATGGCCGCTTCGGTCAGCACCCGGGTCGTTTCCTGGAAGGAAGCGGCCGAGATGAACGAGTCGGTGGACAGCGAGGCCTTGGTGATGCCCAGCAGGATGTTGCTGTACACCGCCGGCAGCTTGCCATCGGCACGCAGCGCGTCGTTGGTGTTGAGGATTTCCGAGCGCTCGACCTGTTCACCGGCGATGTAGCTGGAATCACCCACGCTGTCGACGACCACACGGCGCAGCATCTGGCGAACGATCACCTCGATGTGCTTGTCGTTGATCTTCACGCCCTGCAGGCGGTAGACGTCCTGCACTTCATCAACGATGTAGCGGGCCAGCTCTTCCATGCCCAGCAGGCGCAGGATGTCTTGCGGATCGGCCGGGCCGTCCACCACGCTCTCGCCCTTGTTGACCACCTGGCCTTCGTGCACCAGGATGTTCTTCTCCTTGGGGATGAGGTCGTCCCACACCTTGCCTTCGGGATCGGTGATCTGCAGGCGAACCTTGCCCTTGGTCTCCTTGCCGAACGACACGGTGCCGGTCATCTCGGCCAGCATGCCCTTGTCCTTCGGGCTGCGGGCTTCGAACAGCTCGGCCACCCGCGGCAGACCGCCGGTGATGTCTCGCGTCTTCTGGCCCTCGACCGGGATGCGCGCCAGCACTTCGCCGGGGCCCACGTCCTGGCCATCGCGCACCTGGATCAGCGAGCCGATCTGGAAGCCGATGGTCACCGAGTGGTCGGTGCCGGGGATCTTCACCTCGTTGCCCGAGCCATCGATCAGCTTGACCTGCGGACGGACCACCTTGGCCACGCCGCGGCGCTTCGGATCGATCACCACCAGGGTGGACAGGCCGGTGACATCGTCCACCTGCTTGGCCACGGTGAGGCCTTCCTCGACGTTCTCGAACTTCACCTGACCGGCGAATTCCGTGATGATCGGGCGCGTCAGCGGATCCCAGTTGGCCAGGATCGCACCGGCCTTGATGGTCTGGTCGGCCTTGACCGACAGGATCGCACCGTAAGGCACCTTGTGGCGCTCGCGCTCACGGCCGTGTTCGTCGTGGATGACGATCTCGCCCGAACGCGCGATCACGACCAGCTCACCCTTGGTGTTGGTCACGTAGCGCATGGTGGCGTTGAAGCCGATCACGCCGCTGGACTTGGCTTCCACGCTGGAGGCCACCGCCGCGCGCGACGCCGCACCACCGATGTGGAAGGTGCGCATGGTCAGCTGCGTGCCGGGTTCGCCGATCGACTGCGCGGCGATCACGCCGACCGCTTCGCCGATGTTGACCAGGCCACCGCGGCCCAGGTCGCGGCCGTAGCACTTGGCGCAGATACCGAAGCGGGTTTCGCAGGTCAGTGCGGTGCGCACCTTCACTTCGTCCACCGCGGCGGCTTCGAGCACGTCGAGCAGGTCTTCGTCGAGCATCTCGCCGGCGGGCACCAGCATCTGGCGCGTTTCCGGGTGGATCACTTCCTCGGCCGTGGTGCGGCCCAGGATGCGGTCGCGCAGCGACTCGATCACTTCACCGCCCTCGACGATGGCGCGCATCAGCGTGCCATTGGACGTGCCGCAGTCCTGCTGGTTGACCACCAGATCCTGCGTCACATCCACCAGACGGCGGGTGAGGTAGCCGGAGTTGGCCGTCTTCAGCGCCGTGTCGGCCAGACCCTTTCGGGCGCCGTGGGTGGAGATGAAGTACTGCAACACGTTGAGGCCTTCACGGAAGTTCGCCGTGATGGGGGTCTCAATGATCGAGCCGTCAGGCTTGGCCATCAGGCCGCGCATGCCGGCCAGCTGGCGGATCTGCGCCGCGGAACCGCGGGCGCCCGAGTCGGCCATCATGTAGATGGAGTTGAACGACTCCTGGTCCACTTCCTTGCCGCTGCGGTCGGTGGTCTTCTGCTTGGCCAGCTGGGCCATCATGACCTTGGAGATCTCGTCACCGGCCTTGCCCCAGATGTCCACCACCTTGTTGTAGCGCTCGCCCGCGGTCACCAGACCGGAGGCGTACTGCTGGGCGATTTCCTTCACCTCGTTTTCGGCGCGGTCGATGATGGCCGGCTTTTCCTTGGGCACCAGCATGTCGTCCACGGCGATCGAGATGCCGGCGCGCGTGGCCAGACGGAAACCGTTCTGGAGCAGCTTGTCGGCGAACACGACGGTTTCCTTCAGACCGCACTTGCGGAACGAGGTGTTGATCAGGCGCGAGATTTCCTTCTTCTTCAGCGCCTTGTTCAGCACCTCGAAGGGCAGGCCACGCGGCAGGATCTCGGACAGCAGCGCACGACCGACCGTGGTGTCCACCAGCGAGGTGGAGGCCACGAATTCGCCGCTGGCCTTGTCCAGCGTGTGCTGGGTCAGGCGCACGGCAATCTTCGAGGTGATCTCGACCACACCGTTGTCCAGCGCGCGCTGCAGCTCGGCCAGGTCGGCGAAGTACATGCCTTCGCCCTTGGCGTTGATGCGCTCGCGGGTGGCGTAGTACAGACCCAGCACCACGTCTTGCGACGGCACGATGGAGGGTTCGCCGTTGGCCGGGAACAGGATGTTGTTCGAGGCCAGCATCAGCGTGCGGGCTTCGAGCTGGGCTTCCACGGACAGCGGCACGTGAACGGCCATCTGGTCACCGTCGAAGTCGGCGTTGAAGGCCGCGCAGACCAGCGGGTGCAGCTGGATCGCCTTGCCTTCGATCAGGATCGGCTCGAACGCCTGGATGCCCAGGCGGTGCAGCGTCGGTGCGCGGTTGAGCATCACCGGGTGTTCCTTGATCACCTCTTCCAGGATGTCCCACACCACCGGCGTGCCGGCTTCCACTTCCTTCTTCGCGGCCTTGATGGTGGTCGCGATGCCCATGGCTTCCAGGCGCGAGAAGATGAAAGGCTTGAACAGCTCGAGCGCCATCAGCTTGGGCAGGCCGCACTGGTGCAGCTTGAGCGTGGGGCCGACCACGATGACCGAACGGCCCGAGTAGTCGACGCGCTTGCCCAGCAAGTTCTGGCGGAAGCGGCCGCTCTTGCCCTTGATCATGTCGGCCAGCGACTTCAGCGCGCGCTTGTTGGCGCCCGTCATGGCCTTGCCACGGCGGCCGTTGTCCAGCAGCGAGTCCACGGCTTCCTGCAGCATGCGCTTCTCGTTGCGCGCGATGATCTCGGGCGCCTTGAGTTCGAGCAGGCGGCGCAGGCGGCTGTTGCGGTTGATGACGCGGCGGTACAGGTCGTTCAGGTCGGAGGTCGCGAAGCGGCCGCCGTCCAGCGGCACCAGCGGACGCAGATCCGGCGGCAGCACGGGCAGCACGTCGAGCACCATCCACTCGGGCTTGATGCCGGACTTCTTGAAGGCTTCCAGCACCTTCAGGCGCTTGGCGTTCTTCTTGATCTTGAGTTCGGAGCCGGTCAGGTCGTTGCGCAGCTTCTCGATCTCGATGTCGAGGTCGATCGCCTGCAGCAGTTCCTTGATGCCCTCGGCGCCCATCTTGGCGATGAATTCGTCGCCGAATTCCTTGCGCTTGGCGTCGTAGTCGTCCTCGCTCATGATCGCGAACTTCTTCAGCGGGGTCATGCCCGGATCGACGATCACATACGCTTCGAAGTACAGCACGCGTTCGATGTCGCGCAGCGTCATGTCCAGGATCAGACCCAGGCGCGACGGCAGCGACTTCAGGAACCAGATGTGGGCGCAGGGCGCGGCCAGGTCGATGTGACCCATGCGCTCGCGACGCACCTTGGTCTGCGTGACTTCAACGCCGCACTTCTCGCAGATGACACCGCGGTGCTTGAGGCGCTTGTACTTGCCGCACAGGCATTCGTAGTCCTTGATGGGACCGAAGATCTTGGCGCAGAACAGGCCGTCGCGCTCGGGCTTGAACGTGCGGTAGTTGATGGTCTCGGGCTTCTTGACTTCACCGAAGGACCACGAGCGGATTTTTTCCGGCGAGGCCAGGCCGATGCGGATCGCATCGAAGTGCTCGTCGGGCGTGAACTGCTTGAACAGGTCGAGCAAAGATTTCATGGGTTGCTTTCCTTAAGTTCGGTGAATCAGGAACGTTCCAGCTCGATGTCGATACCGAGCGAGCGGATTTCCTTGACCAGCACGTTGAACGACTCGGGCATGCCCGCGTCGATCGTGTGCTCGCCCTTGACGATGGATTCGTACACCTTGGTGCGGCCTTGCACGTCGTCGGACTTGACGGTGAGCATTTCCTGCAGGATGTACGAAGCGCCGTAGGCTTCCAGCGCCCACACTTCCATTTCGCCGAAGCGCTGGCCGCCGAACTGCGCCTTGCCGCCCAGCGGCTGCTGGGTCACGAGCGAGTACGGGCCGGTGGAACGGGCGTGCATCTTGTCGTCGACCAAGTGGTGCAGCTTCAGGAAGTGCATGTAGCCCACGGTGGTCTTGCGCTCGAAGGCGTCACCCGTGCGGCCGTCGTACAGCTGCGCCTGGGTGCGGGTTTCGGTCAGGCCCTTGAGTTGAGCGATGTCGTCCGGGTAGGCCAGCTTGAGCATCGCGCGGATCTCGTCTTCCGAGGCACCGTCGAACACCGGGGTGGCGAACGGCACGCCGGTCTGCAGGTTCTCGGCCATCTCGATCACCTCGGCATCGCTCAGCGCGGCCAGGGTTTCCTTCTTGCCAGCCGAGTTGTAGACGGTCTCGAGGAACTTGCGCAGCTCGGCCACCTTGGCCTCGGCCTGCAGCATGTCGCCGATGCGCTGGCCCAGGCCCTTGGCGGCCCAGCCCAGGTGGACTTCGAGCACCTGACCCACGTTCATGCGCGAAGGCACGCCCAGCGGATTGAGCACGATGTCGGCGGGGGTGCCGTCGGCCATGTGCGGCATGTCTTCCACGGGCACGATCTTGGAGACCACGCCCTTGTTGCCGTGGCGGCCGGCCATCTTGTCACCCGGCTGCAGGCGGCGCTTGACGGCCAGGTAGACCTTGACCATCTTGAGCACGCCAGCGGGCAGCTCGTCGCCCTGCGTGAGCTTCTTGCGCTTCTCTTCGAACGCGAGGTCGAAGCTGTGGCGCGTCTGCTCCATCGAGTTCTTGATGGACTCGAGCTGGGCGGCCACGGTCTCGTCGGCCGGGCGGATGTCGAACCAGTGGTACTTCTCGACGTCGTCCAGGTAGGCCTTGTCGATGGTCGTGCCCTTGGACAGCTTCTTCGGGCCACCGTTGGCGATCTTGCCGGTCAGCAGCTTCTCGATCCGGTCGAAGGCGTCGGCTTCCACGATGCGCAGCTGGTCGTTGAGGTCCAGGCGGAAGCGCTTGAGTTCGTCGTCGATGATCTGCTGGGCGCGCTTGTCGCGCGTGATGCCTTCGCGGGTGAACACCTGCACGTCGATCACGGTGCCTTGCGAGCCCTGATCCACGCGCAGCGAGGTGTCCTTCACGTCGGAGGCCTTCTCGCCGAAGATCGCGCGCAGCAGCTTCTCTTCGGGCGTCAGCGTGGTCTCGCCCTTGGGCGTGACCTTGCCCACCAGCACGTCGCCGGGCAGCACTTCGGCGCCCACGTAGATGATGCCGGAGTCGTCCAGGCGGTTGAGCTGCTGCTCGGCCAGGTTGGGGATGTCGCGGGTGATTTCTTCCGCGCCCAGCTTGGTGTCGCGCGCCATGACCACCAGTTCCTCGATGTGGATCGAGGTGTAGCGGTCGTCGGCAACCACGCGTTCGGAGATCAGGATCGAGTCTTCGAAGTTGTAGCCGTTCCAGGGCATGAAGGCGATCAGCATGTTCTGCCCGATCGAGATCTCACCCAGGTCGGTCGACGCGCCGTCGGCGATCACGTCACCCGAGGCCAGCTTGTCGCCCTTCTTGACGATGGGACGCTGGTGGATGTTGGTGTTCTGGTTGGAACGCTGGTACTTGATGAGGTTGTAGATGTCCACACCCACTTCACCGGCCACGGCTTCGGCGTCGTTCACGCGGATCACGATGCGGGTCGCGTCCACGTAGTCGACCACGCCGCCGCGCTTGGCGGTGACGACGGTGCCGGAGTCGATCGCGGCCACGCGCTCGATGCCGGTGCCCACCAGGGGCTTCTCGGGACGCAGCACGGGCACGGCCTGGCGCGACATGTTGGCGCCCATCAGCGCGCGGTTCGCATCGTCGTGCTCGAGGAACGGCACCAGCGAGGCGGCCACGGAGACGATCTGCGCGGGCGACACGTCCATGTACTGGATGGTGTCGGCCGGCGTCAGGATCGATTCACCCTTTTCACGCGCGGAGATCAGGTCACCGGTCAGGCGGCCTTCGGCGTCGAGCGCGGCGTTGGCCTGGGCGATGACGTACTTGCCTTCTTCGATGGCCGACAGGTAGTCGATCTGGTTCGTCACCTTGCCATCGATCACGCGGCGGTACGGCGTTTCGATGAAGCCGTATTCGTTCAGGCGCGCGTACAGGGCCAGCGAGTTGATCAGACCGATGTTCGGGCCTTCCGGCGTTTCGATCGGGCAGACGCGGCCGTAGTGGGTCACGTGCACGTCGCGCACTTCGAAGCCGGCGCGTTCGCGGGTCAGACCGCCCGGGCCCAGGGCCGAGACGCGGCGCTTGTGCGTGATCTCGGCGAGCGGGTTGGTCTGGTCCATGAACTGCGACAGCTGCGACGCACCGAAGAACTCCTTGAGCGCCGCGGAAATCGGCTTGGAGTTGATCAGGTCGTGCGGCATCAGCGGCTCTTGCTCGGCCTGGCCGAGGCGTTCCTTCACGGCCTTCTCGATGCGGGCCAGGCCGGTGCGGTACTGGTTTTCGGCCAGTTCGCCGACGCAGCGCACGCGGCGGTTGCCCAGGTGGTCGATGTCATCGACTTCGCCACGGCCGTTGCGCAGGTCCACCAGGATCTTGACCACGGCCAGGATGTCGTCGTTGGACAGCACCATGGGGCCGGTGGATTCGTCGCGGCCCACGCGGGCGTTGAACTTCATGCGGCCCACGCGCGACAGGTCGTACGTGTCCGGGTTGTAGAACAGGCGGTGGAACAGGGCCTGCACGGCGTCTTCGGTCGGCGGCTCGCCGGGGCGCATCATGCGGTAGATGGCCACGCGCGCGGCGAACTCGTCGGCGGTTTCGTCGATGCGCAGGGTCTGCGAGATGTAGGCGCCCTGATCGAGTTCGTTGGTGTACAGGCACTGCAGGTCCTGCACGCCGGCGGTGCGCAGCTTCTTCAGCAGCGCTTCGGTCAGCTCTTCGTTGGCCTTGGCGATGATCTCGCCGGTGTCGGTGTCCACGATGTTGCGCGCCACGACGCGGCCGATCATGAAATCTTCCGGCACGCTGATGTGCGTGGTGCCCGACTGCTCGAGTTCGCGGGTGTGGCGCACGGTGATGCGCTTGTCCTTGGCGACCACGACCTTGCCGCTCTTGTCGGTGATGTCGAAACGCGCCACTTCACCGCGCAGGCGCTCGGGCACGAAGGCCATCTGCGCGCCGCTGTCCATCAGGCGGAAGTGGTCGTTGACGAAGAAGTTGGCCAGGATGGCTTCCGGCGTCAGGCCGATGGCCTTGAGCAGGATGGTGACCGGCATCTTGCGGCGACGGTCGACGCGGAAGAACAGCACGTCCTTCGGGTCGAATTCGAAGTCGAGCCAGGAGCCGCGGTACGGAATGATGCGAGCGGAGAACAGCAGCTTGCCCGAGCTGTGCGTCTTGCCCTTGTCGTGTTCGAAGAACACACCCGGCGAACGGTGCAACTGAGACACGATCACGCGCTCGGTGCCGTTGATGATGAAGGAGCCCTTCTCGGTCATCAGGGGCACTTCGCCCATGTAGACCTCTTGCTCCTTCACTTCCTTGATCACCTTGGATTGCGCGGTCGAGGACTCGCGGTCATAGATGATCAGCTGGACGCGAGCACGCACGGCGGACGCGAAGGTCAGGCCGCGGGTCTGGCATTCGCGCACGTCGAACGCGGGCTTGGCCAGGTTGTACTCGACGAACTTCATCTCCACGAAACCGTTGTGGGAGACGATGGGGAAAGCGGCCTCGAACGCGGCCTGCAGGCCTTCGTTGGTGCGCTTCTTCGGTGCGCTGTCGGCTTGCAGGAACGCGGTGTACGCGTCCTTCTGCATTTGCAGGAGGTAAGGAATCGCGAGGACGTTTTCGCGGGTACCAAAGCTCTTGCGGATGCGCTTGCGTTCGGTGTATGAGTATTTCGATGCTGAGGCCATGAGATCTCCGGGCTTGAGGTCTGCGGCGACTGTCTTGCCTACCAGGGACGGATTCCTGGTGGCTTTCTTGGTGGCTGGCCTCTACCAACCATTGGCGGACGGCCTGTGCATTGCACACAAGCCCGAACCAAGTCGTTTTCTGCAGTCGGGGTCAGAAAACACTGCTAAGAAGACTCGAAAAATCTGCTTAGCGGTGTTTCAACAAAACACTCAAAAGCCGTTTCGTGAGACGGGCTTTTGGGTGTGCTCTGAAAGCACCAAAGGCTGGAGGCCCTTGTCGAGCACTCCAGCCCCTGAAACCGGGCGAATTACTTCAGCTCGGCCTTGGCGCCGGCTTCCACCAGCTTCTTGACAGCGGCTTCGGCGTCGGCCTTGGCGATCGCTTCCTTGACGTTCTTCGGTGCGCCGTCGACCAGGTCCTTGGCTTCCTTGAGGCCCAGGCCGGTGATTTCGCGCACGGCCTTGATGACGGAGACCTTGTTCGCGCCGGCTTCGACCAGCACGACGTTGAATTCGGTCTTCTCTTCAGCGGCTGCGGCAGCACCACCGCCAGCGCCGCCGGCAGCAGGAGCGGCCATGGCGGCAGCGCTCACACCAAACTTCTCTTCGATGGCTTTCACCAGTTCGTTGAGTTCCATGACCGTCATGCTGTCCAGCGCGGTCAAAAATGCGTCTTTATCGAATGCCATTTTGATTTCCTAACAATTGGTTTGAATGAAAGTGCCGCGCCACTCAGGCAGCAGCCGCTTCTTCGGCTGCCGGTGCGGCAGCGCCTTCGCCTTTTTTGGCCGCCAGCGCGCCCAGCACCACGGCCGTGCGCGAAATGGGCGACATCAGCAAGCCACACAGCTGCGCCAACAGGACTTCCTTCGAAGGAATGCTGGCAAGCGTCTTCACGCCGTTGACGTCCAGGGCCTTGCCTCCGTACACACCGCCGCGGATCACCAGCTTGTCGTTGGTTTTCGCGAAATCGGCCACCACCTTCGCGGCGGCCACAGCGTCTTCAGAGAAGCCATAGATCAGCGGGCCGGTCATCTGGTCAGCGGCCACTTCAAACGGGCTGCCAGCCACCGCACGGCGGGCCAGGGTGTTCTTCAACACACTCAGGCTCACACCATTGCTGCGGGCTGTCACGCGCAGTTTGTCCATGTTCGCGACCGTGATGCCACGGTATTCCGCCATCACGAGCGTTTGAGCTTTTGCGGCGAGGCTGGTCACTTCGGAAATGACCGCTTCTTTCTCACTGCGATTCAGACTCAAGGTCTACTCCTTAAATGTACCCTCGGTCCTTCAAGACCTGGGGCACGCCTCATTGCAGCGATTCAACTGTTTCGGAACGGATTCCATCTGCAGCGGGATCGCCATCTGCGTTGGCTTGTCACAATTAAGCCGGCTTGCACCAGCACCAACGGTCTTGGATGGCCCCCAGATCGGCTTTCGCCAGCCCGGGGCCCACCACACCCAGGCCCCGAAGGGCCCGAATTTCTTGCGATTACGCCGAGATGGATTGGGTGTCCACGCGGACGCCCACACCCATCGTCGACGACACCGCCACCTTGCGCAGGTACACACCCTTGCTGGTGGCGGGCTTGGCCTTGGTCAGCGCGTCGAGCAGTGCCACCAGGTTGCCCTGGAGCTTGTCGGCGTCGAACGAGCGGCGGCCGATCGTGCCGTGCACGATGCCGGCCTTGTCGACGCGGAACTGCACCTGGCCCGCCTTGGCGTTGCGCACGGCTTGTGCCACATCGGGCGTCACGGTGCCGACCTTGGGGTTGGGCATCAGGCCGCGCGGGCCCAGCACCTGACCCAGGGTACCGACGATGCGCATGGCGTCCGGCGAGGCGATGACCACGTCGAAGTTCATGTTGCCGGCCTTGATGTCGGCGGCGAGGTCGTCCATGCCGACGATGTCGGCACCGGCGGCCTTGGCTTCTTCGGCCTTGGCGCCTTGGGCGAACACGGCCACGCGCTTGGTCTTGCCGGTGCCGTTGGGCATCACGACGGCGCCACGCACCACCTGGTCCGACTTCTTGGCATCCACGCCCAGCTGGATCGCCACGTCGATGGACTCATCGAACTTGGCGTTCGCGCATTCCTTGATGATCGCCAGGGCGTCGGTCAGGCTGTACAGCTTGTTGCTGTCGACCTTGCCTTCGAAGGCTTTCTGTTTTTTGGTCAGCTTGGCCATTTACACGCCCTCCACAATCACGCCCATCGAGCGAGCCGAACCGGCGATGGTGCGCACAGCGGCGTCCACATCGGCAGCGGTCATGTCCTTCATCTTGGTCTTGGCGATCTCTTCGAGCTGGGCCCGGGTGATCTTGCCGACCTTGTTCTTGTTGGGCACCGAGGAGCCCTTGTCCAGCTTGATGGCCTTCTTGATCAGGGTCGTCGCGGGCGGCGTCTTGATGATGAAGGTGAAGCTCTTGTCCGCGAAGGCCGTGATCACCACGGGCAGCGGCAGACCGGGCTCGACGCCCTGGGTCTGGGCGTTGAACGCCTTGCAGAACTCCATGATGTTCAGGCCGCGCTGACCCAGCGCCGGACCGATCGGGGGAGAGGGGTTGGCCTTACCAGCTGGCACTTGCAGCTTGATGAAGCCGACGATTTTTTTCGCCATTTTTTAGCTCCTGCGAGTGCAGACGGTTGCCATCAAGACAACCTCCTCGCGGTTGGGGACCCGGGAAAGAAACAATGGCACAGGCGTCGGGCCGACCCGCCTGTGCCACGAAAGATTCAGGTCTTTTCGACCTGGCTGAATTCCAGCTCCACCGGCGTGGCACGACCGAAGATGGTCACCGACACGCGCATCTTGTTCTTCTCGTAGTTGACTTCTTCGACGGTGCCGTTGAAGTCGGTGAACGGACCTTCCTTGACGCGCACGTACTCGCCGACCACGAACTCGACCTTGTGGCGCGGCTTGTCGGTGCCTTCCTGCATCTGGTTGACGATCTTCTGAACGTCTTCCTCGGAGATCGGCGCCGGGCGGTTCTTCGCGCCACCCACGAAACCGGTCACCTTGTTGGTGTGCTTCACCAGGTGCCAGGTGTCGTCGTCCATCACCATTTCCACCAGCACGTAGCCGGGGAAGAACTTGCGCTCGGTGGTGCGCTTCTGGCCGTTCTTCATCTCCACCACTTCTTCGGTGGGGACCAGGATGCGGCCAAACTTGTCTTGCATGCCGGCGCGGTTGATGCGCTCGACGATGTTGCGCTCGGCCGCCTTTTCCATGCCGGAGTAGGCATGGACCACGTACCAGCGCATGCCTTCAGCGGCCACGGGACTGTGTTGCTCGGTCATCATTTCCTCCAGCCCAGGATCAGGTCGTAAAACAGCCATTCGACGGTCTTGTCGGTCAGCCACAGGAACAGGGCCATCACGAACACGAACGCGAACACATAGGCCGTCATCTGGATGGCCTCCTTGCGCGCCGGCCAGACCACCTTCTTGACCTCACGCCAGGCGTCACGGCCGAAGGCGATCAGCTGCTTGCCCGACTCGGACACCGCGAACACCACCACGGCCGCGCCCAGCAGCACGATCAGCGCACCCCATTGCGCCAGCGCACCGCGCGAGGACAGCAGGTAGAACGCCACGAACGAGCCCAGCAACAGCGCGATCGCCGCCGCCAGCTTGGCCTTGTCGGCGCCGGTGTGGACGGTTTGAACTTCGGAAGTGGCCATGAGGATCCAGACAATTCGTATCAAAAGGCGCGTCCAAAACCCGAAAGCTTGAGACACGCAAGCCCACCAGAGGTCTTCACGACTTCGGTGGGCTTGTTAACCACTCAACAGGGTGGATTCAGGTTCCTGGCTTCAGGTTCCGGCGACATCCTGTCGGGTGGCAGGGGCAGTAGGAATCGAACCTACAACCTTCGGTTTTGGAGACCGACGCTCTGCCAATTGAGCTATACCCCTACTGGCTTCTGCCCCACAAAGGGCTTTTCTTACGCGATGATTTTTGCGACGACGCCGGCGCCGACGGTGCGGCCGCCTTCGCGGATGGCAAAGCGCAGGCCTTCT
>NZ_JBXAIO010000011.1:0-113769 GCF_058796355.1 Hydrogenophaga sp. GW823-FHT04C09 | reverse complement strand
GAGAAGGCGACGTGGATGGCCGGCGAGGGCATCCAGATCTTCGGCGGCAACGGCTACATCAACGAGTACCCACTGGGCCGCCTGTGGCGCGACGCCAAGCTGTACGAGATCGGCGCGGGCACGAGCGAAATCCGCCGCATGCTCATCGGTCGCGAACTGTTCGCCGAGACGATGTGAGGGCCGGCGTCCATTCCGCCGCAGAACCGCCGGCCATCGGCATCCGGCCTGCAGATAAGTATTTACCCTGTATATACAGGAATAGCCTGCCCTATACATTGACAAAAATTTTCGTGATCAAGGACGACCATGCCCAAACGCGCTATCTCATCAGAACGAGTCTTCAAGCCTTCCTTGCCATTCGCGCAGGCCACCCTTGCGGGGGGATTCCTGTTCGTCTGCTCGACGGGGCGCAACCTGCAGGGCCAGTTCGTCGTGGGCGACGTGCGCGCGCAAACGCAACAAGCCATCGACAACATCCAGGCACTGGTCGAGGAAGCAGGTGGCAGCCTGAGCGACATCGTCAAGTGCACGGTATACGTGACCGATCGCAGCAACTGGGCGCCCATGAACGAGGTCTATTTCGCCAACTTCAACACGGACCCTCCTCACCGCGTCTCCTGCATTGTGAGTGGACTGGGGTCGCCCGATTGCCTGGTGGAGATCGACGCCACGGCATACATCGGCAATGAATAACGCACTCCGTCTTCCTCCCTGAGATCCAAAAACATCTTCACAGGACCACCACCATGTTCAACCGCAGATCCCTCCTGTCGCTCGCCCTTGCCTCACCCTTTATGGCAAGCGCCCAATCGACTCCCGGTCGCAGTGCAATGCGCTGGGTGGTGCCGTTTCCGGCCGGTGGGGCAGCCGACGTCATCGCCCGCAATTGGGCGAGTTCATATTCGGCGACTTCCGGTCAGACCATCGTTGTTGACAATCGAGGAGGTGCCAGTGGCCTGATAGGCATTCAGGCGATCAAGTCAGCGCCGGCGGATGGCAGCGTGCTGGGGGTTCTGAACGTCTCGTTCTTCACTGCACTGCCCTTGATGCTTTCACAGGCACCCTACGATCCAGCAAAAGATCTGACACCCATTGCCCGCCTGGTGACATCCACCGTCGTGTGCTGCGTGACCGCCGAACGAGCAAAAGAAAATGGTTGGACAAACTTCCGCAGCTTGATTGAGTGGAGCAAAAAGCCGGGACACCAGTTGAGCAAGGGATCCGCGGGCAATGGCTCGCCAGGGCATCTGCTGATTGCCACTGTGGCCAAGCGCACGGGCGCCAACATACTGCACGTGCCCTATCGCGGTGGCGCACCTGCCTTGAACGACCTGCTGAGTGGGCAAATTGACATGGTGTTCGACTTCATGCCGGCCTTGATGCCCCACATCAATTCCGGGCGGTTGATACCCATTGCTGTTGGAAGCCGAGAGCGCAGTCCCTTGATGCCCGATGTACCGGGGATGGGAGAGTTTGCGGATCTCGGACTGGCGGATGTGGACTTGCAATCCTGGAATGCGCTGACAGGCCCAGCCAACATGAGCCCCGCCGTGACGAGTGCCATCGCGCAAGTCGTGGCCCGAAGCGCCACGCCAGATCTGGCTGCCCGCCTCAAGAGCTCCGGTTTGGTGCTTGCCACGACCGACGGTGTCGAATCCACACGCGCCTTGATCGCAAAAGACGCCAAATTCTGGAAGGAAATGGTCCAGATCTCGGGGGCAAAAATTGAGTAGTCACCGACCCTCGTGCAGAGGGCGTCCCCATGGGCGCTCAAGGGGAGATCAGGCTGTCAAGCCGATCCCCGGGATGCATGGCGCATGAATTCGAAGACACCGCATTCGTTTCCAGCGTCAGCTCCAGCGGCGCCTTCCCCGACGCCCGGGCTTGCGCTGTATGCGCAAGTAAAAGAGCACATCGCACGCCGAATTCAGGATTGTGAATGGCCACCCGGTCATCGACTGCCATCGGAGCAGGAGCTGGTAGCCCAGTTCGGCGTGGCCCGGATGACCGTCAACCGTGCGTTGCGGGAGCTGGTAGGCCAAGGCAAGATCGTGCGGGTGCCAGGCGTGGGCAGTTTCGTTGCGGAAGCGAAGCCGCATTCAACGCTTCTGCAGGTGGCAAGCATTGCCAGTGACATCAGAGGCCGAGGTCACGAATACGGCTTCTCGTTGATCAGCGCGGAACAAATTCCTGCCGCACCCGACGTTGCAGCATGGCTCGACATCCGTGTTGGCGAGAACGTGTTTCACTGCATCTGTTTGCACCTCGAGAACGGCTTGCCGGTTCAGTTCGAAGACCGTTACGTCAATCTGCGCGCTGTTCCAGCCATACTCGATCAGGATTTCTCGAAGATCACGCCCAGCGAGTATCTTGTGCGCCACGTTCCATACGATGAGATCGAGCATCTCGTCGATGCCGTCCTACCGACGCCAGAGCAGGCACAGAGACTGGCAATGGATCCAGACGGCCCCTGCCTGCAATTGACGCGCCGGACCTGGAAGCGAGGAACGGTTATCAACTACCTTCGTTTGCTTCACCCTGGCCTTCGCTACCGGTTGGCAAGTCGTTTCGCGGCAGAGGGCACTCACGTTGCCTGAAAAGGCCCCAGCAGCCGTTGCTTGGGCTCAACTCCACACACCCAAGTCCAAACCCCTCACTCCACCGTCACACTCTTCGCCAGGTTGCGCGGCTTGTCCACGTCCGTGCCTTTGGCCAGTGCCGTGTGGTACGCGAGCATCTGCAGCGGCACCACGTGCAGCAAGGGACTCAGCGCGCCGTAGTGCTCGGGCATGCGGATGACGTGGATGCCCTCGCTGCTGGCGATGCGGGTGTCGGCATCGGCCAGCACATACAGCACCCCGCCGCGCGCGCGCACTTCCTGCATGTTGCTCTTGAGCTTTTCCAGCAGCGCGTTGTTGGGCGCCACCGTCACCACGGGCATCGCCGCCGTCACCAGCGCCAGCGGGCCGTGCTTGAGCTCGCCGGCCGGGTAGGCCTCGGCGTGGATGTAGCTGATCTCCTTGAGCTTGAGCGCGCCTTCGAGCGCGATCGGGTAATGCAGGCCCCGGCCCAGGAACAGCGCGTTGTCCATGCGCGCGAAGTCTTCGGCCCAGCTGATCACCTGCGGCTCGAGCGCGAGCACGGCCTGCAGGGCCACCGGCAGGTGGCGCATGGCCTTGAGGTGCTCGGCTTCGGCTTCTTCGCTCAGGTGCCCGCGCGATTGCGCCAACGCCAGCGTGAGCAGGAACAGCCCGGCCAGTTGCGTGGTGAAGGCCTTGGTGGACGCGACACCGATCTCCACCCCCGCACGGGTGATGTAGGCCAGCTCGCATTCGCGCACCATCGCCGAGGTGGCCACGTTGCACACCGTCAGCGTGTGCTTCATGCCCAGGCTTTGCGCGTGGCGCAGCGCGGCCAGCGTGTCCGCCGTCTCGCCGCTTTGCGTGATGGTCACCACCAGGGTGCGCGGGTTGGGCACGCTGGTGCGGTAGCGGTACTCGCTCGCCACTTCCACCTGCGTGGGAATCTTCGCAATCTCCTCCAGCCAGTACTTGGCGGTGCAGCCGCTGTAGTAGCTGGTGCCGCAGGCCAGGATGAGCACGTTGTCGATCTCTTTGAACACGCTGTACGCGCCGTCGCCGAACAGCTCGGGCGTGATGCCCTCCAGGCCTTCGAGCGTGTCGCCGATCGCGCGCGGCTGCTCGAAGATTTCCTTCTGCATGTAGTGGCGGTACGGGCCGAGTTCGGCCGCGCCGCTGTGGGCCTGCACGGTCTTCACCGGGCGCTGCACGGCGCTCAGGGCGCGGCCTGCGCTGTCGAGTACCCAGTAGCGGCCCAGCTGCAGGTCGACGAGGTCACCTTCCTCCAGGTACACGATCTGGTCGGTCACGCCCGCCAGGGCCATGGCGTCGCTGGCGAGGAAGTGTTCCGCCCCGCCCTGCCCCACGCCGAGCACCAGGGGTGAGCCGGCGCGCGCGCCGACCACGCGGTGCGGCTCGTCCTTGTGGAACACGGCCAGCGCGTAGGCGCCGTGCAATTGCGACACCGCGCCCTGCAGCGCGGCGAACACGTCACCTTCGTAGAGCGAGTCGATCAGGTGGGCGATGACTTCGGTGTCGGTCTGGCTCTCGAACACGTAGCCCTTGGCCTGCAGGGCGGCGCGCAGTTCGTCGTGGTTTTCGATGATGCCGTTGTGCACCAGGGCCACGCGGCCGGCCGCGCCCGCGACGGCGCCAGGACCGTGGCTGAAATGGGGATGGGCGTTGTGCACCGCCGGGGCGCCGTGGGTGGCCCAGCGGGTGTGGGCGATGCCGGTGCCGCTGCCGATGGACTCCTGCTGCACCTGCTGCGCGAGTTCGGCCACGCGCGACGTGCTGCGCGCGCGCTGCAGGCCGCCGCTGTGCACGGCCACACCGCAGGAGTCGTAACCGCGGTACTCCAGCCGCTGCAGGCCCTGAACCAGCACGGGCACGATGTCACGCCCGGAAACCCCTGCCACGATGCCGCACATACTCGCTCCTGAAAAATGGGATGCGTGATGCTAAACACGGCACCAAGAAATTAATGATCAAATAGTGACCTCAGGTGATTGATAATTTCCGAACGCCATAAAAACCGTCAAATATTTCACCAAACTCGATTTCATGGAACCGATCGACATCGACGAAGCCGACCTGCGGCTGCTGGAGCTGCTGCAGGCGGATGCCTCGCGCAGCAACCAGGCGCTGGCCGAGCTGGCCCACCTCTCGCCGCCCACCAGCCTGAGGCGCGTCAAGCGGCTGCGCCAGCTCGGGCTGATCGAGCGCGAGGTGGCCTTGCTCAGCGCCGACCGGCTCGCGCCCTTGCTGGGCCACGGCCTCACGGCGCTGGTGGAAATCACCCTGGAGCGCCAGGGCGCTGAGCACCTGGACGCCTTCGAAGCCCGCGTGCTGCCCACGCCCGAGGTGCAGCAGTGTTACCGCGTGAGCCCGGGGCCCGATTTCATGCTGGTGGTGCACTGTGTGGACATGCCGGCCTACCTCGCGCTGGCCCAGCAGCTGTTCACCAGCGACGCCAACGTGCGCAACATCAAGGCCTTCTTCAGCCTCAAGCGCGCCAAGTTCGATCCCCGGCTGCCGCTGGGCCGGGTGCGCAGTGGCGGGGGCAATTGAATACCTTCGTAAACCACGTCGGGCCGGATATTGATGCAAACCGCACAAAAAAGGACCTCACATCGGTCCTGAGCGGTTGACGGCCCAGGGCACCTGTAACACGCTCCTAAAATCCCATCTCCCGATCCGCTCGGGTTCAAGGAGCTTGCATGGATGTTGTGACGATCGCGCTGCTCGGCGCCGCCGCCCTGGTGGTGCTGGCGCTGTGCGTCTGGGCGGTCCGCCGCCTCAGGCGCCGCGAGTCGTCCGGCCGCGACGACCGGTACTCACCGGAGCGCATCCTCACGGCCGAGCAGGCCCACATGCTGGACTACCTGCAGGACACCTTTCCGGGCCAGATCGTGCTGCCCAACATGATGCTCAAGGACATGCTGACGGTGCGCCGCGCGGCCGACCGCAGGCGCGCCGAGGAGCGGCTGTACGAGCAGAAGGTGGACTTCGTGGTCTGCGGCCCGGACGGTCGCCCCAGCTTTGCGTTCGACGTGGAGCAACACCACCTGAGCGACGCCAAGGCCAAGGCCCTCAAGGTCAAGATCAAGAACCGCATCCTCAAGACAGCGGGCGTGCGTTTCGTGTTTCTCAAGAACGGCATTCACCGCATGCCTTCGCCGGCCGATTTCCGGGCCCAGCTCAACCTGGCGGAACTGCCCAAGCCCAGGAGCCGCGAAGAACGGCGCGAGAACGCGCGCCAGCAGCTGGAAAGCCAGTTCTCCGGTTTCGACCAGCAGCACGGCAACACCGGCTTCCGCGAATCGGAAATCATGGGCATGAGCGGGCTGATGGACCTCAACCGCAATGGCCGCCGCGGTTTCGACGAGGCCCGGCTCAACGGCAACAGCGGCTTTGACAGCCACGAGCGCGGCGACAGCCGCTTCGACGGCAGTTCACAAGACGTGCGCGGGAGGTAGAGAAACACCCCCGCCGCGCTGCGCGCGTCCCCCTCAAGGGGGCGCACCTGGCAGCCTGGCAAAGCCGGTTCTGCGGGTGCTCTGGACGAAAGCCCTTCGCTCCTAGCTTTTCTTCTTGGTCGGGCGCTGCCAGCCGTCCAGCACCATCTGCTTGCCGCGCGCGACCGCGAGCGCGCCGGGCGGCGTGCTCTTGGTGAGGGTGGAGCCCCCACCCACCGTGCCCCCCGCGCCGATGGTGATCGGCGCCACCAGCACGCAGTTGCTGCCCACGTGCACGTCGGCCTCGATCACCGTGCGGTGCTTGTTGGCGCCGTCGTAGTTGGCGGTGATGCTGCCCGCGCCGTAGTTCACCCGCTCGCCCACGGTGGCGTCGCCCAGGTAGGCCAGGTGGTTGGCCTTGGCGCCCGCGGCGAGGGTGCTGTTCTTCACTTCCACGAAGTTGCCGATGTGCACCTCTTCGCCCAGCTGCGCGCCCGGGCGCAGCCGCGCGAACGGCCCCACCAGCGCGCCGCGCCCGACCGACACGCCCAGCTTCTCGCCGTCGATGTGGGTGAAGGGATGGATCACCGCGCCTGCGTCGATGGCGGCGTTGGCGATCACGCAGTTCGCGCCGATGCGCACGCCGTCGCCGAGTTTCACGCGGCCTTCGAACACGCAGTTGACGTCGATCTCCACGTCCTGGCCGCAGAGCAGTTCACCGCGCACGTCCAGCCGCGCGGGGTCCGCCAGGCGCACGCCCTGCTCCATCAGGGCGTCGGCGAGCCGGCGCTGGTAGGCGCGCTCCAGCTCGGCCAGCTGCACCGGGCTGTTCACGCCCGCCACCTCGACCTCATCGCCCGTGGTCACGGCACGCACCACCAAGCCTTGCGCCACGGCATGTTTGACCACGTCGGTGAGGTAGTACTCGCGCTGGCTGTTGTCGTTGGTCAGGCCTTGAAGCAGGGGCTTGAGCAGGACGGCGGGCGCGGCCATGACGCCGCTGTACCACTCGGTGATGCGCCGCTGCGCCTCATTGGCGTCCTTGTGTTCCACGATGGCGTGCACCGAGCGGTCCGCATCGAGGGCGCGCACGATCCGGCCGTAACCGGTGGCGTCGCCACCCGTGTCCACGCTCAGCAGCGCGAGGTGTTGCCCGTCGCAGGCCTGCAGCAAGGTCTCCAGCGTGGCCTGTCCGATCAAGGGCACATCGCCATTGAGGATCAGCACCACGCCGTCGTCGGCCAGCACAGGCACGGCCTGCTGCACCGCGTGGCCGGTGCCCAGCTGGGGCTCCTGGCGCACGAAGCGCAGTTTCGGGGCGGCGCTGTCGCCGGTTGCCACGGGGGTCGTGAGGCCGGCCTCGACCTGCTCGGCGCCGTGGCCGGTGATCACCACCACCGATCGCGCGGACAACCGCGCTGCACAGTCGATCACATGCTGGGCCAGTGCACGCCCGCCCAAACGGTGCAACACTTTGGGCCGAAGGCTTTTCATCCGCGTGCCTTTGCCAGCCGCCATCACCACCACATCCACAGGGAACGACATGAACACCTCTTGCAGAGACGGGTTGCACGGCGTTCTTGCCGGCCATCACCAACCGGGCATTATCGCGCGCCGTGCGCTGCGCCTTGGCGCACTGGTGACGCTGGCAATCCTCCTTGTTGCCTGCACCGCCACGCGCTTGGCCTACAACCAGGCGCCCACCCTGAGCTACTGGTGGATCGACCGCCACGTGGACCTGACGGACACGCAGACCGCGCAGACGCGCGAAGACCTCAAGGCCTTCTTCCAGTGGCACCGCCGCCAGGAGCTGCCAGCCTACGCCAGCCTGCTGCGCCAGTGGCAGACGATGGCGGTGGACCAGGTCTCGCCCGCGCAGGCCTGCGCGCAGTTCGAGGACATCCGCCAGCGGCTGGAGCGGGCCGCGGCCGAGACGGTGGAACCGTTCGCGCGCCTGGCCCTGCAGCTGACCCCGGAGCAGCTGGAGAACCTGAAGAAGCAGCAGGCCGAAAGCAACGAGGACTTTGAAAAGGACTTCCTGCGGGGCAGCCCCCAACAGCGCCTGAACAAGCGGCTGGACAAGGCCGTCGAGCGCAGCGAATCGTTCTACGGCAAGCTCAGTCCGGCACAGCGCGATCTCCTGCGGGACTGGCTGCAGCAGTCGCCCTTCGACCCACAACGCACCCAGGCCGAGCGCCTGCGCCGCCAAGCCGACCTGCTGCAGACGATCCGCGACGCGCAGGCCACGCCCGCCAAGGCCGAGCAGCTGGTGCGCGAGCACATCGCGCGCATCCGCCAATCGCCCGAGCCCAGCTACCACACCTACAACCAGGCGCTCGTGCGCCAGGGCTGCGCCCAGTTCGCCACGCTGCACAACGCCACCACGGCCGAGCAGCGCGCCAACGCCGTGCGCGTGCTCAAGGGCTACGAAGACGACCTGCGCACGCTGAGCGCGCAACGCTGAGGCGCGCTAGGCGACAAAGCGCATCCAGCCCCACACCACGGCCAGCGTGAGCAGCGTCACCGGAATGCCGGTGACCGCGTGGCGTTTCCAGTCGATCACGATGCCTTGCTGGCGCGCCAGGTCGGCCACGATCAGGTTGGCGATCGAGCCCACCAGCAGCAGGTTGCCCGCGAAGGTGGTCACCAGCGCGAGCATCGCGCCGGCCTGCGCGCCGCTGCCGCCCAGGTGCGGCAGCAGCAGCATCACCGCCGGCACGTTGGACACCAGGTTGGACAGCACGGCGCTCACCACCAGCAAGGGCCCCGGCTCGGCCAGATGCACGCCCTGCGTGCCCAGCCAGGCCACCGCCTGCGCGGCCAGGCCGGTGGTCTCGAACGCGTGGTTGACCACGAACAGGCCCATGAACAGCAGCAGCAGCGGCCAGTCGATCAGGCCCAGCACGTGCGAGGAATGCAGCCGCCGGCTGAGCAGCAGCAAGCCCGCGCCCACCAGGGCCGCCACGTCGCGTGGCCAGTCGGTGAACAGGAAGATCAGCATCAGCGCGCCCGCCACCAGCAGGCCCTTGGTGGTCTGCCAGGCGTCGAAGGCGGGCTCTTCGGGCGGCGCTTCGGCCATGGCCGCGAAAGGCCGGCCGGCGGCCTCGGGGGCGGACGCGGTGCGCGCACCGGGCCCGAACGCGAGCCAGAGCCACAACAGCAGCAGGCTGATCAGCACCGGCGCCAGCGCCTGCCGCACATAGCCGCCAAAGGGCAGCTGCAGCACCGAGCCGATCAGCATGTTCTGCGGGTTGCCGATCAGCGTGGCGGCCGAGCCGATGTTGGCCGCGCAGGCCAGGCCGATGAGGAAGGGCAGCGGGTTGATGCCACGCTGCAGGCACAGCCGCGCCACCACCGGCGTCATGGCCAGGCAGATGATGTCGTTGGAGAACACCGCCGAGAGCGCGCCCGAGACCACGATCAGCGCGGCCAGCAGGCCGTTGCGCGACAGCGGCAGCGCGCCCACCCGCCGCGTCACCGCACCATAGAAACCGCCCAGGCGCATCTGCGCCGAGACCACCATGAACGCGAACAGCAGCACGATGGTGGGCAGGTCCACCGAGCGCGCCGCGTCCTCCACCGGCAGGCCGCTCAGGCCGATCACCGCGATGGCGCCGAGCAGGGCCACGCCCGAGCGGTCCAGCTTCAGGCGCGGCAGGCCGCCCAGGAACATGCCCAGGTAGACGACGGCGAAGACCGCGACGATGCCCCAGTCGGTGGCGGTGTGGTGTAGGGCGGAAGTGGTGGGCATGCGCTGCGGATCGTAGCGCGAGCGGGGCCGGCGCTCAGGTGGCGCGCGGCACCAGGCGGATCGCGCCCGGGTAACTGGCCGGGGCCACGCGCCCGTACAGCAGCGCGACGATGGCCACGCAGGCCAGGTGCATCAGCCATCCGGCGCGAAAACCTCCCGTCGCGTCGCGCAGCAAGGCGATGATCCAGGGCGGTATCGCGGCGATCAGGAAGCCGCCGCCCTGCATCAGCGCCGACAGCGCCCCCGCCTGCCCGGGATCGGACAGGTGCTCCAGCGCCACGATCAAGGACAGCGCGAAGCAGCCCCCCAGCCCCGCGCCCAGCAGCACCACCCAGGCCAGAGGCGCCGCATCGGGCCACAGCGCCAGCGCAGCGAAGCCGATGGCCTGCAGGGCCAGCGTGAACCACAGCCAGGGCCGGCGGTCTTCGCGCCGGCCGGCCAGCATCGGCAGGCCCAGGGCCGCCAGCGCCTGGCTCAGCGCCAGCACGGCCAGCAGCGTGCCGCTGCCGGCCGCGCTCCAGCCATGCTCCTGAAAGAACGGCGCCAGCCAGGCCACGACGGTCGAATAACCGCCGTTGACCAGGCCGAAACACAGCATCAGCAGCCAGACGCGCGGCCGCCGCAGGTAGGCCGTCACGGCTAGGCTGTCCTGGCGGCCCGGGGCGTCGGGCGGCAGGCTGCGCGCCGCCAGCGCCACGGCGAGCAGCGCGGGCACGGCCATCCAGGCCAGGCCCAGGTGCCAGTTGCCGCTGGCCGCCGCCACCAGCGGCGCGACCTGCGCGCCGAGCGCGCCACCGCCCATCAGCATCGCCGAGTACAGGCCCATCACCACACCGACATGGCGCGGAAACTGCCGCTTGACGATGCCGGGCAGCAGCGCCTGCACCACCGCCGCACCCAAGCCCAGCAGGGCGGCGGTGCCCACCAGCTGCCAGCCGTTCTGCGTGAACAGGCGAAGCATGGAGCCCAGCACCAGCAGGATCAGCGCGGCCACCACGGCGCGGCGTGCTCCGATGCGGGTCTGCAGCCAGGGGCCCGCGAAGGCGAACACGCCCATCAGCAGCATCGGCACCAGGGTCAGCAGCGACATCCCCTTCAGACCGAGCCCGGTGTACCGGCCGATGTCGGCCGCCAGCGGCCCGATGCCCGCGATGAAGGGCCGCAGGTTGAGCGCGATCAGGGCCACCGCGACCAGCAGCCAGCGGACGTTCACCTTCACGGGCCTAGGCCTTCCGGTTCCGTGCCTGCGCCTGCGCCCATTGCGCGTACAGATCCGGGCGCGGCACCGGCAGGTGGCGAATGTGCATGGACTGCTCGGCCAAGGGCTTGGCGAGGTCTTCGTAGATCGCCGCCGTGGACAGCCCGAACGGCGCGCCCTCCTCGTTGGAATAGGCGTAGGCGACCCGCACCACGCCGGCCAGCCGCATCGCCGCCAGGCACATGGGGCAGGGGTGGCCGCTGGCGTAGACAGCGCAGCCGCTCAGGTCGGGCGATCCGAGCCGGCGGCTGGCGGCGCGCAGGGCCGACATCTCCGCGTGGGCCGTCGGGTCGTGGGTGGCCAGGATCTCGTTGACGCCGGTGGCCAGCACCTCGCCACCGCGCACCACCACCGCGCCGAACGGGCGGCCGCCCTGGGCCATGTTGTCGCGCGCCAGTTCGATGGCCTGGTGCAGGAAGTGGGTGTCTGTGTCGCTCATGGGGCTTCAGCGCGCGTGGGCGGCCAGCAGCATCGCTTCGATCGGCTTCTGGCCCTTGGTGCGGGCATGGCGCAGCGGCGTGACGCCGTCCTTGTCCGCCAGGTTGACATTGGCGCCGGCCTTCACGAGCAGGCCCACGATCTGCTGGTGGCGCTCGCCGCCGTCGCCCAGGATGATGGCCTCCAGCAGCGCGGTCCAGCCGAGCCGGTTGACGTGGTCGACCGCGACACCCGCCTCGATCAGCGCGCGCACCGTCTCCACATGGCCGCGCTCGGCCGCCGGGATGAGCGCGGTGCCGCCGTAGCGGTTGGTGCTCTTGAGATCGGCGCCGTGCGACAGCGTCATCTTCAGGATGGCCAGGTGGCCCCGGGCTCCCGCGTAGAGATAAGGGCTGTCGTTGATGCCGTCCTTGGCATTGACGTCGGCGCCGGCCTCGATCAAGGCGCGGGCCGCCTCGACGTGGTTGGCATGGGTGGCGACCAGCAGCGCGGTCGCGCCACTGCCGTCGCGCGCGTCGATCGGCGCGCCCTCGGCCAACAGCCGACGGATGCCGGCGACATCGTTCCGGCCGGCGGCGACATGCAGCAGGAAGGCCTTCCCGGCCTCACTCCCCGAAGAAGCAAATGGAAGCACGGCGAGTGAGGCAAGGATGGAACGGCGAAGCATGATGGCTCCACTGTAGGCAAGGCGCCCAACATTTGGAAATTAAATGTTAGGATGAATTTCATCCATTTTTCAAATGATGCCTCTGCTCGACCCCCGCCTGCTGCGCGCTTTTGCGGCCATCGCCGATGCCGGCAGCTTCACCCTGGCGGCGGACCGCCTGAGCATGACGCAGTCCACCATCAGCCAGCAACTCGCCCGCCTGGAAGAAGCCGTCGGGCAGGTGCTGATCGATCGCGCGGCGCGGCCGATCCAGCCCACGGCGGCCGGCGAGCGCCTGCTCGGCTACACGCGCCGCATCCTGGCGCTGCAGGAAGAGGCGGCATCGGCGCTGCGCGACCCCGCGGGCACGGTGTCCTTGCGCATCGGGGTGCCCGAAGACCTGGTCAGCGCGCCGATGGCCCAGGCCTTTGCGGACTTTGCGCGGCGCCACCGCGAGATCCACCTGGACGTGACGGCCGGACTGAGCCGCGATCTGATCCGGCGCTACCGGGCCGGTGAACTGGACATCGCCATCGCCAAGGAACAGAGCGCCAGCCCCGATCACCGCGCGAGCTTTCCCGAGGCCATGGCCTGGTTCGAAAGCGCCGAGGCCCCGCCGGCCTGGCCCAATCCCCTGCCGCTGGTGGCTTTTCCGCCCGGCGGTCTCTACCGCGAGGCCATGTTCGAGCGCGTGGAACAGGAGCGGCTGGGCTGGTACATCGCCTTCACGGGCAACAGCCTGCACAACGTGCTGGTGGCGGTGGAGGCCGGGCTCGGCCTGTCGCTCCTGCCCCGGAATGCGGTGGCCGGCTACCGCGTGCGGCGCCACGCGCCGTTCCAGGGCGAACCGCCGATCGCGGTCTCCATCTATGCCGGGGAAGGCACGGGCCCCCTGGCCGAACTGGTGGCGCAGATGGCGGCCGTGCTGGCCGCCCGAAGCGGGCAGCAGCCCGCCTGAGCCAAGCCTGCGGTCAGCCCTGCGGCGCGCTGTGCGCTTGTAGGTCCGCCCGCTTCGCGGTCAGCCCTGCGGCGCGCTGTGCGCTTGTAGGTCCGCCCGCTTCGCGGTCAGCCCTGCAAGGCCGCCCACATGTCCTTGTCGCGCTCGGCCGTCCAGATGCGGGGGTTCTTGATGCCCTTGGCTTCGTCGTAGGCGCGGCTCACGTCGAACGGCAGGCAGTGTTCGTAGATGAACACGTGGCCGAACACCGGGTCCATGCTCTTGCGGGTGTGGGCCATGGCGGTCTTGAGGTCCATGCCGGCGGCGGCAGCTTCCTTGCCGGCCTGGAACAGCGTGGTCACCCAGCGCTTGGTGTAGTCCAGCGCCTTGTCCACATCGGCGCGGCCCTTCATGGCTTCGCCACGGCCGGGCACGATGGCCTCGGCCTGGAGTGCGCGCAGGGCTTCGAGCGTGGCGGGCCATTCTTCCAGCTGCGCGTCGCCGGTGTACACGCCGGCTTCGTATTCCACCAGGTCGCCGCTGAACAGCACCTTCTCTTCTTCCACCCAGGCGATGGTGTCACCGCGCGTGTGGCCCTGGCCCGGGTGCCAGATCTCGACCTTCACGCCACCCAGGTCCACGGTCAGCGAGCCCTGGCGGCCCGGCTGGCCATCGCCCACCACCAGCGTCGGCCAGGTCAGGCCGGGCACGCTCTCGGAGCCCCGGAACAGGCGCGGGAAACGCTCCATCTCGCTCTGCATGTCCTCGGCGCCGCGCTCCACGATGAGTTCGTAGGTGCCGCGGCTGGCGATCACTTCGGTCGCGCCCTCGGCCACGTAGGCGCTCGCACCCAGCACGCGCACCGCGTGGTAGTGGGTCAGCAGCACATACTTGATGGGCTTGTCGGAGACGGTTCGGATCTGCCTGATCAGGTCCTGCGCCATGGCCGGCGTGGCCGTGGCGTCGCTCACCATGATGAACTTCTCGCCAATGATCACGCCCGAGTTCGGGTCGCCTTCGGCGGTGTAGGCCCAGCAATGTTTGCTGAGCTGTTCGAAAGTGGTTTTCTTGTCGTCCAGGTCGGCCTGGGAGGCGAAGGCTTTGCTCATGGGGGGTCTCCTGTGGGGAAGCACAAATTTTACCTAAACGAAATCAATTACGCATACGTAAATCATGATGCCCCCGTGGGGCCACCGGACAAACCGCGTTCCAGCATCTGCACCACCTCCTCGGCGAAGGCGCTGTAGCTCATGGGGCCGCCCGGGCGCAGCCAGGTGAAGGTCCAGTTGATCATGCCGAACAGCATCATGGTCAACGCGGTCTGGTTGGCCGGTGTCACGCGCTCGGGGTAGGCGCGGATGATGAAACGGGTGAACGCCGCCACCACATCGCGCTGGCGGTTGACGATCAGCATGCGCTGCACGGGGCCGAGGAACTTGGTGTCGGACACCAGGGCGATGTGGCGCGTGGCCGAAGTCTCGTACTCGGCCAGGAAGGCCCGCACCAGCTCGCTCAGGGCGTCGCGCTCGCTCAGGTTCTTGCGTTGCGCGCGCGCCTCGGCCTCGCCGATGAGGGCGAGCAGGCGCTGGGTGTAGCGGTCGAGCAGGTCGAACAGGATCGCTTCCTTGCTCTCGTAGTAGTGGTAGAGCCGCGCCTTGCTGGTGCCGCAGGCGGCGGCGACCTCGTTCATGCTTGTGGCGGGAAAACTCTGCGCGGCGAAGCAGCGCGCCGCGACGTTCTGGATTTCGTCGCGCTTGAGCTCGTGGGATGCGGATTTTGGTCGGGCCATCGGCGCATTCTGCCGGATGGCGCCCTAAGATCCGGCCATGGTCAAACCCGTCGATCCCTTCGCCCAACACGCCTGCGAACTGCTCTCGGGCGTGGGGCCGTGCGTGCCCAAGCGCATGTTCGGCGGCTGGGGCATTTCCACCGACGGCATGAACATCGCGATCATTGCGTGGGACACGCTGTTCCTCAAGACCAACGCCGAGACCGAGCCGCGCTGGCTGGCCGCCGGCGGCCGCCCCTTCGTGTACGAATTCAAGGGCAAGTCCGGGCGGCTGCACTACCACACGCCCCCGGACGAGGCGCTGGAGTCACCCGCGCTCATGCTGCCCTGGGCACGGCTCGCGCTGGAGGCGGCGGTGGCCGCGCGCAAGCCGAAACGCAAGCCCCGCTGACGGCCGCAGCGCAGGGCCGCCCCAAGCAAGGCCAGCCCCCTCGGAGGGCAGCGACCCGCGCAGCGACAGAGCGTGGGCGCGCGAGGCCTCAGGGCGGGTTGGATTCGTAGGGCGTGAGCACCCGGCCCCGGCCGGCAACGAGGTACTCGCTGTAGCCGAACAGGCCGCGCATCAGCCGGGCGAACGCCCAGCCTGCCTGCCCCAGGGCCACGGCGAGCTCGCGCGACGGCGCCACCACCTCGCGGCCGAAGCGGTCGGGCTGGTCCACGGCCTGGGGCTCGGCGCACCAGTCGAAACGCACCGGGCCGGCGCTGGCCGGCTGCCAGGGCTCCATCACCAGGCGCGCGCCCGCCGGCACCACCAGGCTTTCACCCGCGGCCAGCATCACGTCACCCGATTCGTTGCCCGCGCCCTGGTGCGGCACACCCAGCGTCACCCACGCTCGGCCCTGCGTGATGTGCAGGCGGCTCGGCACCTGCGGGCGCAGGGTCATCGCGCGGCGCGCGTCGAGGCGCCAGCCACGCAGGGCAGCGGGGCAGGCAACGCGGTCGGACACAACGGCAATGGGGGCGAAACGGGTGTTCATGGAAGGCTCCTTAACAAGGGACGATGGCTCATCCTGGGAATGAATGTTCGGGCCGAACGCCCTCTGCGTCCAATGAATACGCAGTAAGCTATTGATTCGCTAACCGCATCAATGCCCGGAGCCCCCCATGCAGCTCACCAGCAGCCACCCCCGCACCCGCCCCATTGCCGCTGGGCACCTGCGCGCCTTCGAAGCCGTGGCCCGCCACCTCAACTTCCGCGCTGCCGCCGAAGAACTCTCGCTCACGCAAAGCGCGGTCAGCCGGCAGATCCAGGCGCTCGAAGACGAGGTCGGCACCGCCCTCTTCCTGCGCCACACGCGCGCGGTCGAACTCACCAGCGCGGGCTCGCAACTGCTGCGCGCCTCCAGCATGGCGCTGGAGCGCATCGACGCGGCCGTGCGGCAGATCCGCCAGAGCGCAGGCCGCAAGGGCGTGGCCATCACCACCTGGGCCTCGTTCGCCTCCATGTGGCTGATTCCGCGCCTCGAAGCCTTCCAGCGCGACCACCCCGACATCGACATCCGCATCGACGCCACCGACAACGCTGTGGACCTTGCCACCTCCGACGTGGACCTCGCCCTGCGCTACGCCGTGCCACAGGCCATGCCCGCCGACGCGCAGCGCCTCTTCGGCGAACAGCTCACGCCCGTGGCCAGCCCCTGGCTGCTCAAGACCCAGCCCATCCACAGCATTGAAGACCTCTCGCGCTGCGCCCTCATCGAGGCCGGTGACGCGCACCGCACGCGCCACCTCGAATGGCTCACCTGGCAACGCTGGCTCGACACCTTCGGCAACAAGCCCGCCACCCCGGCCGGCAAACGCGGTGGCCGTGCCACGCCGGCCAAGCTCTCGCCGCAGCGCTGGATGTACTTCAACTACGCCAACCAGATCGTGCAGGCCGCACTCACCGGCCAGGGCGTGGCGCTCGCGCGCCTGCCGCTGGTGGCCGAAAGCCTGGCCAGCGGCGCGCTGGTCGAGCCCCTGCCCCACACCCGGCTGGACTCGCCGCTCGTGTACTGGCTGCTGGTCGCGCCGCGCAGCGCGCAGCGGCCCGAGGTCAAGGCCTTTTGCGAATGGCTGCTCAAGCAGGCCGCCGAAACGCGCGAAGCCATCGGCGACGTGCCCGATCCCGACACAGTGGACCAGATGGACTGAGGCGCGGTGGTGCCTGCGCGATCGCGCGCGCTCAGGCACACTCCGGCGCTTTCCCATCCAAAGTCTTCATGTCGTCCTCTCAGCACCTCGCCGCCGGCAACCTGCGCAGCATCACCTTCATGCTCGTGGCCGTGGGCTTCTTCGCGTTCATGGACGCGGTGCTCAAGACCCTCTCCGCCACCTACCCGGTGCTGCAGATCGCCGCGCTGCGTGGCCTCACGGCCCTGCCGCTGGTGCTGCTTTACATCTCGTGGCGCGGTGGCTGGCACACCTTGCTCAAGGTCCGCTGGCCGCTGCACCTGCTGCGGGGCGTGCTCGGCATCACCATGCTCGCGCTGTTCACCCTGGGCGTGCGCGAGCTGCCGCTGTCGGCCGCGTACACGCTGTTCTTCATCTCGCCGCTGCTCATCACAGCCCTCTCGGTGCCCGTGCTCAAGGAGCGCGTGCCCAAGGCGCACTGGTGGGCGATTGCCATCGGTTTCGTGGGCGTGCTCATCGCGCTGCGCCCCAGCGGCGGCGACCTGCAGGCCGGCTTCGTCAGCCTCGGCGGCCTCGCCACGCTGGGCGCGGCCCTGTGCTACGCGATCTCGGCCGTGGTCGGGCGCCTGGCCACCCGCACCGACAGCAGCGAGAGCATGGTGTTCTGGATGATGGTGTTCATGGCCCTCGGCGCGGGCGCGCTCTCCTGGGCCGAGTGGGTGCCGATCCGGCGCAGCGACGCGCTGTTGCTGGTGGCCCTGGCCGTCACCGGCTTCTGCGGCCAGCTCGCCATCACCGAGGCTTTCCGCCACGGCCAGGCCTCGGCCGTGGCCCCGTTCGAGTACAGCGCGCTGGCCTGGGGCCTGGGGCTGGACTGGCTGATCTGGCACACCCTGCCCAGCGCCCACACCTGGGTGGGCGCGGCCATCATCGTGGGCAGCGGGCTCTACCTCGTGCGGCGCGAGAAGCGCATCACCGAGGTGCACGCGAGCGCGGACCATCCGTAGCGGCGCCGGGCAACCGGCATCGAAGACCGGTTTCGCCCAAAGCCGCCTAGACGCCCAATGGTTCCAGCTGCGCCCGCACGAGCATCCTCTGCTCCGGGGGAAGTTGGTCGGCAACGTTCAGAACGGCCTCGCGCGCCAGCACCTTGGCTTCGCTGTCCAAGCCATACAGGCCATTGGCCGCCTCGATCAACACCCCTTCCCGGCCTTCAGTCATCGACTCGACCACCACCAGGAGCGCGTTGAGCACCTGCAGCATCGATGAGCTGTCCGGCAGCACCGAGAGACGGCCAGCCAGGGCGACCAGTGGCTGCGCGCGCTGAGCATCGGGCAATGCCTTCGCCCCATCAAGAACGGCGTCGAACCCGTTTTTGCTGACGTCTTCGGGAAGGTTTGCGCATTGGGTTGCCAACGCAACCAGCACCGCGCCTTGCTCGTCAGCGGGAATGACCTGGTTCATTTGCAGGATCCGATCGAACGACGCCTTTCTTTCTTCATTGGGAATGCACGCCAGTTCTTTGGCCAAGCAGACCAGGCATTCGCTGCGCCGAGCCAGCGGCGCCTCATTCGCGATGTTCAACAGCGCGTTGAACCGGTTTTCCACCGACTCTTCGGTGAGCGAGATCAATGACCCGGCCAGTTCCTCGAAAACAGGCCATCCCTCATCGAACGGCATGTCTTTGGCCAGATTCAGGAGGGCATCGAATCGACCGTGCCGGTCGTCTTGCCACAACTCCCAGAAGCGCCCCCCGAGGGCCACCAGCGGCTTCGATCGGAAACCCTGCGGCATGGCCTCGACAAAGCACAGCATCTGGTCAAACACCTTCGTTCTGTCCTCGATGTCAAAGAGACGGGTCAGCTTCTCCGACAAGGCTATCAAGGGGGTCCCCTGCATGTACTCATCGAGTTGCTTGATGCTTGCCAGGAACGACTGAAACGCCGGCATGACGCCATCTTGTGACCGCGTCACCGAGAAGTGGCTTCTGATCGCCTGGGCCAGCAGCCGGTCTTCGGTGGCCTTCCTGAGTTTTCGGTTGACCGCACCTGCGGCCCGCACGTCCGCCTCGGCCAGATAGCCCGTGATGTGCCGAACCAAGTCGTGTTGCAACGTGTTCAGCGGCGAGGCGCACTGGCGGATGGTCTCTTTCAAGTCGGCGTGAATGTCCTTGGACCACGCGCCATTCGGGTCCGAGAGGCTCAACTCATCGCGCAGAGCTTGCAGTGCGGCCCTCGCCTCACAGCGCCTTTCAGAGGTCAGGGCACTGAATCCGTGGTTCACGGCGGTCAACACCGATCGGCAATCCGCCAGACCCAGGAAGGGGCCTTCGAGCGGGAAGAACGTGCCCAGCGTTTCCTGCATGAGGAGGGCCAGGTCTTCATAGGAGCGAAGGCGACCCTGAGAGCCGACGATGTCGCCTTCATTCGACGCGGCACAGCGGCCGGTGTTCGACGCAATGTGGAAAGAATTCATGTTCAAACAGTCTTTGATACCCAGCACGGCGCTGGAAGACCTGAGTGACCCACCCTTTTCCCCAAGTTCGCCGTGCGACCGACACGGCGGTGCCGCTCAGCGCTCAGGCCACATCACGCCCGTGTCGCTCAGGATCGCGTCCAGCGGCACATCGTGGATCTCGGGCTTGAGGTAGGGCAGCCAGCCGAAGTCGTAGCCCAGGCCCACGGTGAACGGCTTGGGATTCAGGCTGGCGAGCGTGCGGTCATAGAAACCGCCGCCATAGCCCAGGCGGAAACCGCCGGGCCCGTAGCCCACGCAGGGCACGAAAATCAGCGTGGGCACGACGATCTCGGTGTCCTTCGGCTTGGGAATGCCGTAGGCGTCTTCTTCCATCGGGCAGCCCGGGTACCAGGTGTAGAAGGTCAGCGTCTTGTCCACCTTGTTCACCACCGGCAGGCCGATGCGCCGGTGCTGCTGCTGCCCTTGCGCGTCCTCCTCCAGGCCGGCCTCCTGCCAGCGGAACAGCGCGGGCAGCGGATCGAACTCGCCCTTGATCGGCCAATACGCGCCGATGACGGTGTCGGGCCGGTGGATCAGCCACACGCGCATGACCCGCTGCAGCAGGTCGTTGCGCCAGGCGCGGTCGGCCAGGGACTGTCGTTTTTCAATCAGCGATTTGCGCCATTCGACCTTCAGCGCAGCCGCCGATCCGTCGCCCGGCGAAGCGTGGGGTTTGTGGGGACTCTGACCGTCTTTGTTGTCCATAATCGACACATGAATCTGGTTGATGAGAAACAGGGCAGCGCGCGGCGAATCGGTCGACGCCTGCAAGGGCTGGGACTGCGGCTCATTATGGCGGTGCTCGTGACACCGGGCCTTGCGCTGGCACAAGCCACCAGCGGCGGCGATGCCGCGCTGCTGGAGATGCGCTCGGCCTATTCGCGCGGCAACAGCTTCCAGCTCGCCAACCTGCTGCCCACCGTGCGCGGCCACGCGCTGGAGCCGCTGGCGAACTACTGGAGCATCCGCTCGCGGCTGGACATCGCCACGCCGGTGGACATCCGCGCCGCGCTCGACCGCATGGCGGGCACCTACTGGGAAGACCGCCTGCGCAACGACTGGCTGCTGCAGTTGGGCAAGGCACGCGACTGGGCCAACTTCGACGCCGAGCTGCCACGCTTTCGCATGAACGACGACCGCCAGGTGCGCTGCTACGCACTCATGCGCGACGTGATGACCGGCCGCGCGACCGGCGAGGCCGTGGCGCCCGTGGTGCAGGCCAACTGGCACGCGCAGCGCGAGGCCGAAGACGGTTGCGCGACCGCCGCCAAGTTCCTGCTCGACGCCGGGCAGCTCAAACCCCAGGTGGTGTGGCAGCGCGCCCGGCTGGCCATGGACGCCAACCGCGCGCGCGTGGCCACCCAGGCCGTGGCCATGCTGGACCCGGACCTGAGCGCCACGGTCGACAGCATCGCAAGCGACCCCGTGAAATACCTGGACGAAAAACTCACCGCGATCCGGCCGCGCACCAAGGAACTGGTGACGCTGGCCATCATCCGCCTCGCCGCCAACGACCCCACCGCCGCCGCGCTGGAGATGGACCGCACGCGCTGGAAGGCCCAGCTCACCAAGGAAGAGCGCAGCTGGACCTGGGGCGTGATCGGCAAGCGCTCGGCGCAGAAGCTGCAGGCCGAGGCGCTGGGCTACTTCGCCAACGGCGAAGACCGCCACATGCACGACGAGCACCTGGCCTGGAAGGCGCGCGCGGGCATGCGCGCGGGCTCCTGGAGCGCCGTGCACGATGCCGTGGCCGCCATGAGCGAGGCCCAGCAGAGCGACCCGGCCTGGGTGTACTGGGAAGCGCGCGCGGTGCAGGCGCTCAAGCTGCCCGACCCGGTCGCCGCCTCGGCCAAGGCGCGCGAGCTGTTCGAGAGCATCGCCTCCACCCGCGACTTCTACGAACAGCTGGCGATGGAAGAACTCGGCCGGCCCATCACCGTGCCGGCCGCGCCCGCACCGCTCACCGCCGAGGAAGTCGCCGCCGCGCAGAACAACCCCGGCCTGCGCCGCGCGCTGATCGCCATCCGCCTGGGCCTGCGCAGCGAAGGCGTGCGCGAGTGGAACTACACCGTGGGCCTGCACACCCCCGGCGGCATGGGCGAGCGCGAGCTGCTGGCCGCCTCGGCCCTGGCCTGCCAGCATGAGCTCTGGGACCGCTGCATCAACACCAGCCTGCGCACGCCCGAATCGATGGACCACGCGCAGCGCTTCCCCACGCCGCACCGCGCCCAGGTGGTCAGCCGCGCCACCGAGATCGGCCTGGACCCGGCCTACGTGTACGGACTGATCCGGCAGGAAAGCCGCTTCATCACCGACGCCCGCTCGGGCGTGGGCGCTTCCGGGCTCATGCAGGTGATGCCGGCCACCGCGCGCTGGACCGCCAACAAGATCGGCCTGACCAACTTCAAACCCGCCCAGATCACCGAGCGCGACACCAACATCCAGATCGGCACCGCCTACCTGAAGTTCGCGCTCGACGACTTCCAGGGCTCGCTGCCGCTGGCCGCCGCCGCGTACAACGCCGGGCCCGGCCGCTCGCGCCAGTGGCGCAACGGGCCGGTGCTGCCGGGCGAGGTCTGGACCGAGAACATCCCTTTCGAGGAAACGCGCGACTACGTCAAGCGCGTGCTGGCCAACACCACCAACTACGCCGCGCAAATCACCGGCCAGCCGCAGTCGCTGCGCGCGCGGCTGGGCACCGTGGGCCCGCGCCCGGTGAACGCCCCCACCGTCAACCCCGACCTGCCCTGACGCCCATGAAGAACGTTCTTGTCCTCGGTGGCACCGGCTTCATCGGCCGCCACGTCTGCGAAAAACTGCACCGCCAGGGCTGGCGCATCACCGTGCCCACCCGCCGCGCCCTGAACGCCGCGCATGTGCAGCACCTGCCTCGGGTGACGGTGCTCGAAGCCGACGTGCACGACCCCGGGCAACTGCTCAGCCTGCTGGACGGGCACGCCGCACTCGTCAACCTCGTGGCCATCCTGCACGGCAGCGAAGACGACTTCGAGCGCGTGCACGTGGAACTGCCGCTCTCGCTGGCCGAGGCCTGCGCGGCCGACGGCATCCGCCGCGTGGTGCACGTGAGCGCGCTGGGCGCGAGCCTGGACGGCCCGTCACGCTACCAGCGCAGCAAGGCGCGCGGCGAAGAGGTGCTGCGCGGCGCGGGCCTGGACCTCACCATCCTGCGGCCCAGCGTGGTCTTTGGCGAGGGCGACCGCTTTCTCAACCTGTTCGCGCGCCTGCAGGCCGTGCTGCCCGTCGTGCCGCTGGCCGGCGCGAACGCGCGCTTTCAGCCCGTGTGGGTGGAAGACGTGGCCCAGGCGGTGGTGACCTGCCTGCGCGACCGCGACCTGCCCATGAGCAGCGCGGGCCAGACGTTCGAATGCGTCGGGCCCGAGGTGTTCACCCTGGCCGAGCTCGTGCGCATCGCCGGGCGCCATGGCAGCCGGCAGCGCCCCGTGCTGCCGCTGCCCGCACCACTGGCGCGGCTGCAGGCCATGGTGATGGAGGCCATGCCCGGCGACCCGGTGATGAGCCGCGACAACCTCGATTCGATGGCGGTGGACAACGTGGCCTCGCGGCAATGGCCCGACCTTTCGGCACTGGGCATCCGGCCCGCCAGCGTGCACAGCGTGGCCCCGACCTACCTCGGCGACCGCGGCGGGCGCAGCCAGCTGTTGGATTACCGGCACGGCGCCGGCCGCTGAGCCGAAACTTCGGGCTTTTTTGGGGGCGGGGGTATTTTTTTGGCACACTCCGCGTGTGGCAGAAATGAATACCTTTAACCGACAGGAGCCCCAATGGCCGCACCCGTTCTCAAAAAGCCCAACCGCCGCCTCGCCCCCATCCCCACCCCCACCGAGGAAGACTCGACCTACCGCCCCGAGCATCAGCGCGATGTGGTCAACCGGCTCAAGCGCATCGAAGGCCAGGTGCGCGGCCTGATCGAGATGGTTGAGAATGGCCGGGGCTGTGAGGATGTGGCCCAGCAGATGTGTGCCGCGCGCAAGGCGATGGACAAAGCCTTCTACCGGATGATGGCCTGCTCGGTCATGGAAGCGGTGTCGGAATCGGACTCCGAAATCAACACCTTCCTGCAGGTGGAGCGCTCGACGCGCATTCTTGAAAAATACGCCTAAAGCATTCACCTCAGAACACCTTCCGTGAACCCGCTCGGGCCTCATGGGCCGCGAATCAATCGCCTGGCGTTTTGGCATCAATGCGTGGCCGGCGACCCTCTACCATGGGCGGTTCTTTCAGGAGATCCTTTCCATGGCACTGCAGCTCTACGTCGGCAACAAGAACTACTCGTCCTGGTCCATGCGCCCCTGGGTGCTGATGAAGCAGGCGGGCATTGCGTTCGAAGAGAAGATGATCCGGTTCGACTCGTTCGACGTGAATTCGGTCTTCAAGAAGGAGCTGCGCACGGTCAGCCCCGTTGCCAAGGTGCCGGTGCTGGTGGACGACGGCTTTGCCATCTGGGACACGCTGGCGATCGCCGAGTACCTCGCCGAGCGTTTCCCCGAGAAGCAACTCTGGCCGCAGGACGTGTGCGCCCGGGCACGGGCGCGCAGCGTCTGCGCCGAGATGCACAGCGGTTTTGGCGCGCTGCGCAACCACTGCCCCATGAACATCGAGGCCTCGCTGCCCGAGATCGGCCGCCTGATCTGGCGCGACAAGCCGGACGTGCGCGCCGACGTGGCCCGCCTGTGCGGCCTGTGGAGCGAGCTGCTGGCGGCCCAGCCGGCCGGGGCCCTGCTGTTTGGCTCGTTCAGCATCGCCGATGCGTACTTCGCACCGGTGTGCATGCGCATCGCCACCTACGAGCTGCCCGTGCCGGCCGACCTCGCCGCCTACGTGGCCCGCGTGCGCGCGCTGCCCGGGGTGAAGGCCTGGATGGACGAGGCGCTGGCCGAGCACGACTTCATCGATTTCGACGAGCCGTACCGGCTGGGCCGCTGAGCGGGTGATGAACGCCGTCACCCTCGCCGCCCTGGAAGCCTTCCCGGGCCAGCTGGAGGCGCACTTTGCCGCGTTCCCCAGCGGGTTCACGCAATGGGCGCCGCCGTCCTGGGCCGGCGTGCCCAGCGAGCCGCTGACCGCGCTCGAGCAGGTCTGCCATGTGCGCGACATCGAAATCGATGGCTACCAAGTGCGCTTCCACCGCACGCTGAACGAAAGCCATCCGACGCTGGTGTCCATCGACACCGACGCCCTGGTCGTCGAACGCGGCTACGGCACGTCCGACGCGGCGCAGGCCCTGCTCGACTTCCGCGCCGCAAGGGCCCGCACCGTGGCCCTGCTGGCCGGGCTGGCGCCCGATCGGTTCGACCGCACCGCGGTGTTCGAGGGCTATGGGCCCGTGACCCTGCGCGGCCTGGTGCACTACCTCTGCAGCCACGACCAGCAGCACCTGGCCGGCCTGCAGTGGCTGCTCGGCCAGATCGAGGCTTCGCGCGTGCCCGCGAACGGCTGAGCCGTTCACCGCGGTCCCGCCCCGCGAGCGCGATCGCTCAGAAGTGCACGACGGTGCGGATCGACTTGCCTTCGTGCATCAGGTCGAAGGCTTCGTTGATCTCGCTGAGCTGGCGGGTGTGGGTGACGAAGGGCGCCAGCTGCAGATGGCCTGCCATCGCGTCGCGCACCATGCCGGGCAGTTCGGTGCGGCCTTTGACGCCGCCAAAGGCCGTGCCCAGCCACTTGCGGCCGGTGACCAGCTGGAACGGGCGTGTGGAAATTTCCTGGCCCGCACCGGCCACGCCGATGACCACGGACTGGCCCCAGCCGCGGTGCGCGCACTCCAAGGCCGCGCGCATCACGTGGACGTTGCCGATGCACTCGAAGGAATGGTCCACGCCCCAGCCGGTCATTTCCACGATGACCTGCTGGATGGGTTTGTCGAAGTCCTTGGGGTTGACGACATCCGTCGCGCCGAAGGTCCTGGCCAGGTCGAACTTCGAGGGGTTGGTGTCGACCGCGATGATGCGGCCGGCCTTGGCCAGCTTGGCGCCCTGGACCACGGCCAGACCGATGCCGCCCAGCCCGAACACGGCCACCGAGTCGCCTTCCTGCACCTTGGCCGTGTTCTTGACGGCCCCCAGGCCGGTGGTCACGCCACAGCCCAGCAGGCAGACCTGCTCGGGGTTGGCCTGCGCGTCGATCCTGGCCAGGGACACCTCGGCCACCACGGTGTATTCGCTGAAGGTGGAGCACCCCATGTAGTGGTGGATGGGCTGGCCGTTGTAGGAGAAGCGCGTCGTTCCATCGGGCATCACGCCCTTGCCCTGGGTGGCGCGCACGGCCACGCACAGGTTGGTCTTGCCGGATCGGCAGAACAGGCATTCACCGCATTCGGCCGTGTACAGCGGGATCACGTGGTCGCCCGGCTTGACGCTGGTGACGCCTTCGCCGACCTCGACCACGATGCCTGCGCCTTCATGGCCCAGGACCACGGGGAAGAGACCTTCCGGGTCGTCGCCGGACAGCGTGAAGGCGTCGGTGTGGCACACGCCCGTGTGGGTGATGCGGACCAGCACCTCGCCCTGGCGCGGCGGGGCCACGTCGATTTCAACGATCTGAAGCGGTTCTCCGGCCTTGAAGGCCACGGCAGCGCGCGATTTCATCTTTGGGGGGGTCCTTATAGTTGGCTTCGTCTTTCGAAGAGGGCCCCGCACGATATCGGCGACGGCGCCTGAGCGCTACCCGTTGCCGGGCGCTTCGAGCCGGGTTGGCCGGCGCATCGGTCAAGTTGGCCGGATCGGAACGGGCCATTCGTGAAACGACAACACAGGCACAACGAAACCACTGGAACATGGAAGTCCCTATGCACTCTTCACCCGTCCGGGTCGACCTGGTCGTGTACCCAGGGTTCAAGGCGCTGGAGGCCATCGGCACCATGAGCGTGCTGGAGTACGCCAACATCCATCTGGCGCAAAGTGGCCGACCGCCCGGCTACAGCGTGAGGATCGCCTCCACCCGGGTTGGCACGATCGCCTCCGACCTGCAGATGTCGCTGGAAGCCACGAAGGCCGTTGACGCGACCGACCTCCCGGACATCGCGGTCATCGTGGGCGCGCGCGCCATCGAGCAGGCCCTGGCGTCGAACCAGCCTCTGGTGGAATGGGCCCGCGACAACGCCTCCCGGGTGAACCGCCTGGTGGGCCTGTGCTCGGGCAGTTTCTTCCTCGCGGAGGCCGGGCTGCTGGACGGCCTGCGCGCCACCACCCACTGGAGCGCGGCGGGCCTGCTGCAGCGAAAGTTCAGGGATGTGAAGGTGGAGCCCGACGCGATCTACATCCGCGCCGGTCATCTCTGGACGTCGGCGGGCGTGACCGCCTGCATCGATCTGGCGCTGGCCCTGGTGGAAGAGGATTTCGGCCGCTCCCTGGCCCTGGCGGTGGCCCGGGATCTGGTCGTCTACCTGCGGCGCCCAGGCGGGCAGTCCCAGTACAGCATGCACCTGGCCAGCCAGAACACCACGCACCCGGGCATCCGCGAGGTGCAGGACTGGATTCTCTCCAACGTCGCGTCGCCGATGCCGCAGAGCGATCTGGCCCGGCGGGCGGCCATGAGCGAGCGGAATTTTCGCCGCGTGTTCGTGAAGGAAGTGGGCGTCGCGCCGAACCAGTACATCGACGCGGCCAGGCTCGACAAGGCCTGCGTGCTCCTGCAGGACGGGGATCTGCCCTTGAAGTCGATCGCCGGGCGCGTCGGCTATGCCTCCGAGCAGTCGCTGCGCAAGCTGTTCCTGAAGCAACTGGGCGTCACGGCCGAGGAGTACCGGGTGCGCTTCAGCAGCGCGCGCCGGCATTCGGATTGAGCACCCAGGCGCGGCCGGCCAGCCCCTGCGCCTAAACTTGCCTCCATGAAAACCTATCTCGTGGGCGGTGCGGTGCGCGACGCGCTGATGGCGCGCGCTTCGGACGCGCCCGCCGCCGTCTCGCACGCGGACCGCGACTGGGTGGTGGTGGGCGCCACGCCCGAAGCCATGGCGGCCGAGGGCTTCCTGCCGGTGGGGCGCGACTTTCCGGTCTTTCTTCACCCGAAGACCAAAGAGGAATACGCGCTGGCGCGCACCGAGCGCAAGACCGCGCCGGGCTACCACGGCTTCGCTTTCCACACCGAGGCCGGCGTCACGCTGGAAGACGATCTCGCGCGGCGCGACCTCACCATCAACGCCATGGCGGTGGCCGCCGAGCACGCGGACGACCCGGCGCGCGCGCCCTTGATCGACCCGCACCAAGGCCAGCGCGACCTGCGCGAACGCGTGCTGCGCCACGTGACCGGGGCCTTCGCGGAAGACCCGGTGCGCATTCTGCGGCTGGCCCGCTTCGCCGCGCGCTTTCCCGATTTTTCGGTGGCGCCTGAGACCCTGGCGCTGATGCGCGAGATGGTGGCGAACGGCGAAGTCGACCACCTGGTGGCCGAGCGCGTGTGGCAGGAGCTGGCGCGTGGCCTCATGGAGCAACGCCCCAGCCGCATGCTGGAGGTGCTGCGCGACTGCGGTGCCCTGCAGCGGCTGTTGCCCGAGGTGGACCGGCTCTGGGGCGTGCCGCAGCGCGCCGAATACCACCCCGAGGTGGACACCGGCGTGCACCTGATGATGGTGCTGGACATGAGCGCGCGCCTGGCCGCGCCGCTGACGGTGCGCTTCGCTTGCCTGTGCCACGACCTGGGCAAGGGCACGACGCCGGCCGACGTGCTGCCGCGCCACATCGGCCATGAGGAGCGCAGCGCGCGCCTGCTCAAGGGCGTGTGCGAGCGGCTGCGCGTGCCCACCGATTGCCGCGAACTCGCCGACGTGGTGGCGCGCGAGCACGGCAACATCCACCGCAGCGGCGATTTCAGCGCGGGCGCGGTGGAGCGCCTGCTGGAGCGCTGCGACGCGCTGCGCAAGCCGGCGCGTTTCCATGAAGTGCTGCTGGCCTGCGAATGCGACGCGCGCGGCCGCCTCGGCCTGGAAGAAGAACCTTACCCACCGCGCGAGCGGCTGGCGCTGGCGCTGTCGGCCTCGCGCTCGGTGGACACGGCCGTGGTCGCGGCCCAGGCCCAGGCCGATGGGCTGAGCGGCCAGCGCGTGGGCGAGCGCATCCACCGCGCGCGCGTCACCGCCGTTTCGCAGGCGCTGGGGTCTTCGGCGCCCGAAGCGACGGGCGATTGAGCCCATCCGCGCGCCGTCAACCGGCGCCGGAGTCTCTCACCCACGAGGTGGGTTAAAACGATTTTTCACGACATGGGACCGCTCACCCTGTTACGGTAGGGGCCAATGAGCACACTGCCCCAACTGCTGAGCGACCGCTCCGCGCTGTTTCTGGACTTCGACGGCACGCTCGCCGATCTGGCCGGCAGGCCCGATGCGGTGGAGATTCCTCCGGCACTGGTGACCTTGCTGAATGGCCTGCACCAGCGGCTGGATGGCGCGCTGGCGCTGGTGACGGGGCGCGCCCGCGAAGACCTGGAGCCCATGCTGGCCTCGCCCTGGCCGTGGCCGGCGGCGTTCGAACACGGCGCGGTGCGCCTGTCGCCCCACGGGGGGGCGGCCACCACGCGCCCAAGCGGACTGGCGCGCGCGATCGCCGCGGCCGAACAGCTGGTGGCGCGCCACGCGGGGCTGCTGCTGGAGCGCAAGCAGACCTCGATGGCCCTGCACTACCGGCAGGCGCCCATGCTGGAAGCGCTGTGCATGAGCACGCTGACGCAGGCCATCACCGACGAACCCGGCCTGCAGTTGCTGCACGGCAAGGCCGTGGTGGAGGTGAAATCCGCCCGCGTGAGCAAGGGCGCCGCCATCGAGGCCTTCATGCAGGAAGCGCCCTTCGCGGGCCGCGTGCCGGTGTTCGCGGGCGACGATGTGACCGACGAGGCCGGCTTCGACGTGGTGCAGCGCCTGGGCGGCGAAGGCATCAAGGTGGGCGATGGCCCAAGCCTGGCCCGCCACCGCTGCCCCAGCCCGGAGGCCCTGCGCACCTGGCTGGCCGACGCCCTCCTCCTTCCCAGCACACGCCCATGAGCCCCACCCCCGGTTTCGCGCCACCCGCCGCCCCCTCGCTGTCGCTGGGCATGGTCGGCAACTGCGCCTTCAGCGCGCTGATCGACCCGCACGGCCGCGTGGTCTGGAGCTGCCTGCCGCGCTTTGACGGCGACCCGGTGTTCCACGCCCTGCTGGGCGGCGACGATCTCGAAAAGGGCGCGTTCGCGATCGAGATCGAGGGCCTGGCCGAAGCCACCCAGCGCTACGAGCACAACACCGCCGTGCTGGTGACCGAGCTCTGGGACCACGACGGCAACGGCCTGTCCATCACCGATTTCGCGCCGCGTTTTCTCTCGCGCGGCCGCTACTTCCGGCCCACCCAGCTGGTGCGCCGCGTGCGCCCGCTCAAGGGCGCGCCGCGCATCCGCGTGAGCCTGCTGCCACGCTTCGACTGGGGCCGCGTCACGCCCACCATCACCTCGGGCAGCAACCACATCCGCTACGTGGGCGAGGGGCTGACGCTGCGCCTGCACACCGATGCCTCCATCAGCCACGTGCTCTCGCGCGAGCCTTTCCTGCTCACGCGCGAATGCAACTTCATGTTCGGCCCGGACGAGACGCTGGAGACCGGCATCGGCGACACCGCGCGCCACTTCGAGCAGGAGACCCTGGCCTACTGGCGCAACTGGAGCCGGCGCCTGGCGGTGCCGCTGGAGTGGCAGGAGGCGGTGATCCGCGCGGCCATCACGCTCAAGCTTTCGCTGTACGAAGACACGGGCGCCATCGTCGCGGCCATGACCACCAGCATCCCCGAAGCGCCGGGCACCCAGCGCAACTGGGACTACCGCTACTGCTGGCTGCGCGACGCCTTCTTCGTGGTGCGCGCGCTCAACAGCCTGTCCGAGGTCGGCACCATGGAGGACTACCTCAGCTGGCTCGCCAACGTGGTGGTGGGCGCGGGCGGCGGCCACATCCAGCCGCTGCACGGCATCGGCCTGGAGCGCGAACTGCCCGAGAGCATCTGCGACACCCTGCCCGGCTACCGCGGCATGGGGCCGGTGCGCGTGGGCAACCAGGCGCAGGAGCACTTCCAGCACGACGTGTACGGCAACATCGTGCTGGCCGCCGCGCAGGCCTTCCACGACGAGCGCCTGCTGCACCCGGCGGGCCTCGCGGAGTTCGAACAGCTCGAAGTGGTGGGCGAGCGCGCGCTGCGCATCTACGACCAGCCCGACGCCGGCATGTGGGAGCTGCGCACGCGCGCGCGCGTGCACACCAGCTCGGCCCTGATGTGCTGGGCCGCCTGCGACCGGTTGGCCAAGATCGCGCGCACGCTGGAGATGCCCGGGCGCGCCACCTACTGGGCGACCCACGCCGAAACCATGCGCGAGCGCATCCTGCGCGAGTCCTGGAGCGAGGAGCGCCAGGCCTTCGCCGAGAGCTTCGGCGGGCGCGACCTCGATGCCAGCGTGCTGCTGATGGTGGAGGTGGGCATGATCGACCCGATGGACCCGCGCTTCCTCGCCACGCTGGACGCGCTGGAGAAGCACCTGTGCGACGGCCCCTTCATGCGGCGCTACGAGGCCGCCGACGATTTCGGCAAGCCCGAGACCGCGTTCAACATCTGCACCTTCTGGCGCATCGACGCGCTCGCGCGCACCGGCCGCGCCGACGAGGCACGCGCGATCTTCGAGACCATGCTGGCCGCGCGCAACCCGCTGGGCATGCTGTCGGAAGACACCCACGCCACCACCGGCGAGATGTGGGGCAACTTCCCGCAGACCTACTCGATGGTGGGCATCATCAACGCGGCGGTGCGCCTCTCGGCCCGCTGGGATTCGGTGATTTGATGGGACGGCTCGTCGTCATCTCCAACCGCATCGCCGATCCGCGCAAGACCGCCTCGGGCGGGCTGGCCGTGGCGCTGGGCCAGGCGCTCGAGGCCTCGGGCGGGCTGTGGTTCGGCTGGAGCGGCAAGGTGGTGGAGGACGGCACGCCCGGCGAGGGTGAGCTGCACGTGCAGAACGCGGGCAAGGTGCAGCTGGCCACGGTGGACCTCAGCCGCGAGGATCACGACAGCTACTACCTGGGCTACAGCAACGGCGTGCTCTGGCCGGTGTTCCACTACCGGCTCGACCTGGCCGACTTCGACGCCGGCTACATCGGCGGCTACCGGCGCGTGAACCAGATGTTCGCGCACAAGCTCAAGACCCTGCTGCGGCCCGACGACATCATCTGGGTGCACGACTACCACCTGATCCCGCTGGCCGCCGAACTGCGCGCCATGGGCTGCGAGCAGCGCATGGGCTTCTTCCTGCACATCCCGCTGCCGCCCCCGCTGATGCTGGCCGCCGTGCCCGAGCACGACTGGCTGATGCGCTCGCTGTTCGCCTACGACCTGGTGGGCTTCCAGAGCGAGGCCGATGTGTCGCACTTCGCGCGCTACGTGGGCACCGAGACGCCGGCCGACATCCTGGGCGAACACGAATTCCGCGCCTTCGGCAAGACACTGCGCGCGCAGGCCTTTCCGATCGGCATCGACGTGGACGAGTTCATCGAGCTCGGCAAGGGCCGCGAGTCGCAGGACATGCACGAGCAGATGCTCAAGGAGTATTCGCGCCGCCGCCTGCTGCTGGGTGTGGAGCGCATGGACTACTCCAAGGGCCTGCCGCAGCGGCTCAAGGCGTTCCGCCAACTGCTGCAGGCCTACCCGGAGAACCTGGGCAGCGCCACGCTGATCCAGATCGCCGCGCCCAGCCGCGAGACGGTGGACGCCTACGCCGCGCTGCTGCAGGAGCTGGAGAGCCTGTGCGGCGCCATCAACGGCAACTTCGGTGAACTGGACTGGATGCCGGTGCGCTACATCCACCGCAACGTGGCGCGCAAGCGCCTGCCCGGGCTGTACCGCGCCGCCAGCGTGGCGCTGGTGACGCCGCTGCGCGATGGCATGAACCTGGTGGCCAAGGAGTTCATCGCCGCGCAGGACCCGGACGACCCCGGCGTGCTGGTGCTCTCGCGTTTTGCCGGCGCGGCCGAGCAGATGCGCGAGGCCCTGCTGGTCAACCCCTACGACACCACGCGCACGGCCGAGACCATGCAGCGCGCGCTGCAAATGCCGCTGGAGGAGCGCCAGCGCCGCCACCAGGCGCTGCTGCAGGGCATCCGCGAGCAGGACGTGCACTGGTGGCGCGAGCGCTTCCTGGCCGCGCTGGCGGCCGTTCCCAACCCGTAAACCCTTTCACGGCGGGCGCCGGCCGCGAGGCCGGCGCCCGCTTTGCTTTTTCTTTTCCGGAGCACCCCATGAACGAAGCCTTCATCGACATCGCCACCCGCTGGTGGACCAGCCTGGGCGGCGCCGCCGCCAGCCTCACGCGCATCGTGCTGATCGTCCTGGTGGCCTGGCTGCTGGTGGTGGTGCTGCAGCGCGTGGTGGGCACGCTGCGCGAGCGCATCGCCAGCCGGCTGGACGACCGCGAGGCCGCCAAGCGCGCCCAGACGCTGGACCGGGTGTTCCGTTACCTGATCGTCGTGGTGGTGAGCCTGGTGGCCGGCATGCTGGTGCTGGGCGAGGTGGGTGTGTCGGTCGCGCCCATCCTGGGGGCGGCGGGCGTGGTGGGCCTGGCGGTGGGCTTCGGCGCGCAAAGCCTGGTGAAGGACTACTTCACCGGCTTCTTCCTGCTGCTGGAGAACCAGATCCGCCAGGGCGACGTGGTCAAGATCGGCGACCACGCCGGCATGGTGGAGGTGGTGACGCTGCGCTACGTGCAGCTGCGCGACTACGACGGCAACGTGCACTACGTGCCCAACGGGTACATCAACACCGTGGTCAACATGACGCGCGACTTCAGCCACGCGGTGATGGACATCCGCGTGGCCTTCCGCGAGAACGTGGAGGACGTGATGGCCGTGATGCGCGACGTGGCCTCGCAACTGCGCGCCGACCCGGCGTTCGAGCCCCGCATCCTGGCCGACATGGAGATCGCCGGCGTGGACAACTGGGCGGAGTCGGCGCTCATCATCCGCTGCCGCTTCCGCACCCTGCCGCTGGAGCAGTGGGGCATCAAGCGCGAGTACCTGCGCCGCCTGAAGGCGGCCTTCGATGCGCAGGGCATCCAGATCCCGGTGCCACACCTCATGGTGTACCCGGGGCAGGACCGCGAGGGAGCGGTCCCGCCGCTGGGCGCCGCGCAGGCCGCGCCCCAGTCGTGATCAGGGCCGCGCGTCGAGCGCGCGGGCGGCGCCGAGCAGCGCGGGCGATTGCTGCGCGGTGATCACCCACACCGGAATCCCGCTCTGGTAAGCCTCGAAGCGGCCCTTGGCTTCGAAGCGTTCGCGGAACGGCGAGGTATCGAACCAGGTGCCCAGGCGCGGCACCACGCCCCCGCCGATGTAGACCCCGCCGCGCGCACCCAGCGTGAGCGCGAGGTTGCCGGCCACCGCACCGAGCACGCCGCAGAGCATCTCCAGGGCCTCCAGCGCCTGCGGATGCCGGCCTTGCAGCGCGGCCTCGGTGACGGCGGCGGCGCTGCCGAACGCGCGGGCGTCCACGCCATCGGCCTCGCACAGGATCTGGCAGGTCTCCAGCAAGCCGGTGCCGCTGGCCACGCGCTCGGCCGAGGCATGGCCGTGGCGGCGCACCAGCGCGTCCATCACCACCCGCTCGCGCGCGGTGGCCGCGGGCAGGGTCACGTGACCGCCCTCGCCGGCGATCGGCACCCAGCCGCCCGCACCATCGGGCAGCAGGCCCGACACGCCAAGCCCCGTGCCCGCGCCCAGCAGCGCGATGGCCGCGCCGGGCACCGCCGCGCCGCCGCCCACCTGGCGCAGCTCGTGCGCGGGCAGGTGCGGCAGGGCCAGGGCCAGGGCGGTGAAGTCGTTGAGCACGCGCAGCGTGCTCAGGCCCAGTTCGTCGCGCAAGGCCGCCTGCGAGAACGACCAGTCGTGGTTGGTCATGCTCACGCGGTCGCCCGTGACGGGGTTGGCCATGGCGATCGCCGCCGCCGTGGGCTGGCGGCCCAGGCCGCCGAGGTAGACGCGGATCGCGGCCTGCAGGCTGGCGTGCTCGGCCACCGGCAGCACCTGGATGTGCTCGATCGGTGCGCCCTGGCCGTCCTGCCAGGCCAGGCGGGCGTTGGTGCCGCCCACGTCGGCCAGCAGCCGGCCTTGTCGGGGAGATGAAGACATGGTGCGCGGGAAAAGGTCGGACAAGCCCCGACCATACCGCGTCAGGCGGCGGGCGTGTTCAGGACCGCGGCAAGTTCGAGCGCACCCAGCGCACGATGTCGGCCTGCCCCATGGCGCCGGGCTGGCGCGCCACCTCGCGCCCGTTCACGAACAGCGCCAGCGTGGGGATGCTGCGGATCTGCAGTCGCGCGCCCAGGGCCTGGGCTTCTTCCGTGTTGACCTTGGCCAGGCGGACGTGCGGCTCCAGCTCGCGCGCGGCGGCCTCGAACTGGGGCGCCATGGCGCGGCAGGGACCGCACCAGGGGGCCCAGAAGTCCACCAGCACCGGCACCTGGGAGCGGCCCACGTGTTTCTCGAAGGCGGCTTCGTCCAGCGCCGCCGGGTGGCCGTCGAACAGCGCGCGGTGGCATTTGCCGCAATCCGGCGCCTGGCCCAGGGCCTCGCGGGCCAGGCGGTTGGTGGTGTGGCAATGCGGGCAGACGATGTGCAGGGACTCGGCGGTCATGGGGCGCTCCCTCAGATCAGGTAGCCGATCAGGCTGGCGACCATGCTCAGCACGACGGTGGTGGCGAAGGGCAGGAACCATTCCCGGCCAAAGGCCTTGAAGTGGAAGTCGCCCGGCAGCCGCCCGAAGCCCAGCTTGCGCAGCAGCGGCGTGAACCAGCTGATCAGCAGCAGGGCCAGGAAGATGACGATCATCCAGCGGATCATGCTCAGAGCCGGTGTGTGCGGTCGCCGGCCGCGAAACCCAGGGGCACCCAGCCGGCGGCGCTGCCGGCCGGTGCCAGCGCGATCACCTTGAACAGCTCGCCCATCTCGTGCTCGTTGACGAGCTTCTGCATCATCGCGTTCTGCCGTGCGTCGGCGCGCTGCGCCAGGTCCAGCAGGCCGCAGTTCAACAGGAAACGGCCCTGGCTGGCGTAGCCCAGCACGTCCAGCCCCGCGTCCTGCGCGGCCAGGGCGATGCCGGTGAAGTTCACGTGCGCGGTGATGTCCTTCTCGCCCACGTCGCTCAGCGGGTCGCTGTCGCTGCGGTGCGCGCGGTGGCAGATCAGCGTGCCCATGGCACGCTGCGGGTGGTAGTACTCGGCCTCGGGGAAACCGTAGTCGAGCAGGAAGGCCGCGCCGCGCTTCAGGCGGTCGCCCAGGGTGCGCACGAAGGCCTCGGCCTGCGGGTGGATTTCGGTCACGTAGTCGTGCCCACCCTCCACCGCCAGCGGTGGGCGCAGCTCGGTGGCGCGGTCGGCCCAGGCCAGGGCGCCCGCCGCGTCCAGCGCCACCCCGCGCTCGTGCCACACGCCCCCCGTGCGCGCGAGCAGTTGCACCGGCATGGCATCGAGCACCTCGTTGCCGAGCGCCACGCCGTGCAGTTGCTCGGGCAGGGCATCGGCCCAATGAACACGGTCCACGTGCGCGCTCAGGGTGTGGCGCTGGCGTTCGCGCAGGCTGCCCGAGAGGTCGACGATGGTGTAGCGCCGCAGCGGCTGCCCCCGTTCGGCCAGCGCCTCGATCACCTGCAGGGCGAGCGCGCCGGTGCCGGCGCCGAACTCCCACACCTCGTCGGTGCCGCTGGCGGCCAGCGCCTGCGCCACCTGCCGCGCCAGGGCCTGGCCGAACAGCGGGGTGAGTTCGGGCGCGGTCACGAAATCGCTGCCGCCCTGGGGCAGGTGGCCGAATTTCGCCAGCGCGTTGGCGTAATAGCCCAGGCCGGGCTCGTAGAGCGCGATGGCCATGAAGCGGTCGAACGGCAGCCAGCCGCCGCCCTGGGCGATGGCCTCGCGCACCCGCGCCAGCAAGGGGCTCGTTAAACTCTCGTGTTCTGTTGCCATGGGGGTTCGCACCCCCGGATTGTCCTTCATGCCCAGCGCCACCCCCCCGCCTCTTGCCACGCGCACCGTGCTCGTCACCGGCGCGGGCAAGCGCCTGGGCCGCGAGATCGCGCTGGCGCTGGCGCAGTCGGGCTGGAACGTGGCGGTGCACCACCGCCACTCGGCCGACGACGCGCACCGCACCGCCGCCGACTGCGCCTTGCGCAGCGGGCGCGACGGCAGCGCCCACACCTTTTTTGCCGATCTCGGCGACGAGGCCAGCGTGCGCGCCCTGCTGCCGACCGTGGTGGCGCATTTCGGCCAGCTGGACGCGGTGGTCAACAACGCCTCGATCTTCGAACACGACAGCGCGCCCAGCTTCGGCTTCGCCGCGCTGGAGCAGCACCTGCGCGCCAACACCGGCGCGCCCGTGCTGCTGGCGCAGGCCCTGCATGCGCACCTGGAGGCACGGCAGGCCGAGGGCGTGGTGGTCAACCTGCTCGACCAGAAGCTCTGGAACATGAACCCGGACTTCTTCAGCTACACGCTCTCCAAGGCCGCGCTCGAAGCCGCCAACACCATGCTGGCGCTGGCCCTGGCGCCGCGCGTGCGCGTGGTGGGCGTGGCGCCCGGCCTCACGCTCACCAGCCACCTGCTGAGCGACGAGAAATTCGCCGAACTGCACCAGCAGTCGCCGCTGGGCCGCTCGTCCACCCCGCAGGACGTGGCCGCGACCGTGGCCTTCGCGCTGGACAACCGATCCATCACCGGCACCACCCTGCTGGTCGATGGCGGCCAGCACCTGATGCGCTTCGAGCGCGATTTTTCGCTGATGTAACCCAGCGCACGCCCACCATGAACGCCACCGCCGCCGGCAACCAGATCCTCACGCTCACCGGGCTGCGCTTCAACGCCAACCTGGGCATCCTCGACCACGAGAAGTCGAGCCCGCAGCCGATCCAGGTCGATGCCGAGCTCAACCAGGGCACGCAGCCCCTGCTGCCGCACGACGACGACATCGGCCATGTGCTGGACTACCGCAAGGTGCGCCAGATCATCATCGACGAATGCACCGCCGAGCACGTGAACCTGCTGGAGAGCCTGATCGGCAAGCTCACGCGCCGGCTGATCCAGCTGCCCGGCGTGATCGGCGTGCGCGTGAAGATCGCCAAGCTGGAAATCTTCGACGACTGCGAGGTCGCCATCCGCATGGAAAGCGGGCAGTGGTGAGGAGCCCGACATGAACACCGAACTCGAAAACCACAAACTCGAAAAACGCCTGTGCCGCGAGGTCGGCCGCGCGATCGTGGACTACAACATGATCGAGGAAGGCGACCGCGTGATGGTCTGCCTCTCGGGCGGCAAGGACAGCTACGGCATGCTCGACATCCTGCAGAAGCTGCAGGCGCGCGCGCCCGTCAGTTTTGAACTGATCGTGGTCAACCTCGACCAGAAACAGCCCGGTTTTCCGGCCGACATCCTGCCCGCCTACCTCACGAAACTGGGCGTGAAGTTCCACATCGAGAACCAGGACACGTACTCCATCGTCAAGCGCGTGATTCCCGAGGGCAAGACGATGTGCAGCCTGTGCAGCCGCCTGCGCCGGGGCATCCTCTACCGCGTGGCCAGCGAGCTCGGCGCGACCAAGATCGCGCTGGGCCACCACCGCGACGACATCCTGCAGACCCTGCTGCTCAACATGTTCTTCGGCGCCAAGCTCAAGGGCATGCCCCCGAAGCTGGTGAGCGACGACGGCCGGCACGTGGTGATCCGCCCCATGGCCTATGTGGCCGAGAAGGACCTCAGCCGCTGGGCCGAACTGCGCGAATTCCCCATCATCCCGTGCACGCTGTGCGGCAGCCAGGAAAACCTGCAGCGCAAACAGGTGGGCCTGATGCTCAAGGACTGGGAGAAACGTTTCCCGGGCCGGATCGAGAACATGTTCACCGCCTTGCAGAACATCGTGCCCAGCCACCTGATGGACCGCTCGCTGTTTCCTTTTGAAACCATCCGGGCCACGGGCGAGGCCAGCGAGGACGGCGACAAGGCCTTCGACGACGAGCCCCTGCCCGGGGCGGCACGCGCCTTGCCCCCTGAAACGGACTGGCCCGCACCGCAGGGGAACGCTTCGGCGCCCGCCGCAGTCATACCGATTGCCGCGGCGCACTGAGTTTTCTCCTTGGGCGCCCGCCAAGGCCATTCAGGAGGTTTCATGACCATTCAACAGCTCTTGCGCCCCTTCAAGGTGTGGGGCGCCGCCACCGCCCTGCTGGTGCTCAGCGGTTGCGCCAGCGTGTACCTGGTGGACAACGAGGTGCAGAGTTTCGCGCGCTGGGCCGACCAGGCGGGCAAGCCCGGCACGCCGGTGACGATTCCCCAGGCGCCGCAGATCTACCGTTTCGAGCGCCTGCCCTCGCAGCGCGAAGGCAAGATCGCCACCGGCCAGGACGAGCTGGAGCGCCTCGCCCAACAGGCCCTGGTGAAGGTGGGCTGGACCCGCGCGGCCGAAGGCACGGCATCCCCCTGGCTGGTGCAGGTGGACGCCAGCACGCTGCGACTGCCGCGCGCGCCCTGGGAAAGCCCGTACGACGGTTACTGGGGCGGCTATTGGGGCGGCGGTTTCGGCCCCGGCTTCGGTTATGCCATGCCCGGGCGCGACTACGTGGTGACCGGCCGTGGCCAGATCATCTGGATGCCGATGTACCCGCGCATGGAGTCGCCGTACTACAAGCGCGAGGTGTCGCTGGTGATCCGCCACGCCGCCAGCGGCAAGGTGGTGTACGAGACGCGCGCCGCGCACGATGGCCGCTGGAACAGCACCAACGGCCTGTGGTCGGCCATGCTGGACGCCGCGCTGCGCGACTTCCCGGCGCCGCCGGAAGGCCCGCGCCAGGTCAACATCGAAGTGCCCCGCTGACCGGCGGGCGGCCCAGCAAGGCTCAGCGGGTCGCGCGCTCCAGCAGTTCGCGGATCGCCTCGCCCAGGGCGTCCATGCTGTCCTGCTTGCCCATCACGTCGCTCACACCGGCCTCGGTCGCCTCGGCAATCAGCTTGTCGTTGACGTGCCCCGAGACGATGGCCACGCGCAGGCCCGGGCGCAGCTGGCGCGCCTCGCGTGCCACGTCCACCCCCGAGATGCCCGGCATGTTCTGGTCGGTCACGACCAGGTCCACCGGGTCGTCGGGATGCTCGCGCAACCAGGCGATCGCCGCCTCGCCCGATTCGAAGGTGCTGGTGCGGTAGCCCTGCTTGCGCAGCAGGCGCCCGACCAGAAACACCAGGGCTTCGTAGTCGTCGATGTAGATCACGTGTTTGCCGGGCGCCACCGGCACGGCGGCCGTGGCCACGGTGACGGGCGCGGGCGCCGGCGCCTCGTCGGCCGCCCCGGCGGCCAGGGGCAGGTAGACGTCGAAGCGCGAGCCCTCGCCGGGGCGGCTGTGCAGCGCGATCACCCCGCGGTGGGCCTTGACGATGCCATGCACCACCGCCAGGCCCAGGCCGGTGCCCGCGCCCGGCGCCTTGGTGGTGAAGAAGGGCTCGAAGATGCGCTGCTGCGTGGCCTCGTCCATGCCGGGGCCGTTGTCGGCCACGCTCAGGCAGGCGTAGGCGCCGCCGGCCAGGCCGCCCAGCTGCAGGCCTTGCGAGGCGTCCAGCCGCACATCGCGCAGCGCCACGGTGATGTCGCCCGAGCGGCCTTCCATGGCCTGCCAGGCGTTGGTGCACAGGTTCATGAGCACCTGCTGCATCTGGGTCGCATCGGCCAGCACCGGCAGCCCGGCGGCGGGCAGGCGCGCCACGAGCTTGAGGCTGGCGGGCAGCAGCGAGCGCATCAGGCCCAGCGCCTCCTCCACCAGCGGGGTGAGCGGCTGGCGCACCATTTCCTGCGTCTGGCGCCGGCTGAAGGTGAGGATCTGCTGCACCAGCTGGCGCGCGCGGATGGCGGCGCGGTTGATCTCGGTCAGGCTCTCCTGCGCCGGGTGCTGCTCACCCAGGTCTTCGCGCGCCAGCACGAGGTTGCCCAGGATGGCGGCGAGCAGGTTGTTGAAATCGTGCGCCACGCCGCCGGCCAGGGTGCCGATGGCCTCCATCTTCTGCGACTCGCGCAACTGCGCTTCGAGCGCGCGGTGCTGCGCCTCGGCCTGCTTGTGCTCGGTGATGTCGGTGTGCGTGCCGATCATGCGCAAAGGCTTTCCGCCGTCATCGCGCGAAAGCACCATGCCGCGCGACAACACCCACTTCCACTGGCCATCCTTGCAGCGGATGCGGCGCTCGTTGCGGTAGACCGGCGAGCGGCCTTCGAAATGCGCCAGCCGATCGGCCTGCATCTGGGCCACGTCCTCGGGATGGGTGCAGGCGTCCAGCGCCACCGCCAGGTTGACGTCGTCGGCTTCGTCGTAGCCGAACATCGCTTTCATGCCTTCGGAGAAAAATTCCTCGTCGGTCACCAGGTTCCAGTCCCACAGGCCATCGCCCGTGCTCTCCAGCGCCAGTTTCCACAGCGCTTCGCTGGCGTGCAGCGCGGCCTCGGCCGCCTTGCGGTCGGAGATGTCGAACAGCACCCCCACGCGCAGGAAGCCGTTGTCGTCGGCCGACACCGCGCAAGAACGGTTGCAGATCCACTTGATGGTGCCGTCGGGCAGCACGACCCGGAACTCGGTTTCCAGGCTGGACTGCCCGGCCAGGATGGCCTGGCGGTCGCGCTCCAACATGGCCTGGTCTTCCGGGTGGAAGTAGCGCGCGAGCAAGGCGGGGTTGCGCATCAGGTCGTCGGCCTCGAAGCCGTAGATGTCGCGGATGCCGGCACTCAGGAAACGGTACTCGCGCCCGCCGTCGTTGCGCACGTACACGGCGAACACGGCGCCAGGCACCTGGGCGGTGATCAGGCGCAGTTGCTCCTCGCTCTCGCGCAGGGCTTTCTGGTCGCGCATGCGGTCGGTGATGTCCTCCACCGTGCCTTCGTAGTACTGCAACACGCCCGCCGCATCGCGCACGCCGTGCGCGTTCTCGCTGATCCAGACGCGCTCGCGCGTCTTGTGGCGGTGGATTTCCGAGATGAAGCCGCGCACGAAGCCATCGCGTTCGAGCTGGCACTTGAATTCGGCCCGGCGCGCGGGGTCGACGTACCACTCCAGGGCGATGTCGTTCACCCTAGCCAGCATCTCCTCCTCCGATCCGTAGCCGTTGAGCAACACCAGCGCCTGGTTCGCCCGCAGCATCCGCCCCTCGGGTGAACTTCGGTAGGCCCCGATCGGCAGGAAATTGAAGAGCGTGGAAAAATCCCCGTCGAGCGGGGATGGCGGCGGCGTCATGCAACGAATTGTCTCGCAAACCCCGGTTTTCCTGACGTTTCGGCACGCGCGACAGTGGCGCCCCCGGTACAGTTGCAGTCTTTCGCCCGCGTTCAAGGACCCCCTTTGCAAGTCACCCGCATCCTGGCCGTGCGCCATGGTGAAACCGCCTGGAACCGCGACACGCGCATCCAGGGCCACACCGACATCGCCCTCAACGAGCGCGGCCGCTGGCAGGCCGCCCAGCTGGCCGAAGCGCTGCGCGACGAACCGATTGCCGCCGTCTACGCCAGCGACCTCGGTCGCGCCTTCGAGACCGCGCAGGCGGTCGCCCGCGTCAAGAACCTGAGCGTGACGCCCCACCAGGGCCTGCGCGAGCGCCATTTCGGGCGTTTCGAAGGCCAGACCTGGGCCGAGCTCGAACAGCGCTGGCCGACCGAGGCCCTGGCCTGGCGCAAGCGCATGCCGGATTTCGCCCCCGCCGGCGGCGAATCGCTGGAACAGCTGCAGCGCCGCGTGATCCCCACCGTGCTCGAACTGGCCTCGCGCCACCCCGGGGAACAGGTGCTGATGGTCGCGCACGGCGGCGTGCTCGACATCCTCTACCGCGCCGCCACGCGACTGGAACTCACCGCGCCGCGCAGCTGGGAGTTGCCCAACACCGCCATCAACCGCCTGCTGTGGTCACCCGAGGGCCTGAGCCTGGTGGGTTGGGCCGACACCACCCACCTGCAATCCGGGGCCCCCCTCGATGAACGTGCCACTTGACCCTGCGCGCAGCTCGCGCTGGCAGAACGCCCAGGCCCTGATCGGCCAGGATGTGGCGCAGCTCGACACCCCCGCCCTGGTGATCGACCTCGACGCCATGGAGCGCAACCTCGCGCACATGGCGGCCTACACGCGGGCCCACGGCCTGCGGCTGCGGCCGCACGCCAAGATGCACAAGAGCGCCGAACTCGCCCGGCTGCAGATGGCCCACGGCGCGGTGGGGGTCTGCGTGCAGAAGACCGACGAGGCCCTGGCGCTGGCCCGCGGCGGCGTGACCGACATCTACATCAGCAACGAAGTGATCGCCCTGCCCAAGCTGCAGCGGCTGGCCCAGGCGGTGCGCACCCTACCCGACACGCGGTTCGCCATCGCGGTGGACAGCGCGGCCGGCGTGCTGCGGCTGGCGCAGGCGCTGGAGGCCGCCAGCGTGGGCGGTGAGAACCGCATCGACGTGTTCGTGGAGATCGACGTCGGCCAGGGCCGCTGCGGCGTGCCGCCCGGCGAACCGGCCGTGGACCTGGCCCGCCTGATCGCCCAGCACCCGGTGCTGCGCTTCGCCGGCCTGCAGGCCTACCACGGCGGCGCCCAGCACCGGCGCGACCCGGCCGAGCGGGCCAAGGCCATCGGCGAGGCGGCCTGGGCCGCCGCGCTCACGCGCGAGCGGCTGCAGGCCGCGGGTTTCACGGTGCCGCTGATCACCGGCGCGGGCACGGGCACCTTCTCCCTGGAGACGGCCAGCCACGTCTGGGGCGAGCTGCAGGTGGGCTCCTACCTGTTCATGGACGCCGACTACGCCCGCAACGAAAGCGCGCCGCTGGCCCCGGTGTTCGAGCATGCGCTGTTCCTCAAGGCGCAGGTGATGAGCCGGGGCGCCCAGCACGCGGTGTGCGACGCCGGCCACAAGAGCCACGCCATCGACAGCGGCCTGCCGGCCGTGTGGAGCCCACCGGGCCTGGTGTTCGCCAATGGCGGGGACGAGCACGGCATCCTGCGCGCGGCCCACGCCGGCCAGGCCCTGCCCGATCTGGGCGACACGGTCTGGCTCGTGCCCGGCCACTGCGACCCCACGGTCAACCTGCACGACCTCCTGTTCGGCGTGCGCGGCGGCCTGTCCGAGGGCAAGGTGGAGCGCCTGATCGCCGTGGACACGCGCGGCGCGCTGGGCTGACCGACCGGGCCTCGCCGGCTCAGGGCGCGAACACCACCGCGTCCAGCCCCAGGGCGCGGATGCGCGCGGCCGCTTCATCGGCCGTGGAACGGCTGGCAAACGGCCCGACGCGAACCCGGGTGAACTCGCCCTTGGGCGATTCGACCTTCTGCAGGATCGCCGGAAAACCGGCTTCCACCAGGCGCGCGTGGGCCTTGTCGGCGTTGGCCGGGTCGGCGAACAGGCCGACGTTGATGCCATGGGCCTGCGGCGCCACCACCGCCGCCACCGGTGCCTTGGGGGCCGCGACCTTGGCGACCACCACCTTGGCGGGCTCGGGCGGCGCGGCCTTGGCCACCACGGGTGGCTCGGCCGGCGGGCTGTCCTCGACGGGGGATGGCAAGGCCGGCAGCGTCGGTGGCGTCACGATCACCGGCGCGGGTTCGGGCACCGGTTCCGGCGCGGCTGGCGGTGCGGCTGGCGGCGCGGCTGGCGGCGCGGCGGCCACGGCTTGTTCGACCGGCTCGGGCTCGGCGGCGGGCGTGGCGGGTGCGGCAGGAACGGCCGGCGCCGGTGCTTCGACGAGTTGGGCGGCCGGCGCCGGCAGGCCTTGCTGGAGCCCGCCGCCCAGCCAGCCCGCCCCCAGCGCACCGGCCAGCAGCAGGTTGACCACCACCAGCGCCCCCAGGCGCCGCTTCGAACTCGCCTGCTTTTCCAGCGCTGCGCAGGCCTCGCGCACGGTGCGGGCTTCGCGCACGGCGCGCGTCATGCGGCGGCGGGTGTCGGCGTGCAGCAGGGCGTTGCCGTAGGCGCCGGGGATCGCGATGCTCAGCAACAGCAGCGTGAGCAGCACGCCCCATTCCACCGACGGCGGCCACTGCAGGAAGCGCCGGGCCGCCACCAGCACCAGCAGCGCCAGCCCCTGGGCACAGGCCAGGTACACCAGCGCCGAACCCCAGAGCTGGCGGAACACCAGCCAGTTCAGGGTGAGCAGGCCGGCCGCCGGGTTCCAGACCGGGCTGGCGCGGCCGGCGTCGTCGAAACGCTCGAACACCGCGAGGTAGTGCGCCGTGTTCACCGGCCCCAGCGCGGCGCGGTACAGCGCGGTGGTGGCACTCTCCGGGGCGGTCGCGGCAGCGGGCGGGTGGGCGGACATGCCCGCGATTCTGGCACGGGCATGCGGGTTGATGCCAAGGGTGCAAACACCGGCTTCTGCCCACAATGCGCGCATGCCCCGTTTCCGCTTCGCACGCCTCCCATGAGCCCGAGCCAGATCATCGTGCTGGCCACGCCGGTGTTCTTCGCGCTGATCGCGATCGAGTACGCCATCGGCCGCCAGCGCCGGCACAACACCTACCGACTCGACGACGCCATCAGCAGCATCGGCCTGGGCATGCTCAGCCAGATCAGCGCGGTGTTCACCCGGCTGCTGCGCGTGGGCCTGTACACCGCCGTGTACTCGGCGGTGGCGATCTGGCCCGACCACCCGTTCTGGACCAGCGGGATGGGCTGGCTGACCGCGCTGGTGTTCTACGACTTCTGCTACTACTGGCTGCACCGCGCCGGGCACGAGAGCGCCGTCTTCTGGGCCGCGCACGTGGTGCACCACCAGAGCCAGGACTACAACCTCTCCACCGCGCTGCGCCAGACCAGTTCGGGCGCGCTGCTGGGCTGGGTCTTCTACCTGCCCATGGCCGTGGCCGGCGTGCCGCCGCTGGTGTTCGGCGTGGTCGCGCTGATCGACCTGCTCTACCAGTTCTGGGTGCACACCGAGCAGGTCGGCAAGCTGGGCTGGTTCGACCGCTGGTTCTGCAGCCCCTCCAACCACCGCGTGCACCACGCGGTGAACGACCGCTACCTCGACCGCAACTACGGCGGCATCCTGATCGTGTGGGACCGCCTGTTCGGCAGCTTCAAGGAAGAGGACGAGAAGTGCGTCTACGGCACGCGCAAGCCCCTGCAGAGCTGGGACCCGCTGTGGGCCAACGGCGAGGTGTACTGGGGCCTGCTGCGCGACAGCTGGCACACCCGGCGCTGGGCCGACAAGCTGCGCGTGTGGTTCAAGCCACCGGGCTGGCGGCCGGCCGACGTGGCAGAGCGCTTTCCGTCACCCACGTTCGACCTCGCCAGCGTGCAGCGCTACGCGCCGCCCATGAGCCCCGCGGTGCGCTGGTTCGCGGGCGCGCAGTTCGTCGCCCTGCTCGTGGGCGTGGGGGGCTTCCTGTGGTTCGCCGATGCCTGGCCGCTCTCGCGCAGCGCCGTGGTGTTCAGCGTGCTGCTGGTGGCGCTGTGGGCCATCGGCGCGGTGATGCAGGGGCGCATCGGCATGGGCGAGGCGCTGCTGATCGAATGCGGCGCCCTGGCCATGGCCACCGCCGCGCTGGGCTGGGTGGAGCTGCACCGGGTCTTCAAGCCGCTGGCCATGCTGATCGCGATGGCCGTGGTGTGGGCGCATGCGCGCGCCGCGGGCGGCGTGCGGCGCGCGGACGCCCTGCTGCTCGCCGCGCTGGCCTTTTCACTGGCGGGAGACGCCTTCCTGATGTTCCCCGGCTACTTCATCCCGGGGCTGGTGGCCTTCTTGCTGGCCCACCTGGCCTACATCGCGCTGTTCCACCAGGGCCTGCCCTGGTTCCCGAGCCGCCGCGCGCTGGTGGCCACGCTGGGCCTGGGTGTGGCGATGTACGGCTTCCTGTGGCAGGGCGGCCTGCCGGCCGGCCTGCGCGCCCCGGTGGCGGCCTACGTGCTGGTGATCGCGCTGATGGCCGCGCAGGCCATCGGCCGCGCCAGCGTGCAGCGCGACCGCGCGGCCCTGGCCGTGGCGCTGGGTTCGGGCTTCTTCATGCTGAGCGACTCGCTGCTGGCGACCAATCGCTTCGTGTCGCCGCTGCCGATGTCGCAGGTGTGGGTGCTGAGCACCTACTACGCGGCGCAGGCGCTGATCGTGGCGGGCATGCTGCGCGGCCGGCGCGCCGGTGCCGAACCGGCCTCGCTCACGGCCTGGCCGGCGGCGCGCGCTTCGCTCGCAGACGGGCACCCACACTGACCATCCGGTCCGACAGCTGCTCGAGCCTGGCGTCGGCCTGCGCCGCATCGACGGAGCCCCGGTGTTTGCCCACCTCCAGCGTCATGACCTCCAGCACGATGCCGTGAAGCTCGCGGATCTCCGCGATCGTGGGCGTGTGGGACTGGGGGCCGAGCGCGGCGAGTTCTTCGCCCATCGCCCGGTAGGCCGGGATGTGGCGCTGCGCCATCGCGTCGACGAATTGCGCCCGGCTCAGGCGCCCGTCCTTGTGGTCCCTGGCGTCCTGCTGCAACGCGGTCTCGGCGGCCCTCAGACGGGGCAGCAGGTCCGTCAGCAGCGACTGCGAGCCAAACAACTGCCGGTGGTCCACGCCGGGCCGGGCCAGCCCCACCAGCTCGCCCACCACCAGCACCGTGGCGGCCACGGCCATCACCTGGCGGCGCTGGCGCAGACCACGCGAGGCGCGCTCGTCGACCAGCTCCACCAGCAGCCAGGCCAGCAGGGCCCCCATCACCAGGCCACCCACGTGGGCCGCGTTGTCGATGCCCGGTCGGGCAAAACCCTGCCCCAGCATGATCGCCACGAACAGGCCCTGGCTGGTCAGCAGCTGCGTCGCCATGGCCTTGGGCACGCTCGCACGGTGCTGGTAGACGCCGACCATCAACGCCCCCAGCACGCCGAACACCGCGCCGGAAGCCCCGACCGACACCGCCTGCTGTGACGAAAAATGCAGGCTCAGCGCGCTGCCAGCGAGCCCCGCCGCCAGGTAGATCAGCAGGAACTGGCCGTTGCCGAACCAGCGGCACACCCGCCGCCCAGCGTCCCACAGCGCGAACATGTTCAGGCCCAGGTGCAGCGCGCCGCCGTGCAGCGCGGTGGCGCTGAGCAGGCGCCAGTACTCGCCATCGCGCACCACGGCCGTGGCCGAGTTGGCGCCCCAGGCGAACAGCTCGGCCGAAGTGGGCTTGGTGGGGCTCATGCCGTCGAACAGGTTGAGCACCCACACCGCCACGTTGACGGCGATCACCGCGTACAGCGCCCAGGGCGTGGGGGTGAGGGTGCGCAGGCGCTCCTCGAACGCCTCGTGCGCCTGCCAGGCGTCCAGCCGCTCGCTCAGGGCCGCGCGGGCCTGGCCGGTGGCGTAACGCTGAAAACCCTGCAGCGCCGCCTGCACGGCGGGCTGGCGCTCGGCGCGGCGCAGCGGCGCCAACGCGATCACGCGCTTGAGCCCCTTGCGGAACAGGCCTGCGGTGGCGGCCTGCGAAACCGCGCCCTCGCGCAGCTGGATCTGGATCTGGTGCTGGCCTTGCACCGAGAGGTGCGCCACATCGGCGATGTCGCTCCAGGGAATGGTCTGCCCCTTGAGCAGGTAGCCGCCGATGCCCTCGGGGCCGACGCGCAGGATGGGGTGCGCGCTCAAGAGGGGCTGCAGCAGCAGCCAGGCCATAGCTCCGAAGAAGAGCGCCAGCGCGCCCAGCAGCCAGGCGCCGCGCGGCGTGGCCAGGGCACCCGCCGCGAAACCCGCGGCCATGAGGGCCACGAGCGCCGCCACCCAGACAGCGCTGCCGCGCCAGGTCGCTCGAAACTCCTGGCTGTGGTCGGGCATGCCTTCAGTCGGCGAAGAGTTCACCCGCGTTGCTTGGCGGCGCCACCCCCAGGTGCCGGTACGCCGCCAGCGTGGCGATGCGCCCGCGCGGCGTGCGCTGCAGGAAGCCTTGCTGGATCAGGTAGGGCTCGATCACGTCCTCGATGGTGTCGCGCTCCTCGCCGATGCTGGCCGCGATGTTGTCCAGCCCCACCGGCCCACCGTCGAAGCGGTGGATCACGGCTTCGAGCAGCTTGCGGTCCATGAGATCGAAGCCCTGCGGGTCCACGTCCAGCATGGCCAGCGCGCGGTTGGCGATGTCCTGCGTGATGGTGCCGCGGCCCTTGACCTCGGCGAAGTCGCGCACGCGGCGCAGCAGGCGGTTGGCGATGCGCGGCGTGCCGCGCGAGCGGCGCGCGATCTCGAAACCGCCCTCGGGGTCCATGGGTGCGTTCAGCAGCCCGGCGCTGCGCTTGACGATGCGCGCGAGTTCCTCGGCGGTGTAGAACTCCAGCCGCGCGACGATGCCGAAGCGGTCGCGCAGCGGGTTGGTGAGCATGCCCGCGCGCGTGGTCGCGCCCACCAGGGTGAAGGGTTGCAGGTCCAGCTTGATGCTGCGCGCGGCCGGGCCTTCGCCGATCATGATGTCGATCTGGTAGTCCTCCAGCGCCGGGTACAGGATTTCCTCGACGACCGGGCTGAGCCGGTGGATCTCGTCGATGAACAGCACGTCGTTGGCCTCGAGGTTGGTCAGCAGCGCGGCCAGGTCCTTGGGTTTTTCCAGCACCGGGCCGCTGGTCTGGCGCAGGTTCACGCCGAGTTCCTGCGCGATGATGTGCGAGAGCGTGGTCTTGCCCAGCCCCGGCGGGCCGAACAGCAGCACGTGGTCCAGCGCCTCGCTGCGCTTCTTGGCCGCACCGATGAAGATTTCGAGCTGCTCGCGCACCTTGGTCTGGCCCACGTACTCGTCGAGCAGCTTGGGGCGCAAGGCGCGCTCGATCGCCTCTTCCTTGGGCGAGGCGGGCGCGGCGGACACCACGCGCGGCGCGGGGGTGAAATCGTCGGTCTGGATGCTCATGGTTTATTTGGCCAGTGCTTTGAGCGCGAGCTTGATGCCTTCGCTCACGCCCACGTCCTTGGGCAGGGCCTTGAGCGCGGCGGTGGCGTCCTTGTCGCTGTAGCCCAGGGCCATCAGCGCCTGCTGGATGTCGCTCTGCACGTCGCTCTGGGCCGGGCCGGCACCGGGCAGGTTCAGGTCGGCGCCGAGCTTGCCCTTGAGTTCGAGCAGCAGGCGCTCGGCGGTCTTCTTGCCGATGCCGGGCACCTTGACGATGCGCCCGCTTTCCTGCGCGCTCACCGCCTGCGCCAGGTCGGTCACGCTCATGCCCGAGAGCACCGACAACGCGGTGCGCGGGCCCACGCCGCTGATCTTGATGAGCTGGCGGAACGCCTCGCGTTCCGAGGAGGTGCCGAAGCCGTAGAGGATCTGGGCGTCCTCGCGCACCACGAAGTGCGTGAGCAGGGCCACCTTCTCGCCGGTGGCGGGCAGGTTGTAGAAAGTGCTCATGGGCACATCCACCTCATAACCCACGCCATGGCAGTCCAGCAGGATCTGGGGCGGATTTTTTTCCAGCAGCGTACCGGTCAACTTGCCTATCATCGGGAAAATTCCTTTCCAGTCGTTCGCAGGGCCGCCCCCAAGAACGACTGCACCCCCTCGGGGGGCCTGGCACCGCCAGGGTTGGGGGCCATCAACTCACTGGATTATCGGTTTGATTCTCAGGCACACCTTCTCCCCACCGGACAACACCCGCATGGCGCACCTGTGCGGCCCCATGGACAGCCACATCCGCAGCATCGAGGCCGCTTTGCAGGTCAAGGTGGCGCACCGATTCGAGCAGTTCCGCATCGAGGGGCCCAAAGCCAAGGCCACCCAGGCGCTGGAAACGCTGCAGGCGCTGTACGAGATGGCGAAGAAGCCGATTCCGGCCGAACAGGTGCAGCTCATGCTCAGCGGCGACACCGCCCTGGCCGAGCCCGGCGACGGCGCGCTGGCCATGCAGACCCGGCGCGGCGAGGTGCGCGGGCGCACGCCCAACCAGGCGCGCTACCTGGAAAACATGGCCACGCACGACATCACCTTCGGCATCGGCCCGGCCGGCACTGGCAAGACCTACCTGGCCGTGGCCTGCGCGGTCGATGCGCTGGAGCGCAGCGCGGTGCAGCGCATCGTGCTCACGCGCCCGGCGGTGGAGGCGGGTGAGAAGCTCGGCTTCCTGCCCGGCGACCTGGGCCAGAAGGTGGACCCCTACCTGCGCCCGCTGTACGACGCGCTCTACGACCTGATGGGCGCCGACAAGGTGCAGAAGGCCTTCGAGCGCCAGCAGATCGAGATCGCCCCCCTGGCCTTCATGCGCGGGCGCACGCTCAACCACGCCTTCGTGATCCTGGACGAGGCGCAGAACACCACCGTGGAGCAGATGAAGATGTTCCTCACGCGCATCGGCTTCGGCAGCAAGGCCGTGATCACGGGCGACGTGAGCCAAATCGACCTGCCCCGCACCCAGCTCAGCGGGCTGATCGACGCCGAGCGCGTGTTGAAGCGCGTGCAGGGCATCGCGTTCACCCGCCTGTCCAGCGCCGACGTGGTGCGCCACCCGCTGGTGGCGCGCATCGTGGACGCCTACGACGCGCGCAACCCCGACACCGAAGACGCCCCGCCCGCGAAGCGCGCGCGCCGCGCCGCCCACTGACGCCATCCACCGTATGCTCACACGCACCCTGCTCGCCAGCTTTGTCGCCGTGCTGGCCCTCGATGCATCCGCCCAGGGCTCGGCAACACCACAACCCCAGTTGGTCTTCAGCAGCCAGGCCGTGCAGTACAAGTGCGATGGCGGAAGCGAGATCGAACTGGCCTACCTGAACCTGAGCAACGGCACCTCGTTCGCGGCATTGCACCACGGTGGCCGCACGCTGATGCTGCAGGGCCGCCGTGCCACCACGGGCGTGCGCTTTTTCGCCCTGGACCCGCAGTCCCGGCTGAGCTGGTACACGCAAGGCATGAAGGGGGAACTGAGCGCCATCGCCGCCGACCCCAACACGCAAGACCAGACCCTGATGTCCAACTGCTTCGCCCAACCGGCCAAACGCTGATGGCCCTGCCTGCCCTCACCCTCTCCCTGCAGTTCGGCGAGCTCGCCGACGCCGCCGCGCACCGCGCCGCCCTGCCCCGCCACTGGGTGGTCCGCTGCATCCGCCACGCGCTGGACGCCGATGCCGAGATCACCGTGCGCATCGTCGATGCCGAAGAAGGCCAGGCGCTCAACCGCGACTACCGCGGCCGCGACTACGCCACCAACGTGCTCACCTTCGACTACGCCACCGAACCGGTGGTGATGGCCGATCTCGTGCTCTGCGCCCCCGTGGTCGCGCGCGAGGCGGCCGAACTGAAGAAGCCCCTGGCCCAGCACTACGCGCACCTGCTGGTGCACGGCACCCTGCACGCGCAGGGCTGGGACCACGAAACCGGCGAGCAGGACGCCGAAGAGATGGAGGCGCGCGAGACCGAGATCCTCGCGGGCCTGGGCCAGCCGAACCCCTACGCCTAGGTGTTGAGTCTCAGGAGCTTGTTCATGGCCGGGATGCGGCTCATGGGAGGCTGGTGGTTGAGAGCGGCGTGTGGCCGGCGCCCTATGCCGCTGGGCCGGTTTCCACGGCACGACGGGGCCGTCGGCGCGCAACATACTCGATAGAATCAGCCACGCCTGGTGGCCTTCCACGCAGGCGCATTGCTTCCCATCCAACATGCCCACTCACACCGACAGCAACGGCAAGTCCATGGGCCAGGTGGCCTACGGCAAGCTGCACGAAGCCATCGAGACCGGTGTGCTCAAACCCGGCGACCGCATCAGCGTCAACGGCCTGGCCGACACCCTGCAGATCAGCCGCACACCGGTGCGCGAAGCCATCGCCTGGCTGGAGACCGACGGCCTCATCGTGCATGAGCCCTATCGCGGGCGCGTGGTCGCGCAGCTCGATCAGCAGATGGTGATCGAGCTGTATGCGATCCGCTTGGTGCTGGAAACCTCTGCGGCCGCGCTCGCCGCGCAGAATGCATCGGAAGCCGAGGTCGATGTGCTGCGCGAGATGCTGGTGCTCGAACGCGAGGTGCTGGGCGACCCCATGCGCCGCGAGCGGCTGAACCGGCGCTTTCACGACGCGATCTACCGCAGCGCGCACAACCGTTACCTGCTCACCACCCTGCGGGCGCTGCAGACGCCGATGATCCTGCTGGGGCCGGCCACGGCCAGCGAGCCGGCCCGCGCCGAAAGCGCCTCGGCCGAACATCAGCGTCTGGTGGACGCCATCGCGCGGCGCGACGCCGAGGGCGCGCGCGAGGCCATGCGCGTGCACCTGGCGGGCGGCCAGCGCGCGCGCATCAACGCCATGCTCTCGCGCGAACGCGACTGAACGACCGGGAGAGGCCGGGACATGCCGGCCAAAAAAAAGCGCGGCCGAAGCCGCGCGTATGTTCCGGCAGGGCCTGCTGGTTCAGCGCGGCTTGGCGCCCGCCTTGCGCGCCATCGCCTGTTCCAGCTCGCCCCACTTGGTGAGCTCTTCCTGGATGAAGCGGCCGAACTGCTCGGGCGTGCCTTCGGCTGGCTCGGCACCGGCTTCCAGCATGGTGCGCTCCACCGCCGGGTCGTCCAGCGTGCGACTCACGTCCGCGCCCAGCTTGGCGATCACCGCCTTGGGCGTCGCGGCGGGCGCGAGCAGGCCGAACCAGCCCACGGCCGCGTAACCCAGCACGCCCGAATCCGCGATCGTCGGCAGTTCTGGCGTGGCCTTGGCGCGCTTGGCGCTGGTCACGGCCAGCGCGACCAGCTTGCCCGACTTCACGTGCGGCATCACGGTCTGACCAGGGGCGAACATCACGTCAATGGTGCCGGCCAGCAGGTCGTTCACGGCCTGGCCGGTGCCCTTGTACGGCACGTGCATCATCTCGACGTCGGCCACCTGCTTGAAGAGCTCGACCGTCAGGTGCGAGGCCGAGCCTTCACCGGAGGAGCCGAAGGTCAGCTTGCCGGGTTCGGCCTTGGCCTTGGCCACCAGCTCGCGGATGTTCTTCACGCCCAGTCTCGGGTTCACCGTCACCACATAGGGCGAGGCCGACACCAGCGCCACCGGGGCGAACTGGCTGGCGTTTTCCTTGGTGAGCGAGGCGGTGGAGCTCATCATGAGCGTGTAACCGTCGGGTGCCGAGCGCGCCACGTAGGACGCGCCGATGTGGCCGGCCGCGCCCGGGCGGTTTTCCACCAGCACGGTCTGCTTCCAGCTGTTGCCCAGGTGCACGGCCAGGATGCGCGCGAGCGAGTCGGCGCCGCCGGCGGGCGGGAAGGGCACGATCATGGTCACGGCCTTGGTGGGGTAGGGCTGCGGCGCCTGGGCCAGCGCGAGGCCGGCGGTGGCGCACAGGGCGGCCGCCACGGCGGCGGCGAGGGTGCGGTGAAGAGCGCTGTTCATGTTGTCTGTCTCCTGGGTTGGGGGCGGATGGGGTCTCAGGCCTGCGCGGGCGCGACGATGCGGTTGCGCAGGACCATGGGCGGGTTCTCGAAGGCGCACTCGACGACGTCGCCGTGCTTGAGGAACAGCTCCTCGGCGTTGGGCTTGCCGACCGCCACGCCGCCGGGCGCGCCGGTGGAGAACATGTCGCCGGGCATGAGGGGCACGAGGCGCGAGAAGTGCTCGATGATTCGCGGCAGCTTCCAGATCTGGTCGCTGGTGTTCACGCGCATGCGCTGCTCACCGTTGACGCTGCAGGTCACCCAGATGTCGTAGGGGTCGGGCACCTCGTCCATCGTGATGATGCAGGGACCCAGCGGGCCGAACCCGGGCGCGTTCTTGGCGGTCCAGAAGCGCGAGCCCGAGGCGACCTCGCGCTTTTGCGTGTCGCGGCAGGTCAGGTCGTTGAGGATGGTGATGCCGGCCACGTGCGAGAACGCGTCCTCAGCCTTCACGTTGTAGGCGGCCTTGCCGATCACGAACACCAGCTCGGGCTCGTAGTCGAGGTGGGTGACGCTGGGCGGGCGCACCACGTCGTTGTCGTGGCCGGTCAGGCAGTCGTTGAGCTTGATGAAGCCCGTCGGCTCGTTGGGCAGTTCCTTGATCAGGTCGGTGCGCTGCAGCTCCTCGAGGTGGGTGCGGTAGTTCTTGCCCACGCACAGGAACTTGTGCGCGTCGGTGATGGGCGGCAGGAAATCGATCGCATCCAGCGCGTGCGAGCTGTCGGCGGCGCCCGGGCCGGCGATCAGCTCGCGCACCCGCGCCAGGCCGGCGTCGCCCAGCGCAAGCAGCGCCTTCATCGTGTCCGGCAGGGGGGCGTTGCTGCGTGTGGCCAATGCGGCCAGGTCGAGCATGCGGTCACCGGCGAGGACGCCCAGGCGCGGGTGAGCGGCTTGGCCATGCAGGGAAAAATTGGCGAGTCTCAAGGGGTCTCCTTTGGGGAAAGACCGCATCATATCAATTGAATTCAGCTGAATTCAATTGGCGCGGCAGTCGACGGCCTGGCGCAGGAACAGCGCGCGGCCAATGGCCTTCTCGTCATTGAGCACCCGGGCAAAGGAAACCCGGGAGGGGTCGTCGATGGTCAGAGGCACAGCGTCCCAGCCAATGCCCCGGTTGCGTTGCTGGCGCTGACCTGTGATGCGGTCGCGAGCTGCGATCACACAGCCCTGCGGCGCCTTCGGCCCCGAAGCGGGCCAGCCACTTGAAGCCGGTGCGCCAGTCCTGACTTGAGTGGCTGGGCCCGGCAACCACAGCGTCCCCAATCCGGGACGGATGAACGACCTATTGAGGTTTCACACCTAGGCCGTCATCCGCAGCGGGATGGTCACCGGTCCGTCGTTGACCAGGTGCACCTTCATGTCGGCCCCGAAGCGGCCGGTCTGCACCAGCGGGTGCTGCGCGCGCGCCGCCTTCACGAAGGCCTCGTAGAGCGCCTCGCCCAAGGCGGGCGGCGCCGCGCCGGTGAAGCCCGGGCGGTTGCCGCTCTTCGTGTCGGCCGCCAGGGTGAACTGACTCACCACCAGCAGGCCGCCGCCGATGTCCTGCACGCTGCGGTTCATCTTGCCGGCGTCGTCGCCGAAGATGCGCAGCTTCAGCACCTTGGCCAGCAGCCTCTCGCCCACGGCCTCGGTATCCTCGGGTTCCGCGCACAGCAGCAACAGCAGGCCCGGGCCGATGGCGCCCACGGTCTGGCCATCGATGTCCACGCGCGCTTCGCTCACGCGCTGCAACAGCGAGATCATTTCAGATCGTCCTCGTCGAAGAAGTGGGCTTCCACGTCGCTGGGCAGCAGCTGGATGGTGGCGCGCAGCCCCGGCACCGCGCTCATCAAGGCCTGCTCCACGCTGGCCCGCACGGCGGCCGCGCGCCCGAGCGTCCAGGCCGCGGGCATGTGCATGTGCAGGTCCACGAAGCGCCGCTGGCCGGCGCGGCGCGTGCTCACGTGGTCGAAGCGGATGATGCGGGTGTCGCCGTGCGACAGGGCAAACCCGTCCAGCGTCTGCTGGATGGTCGCCATCACCTCGGGCTCCACCGCCTCGTCCATCAGCCCCTGCGACGAGCGCCAGGCCAGGCGCGCGCCTTCCTTCATGATGTTGAGCGCCACGGCCATGGCCACCAGAGGGTCCAGCCAGAGCCAGCCGGTGAGCGTGACCAGCACGACACCGACCAGCACCCCGGCCGAGGTCCAGACGTCGGAGAACAGGTGCTTGGCATCGGCCTCGAGCGCGATCGAGCGGTGTGTCTTCGAGGCCTGCAGCATGGTCCAGGCCAGGCCGCCGTTGAGCACCGAACTCGCCACCGACAGCGCCAGGCCCCAGCCCACCTGTTCGATCGGCTGCGGGTTCAGCAGGCGGCTGCCGGCAGCCCAGAGGATGCCGAGACCGGCCGCGATGATGAGGATACCTTCGAAGCCCGAGGAGAAGTACTCGGCCTTGTGGTGGCCGTAAGGGTGCTCCTCGTCGGCCGGCCGCGCGGCGATGGTCACCATCACCAGGCCGACCACCGCGCTGGCCAGGTTCACCAGCGACTCCATCGCGTCGGACAGCAGGCCCACCGAATCGGTGACCACCCAGGCCAGGGTCTTGAGCGCGATGGTGACCACCGCCACCCCGATCGACGCCATCAGGAGGCGCTTCGGGGTGAGGAAACGGGCGGGGACAAAGCGCATGCCGCCATTGTGCCGGCTGCGGGCATGCCAGAATCCGCCGCATGTGGCAGTCATGGCAGCGCTTGAAGTGGTGGGTGAGCGGCGGAATCCTGCTGTCCCTGGCGGGCGCGGTGTTGCTGGCGCGCCTGTCGCTCGATGAACAGCGCGCGCTGTTCGAGACCGACGCGCGCATCGTCCACCGGCTGCTGAGCCAGCAGGTGGTGCAGCACGACGCGATGCTGGCCACGCTGGCGCTGCTGCAACCGGTGCCCGACAGCAGCAGCGGCGCCTCGTCGCCCGAGCAGCGCCTGCCGGTGCTCTACCCGCAGATCCTCAGCGTGCAGCGGCGCGACCCCGACCAGCGCTGGAACGACCCGCAGCTCACGCAGGCCGAGACGCGCTCGCGCCAGGCGCGCCGCGCCGCCCTGGGCGGGCTGGACCTGCCCGCCGGGCGCTACCAGGTGGTGCTGGCCGCCACGCCCACCAGCTACGCGCTGACGATCGACGTGCGGGCCATGGTGCCCTGGTCCGAATGGCCCATGCAGGCCGACACCAGCCCGGTGCGCGTGACGCTGGAGCACGAAGGCCAGCGCTACGTGGTGCAACCTGGCGCCGCCCTGGACGAGCGGCCCACGCGCGGTTGGCACTTCGCGTTTCACAAGCTGCTGGCGGCCGAGAGCCAACCCTTCGACGTGGTCGCCACCCTTTCGGTGGGCTGGGGCCAGTTGCCCTGGGGGCTGATGCTGGCCTGGGTGCTGGGCGTGACGGCGCTGCTGGCGGCGCTGCACCACCTGCAACGCCAGCGCAGCGCGCGCCGCCGCGCCGAGGAGCTGCTGCGCCTGGGCCAGGTGGCGCGACTGAACACGCTGGGTGAACTCGCCGCCGGCATGGCGCACGAACTGAACCAGCCGCTGACCGCCGTGCTCGCCAACACCCAGGCCGCGCAGCGCCTGCTCAACGAAGACCCGCCCGAACTCGCCACCGCGCGCAGCGCCATGCTGCAGGCCGCGGCGCAGGCGCGCCGCGCCGCCGAGGTGGTGGGCCGCCTGCGCCAGACCGTGGAGCGGCCCGACCGCAGTGGCCAGCACCAGCCCGTGGCGGCGGTGGAGGCCGTGCGCCGAGCCCTCTACCTGCTGGAGCCCGAGTGCCAGCGGCGCGACGTGGTGCCGGTGCTCGACGCCGCGCAGGCGGTGACGGTGCTGGCCGACCCGGTGGCGCTGGACCAGATCGTGCACAACCTGATCCTCAATGCGCTGCAGGCGCTGGAGCAGGTGCCCGCCGCGCAACGGCGGCTCACGCTCACGGTGTCGGCCAAGGACCGCCGGGGCGAGATCACCGTGGCCGACAACGGCCCGGGCATCCCGCCCGAGGTGCTGCCGCGCCTGTTCGAGCCGTTTTACTCCACGCGCAAGGACGGACTCGGCCTGGGCCTGAGCCTGTGCGAAACCCTGGCCAACGGCATGGGCGGCACGCTGGACGCGGCCAACGCGCCCGAGCGGGGCGCGGTGTTCCGGCTGCAACTGCCGCTCGCGGAGGGCCTCCCATGAACGGTTCGCCCGACACCCTCTCGCCCACGGTGCACCTGATCGACGACGACCAGGCGGTGCGCGACAGCCTGGGCCTGCTGATCGGCACCGTGGGCCTGCGCGTGCAGCCCTGGAGCGACCCACAGGCCTTCCTGAGCGATTTCGACCGCGAGGGCATCGGCGCCATCGTGCTCGACGTGCGCATGCCCGGCATCAGCGGCCTGAGCGTGCTCGACACCCTGGTGGCGCAGGGCGTGGACCAGCCGGTGATCATGCTCACCGGCCATGGCACGGTGGACATGTGCCGGCGCGCGTTCAAGGCCGGTGCGGCCGAGTTCCTGGAAAAACCGGTGAACGACGAGGTGCTGCTCGAAGCCTTGCAGAACGCGGTGCGCCAGCACGTGCGCTCGCGCCAGCGCAACGAGGCCGACCGCGCCGCGCGCGAACGTTATGCGCAGCTCTCCGAGCGCGAGCGCGAGGTGCTGGGCCTGATCGTCGAGGGCCTGACCAACAAGGAGATCGGCCGCGCGCTGGGCCTGTCGCCGCGCACGGTGGAAACCCACCGCGCCAACCTGTTCGCCAAGCTGCAGGCGCCCTCGCTGGCGCAGCTGATCCGGCACTACGCCGCGCTGGTGGACGCCCAGGACACGGCCGGCCCGGGCGGCGGCAACGGCAACGGCACTGCGTAGTTCTACGGAGGGCCGCGCGTAGGCGCCCGAATGGCCGTTTCGGGCGCGGATTTTTACAGTTCTCCCACGGTTGATCGAACCGTTTCACAACACCCGGAGAACTCCATGCAAGCCTTCGTCAAAGCGTCCCTCCTCGCCGTTTCCCTCAGCGCCGCCGCCCTGGCCAGCGCGCAGAGCGTGCGCGTGGAGAAGAACATGTCGCTCGAACTCGCCACCCAGATCGCCAGCGCCACCGTCGCGGCCTGCAGCACCGCCGGCTACAACGTGGCGGCCACGGTGGTGGACCGTGCCGGTGGCGTGCGCGCCGTCATGCGCGCCGACAACGCCGGCCCGCACACGCTGGAAGCCAGCCGCCTGAAGGCCTTCACCTCGGCCTCGGCGAAGAACAACACGCTGGCCATCATGGAAGGCGCGCAGAAGAACCCGGCCGCGGCCAACCTGACGGACATCCCCGGCTACCTGCTGCTCGGCGGCGGCGTGCCGGTGAAGGTGGGCAACGAGGTGATCGGCGCCGTGGGCGTGGGCGGCGCGCCCGGCGGCCACCTGGACGAGCAGTGCGCCATCGCCGCGCTCGACAAGGTCAAGGACCAGCTGAAATGAAACGCCGCCGCGCGCTGATCACCGGCCTGCTGGTGGCGTTGGCGAGCACCGCGCCGGCGGTCTGGGCCCAGGTGGGGCCCAGTGCCTCGGAGGTCGCGGCCTACAGCGGCCTGCACGCCGCGGCGCACCAGGGCGACAGCGCGAAGATCGCGCGCCTGGTGGCCGGTGGCGCGGCGCTCAATGCCACCGACGCGCGGGGCCGCACGCCCTTGCACGTGGCCACGTTCGCGCGGCAGCGCGAGGCGATCCGCGCGCTGGTGAAGGCGGGTGCCGACATCGACCGGCTGGAGAACGACCGTTACGACGCCGTGACGATCGCGTCGGTGGCGGACGATGAGGAAACGCTGCGGGTGTTGTTGCAGCTGGGCGCGAGCGCGAAGCAGACAACCAGCCGCTACGACGGCACGGCCTTGATCGCGGCGGCCCACCTGGGCCACGACGGGGTGGTGCGCCAGCTGATTGCCGCCGGTGCGCCGCTGGACCACGTGAACAACCTGCACTGGACGGCGACGATCGAGTCCATCGTGTTGGGCGACGGCGGTGCGCGCCACCAGGCCACGCTCAAGGCGCTGATCGATGCGGGGGCCGGTTTGCAGCTGGCGGACCGTTCGGGGCAGACGCCTTTGGCTTTGGCGCGGTCTCGCGGGTACTCGGCGATGGTGGCGATGCTCGAGAAGGCTGGGGCTCGCTGAGTCTTTCGCTCTTTCTTTCAGGTTGCTTCTCTCGGCCTGAGTGCGTGGGGGCGGAGGGCTCCGCGACTGTCCCCCGGGTCGGCTTCGCCGCCCCTCCTCCTTTACGTCGCTGCGCCCTCCACCCCCACGCACTCAGGCACACCACGCAAGCGCGAAAGAACGAAAGAGCGAACCCCAACCTGTTTCGGCTCGGGGGGCCTGGGCGTTCTGCGCAGCGGGGTAAAGGAGGAGAACCGGCGAAGCCGGTTCGGGGGACACCCGCGGAGCAGAGCGCCCGGGCCCCCCGAGCCCGCGAGGTAGAAGACGGAAAGGTCTTAGCTCAAAGTCACGCGAGCAAACTTCCGCTTCCCGACCTGAACCACAAAGGTCCCCGCAGGCAGCTTCAAGCCCTTGTCGCTCACGACAGCGCCGTCGACACGAACACCGCCACCATCGATCAGACGGTTGGCTTCGCTGTTGGAGGGCGCCAAACCCGCTGACTTCAGCAGCGGTGCGATCCCCAGCGGCGCGCCCGACAGCGACACCTCCGGAATCTCGTCCGGCACACCGCCCTTGCTGCGGTTGATGAAATCCTGCTCCGCCGCCTCCGCCGCCGCCGCGCTGTGGAAACGCGTCGTGATCTCCTTGGCCAGCGCCACCTTCGCGTCCTTGGGGTTCGCGCCCTGCTCGATCGCCTGCTTCAGCGACTCGATGTGCGCCATCGACTGGAACGACAACAGCGTGTACCAGCGCCACATCAGCGTGTCCGAAATGCTCAGCACTTTCGCGAACATCGAATTCGCATCCTCGGTGATGCCGATGTAGTTGTTCTTGCTCTTGGACATCTTGTCCACGCCGTCCAGCCCTTCGAGCAGCGGCATGGTCAGGATGCACTGCGGCTCCTGGCCGTACTCGGCCTGCAGATGGCGGCCCATCAGCAGGTTGAACTTCTGGTCCGTGCCGCCCAACTCCAGATCGCTCTGCAGCGCCACCGAGTCGTAACCCTGCATCAGCGGGTACAGGAACTCGTGCACGCTGATCGGCGTGCCGGCCTTGAAACGGTCGTGGAAATCGTTGCGCTCCATCATGCGCGCCACCGTGTACTTGGCCGCCAGCTGGATCATGCCCATCGAGCCCAGCGGCAGGCTCCACTCGCTGTTGTAGCGGATCTCGGTGCGCGCCGGGTCCAGCACCAGGCTGGCCTGCTTGTAGTAGGTCTCGGCGTTCGCCTTGATCTGCTCCGGGGTCAGCGGCGGGCGCGTGTTGTTGCGGCCCGAGGGGTCGCCGATCAGGCTCGTGAAGTCCCCGATCAGGAAGATCACCTGATGCCCCAGGTCCTGCAGCTGGCGCATCTTGTTCAGCACCACCGTGTGGCCGATGTGGATGTCGGGCGCCGTGGGGTCCAGCCCCAGCTTGATGCGCAGCGGCCGGCCGGTGGTTTCCGACTGTGACAATTTTTTGACCCAGTCGGCCTGAGGTATCAATTCTTCGCACCCCCGCAGCGTGACGCTGAGGGCTTCCTGGACACCGTCCGTCAGTGGCACGGATTTCTGAGAACTTTCGGCGTCGTTTCTGGAGGCGGTCATAGGGGTTTTTTCAGATGCGAAGGACGGTACGCTGGCTAAAATACCGGGCGCGAATGACGGATTTTAGTTGGCCCGCTTTTTGCACGATATCAAGCCAGTTCGTCACCGCATGAGCGCTTGAGTGAACTTGTTCCGCCTCAACCGCTCTTTTTTTGTGCGCGCGGCCCCAACCACCGGGGCCGGCCTTACCGGAAACAACGATTTTGACCCGTTCGCTACTTCACACGCTGGCCAGCCTCGCTGATGCCACGAGCCAAAGCCTCGCCCGGCATCCCCGACGCATCATGGGCGGCCTCGGTGTGCTGCTGCTGGGCACGGGCGTCACCGCCTTCGGCATCGCGCCGCTGGCCCCCGACGCCGCCGACCTGCCCGTGCGCCAGGTCGTCGAAGCCCTCGACGCCCCCACGCAGCAAGACATCCACAGCCTCCTCGCGGCCCAGCCCGCCGCGCCGCTGGTGTTGTTCCGCAGCGAGACCACCCGCCGCGACGACACCGCCCAGAGCCTGCTGCAGCGCATGGGCGTGACCGATTCGCAAGCCCAGACCTTCCTGCGCAACGACGCCATCGCGCGCCAGCTGCTGGGCCGTGCCGGCCGCCTGGTGAGCGTCGAAGCCACCGAGAAACAGGAACTGCTGCGCCTGACCGCGCGCTGGCTCTCCGCCGACGAACGCAGCTTCACCCGCCTCGTGGTCGAAAAGGATGCCCAGGGCGCGCTCGGCTCGCGCCTGGAACAAGGCGCGCTGACCGCCTCGTCCCGGCTGGCCAGCGGCGTGATCCGCAGCTCGCTGTTCGCCGCCACCGACGCGGCCGGCATCCCCGACCCGGTCGCCATCCAGCTGGCCGAGATGTTCTCCAGCAGCATCGACTTCCGCCGCGACCTGCGCCAAGGTGACCGCTTCAACGTGGTCTACGAAAGCCTGGAAGCCGATGGCGAGAGCCTGCGCACCGGCCGGATCCTGAGCGCCGAGTTCGTCAACGAAGGCAAGGAACACCAGGCCGTCTGGTTCGAAGAAGCGGGCCACAAAGGCGGCTACTACGGTTTCGACGGCCAGAGCTCGCGCCGCTTCTACCTGGCCTCCCCGCTGGAGTTCTCGCGCGTGAGCAGCGGCTACGGCATGCGCTTTCACCCCATCACGGGCGGTCGCAAGGCCCACATGGGCGTGGACTACGCCGCCCCCACCGGCACGCCGGTGCGCACCATCGGCGACGGCACGGTCGAGTTCGCGGGCGAACAGCGCGGCTATGGCAATGTCATCTACATCAAGCACCGCAGCAACCAGGTCACCGTCTACGCCCACCTGAGCCGCATCGGCGTGCGCAAGGGCCAGCGCGTGAACCAGGGTGACTTCATCGGTGCCGTCGGCACCACGGGCGCCTCCACCGGCCCGCACCTGCACCTGGAGTTCCGCGACAACGGCGTGCACGTGGATCCCCTGGCCATCGCGCGCCAGAGCGAGTCCATCCCCGTGCCGGCCGCCCTGCGCCAGCGTTTCGACGCCGTGGCCCAGCTGCAGCGCATGCAGCTCAATGCCGCCGCCAGCATCCAGCAGGCGAACGCCCAGTAAGCGACCCGGTCTCGACACCCAACAAAAAAGGGAGCCAGCGGCTCCCTTTTTCGTTGCGGCGAGAAAACGCCGTCGGTCAGACGCTGAAGCTCGAACCGCAACCGCAGGTGGTGGTGGCGTTGGGGTTCTTGATCACGAATTGCGCGCCTTCGAGGTCTTCCTTGTAGTCGATCTCGGCGCCGACCAGGTACTGGTAGCTCATCGCGTCGATCAGCAGGGAGACACCGTTCTTGGTCATGGTGGTGTCGTCTTCGTTGACGATTTCGTCGAAGGTGAAGCCGTACTGGAAACCCGAGCAACCCCCACCCTGCACGAACACGCGCAGCTTGAGATCGGGATTGCCCTCTTCGGCCACCAGCTCGGCCACCTTGGCCGCCGCGCTGTCGGTGAAGACCAGCGGTGCCGGCATGTCGGTCTGGATGTTTTCGGCGACTGCGCTCATGGGATACCTCTTGACGGAAATGTGGGGTGGGTGCGGTACACCCGCATGTCCGAGTGATACTAAATCAAATCGCTCGGGTATGTGCTCACCCGTTGTTTGCCGCCAGCTTCAGTGTGGGTTTGTCCTCGATCCCGCCGACCATGGGCTTGAGCTGACCGGAAATGGTGGCGCCCTGGTGCATTTCAAGCGCCTTGTAGGACACATCGCCCTCGATGTGGGCCTTGGGCTGCAACTCCAGCAATTCGAACGCGAGCACCGGGCCCTTGACGTTGCCATTGATGATCACGTGATCGGCATGGATCTGCCCCGTCACGGTGGCCACTTCGCTGACCACGAGGATGCTGGGCTTCTCGTCGCTGGCGCGCAGGTCGCCGATCACCTCGCCGTCGATGCGCAGACCGTCGTGGAAGAACACATTGCCTTCGATGCGGGTGCCCTGGGCGATGAGGCTCTTGATGGGGGGTTGTTTTTTCTTGGCAAACATGAGGCTCTCTCCCGACGGTGGACCGCGATGGTTACAGGTTGAAGGATTGCATGGACCTGACCGAACTGCCCTGCAGGATCTTGGCCGTCACATTTTCTACCACGGCCTGCGCGGGCACGTCCACCACGCCTTCCATGCGCAGGTAGCCCTTGATCAGCACCGGCTGCGGCGCGGGCGCGGACTTGGCGACCCAGGGCTTGCCCGCCAGCGTGCCGGTGAGCGTGACCTCCAGCGCACCCTTGAAGTCGGGCGCGTTCTTGCTGGCCTGGATCATGAGCACCTGCCATTTGAGCTGGGTGGGCGACAGGCGCTCGGCCTGCAGGCCGCGGATGCTCAGCGAATCGTTGCCGGAGCCGGGGATCAGGCGCTCGAAGAAGCCCAGGTCGCTGCGCAGCAGCTCGTTGTCGGCCTGCAGTTGCCGGATCTGCATCGTCAGCTGTTCCTGGGTGCTGCGCTCGGCGATCAGCAGGCTGTCCGAGGTGTTGGCCACCGACTGGGCCTCGCTCAGGTCGGTGCGCAGGATCTGCACCTCGCGGCGCAGTTGCGCAAGCTCCTGCTGGGCATTGCGGTCCAGCCCGGCGATGTCCTTGCCGAACTCGAAGGCCCAGACCGCCAGCGCGCCCGAAAACCCCAGCACCAGTGCGCCCAGCACCCAGCGGAAAGGCCACGGCAGGCTGCTGCGCACCGAGACCCGGGGCGCACTGACCGTCAGCCTTCTCCGCAACAGGCGAAAACGCATTCAAACCTCTCCAACTGCAAGCAAACGCAACCAAGCCCTAGAAAGCAAAAACCGCCCCAAGTTTGAACTTGCAGGCGGTTTCTGGGGCATGGACAGCGTGCTTAGCGCTTGCTGAACTGCTTGCGGCGGCGCGCGGAGCGCAGACCGACCTTTTTCCGTTCCACTTCGCGGGCGTCGCGCGTCACGAAGCCGGCTTGCGACAGACCCGACTTGAGCGTCGCGTCGTAGTCGATCAAGGCGCGGGTGATGCCGTGGCGCACGGCACCGGCCTGACCGGATTCGCCACCACCGTGCACGTTGACCTGCACGTCGAAGGTCTCGGCGTGGTTGGTCAGCACCAGGGGCTGCTTGGCGATCATGATCGAGGTCTCACGGCCGAAGTAGGCCTGGATGTCCTTGCCGTTGACCGTGATCTTGCCGCTGCCTTTTTTCAGAAACACGCGGGCGACGCTGGATTTGCGACGGCCGGTTCCGTTGTTCCATTCACCAATCATCTCAAGGCTCCTTTAGAGTTCCAGCACTTGCGGCTGTTGGGCGGTGTGCGGGTGCTCTGCACCGCCGTACACCTTGAGCTTCTTGATCATGGCGTAGCCGAGCGGGCCCTTGGGCAGCATGCCCTTGACGGCCTTCTCGAGCGCGCGGCCAGGGTGCTTGGCCTGCATGTCGCGGAAGTTGGTGCCATAGATACCGCCCGGGAAACCCGAGTGACGGTAGTACACCTTGTCGAGGGCCTTGTTGCCCGTGACGCGGAGTTTGGCTGCGTTGATGATGACGATGAAGTCACCGGTATCGACGTGAGGCGTGTAAATGGCCTTGTGTTTGCCGCGCAAACGGAGAGCAACTTCACTGGCTACTCGTCCGAGGACCTTGTCGGTCGCGTCAATCACAAACCACTCGTGCGTCACGTCAGCGGGTTTGGCGCTGAACGTTTTGGTCATGAGTTTTCTCTTGAAGAGTTGGTTTGGCGGCTCTTTTCCACGGTCGGTCGTTCTCTGTCGGAACGCTCTTAGGTGGGTTTTGAATGCTTCGCCGCGGAGCCAGCAAATCGCTGCGAAGCCCTCGATTGTACGAAATTCCGGCCCCGGATGGCAAACCGCCCGTCCCCGATGGTCGGGCGCAGAGGGCAAACGGCTACCATCAGGGCATGTTCAGCTACCGACACGCCTTCCACGCCGGCAACCACGCCGACGTGCTCAAGCACATCACCCTCATCGCCACGCTGCGCCACCTGATGCAGAAGGAGGCGGGTCTGACGCTGATCGACACCCACGCGGGCGCGGGCTTGTACCGGCTCGACGGCGACTACACCGAGACCGGGGGCGAGGCCAAGGACGGCGTCGTCAAGCTCATGGGCGCGCTGCGCGCGGCCGACGGGCCGTCGACCGAGGCCGTGGCGCCCGCCATCGACGACTACCTCGATCTGGTCGCCAGCTTCAACCCGTCGGGCGCGTTGCGGGTCTATCCCGGCTCGCCGTTCGTCATGCACCAGCTGCTGCGCGCCGAATCGCGCGACCGGCTCAAGCTCTTCGAGCTGCACCCGACCGACAGCCGCACCCTGTCCGCCAACATCGCCCAGCTCGAAGCCGGCCGCCAGATCGCGGTGGTGCGCGAGGACGGTTTCGAGGGCGTGAAGCCCCTGCTGCCGCCGCCGCCCTCGGCCACCGGCTCCAAACGGGCCATGGTGTTGATCGATCCGAGCTATGAGATCAAGAGCGATTACGGAAAAGTGAGCGCCTGCATACAAGATCTCATCCGGCGTTTCCCAACCGGCACCTACCTGGTCTGGTACCCGGTGATTCCGCGCCCCGAGGCGCACGATCTGCCGCGCCGCCTGCGCACCCTGTCGAACCAGGCCCAGAAACCCTGGCTGAACGCCACGCTGGCCATCGGCCAGGACCCGACCCACGGTCCCGACGACCGGCCGGGCCTCACCGCCAGCGGCATGTTCGTGATCAACCCGCCGCACACCCTCAAGGGCACGCTGCAGGCCGCCTTGCCGCAGCTGCTGGCCCACCTGGGCCGGGGACGCGGCAAATCCCAGGCGCTCGAATCGGGCGGCTGAACGCCGGATTCAGCGTGGCCGGGCCAGGGTCATGGTCCAGTAGCGGCCGTAGGTGGTGCCGCTGCGCTGCACGCAGCTCACACCCACGTGCTGGTACTCGGCGCGCATGATGTTGGCGCAGTGGCCGGCGCTGGCGAGCCAGCCGCTCATCACGGTCGAGACCGAGGTCTGCCCCGCCGCGATGTTTTCCCCCACCCACGACCACGCATAACCTTCGGCGGCGATGCGCTGGGAGGCCGTGCGGCCGTCCAGCCCGGTGTGGGAAAAGTAGTTGTTGACGGCCATGTCGGTCGAATGCCGCGCGGCGGCGGAGAACAGCGCGTCGTTCCAGGCCAGTGGCGCGACCGCCGGCATCGCGGTGCCGCCGCAGCTGCGCGCCACGGCCCGCGCCGCGTTGATCTGTTGCAGCAAGCTGTTGCGGAAGTCGGGCAGGTTGCAGCTGGTGCTGGCGTCCAGGGCGACCAGCGTCGAACCGCCGCTGCCCGAGCCGGCGCCGCCCGCGCTGTTCGGCGGTGAGGGCACGCCGATCGTCGCATCGGCCCCGCCGCTGGCGCCCGCGTCGCCGCCACCGCCCCCACCACCGCCGCAGGCGGTCAAGGTCAGCAGGGCCCCCAGGATCAAGCCCACACCAGCGAGTCGTTGTTCATCAGGAAGAGACAGGTGTTGCATGCGCTCCACTCTAGGGTCGGGCCGACGGAGTAAGGTAAGCGGATGTAGAAGACGACCGCTCCTCGGCCAGGCAGCGCCGCCGTTCCGAAAACCGTTGGGCGGGCATTGCAAAATTAGCCGACCGATCGGTCGGCTAATTGGCTATACTGCGATCCGCACCCCCACTGCGCAGGAGATTCCGCATGTACACCCAGTCCTTCAATGTGCCCGACGCCGACGCCCAATCCGGCACCCCGCTCAAGGCCGTGCCCCACGACACCGCCCTGCAGGCGCACTTCGACGCCGTGATCGACGCCGACGGCAAGATCGAGCCGCGCGACTGGATGCCCGACGCCTACCGAAAGACGCTGGTGCGGCAGATCAGCCAGCACGCGCACAGCGAGATCGTGGGCATGCTGCCCGAGGGCAACTGGATCTCGCGCGCGCCCAGCCTCAAACGCAAGGCGATCCTGGTGGCCAAGGTGCAGGACGAAGGCGGCCACGGCCTGTACCTCTACAGCGCGGCCGAGACGCTGGGCACCAGCCGCGACCAGATGTTCGACGCGCTGCACAGCGGCAAGGCCAAGTACAGCTCCATCTTCAACTACCCCACGCTGACCTGGGCCGACGTGGGCGTGGTCGGCTGGCTGGTGGACGGCGCGGCGATCATGAACCAGATCCCGCTGTGCCGCTGCAGCTTCGGGCCCTATGCGCGCGCCATGATCCGGGTCTGCAAGGAAGAAAGTTTCCACCAGCGCCAGGGCTTCGAGTCGTTGATGACCATGATGCAGGGCACGGCCGAGCAGAAGGCCATGGTGCAGGACGCGGTGAACCGCTGGTGGTGGAAGTGCCTGGCCATGTTCGGCCCGCCCGACGCCGACAGCCCCAACAGCGTGCAGGGCATGCGCTGGGGCATCAAGCGCATCAGCAACGACGACCTGCGCCAGAAGTTCGTGGATGCGACCGTGCCGCAGGCCGAGGTGCTGGGCGTCACCCTGCCCGATCCGGCGCTGAAGTGGAACGAGGCACGCGGCCACCACGACTACGGCCAGATCGACTGGGACGAGTTCTGGGCCGTGGTCAACGGCGACGGCCCGTGCAACAAGGAACGCCTGGCCACCCGCGTGAAGGCCTGGAACGACGGCGCCTGGGTGCGCGAAGCTGCCCTCGCCCACGCCCGCAAACAACAGCAACGCGCCATGAAGGAGGCCGCATGAACACCACTGTTTTGAAGGAATGGCCCCTGTGGGAGGTCTTCGTGCGCAGCAAGCAGGGCCTGGAGCACAAGCACTGCGGCAGCCTGCACGCCAGCGACGCCCAGCACGCGCTGCACCTGGCGCGCGACGTGTACACGCGGCGCCAGGAAGGCGTGAGCATCTGGGTCGTGCAAAGCAGCGGCATCACGGCCAGCGAGCCCGACAGCAAGGACAGCTTCTTCGACCCGGCCGCCGACAAGGTGTACCGCCATCCCACCTTCTACGAGATCCCCGACAAAGTGGGGCACATGTGATGAGCGGCACGGCACCGATCGACTACCTGCTGCACCTGGCCGACAACGCGCTGGTGCTGGGCCAGCGCAACGCCGAATGGTGCGGCCACGGGCCCATCCTCGAAGAAGACCTCGCGCTGGCCAACAACAGCCTGGACCTGCTCGGCCAGGCCCGCCTGCTCTACCAGCACGCGGCCACGCTGATCAACGCCGACCCGGCCCAGGCGCAGCGCTTCGCCCACCTGCAGGGTGCGCGCACCCACGGCGCGGTGACCGAGGACACGCTGGCCTACTTCCGCGACACGCACGAATTCCGCAACCTCACGCTGCTGGAGCTGCCGCACAGCGGCCCGCTGGCCAGCACCGCGTCCGGCGACCGCGACTACGCGACCACCCTCGCGCGCAACTTCCTCTACAGCGCGCTCATGGTGCTGGTGTGGGACCGGCTGCAGACCTCGGCCGATGCGCAGCTCGCCGCCATCGCGGCCAAGTCGCTGAAGGAGGTGCGCTACCACCTGCGCCACGCCAGCGACTGGCTGGTGCGCTTCGGCGATGGCACCGACGAATCGCACGCCCGCGCGCAGGCCGCGCTGCAGCACCTGCTGCCCTACTGCCAGGAGTTCTGGATCGGCAGCGAGGCCGAAACCGCCGCGGTGCACAACGGCACCGGCGTCGACGCGGCCGGCCTGCAGGCCGACTGGGACGCGCTGGTGGACGACACGCTGAACGAGGCCACGCTGCAGCGCCCCGCCGTGCAGGGTCATGTGCCGCAGGGCAAACACGGCGTGCACTCCGAGCACATGGGGTTTCTGCTCGCCGAGATGCAGAGCCTGGCACGCACGCATCCGCAGGCCGTGTGGTGAGCGCCCACCATGCACACCGAAATCCATGACGCGCTCGCCGGCCTGGCCGACCCGGAAATCCCGGTGGTCAGCCTGAGCGAGCTCGGCATCCTGCGCGGCGTGCGCACCGGCTCGGACGGTGTTCCCGAGGTGGTGATCACGCCGACCTACAGCGGCTGCCCGGCCATGGGCCAGATCGAGGACGACGTGCGCGCCGCGCTGGCGAACGCGGGCCTCACCGCGCGCGTGGTCACGCAGCTCGCGCCGGCCTGGACCACCGACTGGATGAGCGAGGCCGCGCGCGAGAAGCTGCGCGCCTACGGCATCGCGCCACCACAATGCGGCAGCGAGCCGCCGGCCTCCGCCGCGCCGCTGAAGTTCTCGCGCCAGGCCCTGCGCCGCGAGACCGTGCCCTGTCCGCAGTGTGGCTCGACCCACACCACCGAGACCTCGCCCTTCGGCTCCACCGCCTGCAAGGCGATGTACCGCTGCCTCGACTGCCTGGAACCGTTCGACTACTTCAAGCCTTATTGACGCCATGTCCACCGCCGCCCGCTTCCACGAACTCCCGATCGCCCGCATCAGCCCCGAGGCCGCCGGCGCGGTGGCGATCACCTTCGCGATCCCACCCGAGCAGCGCGCCACCTTCGCGTTCGAGCCCGGCCAGTTCCTCACCGTGCGCGCCACCATCGACGGCCAGGACGTGCGGCGCAGCTACTCCATCAGCAGCCCGCGCAGCCTGCTCACGCAGCGCGGTGAACTCACGCTGGGCATCCGCCCCGTGGACGGCGGCGTGTTCTCCAACTGGGCCGCGACCGCCCTGAAGGCCGGCGACACGCTCAAGGCGATGCCGCCCGACGGCCGCTTCACCGTGCACAAGCCGCGCGCGGTGCACCGCGTGGGCTTCGCGGCCGGCTCGGGCATCACGCCCATCCTCTCGCTCATGGCCAGCACGCTGGAGGAGTCGCCCGCCTCGAAGTTCACCCTCGTGTACGGCAACCGCCGCATGGGCAGCGTGATGTTCAACGAGTCGCTGCAGGATCTGAAGGACCGCTACGCGGACCGCCTCACGCTGATTCACATCCTCTCGCGCCAGGCGCAGGAAGTGCCGCTGCTCGAAGGCCGCATCGACGCCGACAAGGTGCGCGCCCTGATCGACACCCTGCTGCCCGTGGGCAGCATGGACGAGGTCTTCATCTGCGGCCCCGAGGCCATGATCGAGGCGACGGAAAAGGCCTTGCTCGATGCGGGCGTGCGCCCCGACCGCGTGCACACCGAGCGCTTCACCTCGCCCACGCTGGAGGCCTTGCCCGCCGCGCAGCGCCGGGCTGCCGTGCTCGGCCAGCCGGCCGTGCGCGCCGAGGGCGAGGTCGCGCTCACCGTGGTGCTCGATGGCAAGCCGCACCAGTTGCGCATGAACCGCGACGAGCGCGTGCTCGACGTGGCCCTGAACGCCGGACTGGACCTGCCCTGGTCGTGCCGGGGCGGCGTGTGCTGCACCTGCCGCGCCAAGGTGATGGAAGGCGCGGTGCAGATGGACAAGAACTTCACGCTCGAGCCCTGGGAAACCGACAAGGGCTTCGTGCTGAGCTGCCAGGCGCGGCCCACCACCGACCGCGTGGTGGTGAGCTACGACGAGCGCTGAAGCTGTCGCTCAGAAGCGCCAGCCCAGGCCCACGCCGACCAGCACGGGGTCGGCCTTGAACTGGCCGATCTTCGCGCCACCGGCGCTCACGTCGGTCTTGATGAAGACCTTCTTCACGTCCACGTTCAGGTAGAGCTGCTTGCTCAGCGGAATGTCCACCCCCACCTGCAGCGCCGGGCCGAAGCTGTGGCGCTTCACGTCGGCCGCGCCGCCCAGCAGGTGCACCGAGCTGAAGCGCGTGTAGTTGAGGCCCGCGCCCACGTAGGGCTTGAAGCCGGGCGCGTCGAAGTGGTACTGCACGGTCAGCGTGGGTGGCAGGTGGCGCAGCGTGCCGATGGCCGCCCCGTTGGACGTGAGGGTGTGTTTCTGCGGCACCGTGAGGATGAGCTCGGCCGCGAGGTGCTTGCTGAAGAAGTAGCTCACGTCGACTTCGGGCAAGCCCTTGTTGTTCATGGCCAGGCCCAGGCCGGTGCCGTCCTTGTCGGCGCTGTCCAGGTGCACGGCGCGGGCGCGCACGAGCACGCTGCCGGCCTGGAAGTCGTCCTGCGCCAGGGCGGCGCCCGAGGCGAGCAGGCAGGTGGACGCGAGGGCGGCCAGGGCGAAGTGGTGCGTATTCATGATGGTCTTCTGTGTTGCGTTGACTCGGGAGAATCCCCGCGTCCATTACAGAAGACCGTGCGTGGCGCGGCGTTGCGCCACGTCAAACCGGCCGGAGACCTGGCCCCGCTGGTGCGGGTTGCTTGACGCAGGTCAAGCCACGCGCGTCAGTCGCGCAACAGCACGACCCGGCCGACGCCGCCCTGCACGATGCCCAGCGCCGACGCGGCCGCGCGGCTGAGGTCGATGATGCGGCCCGGCACGTGCGGGCCGCGGTCGTTGATGCGCACCGTCACCTCCTTGCCCGTGCGGGCGTGGCGCACGCGCACGCGGGTGCCGAACGGCAGGGTCTTGTGGGCCGCGGTGAGTTCGTTCATGTCGTAGACCTCGCCGCTGGCGGTGCGCCGGCCGTGGAAAGGCTCGCCGTACCAGGACGCCAGGCCCCGCGCGATGACGCTCTCGCTGGCGTCCGGGGTGTCGGTGTCGTCGGCCGAGGCATCGGGCACGCTGCCCAGGTCGGGCATGTCCGGCGCTCGCGTCGCGCAGCCGCCGAGCCACAACAAGGTGGCCAGCGCCAGCGTGACCGCGGGCTTGAGGCTCATGCAAGACCGAGGCGCTGGACGATGTCCGTCGTGGCCCCGCTCTGGTTCATGGTGTAGAAGTGCAGCCCCGGCACGCCGCCGCCGCGCAGGCGGTCGCACAGGTCGGTCACCACGTCCAGGCCGAAGGACTTGATGGACGCGGTGTCGTCGCCGAAGGCCTGCAGGCGCATGCGGATCCAGCGCGGGATCTCGGCGCCGCAGGCGTCGGAGAAGCGCATCAGCTGCGTGGAGCTGGTGATGGGCATGATGCCCGGCACCACCGGCACGTCCACGCCCACGCGCTGCAGCTCGTCACGGTAGCGGAAGTAGGCGTCGGCATTGAAGAAGTACTGCGTGATGCCCGAATCGGCACCGGCCTTCACCTTGGCCGCGAAGGCCTCGAGGTCGGCCTCGGGCGAGCGGGCCTGCGGGTGCGTTTCCGGGTAGGCCGCCACCTCGATGTGGAATCGGTCACCGGTCTCGGCGCGCACGAAGGCCACCAGGTCGCTGGCGTAGCGGAACTCGCCACCCACGCCGTAGCCGCTGGGCAGGTCACCGCGCAGGGCCACGATGCGGCGGATGCCGGCGGCCGCGTAGGCCGCCAGGCGCTCGCGGATGCTCGAGCTCGACTGGCCGATGCAGCTCAGGTGCGGCGCGGCGGGGCAGCCCTCGCCCATGATCTCGGTCACGGCCTGCAGCGTGCCGTCCTGCGTGGAGCCGCCGGCGCCAAAGGTCACCGAGCAGAACTCGGGCTTGAGCGCGTACAGCTGCTGGCGCACCGCGCGCAGCTTGACCGCGCCTTCGGGCGTCTTGGTCGGGAAAAATTCCAGGCTGATGGGAAGACTCACGGCCCCCTCCTTACATCACTTGCTCGCATACACAAAAAACTCGCGGTTGCCGTCACCCCCGGTGATCGCGCTCTCGACGTAGTCGCGCATCCGCAGGCCCTGCTCTTCGCAGGCCTGCGCGATGCGATCGCGCACGATGGCGTAACTCGCCGCGTCCTTCACCAGACCGCCCTTGCCGATGTGCCCGGGCTGCAGCTCGAACTGCGGCTTGACCAGCATCAGCATCTGCCCACCCGGCGCCAGCAGCGGCACCAGGGCCGGCCACACCAGGGTCTGCGAGATGAACGACAGGTCGCCCACGATCAGATCGAACGGCGCCGCGCCACCCGCGTCCTGCAGCGCCTGGGCCGAGAGATCGCGCGCGTTGCATTTTTCAATGCAGATCACGCGCGGATCGCCCTTGAGCTGCGGGTGCAGCTGGCCCTGGCCCACGTCCACACCCATGACCCGCGCCGCGCCCCGCTGCAACAGGCAGTCGGTGAAACCGCCGCTGCTCTGCCCCACATCAAGGCAGCGCAGGCCGCTCACGTCCAGGCCGGTGTGGCGCAGCGCGCCTTCCAGCTTGAGGCCGCCGCGCGACACATAGCGCGTCTCCGCCGTGTCCAGCAGGCGCAGCTCGGCCGCGTCGCGCAGCTCCTCGCCGTTCTTGGTGACCGCTGTCCAGTCGCCACCCGGCGCACGCCATTGCACGCCCGCGGCGATGAGCCGCTGGGCCTGCGAACGGGTAGCGGCCAGGCCGCGCTCGACGAGCAGCTGGTCGGCCCGCATGGGCGCGATCAATACCGGTAGGTGTCCGGCTTGTACGGGCCGGCCTTGCTCACGCCGATGTAGGCGGCCTGCTCGTCGGTCAGCTCGGTCAGCATGGCGCCAACCTTCTTCAGGTGCAGGCGCGCGACCTTCTCGTCCAGGTGCTTGGGCAGCACGTAGACCTGGCCCACTTCGTACTTCTTCGGCTGCGTGAACAGCTCGATCTGGGCAATGGTCTGGTTCGCGAACGAGCTCGACATCACGAAGCTGGGGTGGCCGGTGCCGCAGCCCAGGTTCACCAGGCGGCCCTTGGCCAGCATGATGATCTTCTTGCCGTCGGGGAACTTGACGTGGTCGACCTGCGGCTTGATCTCTTCCCATTCGTACTTCTCGATCGAGGCGATGTCGATCTCGTTGTCGAAGTGGCCGATGTTGCAGACGATGGCCTGGTCCTTCATCGCGGCCATGTGGTCGTGCGTGATGATGGATTTGTTGCCGGTGGTGGTCACGAAGATGTCGGCCTTGTCGGCGGCGTACTCCATGGTCACGACCTTGTAGCCTTCCATCGCGGCCTGCAGGGCGTTGATGGGGTCGATCTCGGTCACCCACACCTGGGCCGACAGCGCGCGCAGCGCCTGGGCCGAACCCTTGCCCACGTCACCGTAGCCGGCGACCACGGCGACCTTGCCGGCGATCATCACGTCGGTGGCGCGCTTGATGCCGTCGACCAGCGATTCGCGGCAGCCGTACAGGTTGTCGAACTTGCTCTTGGTCACCGAATCGTTCACGTTGATGGCGCGGAACGGCAGCGTGCCCTTGGCGCTCATTTCCTTCAGGCGGTGCACGCCGGTGGTGGTCTCTTCGGTCACGCCGATGATCTGGCTGGCCTTGCGGGTGTACCAGGTCGGGTCCTGCGCGAGCTTGGCCTTGATGGCGGCGAACAGGCAGGTTTCTTCTTCGCTGGTCGGCTTGCTGATGACCGAAAGGTCCTTCTCGGCCTTCTGGCCCAGGATCATCAGCAGCGTGGCGTCGCCGCCGTCGTCCAGGATCATGTTGGGGCCTTCGCCTTCGGTGCCGGCGGCGCCGAACTCAAAGATGCGGTGGGTGAAGTCCCAGTACTCGGCCAGGGTCTCGCCCTTGTGCGCGAACACCGGCGTGCCCTGCGCGACCAGCGCGGCGGCGGCGTGGTCTTGCGTGGAGAAGATGTTGCACGAAGCCCAGCGCACGCTCGCGCCCAGGGCCTGCAGGGTTTCGACCAGCACCGCGGTCTGGATCGTCATGTGGATGCTGCCGGTGATGCGCGCGCCCTTGAGCGGCTTGGCGGCGGCGAATTCCTCGCGGATGGCCATCAGGCCGGGCATTTCGGTTTCCGCGATGCGGATTTCCTTGCGGCCCCACTCGGCCAGGGAAAGGTCGGCGATCGCGCTGTCGGCGGTCGGGTTGTTCAGACGTGCATTCATGGTTCGCTCCGGAAAGGATGGACAAACCACATCTGGCATTGAGTCAAAAAGAACTCATCGCACGGGATGTGGATGAGCGTCGTTGCATGGATGGTCCGAGCCTCACGCCCCGCTGCTGAAGTGTTCAGTGGGGGCGCTGCAACGCTCCTCGGATCGCGCGATTCTACCGCAGCGGCCTCGATCTGCCCCCTGCCGCGCGTCGCCGGTGGCACCTGCGGCGCCCGGGGCCCTGTGCGACACTGCCCGCCTTCCATGCGCATGAATCCCCTCACCCTCTGGCCCGCCACGGACCGCGCCCGCATCCACGGCGTGCTGACCGACATCGACGACACCCTCACGACCGAGGGCGCGATCACCCCCGATGCCCTGGACGCCTTGCACCGCCTGCGCACCGCCGGCCTGCCGGTGTTCGCCATCACGGGCCGGCCCGCCGGCTGGAGCGAGGCCTTCGCGCTGGCCTGGCCGGTGGACGCCATCGTGGCCGAGAACGGCGCCGTGGCGCTGTGGCGCGGCGACTCGGGCGAACTCAGGCGCGACTACCTGCAGGACGCGGCCACGCGCGCCGCCCATTTCGCGAAGCTGCAGGCCACCGCGCGGCGCGTGCTCGCCGAGCTGCCGCAGGCCCGCCTGGCCACCGACAGCCCGGGGCGCGAGACCGACATCGCGATCGACCACAGCGAGTTCGCCCACCTGAGCGAAGCCGACATCGCCACGGTGGTGCAACTCATGAAAAGCGAGGGCCTCAACGCCACCGTGAGCTCCATCCACATCAACGGCTGGATCGGCGAGCACGACAAGCTGGCCGGTGCGCGCTGGATCGTGCGATCGCGCCTGGGCCGCTCGCTCGACGACGAACTCGACCGCTGGGTCTACGTCGGCGACTCGACCAACGACGCGCGCATGTTCGGCCATTTCCCGCACAGCGTGGGCGTGGCCAACGTCGCGCGCTTCTGGGGCGCGCTCACGCAACACCCGCGCTACGTGGCCGCGGGCGAGCGCGGCGCGGGCTTCACCGAGGTGGCCGACGCGGTGCTGGGCGCGCGGGCCGCGGGCGCATGAGCGAACACCCGCTGCCGCCCACCGGCCCCCTGCCGGAGCACCCACCCGCCCAGGCCCGGCTCGGCCTGGTCGCGATCTTCGGCTCCACCTTCTTCGAGCTGGTGGGCTACTTCATGCTCACGCCGCTGCTGCTGTTGCGCCTCAAGGGCGGCGGCGAATCGACCGCGCTGGCCGGTGTGTTCGCCGCCAGCGGCTGGCTCGGCGTGTTCTTCATGACGCCGTTCGCTTCGGCCATCACGCAGCGCCTGGGCCGGCGGCCCACGCTGTGGCTGGCCGCGCTGATCCCGGTGATCGCCACCGCCGGCTTCGCCTTCACGCCGCTGCTGTGGCTCTGGTTCGTGTTCAAGATCGCCGCCGGCATGGCCTCGGGCCTGCGCTGGGTGCTGGCCGAGGCCGTGGTGGCCGAGTTCTCGCCGCCCGGGCAGCGCGGGCGCTACGTGGGCATCTTCGAGACCATGGTGGGCATCACCTTCGTGGTCGGCCCGCTCATGCTGGCCTGGGTCGGCGCCGACAGCGACGCGGCCCTGTGGATCGCGCTCGGCTTCATGGCCATCGGCCTGGTCTGGAGCCTGCTGATCCCGCGCCTGCCCGACGCGGCCGACGCGCACAGCGCGAAGGTGGGCCTGTCGGGCGTGTGGCACGCGCTGCTGGCCCATCCGCTGATCATGACCGTGGGCTTCGTCGGCGGTTTCTTCGAAAGCGGCCTCACGTCCATCCTGCCGCTCTACGGCCTGGCGCTGGGCCTGGGCGCCACCGTGGCGGCGCTGCTGGTCTCGGCCAGCGGCCTGGGCAGCGCGCTCATGATGCTGCCGGCCGGCGTGCTGGCCGACCGCATGGCCCACCACCCGGCGCAGCGCTGGGGCGACGGCCACCGCGCGCGCCTGGCGATCATGCGGGTCTGCGCCCTGATCACCCTGCTGGCCACCTTGGTCATCCCCTTCGTGGCCGGCACGCCCTGGCTGGCCGCGCCCGTGGCCTTCCTCTGGGGCGGCGCGGGCGGTTGTCTGTACACGCTGGCGATGATCGACATCGGCTCGCGCGAGGAAGGCATCACCCTGGTCAACAGCACCGCCGTGCTGGTGCTGTCCTACACCCTGGGCGGGGTGCTCGCGCCCGCGCTGGGCGCCGCCGCGCTGCAGTGGGCGCCCACGCTGGGCTTCCCGGCCCTGCTGCTGTCGGTCGCCGGCCTGGGCTGGTGGCTGTTGAGACGGACCGTTTCGGCCCCATCTGAAGGAACCCCACGCGGCTGAGGGCCTCCTAACCTGACAAGAGAAAGGATCTCCTCATGGCCATTCCCTGGCTGGTTGCCCTGAAAGTGATCCCCTGGGGGGACGTGATCGAACACGCGCCCACGGTGCTCAACGCCGCGCGCAAGCTGCTGGACCGCTCGAAGGCGCCACCCGCCGGCACGACCGCGCCGGTGCCGCTGGACCTGGGCGACGCCCCGCCCACCCTGGGGGAACTCAAGAACCGCCTGATCGAAGCGCGGCAGCTGATCGACCAGCAGGCCGCGGTGCAGGCCCAGATGGCGCAGACCCTGACCGAACTGGCCGAGCAGAACGCGCGCCTGGTGGGTGCCGTGGACCTGCTGCGCAAGCGCACGCGCCTGCTGATGGGGGCCCTGGCCGTGCTGGCGGTGGGCGTGGTCTGGCTGCTCGCGCGCTGAGCGCTCAGCCGCCGCGTTCGGCCTGCAACGCCGCGTCGCACCCCACGCCGGCCGCGATCCAGCGCCGCGCCAGCCGCTGGAACACCGGCGCCGCCCAGCGCCAGCGCGGGCCCAGCACGCCCCGCGCGTCGGTGATGGCGCCACAGCGGTAGACCGACAAGGCGCCGTCCCAGCGCAGCGCGTCGCACGCGCCCACGCGCTTGCGCGAAATCACCCGCCCCAAAGGACAAGGCTCGGCCAGGCAACACACCCCGCAGCCGTTGCACGGCGCGCCCAGAACCGGCTTGGCCGGCGCCTCGGCGTGGATGTGGATGACCTGGCCCTCGGGCATCACGTCCTGGCCAGCACCGGCCCCAGCACACGCCCGGTGTGCGTGTCCAGGCGCACCACCTCGTCGGGTGGCGCGGCGGCCACGATGCGGCCCCCGCCGTTGCCACCCTCGGGGCCCAGGTCGATGATCCAGTCGGCCTCGGCCATCACGTCCAGGTCGTGCTCGATCACCACCACGCTGTGGCCGCCGTCCACCAGGCGGTGCAGCACGCGAATCAGCTTCTCCACGTCGGCCATGTGCAGGCCCACCGTGGGCTCGTCGAGCACGTAGAGCGTGTGCGGTGGCTTCTGGCCCCGGCGCGTGACGTCGTCGCGCACCTTGCTGAGTTCGGTCACCAGCTTGATGCGCTGCGCCTCGCCGCCGCTGAGCGTCGGGCTGGGCTGGCCCAGCGTGAGGTAGCCCAGGCCCACGTCCTTGAGCAGCTGCAGCGGGTGGCTGATGTTGGGCATGCTGGCGAAGAAGTCCACCGCCTCGTCCACCTCCATCTGCAACACGTCGCCGATGCTCTTGCCCTTCCAGGTCACGGCCAGCGTCTCGGGGTTGAAGCGCGCGCCGTGGCAGACCTCGCAGGGCACCTTCACGTCGGGCAGGAAGCTCATCTCGATGGTGCGCATGCCCTGCCCTTCGCAGCCCGGGCAGCGGCCTTCGCCGGTGTTGAAGCTGAAGCGGCCGGGGCCGTAGCCGCGCGCCTTGGCCTCCAGCGTGTCGGCGAACAGCTTGCGCACCGTGTCCCAGAAGCCGATGTAGGTGGCTGGGCAGCTGCGCGGCGTCTTGCCGATCGGCGTCTGATCGACTTCGAGCACGCGGTCCACGGTCTCGAAACCACTCACGCTGGCGCAGCCGCTCCAGGCGGGGTGCTTGCCCTTGTCCATGGCGTCGCGCCCGGCCTTGGTGCTGCGCTGGCTCACGGCGGCGGCCACGTTGGTCAGCAGCACGTCGCGCGCGAGCGTGGACTTGCCCGAGCCCGACACGCCGGTGATGACCACCAGGCGCTGCAGCGGCACCGCGGCGTCGAGCTCGTTCAGGTTGTGCAGCTTCGCGCCGCGCACGCGCAGCCAGGGCGCGCTGTCGTCCAGCGCCGGCAGCACGCCACGGCGCGCCTGCAGCGGGTGCTTCATCGCGTGCAGCAGGTAGCGCCCGGTCACCGAGTCGGCGTTGGCCGAGAGGTCGTCCACCGACCCCTGGGCCACCACGCGCCCGCCGCGCTTGCCCGCGCTCGGGCCGATGTCGATGATGTGGTCGGCGCGGCGGATGGTGTCCTCGTCGTGCTCCACCACCACCAGGGTGTTGCCCTGGTCGCCGAGCTTGTGCAGCGCGTTGAGCAGGATGGCGTTGTCGCGCGCGTGCAGGCCGATGGTGGGCTCGTCGAGCACGTAACACACGCCCTGCAGGTTGCTGCCCAGCTGCGCCGCCAGGCGGATGCGCTGCGCCTCGCCGCCGCTGAGCGTGGGCGCGCCGCGGTCCAGCGTGAGGTAGTTCAGGCCCACCTCTTCGAGGAAGGCCAGCCGGCTTTCGATCTCGGGCAGCAGGTCGCGCGCGATGTCGGCCTCGCGCGCGCTGAGCGCCAGGTCTTGCATCAACCCTTGCACCCAGGCGCGCACCTCGCGCACCGAAAGGCGGGCCACGTCGGCGATGCCCACGCCGGCGAAACGCACCGAGCGGGCCTGCAGGTTCAGGCGCTTGCCCGAGCAGAACGGGCAGACCTCGTCCGTCACGCCATCCACCTCGGGTTCGGCAAAACTCTGCTCGCGGCCTTTTTCCTTGTCGTCGCGCACCGAATCGTCCAGCGCCTTGAGCTGGTCGCGCGAGAGCTTCACGCCGGTGCCCACGCAGTCGGGGCACCAGCCATGTTTGCTGTTGTACGAGAAGAGGCGCGGGTCGAGTTCGGGGTAGCTGGTGGCGCACTCCGGGCAGGCGCGCGTGGTGGAAAACACCTCCAGCTTGCCGAGCTCGCGCGTGGACCGGCCTTCGGCCAGCGCCTGGGCCAGGCCGTCCAGCGGCGAGAGCACGTGCACCTGGCCCTTGCCGATCTCCAGCGCCTTGGTGAGCTGCTGGCGCAGCGCGGTCTCGTCGTCGGCGCTGACCACGAAGTCGGCCACCGGCAGTTCGATGGTGTGCTCCTTGAAGCGGTCGATGCGCGGGAAGCCGGTGGTGGGCAGGAACTCGCCGTCCACCCGCAGGTGGGTGTGGCCACGCGGGCGCGCCCAGTCGGCCAGCTCGGTGTACACGCCCTTGCGGTTGACCACCAGCGGCGCGAGCAGGCCGATGTGCCGGCCCTTGTAGCGCGCCAGGATGGCGGCGACGATGCTGTCGGGGCTTTGCGGCATCACGACCGCGCCGTCGTACATGCAGTGCTGCGTGCCCAGCTTCACGTACAGCAGGCGCAGGAAATGCCAGACCTCGGTGGTGGTGCCCACGGTGGACTTGCGGCCACCGCGCGAGAGGCGCTGCTCGATCGCCACCGTGGGCGGGATGCCATAGACCGCGTCCACCTCGGGCCGGCCCGCGGGCTGCACGATGCTGCGCGCATAGGCGTTGAGGCTCTCCAGGTAACGCCTCTGGCCTTCGTTGAACAGGATGTCGAAAGCCAGCGTGGACTTGCCCGAGCCGCTCACGCCGGAGATGACGTTGAACTTGCCGCGCGGAATGTCCACGCTCAGGTTCTTGAGGTTGTGCTCCTTGGCGTTGACGATGCGGATGGCGTGGGCGTGTGGCCCCTCGTTGCGCGCGCGCGCCGGCTGCAGGCCCTTGGCCCGGCCTTCGCGCACTTCGTGCACCTCGCCCATGGCCAGCGCGTACTCGCGCAAAGCCTTCGCGGTGTGGCTGCTGGCGTGTTCGCGCACGGCCTCGGGCGGGCCCTCGGCCACGATCAGGCCGCCCGCATCGCCGCCCTCGGGACCCAGGTCGATCAGCCAGTCGGCCGAGCGGATCACGTCCAGGTTGTGCTCGATCACCACCAGCGAGTGGCCGGCGTCGAGCAGCTTGCGCAGGCTGCGCATGAGCTTGGCGATGTCGTCGAAGTGCAGGCCGGTGGTGGGCTCGTCGAACAGGAACAGCGTGCCCTTGCGCGCCACCGCCTGGCGGCTCGCGCTGCTGTTCTTCGAAGCCTCGGCCAGGAAGCCCGCGAGCTTGAGGCGCTGCGCCTCGCCGCCCGAGAGCGTGGGCACGGGCTGGCCCAGCTTCACGTACTCCAGGCCCACGTCCACGATGGGCTGCAGCACGCGGATCACCTCGCGGTCGCCCGCGAACAGCGCGGCGGCCTCGCTCACGGTGAGGTCCAGCACGTCGGCCACGTTGAGCGAACGGCCTCCGCGCTGGATCTTCACCTCCAGGATTTCGGGCCGGTAGCGTTTGCCGTCGCAGTCCGGGCAGCGCAGGTACACGTCGCTCAGGAACTGCATCTCCACGTGCTCGAAGCCCGAGCCGCCGCAGGTGGGGCAGCGCCCGTCGCCGCTGTTGAAGCTGAACTTGGCCGGCGTGTAACTGCGCTGGCGCGACAACGGCGCCTCGGCGAACAGCGAGCGGATCGCGTCCCACGCGCCCACGTAGCTCACCGGGTTGGAGCGCGCCGTCTTGCCGATGGGCGACTGGTCGACGAACACGACCTCGCTCAGGTGGTCGGCCCCGAGCAGGCGGTCGTGCGCGCCCGGGCTCTCGGTGGACTTGCCGAAGTGGCGCAGCAGCGCGGGCGCCAGCACGTCCTGGATCAGGCTGGACTTGCCCGAGCCGGACACGCCGGTGACCACCACCAGGCGTTGCAGCGGGAACTCGACCGACACGTCCTTGAGGTTGTGTTCGCGCGCGCCTTCGAGGATGAGGCGCGGCGTGCTGTCGGTGACCATGCGCTTGAAGCCCATGCCGATGGTCTTGCGCGAACCGAGGTAGGCGCCGGTGAGGGTGTCGGCCGAGCGGATCGCTTCGGGCGTGCCGTCGAACACGATCTGCCCGCCGCGCTCGCCCGGGCCCGGGCCCATGTCGATCAGGCGGTCGGCCGCGAGCATCACGGCCGGGTCGTGCTCCACCACCACCAGCGTGTTGCCCGCGTCGCGCAGGCGCAGCATGGCGTCGTTGATGCGCGCCATGTCGCGCGGGTGCAGGCCGATGCTGGGTTCGTCGAGCACGAACAGGGTGTTCACCAGCGAGGTGCCCAGCGCGGTGGTGAGGTTGATGCGCTGCACCTCGCCGCCACTGAGCGTGCGGCTCTGGCGGTCCAGCGTGAGGTAGCCGATGCCGACCTCGCACAGGTAGCGGATGCGGGTGTTGATTTCCTCGAACAGCAGGCGCAAGGCCTGGGCCTGGCCGGCGGCGGCCGTGTCGCTGCCCACGGGCGCCAGCGTGGCGTCGAGCGCGGCGAAGAAGCCGCGCAGCTTGTCCAGCGGCATCAGCATCAGGTCGTGCAGGCACAGACCGGGCATGGCTTCGAGCTGCGCGCGGCTCCACTTCACGCCCTGCGGCAGGTAGCGCTTCTGCGCGGGCAGCACCGCGTCGGCCTGGGCCTTGCTGCCGATGCGCCAGAGCAGGCTGTCGGTCTTGAGGCGCGCGCCGTGGCAGCTCGGGCACTCGGTGTAGCTGCGGTACTTGGACAGCAGCACCCGGATGTGCATCTTGTAGGCCTTGCTCTCCAGGTACTCGAAGAAGCGGTCGACGCCGTACCACTGCTGGTTCCACTTGCCGTTCCACAAGGGCGAACCGGCCTTCACCCAGTGCTGCTGCTCGGGCGTGAGCTTGGCCCAGGGTGTGTCGCGCGGGATGCCGGCGGACTCGGCGTGCCGCATCATGTCGTCCTGGCATTCCTTCCACGCGGGTGTCTGGAACACCTTGACCGCGCCGGCGCGCAGCGTGAGCTTGTCGTTGGGGATGACCAGGCCGTAGTCCACACCGATCACGCGCCCGAAGCCCCGGCAGGCCTCGCAGGCGCCCACCGCCGAGTTGAACGAGAACATCGAGGGCGTGGGTTCGCTGTAGCGGATGTCGCTTTCCGGGCAGTGCAGACCGGTGCTGAAGCGCCAGATCTCGGGCTCGCCTTCTTCGGCCAGCACATAGACCATCAGCTTGCCGCTGCCGCGCTTGAGCCCGGCTTCGATCGCCTCCATCGCGCGCGCCGGCTCGACCGTGCCGATGCGGAAGCGGTCGGCCACCACGTCGAGCACCTTGACCGATTCGCTGGCCACCGCCTTGGCCTTGCCCTTGGCGGGGGTCTTGGACTCCACCGGCGCCACCTCGCGCTGCACCACCCGCTCGGCCTGCACGCGGGTGTAACCGCTGGCCGAGAGCCATTGTTCGACTTCCTCAGCGGTGGTGCTGGCCGGCAACTCCACCGGGAAAGTCAGCACCAGGCGCGGATCGCCCTGGCGCGCCGCGCGCGCCTTGAGCTCGGCATAGATCGATTCGGGCGAATCGTGCCGCACCGGCAGCGCGGTCTCGCGGTCGAACAGGTCGGCGCCGCGCGCGAACAGCAGCTTGAGGTGGTCGTTGAGCTCCGTCATGGTGCCCACGGTGGAGCGCGAGGAGCGCACCGGGTTGGTCTGGTCGATCGCGATCGCCGGCGGCACACCGTCGACCCGGTCGACGGCCGGTTTGTCCATGCGGTCCAGGAACTGGCGCGCGTAGGCGCTGAAGGTCTCGACGTAGCGGCGCTGGCCTTCGGCGAACAGGGTGTCGAACACGAGGCTGGACTTGCCCGAGCCGCTGGGCCCGGTGACCACGGTGAGCTCACCCGTGCGGATGTCGAGGTCGAGGTTCTTGAGGTTGTGCTGGCGCGCGCCCCGGATGCGGATCAGCCCGGAGCCGCCTTCCGTCGGGTGGTCGCGCCCTTCGGCCTCGGACACGGTTGAAATCGCGCCCACGGGTGGATCGGCGGGCAGAAAGGCATCGGACATGCATGGGCTCCAGAGGGGGACGCAAAGATTCTACGGAGGGGTGTGACAAAACATCGGTGCGGTAGGTCATATCCACAATTTCCCGCGCCCGCGGGCTGCATAGACTCGGCTCACCCAAGGAGACGCCTATATGAAACGGATTCGCTTGTTTTCAAGCCCGGTCTGGACCGCCTGGGGGCTGGCCGGGCTGCTGGTGTTCGCGGCCCCCGCCTGGGCCCAGCTGCGCGTGGGCATGCCCTCGGGCTTCAGCGGCTCGGTGGCGGCGGGGGTGAAGGAGAACCACGAGGGGGCCCAGCTGTACTTCGACACCATCAACGCGCGCGGCGGTGTCAACGGCCAGAAGATCGAGCTGATCACGGTGGACGACAAGTTCGACCCCAAGGTCACGGTGGAGGTGGCGCGCGAACTGATCACGAAACAGCGGGTGCTGGCCCTGTTCCTGAACCGCGGCACGCCGCATTCGCAGGCCCTGCTGCCCATGCTGGCCGAGCTCAAGGTGCCGCTGGTCGGGCCAAGCACCGGCGCCATGGCGCTGCACCAGCCGGTCAACCCCTGGGTGTTCAACGTGCGCGCCACCTACCAGCGCGAGGCCGCCAAGGCCATCGAACACCTGGCGAGCATCGGCATCACGCGCATCGCGGTGCTGGAGACCGACGATTCCTTCGGCGCCGATTCGGCGGCCGGGGCGCTCAAGGGCTTCGACAAGGCCAAGCTCAAGCCGGTGCTGCATGAAAAGTTCCCGCGCGACAAACCCGACTTCACCGAGCTGTCCAAGCGGGTCAACGAGAGCAACGCGCAGGCGGTGATGGTGATCGGCTCGGCCGGCAACACCGCCAACGCGGTCAAGGCGGTGCGCACCGCCGGTTCGCGCGCGCAGGTGGTCACGCTCTCGAACAACGCCTCGGACGGCTTCATCAAGCTGCTGGGCGAACACGCGCGCGGCGTGATCGTGACGCAGGTGTTCCCCAACGAGCGCTCGGTGGCCTATGGCCTGATCAAGGAAGCGCAGGAATTCGCCAAGGCCAAGGGCCTGGCGGGTGTGTCGCCCGCCATGATGGAAGGCTACGCCGCCGCCAAGGTGCTGACCGAAGGCCTGCGCCGCGCCGGCCCGAATCCCACGCCCGTGGCCCTGCGCGACGCGCTGGAGAACCTGAAGAGCTACGACCTGGGTGGCCTGACCGTGCATTACAGCCCGAGCAACCACACCGGGCTGGATTTCGCCGACCTGTCCATCGTGGACGCCAGCGGCAAATTCCGCCGCTGACCCCAAAAAAAGACGCGGCACCGGGCGGCGCCGCGTCAACACCCCACAAAGGGCCCCTTGCGCGCCGGGCTACAACATGCCCGACAGGAACAGGATCGCCGTCGTGGCGGCGTACTCGAATTCGACGAAGGCCTCGAAGTCCCGGCCCGTGGTGAACGCGGGCGTCCAGCCATGGCGCTCGGCGGCCTGCCGCCAGGCCGGCGACTTCACGGCCTCGGCCACCGCCTGCGTGAGCGCGGCGCGCTGAGCGTCGCTGATGCCGGGCGCGCCGTAAACGCCGCGCCAGTTGCCGATGGTGACGTCGTAGCCCTGCTCCTTGAGCGTGGGCACGTCCGGCAAGCCGGGCAGGCGCCGTTGCGCGGTCACACCGAGCAAGCGCAGCTGGCCTCGGGCGATGCCCTGGGCCAGTTCCCCGTAGCCACCGCCCACCACATCGATCTCGCCCTTGAGCAGGGCGGCCACCGCGTCCGCGCCGCCGCCATGGGGCAGGTAGCGGATCTCCCGCGGCGGCACGCGCAGGCTGCGCGCGAACATCGAGACGGCGATGTGCTCGGTCGAGGCCTTCGAACCGCCCCCGAAGCGCACGCTGCCGGGGGCCTGGCGCAGCCGCTCGGCGACGGCGCCCAGCGACCGGATCGGGGAGCCGGCGGCCACGGCGAAGGCGCTGTACTCGCTGGTGAGGCGAGCGATCGGCGTGCACTGCTGCAGCTGGCGCAGCGGGGTCTTCGACGACACCAGGCCACCGATCATGACCGCGCCCATGATCAGCAGGGCATTCGGCTGACCCCGCGCCGCCTGGACGAAGGCGGCCAGGCCCAGGGTGCCCGCGGCGCCGCCCTGGTTGTAGTAGACGGCCTCGCGGTAGCGCCCGGTCGCGACCATCGCCGCACCGAGCGCGCGGCCGGTGGCGTCCCAGCCGCCGCCCGCGCTCGCGGGGATCAGCACGGACAGGCGATCCGCGCCGCTGGCGCGCGCGGGCAGGCAAGACGCCGCCGCCCAGCCGCCCAGTGCCATGAGGAATTGATTGCGCCGCATGTCTCCTCCGGTGTGGCGCGGCACGGCGCGCCATCTGTGGAAGAGATGCTAGGAAGCCCCGCTGTCAACTCGCTGTCAGCGGGTCAGGCAGGGGCCCCATCCAAGGGTTCACCCCGATGGGCAGGCGCCGAACAGTCGGCCCTCAGCCCTTGACGATCAGCACCGGCACCTTGGCGTGCGTCAGCACCTTCTGCGCCACGCTGCCCAGGATCAGCGCCTTCACGCCCTGGCGGCCGTGCGAGCCCATCACGATCAGGTCGCAGCCTTCGGCCTCGGCCGTTTCGATGATGCCTTCGTAGACCACGTTGCGTTCGATGGTGTCACCCGCCGCGAACACCACGCCCTGGGCCTCGCAGGCCTGGCGCACCGCGTCCAGCGCCTGGCCGGCCGCGCTCTTGGCTTCGGTCAGGTAGGCCTGCAGGCCCACGGCCGAGGCGTCGCCGATGCCGATGTACGGAAACGGGTCGATCACGTTGACGCCGATGATCTGCGCGTTCAGGCTCTTGGCCAGCCCCAACGCGACCGTGGTGGCCTGCGCGGCCAGCGTGGAACCGTCGGTGGGCACGAGAATTTTCTTGAACATGGTGGCGCTCCTTGCATGAGATGTGAACCGCCCCACCCGTCGGGCGGAGGGTTCATCGTAGGAGTCCCGTCAATCTGCCGCGTTGAGGCAGGTCAATGCCGGGCCGGATCACGCGCGGCCACAACGGGCCGCACGTCCACCGCACAGTACTTCAATTCCGCGATCTTGCCCACCGGGTCCAGGGCGGGGTTGGTGAGCAGGTTGGCCGCGGCCTCGGCGTAGGCGAAAGGAATGAAGGCGGTCTCGCGTGGCATGCCGTCGTCGATCCGCACCGGCAGGGCCACCTCGCCGCGCCGGGAGCGCACCTGCGCTTGCGCGCCGGCCCACAGCCCGAGCCGCCGGGCGGTCTCGGGGTGCAGGCTCACCACGGGGCTGGGTTCGAGCGCGTCGAGCACGCCGCTGCGCCGCGTCATGCTGCCGGTGTGCCAGTGTTCGAGCTGGCGGCCGGTGATGAGCACCATGGGGAATTCGGCGTCGGGCTGCTCGGCCGGCGGCGTGAGCACCGCCCCCACCAGCGAGGCGCGGCCGCTGGGCGTGGGGAAGCCGTCGGTGAACACCACCGGCTGGCCGGGGTCGGCGTCGTCCGCCACCGGGTAGGTGACCGCGCCCTCGCGGCGCAGGCGCGACCACGACAGGCCGGCGATGCTGGGCATGAGGGCGCGCATTTCCTCAAACACGGCGCCGATGCCCTGCGCGGCGTCGTCCGTCCCGCTGCCGTCGGCGGCGACGCCGTAGGTCCAGCCCAGGCCGAGGCGGCGCGCGAGCTGTTCGGTGATCCAGGCGTCGGCGCGCGCGTCGCCCGGCGCGGGCACGGCCTTGCGGCCGAGCTGCACGCAGCGGTCGGTGTTGGTCACGCTGCCGGTCTTCTCGGGCCAGGCGGTGGCGGGCAGCACCACGTCGGCCAGGCTGGCGGTCTCGGTGAGGAAGATGTCCTGCACCACCAGGTGGTCCAGCCCCGCGAGCGCCTCGCGCGCGTGGGCCGCGTCGGGGTCGCTCATGGCCGGGTTCTCGCCCTGGATCAGCATGGCGCGGATCTCCTTGCGGTGGGCCGCGTCGACGATCTCCACCACCGTGAGGCCGGGTTCGCTGCGCAGCGTGCCGGGCGCGAGGTGCCACAGGCGCTCGGCCTTCTCGCGCGCCGGGCCGTCGGCCACGCGCTGGTAGTCGGGCAGCACCATGGGGATGAGCCCGGCGTCGCTCGCGCCTTGCACGTTGTTCTGGCCGCGCAACGGGTGCAGGCCGGTGCCGGGCCGACCGATCTGGCCGGTGACCAGCGCGAGCGCGATCAGGCAGCGCGCGTTGTCGGTGCCGTGCGTGTGCTGGCTGATGCCCATGCCCCAGAGGATCATGGAGTTCTTCGCCGTGGCGTAGGCGCGCGCGACCTCGCGCAGCGTGGCCGCGTCGATGCCGCAGACCGGCGCCATCGCCTCGGGCGAGAAGTCAACCAGGTGGGCCTTGAGCTGCGCGAAGTCCAGCGTGTGGGCTTCGATGTAAGCCGGGTCGGTGAGGCCTTCGAACACGATGGTGTGCAGCAGCGCGTTGAGCAGGGCCACGTCGGTGCCGGACTTGAAGCCCAGGTGCTTCCAGCTGTGGCGCGCGAGCTCGGTGCGGCGCGGGTCGGCCAGCACCAGCTTCAGGCCGTTTTTCTTCACCGCGTTCTTGATCCAGGTCGCGCCCACGGGGTGGTTCTGCGCCGGGTTGGCGCCGATCAGCAGCACGAAGTCGGCGAACTGCACGTCGCGCAGCGGGTTGGTGACCACCGCCGAGCCCAGGCCTTCCATCAGCGCGGCCACGCTGGAGGCGTGGCACAGGCGGGTGCAGTGGTCCACGTTGTGCGTGTCGAACGCGGTGCGGATCAGCTTCTGGAACAGGTAGGCCTCTTCGTTCGTGCCCTTGGCCGAACCGAAGCCGGCCACCGGGCCCTGGCGCCCGCGCGCCGGTGTGGCGGCCAGGGCCTGGCGGAAACCTTCGGCGGCGGCGTCCAGCGCCTCGTCCCAGCTGGCTTCGCGGAAGCGCTCGCGCACCTGCTCGGGCGTGAGGCGGCGCAGCTCGCCGTGCGGGTCCTTGGGCACGCCGGCGCGGCGGATCAGCGGGCGCGTGAGGCGCTCGGGGCTGTGCGCGTAGTCGAAACCGAAGCGGCCCTTGACGCACAGGCGGCCTTCGTTGGCCGGCCCGGCGATGCCTTCGACGTGTTCGATCTGGTCGTCGTTGACGTGGTAGGTGAGCTGGCAACCGACGCCGCAGAAAGGGCAGACCGAGTCGACCTGCTGCTGCGAGGGTTTGGCGAAGGCGCCATTGGCCGGCGCGATGGCGCCCGTGGGGCAGGCCTGCACGCACTCGCCGCAGGCCACGCAGGTGCTGGCGCCCATGGGGTCGTTCTGGTCGAACACGATCTGCGCGTGGCCGCCCCGGAAGGCCAGGCCCAGCACGTCGTTGCCCTGGGTCTCGCGGCAGGCGCGGATGCAGCGCGTGCACTGAATGCAGGCATCGAGGTTCACGGCCATCGCCGGGTGGCTCAGGTCGTGCGCGGCGGCGGCGCGCGCGGGGAAACGCCCGGGCAAGGCGCCGGCCACCTCGGCCCAGTGCGCCAGCTCGCTGTCGAACTTGAGCGCGGCGGTGTCGGGCGCGTCGGACAGCAGCAGCTCCAGCACCGTCTTCTGCGCGGCGCTGGCGCGGGCGTTGTCGCTGTGCACCACCATGCCGGCGCTGGGCGCGCGGCAGCACGAGGGCGCGAGCACGCGCTCGCCTTCGATGTCGACGACGCAGGCGCGGCAGTTGCCGGGGCTGCGCAGGCCGTCCTTGTGGCACAGGTGCGGAATCTCCACGCCCGCGCGCTGCGCGGCTTTCAGGATGCTCTCGCCGGGCGCGGCTTCCAGCGCGCGGCCGTTGAGGGTGAAGGCGATCGGCGTCGCGTCCAGGGGCAGGTCGTCGGTCTTCATGCCGCACCTCCGGCGTTCACTTCATGGGCAAAGAAGCGCAGCACGCTATCCACCGGGTTGGGCGCGGCCTGACCCAGGCCGCAGATGCTGGCGTCGCGCATCACCTGCGAGAGCTCACCGAGCAGCGGCGCGTTCCACACCGGCGCCTGCATGAGCTGCACCGCCTTCGTGGTGCCGGCGCGGCAGGGTGTGCACTGGCCGCAGGACTCGTGCTCGAAGAACTGCATGAGGTTGAGCGCGGCGCCGCGCGCCGTGTCGTGCTGGCTCATCACCACCACGGCCATGGAGCCGATGAAGCTGCCGTGGTCAACCAGGGTGTCGAAGTCCAGCGGCACGTCGGCCAGCGAGGCCGGCAGGATGCCGCCCGAGGCCCCGCCCGGCAGGTAGGCGTAGAGCGTGTGGCCTTCGGCCATGCCGCCCGCGTGTTCGTTGACGAGCTCGCGCAAGGTGATGCCGGCGGGCGCCAGGTGCACGCCCGGCTTGTTGACGCGGCCCGAGACCGAGAAGCGCCGCAGGCCGGTGCGCCCGCGCAGGCCCTCGCCGGCCAGCCAGGCGCCGCCCTTGGCCAGGATCAGCGGCAGCCACCACAGCGTTTCGGGGTTGTGCGCCAGCGTGGGCCGGCCGAACACGCCGTGCATCGCCACGATGGGCGGCTTGAGCCGCGGCAGGCCGCGCTTGCCTTCCACCGATTCGATCAGCGCCGACTCTTCGCCGCAGATGTAGGCGCCCGCGCCGCGCCGCAGCTCGATGCGCGGGGGCGTGTAGCCGGGGTGCTGTTCGATCAGCGCGCGCAGGGTGGCGTCGAGCCGCGCGAGTTCGCGCGTGAGCAGTTCGCGCACGTCGTGGTATTCGTCGCGCAGGTAGATCCAGGCGTGCGAGATGCCCACCACCTGGGCGGCGATCAGCAGGCCTTCGAGCATCTGCGGCGCGCCGGCCTCGGCGCTGCTGAGCACCTGCCAGTCCTTGAAGGTGCCGACCTCACCCTCGTCAATGTTGACCACCATGTGGCGCGGGCCGGGCTGGGCGCGCACCGTCTCCCACTTGCGCCAGGACGGAAAGCCCGCGCCGCCCAGGCCACGCAGGTTGGAGGCTTTCAATTCGATCAGGACCTGTTCGGCGCTGAGCGCACCTGCGAGCAGGCTTCGCAGTTGTTTGAATTCAGAGCCGGCTGGCTCGGGCAGCTGGCGCGGCCCCGTCTCGCCGCTGGCGAGCAAGGCCTGCACGCCTGCCACGCTGGCTTGCGGCAGTTGCCGCTGGCCCACGCAGGCGGCGGGCGCCACATGGCACTGGCCGATGCAGGGCGCGGCCTGCGCGCGCACCGTGCCATCGCCCGCCAGCGCGGTCTGCAGGTCGGCCAGCAGTTCCTCACCGCCGGCCATGGCGCACGAGAGGCTGGTGCACACGCGCACCACGGTCCGTGGCACGGGCGCGGCGTCGTCCACGATCTCGAAGTGGTGGTAGAAGCTCGCGACCTCGAACACCTCGACCTGGCTCAGCCGCAGGCGCTCGGCCAGCGCGGCCAGGTGGCCGTGGCGCAGCGCGCCCTCGGCATCCTGCAGGCGGTGCAGGTGTTCGATCAGCAGGTCGGCGCGCGGCGCCAGGCCATCGCACAGCGCGGCCACGCGCTCGCGTGCTTCGGGTGAGGTCTGCCTCCCCTTGGGCGTGTGGCGCGCCTTGCCGCGCCCCATCGCCTCGATCGGGCGGATGGGAATCACGGTGCTGGTGGGGCGCTCGGGGGTCTCGTGGGCCGTCGTTCTGGTCATTTTTTCAGCGTAGCACCGTATGGGTTGTTTTAATATGTTTGGCAGTTCATAAAGTCGGGCTTCCCCCCATGCTGCGCATCACCCTCCAACCCCAATGGCGCATCGCCCAGGAAGACGGCCTCGCGCTCGACGCCAACACCTTGCTCGGCCTGCTCGCGGCCGTGCAGGGTTCGGGCAGCATCTCGCAGGCCGGGCGCGAGCTGGGCCTGTCGTACCGCCACGCCTGGGGCCTGCTGCAACAGGCCGAGCAGCTGTTCGGCCAGCCGCTGCTGGTGCGCGGGCGCGGGCGCGGCTCGGCGCTCACGCCGCTGGGTGAAAAACTCATCTGGGCCGATGCGCGCATCGGCGCGCGCCTGCAACCCTTGCTCGAATCGCTGGCCTCGGAACTCGAAGGCGAGCTCGGGCGCGTGCAGCGCCGCCAGCGCGCCGTGCCGCGCCTGCACGCCAGCCACGGCTTCGCGGTGGCCGCGCTGCGCGAGCAGCTGGCGGCGCGCCAGGTGCCGGTGGAGCTGCGTTACCGCAGCAGCCTGGAGGCCGTGGCCGCGCTCGCGCAGGGCGATTGCGAGCTGGCGGGTTTTCACGTGCCGCTGGGCGAGTTCGAGGCCGCCGCCGCCCAGCGCTACCTGACCTGGCTCAAGCCCGACCAGCACCTGCTGGTGCAGCTGGCGGTGCGCACGCAGGGGCTGTTCGTGGCGGCGGGCAACCCGCTGGGCCTGCGCGGCCTGGCCGATCTCGCGCGGCCCGGGCTGCGCTTCGTCAACCGGCCCGAGGGCTCGGGCACGCGGGTGTTGACCGACCTGCTGCTCAAGCGCGAAGGCATCGCGCCGCAGGCGGTGGCGGGTTACGACAACACCGAGCTCACCCACGCCGCCGTGGCCGCCTACGTGGCCAGCGGCATGGCCGACGTGGGCATCGGTGTGCAGACCGCCGCGCACCGCTTCGGCCTGCATTTCATTCCGTTGCTGAAGGAGCGCTACTTCTTCGCGCTGCCGGCCGACGCGCTGGACCGCGCCGAGCTGCGCCCGGTGCTCACGGTGCTGCGCTCACCGGCGTTCCGCGCGCGCGTGGCCGCGCTCAAAGGGTATGAAGCCGCCCACACCGGCGAGGTGATGGGCGTGGCCGCTGCTTTTCAAACTTAAGAGCCCCCACGCTCCGTCGCTGCGCGGGTCGCTGCCCCCCAAAGGGGGCTGGGCCTGCCTTGGGAGCGGCCCGGCGGCTAGCCCGTCTGAGACCGGCGCACGCCTTCGGGCCGCTGCGCCGCCGCGCCCCACTGGGTCTCGAACCAGCTGTCGCCGTCCAGGTAGGCGCGCAGCATGGGCAGGGCGTCCTGTCCCCAGAACACGCGGCCGTCCACCACCATCGCCGGCACACCGAACAGGCCGAGCGCGAGCGCCTCGTCGGTGTTGGCGCGCAGGCGCTGCTTGACCACCTCGCTGTCGGGCGCGTTCCACGGCTTGCCGCGCTGCGCCATGTGGTCCTGCAGCAGGGCCTGCAACTCGGCCAGCCGCGCCGGGTCGGCGGCGTCGAGCCCACCGCGCCAGACATGGCGGAACAGCAGCTCGGTGACGTAGCGGTTGGTCTCGCCCGGCGCATCGTCCGTCGCGCAGGCCAGGCCCAGGCGCAGCAGGGGCAGCGGGTTGAACGGGTGCGCGGCCGGCATGTCGAGCGCCACGCCGTGGTGGTGCCCGAGCCAGCTCACGTGGCGGTAGGTCCAGTCGCGCTTGGCCGGGATCTCGGCCGGGCCCAGCTGGCCGTGCGCCTTGAGCAACGCGGCGAACAGCACGGGCCGGTAGCGCACCTGCACGCTGTGGCCCATCAGGGCTTCGGGCAGGCGTTCGAACGCCAGATGGGCGTAAGGCGAGATCGGGTCGTAGAAGAAGCGGATGTCGGTCATGAAGATCTCGTGTGCGAAGGCGTCAAGGCGCCAGCTGCCGGGCTTCGATCTGCTGCCAGATCACCAACTTGTCCGCATCGCTGGCACGGCTCCAGAAACCGATTTCTTCCAGCGTGCGGAAGCACCCCTTGCAGCGGCTGCGGGCCTCGTCCATTTCGCACACCGAGATGCACGGCGAAGGCACGCCCGGGCGCAGACCGGCGCGGCGGCGGGCGGCCTGCAGGGTGATCGTGGGGGTCTCCAGGCTCATGGGGTCAGGCCACCACGGTGACGTCGTGCACCGGCGCGCCGGTCAGCGACTGGAGTTCCACGGGGCTGAGGCGGAACACGGCGTGCGGGTGGCCGGCCGCAGCCCAGATCTCGTCGAAGCGCGAGAGCTGGGCGTCGATCAGCGTGACGGGCGCTTCGGCGTGCGCCAGCGGTGAGACACCGCCGATGGAAAACCCGGTGCGCGCCTTGACGAAGTCGGCATCGGCCCGGCCGAGCTTGCCGCCATCGGCGCAGACCAGGGCCTGCACCTTCTTCTCGTCCACCCGCAGATCGCCCGAGGTGATGACCAGCACGGCCGCGTCGTCACTCTTGCGGCGAAAGATGATGCTCTTGGCGATCTGGCCCAGGGCCACGCCGAGGGCGTCGGCCGCCTGCTGCGCGGTGCGCGCGGCGCCGTCGAGCATCACGGGGGCGTGGGCATGGCCCGCGTCCTGCAGCACGCGCGCCACGCGCTGCACGGTCTCAGGCAAGGCCTGCAATTCGGCTCCACACATGGTTGCGGTCCTTCAGGCGGCGCGTTTGACGAGCAGCAGGCTCGCGCCCATGGCCATGAGCACGCCGCCGAACACGCGGTTCTGCGCACGCCGGGCGCGGGCCGTGGCCAGCCAGCGCTGGGCGCGCGAGGCCAGGAAGGCGTAGCCGTGCATCACGATCAGATCGACCACCACCGTGGTGGCCAGCAGGATCAGCAACTGCAACCCGAGGCCGCGCTGGGGGTCGATGAATTGCGGCAGCACGGCCACCATGAACACAATGCCCTTGGGGTTGGTCACGTTGGTGAAGAAACCCATGACGAAGCGCTCGCGCGCCGAGGGCACGGCCACCTGGGCCGGTGCCGCCCCGTCCGCCTCGGGCACCACGCCCACGCGGGCGCGCCACTGGTTGAAGCCGAGCCAGATCAGGTAGCCCGCGCCCGCGAACTTCACCACGGTGAAGGCGGTGGCCGAGGCCAGCAGCAAGGCGCCGACGCCCACACCGGCCACCAGCAGGATCACCGCCAGCCCCAGTTGCAGGCCCGCGATGGTCGTGCTGGTTTTCTTCACGCCATAGGCCAGGCCGTGCGTCATCGACAGCACCGCGCCCGAACCGGGCGAGAGCGCGATGGCCCACGAGGCCACGAAATACGCCATCCAGACTTGCAGTTCCATATTGCTTTCTTTCAGCCCGCGCGCTTGGCGAGCAATGCGCGGGCCACGCGCGAGCCGGTGGACCGGCCGAGCTGTTCGCTGATGTAGACGCCGGCATCCACCAGCGCGTCGAGGTCGATGCCGGTGGCGATGCCCATGCCGTGCAGCAGGTAGACCACGTCTTCGGTCGCCACGTTGCCGGTGGCGCCCTTGGCGTAGGGGCAGCCGCCCAGGCCGGACACGGAGGACTGGAAGTTCCAGACCCCCATCTCCAGCGCGGCCAGGGTGTTGGACAGCGCCTGGCCGTAGGTGTCGTGGAAGTGGCCCGAGACGTCGTCGATGCCGTAGTGCTTCAGCGTGGCCTCCATCGCGGCCTGCACCTTGCGTGGCGTGCCCACGCCGATGGTGTCGGCCACGTCCACGCGCTGCACGCCGATGCCCTTCATGAGCCCGGCCAGGTAGGCCACGCGCTCGGGCGCAATCTCGCCTTCGTAGGGACAGCCCACGGTGCAGCTCATGGCGCCGCGCACGGCGATGCCGGCCGCGCGCGCGGCCTCGACCACGGGCGCGAAGCGCTCGATGCTCTCGGCGATCGAGCAGTTGATGTTCTTCTGGCTGAAGGCCTCGCTGGCCGCGCCGAACACGACGATCTCGTCCGGCTTGTCGGCCACGGCAGCCTCGTAGCCCTTGAGGTTGGGCGTGAGCACCGAGTAGCGGACGCCGCCCTGGCGCCGGATGCCGCCCATGACCTCGTGGTTGTCGGCCATCTGCGGCACCCACTTGGGGCTCACGTAGCTGGTGACCTCGATCTCTTTCAGCCCGGCGGCCTGCAGGCGGTGCACCAGCTCGACCTTGACGGCCGCAGGCACCGGCTGCTTCTCGTTCTGCAGCCCGTCGCGGGGGCCGACGTCGATGAGCTGGACGCGGGAGGGCAGTTTCATGGGGGTCTTTCGAGGGGGTCAGTACCCGCGCACCGGATCGACCACGCCGGCGATCGGGTCCCCGCGTTCGAACGCGAGGATCTTGCCGGCAATCTGGGCGATGCTTTCTTCGCGCAGCGTGCGCGCCGAGGTGTGGGGCGTGACCGTGATTTTCGGGTGTTTCCAGAAACCATGCTGGGCGGGCAGCGGCTCGGTGCGGAACACATCGAGCGTGGCGCCGGCCAGGTGGCCGCTCTCCAGCAGCGCGAGCAGGTCGTCTTCCACCAGGTGGTCGCCGCGCGCGACGTTGATGACGTAGGCCTCGGGCCGCAGGCGCGAGAGCGTCTCGCGGTTGAGGATGTCGCGTGTGTCGGGCGTGAGCGGCAGCAGGTTGACCAGCACCCGGCACGACGCCAGGAAGCTGTCGAAGGCCGCGTGGCCCGCGTGGCCGATCACGCCGTCGATGACCTTGGGCGAGCGGCTCCAGCCGTGCACCGGGAAATCGAACTGGCGCAGGGCCAGGGCCACGCGCTCGCCCAACACCCCCAGACCCATCACGCCGACGGGGAAATCGGCCCGCAGGCGCGGCTTGCGGTACGACCAGCGGCCCTGCGCCACGTCGGCTTCGTAGGCGTCGAACTCGCGGAAGTGGCGGATCACGGCGTGGCACACGTACTCGGCCATCTGCACCGACATGCCGGCATCGTCGAGCCGCACCACCTTGGCGGCGGGCGGCAGCTTGAGCTTGAGCAGCGCGTCCACGCCCGCGCCGATGTTGAACAGGCCCTTGAGGCCGGGCTGTTCGTCCATGAATTGTTGCGGCGGCGCCCAGACCACGGCGTGGTCGGCCTGGGGCGCGCCGGGTTGCCATTCGGTGACGTTGGCCTGCGGCAGGGCCAGGCGCAGATCGGCCAGCCAGGGGCCGACCCGGGTGTTGACGCAGCAGAAAGTGATGTTCATGCGGCGAGCTTACGCGGCCTCGCGCGGCGGCGCTGTCAGCCCACCGAGAGCTTGAGCAGTTCGGCGCCCTCGTTGACCTGGTCGCCGGGCGCGTAGAGCAGCTCGGCCACGGTGCCGTCGGCCGGCGCGGCGATGGTGTGCTCCATCTTCATCGCCTCCATCACGGCCAGCGCCTGGCCCTTGGTCACCGTGTCGCCGGCCTTGACCGCGAACGACACCACCTTGCCCGGCATGGGCGCGGTGAGGCGCCCGCCTTCGGCGGCGGCTTCGCCCGCGTGGGCCAGGGCATCGATCTCCACGATCTGGGTCGCGCCCAGGGCGCAGAACACATGCACGTTCTCGTCCACCTGCCAGGTCTGCACCGTCTGGCGCTGGCCGTTGAAGCGCAGGTCCATGCGGGTGCCGGTGTCGGCCGGCAGCGCCACGAAGTCCAGCACGGCGTTCACCTCGCCCACGGCGAGCTGCAGCGCGCCGTCGTGCAGGTAGCTCAGGTGGGCCAGCAGGGCTTCGCCCTGGTACTCGAAATCGAAGCGGCGCACGGTGATGCCGTGTGAGCGCCAGCCGTCGCGGCGCGAGAACGGGTCGGCGCCTTCGTCCGCGCGCTCGGCCACCAGGGTCTGCGCCACGGCGGCGGCCACGGCCAGCGGCAGGCCGACCTTGTCCTGGTGGAACAGCGCGGCGGCCTCGCGCGGGATCAGCGCGGTGTCCAGCTCGGCCTGGGCGAACGCGCGGCTGGTGACCACGTGGCGCAGGAACTGCACGTTGGTCGAAAGGCCGACGATGCGCGTCTCGGCCAGCGCGGCGTCCAGCCGCGACAGGGCCTCTTCGCGCGTGGCGCCGTGCACGATCAGTTTGGCGACCATGGAGTCGTAGAACGGGCTGATGGTGTCGCCTTCGCGCACGCCGTCGTCCACCCGCACCGTGCCACGCTCGAAGCTGGTGCAGGCTGGCTTGCGGTAGACGGTGAGCGTGCCGGTGGCGGGCAGGAAGTTGTTGTCCGGCGTTTCGGCGCAGATGCGCGCCTCGATCGCGTGGCCGTGGATGCGCAGGTCTTCCTGCTTCAGCGGCAGGGGCTCGCCGCCGGCCACGCGCAGCTGCCATTCCACCAGGTCCAGGCCGGTGATGGCCTCGGTCACCGGGTGCTCCACCTGCAGGCGGGTGTTCATCTCCATGAAGTAAAAGCGCATGGCCTCGGGGCGGGCATAACCCTCGGGCTGTTCGACGATGAACTCCACCGTGCCCGCGCCCACGTAGTTCACCGCCTTGGCCGCCGCCACCGCGGCCGCGCCCATCTGGGCACGCAGCTCGGGCGTCATGCCGGGCGCCGGCGCTTCTTCCAGCACCTTCTGGTGGCGGCGCTGCACCGAACAGTCGCGCTCGAACAGGTAGACGCAGTCGCCCTGCGTGTCGCCGAACACCTGGATCTCGATGTGGCGCGGGCGCTGCACGTATTTTTCGATCAGCACTGCGTCGCTGCCGAAGCTGTTGCGCGCCTCGCGCTGGCAGCTGGCGAGCGCGGCGGCGAAGTCCTCGCTCTTCTCGACCACGCGCATGCCCTTGCCGCCGCCACCCGCGCTGGCCTTGATGAGCGCGGGGTAGCCGATGCGGTCGGCTTCGCGCTGCAGCAGGGCCGGGTCCTGGTCGGCACCGTGGTAGCCCGGCACCAGCGGCACGCCGGCCTTTTCCATCAGGCGCTTGGACTCCGCCTTCAGGCCCATGGCCTCGATCGCCGACGACGGCGGGCCGATGAAGACCAGGCCGGCCTTCACGCAGGCGTTGGCGAAGGCTTCGTTCTCGCTCAGGAAACCGTAGCCCGGGTGGATGGCCTGCGCGCCCGTGGCCTGCGCCGCCGCGATGATGCGCTCCCACTGCAGGTAGCTTTCCTTGGGCGCGGAGCCGCCAATGTGCACCGACTCGTCGCAGGCGGCCACGTGCTTGGCGCGCGCGTCGGCGTCCGAGTAGACGGCGACGGTCTTCACGCCCAGGCGGCGCGCGGTGGCGGCGACGCGGCAGGCGATCTCGCCCCGGTTGGCAATCAGGATCTTGTGGAACATGGGACTTCCTAGGCGGTGGCGGTGAAGAAGGAGCGCACGCGGCGGAACACCGCGCGCAGGAACTTGAAGAGCATCCAGGTGGCGATCCACATCAGCACGACGGTGATCGCGAGCAACACGACGAAGACCAGTGGGTGGCTGGTGGCAAGCCAGACTGCGCCGACCACCAGGCCGTCCTCGACCAGGCTCATGCCGAGGTTGGAGAACGGCTCGGGCGAGCTGTTGATGGCCGCGCGCGTGGTGGTCTTGGCGGCCTGGCTGGTGGCGGCGAGCGAGCCGCCGAGCAGCGCGGCGGCCAGCGCCACGGTGCCGCCGTCGGCGCCGAACACGCCGGCCGCGAGCGCCGCGCCGGCCGGAATGCGCACCACGCTGTTGACCATGTCCCACAACGAATCGACCACCGGGATCTTGTCGGCGAGGAACTCGACGAAGAGCATGAAGCCGGCCGTGCCCAGCAGCACCGGGTGCTGCAGCGCCTGCAGGCCGGTGGGCAGCTCCATCCAGCCCATGGCGCCGGCCAGGCCGACGATGAACACCACGGCGTACAGGCGAAAACCGCTGGCCCAGCCGAGCGCGCCCGCGAGCGCGAGCAGCTCGGGCGTGCCCAGGGTGTGGAACCAGTCGGCCATGGGGTGCCTCCTCGGGTCAGGCCGCCGGCAGCCAGCCGGGCGGGCGCTTCTGCAGGAAGGACTGCAGGCCTTCGCGGCCTTCGTCGCTGGCGCGCACATCGGCGATGCGGCGCGCCGTCTCGCTGCGCAGGGCTTCGGTGATGGGCTGGCCGCCCACGTCGCGCACCAGGCGCTTGCACTCGCGCGCGGCCTTGGGGCCGTTGGCCACCAGCGTGGCGACGAGCTCGTCCACCTTCGCGTCCAGCGTCTCGGGCGTGGCCAGTTCGTGCACCATGCCCAGCGCGTGCGCGCGCACCGCGCTGAAGCGTTCGGCCGTCACCATGTAGCGGCGCGAGGCCTGCACGCCCAGGGCGCGCGCCACGTAGGGGCTGATGGTGGCGGGCAGCAGGCCCAGGCGGGCTTCGGACAGACAGAAGGTCGCGCCCTCCACCGCCACCAGCACGTCGCAGATCGCCGCCAGCCCCATGCCGCCGGCGTAACAGTCGCCCTGGATGCGGCCGACCACCGGCACCGGGCACTGGTCCAGCGTCCACAGCATATCGGCCAGCTGCTGCGCGTCGGCGCGGTTCTGGTCCCAGCTGTAGCCGGCCATGGTCTTCATCCAGTTCAGATCGGCCCCGGCGCAGAAGGCCTTGCCGTGCGCGCCGAGCACGACCACGCGCAGGGACTCGTCCTGGGCCAGTTCGGTGAAGGTCGCGGTGAGCGCGGCGATCACGTCGTCGTTGAAGGCGTTGCGCACGTCGGGGCGGTTGAGCCACACCTTCGCCACGTGCGGCGTGGGGCGGGTCACATCGATCACGTTGCTCATGTTCAGTCCTGCATCAATAGCGTTTCGCCACTTCTTCCAGCATCACCTCGGTCGCACCGCCGCCGATGGCGAGCACGCGCGCGTCGCGCCACAGGCGCTCGATCGCGGTCTCGCGGATGAAGCCCATGCCGCCATGGAACTGCTGGCAGGTCTGCACCACCTCGTTGACGAGTTCGCCGGTGAGCGCCTTGAGCATGGAGACCTCCTGCACGATGTCGTGCCCCTGGGTCACGCTCCAGGCGCAGTGGTACATGAACTGGCGCGCCGCGCGCGTCTTCGCGTCGAGCATCGACACGCGCTGGCGGATGGTCTGCTTGTCCCACAGCGTGGCGCCGAAGGCCTGGCGCTGGCGCACATAGTCCAGCGTGAGCTTCAGGGCCTGCGTGCAATGGCCGACGGCCATGGCCGCGAGCGCGATGCGCTCGGTCTGGAAGTTCTTCATGACCGAGTAGAAGCCCTTGCCCTGCTCGCCCAGCAAGTTCTCTTCCGGAATGCGCACGTTGTCGAACACGAGCTCGGCCGTGTCGCTGGAGAGCCAGCCGGTCTTCTTGAGCGCGCGGCCGACCGAGAAACCCGGTGTGCCCTTCTCGACGATGAACATGGTCACGTCGTGGCGCGCGGTGCCGGTCTTGGCGGCGACGAAGTACAGGTCGGCGTGCACGCCGTTGGTGATGAACATCTTGGTGCCGTTGAGCACCCACTCGTTGCCTTCCTTGCGCGCCGTGGTGCGGATGCCCGCCACGTCGGAACCCGCACCGGGTTCGGTGATGCCCACGGCAGTGATCACCTCGCCGGCCGTCACGCGCTTCAGGTACTTCGCCTTCTGCGCCGCGTTGCCCGCGTGGTGCAGGTGCGGGCCGGCCATGTCGGTGTGCACCAGCACGGTGATGATGAAGCCGGCGAAGGTGGACTGCGACAGTGCTTCGGCGAACACCAGGTTGGTCAGCGCGTCGGCATCACCACCGCCGTATTCGCCCTCGAACATCAGGCCCAGCAGGCCGGCCTGGCCCATGCGGCGCAGCACGTCGCGCGGCACCATGCCGGTCTCTTCCCAGGCGGCCGCGTGCGGCTCCACCTCGCGTTCGAGGAAGCGCGCGACCTGGTCGCGCAGCAGTTCGTGGTCGGGGTTGTCGTAGATGGTCCTGGCCATGGCATCACATCCGGAAGACGCCGAACTTCGGCTCGCCGATCGGCGTGTTGAGGGTGGCCGAGAGGGCCAGACCGAGCACACGGCGCGTGTCGGCCGGGTCGATCACACCGTCGTCCCACAGGCGGGCGCTGGCGTAGTAGGGGTGCGACTGGTGGGCGAACTGATCCAGCAGCGGCTGCTTGAACTTCGCCTCTTCCTCGGCGCTCCAGCTGCCGCCCTTGCCCTCGATGCCGTCGCGCCGCACGGTGGCCAGCACGCTGGCGGCCTGCTCGCCGCCCATCACGCTGATGCGCGCGTTGGGCCACATCCAGAGGAAGCGCGGGCTGTAGGCGCGGCCGCACATGCCGTAGTTGCCGGCGCCGTAGCTGCCGCCGATGATGATGGTGAATTTCGGCACCTGCGCCGTGGCCACGGCCGTGACCATCTTGGCGCCGTGGCGCGCGATGCCCTCGCTCTCGTACTTGCGGCCGACCATGAAGCCGGTGATGTTCTGCAGGAACAGCAGCGGCACCTTGCGCTGGCAGCACAGCTCGATGAAGTGCGCGCCTTTCTGTGCGCTTTCGGAGAACAGCACGCCGTTGTTGGCGACGATGCCGATCGGCATGCCCTCGATGTGCGCGAAGCCGCAGACCAGGGTGGCGCCGTAGCGCGCCTTGAACTCGTGGAACTCGCTGCCGTCGACCACGCGGGCGATGATCTCGCGCACGTCGTAGGGCTTGCGCGTGTCGACCGGGATGACACCGTAGATTTCCTTCGGGTCGTACAGCGGCGCGCGCGGTTCGCGCAGGGCCTGCGTGGCGACCTTGCGGCGGTTGAGCGTGGCCACGGCCTGGCGCGCCAGCGCGAGCGCGTGCGCGTCGTTCTGCGCCAGGTGGTCGGCCACGCCCGAGAGGCGCGTGTGCACGTCGCCGCCGCCCAGGTCTTCGGCGCTCACGATCTCGCCGATGGCGGCCTTCACCAGCGGCGGGCCGCCCAGGAAGATCGTGCCCTGGTTCTTGACGATGATGGTCTCGTCGCTCATGGCGGGCACGTAGGCGCCGCCGGCCGTGCACGAGCCCATGACGACCGCGATCTGCGCGATGCCGTTGGCGCTCATGTTGGCCTGGTTGTAGAAGATGCGGCCGAAGTGCTCGCGGTCGGGAAACACGTCGTCCTGGTTCGGCAGGTTGGCACCGCCCGAATCCACCAGGTAGATGCAGGTCAGGTTGTTCTGCATCGCCACCTCCTGCGCCCGAAGGTGTTTCTTCACCGTCATCGGGTAGTAGGTGCCGCCTTTCACGGTGGCGTCGTTGCAGACGATCAGGCAGTCCACCCCGCTGACGCGGCCGATGCCGGCGATCACACCGGCGCAGGGCGCGCTGTCGGTGCCGTCGCGGTCGGGGTACATGTTGAGCGCCGCGAGCGGGCTGAGTTCCAGGAAGGGTGTGCCCGGGTCCAGCAGCATCTGCACGCGGTCGCGCGGCAGCAGCTTGCCGCGCGCGGTGTGTTTGGCGCGGGCGGCTTCACCGCCGCCGAGGGTGGCTTTGGCGATCTGGGCCTTGAGGTCGTCGACCACCACCTGCATGGCCTGGGCATTGGCCAGGAAGTCGGCGGAACGGGCGTTGAGTTGTGTCTCCAGGATCGGCATGGCGGCATCCGTTGTGGTGTTTCGGGGCATTGTGGAGGATAGACACGCGGATGAGGGCCGGCCTGCCATGCAGGTTGCAAATACCGCCAGCTCCGGCGAAACTGGCGCCATGCCTACCTCCGTTGACCGCGCCCTCACCCCCATGGCTTTCGTTCGCGCCATGGTGGCGGCCTACCGCGAGCGGGGCGTGGACGCGGCAGGCGCGCTCGAACTGGCACAAATTCCGCCAGGGAAAGTTGATCAGCCGAACGCCCGCATCACCGCCGCCCAGATGGAAGCGGTTTCGGAGGCCGCCATGCGCGAACTCGACGACGAAGGCCTGGGCTGCTTCAGCCGCGCCCTGCCTTGGGGCAGCTACGGCATGCTGGCGCGCGCCTCCCTCTCGGCCCCCACGCTGGGCATGGCGCTGCGGCGCTGGTGCCGCCACCATGGCCTGATCACCGACGATGTGGCGCTCTCGCTGGAGACGGTGAGTGAGCGCGCGCGCCTCGTGCTGCGCCCGCACCGCCGGCCCGGTCCGCTCACCGAGTTCTGCGTGGTCTCGGTGCTTCGCAACATCCACGGCCTGGCGAGCTGGTACGTCGATTCGCGCATCCCGCTGCAGGGTGCGCAGTTTCCCTACGCGCCGCCGCCCCACCTGGACGCGTATGCCGTGCTGTTCGACGGCCCGGCCACCTTCGGCGCGGACGAGGCCGCGATCGCCTTCGACGCGCGTTACCTCACCCTGCCGATGCGGCGCGACGAGGCCGCCATGAACCAGCTGCTGCAGCGCGCCCTGCCGCTCACCGTGCGCTCCTACCGGCGCGACCGCCTGCTGGTGCAGCGTGTGCGCCAGGTGCTGGCGACCCAGCCGCTGGACGCCCACAACGCCGACGACCTCGCCGCGTTGTTGAACGTCTCGGCGCGCACCCTGCACCGCCAGCTCAAGGACGAGGGGGCCTCGCTGCAGGCGCTGAAAGACGAGGTGCGCCGCCAGCGCGCCACCGAGCTGCTGCTGCGCACCCGCCGCCCGATCAAGCAGGTGGCGCAGGCCTGCGGCTTTCAGAACGAGAAGAGTTTCATCCGCGCGTTTCGCGGCTGGACCGGGCGCTCACCGGGCGAGTGGCGCGGCGAACAGCTCGCGCAGCTCGTCCATGTGGCCGAAGACGCGCGCCACCGGTAAGCCCTCGAACGCGCGCCCATGCCCCTCGGGGCAGTAGCCCCACACCGTGGCACCGGCCGCCAGCCCGGCCTGGGCGCCGGTGGCCGTGTCCTCCACCACCAGACAGCGCGCCGGGTCCACGCCCAGGTGCGCGGCGGCGGCCAGGTAAACGTCGGGCGCGGGCTTGGAGCGCGGCTGGTCGTGGCCGCTGAAGACACGGTCTTCGAACAGGGGCAGCATGCCCACAAGGTCGAGCTGCATCACGACCTTGGGCCGGTCGGCGCCCGAGGCGCAGGCGATGCGGCCGGCCACCTGACGGTGGATGGCCGTCACCGCCTCCACCGCGCCCTGCACCGCCTTGAGCTCGGCCAGCAGGCGCGCGTTGCGGCGCGCGTAGAAGCCCTGCAGCCATTCCTCGGTGAACGGTTTGCCGGTCTCGGCCTCGATGCGCGCGCGTTCGTCGCGCACGGCCTTGCCGATGAAGATGTCCATGCACTCGGCCTGGGTCAGCGCCCAGCCGCTCTCGTTGAGCACCTCGCGCAGCACGCCGTTGGTGATGGGCTCGCTGTCCACGAGCACGCCGTCGCAATCAAACAGAACTGCATCAAACATCTTGTCTTTCATTCAGTTGAGGATGTCGCCATCCACATAAAACCAGTGACCGTGCTCGCGCACGAAGCGGCTGCGCTCGTGCAGGCGCTGGCCGCGCCCCTGCACCCGCGAGCGCGCCACGAACTCGACTTCGGCGTGCGTGTCGTCAATGGACTTGTGGTGCTTCGCTTCGAGCCCGAGCCACTTCACACTGCCGTCCAGGTCCAGGGAAGCCGGCCGCTGGCTCGGATGCCAGGTGGCCAGCAGGTGCGCCTCGTCACCGCGCACGAAGGCGGTGTAGCGCGAGCGCATGAGCGCCTCGGCGTCGGGGGCGGGAACGCCGGTGCCGAGGTAGCGGCCGCAGCAATGCGGGAAATCGGGGCCGAGGCCACAAGGGCAGGCGTCTTTCGTCGTGGGCATGAAGAGCCGATTATCGATCCCCTTGCAAGGGTGGGGGCATGGCGAGCGGGTGTTCCAATGGCGCCTCTTGCCTTCGACTTCAAGGACCGCCCATGAGCACGCTCGACACCTTCGCCATCACCCAGAAATGGCCCGCCACCCACCCCGACCGCCTGCAGCTGTACTCGCTGCCCACGCCCAATGGCGTGAAGGTCTCGATCATGCTGGAGGAAACCGGTCTGCCCTACGAGCCGCACCTGGTGAGCTTCGACACCAACGACCAGATGTCGCCGGCGTTTCTCTCGCTCAACCCGAACAACAAGATCCCCGCCATCCTCGACCCGAACGGACCGGACGGCCGCCCGCTGGCGCTGTGGGAGTCGGGGGCCATCCTGGTCTACCTGGCCGGCAAGACCGGCCGTTTCCTGCCCGACGACGCGGCAGGCAAGTACGAAACCCTGCAGTGGCTGATGTTCCAGATGGGCGGCGTGGGCCCGATGTTCGGCCAGCTCGGTTTCTTCCACAAGTTCGCCGGCAAGGACTACGAGGACAAGCGCCCGCGCGACCGTTACGTGAACGAGAGCAAGCGCCTGCTCAAGGTGCTGAACGAGCGCCTGGAAGGCCGCGCCTGGCTGATGGGCGACGCCTACACCATCGCCGACATCGCCACCTGGCCCTGGGTGCGCAACCTGGTCGGCTTCTACGGCGCGGGCGAGATCGTGGGGTTCGCCGACTTCCCGAACCTGAAACGCGTGCTGGAAGCGTTCGAACAGCGCCCCGCCGTGCAGCGCGGCCTGAAAATCCCCGCCCGCGGCTGAAGGGCCTGATCCAGGGACGCCGCGGAACTGGCTTCGCCAGGCCGCAGGCGTCGCCCCCTTGAGGGGGTCGCGCGAAGCGCGGCAGGGGTGGGCTTACTTCCTCCAGAAGTGGGTGGTGAAGAGGACCAGCACGGTCAGGAGTTCCAGCCGGCCGAGCAGCATCGAGAAACTCAGCACCCACAGCTGCACCTCGCTCAGCCCCCCGAAGTGGCCGGTGGGCCCCACCTCGCCCAGGCCCAGGCCGATGGTGTTGACGGTGGCGATCACGGCGGAGAACGCGGTCACCACGTCCATGCCGGTGAGCAGCAGCACCATGGTCAGGCCCACGGTGGTGGCGCCGTAGATGAGCATGAAGCCCAGCACGGCCGTCATCACCGAGGCGGGCATGACCACGCCACCGAGCGTGACCGGATTGACCACGCGCGGGTGGATGATGCGCACCAGCTCGCGCCGGGCCTGCTTGATCAGCAGCACCATGCGGACCATCTTGATGCCACCGCCGGTGGAGCCGGCGCAGGACACGAAGCAGCCCAGGAACAGCAGCAGCACCGGCGCGAACACCGGCCACTTCGCGTAGTCGGCGGAGGCATAGCCGGTGGTGGTCGCCATCGACACGACGTGGAACGCGCTGGTGCGCAACGCTTCGACCCAGTCGCTGTAGCCGCCGTGCGCCACCAGCAGCGTGGCCACCACCACGATGGAGACGGCCATCACGCCGACGTAGGTGCGGATCTCGTTGTCGTCGGTGAGCGGGCGCAACGACCGGCGGCGCAGCACGATGAAGTAGCGCATGAAGCTCACGCCGGAGAGCAGCATGAACACGGTGGCGACGTTCTCGATCGTGGGCGAGTTGAAGTAACCGAAGCTGGCGTCGTGCGACGAGAAGCCGCCCAGGCCCATGGTGGTGCACATGTGCATGAAGGCGTCGGCCCAGCCCATGCCGGCCCAGCGGTAGGCCAGCATGCAGGCCGCCGAGAGCAGCACGTACACGCCCCAGAGGCCGCGCGCGGTTTCCGCGATGCGCGGCGTGAACTTGGTGTCCTTCATCGGCCCCGGCGTTTCGGCGCGGTAGAGCTGCACGCCGCCGAGCCCCAGCAAAGGCAGCACCGCGACCACCAGCAGCATGATGCCCAGGCCCCCGATGTACTGCAGGAAGCAGCGCCACACATTCACCGAGACCGGCAAGGCGTCCAGCCCCGAGATCGCGGTGGCACCCGTCGCGGTGAGCGCGCTCATGGCCTCGAAGTAGGCTTTGGTCACGCCGATGCCGGGCACGGTGTAGAGCAGCGGCGCGGCGGCAAAAGCCGGCAGCACCAGCCACACGAGGTTGACCAGCAGGAAGCCGTCCTTGGTCTGCAGCTCGCGGCGGTGCAGGCGGGTATAGCGCCACAGCACAAGGCCACAGGCCGCCGTGACCGCGAAGCCCACGGCCCAGACCGCCGCGTGGTCGCGCGCGTCCAGGAACCAGGCCCAGGCCAGCGGCACCAGGAAGGCCGGCGCGAACGCGAGCAGGATGCGCGAGAACACGGCGAGAACCGGCAGCACGTTGTACATGGAACGGGGATCTCAGCCGAAGAAGGTGGCGCTCACCTGGAACAGGCGCTCGACCTCGCGGACGAGGCGCTTGTTCGGGATGAAGACGATGATGTGGTCGTCGGTCTCGATCACGGTGTCGTGGTGCGGCATCAGCACCTCGGACTTGCGGCCCTCGCCGCGCACGATGGCGCCGATGCGCGTGCCCTTGGGCAGCTTGACCTCTTCCACCTTGCGGCCGACCAGCTTGCTGGTCTTCACGTCGCCGCGCGCGATGCCTTCGAGTGCCTCGGCCGCACCGCGGCGCAGGCTGTGCACCACGGCCACGTCGCCGCGCCGCAGGTGGGTGAGCAGCTCACCGATGACGGCCTGCGAGGGCGAGATGGCGATGTCGATGGTGCTGCCTTGCATCATGTCGGCGTAGGCGCGGCGGTTGATCAGCGAGAGCACGCGCCCCGCGCCCAACCGCTTGGCCAGCATGGCGGACATGATGTTGTCCTCGTCGTCGCTGGTGAGCGCGAGGAACATGTCCATCTCGCCCACGTTCTCGTCCAGCAGCAGCTCCTCGTCGGCGCCGTCGCCTTGCAGGATCAGCATGTTCGAGGGCAGCTGGCTGGCCAGGTACTCGCAGCGCTTGAGGTCGCGCTCGATGATCTTCACTTCGCACTGGCCCGCGAGGCTGCGCGCCAGCCGCAGGCCGACCTTGCCGCCGCCGGTGATCATGAGCCGGCGCACGGGTTTGTCGATGTTGTGGACCGCGCCCAGCACGTGGCGGATCTTCTCGGTGTCGGCGAGCACGAACACCTCGTCGCCCGCGAGGATGCGGGTCTGCGGCGTGGCTTCCATTTCGGTGTCGAGCCGGTAGAGCGCGACCACGCGCATCTCGGCATGGGGAAAGCGTTCGCGGATTTCGCCGATGGTGTGGCCCACCAGGGCGCCGCCGTGCGCCGCGCGCACCGCGATCAGGCTGGCTCGGCCGTCGGCGAACTCGAGCACCTGCAGGGCTTCGGGGTAGCTGATGAGCTGGTGGATGTAGCGCATCACCGACTCCTCGGGGCAGATCACGTGGTCGACCGCGAAGCCGTTCTTGCCCAACAGTTCGTCGCCTTCGGTGAATTCGGGGGAGCGCAGGCGGGCGATGGTGCTGGGCACGTTGAACACGTCGTGTGCGACTTTGCAGACGACCAGGTTGGTTTCGTCGTGCGCGGCGCAGGCGATGAGCATGTCGGTGTCCTGCGCGCCGGCTTCGCGCAGCACGGAGGGCTGGATGCCGTTGCCGACCACGCCCCGCAGGTCCAGCCGTTCTTCCAGCGCGCGCAGGCGGGCCGGGTCCATGTCGATCACGGTGATGTCGTTCTGCTCGGAGACCAGGCTTTCCGCGACGCTTTCGCCCACGCGGCCGGCTCCCAGGATGATGATGTTCATGGTGGCGCGATCATACGAGGGACGGGTGCATTCCGCGCCTTTCATGCCTGGACCTCGCGGGCTCATGGGCGCCCGGCGCTCTGCTCCGCGGGTGTCCCCCGGCGGCTGGTGCCGCCTCCTCCTTTACCCCGCTGCGCAGAACGCCAGGCACCCATGAGCCAGAAGGGATGTAGGAGCGTCACCGCCCGCACACCAAGAGGTCATCGGCCACCCTCACGGCCGATGACCGCTCTTGCCGGAGAAAAATCAGGCCAGCGCCCGCTGGATCAAAATCTTCTGCACGTCCGAAGTGCCTTCATAGATCTGGCACACCCGCACATCCCGGTAGATGCGCTCCACCGGGAAATCGCTCACATACCCGTAGCCCCCGTGCACCTGGATCGCGTCCGAGCACACCTTCTCCGCCATCTCGCTGGCGAACAGCTTGGCCATGGCGGCCTCCTTCAGGCAGGGCTCCCCGGCGTCGCGCAAGGCCGCCGCATGGTGCACCATCGCGCGCGCCACCTCGATCTGTGTCGCCATCTCGGCCAGCCGGAACCCGACCGCCTGGTGGTTGAAGATCGGCTGGCCAAAACTCTCCCGCTGCTTCGAATAGGTGAGCGCACACTCAAACGCGCTGCGCGCCATGCCCACGCTCTGCGCCGCGATGCCGATGCGACCACCTTCCAGCGCGGACAACGCGATCCGGTAGCCCTCCCCCTCCCCGCCGATCAGGTTCTCGGCCGGCACGCGGCAGTTCTCGAAATTGATCTGCGCCGTGTCGCTGCTGTGCTGGCCCAGCTTGTCCTCCAGCCGCGCGACCACATAACCCGGGGTGTTCGTGGGCACCAGGAAGGCGCTCATGCCCTTCTTGCCCGCGCCTTTGTCCGTCACCGCGATCACGATCGCCAGGTGGCCGTTCTTGCCGCTGGTGATGAACTGCTTGACGCCGTTGATCACGTAGTCGCCGTCGGGCTGCTTCACCGCCGTCGTGCGCAGCGCCGAGGCGTCGCTGCCCACGTGCGGTTCGGTCAGGCAGAACACGCCCAGCATCTGGCCGGCGGCCAGCGGGCGCAGCCATTGGTCCTGCTGCTGGGCATTGCCATAGCGCATCAGGATGGCGTTGACCGGGCAGTTGGTGACCGAGATCGCGGTGCTGGTGCCACCGTCACCGGCCGCGATTTCTTCCAGCACCACGGCCAGGGTCACGTAGTCCAGCCCCGCACCGCCCAGCGCTTCGGGAACACAGATGCCATAGGCGCCCAACTCGGCCAGGCCCTGGTGCACGTCCTTCGGGAAGTGGTGCTCCTTGTCCCACTTCGCCGCGTGCGGCCACAGCTGCTCCTGGGCAAAACTGCGCACCGCGTCGCGGATCATGAGTTGGTCTTGGTTGAGCGGCATGGAAGCGTCTTTCGCAGGAGAGAGGGTTACCAGCTGGCGGCGCGCCGGCCGTCGTGGTGGATGAGGCGGCCGTTGTCTTCGGGAGTGAGCGAGGCCAGCACGCGGCGCAGCCCGGCCACGCTGCGTTCGACCGTCAGCGGCGCGGCACCGCCGCCCATGTCGGTCTGCACCCAGCCCGGGTCCAGCGCCACGCAGGTGGCGCCCGGGTAACTGTGCCGGGCACTGGCCACGGCCATGTTCACGGCCGCCTTGCTCACGCGGTACAGCCAGGCGTCGCTGCCGTCCACCAGGCCGACCTGGCTCATTTCGCTGGAGAAGGCCGCGAAAACCCCACCGGCCGCCTCGACCGCCGGCATCACCTGAGGCATGGCCTGCATCAGGCCGAGCACGTTGGCGTGCATCACGCGGTCGAAGGCCTCGCGCGTGGGCGGCGTCTTCGCGCCGTGGGGGTCGAGCACGCCCGCCACGTACAGGGCCACGTCGAGTTCCTCGCCATCGAGCGACCAGGCCAGGCCGCTCACGCTGGCGGGGTCGGCCACGTCCACACGCAGCGGCTCGGCACCGAGTTCGCGCAGGCGCTCCAGGCCGGCGTCGTCGCGGGCGGTGGCGATCACGCGCTCGCCCGCTTCCAGGTATTGGCGCACGATCTCCAGGCCGATGCCGCGAGACGCGCCGATCACCAGCACGGTGAGCATGGTGGTGCGCCGGGCCTCAGGCCAGTTCGATCGCCATGGCCGTGGCTTCGCCACCGCCGATGCACAGGGTGGCCACGCCCTTCTTGCCGCCCCGCGCCTTCAGCGCGTGCAGCAGCGTGACCAGGATGCGCGCGCCGCTGGCGCCAATGGGGTGGCCCAGCGCGCAGGCGCCGCCGTTGACGTTGACCTTCTCGTGCGGAATCTTCAACTCGGCCATGAGCGCCATCGGCACCACGGCGAAGGCTTCGTTGATCTCCCACAGGTCGACGTCGCCGACCTGCCAGCCGGTCTTCTCCAGCAGCTTCTGCGTGGCGCCCACGGGCGCGGTGGCGAACCAGTTCGGCTCCTGGGCGTGCGTGGCATGGGCCACGATGCGCGCCAGCGGCTTCGCGCCGAGCTGCTTCGCGGTGGACTCGCGCATCAGCACCAGAGCGGCGGCACCGTCGTTGATGGATGAGCTGGAGGCGGCGGTGATGGTGCCGTCCTTCTTGAACGCGGGCTTGAGCGCGGGAATCTTGTCGAGCTTGACCTTGCCTGGGCCTTCGTCGGTGGACACCACGCGCTCGCCGCTGCGGTCCTTCACGGTGACGGGCGTGATCTCGGCGGCGAAGGCGCCGCTGTCGGTGGCGGCCTTGGCACGCGTGACCGACGCGATGGCGAACGCGTCCTGCTGTTCGCGCGTGAAGCTGTATTTGGCGGCGCAGTCTTCACCGAAAGTGCCCATGGAGCGGCCGGCTTCGTAGGCGTCTTCCAGGCCGTCGAGCATCATGTGGTCGTACACCTTGTCGTGGCCCATGCGGTAACCGCCCCGGCCCTTCTGCAGCAGGTAGGGCGCGTTGGTCATGCTTTCCATGCCACCCGCGACCATCACGGTGGCGCTGCCGGCGGCGAGCATGTCGTGCGCCAGCATGGTGGCCTTCATGCCCGAACCGCACATCTTGGACAGCGTGACGGCGCCAGCCGACTTCGGCAGGCCACCCTTGAACGCGGCCTGGCGCGCGGGCGCCTGGCCCTGGCCCGCCATCAGGCAGTTGCCGAACAGCACTTCGTCCACCTGGGCCGGATCCACCCCGGCGCGCTGCACCGCCGCCTGGATGGCCGCGCCACCGAGGTCGTGGGCCGACAGGCTGGCGAAGTCGCTCTGGAAGGCGCCCATGGGCGTGCGCGCGGCGCCGACGATGACGATGGGATCTGCGGACATGGTGAAAACTCCTGATGAACAAAAGTGAAAGGGGATCGGGCCGGCGCACGCGGCCCTGTGGAACTCAGTCGCGTGACCGCACCGCCACGCCTTCGATGGCGCGCAGGTAGACCGCGTCGAGATCGGGGTTGCCGCGCACGGTCATCTGCAGGTCCTGCACGAGGCCGTCCTTGAGGCCATAGACCCAGCCGTGCAGCGCGAGCGGCTGACCGCGGGTCCAGGCGTCCTGCACCACGGTGGTCTGCGCCACGTTGACGACCTGCTCGATGGCGTTGAGCTCGCACAGCGCGTCGTGCCGGTGGCTTTCGGACAGGCCCGCCAACAGGGCGGAGTGGCGGTCGCGCACGTCCTTGATGTGGCGCAGCCAGTTGTCGGCCAGGCCCACGCGCGTGTCGCGCAGCGCGGCGAGCACGCCGCCGCAGCCATAGTGACCCACCACCATCAGGTGCTCGACCTTGAGCACATCGACCGCGTACTGCACCGTCGACAGGCAGTTCAGGTCGGTGGGCACCACCACGTTGGCCACGTTGCGGTGCACGAAGACCTCGCCCGGGTCCAGGCCGGTGATCTGGTTCGCCGGCACGCGGCTGTCGGAGCAGCCGATCCACATGTAGCGCGGGCTCTGCTGTTGCGAGAGCTTGGTGAAGAAGCCGGGACGCTCGGCCTCGACCTGGGCCGCCCAGCGGCGGTTGTGTTCGAGAAGGTGTTGAAGATCGTTGCTCATGGGTGGGATTGTCCGCTCAAGAGGCCTCGGACCTTCACATCGTCTCGGCGAACAGTTCGCGACCGATGAGCATGCGGCGGATTTCGCTCGTGCCCGCACCGATCTCGTACAGCTTGGCGTCGCGCCACAGGCGCCCCAGTGGGTACTCGTTGATGTAGCCGTTGCCGCCGAAGATCTGGATGCCCTCGCCGGCCATCCACGTCGCCTTCTC
>NZ_JBXAIO010000010.1:0-194274 GCF_058796355.1 Hydrogenophaga sp. GW823-FHT04C09 | reverse complement strand
GCGGCGGGAGAGCAGAGCGACGGGATCGGGCAGGTGAACGTGGCGGTGACGCAGCTGGACCAGATGACGCAGCAGAATGCGGCTCTGGTGGAGGAGAGCGCGGCCGCGGCCGAGAGCCTCAAGGACCAGGCCCGGCGCCTGGCCGGTGTCGTGCAGGTGTTCCGGCTCGCGCCGGCCTGAGCGCGTCAGCCCAGCGCGAGCGTGAGCGCCGCGAGCGCGGCCGTCTCGGCGCGCAGCACGCGCGGCCCAAGCGTGACAGGCAGGAATCCGGCCGCGCGGGCCAGCGCATCTTCGCTCGGGCTCAGGCCCCCTTCGGGGCCGCTGAGGAAGCAGACCGGCGCCTGGGCCGGTGCCTGTGCCAAGGCGTTCGCCAGCGGCTGCGTGCCTTCGGCCAGCGAGAGCAGGCAGCGCAGCGAGGGGGTTGCCGCATCGGCGGGCGCAAGCGCCTTCAGCCATGAAGCGAAGTCGCTCACCGGGTGCACCGTGGGCACGCGGTTGCCGCCGCACTGTTCACATGCCGCCACCGCCACCGATTGCCAGTGCGCCTGTTTTTTTGTCGCACGTTCGCCACTCAAGCGCAGCACACTGTGCGAGGTGTGCAGCGGCTGCAGGCTGGCCACGCCGAGTTCAGCGGCTTTCTCCACCAGCCAGTCCATGCGCTCGTTGGCCGGCATGCCCAGCGCCAGGTGCACCGCGCGGGCGGGCTCGCGTTCGGTGGCGTGGTGCGCGCCGAGCACTACCTCCACGTCGCTGCGGCCCATGCGGGTGATGGTGGCGTCCCACTCGCCGCCCTGGCCGTTGAACAGCGTGATGATCTGACCGGGTTGCAGGCGCAACACCTGCACATGGCGCGCCGCGGCGGCGGGCAGCGCAAGGGGCTGGCCCTCGAGCAGTGGCGCCGGGCAGTGGAAGCGCGGCATGCTCAGACGCGCCCGAAGGCGTAGCCGGAGGCGGCCTGCAGGCCTTCGATCTCGTCGAGCATCTTCAGGAACGGGCCGAGCGCGCGGTAACGGTGCGCCGTGTGTCGGATGTAGCCGATGAAGCGCGGCGCGTCGGCCAGGTACTTGGGTTTGCCGTCGCGCAGGGTGAGGCGCGCGAAGATGCCGGCCACCTTCAGGTGGCGCTGCAGGCCCATCCACTCCACGCCCCGGTAGAAAGCGCCGAAGTCGCTGTGCCAGTCCTCGAAGTCCATCAGGCCGGCCGCGCGCGCCTTTTCCCAGTAGCGCACGGTGACGTCGATCACGAAGTCCTCGTCCCAGCTCAGGAAGGCGTCGCGCATCAGGCTTGCCACGTCGTAGGTGATGGGGCCGTGTACCGCGTCCTGGAAGTCGAGCACGCCGAGCTGGCGCGCGGGTGTATCACCGGGTTGCAGCGGCAACATGAGGTTGCGCGGCATGAAGTCGCGGTGCACGTAGACCTGTGGCGCCGCGAGGTTGTGCGCGACGATGGTGTCGAAGGTCTTCTGCAGTGTCTGCGCCTGCGTGGCATCGAGCGCGAGGCCTTTGTGCTGCGCCAAGTACCAGTCGGGAAAGAGCTGCAGCTCGCGGCGCAGCGGGGCGTCGTTGTAGGGCGGCAGCACACCGGGTTTGGAGGCCAGCTGCCAGGCCAGCAGCGCGTCCAGCGCCTGCATGTAGCGCGCGTGGTTGGCCTGCGGCCTCTCGGCGTCGATGCCGTCGAGCATGGTCTGGTGGCCGAGGTCGCTCAGCAACATGAAGCCCTGCGGTTCGTCCCAAGCCAGGATCTCGGGCACCAGCAGGCCGGCCTCGCGCAGCAGACCGGCCACGTGCACGAAGGGCTGGCAGTTCTCTTGCGCCGGTGGCGCGTCCATCACGATCAGGCTGCCGCCGGCTTGCGCGTCCAGGCGCAGGTAGCGGCGAAAGCTCGCGTCGGCCGAGGCGGGGCGCAGGGTGCCGGGCAGCAGGCCCAGGCGGGCGGCCAGCGGCTGTATCCAGGCGTGAAAGGCGGCTTCCCGAACCGGATCGGCCCAGGTGACGGCGGGGTGGGACGGGCTCATGGAGGCGGGTGGTGGGACGTGGGTGGCCGTGCGACCTGTCCGGGTGTCGGGCAGTGGATAATCGCCCTTGATTCTACAAACCCCCTGCATCGCGGCGACTGGCCTCCGGGCCCGTTCTGGCAGCCGGACCACCGAATTCCACCCTTGAACCGCCGCACCGATCCGTTGCCCTCCAAGCGCCCGCACGGAGTCCTCGCCAACCCGCAATTCGTGGCGGCGCCTGTGGCGCGCGCGGTGCATGTGCTGCTGGCCGTGATGGCCTGGGGCGCGCTGTTCGTGCCCGGCGCCGTGCGCGCGCAGTCGGGCGATGGCGATGAAGCCACCGTGCACCTCAAGCCCAGCCGCCTGTTGCAGGAAAGTCTGCCGGAGGACGCGCGCCAGCAGGCGCCGACCTTCGTCCGGGGCGATCGCATCGAAGGGCAGACCGACAGCGTCACCACCGTCGAGGGGAATGCCGAACTGCGCCGGCATGACACCGTGATCCGTGCCGATCGGCTGGAATTCGACCAGCGCGACAGCGAGGCCAAGGCCACCGGCAACGTGCTGATCAACCGCAATGGCGATCGTTTCGAAGGTCCCGAGCTGCAGATCAACGTGGACACCTTCAAAGGCCAGTTCCAAAAACCCAATTTCACACTGCTCCAGAACGAAGGCAAGGGGGATGCCAGCCGGCTCGACTTCCTGGGCGAGGACCATGCGACAGCGCACCAGGCCCGCTACTCTACCTGCCCGCGCACGCCAGGCGCCGACTGGATGCCCGCCTGGCTGGTCCGGGCCACGCGCATCGATTTCGACAATGTGGAGGAGATGGGCACCGCCACCGGGGGGGTGCTGGAGTTCAAGGGCGTCCCCGTTCTGGCGGCTCCTTATTTCACTTTTCCGCTGACCGACAAGCGCAAGTCAGGTCTGTTGCCACCGACACTGAACCTGGACAACATCAACGGGCTTGAGCTCACGCTGCCCTATTACCTCAACATCGCGCCCAACCTCGATGCCACGATCTACCCGACGCTGATGAGCAAGCGTGGCCTGGAGCTGGGTGCCGAGGTGCGCTACCTGCAGCCGAGCTACTCGGGGCAGGTGCGCGGTTCATTCCTGCCATCCGACCCCCTGCGCGACGCGGATCGCTGGGGCTATTCGCTGCAGCACTACCAGAATCTCAGCAGCACTGGTCTTGGACTCGGCGGGACATCGGCCGTGACGCTCAACCTCAACCGAGTGAGCGACAACGACTATTGGCGAGACTTCCCGCGTGCCACCTCCTCGCTGACCACGCGTTTGCTCGGCAGTGACGTGTCCTACGGCTGGTACCGGGGCCCTTGGGCGTTTTCCGCCGGCATGTATCGGTGGCAGACCCTGCAGGACGTCCAGTCCCCGATCACCCCTCCCTACGATCGCCTGCCCTCTCTCTCGCTGCGCTACGCCCGCAGCGACGGGCAAATCGCAGGGGTGAACGACTGGAACTATTCTGTGCTGACGGAGTACACGCGTTTCGAGTCCGACCCCCTGCTTACCCGCCAGACCAACGGCTCGCGCTCGCTGGCGATCGCCGAGTTGAGCCGCCGCTGGGAGGCACCGGGTTGGTTCTTCAAACCGCGCGCGCAGCTGCACACCACGCAATACCAATTCGACAGTCCTCTGGCCGATGGCTCGCGCACCGCTTCGCGCGTGCTGCCCACGGTCAGCCTGGACAGCGGGCTCATCTTTGAGCGCGACACGAGCTATTTTGGCCGCGCGTTCGTTCAGACGCTGGAGCCGCGCGCCTTCTTCACCTGGACGCCCTACCGCGATCAGCGCCTGCTGCCCAATTACGATTCCGCTGCGAACGACTTCAATTTCGCGACCATCTTCTCGGAGAACGTGTTCGGCGGCAACGATCGCATCTCGGACACGCGCGCCTTCACCGTGGGCGCGAGTTCGCGCCTGCTCGATCCGGATTCCGGCGCCGAGATCGTGCGCGTCGGGCTGGCCCAGCGTTACCTGATCCGCGACCAGAACGTCTTCCTGCCCAACACCAGTGCCCTGTCGGGTGGCGCGCCGGTGACCGATCGCCTGAGCGATATCCTGCTGGCCACGCGCGTGCAGTGGACGCCGCGCTGGACCGTCGACACCAATTTCCAGTACAGCCCGGGTGCACGCGAGTCGGTGCGCACCACGCTGGGTGTGCGCTACATGCCCAGCCGCTACCGCGTGTTCAGCGCGGCCTACCGCGTGCAGCGCGGCAGCAGCGAGCAGTACGACTTCGGCTGGCAGTGGCCGCTCAACGACCTATGGGAGACCCCCGCGAAAACCGGCGTGCCGGGCCGTGGCCTGGGCGCGGGCCAGTGGTACAGCGTGGGCCGCATCAACTACAGCGTGCCCGACCGCAAGGTGGTCGATCTGGTGGCGGGCTTTGAGTACGATGCCGGTTGCTGGATCGGGCGCGTCGTGCTGGAGCGGCTGCAGCGCAGCGCCTCCTCCGCCAACCAGCGTATCCTGTTCCAGCTGGAGTTCTCCGGCTTCTCCCGCCTCGGCTCCAATCCGTTGAAGACGCTGAAGGACAACGTGCCGCGCTACCAATACCTGCGCGAAGAAATCAACCCGCCCAGCCGGTTCCAACAATATGACTGATCGCCACACCGCCCCCTCACGCCTGTCCACTTGGTTGTTGTGCCTGCCCCTGATGTGGGCCTGCACCGCCCAGGCGCAAGGCCTGCGGTCCTCAGGCCAGCTCAACCTGCCGCGCAGCACCGCAGCCGCCGCGCCGACCCAGCAGGGCACGGCCGATTTCATCGTTGCCCTGGTCAATTCCGAGCCGGTCACCAACAACGAGGTGCGCCAGCGCCTGTTGCGCGTGGAGCAGCAGATCGCCCAGGAAGGCACGGCCATGCCGGCGCGCGACGTGCTGGTGCGCGAGGTGCTGGAACAGATCATCAACGAGCGGGCGCAGACGCAACAGGCGAGCGAGCTCGGCATCACGGTCGACGAAGCCGCCGTCACGCAGGCCGAACAGGCCATCGCGGCGCAGAACCAGCTCAGCCCCGACGAGCTTCGGCGCCGCCTGGCGGCCGAAGGCATCGACATCAACCGCTTCCGCAACAACCTGCGCAACCAGATCCTGTTGCAGCGCGTGCAGGAACGCCAGGTTGATTCCCGCGTTCGCGTGACCGATGCGGACATCGACGACTTCATCCGCGAGCAGCGTGGCAACAACGACCTCGCGAGCCTGGAGCTCAACCTCGCCCACGTGCTGGTGGCGGTGCCCGAGGGCGCCACGCCCGAGCGCATCCAGGAACTGCAGGCCCGCGCGCAAGGGGTGGCCGATCGGGCCCGCGCCGGTGCTGACTTCGCCCAGCTCGCGCGCGAGTCGTCCGATGCGCCCGAGCGGGCCAACGGAGGCCTGTTCGGCATGCGCCCCGCCAATCGCCTGCCCACCCTGTTCGTGGACGCCACGCGCACGCTCAACGCGGGCGGCGTGGCCGGACCGTTGCGCAGCCCGGCCGGCTTTCACGTGCTCAAGGTGATCGAGAAAAAGCAGGCGGGCATGCCCGACGCCGTCGTCACGCAGACCCGGGCGCGCCACATCCTGCTGCGCACAGGGCCGCAGCTGAGCCAGGCGGACGCGGTCGCGCGGCTTGCCGGTTTCCGCCAGCAGATCGCCAGCGGCCAGGCCAACTTCGAAGCGCTTGCGCGCGAGCACAGCCAGGACGGCTCGGCCAGCCAGGGCGGCGACCTCGGATGGGCCGGGCCGGGTATGTTCGTGCCCGAGTTCGAGCAGGCCATGAACGCTTTGCGCCCGGGCGAGATGTCGGCACCGCTGGTGTCGCGTTTCGGGGTGCACCTGATCCGCGTCGACGAGCGCCGGCAGGCCACGCTCACGCAGCGCGAACAGCGCGACATGGTGCGCGGGCTGGCGCGTGAGAAGAAGCTCGAAGACGCCTTGCGGGTCTGGACGCAGGACACGCGCAGCCGGGCCTACGTCGAGTACCGCGACCCGCCGCAGCCGTGAGGCCATTGCCGCGCGGCGCGACGCCAGCCATCGCATGAAGCACATCGCCCGCAAGCGGTTCGGCCAGCACTTCCTGACCGACAGCGCCATCATCGATGCCATCGTGACCGCCATCGCGCCGGCGCCGGGCGACGCCATGGTCGAGATCGGGCCTGGCCTGGCCGCGCTCACGCAGCCCCTGGTGGAGCGCCTGGGCCGGTTGACGGTGATCGAACTCGACCGCGACTTGGCCGTGCGCCTGCGCGAGCACGGCCAGCTCGACGTGATCGAGTCGGACGTGCTCAAGGTGGACTTCAGCGCGCTGGCCCAGCGGCTGGACACCGAGCGGCGCCTGCGCGTGGTGGGCAACCTGCCCTACAACATCTCCACGCCCATCCTGTTCCACCTGCTCGACCACGTCGCGGTCGTGCAGGACCAGCACTTCATGCTGCAGAAAGAGGTGATCGACCGCATGGTGGCGCGCCCCGCCACGGCGGACTATGGCCGCCTGTCGGTGATGCTGCAGTGGCGCTACGCGATGGACAACGTGCTGTTCGTGCCACCGGAGAGTTTCGACCCGCCTCCCCGGGTGGACAGCGCCATCGTGCGCATGGTGCCGCTGGCCGCGCCGCCCGCGCTGGACGTGGCGCGCTATGGGGCGATGGTTCAGGTGGCGTTCAGCCAGCGCCGCAAGATCCTGCGCAACACCCTGGGCCGCTGGCTCGACGAACAAGGCTTCACGGGCGACTTCGACCTGCAACGCCGGGCCGAAGAGGTGCCGGTGAGCGAATACGTCGCGCTGGCGCAGGCCACCCCCGCGAAGGCATGAAAAAAGCCGCTGGGCTGCAGCGGCTTTTGGGCGAGCGGGACGACCGCGATCAGGCGGCGGCCAGCCAGTAACCCGCGTTGAACGGGCTGCTCATGCGCAGCGCCATCGGGCTCACGTCCAGAATCTTGTCGGTGGGCATGGGCTCGTCGGTCTGCACCTCGATCGGCTCTTCGCCCTTGGGCGCGCGCGCCACGGAGAACGAATAGAAGCAGCGGAACGGGATCTTGCGGTCCGACCAGTAATCGGCGGCGTCGCGGAAGATGTCGAGCAGCTGCTCGCGCGCTTCCTTGTCGAACTTGGCGTGCGCCGGAATGTGCTCCAGCACCACGATGAAGCCGGTTTGCGGGCCCGACTTGTGGACCATGTCGGTCATGCAGTCGTAGAGCGCGTCGAAGTTCTTGCCGAAGTGCGACGGCAAGGTGTACTGGGCAGCGATCAACTCCAACACGTCCTGCTTGCTCTGGGCCTTGGCCAGGTTGGCGTACAGGAAGTGATGCCCCAGGTGCTCGGCCGCGGCCTGCAGGTCTTTCACGCCATGGGCGCGAATCGACTGAACGATGTTGGGGCGTACGTTACGAAGTGGCGTGTCCATCTCCGCGTCTCTTTCTAAGGTCAAAGTTAAAAATCCGTTCACACCACCGAAGGTTCACTGCACGATCAGCCGAAAGCTGCTGTAGTGGTCTTCGGTGTAATAACACGCTTCAGGGGCCCGGGGCTTCAACCCGCCACACACGATCCGCCGGGCTCCCCGGTGGTTCAGACCCGGCGTGGGCACCGTGTATTCCCGGTAGTACCCGCGCTTCTCGCTGGGCAGAAGGCGTTCGCGGTTGCCGAACACCGAGCCGTCCTTGTCGTATCGGAAGGGCCCGCCTTGCCGGATCTGGTTCATCACGTCCTGACCTTGCGGCGGCAGTCCCGTGACCACCACCGACGCGGCACCCGGATCGGACCATGAAGCATTCGGGGCGCGGGCCTGCACCGCAATGGTGCCCAATACCGCCGCCAGAACGGCGGCGAGGGCCACTCCCCTGGCCTTCCCGACACGAGCCCGGATCTGTTTCAGACCCATGAAATTCCCAGCTCCTGAAGACATCAACCCGCCGCCAGCACCTTCTGAAAGCAATGCCAAAGCATTATTTTGCGTCGCACTGGAGGGCGGGTTAACCCTGAAATCCAAGCGCGCTAGTGTGCCTGAGCCGGGGGGAAAAAGCAAGCGCCTGCTGAAATATTCAGCAAATCTCCGCGCCGAGAATGTGTGTAAAAGTTAGCGCTTGCTTGTTTGGGAGGCGTCAACGCGAGACGTTGGCATCCGCCACGGTGAGGGCTGTCATGTTGACGATGCGACGCACGGTGGCGCTGGCGGTGAGGATGTGCACCGGTTTGTCGGCCCCCAGCAGCACCGGCCCGACCGCGATGTTGCCGCCCGCCGCGGTCTTGAGCAGGTTGTAGGCGATGTTGGCGGCATCGATGTTGGGCAGCACCAGCAGGTTGGCGGGGCCCTTCAGCGTGGAGTTGGGCATCAGGGTGTGGCGCGCGTTGGGGTCCAGTGCCACATCTCCGTGCATTTCGCCGTCGGCCTCCAGCCAGGGCGCCTGCTCGCGCAGCAGCGCCAGCGTGCGGCGCATCTTGATGGCGCTGGGTTCGTCGCTGGAGCCGAAGTTGGAGTGAGACAGCAGGGCCGCCTTGGGTTGCAGGCCGAAGCGCAGCATTTCCTCGGCCGCCATCACCGTGATCTCGCACAGCTCTTCGGGCGTGGGGTCGTAGTTGACGTGTGTGTCGACCAGGAACACCTGGCGGCCGGGCAGCATGAGGCCGTTCATGCAGGCGTAGATGCGCACGTCCTGGGCGGTGCTGGGGCTGCCGCCCTCGCGCTTGCCGATCACCTGGTCGATGTACTTCAGGTGGTGCTGGGTGGAGCCCCAGGTGCCGCAGATCAGGCCGTCCACCTCGCCCTTGTGCAGCAGCATGGCGCCGATCAGCGTGAGGCGCCGGCGCATCTCGATCTTGGCGAGCTGTTGGGTCACGCCCTTGCGCTCGGTCATGCGGTGGTAGGTCTGCCAGAAGTCGCGGTAGCGGTCGTCCTGCTCGACGTTGACGACGTCGTAGTCCAGCTCCTCGCGCAGGCGCAGGCCGAACTTCTCGATGCGCTGGGCGATGATGGCCGGGCGGCCGATCAGCGTGGGACGGGCCAGGCCTTCGTCCACCACGATCTGGCAGGCGCGCAGCACCCGTTCTTCTTCGCCTTCGGCGTAGGCCACGCGCTTGCGGGCCGCGGCCTTCGCCGCCGAGAAGATCGGCTTCATGATGGTGCCCGAGGCGAACACGAAGCTCTGCAGCTTCTCGCGGTAGGCCGCCATGTCGGGCACCGGCCGCTGGGCCACGCCGCTGTCGACGGCGGCCTGCGCCACGGCCGGCGCGATCTTCATCATCAGGCGCGGGTCGAACGGCTTGGGGATCAGGTACTCGGGACCGAAGGCCAGCTTCTCGCCGGCATAGGCCGCCGCGACCACCTCGCTCTGCTCGGCCTGCGCCAGCTCGGCAATGGCGTGCACCGCGGCGATCTCCATCTCATCGGTGATGGTGGAGGCGCCCGCGTCGAGCGCGCCGCGGAAGATGTAGGGGAAGCACAGGACGTTGTTGACCTGGTTCGGGTAGTCGGTGCGGCCCGTGGCCATGATGACGTCGTTGCGCACCGCGTGCGCGTCCTCGGGCGCGATCTCGGGATTCGGGTTGGCCAGCGCGAAGATCACCGGCTTGGCCGCCATCGACGCCACCATCTCGGGCTTGAGCACGCCGCCGGCCGAGAGGCCGAGGAACACATCGGCGCCGACGATCACTTCGGCGAGCTTGCGCTTGTCGGTCTTCTGCATGTACTGGCGCTTGTCGTCGTCCATGAGTTCCTCTCGGCCCTCATAGACCACCCCGGCCAGGTCGGTGACGAACACGTTCTCGCGCTTGAGCCCGACCTTGAGCAGCAGGTTCAGGCAGGCCAGCGCCGCCGCGCCCGCGCCCGAGGTCACCAGCTTGACCTGACCGATGTCCTTGCCCGCGACCTTCAGGCCGTTGAGCATCGCCGCCGCCACCGTGATGGCCGTGCCATGCTGGTCATCGTGGAACACGGGGATCTTCATGCGCTTGCGCAGTTCGCGCTCGACGTAGAAGCAGTCCGGTGCCTTGATGTCCTCGAGGTTGATCGCGCCGAAGGTCGGCTCCAGCGCGGCGATCACTTCGACCAGCTTCACCGGGTCCTTCTCGTTGATCTCGATGTCGAACACGTCGACACCGGCGAACTTCTTGAAGAGCACGCCCTTGCCTTCCATCACCGGCTTGGCCGCCAGCGGGCCGATGTCGCCCAGGCCGAGCACGGCGGTGCCGTTGGTGATGACCGCCACGAGGTTGCCGCGGGCGGTGTACTTGTAGGCGTTGACCGGGTTGGCCACGATCTCTTCGCAGGGCGCCGCCACACCGGGCGAGTAGGCCAGGGCGAGGTCGCGCTGGTTGGTGAGCTGCTTGGTGGCGGCGATCGACACCTTGCCGGGGACTGGGAACTCGTGGTATTCGAGGGCGGCTCGGCGCAGCTCGGCGCGCTTGTTCTCAGGGCTGTTTTCCATGCTCATGCTCTTGTCTCCAGCGGGTCGTTATCTTGCGATGCGGAAAGGAATTGCGCATTCTAAAGCGCCGGGCGGGAAAACCCTAGTGAGTGAAACCGCGTAAAGCGTTCGGGTGCCTGTGACTTTTCGGGAAGGAATGGCGAAGGCCAACACCACCAGCCGCAGTATGCGGCAGCGATTTCGCCCGATGCGGGCCGGGCAGGGAAAGTCAGGAGGGGGAAAGCCCTGCGGTGCTCAGGCCGCAGCGGCCTGGGCGGGCAGGGTGGTGGGGTGCAGCTGCAGGTGCACCACCGACTGGTGGGGTGTGCACTCCGACCACAGGGTGCGCGCGCAGGACTCGCACTGGCCGCACTGGGTGGCCACGCCCAGCTCGAGCTGGATGTCGTCGAATGCCATGCCGGACCGCGCACAACGTGCGATGGTCTGGTCACTGACTCGGTGGCAAACGCAAACGATCATGGGGCTGGGCGGGACGGAAAAAGGGTGGTTCAAGGTGAACGTGTGCGCAAATGATAATTGATCGTATTCAAAAGACCAAAAAAAGCCCCGCGAAAAGGCGGGGCTCTGTGGCAAGAAGGGAACGGCCTGGGGCGGGAGCGGTCAGCTGACCGAGCCCATCTGGCTCTGCAGGTAGTTCTGGATGCCCACCTTGTCCAGCAGGTCGATCTGGGTTTCCAGGAAGTCGATGTGCTCTTCCGTGTCGTCCAGGATCGTCTGCAGCAGGTCGCGCGAGACGTAGTCGCGCACCGATTCGCAGTGGGCGATGCCGTCCTTGATGGTCTTCTGCGCGCCGGTTTCCAGGCCCAGGTCGCTCTTGAGGATCTCGGGCACGTCCTCGCCGATGTGCAGCTTGCCCAGGTCCTGCAGGTTGGGCAGGCCGTCGAGCGTGAAGATGCGGTCCATGAGCTTGTCGGCGTGCTTCATTTCGCCGATCGACTCTTCGTATTCCTTGGCCGCCAGCTTGTCCAGGCCCCAGTGCTTGAGCATGCGGTAGTGGACGAAATACTGGTTGATGGCGGTGAGCTCGTTCTTGAGCTGCGCTTGCAGATGGGTGATGACTTGGGCGTCGCCTTTCATGGGACCACTCCTTTCGTTTTTGGTTGACAGGCGCGCATTGTGCGCGGAGCGCGCTATCAATTCAGTGCTGAGAATCGGTACGTCTTGCAAATGAGAATCGTTCGCATATAATCGATCCTCCAGCCAGCCCGCACCCGGCAGCCCGCCTGAGGTCGTGACGCCAGCCTTGTCCTCCACCCTCTGGATCCAGGTGCCGTCTTGACCCCCTTGCGCTCCCCCGTCTCCCTTTCCCTTTCTTCCCTGCGACTCAGCCCGCTCTGCCTGGCCTGCCTCGCCCTGCTGTCCGGTCCGGCCCTGGCCCAGACCGCGCCCCAGGCCACCCAGGTGGCTCAGGCATCCACCTTGCGCGAGTTGGTGGTGAGCGGCTCGCGCAGCGAGCGCGCGATCGAGGAGGTGCCCGCCAGCATCGACGTGATCACGGGCGAGGACCTCGACCCCGCGCGCGTGCAGGACATCCGCGACCTCGTGCGCGAGGTGCCCAACATGAGCGTGCGCCGCGCGCCGCAGCGCTTCGGCGGCGTCACCGGCTCGACCGGGCGCGATGGCAACGCGGGCTTCAACCTGCGGGGTCTCGAAGGCAACCGCGTGCTGCTCACGGTCGACGGCATCCGCGTGCCGCGCGAACTCTCCAGCGGCGTGTTCGGCTCGGCCTCGTTCGGCCGCGACTACTACGACCTGGGCCTGATCTCGCGCGTGGAAATCGTGCGGGGCGCGAACTCCGCGCTGTATGGTTCCGATGGCCTGGCCGGCATGGTCGCGATGTTCACCACCGAACCCAAGGACCTGCTCCAGCCGGGCAAGACCTTCGGTGGCCGCGTGGGGCTCAAGGCCGACAGCGAAGATGACAGCCGCGGCGTCGGTGTCACGCTGGTCGGCGCGCCGAACGACACGCTGCAATGGCTGGGCAGCGTGCAGGTCGGTCGCAGCGGCGAGCTGGACAACCAGGGCACCAACGAATCGCTCAACAGCACGCGCACCGCGCCCAACCCGCAGAAGGACAAGAACGTCTCGCTGCTGGGCAAGGTGGTGCTCACCCCCGGCGCGGGCCAGCGCCACACCCTCACGCTGGAACACGTGGACAAGTCGGGCGAGGTCGAGGCCTACACGGCCCGCGCGACCAGCATGGGCGTCACCACGCAGGACGTGGACGGCACCACCGACATGGAGCGCACGCGCCTGAGCTGGGACGGCCGCTTCAAGGTGAGCTCGGCCTGGGCCGACGAGTTGCGCGCCACCGTGGGCTACCAGCAGGCCGAATCGCAGGAGGTCTCGACCGAGCGGCGCAGCGCCGCGCCCACCTACCGCGTGCGCGACGTGACCTACACCGAGAAGCTCTGGCAAGGCGTGCTGCAGGCCGAGAAGGCCCGATCGCTGGGCGCCGACTGGGGGCAGAAGCTGGTCTACGGCGTGGACGTGTCGGTCGCGAAGATGGACAACATCGTCACCGGCGTGGGTGCGCCCGCCTACGAGAGCTACCCGCTCAAGCGCTTCCCGCCCACCAGCGAGACCAACACCGCGCTGTTCGTGCAGAGCGAGTTCGCCAGCGAGCGCTGGAGCATCATCCCGGCGCTGCGCTACGACCGTTTCGATCTCAAGGCCAAGGGCAGTCCGCTGTACCCGCTGCAGCCGGCCAGTCTGTCGGACTCGGCGCTCTCGCCCAAGCTGGGCGCGATCTTCCGCCCTGGCGCCGAGCTGAACCTGTTCGCCAACCTCGCGGCCGGCTTCAAGGCGCCGAGCGCGCTGCAGCTCAACAACTACTTCCAGAACACGCTCGCGAGCTACCGCACGATTCCCAACCCCAACCTCAAACCCGAGAGCAGCCGCACGCTGGAGCTCGGCGCGCGCGACAAGGTGGGTCCGGTGCAGTGGGAGGCCGCCGTGTTCACCGGCCGCTACAAGGACTTCATCGAAGAGCTCGTGGTGGTGGGCGGCCAGGCGGGCAACCCGCTCAACCCCCTGACCTACCAGGCCGTCAACCGCGGCCAGGTGCGCCTGAGCGGTTTCGAACTCAAGGGCAAGTTCGCGCTCGGCCCGGCCACCGACCTGCGCCTGGCCTATGGCCAGACCAAGGGCAAGGACACCCGCCTGGGCGCACCGCTGAACACGGTCAACCCGGCGCGCCTGCTGCTCGGCGTGGACCAGCGCGTGGGCGACTGGAAGCTGGGCGCCGTGGTCGCGCACACGATGAAGAAGTCCACCAGCGACATCAACTACGCCAACCTGGCCAACCAGTTTGCACCGCCTTCGTCCACCACGCTGGACCTGCGCGCGAGCTGGCAGGTCAGCAAGGCCACGCGGCTCAGCGCCGCGATCCACAACGTGACGGACCGCAAGTACTGGGAGTGGACCAACGTCGTCGGCGTGGCCGCGAACTCGCCCGTGCTCGACGCCTACACCGCGCCAGGCCGCAGCTTCTCGGTGGCGCTCGTCACCGACTTCTAGCCACCTCACAGGAGCCACCATGCCCGCCGCAGCCGACCACCACACCGAGACGACCGCCGACGAGGAGTACACCCTGCCCAGCGTGGAGGCCTTGCTCGCGGGCACCCTGGCGCTGATGACCGGCTACGCGCAGAGCGCGCGCGACTGCCCGCACCGCCCGTGCATGGCGCGCAAGCTGGTGTCCAACCTGCTGTACCTCTCGGCGCACCCGCAGCTCTCGCCGCCGATGCAGACCATGCTGGCCAACCTGCGCACGCGCTGGCAGCTCGAGCTGGAGCACACCGCCGAGGCCATGGCCGTCGAAGCCACGCCCACGCCCTTGTGGCACCCCGTTCCCGCCCGCGTGCAGTGACCGACCGACGCGCGCCGGCCCCACCCCACTTCCAGGAGAAGCACATGAATGCCCACGACATCCGAACCGCCTTCCAGGGCATGCGCGCCAGCGGCCTGCGGGCCAAGGAGGCCGCCGAAGCGCTGGGCCTGAGCGAAGGCGCGGCCATCGCCGCGCACCGCGGCGCGCACGGCGCGCCGCTGCAGGCCATCGCGCTCAAGCCCGACTGGCTGGGCCTGCTGCAGTCGCTCGAAGCCTGCGGCCCGTTGATGGCCCTCACGCGCAACGAGAGCGTGGTGCACGAGAAGACCGGCGTGTACCAGAAGGTCTCGGCCAGCGGGCCCGTGGGCCTGGCGCTGGGCGAGCAGATCGACTTGCGCCTGTTCTTCAACCAGTGGCACGCGGGCTTCGTGGTGGCCGAGGCGCTCAAGTCGCAGCCCGGCATGGGCACGCCCAGCCTGCAGTTCTTCGACCGCCACGGCGTGGCCGTGCACAAGATCTACGTGCGCGAGCAGACCGACCTGGCCGCGTGGCAGCGCGTGATCGCCGCGCACAGCGACGATCAGCGCGACATCGAATTCGTGGCGCGCGACACGGCCGGCACGGCCTCGCCCCAGCCCCTGGTGGACGCCAACGCGTTCGGCACCGCCTGGGGTGCGATGACCGACACGCACCAGTTCTTCCCGCTGCTCAAGCAGTTCGGCCTGGAGCGCCAGCAGGGCTTTCGCCTGGTCGAGGGCCGCTACACGCACCGCGTGGAAAAGGCGGCGGTGCGCGAGCTGTTGATGGAAGCGGCCTTCGATGGCACGCCCATCATGGTCTTCGTGGGCAGCCCGGGCTGCATCCAGATCCACACCGGGCCGGTGAAGCGCGTGGAGCCGATGGAGATCCAGGGCAAGGCCTGGCTCAACGTGCTCGACCCCGGCTTCAACCTGCACCTGCGCGAGGACCTGATCCAGGACGTGTGGGTGGTCGAGAAGCCGACCAGCGACGGCGTCGTCACCTCGGTGGAGGCCTTCGACGCGCGCGGTGAACTCATGGCCATGTTCTTCGGTGCGCGCAAGCCCGGCCAGAGCGAGCTGCAGGCCTGGCGCCACATCGTCGCGCACCTGCAGGCCGCCGCCGCGGGTCAGCCGAGCGGCGCGGTGACCGCATGAGCACCGCCGCCGCCGCCCTGCAGGCCGTCGAGATCAAGGCCTTCGTGCCGGCGAAGGACTTCGCGCTGTCCAAGCGCTTCTACGCCGACCTGGGCTTCACCCAGCGTTCCGAGGGTGGGGGCGTGGCGTACTTCTGCGTCGGCGACTGTCCCTTCCTGCTGCAGGACTTCTACGAACAGGCGCTGGCCGAGAACCTCGTCATGCACCTGCTGGTGACCGATGTGCACGCCTGGCGCGCGCACGTCGAGGCGCAGGACCTCGCGGGCCGTTACGGCGCGCGCATCACGCCGGTGACGGCGCAGCCCTGGGGCATCACCGAGTTCGTGGTGATCGACCCCTCGGGCGTGTGCTGGCACATCGGGCAGAACACGCCCGGCTTCGCGCCGGTGGGCCGTCTGCCCTGAACGCCTTTTCTCCAGTTTCCAGGGAACCCCCGATGTTCAATTCCTCCTCCCTCTCGCGCCGGCGCGCGCTGCAGGCCCTCTCGGCCATGGCGGCAGCGGGGTCGCCCCTGGGTCTGATGGCGGCCCCCCCTGCACCGCGTCTCATCACGGTGGGCGGCGGCATCACCGAGGTGGTCTACGCGCTGGGCGCGCAGGACCAGTTGGTCGGCACCGACACCACCAGTCTGTACCCGGCGGCGGCGCAGGCCACGCCCAAGGTGGGTTACATGCGCCAGCTCTCGGCCGAAGGCCTGCTCGCGCTGCGGCCCGACGCGCTGATCGCCGGCACCGACGCCGGCCCACCGGTGGTGATCGACCAGCTGCGCAGCGCCGGTGTGCGCGTGGAGCTGGTGGCGTCCGACCACACCTGGGACGAGGTGCGCCGCAAGATCGCCGCCGTGGGCCGCGCCTCGAACCGCGAAGCCGCCGCGCGCGAGCTGCAGGCCCGGCTCGATGCGCGCTGGCAGGCCGTGAGCGCGCGCGTGCAAGCCGCCAAGGGTCCGGGGCCGAAGATCCTGTTCGTGCTCTCGCACAGCGGCAGCCCGCAGGTCTCGGGCGAGAAGACGGCGGCCGATGCGCTGATCCGCTTCATCGGCGCGCGCAACGCGCTCGGCGGTTTCCAGGGTTACCGGCCGATGACGGCCGAGGCCATGGCGCAGGCCGCGCCCGACCTGATCCTGACCACCACGCAAGGCATCGAAGCCATCGGCGGCGAAGCGAAGTTCTGGCAGCGCCCCGAACTCGCGCTCACGCCGGCTTTCCAGCGCCGCACGTCCGCCAAGACCCTGGTGCACCTGGACGCGCTGGAGCTGCTCGGCTTCGGCCCGCGCCTGCCCGAGGTGGTGGGGCGCCTGCACGACCAGGTGGTGAAGACATGAACGCCGTGCGCCACGACCTCGCCAACGTGCGCACGCCCGACCTGCACCGCGCGGTGGCCGACTACACCGAGGTGCTGGGCTTCGAATGCCGGCAGCACATTCCCGGCGTGTGCGCGCTGGTGGCGCACGGCCCGCTGCAGGTGCAGCTCTGGGCCTGCGCCGCCACGCCTGGGCGCTGGGAACGGCCCACGCCGGGCGACCGGGGCTTCGCGCCCGGCCACCACCGCGTCGAGGTGCCGCGCATCCACGTGCTGCACGCCAGCCTGCGCGCGGCCGTGCTGCGCCCCTGCCGCACCGGCCTGGGCGGGCGCAAGCCGCTGCACGCGCACCGCTTCGAAGGCGAGTCGCCGCGCTGGCAGCCCTGGGGCGCGTGGGAACTCACGCTCAGCGACATCGACGGCAACGTGCTGCACCTGATCGACCGCGTGGCCTGGTGGCCCGACGTGTCGGCGCAGCGCCAGCCCGGCGAGCAGCGCATGGAGGACCGCTCGTGAACGCGGCCGCGCCGGCGGTGGCGGCCCTGCGCTGGACGCCGCGCCGCCTCTCCGGCCCGAGCCTGTTGCTCTGTTTGGGCGCGCTGCTGATGCTCACGCTGCTGTGGGCGGCGGGCCAGGGCGCCTACAGCCTGCCGCTGAGCGAGTTGCCGGGCGTGCTGCTGGGCGCGGTGACCACCACCGCGCCCGGCGGCAGCGGCGCCGAGCTGGTGTTCTTCAACATCCGGCTGCCGCGCCTGGTGCTGGGCCTGGCCGCCGGGGCCGGCCTGGGCCTGGCCGGCGCGCTCATGCAGGGCCTGTTCCGCAACCCGCTGGCCGACCCGGGCCTGATCGGCGTGAGCAGCGGCGCGGCGCTCGCGGCGGGCGCCACCATCGTCATGGGCAACCTCTGGTTCCCCGACCTGCCGCGTTCGCTGGGCAGCTGGACGCTGGTGCTCATGGCCTTCGGCGGCGGCCTGGCGGTCACCGTGCTGATCTACCTGCTCTCGCGCGGCGAAGGCGGCACGCGCGTGGGGCTGATGCTGCTGGCCGGCATCGCGGTCAACGCGCTGGCCGGCGCGGGGCTGGGCCTGCTGAGTTTCCTGGCCACCGACGAACAGCTGCGCAACCTGCAGTTCTGGCTGCTCGGCAGCCTGGGCGGCGCGCGCTGGAGCGCCGTCGCGCTGGTGGGCGGCATCACGCTCGTGGCCGGAGGGATCGGGCTGCGGCTGGCGCGCCCGCTCAACGCGCTCGCGCTGGGCGAGGCGCAGGCGGTGCTGCTGGGCGTGTCGGTCGAGCGCGTGAAGCAGATCGCCATCGTGGTCACGGCGCTGGCCGTGGGCGCGGTCACCGCCACCACCGGCATCATCGGATTCATCGGCCTGGTGGCGCCACACATGGTGCGCCTGGTGGCCGGGCCCGACCACCGCTGGGTGCTGCCCGGCTCGGCCCTGCTGGGCGCGGTGCTGGTGCTGCTGGCCGACGCGGTCGCGCGCACCCTCCTGCAACCGGCCGAGCTGCCGCTGGGCGTGCTCACCGCGGTGGTGGGCGTGCCCTTCTTCCTGCTCCTGCTGCGCGGCGCGCACGGGAGGCGCCTGTGAACGCGCGCCTGCTCGACGCCGACTGGCGCAGCGCCTGCGGTGAACTGCCGGCCGGCGAACGCCCGCTGTGGCTGGACGACGACGAGGACGCCGAACCCGGCATCGACACGCCCGCCCTGGACGAGGGGCAGGGCCTATGCGCGCTGGACGTGGGCGTGCGCGCCGGCCCCAGCACCCTGCTGCAGGGCGTGCGGCTGCAACTCGCGCCCGGTGAGGTCGGTGCCATCCTCGGCCCCAACGGCGCGGGCAAGTCCACCCTGCTCTCGGTGCTCGCGGGCCTGCGCGCGCCCGACAGCGGCCGCGTGACGCTCAACGGCCTGGCGGTCACGCCCGCGACCGTGCACCAGCTCGCGCGCCACCGCGCGGTGCTGCCGCAGGAGACGGCCGTGGCCTTCGACTTCCGCGTGCGGGACGTGGTGGAGCTCGGTCGCTACCCGCACCACCTGCAACCGTCTCCCAACGAGGCCGCCATCGTGCAGGCCGCGATGCAGGCCACCGGTGTGGCCGGCATGGCCGAGCGCAGCATCAGCAGCCTGAGCGGCGGCGAACGCGCGCGCGCGCAGCTGGCGCGCGTGATGGCGCAGATCTGGGCGCCGCGCGCCGACGGTGCGCCGCGCTGGCTGCTGCTCGACGAACCGACGGCCGCGCTCGACCTGCGCCACCAGCACGAGACCCTGAGCACCGTGCAGCGCTGGGCGCGCGAGCAGGGCGTGGGCGTGCTCGCCGTGCTGCACGACCCCAACCTCGCCCTGCGCTACGCCGACCGCGTGTGGGTGCTCGACGGTGGGGTGCTGCAGGCCAGCGGCCCGCCCGCGCGCGTGCTGCGGCCCGCGCTGGTGCGGCGCGTGTGGCAGGTGCAGGCCAGCACCGTGCGCGCGGCCGACGGCGTGCCCCAGTTGCTCATCGCGGCCGGCGCGCCGCCGTTGCCCGGGAAGGACCGCCCATGACACAGACCCCGCCATCGATCCTGCTCACGCGCCACGACAGCGCGGCCGCGCGCGAGATCGCCATCGAGCACGGTGTGCTGACCCGCCAGGTGGCCGGCCTGCAGCGCCGCGTGGGCGAGCAGCTGCGCGCCCATGCCTTGCGCGTGTCGGCGCTGGAAGACGAGGTGCTGCACCTGCGCGCGCAACTCATCGTCTCGCGCACCAGCCTGCTCTGGGGCCTGGGCGTGGCCGGCGTCATGAAGCCGCTGTCACGCCGCGCCCGCCCGCTGGCCGGGCGCGCCGAAGCCCAGGCGATGGCCGAGGCCAGCAGCGTGATCTGCCAGACCGGTTGTGTGGGCCACGCCCATCCCTGGCTGGAGGCCGACGGCCAGTGCCGCCGCACCGGCCAGGCCTGCGAGCTCTACGCCGGCAGCGCCAGCGAAGCCGCCAAGTAGCGCCGTTTCCGGCAGGAATTGCGCCGACCCTGCCGAAGTTGCGCTGAAGTTCGGTCGCACCCCCTCCAAGGCATTGGCCACGTCGCACGGCTGAAATATCGTCGCTCCCCACACGGGCCCGCCGGGCTTTCGACAAGGAGCAACGCTTTGAATCCGAACCGCCGTTCTTTCACGGGCTCGATGGCCTGCGGCCTGCTGGCCGCGCCGCTCGCCAGCCTGACCTCCCTGGCGCGCGCCCAGGGCAACGACATCGTCATCGGCAGCATCCAGGACATGTCGGGTCCCCTGCAGCCCTTCGGCCGCGGCAAGAGCAACGTGCTCAAGTTCGGCGTGGCCCAGATCAACGCCGCGGGCGGCCTGCTCGGGCGCAAGCTGCGCATCGTCGAGTACGACACCCAGTCCAACAACCAGCTCTACGCCCAGTTCGGCCAGCAGCTCGCGCTGCGCGACAAGGCCGTCGTGGCCTTCGGCGGCGTGACCAGCGCGGCGCGCGAGGTGGTGCGCCCGGTGCTGCGCCGCGCCAACGTGCCCTACTTCTACAACATGCCTTACGAAGGCGGCGTGTGCGACCGCAACACGGTGCTCACCGGCGTCACACCCAGCCATGCGCTGCGCACCATCGTGCCGCACCTCATCAAGCACCACGGCAAGAAGCTCTACGTGCTCGGCGCCGACTACAACTTCGGCCAGCTCTCGGCCAAGTGGATCCGCCGGCTCGCGGCCGAGCACGGCGGCGAGGTGGTGGGGGTAGAACTCTTTCCGATGGACGCGGCCAACTTCAACGCCACCATCGCCAAGATCCAGGCCGCCGCGCCCCACGCGATCATCAACAGCTTCGTCGGCCCGGCGCACGGCAGCTTCTACGGCCAGTGGGCGGCCTCGGGCATGAAGGGCAAGGTGGCCCTGGCCTCGCAGACCTTCGGCGACGTGGGCGAGCACCTGCTGATGCCCAAGGAGATCACCAACGGCGTGATCGTCTGCACCAACTACTTCGAGGAGCTGGACCTGCCCTCGAACAAGGCCTTCATCAAGGCCTACCGCGACGCCGGCAACAAGGACTACGTGAGCAACACCACGATGAACGAGTACGTGGCGCTGCGCCTGTGGGCCGCCGCCGTGGCCAAGGCCGGCAGCCTGGATCGCAACGCCGTGTTGAAGGCGCTGGAGTCGGGTCTGTCGATCGACGCGCCGCACGGCAAGGTGTCGCTGGACGCGGCCACCCACCACTGCAGCTACGACATGTACCTGGCCGAGGTGCGAGACGGCGGCTACCGCGTGCTGGAGAAGGCCAGCGCCGTGACCGCGATCGACATGGTGGGGCAGTGCGACCTCGTGAAGAACCCCGCGACCAACCAGCAGTTCGAGCCCCGGATCTGAGCACCGCATGGAGCACCTCGTCCTGTCCTTCCACCTGCTGTACGCCATCGCCCTGCTGGTGCTCACCAGCCTGGGCCTGGCCATCGTCTTCGGGATGATGCGCGTGGTGAACTTCGCGCACGGCGAGTTCCTCATGATCGGCGGCTACACCCTGGTGCTCTGCGTCCAGGCCGGCCTCAACATCTGGCTCGCGATGTTCGTGATCGCGCCGCTGGTGGTGGGGCTGGTGGGCTACGCGCTGGAGCGGCTCATCATCCGCCACCTCTACGGCCGCATGCTCGACACCATCCTCGCCACCTGGGGCGTGAGCCTGGCGCTCATCGGCCTGGCGACCTGGGCCTTCGGCTTCCAGCAGCGCGGCGTGGTCTCGCCCCTGGGCAGCTTCACGCTCGGCGGCCACCGCGACTCCTGGTACAGCGTGCTCATCATCGGGGTGGCGATCGTGCTGGTCGCGGCCACCTGGTGGGTGCTGCGGCGCACGCGCATCGGCCTGCTGGCGCGCGGCACCATGCAGAGCGCTCCCATGGCCGAGGCCCTGGGCATGAACACCTCGCGCGTGTACGCCTGGACCTTCGCGGCCGGCGCGGCCGTCAGCGGCCTGGCCGGCGCGGTGATGGCACCGCTCACCGGCGCCGTGCCCACCATCGGCACCGCCTACGTCACGCGCGCCTTCATCACCGTGATCACCGGCGGCGCCAACGCCATCACCGGCACGGTGGTGGCCAGCACCCTGTTCGGCACGCTCAGCGAGGCCGTGACGCGCTGGGCCACCCCGGTGGCCGGCCACGTGGCGCTGCTGGTGGCGGCCATCGTGCTGCTGCGGCTCATGCCCTCGGGCATCACCGGTCGCTTCTTCCGGAGGTCGCTGTGAACGGGGGGCTGCGCAAGTTCCAGCCGCTGCTGTGGGCCGGTGGCCTGCTGGTGTTGTTCGGTGTGGCCGGGGTGGTCGAGCTGGCCACGCTGGTGAGCCTGAACGTCTACGTGATCCTCTCCATCCTGGCGCTGAGCATGGCGCTGGTCTGGGGCGTGGCCGGCATCTTCAGCTTCGGCCAGTCGGTGTTCTTCGGCCTGGGCGCCTACGCCTACGCGGTGCTCGCGCTGGGCGGCCATGGCAGCGCCGTGGCATTGGCGGCGTCGGTCGCCGTGCCCTGCGTGGGCGCGGCGCTGATGGGTTACTTCCTGTTCTACGGGCGCATCAGCGACGTGTACCTGGGCGTGATCACGCTCACCGCGTCCCTGATCCTGTTCCACCTGGTCAACACCGTCTCGGGCGCGGACTTCCGCCTGGGCGGCGTGGCGCTCGGGGGCTACAACGGCATTCCCGGCGTGCCGCCACCCGCCCTGCCCGGCGGGCAGGAGCTGGACTTCGTGCAGCTCTACCTGCTCTCGGCCGGCGTGCTGGTGCTGGTGTACGCGGGCCTGCGTTGGCTGGTGCGCTCGCGCTTCGGCCAGGCGGTGGCGGCCGTGCGCGAGCACGAGCTGCGCGCCGAGCTGCTGGGCTACGACGCGCGCGCCCACAAGCTGGGGGTGTTCGTCATCGGTGCCGGCATCGCCGGGCTGGCCGGTGCCCTGCACGCGGCCTGGGGCGGCTTCGTCGGGCCCGATGTGTTCGGCATCGGTTTCGCCGCGCAGATCATCATCTGGGCCCAGGTCGGTGGCGTGGGCCTGCTGGCCGGGCCGGTGGTGGGCTGTGTGCTGATCCAGTGGCTCACCACCTGGCTGGGCCAGACCCGGCTGGCCGACACCAACCTGGTGCTGGGTGTGATCTTCGTGCTGTGCGTGCTGCTGTTGCCCGCCGGCCTGCTGCCCTGGTTGCGCCAGCGCCTGCGGCGCGACCCCGGGAGCGCGGCATGAACGCGGTGCAAGTCCCTCCGGTGTGGGCCGTGGACACCGAAAGCCTCACGGTGCGCTTTGGCGGCGTGGTGGCGGTGGACCGGGTGAATCTGCAGGTGGCGCGCGGCGAGCTGCGCTGCCTGATCGGCCCCAATGGCGCCGGCAAGAGCACCTTGTTCAAGACGCTCACCGGCCAGCAGAAACCCAGCGCCGGCCGGGTGCGCATCCTGGGCCAGGACGTGGGGCGCCTGGAGCGCCACCAGATCGCGCGCCTGGGCGTGGGCGTGAAGACCCAGGTGCCCAGCGTGTTCGACGGCCTCACGGTGGGCGCCAGCCTGCGCGTGGCGGCCGGGCGCCACCGCGAACGGCGGCCCGTGGCCGCCGTGGTCGACGAGGTGCTGGAGCAGCTGCGCCTGGGCGCGGTGCGCGACCGCCAGCTCGCCACGCTCTCGCACGGCCAGCGGCAGTGGGTCGAGCTGGGCATGGTGCTGGCCACCGACGCGCAGCTGGTGCTGCTGGACGAACCCGTGGCAGGCATGAGCGAGGAGGAGACCGCGCGCACCGCCGAGCTGATCCTCTCCATCCGCGCCGGGCGCGCGGTGGTGGTGGTGGAACACGACATGCGCTTCGTGCGCCGCATCGCCGACCGCGTGACCGTGCTGCACCGGGGCGCGGTGCTGCGCGACGGGCCGGTGGCCGAGGTGTTGGCCGATCCGGTCGTGCGCGATGTGTATCTGGGTCGTGAGGAGCATGTCCGTGCTTGAACTGCAAGGCGTTCGCGGCGGCTACGGCCGCATCAACATCCTCGACGGCATCGCGCTGCGCGTGGACGACGGCGAGGTGCTCGGCGTGCTCGGCCACAACGGCATGGGCAAGACCACGCTGATGCGCGCCATCGTGGGCGAGATCGCAGTGAGCGCCGGTGAGCTGCGCTGGCAGGGCGAGTCCATCGCGCGCCTGCCGACGCACCGGCGCGTGGCGCGCGGCATCGGCTACGTGCCGCAGGGCCGGCGCATCTTCCCGCTGCTCTCGGTGCGCGAGAACCTGCTGTTCGCCGCTTCGGTGCACGGCGGGCGGCAGGCCATGCAGGTGGTGGACGAGGTGCTGGCCGACTTCCCCGCGCTGCCGCGCCTGCTCGATCGGCCCGGTGGGCTGCTCAGCGGCGGTGAACAGCAGATCCTGGCGCTCGCGCGCTGCCTGTGCACGCGCCCGAAGCTGGTGCTGCTGGACGAACCGACCGAGGGCATCCAGCCCTCCATCATCGAAGACATGGTGCTGCTGCTGCGCTCGCTGCGGCAGCGCCACCGGCTCTCCATCGTGCTGGTGGAGCAGAACCTGGACTTCCTGCGCGCCCTGTCCGACCGCATCGTCGTGCTGGAGAAGGGCCGCACCGTGCGCGAGGCGCGCGCCAGCGACGCCGCCGCGATGGCGGCGCTCGTCGAATCGGCCGAGTTCGCCGGCTGACCGTCAACCCGTTTTTTCAGAGGAACACCATGGCATTCAACCTGCCGAACAAGGACCGCCTGCACCGCCTGGGCGCGCAGCTGGGCATCGACGTGGACGCGGACTATGCGCAGACCGTGCTGGACATGCTGGCGCCGCTGGTGCCCGAGTTCCGGGCCCTGGACCGCCTGCCCAACGAGCCCCTGCCCGTGCACTACCCGCGCGCCGGCGGCAGCCGTCCCGAGCCGCGGGACAACCCCTGGGGCGCCTGGTGGATGCGCACCGACATCCAGGGCGCGGCCCAGGGCAAGCTGGCCGGCCTGCGCCTGGCGATCAAGGACAACGTGCAGATCGCGGGCGTGCCGATGATGAACGGCGCCTCGCTGCTCGAAGGTTTTGTGCCCGACGGCGACGCCACGCTGGTCACGCGCATCCTCGATGCCGGCGGCCACATCGTGGGCAAGTCGGTCTGCGAGTATTTTTCGTTCTCCGGCGGCAGCGCCACCAGCGCCACCGGCCCGGTGGAGAGCCCGCGCAACCCGGGCCACACGCCCGGCGGCTCCACCACCGGCAGCGCGGCGCTGCTCGCGGCGGGCGAGGTGGACCTGGCGATCGGCGCCGACCAGGCGGGCTCGATCCGCATCCCGGCCTCGTTCTCCGGCATCGTGGGCCTCAAGCCCACCTACGGCCTGGTGCCCTACACCGGCGTCATGGGGCTGGACTACACGATCGACCACGTGGGCCCGATGGCGCGCGACGTGGCGGGCGTGGCCCTGCTGCTGGAGGTGATCGCCGGCGAGGACGGCATCGACGGGCGCCAGCGCAACGTGCGCGTGGAGCGCTACACCGAGGGGCTGGACCAAGATGTGAAAGGCCTGCGCATCGGCGTGGTGAAGGAGTCGTTCGGCCTGCCCGAATCGCACCCGGGCACCGACGCGGCGGTGCGCGCCGCCATCGACGCCCTGCGCGCGGCCGGTGCGATCGTGGACGAGGTGTCGGTGCCGTGGCACCGCCACGGCTTCGCGATCTGGAGCGCGATCGCCAACGAAGGCACGTACCACACGCTGTACGGCGGGCAGGGCGCGGGCCACCTGACCACGGGCGCCTACCCGCTCGCGCTCATGACCGCGCTGGGCGGGCTGCGCGAGCGCGCCAACGAGATGCCGCACACGCTCAAGATCGGCATGCTGCTGGGCGCCTACGTGCACCAGCAGTACCAGGGCCGCTATTACGCGAAGGCGCAGAACCTGCGCCGCCGGCTGCGCCAGGCCTACGACGACGCGCTGGAGGGCCGCGACCTGCTGCTGATGCCGACCACGCCGTTTCCCACGCTGCCGATCCCGCCGGCCGACGCGGGCGTGGCGGCCGTGATCCAGCACAGCTGGACCATGCTGGCCAACACCAGCGCGTTCGACCTCACCGGCCACCCCGCCATCAGCGTGCCCTGCGGCGAGACCGACGGCAAGCCGGTGGGCCTGATGCTGATCGGCCGCCACTTCGACGACGCGCTGGTGCTGCGCGCGGCCGCCGGCCACGAGCGGCTGCACGCCGGCTGATCGGTTCAGGCGTCCTCCATCGCCCGCACCGTGCCCTGGACCACGGAGGACTGGGGCAGCGCGGTCTGCGGCGCGCGGTTCACGTCGAAGCTGAAGACGTCGGGCCGGCTGTAGTGCCCCGCGCCGTCGGCGAAGAACTTGGCGAACGCGATCATGGACAGATCGAGATCGGCAAAGATCACCGCTTCGGTGTCGCGGTGCGGCTCGGCGAGCCATTTGCCGTTGGGTCCCATGAAGCCGCTGATGCCACCGCCCACGGTGGGGGCGTCCGGGCCCGGCTTCATGCCGAGCCGCTCGACGATCTCTTCCGACACGCGGCCCTGCACCAGGATCACGTAGGTCTGGGCGCAGATCGCATGCGCGGCGGCCAGCGTGGTCGAGTAGTGGTCGAAGTCGCTCGCGTTGGGGTCGCCATGGGTGGCGTTGATGGCCGGCCAGGAGGCGACGTGGATCTGTTCGCCCATGGCCGCGAGCGCATGGCGGTTCAGGTCCATGCTGTGCTCGAAGCAGATCAGGCCGCCCACCTTGGCGAAGCCGGTGTCCACCACGAAGACATCGCGGCCGTCGCCGCGTCCCCACACGGTGCGCTCGGCATTGGTCGGGTGCAGCTTGCGGTGCCGGGCGACCAGCCGCCCTTGCGGCGAGAACCAGGCCATGGTGTTGTACAGCGTGCCGCCCTCCCGTTCATTGACCCCCAGGCAGACCCAGATGCCCACCTCGCGGGCCGCCGCGGCGATCTGGTCCGCCTGCGGGCTCGGGAACTCGATGGCGTTGCGGTACAGCTCCGCGAACAGCGGCGCCGCGTACTTCGAGGTGTGGGACCAGATCCAGTGCGGGTACCCCGGCAGGAAGGTTTCCGGAAAGGCGACGAGGCGGGCGCCGCCGGCCGCGGCCTGCTGGATGAACGCGATCGTGCGTTGAACACCGGCCTCGAGATCGAGGAAGGGCGCGGCGGCATGAACGGCAGCGACGCGCACGGATTCAAAGGAAGTGGTCATGGTGTGAGCCTGTGTGAGAACCCCGCGAACCTTGCGGTGGCCGGATCATCTGCGGGCGGTCCCCAACGGGTCTATCGGAATCGCTTCGCCGTTGTCAAAATCGTTCCATGAGCACACCCTCCCTTCCGTGGCCGGATGATGTCTTTCTGCCCGGCCAGACCCACGGCATCGCGCAGCGCTCGGAAGTTCAGCTCCTGCGGGAGAGCGCATCCCTGCGGTGGCGAGGCCTGTATGCCTCGCTGGTCCAGGAGGCGCCCTGGAGCGCGGACCTGCCGGTGGCGTCGACCGCAGGCATCGCCTACTGCGTGTCGACGGCCAGCCCGGTGGCGCGCACGCTGTCCCGGGTGCGCCGGGAAGCGGTGCTGAGGCCGCGCCAGTTCAGCGTGTTGCCCGGCGCATCCACGAGCCGATGGGCGATCTCGGGCCGCCCCCGCATCCTGCACCTCTATGTCCACGACGCCATCTTTCGGCAGGTGGCCGACGAGCTCTACCGGCGTTCTTCGTCGGTCGGTGAGCTCATCCCCCGGCTGTGCACGCACGACCCGGTGATCGCCCACCTGGCCGAGACCACCCTCGAGCTGCTGTGCGAGGGCGACGCCGCCAGCCCTTACCAGGCCGATCACCTGGCCCACATGCTGGCGAGCCGGCTGCTCAGCCACCATTCCAGCCTGACGCCACGAAAGAGTGCCACGGTCCCCGGGCCGCGCGTGCACCGCTGGCGGCGGCTGCTCGATCACATCGAGGACCATCTGGCGGAGGATCTCTCGTTGGAGGCCATGGCCGAGCGTGCCGGCCTGCCCGCGACCCAGCTGTGGCGGTCGTTCCGCGCGCACCTGGGCACGAGCCCGCACCAGTACATCCTTCTGCGGCGCCTGGAGCACGCCAGGCGCCTGCTGGAAGACGGCACGGAGCCCATCGCCGAGATCGCGGTGCAGAGCGGGTTTTCCAGCCAGAGCCATCTGGCCAGCGCCTTCAAGAAACACTTCCAGACCACGCCCGCCCAGCATCGCCGCCAGCGGCGGGGCTAGGCCTCAGTGCCGGCGCGGCGCGCGCACCTCGCCCAGGGCCGTGCGGTAGGCGCGCGGTGAAAGCCCGGTGGCCTTGCCGAACACGCGGGCCAGGTGCTCGGCGTTTGAAAAGCCGCTCTGGCGCGCCACCACCTCCATCGTCAGCGACGTGGTCTCCAGCAGGCGGCGCGCCTGCGCCACGCGCAACTCGGTCACGTACTGCAGCGGCGAGCGGCCGGTGGAGGCCTTGAAGCAGCGCATGAAGTGGTACTTGGTGAGCCCGGTCTGGGCCGCCAGGTCGTCCAGGCTCAGGTCCTGCGCGAGCTGTTCCTTGATGTGGTCGATCAGCCGCGCGAGCTGGGCCGAGGGCAGCTTGCGCACCGCCGGGCCGGCGGGCGCGCGCGTGTTCCATTGCCGCGCCAGCTCGTTGGCGATCACGGTGCAGTAGCTGTCCACCAGGATCTGCGGGCTGTCCGCCGAGGCTTGCTGCATGAACTGCGTGAGCGCCTGGTAGATCATCGGGTTGGCGAAGCCGCGCTGCGACAGCTCCCACAGGCCGTCGTTCGGATTGCGGTGGCCCAGCTCGTCGAGCAGCGCGGCCAGGTCGGTGGCCGAGAGCGCGAGCAGGGTCACGTCCGCGAAACCGTCCTTGAGCCAGCGGTAGGCGTTGCCCGCGGGGAAGAGGTGCAGTGGGTGCGGGTGGCTGCTGAAGTGGTCGCGAAAGCCCCAGCCGAAATCGAACAGCGCGCGCTTGAGCCGGTACTGGTTGGCGGCCAGCAGCACCACCTCGTCCAGCGGCGGGATGTCCACCGTGTGGGCCTCGAAGGTGCAGTGAATGAGGCGGCCCCGGCACCGGCCGCCCAAGGTCGTGACCTGGTCCAGGTGGAAGTTGGGCGAGCGGGACAGCACATTCGCCAGGTGCGGTGCGACGGTGTTCATGGGCAGCTTGCGATCACCCTTCCGGCCGCCAACGTGCCGGGCGCCTGATTCTGCCACCGCACCCGCTGACAGGCTGGTGTGGAGGCGGGTACCCGCCTCAGGCCTGGGGCCAGACGGCCCAGTGGTTGTCGATCTGCAGGCGCTCGCCGCCGCGCGTGCTGGTGCGGGCCTCGGTGCCTTCGGGCGCGCACCACACGCCTTCGGCGCCGCTGGCCCACCAGTGGCCCTGGTCGGCCGCGAGCGCATAGGCCTCGCGGTGCGCGAGGTTCTGCGACCAGCGCGCGTCGGCGCCGAACAGGGCCAGTGCGTCCGCGCGCGGGCAGCTCACCACGAAACCGCCCTCGGGCAGGGCGCAGATGTCGCCGCCATAACCCTGCACCGCAGGCTGGGCCAGCGAGGCCTGCAGGCGCTGGCCGTTCCACGCGGCGAACACCGGCGCGCGCCGCTTGGCCTCGGCATCGGGGTGCTCGGCCTGCAGCGCGATGCCGACCGTGCGCGACACCGGGTCCCAGGCCAGGTGGCGGATGCTCAGGTAGGGGTCGTCCAGGCGCCACTGGCCCAGCACCGCACCGTCGCGCGGGTCCAGCGCCACCAGCGAGGCGTCCATGCGGTCGAGCTGGCGCTTGCTGCGCCCGGTCTCGGGCAGCGTGGGGATGCCGCCGTTGGCCACCAGCAGGCTGCCGACCGGGATCTCGCCCACGCGCTGCGGCAGCACGATCAGCTCGTGCGGGTCCATGCCCTGCGTGGCCCACTCGGCGGATTTCTCCAGCGTCTTCGCGTCGCGCGTGGCCAGGCGGCCCTGCGCGGTGTCGAGGTCGGTTTCGGTGGTCCAGATCGTCTGGCCATCGGGGCTGGCGACGGCGTGGCCATTGAAGCGGCGGTCGTCCTCGATCCAGTGCCATTGCGTCTGCCCGCTCACCGGATGCCAACGCAGCAGCCAGTCGCCCGGGCGGCGCGCGGCGGCCAGCACGCTGCCACCGGCTTCGAGCAACAGGCCGTGCGCGCGCGTGGGCACGGCGAGCGAGCGCTGCACCGACCAGCGCGCCCCGTCCACCGCGATCACGCCGATGTGGTGTTCGCTCGGCGTCTGCCAGGCGGAGATCAGGCGCGTGCCGGTGCTGGCGCGCGCGGCCCAGGCCGGCGCGAGGTCCAGGGCCGCCATCGCCACCAGCCATTGGCGGCGCGACAACAAGAAGGCGGTGTCAGTCTCCATCGGCATCTGAGAACCCGAGCGGCACGTCGAGCGCGGCCGCGACCTCGTTCTGGAACAGCACGGTCACGGCCTTCATCGACTTCGTGAGCGCGAGCAGCTCGCGCTCGTTCGAGCGCGGCGTGAGCTTGTCCATGCCCGCCGTCACCTGGTCCAGCGCCTGGCCCCATTTCTGCGCCAGCGCGAGCTGGCCCCGGCCCATGAGCAGGGCCTCCATCGGCACCAGGGCCTGGCCGGCGGCGGGTGGTTGCGCACCGGGGGGCAGGCGGCCTTGCTGGCGCAAGCTCTGCCATTGCGCGCGCCAGTCGCGCAGGTTGCTCTCGCGGTCGAGCCGGGCGTAGGGCACCGGCGCGCCCTTGGCCGCGTTGCCGGTGGTCTGGTGGGTGGTGATGGGTTTTTCGATGTGGGCCCAGCGCAGCCGCTCCAGGCCGGCGAGCCACTGGTTGACCCATTCGGCCAGCGAGGCGGTGGTGACCTCGGGCTCGTCGTCCCATTCCTTCGTGGCCCATTGGCCGAGTTCGTCGTTCAGGGCGCGCGCCTCGGCGGCGATGCCCTGCGCCACCAGCTCGGCGTAGCGGCAGGCCGGGGCCGGCGCGGGCTGGCGGCTGCCGGCCCACTGGTTCAGCAGCAGTTCGAAGGCGGGAAAGCCTTTGGCGGGCGTGCCCACGCGCTCCATGTCCGCCAGGGTGTTGGGCGCCTTCTCCATCGAGCGGCGCAGCAGGTCCGGGCGGGTGGGCCAGAAGTCGATCTGGCGCTGCGAGCGCCGCGTGACCAGCGGCCCCACGGCCGGCGTGGACAGGGTCTCCCAGCTCACCAGCGTGTCCTGCCATTGCGCGCGCAAGGCCGGCAGCGTGGCCTGGCCCTTGCAATGTTGGGCCGTGGTCTCGACCAGGCGATCGGCCTGGACCTGGAAGTCGCGCGCCAGCGGCGGCAGGTGGTGCGTGTACACGCCCTGCAGGGCCTGCTCGGCCGAGTAGTAGGGCGCGGCCACGATGGGGGCGTTCTGCGCCGCCGCGAGGCCGGACAGCGTGAGGCCCAGGGCCAGCGCGGTGGCGCTGCGAAGGAAGGCAAAAGCAGACGTTGTCATAGCGACTCCACGAATTTCACGAGCGCGCTGCGGTCGGCCCGTTTCATCTTGAGCACCTGCTCCTTGGACGCCTGGGCCTCGCCGCCGTGCCAGAGGATGGCTTCGAGCACGCCGTTGGCGCGGCCGTCGTGCATCAGGCGGGTGTGGCCGTTGACGTCCTTGATGAGCCCGATGCCCCAGAGCGGCGGCGTCTTCCACTGGCTGCCGCTGGCGAGGTAGTCCGGGCGGCCATCGGCGAGGTCCGGGCCCATGTCGTGCAGCAGCAGGTCGGTGTAGGGCCAGATGCGCTGGCCCTTGAGGGCGGGGCTGGTGAGCGGCGGGAACGGGCCTTCGGCCGTGACGTAGCTCGGGCGGTGGCAGGCCGCGCACTGCGCCTGCGCGAACAGCGCCTGGCCGCGCAGCACCTGCGGGTCGTTCACGTTGCGCCGCGCCGCCGGGGCCAGCGTGGCCTGGTAGAAGATCACCTGACCCAGGGTCTCGTCGTCGATCTCGGGTTTCAGCGCGGTCGCGTTGGCCGCCGGCACGATGCCGTCGCGGCCTGTGGTCTTGCCGCCGCCGTGCGGCGCGGCCAGGCAGTCCTTCTGCGTGGGCGTGCAGGTCTCGTGCGGGAAGGCGTTGGAGGTGATGCCGATGTCGCCATGGAAAGCCCCGGCGGTCTGGTGCGCGAGGGTGGCGACGTTGGCCTTCCAGCCCAGGCGCCCCAGGCGCTCTTCCTGCGCGAACACGTCCCACACGCGGTTGGGCTGGCCCTTGATGGGGCCGGGCGCGGCCGCCTGTTCGCGCGCGTTGCGCAGGATCTCGGCATCGGGAATGGCTTCGATCAGGCCGATGCCGGCGAGCTGCGGTGCGATGCGCGGGCTGACCATGAGGCCGGGTGCGAACGGGCCGTAGGCGAGGTCGGTCAGCTTGTAGATCGGCTTTTGCAGCGTGTAGCGCGTGCCGTCCGCGAAGCGGCCGTGAATGGGTTGTTGGCGGATCTCGACCCGGCCCTCGGGCTTGACGCCCTGGATCGCCGCGTTGTTGAACTGGTCACCGTACACCGGGTCGGGCCGCACGCCGGCCTTGGGGTCGGGCGTGCCGGCCACCGACAGGCGCATGAGCAGCGCCACCGTGCCTTCGGGCTCGGGGCCCAGCGTGTTCTTCCAGGCCGGCGGCTCGCCCCGGCCATCGAGCACGTGGCAGCCCGCGCAGGACCGCGCGATGAAATGCGGGCCCAGGCCGTCGCGCGCGGTGGTCGACGCCGGTGCCTCCACCCAGTTGCGTTTGAAGAACGAGTTGCCGATCACGAAGCGCGTGCGCCCCGGATCGTCCAGGTTGGCCAGCGGAAACGAGAACGCGTTCTTGCCGGTGGCGTAGACCGTGGTCGCGCCACCGGTCTTCTCACCCAACGGGTCGGGCGCTTCGTCGGCGTGCAGGACGAGCGCGGTGGAGCCGCAAAACAGGACCCCCATGGCGAGCGCAAGGCGCGTGGCTGTGGGAAGGAGCGACATGATGAAGGCCTAGACAACAGAAGAAACGTCAATCCAGAGGGGTCAAGGGTCCGGCTCCGCCGGCCCGAGACCCCGTCCCCCCCTCCCAGCGCCGAAGGCGCGCCAGAGAGGGGGGAAGCCGCGCAGCGGCGCAGGGGGGTGTTCCGAATCAAGGCTCCACGAGGGTCAGCTTGGCGATGCCCACCGCGCTGGCCGATTCCACCAGCAGCTTGGACTGTTCCACCAGGCTGGCGACGGTCTTCTCGATCGCCGGGCGGCCGGCCGAACCCTTGGCGATGGCGCGGTCGAACGGGGCGGGAATGGCTTCGGCACCCGCCACCGAGGCGGCGATCTGCGCGGTGGTCTTCTCGGCCAGGTCGGCCTTCTTGGCGGCCACCAGGTCGCGCACGCCCGGGCCTTGCAGCACGCTGCCGTCGCGCTTCTTGTACTGGCCCAGCCACACGTTCTGGATGCCGGTGGCGTTGGTCACGATGTCGCGGTGCGTGTTGTCGGAGAAGCAGGAGTGTTCGTCTTCCTGGTCCTGCGAGTTCAGCGCCACTTCCATGCGCTCACCCGAGAGTTCGCCGCGCGAGAGCGAGCCCAGGCCCACGATGATCTTGCGCACCGATTCCTTGCCGCCCTTCTCGAAGCGCGCGCGGTAGTTCTTCTGGCCGGGCGCCCAGGCCTTGACCAGGAAGTTCAGGTCGTCCACCAGCAGCTCGGTGGCCACGGTGAGGAACTGGCGGCGGCGGTCGGCGTTGGGGGTCTTGCCGTCCACATAGTCCTCGAACGAGCGGTTGCCCGGGCCGGTTTCGCTCAGGTCCTGGCCCCACAGCAGGAATTCGATCGCGTGCCAGCCGGAGCTGATGTTCTCTTCACCACCGCGCTCGTTGAACTTGGCCAGGTTGGTCTTGGTGATCTTGAACTTGGTGTTGGCGATCAGGCCGGCTTTGGGCTTGCCCTGCACGTAGTCCACATAGGCTTCGTCCAGCGGCCAGGCGTTGATCTGGCCTTCCGGGCCCTTGTCGTCGTCGATCGGGCCGCCGTAGAAGCGGAAGGCCTCGGTCTGGCCGTAGAACTCGCGGGCGCCCAGCCAGGCCTTGCGCGCGGCGGCCAGGCCGTCGGCCGAGGGCGCGGCCACGAAGGCCTTGATGGTGGTCTGCATCTCCTGCGCGGCGGCCAGGGTGTCGCTGTAGTTGGCGTGCACCAGCGCGGCGTAGTGCGTGGCCACGGTGGCGTAGGTCGCGGCGGCGGGTGCGCTCGTGGCCGCGGGAGCGGCGGCCTGGGCGTGGGCCGGTGCGTGCAGCAGGGACAGGGTGGCCGACAGGGCCAGAACGAGCAGGGTGGGTTTCATGGCGGAAGGGCTTGGAGTGAAGGAATCGGGCCGGCAGCGCCGGTGGGTCTCACAGTGTAAATGAGAATGATTCCTGCTCTATATCCAAGACCCGGCCGCCGATGGGCCCATCGGCGGTGCTCTTGACCTGCGTCAAGCGCGCATCAGGGCTTCGATCTCGTCGGCCTTCACCGGCACGTCGCGCGAGATGAGTTCGCAGCCGGTCGCGGTGACGATGGCGTCGTCCTCGATGCGGATGCCGATGTTCCAGAAATGCTCGGGCACGCCTTCGCCTGGCCGCACGTACAGGCCGGGCTCGATGGTGAGCACCATGCCGGGGCGCAGCACGCGGCTGGGCCGGTCCTTGATGGTCTCGCCGCTGAGCGGGTCCTGGCGCTCGCTCACGCTGCCCAGCTCGGAGGGCTCCACGTAGCTGCCGCAGTCGTGCACGTCCATGCCCAGCCAGTGCCCGGTGCGGTGCATGTAGAACGGGAAGTAGGCGCGGTGGGCGATCACGTCCTGCGCGTTGCCGACCTTGTTGCGGTCCAGCAGGCCGACGTCGAGCAGGCCCTGGGCCAGCACGGCCACGGTGGCCTCGTGCGGATCGACGAAGCGAGCGCCGGCCTTGGTGGCGGCCACGGCGGCGTCCTGGCTGGCGAGCACGAGGTCGTACAGCGTGCGCTGCGGGCCGGTGAAGCGGCCGTTGGCGGGAAAGGTGCGGGTGATGTCGCTGGCGTAGCCGTCGAGTTCGCAGCCGGCGTCGATCAGCACCAGCTCGCCGCTGCGGATCGGCGCGGCGTCGGCGCGGTAGTGCAGCACGCAGGCGTTGGCGCCGGCGGCCACGATGCTGCCGTAGGCCGGGTACTGCGAGCCGTGTTCGCGGAAGCTGTGCAGCAGCTCGGCGTCGAGGTGGTACTCACGCACGTCCTGCCCGGCGCGCAGCATGGCCGCGCTGCGCTGCATGGCGCGGATGTGGGCCTTGGCGCTGATCTGAGCGGCGCGGCGCATGGTGGCCTGCTCGAAGGCGTCCTTCACCAGCCGCAGTTCGTCGAGGATGCCGCAGAGGTCGCGCTGCGATTCGGGGCACAGCGCGCCGTAGCGCACGCGCGCGCGCACCGGTTGCAGCCAGCCGTTGATGCGGCTCTCCAGCCCCGCGTGCGTGGCGAAGGGGTACCACACGGTCTGGCGGTTCTCCAGCAATTTGGGCAGGCGCTGGTCGAGTTCGGCGACGGAAAACGCCTCGCTCACGCCCAGGTGTTCCGGTGCGGCTTCGGGGCCCAGGCGGATGCCATCCCAGATCTCGCGCTCCAGGTCCTTGGGCTGGCAGAACAGCGTGGTCTGGCCCTCGGCGGTGATCACCAGCCAGGCATTGGGCTCGGTGAAACCGGTGAGGTAATAGAAGTAGCTGTCGTGCCGGTAGATGAAATCGGTGTCGCGGTTGCGCGGCCGTTCCAGCGCGGTGGGCACGATGGCGATGCCGCCGGGCCCGAGCTGGGCGGCCACGCGGGCACGGCGCTCCGCGTACAGGGTGGTGTGGGTGGTGGAGTCCATGCGGGCCATTGTCGGCGTTTTGGCGCGCGCCGTGGGGCGTGGGGATCAGCCCGCGGTGTTCAGTTCCGCGAGTCGCTCTGGGGTGCCCACGTCCACCCAGGGGCCGGTGTAGAGCTCGGCGCTCACCAGGCCGGCGTCCATGGCGCGGCGCAGCAGCGGCGCCAGCGGCTCGGCCGTGCCCTGCGGGTTGCCCGGCACGATCTCGCACCAGGGCGCCTCGAACAGCTCGCGGCGGTACAGGCCGATGGTGCTGTAGGTGTGGCGCATCTCGGCCTCGTTGAGCGCCAGGCCCTCGGCGCTCAGGCCGAAATCGCCGCGTGGGTGGTGCGGCGGGTTGGGCACCAGCCAGAGATGGGCGAGCAGGCCGCTGGCCTTGAAGCGGGCCACGCTGGTCGGCGTGAAGGCGAACTCCGGCGCGTACACGTCGCCCGCGAGCACCCAGAACACATCGCCCAGCAGCGGCAGCGCGCGCGCGATGCCCCCGGCGGTCTCCAGCGCGTAGCCGAAGTCCTGGCCTTCGCGCGAGACGGTCACCTCGGTGCCCGGGTGCTGCGCCTGCCAGTCGGCGCAGAAGGCGTCGATCTGTTCGCCCAGCCAGGCGGTGTTGACCACCAGGCGCCGGAAGCCGCCGGCCAGCAAGGCCTCCATCGGCCATTGCATCAAGGGCCGGCCCTGCACCGTCAGCAGAGGCTTGGGCGTTTCGTCCGTCAAGGGGCGCATGCGCATGCCACGCCCGGCGGCAAGCAGCATGGCCGGGATGGGGGCGGTGGCAAGTCGGGTCATGGGTGTTGGACGGTGGGCGTACCGGGTTCACAGGGCCCGACGCATCCGGAATTATGAGCGCCTGCGCGCGGCTCGGCCGGCCGTCGGGGGCGCCGGTCCGGGCGGCCCGATAAAATCCCCTGTTTTGCGCCGCCGCGCAATTGTTCCTTCCTCATACCCTCCCCCAGCACCCCATGTCCGACGCCGCCAGCACCCCCACCCGCACCGCCCCCGCCGCTTCGGCCGTGACCGCCCAGACCCAGGCCAACGCCATCCGCGCCCTGGCCATGGACGCGGTGCAACAGGCGAACTCGGGCCACCCCGGCGCGCCCATGGGCATGGCGGACATGGCGGTCGCCCTCTGGGGGCGCCACCTGCGCCACAACCCGACCAACCCGCAGTGGGCCAACCGCGACCGTTTCGTGCTCTCGAACGGCCACGGTTCCATGCTGATTTACGCGCTGTTGCACCTCACGGGCTACAAGCTGCCGATCGGCGAACTCAAGAACTTCCGCCAGCTGCACAGCAAGACCGCCGGCCACCCCGAGGTGGGCATCACCCCCGGCGTGGAAACCACCACCGGCCCGCTGGGCCAGGGCATCACCAACGCCGTGGGCATGGCGCTGGCCGAGAAGCTGCTGGCGGCCGAATTCAACCGCGATGGCCACGCCATCGTCGACCACCACACCTACGTGTTCCTGGGCGACGGCTGCCTGATGGAAGGCATCAGCCACGAGGCCGTGGCCCTGGCCGGCGCCTGGAAGCTCAACAAGCTGATCGCGCTGTACGACGACAACGGCATCTCGATCGATGGCCAGGTCACGCCCTGGTTCATCGACAACACCGCGCTGCGCTTCACCGCCAGCGGCTGGAACGTGATCGGCCCGATCGACGGCCACGACACCGACGCCGTGGACCGCGCGATCGCCGACGCCAAGAACAAGGCCAGCATGGGCACCTTTGGCCCCACGCTGATCATCTGCAAGACGCACATCGGCAAGGGCAGCCCGAACCGCGCCAACACCGCCAAGGCCCACGGCGAGCCGCTGGGCGGCGAAGAGATCCAGCTGACCCGCGAGGCCCTGGGCTGGATGCACAAGCCCTTCGAGGTGCCGCAGGACGTGTACGCCGCCTGGGACGCCAAGGCCGCCGGCCAGGCCGTGGAGGCCGACTGGAACGGGAAGTTCGCCGCCTACAAGGCCGCTTTCCCCGAGCTGGCCAAGGAGTTCACCCGCCGCATGAAGGGCGAGCTGCCGAAGAACTTCGCGCAGGTCGCGGTGGACGCCGCCGTGGGCGCGCACACCAAGGCCGAAACCGTGGCCAGCCGCAAGGCCAGCCAGCTGGCGCTGGAGACCTTCACCGCCGCGCTGCCCGAGTTGCTGGGCGGCAGCGCCGACCTCACTGGCTCCAACCTCACCAACACCAAGTCCACCCCCAGCCTGCGCTTCAACATGGCCGGTGACGTGGTGAAGAACGAGCAGGGCCAGGGCGGGCGCCACATCAACTACGGCGTGCGCGAATTCGGCATGGCCGCGATCATGAACGGCGTGGCGCTGCACGGCGGCTTCATCCCCTACGGCGGCACCTTCCTCACCTTCAGCGACTACAGCCGCAACGCCATCCGCATGGCCGCGCTGATGAAGCAGCGCGTGATCCACGTGTTCACCCACGACTCCATCGGCCTGGGCGAAGACGGCCCGACGCACCAGTCCATCGAGCACGCGGCCAGCCTGCGCCTGATCCCCAACCTGGACGTGTGGCGCCCCGCCGACACGGCCGAGACCGCCGTGGCCTGGGCCGTGGCGCTGGAGAACGCCAGCCGCCCGACCGCGCTGCTGCTCAGCCGCCAGAACCTGCCCTACGCGCCCAAGAACGACCTGGGCCACATCAGCCAGGGCGCCTACGTGCTGGCCGAGCCGGCCGAAGTGGGCCTGAAGAAAAAGGCGCAGGCCGTGATCATCGCCACCGGCTCCGAAGTGCAGCTGGCCTTGAAGGCGCAGGAGCTGCTGGCGCGCGAGCACAAGATCGCCGTGCGCGTGGTCTCCATGCCCAGCACCACCACCTTCGACCGCCAGACCGCCGCCTACAAGGCCTCGGTGCTGCCGGCCGGCGTGCCGCGCATCGCGGTCGAGATGGGCACCACCGACGGCTGGTGGAAGTACGGCGTGGCCGCCGTGGTCGGCATCGACACCTACGGCGAATCGGCCCCGGCGCCGGTGCTGTTCAAGCACTTCGGCTTCACCGAGCAGAACGTGGCGGACACGGTGCGTGCCGTGCTCGCGAAGTGAATTTTGGTTAACCCTTTTTTGAAACCTTCCAGGAGAGACGAGACATGACGATCAAGATCGGCATCAACGGCTTCGGCCGCATCGGCCGCAACGTGCTGCGCAGCGCCATCCAGAACTTCCAAGACATCGAAGTGGTGGCGATCAACGACCTGCTCGAGCCCGACTACCTGGCCTACATGCTGCAGTACGACAGCGTGCACGGCCGCTTCAAGGGCGAAGTCAAGGTCGAGGGCAACACCCTGATCGTCAACGGCAAGAAGATCCGCCTGACGCAGGAGCGCGATCCCGCCAACCTCAAATGGAACGAAGTCGGCGCCGACGTCGTCATCGAATCCACCGGCCTGTTCCTGGACAAGGTCACGGCCCAGAAGCACCTGGACGCGGGCGCGAAGAAGGTCATCCTCTCGGCCCCCTCCAAGGACGACACCCCGATGTTCGTCTACGGCGTGAATGACAAGACCTACAAGGGCGAGGCCATCATCTCCAACGCCTCGTGCACCACCAACTGCCTGGCGCCGATCGCCAAGGTGCTCAACGACAAGTGGGGCATCAAGCGCGGCCTGATGACCACGGTGCACGCGGCCACGGCCACGCAGAAGACGGTGGACGGCCCGAGCAACAAGGACTGGCGCGGTGGCCGCGGCATCCTGGAGAACATCATCCCCAGCAGCACGGGCGCGGCCAAGGCCGTGGGCGTGGTGATTCCCGAGCTCAACAAGAAGCTCACGGGCATGAGCTTCCGGGTGCCGACCAGCGACGTGTCGGTGGTGGACCTGACGGTGGAGCTGAACAAGGACGCGACGTACGAAGAGATCTGTGCGGAGATGAAGGCGCAGAGCGAAGGCGCCTTGAAGGGCGTGCTGGGCTATACGACCGACAAGGTGGTGGCGACGGATTTCCGGGGCGACACGCGCACCTCGATCTTCGATGCCGACGCCGGCATCGCGCTGGACAAGACCTTCATCAAGGTCGTGAGCTGGTACGACAACGAATGGGGCTACTCCAACAAGTGCCTCGAAATGGTTCGCGTTGTCGCCAAGTAAGCGCAAGCTCACTCGACTTGAAAAAGCGCCTTCGGGCGCTTTTTTCTTGCCCGGTTCACCTCGGCGACAAGCGCGCATTGACACTAGACCGACCGGTCTATAGATTGCGCCCCATGACCGACACCCCCACCCCCGGCACCCGCGAACGCCTGATCGCCGCCATGACCGACGCCCTGCGCCGGCGCGGCCTGCACGGCATCGGCCTGACCGAACTGCTGGCCCAGGCCGGCGCGCCCAAGGGCGTGCTGTACCACCACTTTCCCGGCGGCAAGACCGAACTCGCCGTGGCCGCGATCGACGATGTGGTCGCGCGCATGCTGGGCTGGCTGGACGGCCTGCTGGCCAAGGAGGGCGACCCGATCGAAGCCGCGCGGCAATGGATGCAGGGCGCGACCCAGCGCCTGAGCAGCACGGGCTTTCACGCCGGCTGCCCGCTGGCGACCGTCGCGCTGGAGAGCACGCCCGACGACCACGCGCTGCGCGAGGCCCTGGCGCGGGCCTTTGCCACCTTGCGCGAGCGCATCGCGCTGGCGCTGGAACAGGCCGGCGAGCCGCGCGAGTCGGCCCGGGGTGTGGCGGCGCTGATCGTCGCCACCTACGAAGGCGGGCTGTTGCAGGCGCGCGTGGCCCACAGCACCGAACCCATCCAGCAGGCCGTCCAGACGCTGCTGGGCCTGCTCGCCGCGCGCCGCCCGCGCGAAACGGGCACCACTTGAGGAGATCCCCATGAGCACCCCCCCGGACGTTCGCATCGAAACCCTCCTGCTGACCGCCGCCGACGGCTATCCGCTCTCGGCCCGCCGCTACCGCAGCCCCACGCCGGCCCGCGCCCACCTCGTGATCGGGGGCGCGACCGCCGTGCCACAGGGCTTCTACAAGCGCTTCGCCGAACACGCCGCGCGCCGCGGTTTCGACGTGCTCACGCTGGACTACCGGGGCATCGGCGAGTCGGCCCCGCCCACGCTCAAGGGCTTTCGCATGGACTACCTCGACTGGGGCCGGCTCGACCTGGCCGCCGCCGTCGAAGCCATGCGCCAGGACGGCATGCCGCTGTACCTGGTCGGCCATTCGTACGGCGGTCATGCCCTGGGCCTGCTGCCGCACCACGACTGGGTGGACGGCGCCTACACCTTCGCCACCGGCGCCGGCTGGCACGGCTGGATGCCACCGCTGGAGCGCATGAGGGTGCTGTTCATGTGGCGCGTGCTGGGGCCGGTGTGGACCAAGTTCGCCGGTTACCTGCCCTGGAGCCGCCTGGGCATGGGCGAGGACCTGCCGCTGGACGTGTACCGCCAGTGGCGCGGCTGGTGCCGCTTTCCGCGCTACTTCTTCGACGACCCGCAGATGCAGGCCACCACCGAACGCTTCGGCCAGGTGCGTTTCCCGATCGTGGCCGCCAACGCGCTGGACGACGCCTGGGCGCCACCGGCCTCGCGCGATGCCTTCATGGCCGGTTACCGCAACACCTCGGTGCGGGCCGTCACCATCGACCCGCGCCGCGCGGGCCTGGGGCCGATCGGCCACATGGGCTACTTCCGGCCCAAGGCCTTGCCCTTGTGGAACGAGGCGCTCGACTGGTTCGAGGCGCTGCGTCCCGCCGCCGCCCCTTTGGCCGGCCGCTGAGCGCGGGTGTTGTAAAGCTGTGCGGAAATGCCGAATCGCCAGGGGATAAAGGCCATGCGAAAGACCGGCATGTCAAAATGTTTCGACACATCCCCCACCTTGCCTCGCTTGCCCTTCCGGCCCTCCCCATTCCATGCGGCGACTGTTTCCAGCACTGCTCCTGTGCACGGCCACCCTGGCGGGCCTGATTGCCACTCCCGCCATGGCGCAGGAGCCGTCCAGCCGGCGTGAGGCGGCCGGCCTGATCATCGGCTTCAAGGGCGACGAACTCGAATCGAACACCGCGACGGACCAGGGGCCCTGGGCCTCCGGACGTGAGCGGGCCCGTTCGCAATGGGACCGCAACGCCCGCCAGGGCCGCGAGCGCCTGACCCGCTGGGCGCGCGAGGTCGGGCTGCCGTCGGGCCAAGCCGGCGAGGCAGGCAACGCCCGCCTGCTGCGCTTCGATCGGCCCTTGCGTGGCCAGGCGCTGGACAACGCCGTGCGCCGCGCGCGCCTGCATCCCGATGTGGCCTGGGTCGAGCCCGATGTGCTGGTGCCCCGCCTGGGCGCGCCCGTCACCCCCAGCGACACGCTGTTTCCCCAGCAATGGCACCTGCAGACGCCCGATCTGGTGAACCTGACGGGCCTGAACCTGCCCCCCGCCTGGGGCGACACGACCGGCAGCACCTCCGGGTCCACGGCGGTCGTGGCGGTGGTCGACAGCGGCATCCGGGCGGGACACCCGGATCTGGCCGGCAAGCTGCTGCCCGGCTACGACCTGGTGAGTGAGCTGGCCGTGTCCAACGACGGCGACGGGCGCGACCCCGACCCGAGCGACCCGGGTGACTGGGTGCACCCAGCCGACCTGGCGAATCCGCTGTTCGCGGGCTGCGACCTGTCCAACAGCACCTGGCACGGCACCTTCATCGCGGGGCAGATCGCCGCCGCCACCGACAACGCCCAGGGCGTCGCGGGCCTGAACTGGGGCGCGAAGGTATTGCCGGTGCGCGTCTCGGGCAAATGCGGCGCGCACCTGTCGGACCTGCTCGACGGCCTGCGCTGGGCGGCCGGCCTGCCGGTCTCGGGCCTGCCGATCAACCCGAACCCGGCGCGCGTGATCAACCTCAGTTTTGGTGGCGATTCGGCCTGCACGCCGGGCTACCAGACCACCATCGACGCGGTCACCAACGCGGGCGCCCTCATCGTCGTGGCGGCCGGCAATTCGAACACCACGCTGACCCGCCCGGCCGACTGCCGCCGGGTCATGACCGTGGCTTCGGTGCGCAAGGATGGGGCGAAGGCCGAGTACTCCAGTTTCGGCACCCGCGTGGCGCTGGCCGCGCCCGGGGGCTCGACCGATGCCGGCCCATCGACCTTGCTGTACTCGACCGACAACAGCGGCACGACCACGCCAGGGGTCGACATGTATGGCTACAAGCAGGGCACGAGCTTTGCCGCGCCACAGGCCGCGGGCATCGCCAGCCTGATGCTGGCGGTCAACCCCTTCCTGAGCCCGCGCCAGCTCATCGAGCGCATGAAGGCGGGGGCCCGACCTCACGTGGTGACGGGATTGGCCGCGTGCGGCACCCCGGGCGCGGGCGCCGTCTGCGGCTGCACCACCACCACCTGCGGCGCCGGCCTGCTGGACGCCAACACCTCGGTGCAGCTGGCCACCGGCCCGGCGGTCGTGATCAAGCCGGTGGGCGAGGTCGAGCCGGGCACGGTGATCACGCTCGACGGCAGCCAGAGCGTGCCCATTCCCGGTCGCAGCATCGTGTCCTACCAGTGGGTGCAGGTGAGCGGGCCGCCGGTCACGCTCTCGTCGGCCAGCAGCGCGGTGGCCAAGGGCACGCTCGTGGCGGAGGACAGCTATGTGTTCTCGCTCACCGTGGTGGACAACTTCGGCCGCACGGGTGAAGACACCGTGCGCGCGGTGGCGGCCATGCCCGTGCTCGCCGCCAGCAGCAGCGGGGGAGGTGGTGGCTCCGCTGGCCATCTCTGGGGTTTGAGCCTGTGGGCCTGGGTGATCGCCGTGGCGCTGTGCCAGCGCCGCCGCCGTCGGGTCTGAGCCGAGCCCGCCGGTCGGCTCAGCTGCAGCGGCGCAGCGCCTTGCCGGCCATGGCCTCGCGCAACCCTTCCACTGCCGCGCGCTGGGCGTCGGTGATGGCGGGCAGGCGCAGCGCGAACGACACGCTTTCCGCCCGTTCCTGCGCCACCCTGGCGGTGCGCACGCCGTCGCGCTCGGTCTGCTGCAGCGCCTGCCGCGCGGCGGCTTCGGTGGAGTAGGTGCCCAGCGCCAGCCCCGGGGCCAGGCCATTCGCGGTGAGCTCTCGGAACTGCACGCCCAGCCCGCGCAACTCGGCCTTCTTGCGCTCCACCTGCTCGGTGTTGTCGTAGCGCCCCATGTAGACGATCCAGCGGCCGCTGCTGCGGGTCTCGTTGAGTTGCCAGCCGTTCGCCGTCAGGCCCAGCAGCGCGAGTTCGGCGCGCAGCAGCTCAGCCTGGGCTTCGGTGAAGCCGGCGGCCTGCCAGCAGGCGCGCGGGCCATCGCTCGCTGGGGCGGCCGCTGTGGGCGGGGTCGGGGTGGGCGCGGCCGGTGGCGTCGGTGCGGCTTCCACCGCCGCGGCCGGCAGCGCGGCCGGTGGTGCCGCGGTCTCGGGCTCCGGCGCAGTGGTGGTGTCGGCCGACGTTCCTTTGGGGCCATTGAGCAGGCGCAAGGCCTCGGGCCTGAGCTGCTGCGCCAGGCGCTGGGGCTCGCGCTGCTCGATCGGGGCCAGGCCCAGGCCGCCCAGGTAGCCCTGGGTCCAGGCGAAATAGCCCGCGTTGGCCAGCACCAGCACGATGACCGCCCACCTCAACACGGGCGCACACTCACTTCTGAACTGGTGACGGTCAACATGCCCTGGTCGGTCAACACCTGCAGGGCACCGTCGGGGGTCACCCCGCAGGCCGTGCCCCGGGTGCCATCGGAGAGTTGCACGGCCAGGCCCTGCAAGGCGTCCAGGCCGGCGAAACGCTGCGCAAAGGCGCCAAAGCCTTGCGAGGCGAACGCCAGCACGTCCTGCACCAGCGGCGGCGCCACGCGCTCGAGCACCTCGCCGGGCGTGATGCCCACGCTGACCTCGGCCAGTCCGGCCGGCGCCATGGCGGCCACGGTCGAGCCGTCGGGCACCAGGGCGGCCACGGCCGAGGCCTCGGGCCGGGCGATGTTGATGCCCACGCCGATCACCACCATGCGCTGGCCCTGCGCCGCGTCACCGGTGCTGGCGGTCTCCACCAGGATGCCGCCGAGCTTGCGCTGGTGCAGCCAGAGGTCGTTCGGCCATTTCAGCCGCACGTCGGGGTGCAGGCTGTGGGCCAGGCTCACGCCCACCGCGAGCGACAGGCCCGACCAGTTCGATGGCGCCAGCGGCAGGGCGATGGAAAACGTGAGCGATTGGCCCGGCTTGCTGTGCCAGCCCTTGCCGAGCCGGCCCCGCCCTGCGGTCTGCTGCTCGGCGGTCAGCAGCACCGGCTCCATGAGGCCGCTGCGCGCGCGCCGCATGAGCTCGCTGCTGGTGGAGTCGATGCTGGGCAGCACCTCCACCGTGAAGCCCGGCAGCAGGGGCACCACGGCTTCCCAGACCGCTTCCGCGTGACGGGTCAGGGTGTCTGCCATGTGAGGGGAGAGGTCCTTAGCCGAGCTTGGACGCGCGTCCCGCGCGTTTGGGGGCGAGCAGCGTGCCGCGGCACTTCTTGGCGCCGCACCAGCAGGGGTACTCGGCCTTGAGCTTGGGCGTGTAGGGCTCGTCGATCACCAGGCCGTAGTCGTAGAACAGCTCCTCGCCGGCCTGGATGGGGCGCAACGAACGGATGAACACCCGGCCGTCTTCCACGTCGGCTTCGCAGTTGGGCTTGCAGCTGTGGTTGATCCAGCGCGCCGAATTGCCGCCGACCTTGGCGTCGATCACGTGCTCTTCATCGATGTGGAAGTAGAACGTGTGGTTCGGGTCGCTCGGGTCGTGCGGATGGCGGCGCAGCGCCTCCTCCCAGGTGATGATCTCGCCCACGTATTCGATGAGCGTCTCGCCCTCGGCCAGATCGACCACGGCGTACACGCCCTTGCCATGCACGCCGGAGCGCCGGGTCTGGATGCGGCGGCTGGCGGCGGGGGCGGCGGCCTTGGTCTTGGTGGAAGAAGGGCGCGGCTGCGTCTGGCGGGGGCTTTTCGTCACGGCCGAAATATTTGGTAAGGTTGTTTCATGCAGGTGCGCGCGGGTGTGCGCGTGCCCATGTGCGCGTGTACACGCGCGTGGAAAGCCGATTGTAGAGATGAAAACCCTGGTCATTGCCGAGAAGCCATCCGTGGCCCAAGACATCGTGCGAGCGCTTACCCCGGTGGCGGGCAAGTTCGACAAGCACGATGACCACTTTGAGAATGACAAGTACGTGGTGACTTCCGCCGTGGGTCACCTGGTGGAGATCGCTGCGCCGGAGGAGTTCGACGTGAAGCGCGGCAAGTGGAGCTTCGCGCACCTGCCGGTGCTGCCGCCGTACTTCGAACTCAAGCCGATCGACAAGACCAAGTCGCGGCTGTCCGCGGTGGTCAAGCTCGTCAAGCGCAAGGATGTGTCGCGCCTCATCAACGCCTGTGACGCGGGCCGCGAGGGGGAGCTGATCTTCCGCCTGATCGAGCAGTACGCAGGCGGCCTGAAGAACGGCAGCTACCAGCCGCTGGGCAAACCGGTGCAGCGCCTGTGGCTGCAGTCGATGACGCCCGCGGCCATCCGAGACGGCTTCGAGCAGCTGCGCAGCAACGAGCAGATGCTGGGCCTGGCCGATGCCGCGCGCAGCCGTTCCGAGGCCGACTGGATGGTTGGCATCAACGGCACGCGCGCCATGACCGCCTTCAACTCGCGCGACGGGGGCTTCTTCCTCACCACCGTCGGCCGGGTGCAGACGCCCACGCTGTCCATCGTGGTCGAGCGCGAGGAAAAGATCCGCGCCCACAGGAGCCGCGACTACTGGGAAATCCACGCCAGCTTCCTGGCCGAGGCCGGCGAATACCCGGGCAAGTGGTTCGATCCCAACTTCAAGAAGCCCACCGGTGACGATGCCGACGCCGAGCTGCGCGCCGACCGCGTCTGGACCCAGCGCGAGGCGCTGGCGATCGCCGACGCGGTGCGGGGCAAGGCCGCCAGCGTCAAGGAAGAGAGCAAGCCCACCACCCAGGCCTGCGGCCTGCTGTACGACCTGACCAGCCTGCAGCGCGAGGCCAACGGCCGCTTCGGCTTCTCGGCCAAGACCACGCTGCAACTGGCGCAAAGCCTGTACGAGCGCCACAAGGCCCTGACCTACCCCCGGACCGACTCGCGCGCCCTGCCCGAGGACTACCTGCCCACCGTCAGGCAGACCTTCGAGATGCTGGCCGGCAGCGGCATGAAGCACCTCGCGCCGCACGCGAAGACCGCGCTGGACAACAGCTACATCCGCCCGAGCAAGCGCATCTTCGACAACAGCAAGGTCAGCGACCACTTTGCCATCATCCCCACGCTGCAGGCGCCCAGCGGCCTGAGCGAAGCCGAGCAGAAACTGTACGACCTGGTCGTGCGCCGCTTCCTGGCGGTGTTTTTCCCGAGCGCCGAGTTCATGGTGACCACGCGCATCAGCTCGGTGCTGAACCACCACTTCAAGACCGAAGGCAAGGTGCTCGTGAAGCCGGGCTGGATGGCCGTCTATGGCAAGGAGGCCGCCGAGGACGTGGCCGATGCCAAGGACGGTGACAAGGGCCAGAACCTGGTGCCCGTGCGCGAGGGCGAGACCGTGCGCACCGAGAGCGTCGAGCCCAAGGGCCTGAAGACCAAGCCGCCCGCGCGCTATTCGGAAGCCACGCTGCTGGGCGCCATGGAAGGCGCCGGCAAGCTGGTGGACGACGACGAGCTGCGCGAAGCCATGCAGGAAAAGGGTCTGGGCACGCCTGCCACGCGCGCGGCCATCATCGAAGGCCTGCTGACCGAGAAGTACATGTTCCGCGAAGGCCGCGAGATCATCCCCACCGCCAAGGCCTTCCAGCTCATGACGCTGCTGCGCGGCCTGGGCGTGGAAGAACTCTCCAAGCCCGAGCTCACCGGCGAGTGGGAGTACAAGCTCGCGCAGATGGAGCATGGCCAGCTCAGCCGCGCCGCCTTCATGGGCGAGATCGCCGCCATGACCGAGCGCATGGTGAAGAAGGCCAAGGAATACGACCGCGACACCATTCCGGGCAACTACGCCACGCTGTCCACGCCCTGCCCGAACTGCGGCGGCGTGGTGAAGGAAAACTACCGCCGCTACACCTGCACCGGCGCCGACGGCAACAGCGAGGGCTGCGGCTTCTCGTTCGGCAAGTCGCCCGCCGGGCGCACCTTCGAGCCCGAGGAGGCCGAACAGCTGCTGCGCGACAAGAAGATCGGCCCGCTCGAAGGTTTCCGCTCCAAGGCGGGTTGGCCCTTCGTGGCCGAGATCGTGATCAAGTTCAACGAAGAAGAAAAGAACTGGAAGCTGGAGTTCGACTTCGGCGACGACAAGAAGGGCGAAGAAAGCGGCGAGCTGGTGGACTTCACCGGCAGCGAGTCGCTCGGCGCCTGCCCCAAGTGCGGCAGCCCGGTGCACGAGCACGGCAGCAACTACGTGTGCGAAAAATCGGTGCCGACCCTGGCCCAGCCCACGCCGACCTGCGACTTCAAGAGTGGCAAGATCATCCTGCAACAGCCGGTGGCGCGCGAACAGATGAGCAAGCTGCTGGAGACCGGCAAGACCGACCTGCTCGACAAGTTCGTTTCGATGCGCACGCGCCGCGCGTTCAAGGCCTTCCTGGCCTGGGACAAGGAAGCCGGCAAGGTGAACTTCGAGTTCGAGCCGCGCGCGAGCAAGTTCCCGCCGCGCAAGACCGCCGCCGGCGCGCCGGCCAAGGCCGCCCCGGCGAAGAAGGCCGCGCCCGCCAAGAAGGCACCCGCGGCCAAGAAAGCCGCGGCGGCCAAGACGCCCAAGGCACCGCGCAAGACCACGGCGGCCAGCGGCAAGCAGCCCAGCGCCGCCCTGGCCGCGGTGATCGGCGAAGGCCCGGTGTCCCGCCCCGAGGTGGTGAAGAAGCTGTGGGACTACATCAAGGCCAACGGCCTGCAGGACGCCACCGACAAGCGCCGCGTCAACGCCGATGCCAAGCTCGCCGCCGTGTTCGGCAAGCCGCAGGTCACCATGTTCGAGATCGCGGGCATCGTGGGCCAGCACCTGACCTGATTGTTTCCAAAAGGATTTCCGCATGAGCCTGACTCTCTATTTCGCCCCCGGCGCGTGTTCCTTCGTGCCCCACAGCATGCTGGAGCTCTCCGGCGCCGCGTTCGAGCCACACAGCGTCAAGCTGCACAAGAACGAGCAGCGCAGCCCCGAGTACCTGGCGATCAACCCGCGTGGCCAGGTGCCGGTGCTGGTGGACGATGGCCAGGTGATCACGCAGATCGTGGCCATCCTGCTGCACCTCGATGCGAAGCTGCCCGAGGCGGGCATCCTGCCGGCGTCCGGCCTGGCGCGCACGCGCGCGCTGCAGACCCTGACCTGGATGAACAACACCGTGCACCCCACCTTCACGCACGTGTTCATGCCGGACAAGTTCACCGACGACGAGGCCGCCAAGCAGGCGATCCGCGCCCACGCCGCCAAGACCTACAAGGGCCTGCTGGACGAGATCGAGGTGATGGCCAGGCAGGCCTCGCCCTGGATGATGGGCGAGCGCCCCGGCGCGCTGGACGCCTACGCGCTCACGCTGCTGCGCTGGGGCGGTTTTGCCGGCATCGATCCCACCACCCAGCCGGCGACCTGGGACCTGGCCCAGCGCTTCGCCGCGCTGCCGCCGGTGGCGCGCGCGGTCGAGCGCGAAAAGCTGATGCTCAACATCTACAAGCCCAAGGCCTGAACGTTCAGGCCGGCAGTCGGGGCGTCTTCGGGGTGAAGCGCACCGAGGCCAGCAGACCGGGCGGGTTGCGCTCGGGGTGCGCGCTGTCGATCAGCACCGTGGCGCCGTGCTGCTGCGCGATCTCCTGCACGATGGTCAGGCCCAGGCCCGAGCCGTCCACGTTGGTGCCCAGCGCACGGTAGAACGGCTGCAGCACGAACTCGCGTTCGCTCTCGGGAATGCCCGGGCCGTTGTCCTCCACCTGCAGGATCTGCACGCCGCTGAACGGGTCGATCAGCACGCGCGCGGTGACCACGCCGCCGCGCCCGCTGTAGTTGATCGCGTTGTCCACCAGGTTGCGCACCATCTCCTGCAGCAGGATGGGGTTGCCGTCCATCAGACAGTCTTCCGGCACCTCCTCGGGGCCTTCGCAGCCCAGGTCGATGCCGTGTTCCAGCGCGCGCGGCACTGAGTCCTGCACCACACCGCGCACCAGGCGCGCCAGGTCCACGCGCGCGCTGGGCAGGGTGCGGCCGGTGGTCTCGGCGCGCGCCAGCGCGAGCAGCTGGTTCACGGTGTGCGTGGCGCGTGAGCTGGAGCGCGCGATCTGCTTGAGCGAGCTGTGGATTTCCTCCGCGTTGCTCTCGCGCTGGGCCAGTTCGGCCTGCATGCGCAGGCCGGCCAGCGGCGTCTTGAGCTGGTGCGCCGCGTCGGCCAGGAAGCGCCGCTGCGTGGTGAGCGAGGCCTTCAGGCGCGTGAGCAGGTCGTTGATCGACGACACCAGCGGCGCAACCTCCTGCGGGATGGCCGACTCCTCGATCGGGCTCAGGTCGTCGGGCTTGCGCGCGCGGATGCGCTGCTCCAGCTCGTTGAGCGGGCGGATGCCACGCACCAGCGCCAGCCACACCAGCAGCACGGCCAGCGGCAGGATGACGAACTGCGGCACCATCACGCCCTTGATGATTTCGGCCGCCAGCGTGGAGCGCTTGCCGCGCGTCTCGGCCACCTGCATCAGCACCAGGTGCTGGGCGTCGTTGCGTTCGAGCCAGGTGTAGGCCACCCGCACCTCGTCGCCGCGCACCACGTCGTCGCGCAGCAGCACGCGGCCGGCCTCGGGCGTCTCGTCCTCGCGCGGGCGGGGAAAGTCCAGCTCACCGCTGACGAGCTTGCCGCGCGGGTCGATCACCTGGTAGTAGACGAGGTCGCTGTCGTCGGCGCGCAGCAGGTCGCGCGCCTGCGCGTTGAGGTTGAAGCTGATCTGCCCGTTCTGGTTCGCCACGAACTGCGTGAGCGCCTGCAGGTTGAACTCCAGCGCACGGTCGAACGGTTTGCTCGCGATGCCCTGGGCCACGAACCAGGTCAGGGCCAGCGACAGCGGCCACAGCAGCAGCAGCGGCGTGAGCATCCAGTCCAGGATCTCGCCGAACAGACTGCGCTGTTCGCGCTGGAACAGGCCGAACGACTTCGGGATGGGGCGGCCCGCCACCGGCGGCGGTGCGGCCTCGATCAAAGCCTCGGTTTCAGCCGGCGATTTTTTCAAGGCAGTAGCCCAGACCGCGCACGGTGGCGATGCGGATCGGGCCCTTCTCGATCTTCTTGCGCAGGCGGTGGATGTAGACCTCGATGGCGTTGTTGCTCACCTCTTCGCCCCACTCGCACAGGCGCTCGACCAGCTGGTCCTTGCTCACCAGGCGCCCGGCGCGCTGCAGCAGCACCTCCAGCAGGCCGAGTTCACGCGCCGAGAGCTCGACCATCTTGCCGTCGATGGTGGCCACGCGGCCGGCCTGGTCGTATTCGAGCGGGCCGTGGCGGATGGTGTTGGTGGAGCCGCCCATGCCGCGCCGGGTGAGCGCGCGCACGCGGGCTTCGAGTTCCTGCAGCGAGAACGGCTTGGCCATGTAGTCGTCGGCGCCGTAGTCCAGGCCCTTGACGCGCTCCTCGATGCTGTCGGCCGCGGTGAGGATGAGCACCGGCAGCGTGGAGCCGCGCGAACGCAGGCGCTTGAGCACCTCCAGGCCGTGCAGCCGGGGCAGGCCCAGGTCCAGGATCAGCAGGTCGAACTCGTTGTTGGTCAGCAGGGCGGCGTCGGCCTCGGTGCCGCTGGTGACGTGGTCCACCGCCGCGCCGGCGGCGCGCAGGCTGCGCAGCAGGCCGTCCGCCAGCACGTGGTCGTCTTCGGCAATCAGGATGCGCATGGGAAGGTCTCCTGGGTGGCTGCCGGGGCAGCGCTTCATCGGGGAATGCCCGGCATCGGGCGAACCATTTTAGGCCGCGCAGGCCCCTGCGGCACGGTGTTCAGCGGGGTGGCACGGCCGCGCGCGCGCCGGGTGATTCCGAGCCATAGGCCTCCAGGCCGAGCGCCACCACGGTGGCCACCGCGTCGCCCACCTGGGCGCGGAATTCCGCCTCCGCCTGGGCCACGGCCTGGCGGAACGCCTCCAGCCACAGCAGCCCGGTGTCGGTGAACACGATGCGCCGTGCCCGCGCATCGCGCGCGTCCGCCTCGCGCCGCACCAGGCCCCAGGCCTCGCACTGCGTCACCAGGTCGCCCATGGCCTGCTTGCTCATGCCCGCCTGGTGCGCCAGCTCGGTCAGGCGCGAGCCGTGCAGGCCCAGGTGGCGCGTGATGTGGATGTGCGCGGCGCCCACCTGCGCCCGCGCCGCCAGGTGCGAGAGCGCCAGCGGCACGTTGGCGTCGTGCGCCATCAGGCTGAGCACGCGCTCGTCGAAGCGGCGCAGCGCCAGGCCCATCAGGCGCCCCAGATGGCCGCCGCGCCAGCGGTCGTCGGGCAAAACAGGGGCGGTGTCGGGCATTCGCTGATGGTAAGGCAAACTGACCAAATAACGCCTTGTTCGAATTCAACCTGCCTGTAAACTCCTGCTCAAGCATCCAGCCTGTACGCATTTACAGGCTTTGCGAACCTCTACCACCCGCTCAGGAGCCCCTCATGGACGCAGCCGTCAAGAACAACCCCCTCAACAGCGAAAAAGCCAAGGCCTTGCAGGCCGCGCTGGCCCAGATCGAAAAGCAGTTCGGCAAGGGCACCATCATGCGGTTGGGCGAGGGTGAGGTGATCGAGGACATCCAGGTCGTCTCCACCGGCTCGCTGGGCCTGGACATCGCCCTGGGCGTCGGCGGCCTGCCCAAGGGCCGCGTGGTCGAGATCTACGGCCCGGAATCCTCGGGCAAGACCACGCTGACCCTGCAGGTCATTGCCGAAATGCAGAAGCTCGGCGGCCAGTGCGCCTTCGTCGATGCCGAGCACGCGCTGGACATCCAGTACGCGCAGAAGCTTGGCGTGAACCTGCAGGACCTGCTCATTTCCCAACCCGACACCGGCGAGCAGGCGCTCGAGATCGTCGACAGCCTGGTGCGTTCCGGCGCGGTCGATCTGATCGTGGTCGACTCGGTGGCCGCGCTCACGCCCAAGGCCGAACTCGAAGGCGAAATGGGCGATTCGCTGCCCGGCCTGCAGGCCCGCCTGATGAGCCAGGCGCTGCGCAAACTCACGGCGCACATCAAGAAGACCAACTGCATGGTCATCTTCATCAACCAGATCCGCATGAAGATCGGTGTGATGTTCGGCAGCCCCGAAACCACCACCGGCGGCAACGCGCTGAAGTTCTACGCCTCGGTGCGCCTGGACATCCGCCGCACCGGCACGATCAAGAAGGGCGAGGAAGCGATCGGCAACGAGACCAAGGTCAAGGTGGTCAAGAACAAGGTCTCGCCACCCTTCAAGACGGCCGAGTTCGACATCCTGTTCGGCGAAGGCATCAGCCGCGAGGGCGAGATCCTCGATCTGGGCGTGGTGCATCGCGTGATCGAGAAGTCGGGCGCCTGGTACGCCTACAACGGCGAGAAGATCGGCCAGGGCCGCGACAATGCGCGCGAATTCCTGCGCGAGAACATCGAACTGCGCGTGGAGATCGAGAACAAGGTGCGCACCGAACTGGGCGTGCCGCTGCTGCCGGTGGACGAAGCGCCGGCGCCCGCCAAGGGCGGCAAGGCCGAAAAGGCCGAGAAGGCGGCCAAGGCCAAGGACGTTGACGCCACGCCGGCGGCCTGACCCCCGCCCTTGCGCGCATGGCCTTCGACCAGATTTCCCTCAAAGGCCGTGCGCTGCGCCTGCTCGCCGGGCGCGAGCATTCACGCGCCGAATTGCAGCGCAAGCTGAGCGTGCACGAAACCGAGCCTGGCGAGCTGGCGAAAGCGCTGGACGAGCTGGAGGCCAAAGGCTTCATCAACGAGCAGCGCGTGCTGGAGTCGGTGCTGCACCGGCGCTCGGCCCGCCTGGGCGCGTCTCGCGTGCGCCAGGAGCTGCAGGCCAAGGGGCTGGACCCGCAGGCGGTGGCCGAGGCGGTGGCGGGCCTGCAGGGTTCGGAAGAAGCGCGCGCGCGCGAGGTCTGGCGCAAGCGCTTCGCCGGGCCGCCGGCCGACGCCGCCGAGCGCGGCAAGCAGATGCGTTTCCTGCTCACGCGCGGCTTTGGCGCCGAGGTGGTGCGGCGCGTGGTGAAGGGCGCGCCTGCCGACGACAGCGAGGACTGAACGCGCGCGTCAGCGTGGCTGGGTGGCCGAGGCGCCGCCCGGCGCCCGGGGCGGGCGCAGCATGCGCCAGGCCAGCAGGCCGCTGGCCACCATGATGCCCGTGCCCAGCACCGCGGCGGCCTGCAGCCCATCGACAAAGGCGCTGCGCGCGGCCAGCCCCAGGGCCTCGGCCAGCGGCGCGGGCAGGCTTTCGGCGACCCGCAGCGCGCCGCCCAGGGTCGAGGCTTCGGCCACGGCCTCCTGGGGCAGGCCCGCCGGCAACTGGCCCGCCATGCCGGCGCGGTAGAGGCCCGTGGCCATGCTGCCGAACACCGCGATGCCCAGGGCGCCGGACAGCTCCGCGCTGGTCTCCGACAGGGCCGATGCCGCGCCCGCGCGCTCGGGCGGCGCCGAGCTGATGACGATGTCGTTGCCCAGCGTGAACACCGGCGCCATGCCGATGCCCATGAGCGTCATGCCCACGACCAGCGCGGCAAGGCCATGGGGGCCATCGACCAGCGCCACGCCCGCGAAGCCGACCGCTGCCACCGCCAGCCCCGTCACCATGGTGCGGGGCGCCGAACAACGTTGCGCGATGGCCGGTGTCAGCATCGAACCGACCACGAACGACAGGGCCCAGGGCACGGTGCACAGGCCCGCCACCAGGGGCGAGAGGCCCAGCACCAGCTGCAGGTGCTGCGAGATGAAGATGTAGACGCCGAACATCGCGAACGAGGTAAGGGCATAGGTGCAGATGGCGGCCGCGAAGCGGGGCTGGCCGAACAGCCGCAGGTCGAGCAGCGGGTAGGCGATGCGGCGCTGGCGCCGCACGAAGGCCACGCCCGCCGCGAGGCCGAGCGCCGCAGCCACCCAGGTCGGCGCGTCCACATGGCCTTCGGCCGCCTGCTTGAGCGCGAACACGCCGCCGAGCACGGCGGTGAGCGAGAGCGCCACGCTGCCCAGGTCGAGCCGGCCCGCCTCGGGGTCGCGGTACTCGGGCAGCAGGAAGGGGCCCACCGCCAACAGCAGCAACATCACCGGCACCGCGGCCCAGAAGATCGCGGGCCAGGCGAAGTACTGCAGGATCACGCCACCCACCAGCGGGCCGATCGCGCCACCCACCGAGTAGCTCGAGATCCAGATGCCGATGGCGATGCGGCGCTCGCGCTCATCGCGGAACATGTTGGAGATGAGCGAGAGCGTGGACGGTGCCAGCGTGGCGCCGGCGATGCCGAGCAGCGCGCGCGTGGCGATGAGGGCCTGCGCGGTGGTGGACAGGGCCGCCGCCACCGAGGCGGCCGCGAACGCCATCGCCCCGATCATCAGCAGCCGGCGCCGCCCGATCTTGTCGCCCAGCGTGCCCATGGTGATCAGCAGGCCGGCGACCATGAAGCCGTAGATGTCGATGATCCAGAGCAGTTGCGCGGACGAAGGCCGCAGGTCGGCGCTGATGGCGGGCAGCGCGAGGTTGAGCACCGTGAGGTCCATGGCATAGACCAGGCAGGGCAGGGCGATCACGCCCAGCGCCACCCATTCGCGGCGCGTGGCCCGGGGTGGAGCGATCTCGATGGCTGGCGGAGTGGCAGGCATGGGGTTTCCTCGAGGTTCGGCGGTGGACCGCGCCGAGATCCGGCGCCATCCTGGGGTACGACGAACCAGGGCCGGGCGTTTCGACAACCCGCCGCTCAGCCTTACAGGCCGAGCATCAGCTTCAGGTTCTGCACCGCGGCGCCGCTGGCGCCCTTGCCCAGGTTGTCCAGCCGGGCGACCACCACCGCCTGCTTCGCCTCGCCGTTGCCGAACACGCGGATTTCGAGCTGGTTGGTGTCGTTCAAGGCCAGGGCGTCGAGCTTGCCGTCTTCGGTCGCCGGTTGCACGCTCACCCATTCACTGCCCGCGTAGTGCTTTGCGTAGGCCGCGTGCAGGTCGGCCAGCGTGGGCTGGCCGGGCAGGGTGTCCAGGTGCAGGGGCAACTGCACCAACATGCCCTGTGCGAAGTTGCCGACGGATGGCACGAAGATGGGCCGGCGCGTGAGGCCGGTGTAGGCCAGGATTTCCGGGATGTGCTTGTGCTTGAGGCCCAGGGCGTACAGCTCATAGGCCGGGGCTTCGCCTTTTTCGTAGGCCTCGATCATGGTGCGGCCGCCGCCCGAGTAGCCGCTGACGGCGGGCAGGCAGACCGGGTAGTCGGCGGGCAGCAGGCCGGCGTCGACCAGCGGGCGCAGCAGGGCAATGGCGCCGCTGGCATAGCAGCCCGGGTTGGCCACGCGGCGGGCGTTGACCACCGCGTCGCGCTGGCCCGGCGCGAGTTCGGGGAAACCGAACACCCAGCCGGGTGCGGTGCGGTGGGCGGTGGAGGCGTCGATGACCTTGGGCTGCCGGCCGGGCAGGGCATCGATCATGGCGACCGATTCGCGCGCCGCGTCGTCGTGCAGGCAGAGGATGACCAGATCGACCTGCGCCATCAGCTCGCGCTTGGCGACCGGGTCCTTGCGGCGCTCGGGTGCGATGCTCACGAGTTCGATCTGCGGCATGCCTTGCAGGCGCTCGCGAATCTGCAATCCGGTGGTGCCTGCTTCGCCGTCGATGAAAACCTTGGCCATGGCCGCTCTGCCTTGTCAGTTGGATTCAGGGGGATTACCAAACCCGCGCGTCGAATGCGCGCTTTTGGTGCGTTGCACCATGATACAGTCCCGGGTTGCTGTTTTCAGTGCCCACCCAGCGGCCACCCCGGTTCGGCCGTCACTCTTTTACCTGTTCCTGAGAGACACCTCATGAAGATCCATGAATACCAAGGCAAGGAAATCTTGCGCCAGTTTGGTGTGCCCGTGCCCCGCGGCATTGCGGCATTTACGGTGCAAGAGGCGGTGGAAGCCGCTCAAAAGCTCGGCGGCCCGATCTGGGTGGTCAAGGCCCAGATCCACGCCGGTGGCCGTGGCAAGGGCGGTGGCGTGAAGGTGGCCAAGTCGGTGGACGACGTCAAGCGCCTGGCCGGCGAAATCCTGGGCATGCAGCTCAAGACGCACCAGACCGGCCCCGAAGGCCAGAAGGTTCGCCGCCTCTACATCGAAGACGGCGCCGACATCAAGAACGAACTGTACGTCTCGCTGGTGACCGACCGCGCGACGCAGAAGGTGGCCCTGATCGCTTCGAGCGAGGGCGGCATGGACATCGAGGAAGTGGCGCACGCCACGCCCGAAAAGATCATCACCGAGATGATCGATCCCCTGACCGGCATCACCACCGAGCAGAGCAAGAAGGTCGCCGCGGCCATCGGCCTGACCGGCGCCTCCGTCGACCAGGCCGCGGACATCTTCTCCAAGATCTACAAGTGCTACATGGACACGGACGCGTCGCTGGTGGAAATCAACCCGCTGAACTGCGACTCCAAGGGCAACCTGATGGCGCTGGACGCCAAGTTCAACTTCGACGCGAACGCGCTGTTCCGCCACCCTGAGATCGTGGCCTACCGCGACCTGGACGAAGAAGACCCGGCCGAAGTGGAAGCCTCCAAGTTCGACCTGGCCTACATCAGCCTGGACGGCAACATCGGCTGCCTGGTCAACGGCGCCGGCCTGGCCATGGCCACCATGGACACCATCAAGCTGTTCGGTGGCGAGCCCGCCAACTTCCTGGACGTGGGCGGTGGCGCCACCGCCGAGAAGGTGACGGAAGCCTTCAAGATCATGCTCAAGAACCCCAACGTCAAGGGCATCCTGGTCAACATCTTCGGCGGCATCATGAAGTGCGACACCATCGCCACCGGCGTGATCACCGCCTGCAAGGCCGTGAACCTGTCCGTGCCGCTGGTGGTGCGCATGAAGGGCACCAACGAAGAGCTGGGCAAGAAGCTGCTGGCCGAATCCGGCCTGCCCATCATCGCCGCAGACACCATGGCCGAAGCGGCGACCAAGATCGTTGCTGCCGTCAAGTAAGCCCGGAGAAACATCATGTCCATCTACATCAACAAAGACACCAAGGTCATCACCCAGGGCATCACGGGCAAGACGGGCCAGTTCCACACCGAGAAGTGCCAGGAATACGCGAACGGCAAGAACGCCTTCGTGGCCGGCGTGAACCCGAAGAAGGCCGGCGAGTCGATCTTCAACATCCCGATCTACGCCTCCGTCAAGGAAGCCGCGACGCAGACCGGCGCCACCGTGTCGGTGATCTACGTGCCGCCCGCGGGCGCCGCCGCCGCCATCTGGGAGGCCGTGGAAGCCGACCTGGACATGGCCATCTGCATCACCGAAGGCATCCCGGTGCGCGACATGCTCGAAGTGCGCAACAAGATGAAGGCCAAGGAAGCCGCCGGCGGCAAGAAGACCCTGCTGCTGGGCCCCAACTGCCCCGGCCTGATCACGCCCGACGAGATCAAGATCGGCATCATGCCCGGCCACATCCACCGCAAGGGCCGCATCGGCGTGGTGAGCCGTTCCGGCACGCTGACCTACGAAGCCGTGGCCATGCTGACGGAAGTGGGCCTGGGCCAGTCGACCGCCGTGGGCATTGGTGGCGACCCCATCAACGGCCTCAAGCACATCGACGTGATGAAGGCCTTCAACGACGATCCCGACACCGACGCCGTGATCATGATCGGTGAGATCGGCGGCCCGGACGAGGCCGACGCGGCCCGCTGGTGCAAGGCCAACATGAAGAAGCCGGTGGTGGGCTTCATCGCGGGCGTGACCGCGCCTCCCGGCAAGCGCATGGGCCACGCGGGCGCGCTGATCTCCGGCGGCGCCGACACGGCCGATGCCAAGCTTGCCGTCATGGAAGAGTCCGGCTTCATCATCACGCGCAACCCGTCGGAACTGGGCAAGCTGCTCAAGGCCCAGCTCTGAGCCACCCCTCGAGGGTGTGAAAAGGGCAACGCTTGCGTTGCCTTTTTTTATGTCCGCACGGAAATTGAGGTGCCGAATCCACAAAGGCGCTTGCTCGGCCGAACCTGATTGCAACAAAATGCAACATCCAGGATGCCAGCGATTTGCCGGCACCGACGGTGCGCTTGTCTCTGACCTTTGGGCAGTTCGCGGCGACCTGCAGGCGAACCCACCCGGAGAATGCGCGACGTGTCCACCCGCAAGACGAAACCCCTGCAAGGCCGAGGCCGGATCTGGCGATCCGACGCCTGCCTGGGCCTCGGGGTGGTGCTCGCCGTTTTCGCGCTGCACGCTTCGACCGACCTGTTCGACGGCCTGGAACGCCGCTTCTACGACGTTGCCAGCGCGGCCAGCAGCCGCCAGCCCAGTGAGCGCATCGCCATCATCGCGATCGACGACCAGAGCATTGCCAACATCGGGCGATGGCCCTGGTCGCGCGAGGTGCATGCGGAGCTGATCGACCAGCTCAGCGCGGCCAAGGCCAAGACCGTCGCTCACACCGCCTTCTTCTTCGAACCGCAGACCGACCGGGGCCTGGCCCAGCTGCGGGCCTTGCGCGGCCAGCTCGACGGCATGGCACCCGGCGCCACACCGCTGCCCGATCTGGGCGCCGTGTCGCGCCAGCGCCTGCTGGGATTCATTGGCGAGGCCGAGCAGCGCCTGGATACCGACGCCCGGCTGGTCGCCAGCATGGCGCGCGCGGGCAACGTGATCGTGCCTTCGGTGTTCACCCTGGGTGAGCCGCTGGGCCGGCCCGACGCGCCTTTGCCCGCCTTCGCCCAGCGCAGCGCGCTGGCCGACGACAGCGGCTTCGGCCTGCCGGCGCAACGCACGCAACAGCCCCTGCCCGCCGTGGGGGAGGCCGCCCGGGCGGTGGGCCACCTCAACCAGATTCAGGATGCCGACGGCGCGGTGCGCCGGGAAGCGCTGCTGGTGGACTTCGATGGTTACGCGGTGCCGTCCATGGCGCTGAGCGTCGCGGCGCACAGCCTGAACCTGGGCATGGAGGACATCCGCCTGTGGCCGGGCGAGGGCGTGCAGCTGGGCCCGACCCGCCTGCCGACCGACGAGGCGGCGCGCCTGCTGCCGCAGTTCTACGCCGATCGCGACGGCAAGCCCGCCTTCACGGTGGACTCCTTCTACGACGTGATCTCCGGGCGCATTCCCGCCAGCAAGTACACCGACAAGGTGGTCATCATCGGCGCGACCGCCGCGGGCGTGGGCACGCTCTTCACCACCCCGGTGTCGCCGGCGATGTCCCCCGCCGCCATCCTCGCGCACATCACTTCCAGCCTCCTCAATGGGCATTTCATCGCCCAGCCGGCCTGGGGTGGTCTGGCGGTGCTGGGCGTGTTGCTGGTGGTCGTGGCGCATCTGGTGGCGTTGCTGCCGCGCCTGTCCGCCGCTGCGGGCGCCGTGGTGACAGCTGGGCTGTTCCTGCTCCTGCTGGGGGCCGAATATCAACTGCTGGCGTCGGCTGCGATTTGGCTGCAACTGGTGTTCCCGGTCGCGCTGCTGCTGATCGGGCACCTCGCGCTCACCACCCGGCGCTTCCTCGCAACGGAAGCGGGCAAGATCAAGGCGGACGAGGAGTCGGCCGAGACCAACCGCATGATGGGCCTGGCGCTGCAGGGTCAGGGCCAGCTCGACATGGCGTTCGACCGCCTGCGCCGCGTGCCCTTCAGTCCCGCGCTGATGGACAACCTCCGGCACCTCGCGCTGGACTTCGAGCGCAAGCGCCAGCTCAACAAGGCCGAAGCGGTGTACGAGCACATGACCCGACTCGATCACGCCGACGCCGATGTGGTGGCACGCCTTCAGCGGACCAGGCATCTTTCGAACACGGTGGTGTTGGGGCCGGGCTCGTCGCATCCAGGCGGAACGCTGGTGCTCGGCGATGAGCGTGTCGAGAAACCCATGCTGGGCCGATACCGGATCGAGAAGGAGCTGGGCAAGGGCGCCATGGGCGTGGTGTACCAGGGCCTGGATCCGAAGATCGGGCGCACCGTGGCCATCAAGACGCTGGCGCTGAGCGCCGAGTTCGAAGGCTCGGAGTTGGCCGACGTGCGCGAACGCTTCTTCCGCGAAGCCGAAACGGCCGGGCGGCTGCAGCACCCGAACATCGTCACCATCTTCGATGCGGGCGAAGAGCATGACCTGGCCTACATCGCGATGGAGTTCCTGCAGGGGCGCGACCTCGCGGCGCACACCCGCGACGGACAGCTGTTGCCGGTCGCGGCCGTGCTGTCCATCGGCGAGCGCGTGGCGCTGGCGCTGGACCATGCGCACCGCCAGCAGGTGGTGCACCGCGACATCAAGCCCGCCAACGTGATGTACGACCCCGCCACCGATTCGGTGAAGGTCACCGACTTCGGCATCGCGCGCATCACCGGGTCCAGCAAGACCCGCACGGGCATGGTGCTGGGCACCCCGAGCTTCATGTCGCCCGAGCAGCTGGCCGGCCAGCGCGTGGACGGCCGCTCGGACCTCTATTCGCTGGGGGTCATGCTGTTCCAGTTGCTCACGGGCAGCTTGCCGATGCGGGGCGATTCGATGGCCGCGCTCATGTACCAGATCGCCAACCAGCCCGCGCCCGATGTGCGTGAACGACGTCCTGAATTGCCGCCGGAACTGGCCGATATACTGAGCAAGACCCTGTCGAAATCGCCTGCGGAAAGGTACCAGACAGGGCTCGAAATCGCCGCCGACCTCCGCAAGACCATCGCCGCCCTGTCGACGTCCCCCGACGTTCACATGGCGCCTCAGACCGTGCCCGCTTCCCATGGGCACGGCCATGAAAACGCGGTGCTTGCCACAGTTGTCACGCCGGTGCCGGTTTCGTCGCGCGAGCCCGAGACAGTCAGCTTCGATATCCGCTTATAAATCCAACAATATGATTTTTGAGTATTTTTGTCTGACAGATCCGGGTCTGGTCAGGGACAACAACGAGGACTCCGTGGCCCTCGATCCCGACAACCAGATCGTGGTGCTGGCCGATGGCATGGGCGGGTACAACGCGGGTGAAGTCGCGAGCGCGATGGCGACCACCTTCATCCGGACCGAGCTCGGGCGATGGATGTCCGAGGGGGGGCATGAGGCCAGCGCGCGCGAACTCAAGCGCGCCATGGAAATCTGCATCGACAACGCCAACCGGTCCATCTTCAACGCCGCGAATTCCAACGCGCAATACGCCGGCATGGGCACCACCCTGGTCATGGGCGTGTTCCATGGCGCGCGCGCCATGATCGGCCATGTGGGCGACTCGCGCTGCTACCGCCTGCGCGCCGGCAGCTTCGTGCAGATCACGCGGGATCACTCCTTGCTGCAGGAGCAGATCGACGCCGGGCTCATTTCGCTGGAGCAGGCCCAGTACGCCACCCACAAGAACCTGGTCACCCGCGCCCTGGGGGTGGAAGACACGGTGTTGCTCGAGGTTAACGAGTACCGGGTCGAGGACGAAGACCTCTATCTGTTCTGTTCCGACGGGCTCAGCGACATGATGAGTGACGAGCGCATTGCCGCCATTCTGGTGACCGCGGGCACGCTGGAGGAAAAGGCGCAGGCCCTGGTGGACGGGGCCAACGACTGCGGTGGACGCGACAATATTTCGGTGATACTGGCGTATGCTCGATCGAAGCCGATCCGCAAAGGCCTGCTCTCGCGGATGCTCGGCAAGTAATCGCCAGCGCCATTTCAGAATTCAATCAATAGGTTCCAGAGGAGTCGGCCATGCCGAAAATGATCGTTTCCATCGACGGTGTCGTCATCAAGGAAGTGCAACTCACGAAAGACCGCACCACGCTGGGCCGGCGTCCTTACAACGACATCGTGATCGACAACCTCGCGGTCAGCGGTGAGCATGCCGTGATGCAGATGTCGGGCATGGACGTGTTTCTGGAAGACCTCAACAGCACCAACGGCACCTACGTCAACGGCAAGGCGATCAAGAAGCAGCAGCTGCAGAACGGCGATGCCGTCGAAATCGGCAAGTACAAGATCAAGTTCGTGCACGAAGGCGCGAGCGAAACCTACGAAAAGACCACCGTCATCAACGCCGGCTCCGTGGTGGAGGCCGGCGACTCCCAGGGCGCACCGCTGGGCAACGCCGCGATCAAGGTCATGTCCGGCACCGCGGCCGGTCGTGAAGTGCCTCTGGTCAAGGTGGTGACCACCATTGGCAAACCCGGTGTGGCGGTGGCGGCCATCACGCGCCGGCCCCATGGTTATGTGGTGGCCCTGGTCGAAGGCACGCAGAAGCCCACCATCAACGGCAGCCCCATCGGGACCGACGCCGTGAACCTGCACCATGGCGACCTGCTGGAACTGGCCGGCACGCAGATGCAGTTCGTCCAGCACTGAGACGAACCCGAGCCATGCCCGGGCATGGCGGCCATCGGCAGAAATGCCAAAAAAGTCCTTTCCGGCGCCTGGTCAAACGGGTAGCCTTCGGCAGTCGGTTGCCGGCCCGGCTTGTTCGGTCTGAGGCAACCAGTTTCCCCATCCAATGTGCCGGCGGTCCCGGCCATGCCACTGCCAAAGCTGCCAAATGAGGGTCCGCGTACTGGGGTGCTCTGGCGCCATCGCCCATGGTTGCCGCACCACGTCCTTTCTGCTCGACGACAACGTCCTGATCGACGCCGGTACCGGCGTGGGCGACCTGACCCTGGATGAGATGGCGCGGGTGGACCACGTCCTGCTCACCCATTCGCACCTGGATCACGTGGCCGCGCTGCCCCTCATGCTCGATGCCGTGGCCGCCCGGCGCCTGGCCAGTGGCGCTGCGCCGCTGCAGGTGCACGCGCTGCCCGGCACCATCGCCGCGCTCAAGGTGCACATCTTCAACAACCTGATCTGGCCCGACTTCTCCGCCATTCCCAGTGTGGACACGCCGCTCATGCGCTTCGTGTCCATTGCGGTCGGCGAGGTGCTCCATGTCGGCGGCAAGTCGGTCGAGGTCTTGCCTGCGGTGCACACCGTGCCGGCGGTCGGCTTTGCCGCCGCCAGCGCCTCGGGTCACTGGGTCTTCAGTGGCGACACCGGGCGCAACCCAGCGTTCTGGCAGCGCGTCAACCAGCTCCCTGTGGCCCTGCTGGTGATCGAAACCGCCTTCAGCGACCGGGAGCACGCCCTCGCGCAGCGCAGCCTGCACCTGGCTCCCAGCCTGCTGGCGCAGGAGCTGGAGCAGATCGATGGCCGTCAGCGCTACCCGATCTACATCACCCACACCAAGCCGGCGGAAACCGGTTTGATCATGGAAGAGATCCGCCGCTTCGACGAAGCGCCCAACCGCGCGGGCGATGTGCGCCACGACATCCGCTGGCTCAGCGCGGGGCAGACCTTCGAGTTGTGACAAAAGCCGTTGCCTGAAGGCGAGGTGACAAAAATTGTCGGTCGCATGCCGATGCAGGGGTCACCAAATGTCACTGATGCAGGGTGAAGCGTTAAAAAGACCTCAAAAAGCGTGGCATTTCGGGCTGGCACGGGGCGTGCTGATAGGAGGCCGTTCTTATCCCAACCCCTGCCTCCCAAGGAGTTCTCCATGAAATTGAACCGTGCCATTCAAAAAGGCTTCACCCTGATCGAATTGATGATCGTGGTGGCCATCATCGGTATTCTGGCGGCCGTCGCGTTGCCCGCTTACCAAGACTACACGGTGCGTGCGCGCGTGTCGGAAGTGATCCTGGCGGCTTCTTCCTGCCGCACCTCGATCACGGAAGTGGTTCAGACCGCGCCTGGCATCAACGTAGCCTCGGCCATCCCCGCCTCTTGCTCCATCACCCCAACGCGAATGGTGGCATCGGGCGGCGCCGATGAAAACGGCGTTATCACGATCGTTGGCAACGCGGCCAATATCGGTGGTCAAGTGACTGCCACCACCAACCGGATTCGTCTGGTTCCAATTGTCTCCGGTGCAGCCCTGGTCGGTACGACCGGCGGCGGCAGCGTCATTCAAAGCTGGAACTGCGGCCCTGACACCACCGAAGGAATGCTTGCCAAGTACCTCCCGGGTTCTTGCCGTTCCTAATCGCTCGCGGCGATATTTGACACACATGGAAAGGCCGCTTTGCGGCCTTTCTTTTTTATTCCCCGGCCGCCACAATGCTGCAGCACTACACCCGTTTTCAGCAGGTCGAGAACGTTCTTGCAGCCGTGCTGCTGTCGCTGGCCTGGTTGATGCCCAACCATCAGCTGCCCTGGAACGCGTTTCACCACGAGCTCGTGATGGTGGTGGCGTTGGGGCTGATCGCCATCGTACTTGCCTGGCAGACCCGTTGGCGCGTGCCGCTATCGTTCTTTGCGGGTGTGTTTGGGCTGCTGATCGTAGTGCCTTGGGGGCAGTGGGCCGCTGAGCTGATGCCCAAGGCCGGTACAGCGGCGGTTTCTTCCGCCTATGTGGCCGCCTCCCTGCTGGCCTTTTTGTGCGGCCATGCCGCGAGATTGAACCAAAGTCGCCGCTTTATAGATATCGTCTTCGCTGCCCTGGCCCTGGGGGCGGCACTTAATGTGCCCGTGCAATGGATTCAATGGTTGCAGTGGTATTCCGGCGATTTCGACTCCCTGGTGCTGCTGTTGGTCACCCCCATTAGTGACCGCGAGCGCCCTTCCGGCATGATCCTGCAGCCCAACCAGCTGGCGACCATCCAGGTCTGGGGGCTGATCGCCCTGACCTGGTTCCGCCATCGCCGCATGCTCTCGCTGGCCACGTTCGTGTTGCTGTTTGTTTGGATCGGTATCGGCATCGGGCTCACCCAGTCGCGCGCCGGATTACTTGAGATGGCCGTTGTGACCGGGCTGCTGGCCTTGGCGTTGAAGGGCGAGGGGCGGAGGACCATTTGGATCGTCTGGTGTTCGATCCTGGTGGTGCTGATCCTGTGGTTACTGAACTTCAAGGAGGTGGCCAACTGGCTGGGCCTCGGGGGGCAACAGAATGCCGAAGCGCGCCTGACGGCCATTGATGGTGCCCGAATTGATGCCTGGCGGGCGTTTGGCGCAGCCCTTCTTGAGCGCCCATGGTTCGGCTACGGTTTGACCGATGGCGGCTTTGCTTACGTGGCCGTGGCGCATCTACAACCCGAGTTGTACATCGGCCAGCGCTTCGCTCACGCACACAACGCCGTCCTCGACGTGTTTCTCTGGTTGGGGATTCCCATGGGGCTGTTGTTGCTGGGCGCCCTTGGTTTCTGGCTGAGCAAGCGGCTGCTAGAACTGCCGAAGCGGCCCGAGAACGTTTTTGCGCTCGCCGTGGTGGTGGCTTTGGGTGTGCATGCCATGTTGGAGTTGCCGCACCAGTTTCTCTATTTCATGGCCCCAGCCGCTTTGTTCGCCGGCTGGTTGATGCCGGTGCGGGTCGCCTCGAATGGGCCTTCGTTGCCCGGGTGGTCTTGGGGCGTTGCCGGGGTGGTGACTCTGGGCGTGGCAGGCTGGATATCGGCGGATTATTTCCCCTACCAGGAACGTTACACCGAGTGGCGCTTTGAGAGCAACGGCGTGGGCAAGCGGCCGGACATCGAAGTGCACAAGCCGCGCGTGCTCAACCAGATCCATGACGAATTGGTGCTCTATCGTTTGCCGCTGCGCCAAGGAATGAGCGAGCAGGAGCTCCTCTGGATCTCGGACACGGCGCGCAGCGTGAACTCACCGCCCGCCTATTACGCCGCGGCCAAGGCCCATGCGCTTGCCGGTGAGGAAGAAACCGCGCGCGTCTGGATGATGCGCCTCAACGCCATCATGGGTGCCGACCTTGTTGTGACGATGCAGGGCATCTGGGCGCGCGATCAGAGGGCGCATCCTTCGCTCGCCTCGTTGAACTGGCCGGACTACGCCGGACGCAGCACGTCCTTCCAGCTGGCGCCGGAAACCTTGGATCGCTCCGAGCCCCTGCCCCTTGCGCCGTCCGACAATCCCCAGGTTTCCTTGCCAACCCCGTGAGTCTCTCCGTCATGCACGCAGCTCTTCGATACCGATTCAAGTGGGCCATCGGACATTTCCTGGTCAGTGCCCTGATCCTGCTCGTGGTGGGCGGGTTGATCTTCTTCGTCTGGTACCCCCACCCTTACCGGGTGCTGGCGGGCGGCTTGAACCTGTTCCTGCTCGTGGCGGCCGTGGACGTCGTGCTGGGTCCCGTGTGCACCTTCGCGGTCGCGGCCGCGAAGAAGCCGCTCAAAGAGCTGCGCATGGACGTGGCCCTGATTGCGCTCGTGCAGGTCGGCGCCTTGTCGTATGGCGCCTGGACCGTGTTCCAGGCCCGGCCGGTGTACCTGGCCTTCGAGATCGATCGCCTGAGAGTGATTCACGCGATCGACGTCGACCCGGGCTTGCTGGCTCAGAGCGCGCCCGAATTCCGCTCACTGCCGGTTCGTGGCCCCGAGCTGGTGGCGGTGCGCCCGTTTGCCTCGGCAACCGAAAGGATGGAGGTGACGATGGCGGCCTTGCAAGGCGTGGACATCGGTGCGCGTGCCGATCTCTGGGTTGGGTATGACACGCAGACACAAGCCATTCAGTCGGCCGCCCAGCCGCTCAGCGCGTTGCTTGCCGCCAAACCCGAGGCCGCGCCGGTGGTTCAGGCCGGCCTGGCGTCGGCGGGGTTGAAGTTGGACGGCGTGCGCTACTTGCCGGTGGCCAGCCGACATGCGTTCTGGACCGCCATCCTCTCGCCGCTGGATGCACGGCCCGTGCTCTTTCTGCCTGTGGACCCCTATTGAGAGTGAGAGGTCAAGCGGCTGCCGTAAAACTCCCGCTCTTCCCTCCGCGTTTCTCCACCAGTCGCACCCCCCCCATCACCATCCCCCGATCCACGGCCTTGCACATGTCGTAGATGGTGAGCAGCGCCACCGACACCGCTGACAGGGCTTCCATTTCCACCCCGGTCTGACCGGTGCATTCGGCGGTTGCAAGACAGCGCACGCTGTGGGACTCGGGTTCGATGTCGAATTCAACCGCCACGCGGGTCAGCGCGATCGGATGGCACAGCGGAATGAGGTCGCTGGTCTTCTTGGCGGCCTGGATGCCGGCGATGCGCGCGATGCCGAGCACGTCACCCTTTTTCGCGGTGCCCGCCTGGATCAACGCCAGCGTGGCCGGCAACATGGTGATGCGGCCTTCCGCGACGGCCACCCGGTGGGTGCTGGCTTTGGCCGCCACGTCGACCATGTGGGCCTGGCCCTGGGCGTCGAAGTGAGTCAGGGGAGAGGAAGCTTTTGTATCGGTCATGGGGGCTTGTTTCGCGGGCTTTACAGAACCGTCGGGCGTTGGCGGCATCATACGGGGATGCGTTTTTTACCGAAGTCGCTGCTTTCCCCTGTTCGACGCACCGCCCTGGGCCTGGGCGTGCTGGCCATGGCGTCGATGCTGCTGCCCACACCGGCCTCGATCGCCCAGCCGGTCCGTGACGGCACGTCCACCTCCTCGCTGCCCAGCCTGGGCGACGGCGATGGCATGTCCATCGCGGCCGAACGGCGCCTGGGGGACCGCATCGCGCGCGACATCTACCGCGATCCGGACTACCTGGACGATCCGGTGCTCGGCGACTACCTGCAGGCCTTGTGGCAGCCCCTGCTGGGCGCGGCGCGCGATCGAGGTGACGTGCCGCCCGAACTGGCCGAGCGCCTGGCCTGGGAGCTGGTGGTTTCGCGCGACAAGCGCGTCAATGCCTTCGCCCTGCCAGGGGGGTACCTTGGCGTGAACCTGGGCCTGATCGCGATCACCGACAAGCCCGAGGAACTGGCTTCGGTGATGGCGCACGAGCTCAGCCACGTGTCGCAGCGCCACATCGCCCGCATGATGACGCGCGAGGAGCGCATGGCGCCGTGGATGATGGGGGCGATGATTCTGGGCGCGCTGGCGGCCGGGTCCAACCCGCAGGTGGCCAGCGCCGCGATCGCGGGCAGCACGGCCGTCGCGGCACAGACGCAGCTGAACTTCTCGCGCGACATGGAGCGCGAGGCCGACCGCGTGGGTTTTGGCGTCCTCACGGGCGCCGGTTTTGACGGCCTGGGCTTCGTGAGCATGTTCGACAAGATGCAGCAGTCCTCGCGCTACGACGACGGCTCGTTCCCCTACCTGCGCAGCCACCCGTTGACGGGGGAGCGCATTGCCGACATGCGGTCCCGGGTGCCCTCCGGGCCGGCCGCGGCGGCAGGCGGCCAGGTGGGCCCGATCAAGGCCACCACGCCGGATGCCAGCGGCGCCACCGCACCGACCGCTCCCCTGGGCCTGCGTCTGGACCTGCCGGGCGCGCGGGGCGCGTCCAGCGCCTCCGTGGGCTTGCCCATGCCCTCGCGCAGCGTGCACGTGCTGGTGTCGGCGCGCGCCAGGGTGCTGGCGGAGAACGGTCCTGATCGGCAGCGCGCCTGGCTCGCCAATGGCCGATCGGCCAATGCCTCGCCCGGCGACCGCTACGCGGCCGCGCTCTCGGCACTGCGCCTGGGACAGCGCGATCTGGCTCTGGAGCTGGCGCAGCAGTTGCGCACGGCGGTGGCGCCCGAGGCGCGCCCCACGGTGGATGCGCTGCTGCTCGACATCTTGCTGTCGCCCGTCGCGGGCGGTGTGCCTTCCCTGCCTCCCGCGCAGGCGGCCCTGCTGGCGGAACTGCGCGACCAGGCCCTGGCGGGAACCTCCCGCGCCAGTGCCCTGCTCGGTGCGCAGGCCGCGCTGGCCACCGGTCAGCCGCAGCGCGCGGTCAGCCGCTTGCAGGCCTGGGTGGCGCTGCAGCCGCGCGACGCGGTGGCCTGGCAAACGCTGTCACGGGGTTATGCCGTGCAAGGGCAGACCATGCGCGCCATCCGTGCCGAGGCGGAGGCGCGTGCCGCCCACCTGGACTTCGGTGGTGCGGTGGACCGCTTCAAGGCGGCCCAGGCGCTGCCCGCCGCGCAACGCGCGGACGGCATGGAACTGGCCATCGTGGACAGCCGCCGTCGTGAAGTCGAGGCGCAGTTGCGCGAGTCTGTGCGCGAAGAGAAGTAGGCCCGGTGACGGGCCGACCGATCGGCTCAGCGCGAGCCGATGGAGCGCATGGCGGAACTCACCACCAGCATCAACACCGAGTAGATCAACGAGCCCAGCAGCGCGGCCAGGAAGCCGTTGACGCGGAAGCCATCGAGCACACCCGACGCCGCCCAGAACATCAGGGCGTTGATGACGAACAGGAAGAGGCCCAGCGTGACGATGGTGACGGGCAAGGTCAGGATCACCAGGATGGGCCGCAGCACGGCGTTGAACAGGCCGATGACCGCCGCGGCGATCAGGGCGGAGGTGAAGCTCTGCACCTGCACGCCGGGGTAGATGTAGGCCACCACCAGCAGGGCGCAGGCCGCGAGCAGCCAAGTCAGGATGAGTTTCATGCAGACCAGCATAGCACTGGTCGCTCGTTGAAAAGAAAAAGGGCGGCGCCCTGTCGGACGCCGCCCTGGTGTGTCAGGACCTCGAAAGGCCGGCTCAGCCTTCGTGCACCACCGGCGGACGGCGGGAGGAGATCCACTTGCCCAGTGCGAGCACCAACAGCGCACCGACGACGTGGGCCGACCAGTACAGCGTGTCGGAGATGACCGCCATGCCCTTCTCATCCACCGTGCCGAGCTTGGGCATGAAGGTCCACTTGTCGGGGGTGACGAAGGCCGGGTCAGTGACCAGCATGCCACCAGCGATCCAGCCCAGCAGCATGCCGCCCAGGGTGATGATGATCGGGAAACGGGCCATCAGCTTGATGACCATGGTGCTGCCCCAGACGATGATGGGAATGGAGATCAGCAGGCCCAGCACCACCAGCAGGAACGAGTGCTCGCCCGCGTTCTGTGCGGCACCGGCGATGGCGATCACGTTGTCCACGCTCATCACCAGGTCGGCCACGATGATGGTCTTGATGGCGGCGAACAGCTTGTCGCTGCCCTGGATGTCGCCATGCGCCTCGTCATCGGGGGCCAGCAGCTTCACGCCGATCCACACCAGCAGCAGCGCGCCGACGAGCTTGATGAACGGCACGGTCAGCAGCGTCATCGCGAAGGCGATCAGGATGACCCGCAGCACGATGGCGCCGAAAGTGCCCCAGATGATGCCCTTGGTGCGCTGTGCGGGCGGCAGCTTGCGGCAGGCCAGCGCGATCACGACCGCGTTGTCGCCACCCAGCAGGATGTCGATGATGATGATCTGTCCCAGGGCGACCCAGAACGCGGGCGATGTCAGGAAATCCATAAATTCCTCGTTGTCGTTTGTCCAAATGGGTGGGGGCGCGAGCCGATCTCGTCGCCATCCGCCCGGCCTTCTCTTCTCATGTATCGACCACCATGGTCGATCGGAAGGCGCTGTGTCATCCGCCCGCAATGGCGCAACTGCGCTGGCGAAGGGGATGGACATGCCTTGATCGGCCCATGGGGCCTATCAAAGGTCTTGCTCAGCCCGGCAAGGTGATTGCCGGGCCCGGGTTGCCGGAAGCGGTGGCTTCGTATTGACGACAACCCGAATGTCCAGCGGCAAGCGCTGGAGCGGAGAGCTACTCCCCTTCGAGACCCGCGATTGTAGCGGGCCGTTACCGCGTCCGGTGCCTGGGACGGGTACGCAGTTACCACAAGGCCGGGGTTGGTTCCGGTTGCCGGTGCGTTCATCGAAGGGCCAGACTGGCTATGATCCACACCCCATGGCCGGCATCCACATCACCGACATCGAAGCCGCGATCAATTACTGGCGTGAGCGCTCACCCTCGCCAGACGGTGTCTCCCTGTGCAAGGAGCTTCGCGCTTTGGCCGAGGTGTATGCGCTGATGATCTGGTTCCACGAGACCGAGGCCGACGAGGCCACGTTGCCCGCCCGCGCCCGCGAGGCCTGGCTGGCCTGGTACGAAACCACGCCCGACACGCCGTGCATCGCGATCTGCTCGACCAGCCAGGGCGACGAGGTCTGCAAGGGCTGTGGCCGGCGTTTCGACGAAGTGCAGCGCTGGACCGAGATGACCCCCGGTGAGAAACGCGCCAGCTGGCGGCGCATCACCATCGAAGGCGACGCCTGGCGCTTCAACCGCTACGCCGAGCGCGCGCTGGAAGAGCCCGGTTCCGGGCGGTAGTCAGACGCGCCGCGCCAGCTCGGTGGCCTTGCCGACGTAGCTGCCCGGGGTCATGGCCAGCAGGCGGTCTTTTTCGGGCTGGGGAATGTCCAGGCTGCGGATGAGTTCGTGCAGCGCCTCGGCGGTCACGGTCTTGCCGCGCGTGACTTCCTTGAGTTTTTCGTAGGCGCCCGAGACGCCATAGCGGCGCATCACGGTCTGGATCGGCTCGGCCAGCACTTCCCAGGACGCATCGAGGTCGGCGGCGATGGCTTCCTCGTTGAGTTCGAGCTTGCCCAGCCCCACACCCATCGAGTGGTAGGCCAGCACCGCGTAGCCCAGGGCCACGCCCATGTTGCGCAGCACGGTGGAGTCGGTCAGGTCGCGCTGCCAGCGGCTGATGGGCAGCTTCTCGGAGAGGTGGCGCAGCAGCGCGTTGGCCAGGCCCAGGTTGCCTTCGGCGTTCTCGAAGTCGATCGGGTTGACCTTGTGCGGCATGGTGGACGAGCCGATCTCGCCCGCCTTCAGGCGTTGTTTGAAATAGCCCAGGCTCACATAGCCCCAGATGTCGCGCGAGAGGTCGATCAGGATGGTGTTGGTGCGCGCGACCGCGTCGAACAGCTCGGCCATGTAGTCGTGCGGCTCGATCTGGATGCTGTAGGGCTGGAAGGTCAGGCCCAGACCGAGCGGCTCGGGCTGTTCGATCACGTTGCGGCTGAACGCCTCCCAGTCGAACTCGGGCCAGGCGCTCAGGTGGGCGTTGTAGTTGCCCACGGCGCCGTTCATCTTGCCCAGCAGCTTGACGCCGGCGATGCGGTCGCGTGCGGCGCTCAGGCGCACCACCACGTTGGCGATTTCCTTGCCCACGGTGGTGGGGCTGGCGGTCTGGCCGTGCGTGCGGCTGAGCATGGGCACGGCCGCGTAGGCGTGGGCCATTTCGCGCAGCTTGTCAATCACCGCGTCCAGCGCGGGCAGCAGCACGGCGTCGCGCCCGCCCTTGAGCTGCAGGGCGTGGCTGGTGTTGTTGATGTCTTCGCTGGTGCAGGCGAAGTGCACGAACTCGGCGGCCTTCTCCAGTTCAGGACGCGCTTCGAAGCGCGATTTGATCCAGTACTCGACCGCCTTCACGTCGTGGTTGGTGACCTTCTCGATGTCCTTGATGGCCTGGCCATCGGCTTCGCTGAAGTTCTTCACCAGGCCCAGCAGGTAGGTGCGCGCGCCGGGCGAGAGCGGCTTGAACTCGGCCAGGCCGGCGTCGGAGAGCGCAATGAACCAGGCGATCTCGACCTGCACGCGGCGGTGCATGTAGCCCTGCTCGCTCATGAAGGGGCGCAGGCTGGCCAGGCGGCCGGCGTAACGGCCGTCGAGCGGCGACAGGGCGGAAATGGCGCTGGGGGCGCCGGGGATGGTGTGGGCGGGCGTGGCGGGAGAAGAGGTGGTCGGGCGCATCCCACGATTGTAGGAGGCCCGTCCGGCGGCGGGCCCACCGCCGGGCGCCGTGTCCGCTGTCCGAGGGGGTGCCCCTGGCGCTGGCTAGAATCGTGTTCCCCAGTCCAACGACCATTCCATTCCCCATGAAACTCATCGGCGCCATCACCAGCCCCTACGTGCGAAAAGTGCGCGTTGTCATGGCCGAGAAAAAACTGGACTACCAGTTCATCCTGGAAGACGTGTGGTCCGCCGACACCACCATCATGACCTCCAACCCGCTGGGCAAGGTGCCCTGCCTGGTGATGGAAGGCGGCGAGGCCGTGTTCGACTCGCGCGTGATCGTGGAGTACCTCGACACCCTTTCACCGGTGGGCAAGCTGATTCCCACGCAAGGCCGAGAACGCGCCGAGGTCAAGACCTGGGAAGCCCTGGCCGATGGCCTGCTGGACGCCGCCGTGCTGGCCCGGCTCGAAGCCACCTGGCCCGGCCGTGGCGATGGCGAGCGCAGCGAGGCGTGGATCGAGCGCCAGCGCGCCAAGATCGACGCCAGCCTGAAGTCCATGAGCCAGGGCCTGGGCGAGAAGGCGTTCTGCTCGGGCATCCACTTCAGCCTGTCCGACGTGGCCGTGGGCTGCGCGCTGGGTTACCTGGACTTCCGCTTCGCCAGCATCGACTGGCGCTCGCCGTACCCCAACCTGGCCCGCCTGGCCGAGAAGCTCAACCTGCGCCAGAGCTTCGTCGACACGAGGCCGGCCTAACCCCCCGCGCCGCGCCTGCGGCGCGTCACCCCCCAGGGGGCGATGCCTGCGGCCTGGCAAAGCCAGTTCCGCGGCATCCTGGCCGAAAGCCGCTCACTCCTGCGCTTTCTTCTTCAGCCAGCGCATCAGCCCGCCCAGCACAGGCAGTTTTTCGTACAGCTCTTCCGCCGCGTCCCAATAGTCGCGGTGGTCGCTGACGCGGCCGTCGGGCGCGAGCCGCAGGTGCGAGCCGCCGCGCACCACCTGCTCGGTCACGGTGTCAAAGCGCTGAAAACGAAAGCGGAACTCCCACACCAGAAAACATTGCGCGCCGTCCACCAGCCGGCCCGTGACGATGAAGCGCGGCGCCGTGAGGCTGTCGAACATGTGTTCGAACACGCGTGTGATGGCCGGGATGCCCTGCACCTCGTTGAACGGGTCCTTGAAGCGCGCGTCCGGCGTGTAGAACTCGCCGAGCCGGGCGAGCGAGCCGGGGGAGAGCGACTCGAACCAGTCGCAGAGGTGGTCGATGGCGGCGCGGTGGTCGGTGGACATGAACGGGTTATAGCCCGGTGATGCGGCGCACCGCCGGAAAGTACGCGCGGTAGGGCAGCAGGCGCAACAGCTTCATCCAGCGCGTGAAGCGCTTGGGGTAGTGGATGTCGAACGCGCCCTGGCCCCAGCCGGCCAGCATGGCCTGGGCCGCCTGTGCAGGTGTGATCAGCGCGGGCATGGTGAAGCCGTTGCGGGCCGTCAGGGGGGTGCTCACGAAGCCGGGATGCACCACGCTCACGCCCAGGCCCAGGGGCTGCAGGTCCAGGTACAGCGTCTCGGCGAGGTGGGTGAGCGCGGCCTTGGTCGGGCCGTAGGCCAGGCTCTTGGGCAGGCCGCGAAAACCCGCCACGCTGCTGATCAGGCTGATGTGCCCATGGCCCCGCGCCGCCATCGCGGGCACGGCGGCGTCGAGCACGTGCAGCGCGCCGAGGTAGTTGATGTCGACGTGGCGCCGAAGGTCGGCGAGGTCCATGTCGGTGGCGCGCATCTCGCGGTAGTGGCCGGCGCAGTACAGCACCAGATCTAGCGGGCCTTGCGCGAGGATCTGGTCGATGGTGCGCATGACCGCGGTGGCATCGGTCACGTCCAGCGGCCAGGCCTGCGCGGCCGGGTGCGCGGCCACGAAAGCGTTCAGCGCGGGCGCATTGCGAGCCGACAGCAGCACCTGCGCCCCGCGTGCGTGCAGGGCCGAGGCGGTGGCTTCGCCAATGCCGCTGGAAGCGCCGATCAGCCACACGCGCAGACCGCGCCAGTCGGTGATGCGGGGGTTCATGGGACCGAACAGCGAGAAGCCGCGCGCACCGCTCGCCGCCCGAGGGGGCGGCATGGGCGCATCGACGAAGGTCCTGGGGGTGCTCATGGCCGGCGCTTCACGAACGACAGCGTGACCTCGCCCAGGCGGATGCCGAACTTGCTCATCGTGGCCTTGTTGAGCATCACGCGATCGTCCATCAGGTACATCCAGTCGTCGAACTGCACTTCGTAGGTCTTGCCGTCCACCGGTTGCCGCAGCGTGTAGCCCCATCGGAAGGCGTTGCCCTGCTGCTCACCGAGCGCGGCGCCCACCACGTCGTCGGCGGTGCCGCTGAAGCGGCCGTTGCCCAGGTGCTTCATGCGCCACACGCGCTTCTGTGTCGTGCCGTCCGAGTAGGTGAAGGCCTCGTCGAGCACGCCGTCGTCCCCGTTCCATTGGCAGCGCATGACCACGGTGAAGCGCTTGATCACCTCGCCCGAGCGGTCGGTGAAGACACCGTAGGCGTCGAGCGTGCCGTTGAAATAGCTGCGCAGGTCGAGCACCGGTTTTTCGCCGGCGTACTGCGCGATCTGCGGGCCTGCGCAGCCCGAGAGTGCGGCGGCGCCCGCGATGCCGGCGGCGAGCAAATGGCGTCGTTGCATGGCGGTCTTTCAGTTCGTGGACAGGGAGGGGCGCGGTGGCGCTAGCCTTTGCTCGGGCCGGATGATCAGCGCGTACAGCGTGCCTGCGGCCAGCAGCTTGAGCGCGCACGGCAGCAGGCAGTAGGCGATGGTCAGGGTCTGCAGCGCGGTGGGGTCGCGCGTGCCCGGGGCGTAGCCGAACCAGGCCAGCAGCGGCAGGGCGAGACCCGCGGCCAGCGCGAGGTTGAGCTTGGTGGCGAAGTTCCACCAGCCGAAGTACGCGCCCTCGCGTTGGCCGCGTTCACCCAGCCGGCCGATCAGGCCGGCGAGCATCGCGCCGGGCAGGGCGAGGTCGGTGCCCAGCGCCACGCCCGAGAGGGCGCACACGATCAGGAAGGGCAGCACGTCGCCCGCGCCGAGCAGGGCCGCCGAGACGAACACCGCCACCGCCACGCCCATGCCCGCGAGCCAGGTGCGCGCCAGACCGAGGCGGGCGACCAGCCGCACCCAGAGCGGCATGGACAGCGCGGCGCACAGGAAGTAGGTGGCGAGGAAGGCCGGCTCCACCGCCGCCGGTGCCTGCAGCCGGTCCTGCACGAAGAACAGCACCAGCGTGGCCGGCACGGCGCTGGCGGTGCCGTTGATCACGAACACCGCGAGCAGGCGCCGGAACGCGGGTTGCCGCAGCGGGGAGGGGCCACCCGCCGCGGTGGCCATGGACCGGTCGAGCGGGCGCGTGGAGCGGCTCCAGGCCCACCAGCCCAGCGCCAGCAGCACGGCGAAGGCCGAGACCGTGGCGCCCAGTCCCAGCGTGGCGGGCAGCACGGCGGCGATCAGCACGCCCAGCAAGGCCAGGCCTTCGCGCCAGGCCACCACGCGGCTGCGCTGGGCCTCGTCGCCGCCCAGGCGCGCGCCCCAGGCCTGGTGCGCCACCGAGATCACGCTGTAGGCGATGTAGGTGAGGGCCATCAGCCCGCCCGCCCAGCCGAGCAGGGTCGCGCTGCCGGCCTCGCGCACGGCGGCCGGCGGAAACAGCAGACCCCACAGCCCGCCTGCGAGCACCAGCGCGGCCCCGGCCGCCGCGCCCAACACCGCCGCGATCGAGCGCGCGAAGAGGCGGTCGCACCAGCGCCCGATCCAGGGATCGAGCACGGCATCGATCAGCCGCGCGGCCAGCAGCACCGCCCCCAGGGCCGCCAACGGCGCGCCGAACGCGCGCGCGTAGTGGTTGGGCAGGATCACGTACAGCGGCAACGCGACGAAAGCCAGCGGCAGGCCCAGCAGGCCGTAGCGCAGCCCATGGCGCCAGGCGCCTGGCCCGATGAAGCGGGCGGCGGGTTCGCTCATGGTGCGCGCGGCGGACCGCCCAGGGACTGGATCAGGGCCTCGCGCAGGCGCGGCTGCGAGGTCCTGGGCGAGAGCCAGATGCCGAAGAACCGGCGCGAGAAGGCGTCGTCGGCGATCTCGCCGAGCCACTGGCCGTTGACGTAGAAGCGCGCGCCGCTGCCCGGCACGTGCACGCCGGTGAGGCGGTCGCCGCGCCGCACCTCGGGGAACAGGGCGCTCATCGCGGCTTGCCAGCGCTGGGCCTGCGCGGGGTCCAGCCGGGCCAGGCCTTTCATTTCCTCGATGGAGCGCTCGGCGATGTCGGCGCCCTTGAAGCCGCGCAGGTAGCTCAGTTCCAGGCCGAAGCGCTGGTCTTCGAAGCGCTGGATGTCAAAGCCTGGCGCGACATACAGGCGCGCGTCGTAGACGTCGAACCCCCAGTACCGAAGGCGGGCGCTGCCGCTGAGCGTCTGGTCTTGCAGCGCCGCGCTCAGCATGGGGGCTGGCGCGGGCTGCGCGCTTGCGGGCCCCCCCACCAGCAGCGCGAGGGCCACGGACAGGTGAAGAGGGCGGGTGGGCATGGCGCGGGCCTCAGGCCGGCTTGCGCAGCGTGTACTGCACGACGTCCACGCTCTGCTGCTCGAACGCCGCCTCGCAATAAGCGAGGTAGAACTCCCAGATGCGCAGGAAGCGCTGGTCGAAGCCCAGTTGCAGCACGCGCTCCTGTTCGCGCAGGAAGTCCTCGCGCCAGATCGACAGCGTGCGCGCGTAGTCCTGGCCGAAGGCGAACTCGTCGACCACTTCCAGCCCCGCCTGCGCGGCCTGGGCGCGCAGCTCGCGTGGACAGGGAAGGCAACCGCCCGGGAAGATGTATTGCTGGATGAAGTCCGTGCCCTTGATGTAGCGGTCGAAATGCGCGTCGGCGATCACGATGCTCTGGATGCAGGCCCGGCCACCGGGCTTGAGCAGGCGGGCCACGGTCTGGAAGTAGGTCGGCCAATACGAGCGCCCCACCGCCTCGACCATCTCGATCGAGCAGATGGCGTCGAACGGCGCGTCGGGGATGTCGCGGTAGTCCTGCAGCCGCAGGTCGGCGCGGTCCTGGCGGCCGATGGCCTGCAGGCGCTGTTTCGCGAAGGCCAGCTGTTCGGTCGACAGCGTCACACCGACCACCGAGGCATCGAACTCGGTGGTGGCCTTCTCGGCCAGGGCGCCCCAGCCACAGCCGATCTCCAGCACGCGGTCGCCCGGGCGCACACCGGCCAGGCGCAGCGCGCGGCGCACCTTGGCGTGCTGCGCCATCACCATCGGCTGGTCCGGCGTCTCGAACCAGGCCGACGAGTAGTTCATGGTCTCGTCCAGCCACAGGCGGTAGAACGCATTGCCCAGGTCGTAGTGCGCGTGGATGTTCTTGCGGCTGTTGGCCTTGGAGTTGCGGTTGAGCAGGTGCCGCACGCGGTAGGCCAGGCGGCCCAGCCAGGAGCCATAGACCATGTCCTCGACCTCGCGGCGGTTGGCCACCAGCAGCGAGAGCAGCGAGGTGAGGTGCGGCGTGCTCCAGTCGCCGGCGATGTAGGTTTCGGCGAAACCGATGTCGCCCGATTTCAGCGTGGCGCTGCACACGTTCCAGTTGTGCAGCCTCATGCTCGCGTGCGGTCCGTCGGACTGCCCGAAGCGCTGTACCGAGCCGTCGGGCAGCTGCAGCGTGAGGCTGCCGTGCACCAGGCGCTGCAGCAGTTGCAGGACGGTGCGCGCGGCGGCCGGCGTGTTGCGCGGCAGTTCGAAGTCCACGGGGCGGCGGGAGGCGGTGGTGCTGTTCATGGTTGGCGCGGCTCGGCGGTCACGGTGGGCGCCGAGGGCACGGCGGCGGTCACGAAGTCGCCCGGCGCGGGCGGCTGGCGGAAGAACGGGGCCTTCTGCCACCACAGGCGCAAGGCCTGCCAGTGGATGCGGGCGATCACGCCCAGGGTCATGGCGGGGTGGGACCACAGCGCGCGGCGCAGCGTGCGGGCATCGAGCGGCAGCAGTTCACCGCTCACGCTGGTGTTGAGCAGGGCCGCCTCACCCACGCCATCGAAGTAGTCGATGCGCGCCACGGTGCGGGCGGTGGGGCCTTGCGTGCGCATGAAGACGAAACGGTAGCGCCCGCGCACCGGGCAGAACGGCGAGACGTGGAACACCTTGGCGGTTTCGCAGGGTTGGCCATAGCGGGGCGCGTCGAGCAAATAGCAATGGCGTTCGCCAAAGGTGTTGTTCACCTCGGCGAGCACCGCGCGCAGCGAACCATCGGGGCGATGGCAGTACCAGAAACTCACCGGCTTGAAGCTGTAGCCCAGCATGCGCGGGTAGGTGTGCAGCCAGACCTCGCCCTGCGCGTCGTGGATGCCGTGCTGGTGCAGCACCTCGTCCAGCCAGCCCAGGCTGTCGGCGCGGCCATCGCCGTGGTCGGTGTCGTGAAAGCTCAGCGCGGCACTTCGGTTGCGCGCCAGCGCGCCGGGGCCGTGCGCGCGCAGGCTGCGCATGGGCAGCATCAGAAAGCAGGTGGCGTAGGCGAACGCGTGGTGCCGGGGCCGGTGGCGCGTGTGGCGCACCTGGCCGAAGCCCAGCTGCGCCACGGCCGCGTTCATGCGAACACCCCGGGAAGCGCGGCCCGGCGCAGCTCGCGCTCGTTGGCCAGCGGCACCAGGTGGTGCGCATCGATCAGGCCACGCGCGGCCTGCAGGCCCGACTTGAGCCCGTCCTCGTGAAAGCCATAGCCGGTCCAGGCACCGGCGAACCAGGTGTGGCGATGGCCCTGCAAGGCCGGCACGCCGGCCTGGGCGCGAATGGCACCGAGGTCGAACACCGGGTGCTCGTAGGCGTACTCGCCCAGCACTTGCGTGGGGTTGATCTCGCGCTGCGGATTGAGCGAGACCACCACCGGTTGCGGCACCGGCAGCGGCTGCAGGCGGTTGATCAGGTAATGCAGGCAGACGTTGGCCGATTCCTGATCGGCGCTGGGCGCGCGCTCGTAGTTCCAGGCCGCCCAGGCACGCGGGTTCTCCGGCAGCACCGAGGCATCGGTGTGCAGCACGGCGCGGTTGGGCTGGTAGCGGATGGCGCCGAGCAGCTCGCGTTCGGCCACCGAGGCCTGATCGCCGAGCAGGCGCAGCGCCTGGTCGCTGTGGCAGGCCATCACGATGGCGTCGAAGCGGTCCACATGGCCGGGTGAGACCACGCGCACGCCCTCGTCGTCGCGCAGCACCTGCTGCACCGGCGTGAGGAGGCGCAGGTCGCCCACCCCCCGCAGGATCTTGCTCACGTACTGGCGGGCGCCCCCCGCGACCGTGTGCCACTGCGGCCGGTTCCTGACCTGGATCAGGCCGTGGTTGTGGCAGAAGCGCACCATGGTGGCGACCGGGAAGGCCAGCATCTGGTCGGTCGGGCAGCTCCAGATGCAGCCCATCATGGGCAGGAAGTACCAGTCGCGGAATTCGGCCGAGAAGCGCTGTTCGCGCAGGAAATCGCCCAGTGGTTGCAGCAGGGGGCTGTCGGGCCGCAGGTCGTCGCCACGTTCGGCCAGGCGGGTGGTGACGCGGTTGAAGCGCGCGATGTCGGCCAGCATGCGCAGAAAGCGTGGGTTGGCCAGGTTGCGGCGCTGCGCGAACACGGAAGACAGGTCGCTGCCGCTCCATTCGAGCGCGTCGCCGCCGGGCCCGGCACCCGGCACCTGGACCGAGAACGACATGTCGGCGCGGGCGGTCGGCACCTCCAGCGCGGCGAGCAGGGCCAGCAGATTGGGGTACGTGCGCTCGTTGAGCACCAGAAAGCCGGTGTCGACGCCAAAGGTGGTGGGCACGCCATAGGCATCGGTCAGGGTCACGTCCACCGTGTGGGCATGGCCGCCGAAATGGTCGCCCGCCTCGTACAGCGTGACGTCAGCCAGGCCCTGCAAGGTGTGGGCGGCGGCCAGGCCGGCAATGCCCGAGCCGACGATGGCCACGCGCGAAGGCCGGGAGATGGCGGCGCGCGCAGGAGAGACGGAGGTGGGGAAGAGGCCCGGCTGCATGGACGGACCTCACGGCCGGTGGGCCGCGCACCGACGGGTGCGGCGGCCACGGAGGCCAATACAAAAGACTGCGAAGCGCCCCCAGACGAACAAGGGAGGGAGGGAGGAGGAGGAGAAGCGCCTCGGGATTGCAGCCGGATCACGCAGACCCGGAAGGCTTCGCAGTACAAAACGGAAATCGGCGGCCGGCACGCTGTCCGGCCTGCTGTTTACGACGCCCGGTGCGCGAGAAAAGTTCCATGCCCCGGTCGTCGGGCGCGCAGAGCGGGAATGGCTGGGCAGGGGCATGGTGGCAACTCGCGTTGAAATACTTGTTGGTTTTCATTGTGACTCATCAGTCACAATTTGGTCGATAGAAACTTTTCGATGTCCTTGACGAATGCGGGGTTTTTGGGGTCGACCCCGCTGGCGTAGCTGCGCACGGTCTGGCCGTCGCGCGCGATCAGGTATTTGTGGAAATTCCAGCGCGGGTGGTCGCCCGTCTTTTCAGCCAGCTGGCGGTACAGCGGGTTGGTGTCGCGCCCGACCACGCTGGTCTTGCTGAACATCGGGAATTTCACGCCGAAGGTGTTCTCGCAGAAGTCGGCGATGGCCTGGTTGCTGCCCGGCTCCTGGCTGCCGAAGTCGTTGGCCGGGAAGCCCAGCACCACCAGACCCTGGGACTGGTAGCGCGCGTAGAGCGCCTCCAGGCCTTCGTATTGCTTGGTGAAACCGCAGAAGCTCGCGGTGTTCACCACCAGCACCACCTTGCCGCTGTATTGGCACAGCGACTGGGGCTTTTCGTCCTGCAGGCGGTCGAAGCGGTGCTGCAGCAGCGCGGGGCAGCTGGCGCTCGTGGGCGCGGGCGTGGTCTGGGCCGCGGCGGGCGGCACCGTGGCGAATACCAGCGCGACGGACAGGGCCAGGGCCAGGCCCAGGAATTCAAGGTTCTTCATGCGGCAACTCCAGGGGGTCAAAAAAATTCATTCCAACATGGGCCTGTCGCAAACTCAAGCGCGTCTGATCTCCACTACGCAGGTGGCGGCTGGGTGGATTCAAACCGGTGCCATCGGAACTTTCCGAGGGGGCAAGTCCCGAACGATGGGGTGGTTTGTCATTGCCGTGAAAGCCCGCCGCATAGAATGTCCGCGTTAAGAAAGACCACCATGCTCTATCCTGAACTCTTCAAACAACTCGAATCCGTGCGTTGGGACATGGACAAGGACATCCCCTGGGACAAGTTCGACGCCAGCGCGTTGACCGATGAACAGGCGCAGACCATCAAGATGAATGCCATCACCGAGTGGGCCGCGTTGCCGGCCACCGAGATGTTCCTGCGCGACAACCGCGACGATTCCGATTTCTCGGCCTTCATGTCGATCTGGTTCTTTGAAGAGCAGAAGCACTCGCTGGTGCTGATGGAGTACCTGCGCCGCTTCCGCCCCGAGCTGGTGCCCACGGAGCAGGAGCTGCACGACATCCGCTTCGAGTTCGATCCGGCCCCGCCGCTGGAGACGCTGATGCTGCACTTCTGCGGCGAGATCCGCCTGAACCACTGGTACCGCCGCGCCAGCGAGTGGCACACCGAACCCGTGATCAAGCAGATCTACAGCACGCTCAGCCAGGACGAGGCCCGCCACGGCGGCGCCTACCTGCGCTACATGAAGCGCGCGATCGGCAAGTTCGGCAACGAGGCCCGCTCGGCCTTCGCCAAGGTGGGCGTGCTGATGGCCAGCGCGCGCCGCACCGCGCAGGCGCTGCACCCGACCAACCTGCACGTGAACAAGAACCTGTTCCCCAACGACACCATCCAGAGCCGCCTGCCCAATCCCGAGTGGCTGGAGCACTGGCTGGACAAGCAGATCAACTTCGATGCGGTGTGGGAAACGCGCGTGGTCGATCGCATCCTGCACAACATGAGCCTGCTGATGGAGCAGAGCTTCAAGACCGTGCAGGAGCTCAACCGCTTCCGCAAGGCGGTCTCGGTCACCGCGGCACCGTCGGCGGCCTGAGGCCCTGCGCGCCCCGTGCCTGAAAGCCCGCTACGGCGGGCTTTTTCGTGGGCGCTTCAGCAGGGGTTCCGCCAGCCCCAGCACCACGCCCCAAAAGGCGCCGGTGACGTGCGCGGCCTGCACCACCGACAGGTGGCTGTCGGCGTCCCACACGATGGGCTGGGACCAGCCCCGTTCGAGCAGCACCTTGGTCAGCACCACCACGACCAGCAGCCCGCCCCAGAACCGCGCGCCACGGATGGGCAGGCGGCGCAGCGCGACCTGCACCGCCAGCACCAGAACGCCGGCATGCATGAGGCCGGAGAGGCCGACCGCGTAGCCCACCTGCGGCCACAGCAGCAGCGAGACCTGCGTGAGTGGCCAGGCCAGCAGCCACGCCAGCGTGCAGCGCGCACCGGGCCGCAGCACCCAACCCGCGGCGGCCACGCCGCCCATGGCCAGCACGTTGCCCACGAGATGGGGGCGGTTCAGGTGGACCCAGGCGCTGCTCCACAGCGTCCAGGGCCGTGCCGTCCATTCGCCCGCGCGCCAGGTGAGCGCGTCGGCCACGCCGGGAGGGGACCACCACACCAGAAGGCTGAGCGCGGCATGCAGGCCGCAAAGCCACAACCAGCTGCCGTGCCACGGTGTCACGGCGGGTCGACCGTTCAAGCGGTCGACGCGACGCGGCCCAGCACGTGTTGCCACATCGCCAGCACCGCGCGAGCGGCTTCTTCGACCTGCGCCGCATCGACCTGCGTGGGCGCTTCGTCCAGCCGCGCGGTGTGCTGGATCTGGCGCAGCTCGCGGTAGGCGCGGGCCGCGGCCTCGCCCATGCCGGGCTCGAGCAGGCCCGCGCTTTCGGCGCGCCGCAGCAGGTTGATGTTGCCGGTGTTGGCGCGCAGCTCGGGGTGCGCGCGCGAGTGCAGCAGCACCAGGTACTGCACCACGAACTCCACGTCCACCATGCCACCCGGGCTGTGTTTCACGTCGAAGCGTTCGCCGCGCACCGGGTGCGCCGCGCGCACCTTGCCGCGCATGGCGACGATCTCGGCGGCCAGCGAGGCGGCGTCGCGCTCGGCCGTGATGACCGCCTCGCGCACCGCGTCGAAGCGGCCGGCGAGGGAGAGCCCCCACGCTCCGCCGCTCTGCGGCGGGCGGCCCGGCGGCGGGCTCTCGGCCACACCACCGAGCACAAAACGCGCGCGCGTCATGGCCTGGTGTTCCCAGGTCCAGGCGGTGTTGCTGCCGCGCTGCTGCTGGTAGTTGGCGTAGGCCGTGAAGCTGGTGACCAGCAGGCCCGAGTTGCCGTTGGGCCGCAGCGCGGTGTCGATCTCGAACAGGTCGCCCTCGCCGGTCTTCACCGTGAGCCAGTTGATCATCTTGCGCACGAAGGCGGCGTAGATCTCGGGGGCGTTCTCGTGTTCGTCCTCGTAGACGAAGACGATGTCCAGGTCGCTGCCGTAGCCGAGTTCCTTGCCACCGAGCTTGCCGTAGCCAATGATGGCGAAGCTGGGCTCGTCGCGGTGGCGGCTCTTGAGGCGGGCCCAGCACCAGCGCGCGGTGGTGCGCAGCACCGAGTCGGCCAGGGCGGAGAGGTCGTCGGCCACCTGTTCGACGGTGAGCACCTTCTCCACGTCGCGCGCCAGGGTGCGGAACACCTCGGCGTGGTGCGCGCGGCGCAGCAGGTTGAGCAGGGCTTCTTCATCGTCCTCGCCGGTGGAGCGCAGTGCGGTGCGCCGCGCCTCCAGCTCGTCCTCGAACTGCGCGGCATCGAAGCGGTCGGTCAGCAGCTGCTGGCTGGCGAGTTCGTCGATCACGCCGGGGTGCTTGATCAGGTAACGCGCGGGCCACTTGGCCGCGCCCAGCAGGCGCAGCAGGCGCTCGTGCACCGAGGGCCGTTCCTGCAACAGGGCGAGGTAACTTTCGCGGCGCAGCAGCGGCTCGATCCAGTCGGCCATGCGCAGCGCGGCCTCTTCGCTCACGCGGCCTTCGTCGATCCAGGCCCCGGTGCGCTGCACCAGCCGCACCAGGCGCGCGCGGGTGTCCTCGCGCAGCGCGAGCACGCGTGGGTGTTCGAGCCATTGGCCCACGCGGGCCGCGAAGGCCGGGGGCAGCTGCTCCAGCACGCTTTGCAGGTCGTCGACCGCGCTGCGGCCGTTGGCGCCGTTCTTCTTGCTGCCGCAGCCCTTGCCGTTGCAGCCGCCGTTGGTGGGGCCGCCGAGCAGGGTGTCGAACTCCTGGGCCACCAGCTCGCGGTGCGCATCCAGCGCGTGCAGGAAGGCGCACACGTCGGGGTAACCGAGCGTGGCAGCGAGCCAGGCCAGGTCGTCGTCGCGCGTGGGCATCACGTGGGTCTGCTGGTCGTCCAGGTACTGGATGCGGTGCTCGACCCGGCGCAGGAATTCGTAGGCCTGCGCCAGCGCGGTGGCCGTGGCCGGCGGCATCAGGCCGGCCTTGCACAGGCGCTGCAGCGCATCCAGCGTGGGCCTCGTGCGCAGCTCGGGGAACTGGCCGCCGCGCACCACCTGCAGCAGCTGCACGGTGAACTCGATCTCGCGGATGCCGCCGCGCGAGAGCTTCACGTCGTTCGATCGCCCCGGGTTGCCGGCGGCGCGTTTGGACGCGTGGTCGCGGATCTGCCGGTGCAGCGTGCGCAAGGCATCGAACACGCCGTAGTCGAGGTAGCGGCGGAACACGAAGGGCAGCACGGTGCCGCGCAGCGCGCTGGCGCTGCGGTCCTGCACGCAGGCGGTGGGGGCGATCACGCGGCTCTTGAGCCAGGCGAAACGTTCCCACTCGCGGCCCTGCACCAGGAAATACTCTTCGAGCGCCCCGAGCGAGACCGCGCTGGGCCCGGAGTTGCCGTTGGGCCGCAGGGCCAGGTCGACGCGGAACACGTTGCCGTGTTCGGTGGTCTCGCCCACGGTGTTGTAGATGTGCTTGACGGCCTTGCCGAAGTACTCGTGGTTGCTGATGCGCTGGCGGCCCTGGGCGTTGCCGGCGGTCTCACCGTCCTGGTCGTAGACGTAGATCAGGTCGATGTCGCTCGACACATTGAGCTCGCGCGCGCCCAGCTTGCCCATGCCGATCACCCACAGCTGCGCGCGCTGCAGCTCGCCCTTGGGCGTGGTGAACTGCGGCGCGCCGTGCAGCTCGTCCAGATCGGCACAGGCCAGGGTGCAGGCTTCGTCGAGCGCGAGTTCGGCCAGTTCGGTGACGGCGCGCGTGACCACGGCCAGCGGCGCGCCCTGCTCGCAGTCGAGCACCACCAGGCGCTCCAGCACCAGCTGGCGCAGCACGCGCAGGGCGGCGGGCACCGGCAGGCCGCGCTCGCGCAGCACGCCCAGGCAGGCCCGCATGCTGGCGAGCACGGGTTCTCCCGGGGGAAGGCAGGGCAGTTCAGTGGCGTAGCGGCGGCGCACCCGCTGCACGAAGCGCGAGTGCTCGGCCTGGCGGTCTTGGGCCGAGAGCGGCGGACAGGGGTTCACATTTGATGACAAAACGGGCGCTTCCGCTGTGGAACCTGTGAAATGGCTGGCCGTCATAATTTGCGGTGGACATGAATCAAAGCCCGGCTCCCATCGCCCCTGCCACGCGAACCCTCAAGACACTTTCGGTGGTGGCCCGGCTTTGCTTGTGGCTCGTGTTCCTGGCCTGGGGCCTCTTCGTGCTGACCTGGGCAGCGCTGAATTGGTGGATTGTGCCCCGAATCGGCGAATGGCGCCCTGAGCTGGAACGATGGGCCAGCAGCACGGTGGGTGCTCCGGTGAAGGTGGGCGAGATCCGGGCCGACAACACCACCAGCGGCCTGGGTTTCCTGCCCGCCTTCATGCCGTCTTTCGAGCTGCGCGACGTGCAGCTGTTCGATCCCCATGGCCGCGTCGCCCTGCACCTGCCGCTGGTGCGCACCGCGGTGTCGGTGCGCTCCCTCTGGCACGGCAACTTCGAACAGGTCGTGATCGACCAGCCGGTGCTGGACGTGCGGCGCACCGCGCAGGGCCGCATCGAGGTGGCCGGGCTCGACATCGCGGGCCCGGGCCAGCAGGACGGCCGCGCCGCCGACTGGTTCTTCTCCCTGCGCGAGTTCGTCATCCAGAACGGCACCGTGCGCTGGACGGACGAGCTGCGCGCCCAACCCCCGCTGGCCCTGGGGGCCTTGAGCTTCGTGGTGCGCAACACAGCCCGCACGCACCAGTTCCGGCTCGACGCCACGCCGCCGGCCGAATGGGGTGAGGGCCTGAGCGTGCGGGGGCGCCTGCGCGAGCCCCTGATCGAGCTCGGTGGCCGCGCGCCCGGTCAATCGATCTGGCACAACTGGGGCGGCGAGCTGTACGCGGACTTCAGCCATGTGGACGTGGCGCGCCTGCGGGCCTACGCGGACCTGTCGACCTGGGGCGTTGACGTGCGCGCCGGGCAAGGCGCGCTGCGCGCCTGGGCCGACGTGGTCAACGGGGCCGTGGCGGGCGCTACGACCGATTTGGCGTTGCGCGACGTGGAAGCCCAGCTCGGCCCCGAGCTGCCGGCCCTGGCGATCGACGAACTGCAGGGCCGGCTGGCCGCGCAGTGGTCCGAAGCGGGCTTCAATGTGGCCACCGACGACCTGCGTTTCCGCACCCGCGAGGGCGTGGAGTGGCCCAGCGGCCGGCTGCGCCTGCAGCACACGGCCGCCCTGGCCGGGCAGCAGGGCGCGAGCACCGAGCTCAGCGCCGAGCGGCTGGAGCTGGGCGCGCTCGCGGCCCTCGCCAGCCGCCTGCCCCTGCCGGCCGAAGCGCACCAGCGGCTGGAGCAGCTGCGGCCGGTGGGCCGGGTGGACGGCTTTTCGGCCCGCTGGCAGCGCGCGGCCGGCGCGGCGCCGCCGTCGGGCTGGGACCTGGCGAGCTACCAGGCCAAGGGGCGGGTCAGCGGCCTGTCGGTCGCGGGCGAACCCAGCGGCCGCATGTCCATCTCGGGGCGTTTCCCGCTGCCCGGTCGCCCCGGCATCTCGGGCGCCACGGTGGACTTCGACCTCAACCAGGCGGGCGGCCGGGCGCACATCAGCGTGGCGGACGGCACCGTGGAACTGCCCGATGTGTTCGAAGACCCCAGTGTGCCGGTCGATCAGCTGGAGGCCGATTTTTCCTGGCGCGTGCAGGGCGAGCGCATCGAAGCCCAGCTCGACAACGTGCGCCTGAGCAACGCCGATGCCGAGGGCACGGCCCAGGTGCGCTGGCAGACCAGCGAGGTGCCGGCCGGCTCGGCCGCCTCGCGTTTTCCGGGCGTGCTCGACCTCACCGCCACGCTCACCCGCGCCGACGCCACGCGCGTGCACCGCTACCTGCCGCTCACCGTGAATGCCGATGCGCGCCACTACGTGCGCGAGGCGGTGCGCGGCGGCAGCTCGAACCGGGTCGAGTTCCGCGTGCAGGGGCTGGTCGATCACGTGCCCTTCGAGAAACCCGGCGAGCGCGGCGAGTTCCGCATCAGCGCGCCGCTGCGCAACGTGGACTTCGACTACATCCCGGCCTACCTGCAGAAAGCGGGCGAAGCGGCCTGGCCCGCGCTGCGCGGTGTCTCGGGCGAGCTGCTGCTCGATCGCGCCTCGCTCAAGCTCAGCGCGCTCGAAGGCGGCGTGGCGAACGCGCCCGGCGTGCGCCTGAGCAAGGGACAGGTGGGCATCGAGCACCTGGGCCACGACGGTGTGTTGCAAGTGAACGCCCAGGCCCAGGGGCCGGCGAACGAGGCACTGGGCTTCGTGCAGGGCTCGCCGCTCAACGCCATGACGGGCCAGGCGCTGGCGCGGGCCCGCACCGGCGCCGGGGCAGCGCAAGTGGGGTTCGCGCTCCAGCTGCCGCTGGCCGACCCCCACGCCACCAAGGTCAGCGGCACCGTCAAGCTCGACGGCAACGACCTGCAGATCAGTCCCGATGCGCCCCTGCTCGGGCGCGCCAGCGGCAACCTGGCCTTCAGCGAAACCGGTTTCTCGGTCAAGGCGGCCCAGGCCCGGGTGTACGGCGGCGACCTGCGCTTCGAGGGCGGCATGCAGGTCGATGCCAAGGGCGCGGCCCAGGTGCAGTTCCGGGGCCAGGGCCTGGCCAGCGCCGACGGCCTGCGCGAGGCCGGACTGGGTTTTGTCTCGCGCCTGTTCCAGCACGCCAGCGGCAGCACGGCCTACACGGCCCAGCTCGGCTTTCGCGCGGGCGTGCCCGAGCTGCAGGTGACGAGCAACCTGCAGGGCCTGGCGCTGAACCTGCCGGCGCCCTTGAACAAGGCGGCCGAGGCCAGCCTGCCGCTGCGCTACGAAAACCACGTGCTCAACGTGGCGGGTGAGAGCGCGCGCACCGACCGGCTGGCGATTCAGCTCGGCTCCTCGCTGGCGCCGGTGGCCTCGCTGCAGTACGAGCGCGAACTCGGCAGCGGCGAGCCGCGGGTGCTGCGCGGCGCCATCGCGGTCGGCGTGGAGGGCGACAACACCGCCGCGTCCCTGCCGCCCGAGGGCGTGGCCGCCCATGTGCAGCTCGCGCAGCTCGACACCGATGCCTGGGAGCGCGCGTTCAACACCACCACGGGGGTGGACGTGCGCACGGCGGCCACGGCCGGCGCCACGGTGCTGCCGCGCGTGGGCCCGGTCAGCGACCAGAACGCCAGCCTGGCCTACCTGCCCACCACGCTGGCGGTGCGCGCCGACCGCCTCACGGTGCGCGGGCGCCAATTCCACCGCGTGGTGCTGGGGGGCTCGCGCGAAGGTGCGCAGTGGCAGGCCAACATCGACGCCAACGAGCTCAACGGCTACGTGTCGGTGCGCCAGTCGGGCCCGGGCACGGCGGGCAATGTGTACGCGCGCCTCAAGCGCCTGCAGCTGGAGCCCTCGGCGGCGACCGAGGTCGAACAGCTGCTGGAGCAGCCCACCACCAGCGTGCCCTCGCTGGACATCGCGGTGGACGAGCTCACCATCGCCGGCCGCAACCTGGGGCGCGTGGAGGTCGAGGCCATCAACCGCGGCGGGCCGCTGCGCGGCAGCGAATGGCGCCTGACCCGGCTGCGCGTCGCTTCGCCCGAGGCGCGCCTGAGCGCCACCGGCAACTGGGTCGCCGCCGGGGCCGGTGCGGCCGGCCAGCGCCGCACCGCGCTCAATTTCCGGCTCGACATCGACGACTCGGGCCAGCTGCTCACCCGCTTCGGCCGCGAGGGCCTGGTGCGCGGCGGCAAGGGGCGGCTCGAGGGCAACATCGGCTGGATCGGCTCGCCGCTGGCGATCGACTACCCCAGCCTGTCGGGCCAGATCCACGCCGACATCGAGCGCGGCCAGTTCCTCAAGGTCGACCCCGGCGCCGGGCGCCTGCTGGGCGTGCTCAGCCTGCAGGCCCTGCCGCGCCGCCTGGTGCTCGACTTCCGAGATGTGTTCTCCGAAGGCTTCGCCTTCGACTTCGTGCGCGGCGACGCGCGCCTGGAGCGGGGCGTGCTGCACACCAACAACCTGCAGATGAAGGGCGTGAACGCGGCCGTGCTGATGGAAGGCAGCGCCGACATCGCGCGCGAGCAGCAGGACCTCAAGGTGGTGGTGGTGCCCGAGATCAACGCCGGCACCGCCTCGCTGATCGCCACCGCCATCAACCCGGCCATCGGCCTGGGCACCTTCCTGGCGCAATTCCTGCTGCGTCAGCCGCTGCAGTCGGCGACGACGCAGGAGTTCCGCATCACCGGCAGCTGGGCCGACCCGCAGGTGGACAAGGTCGAGCGGGCTTCACCGGCCGCCGCGGCACCGCGCGACCCCACGCCCGTGCTGCAGTAAGCTGTCAGGCTTCACCGAAAGGACACCGCATGAAAGTCGCCGCCATCCAGATGGTTTCGGGCATCAGCCTGGACGTCAACCTCAGCGAAGCCCTGCGCCTGCTGCGCCAGGCCGCCGCGGGTGGGGCCGAGCTCGCGGTGCTGCCCGAGTACTTCTGCTTCATGGGCGCCAGGGACGAGGACAAGCTGGTGCTGGCCGAAACGCCCGGCCTGGGCAAGGTGCAGGACTTCCTCTCCGACGCCGCGCGCGACCTCAAGATGTGGATCGTCGGCGGCACGTTGCCCATGGCCACCGACGACCCCAGCCACGCGGCCAACGCCTCGGTGGTCTACGACCCGCGCGGCGAGAGCACCAGCCGCTACGACAAGATCCACCTGTTCCGCTACGACAACGGCACCGAGCACTACGACGAGGCCACGGTGCTGGTCGCGGGCGACACGCCCACCGTGTTCGAGTGCCGCGACCACGCAGGCCAGGACTGGCGCGTGGGCCAGAGCGTCTGCTACGACCTGCGCTTTGGCGAGCTCTACCGCATGCTCGCCGCCGACATCCTGCTCGTGCCGGCGGCCTTCACCTACACCACCGGCCGCTCGCACTGGGAGGTGCTGCTGCGCGCCCGCGCGATCGAGAACCAGGCCTTCGTGATCGCCAGCGCCCAGGGCGGCGTGCACGAGAACGGCCGCCGCACCTGGGGCCACAGCATGGTGATCGACCCCTGGGGCGAGGTGATGGCGCTGCAGGCCGAAGGCCCCGGCGTGGTGCTGGCCGACCTGGACATCGAGCGCCTGCGCAGCGTGCGCGAACAACTGCCTTCGCTGCAGCACCGCCGCCTCTGACCCTGTCGACCATGGAGCGCCCGCACTTCATCCGCGCGTGGCGCGAAAGCCTTCGCTCGCTCCGCTGGCGCCTGTGGGCGGCGCTGCTGCTGCTGGTGGTGACGCTGCTGGGGGTGCTGATCTTCCTGGCCGCGGAGTACGAAGAGTCGCGCGACCAGACCGCGCTGGAGCAGGACGCGGCCTCGCTCGTGAGCGACATCCGCAGCAGCCTGGTGCGCAACGTGCAGACCCTGCAGTCGCTGCACAGCGTGGCGCCCACGGCCGATTCCTGGGCCTTCCCGGCGGCCGAGCTGATGGCGCAGCACCGGGAAATCGTTCGGCTCGAATGGCGCGACAACGCGCAACAGGTGACCGCCGCGCGCGACACGCCCTTCATCCCCGAGCTGTTCGGTTACCTGGACCGCGACCAGGCCCTGCCCGAAGTGCGCCTGGCCTGCGACCACGCGCGGCGGCTGTCCGGGCCGGCCTACTCGAGCAGCTACTTCTGGCCGCTGCGCCACGGCAAGGGCCTGGAACTGATCGAGATGTGCCTGCCGGTGGCGCGCGCCGGCCTGCCCAATGGGTTCCTGGTGGCCACCTATTCGCTGCCCGGCCTGCTCTCGGAGCTGACCAACCGCGACCTGCTGCGCGGCCGGGGGCTGGCCTTCAACGAGGCCGACGGCACGCGCCTGGCCCTGCACAGCATCGTCACCGGCACGCGCCGCACCCTCACCGCGCGCCAGGTGCTCGACCTGCCGGGCCACACGCTGATCCTGCAGTTGCAGAGCCCGCGCCTGTTGCGCGGCCTGTTCCCCAATGTGCTCACCGCCATGGTCAGCGCGCTCTCGCTGGCGTTGCTGTCGGTGCTGTTCCTGCTCGGGCGCGACATCCGCCGCCGCCAGCGCGCCGAGATGGAGGTCGCCAAATCCCTGGCGTTCCGCAAGGCGATGGAAGACTCGCTGGTGACCGGCCTGCGCGCGCGCGACATGCAGGGCCGCATCACCTACGTGAACCCGGCCTTCTGCGACATGGTGGGCCTCACGGCCGAACAGCTCGTGGGCACCGGCCTGCCGGCGCCCTGGTGGCCGCCCGAGCTGGTGGACGAGTACCAGCAGCGCCAGATGGTGCGGCTGGCCGGGCAGGTGCTGCCGCGCGAGGGCTACGAGTCGGTGTTCCAGCGGCCGGACGGCACGCGCTTCCCGGTGCTCATCATCGAGGCGCCGCTGATCGATGCGCAGGGCAAGCAGACCGGTTTCATGAGCGCCATCCTGGACCTGACCGAGCAGCGCCGCGTGGAAGACCTCAACCGCGCCTCGCAGGAGCGCCTGCAGGCCACCGCGCGCCTGGCCACCATGGGCGAGATGGCCTCGCTGCTGAGCCATGAGCTCAACCAGCCGCTGGCCGCGATCTCGAGCTACGCCAGCGGCACGCTCAACCTGCTGGAGCAGCCCGAGGGCTCGGGCGCGGCGGTGGCCGACCCGGTGCAGGCCGACCTGATGCAGGCCGTGCGGCGCATCGGCGAGCAGGCCGAGCGCGCGGCGCGCGTCATCAAGAGCGTGGCCGACTTCGTGCGGCGGCGCCAACAGGTGCGCGAGGCGGTCACGCCCAAGAGCCTGATCGACGCCATCCTTCCGCTGCTGAGCCTGCAGGCCAAGAAGCAGGGCATCCGCCTGCAGATCCAGGTCGCGCCCGAGTGCCCCTCGGTGCTGTGCGACCGCACCATGGTCGAACAGGTGCTGCTCAACCTCGCGCGCAACGGCATGCAGGCCATGCCGCTGACCGATCCGTCCTCGCGCATGAGCCTGCGCGTGCTGCGCCTGGAGGTGGGGCAGGCGCGCCTGCATTCGGGCCTCGCGCCGGGCGGCCTGCCGCAGAAGACCTGGGTCGCCTTCTCCGTCACCGACCATGGCCTGGGGCTGAGCGAGGAGGTGCAGGCCAAGCTGTTCACGCCCTTCTTCACCACCCGCGCCGAAGGCATGGGCCTGGGGCTGAGCCTGTGCCGCACCGTGATCGAGCAGCACGGCGGCGCGCTCACCCACGAGCCCAACGAGCCGCGCGGCACCGTGTTCCGCTTCACCCTGCCCGCGGCGCCGGTGCAGGTCGCTCCTCTATCATCGGGCGCATGACGCAGCATCCCGACGCGAAGATCTACCTCGTCGACGACGACGCCGAGGTGCGCCAGGCGCTGGCCTGGCTGCTGCGCACGCGCCGCCTGCTCAGCGAAGGCTACGACCATGCCGAGGCCTTCCAGGCCGAGGCCGCCGTGTGGACCCAGGCGCCCGAGGCGCCGTGCTGCGTGGTGCTCGACGTGCGCATGCCGGGCATGAGCGGGCTCACGCTGTTCGAGCGCATGCAGCAGCTGCCCTGGAAGGCTGCGGTGCCGGTGATCTTTCTCTCGGGCCACGCCGACGTGCCCACCGCGGTCGACGCCGTCAAGCGCGGCGCCTTCGACTTCTGCGAGAAACCGTTTTCGGACAACGCGCTGGTCGACCGCGTCGAGCAGGCGCTGGACCGCTCGGCCCAGGTGCTGGCCCAGCAGCGCATCCAGCGCGAGCTGCAGCAGCGCCTGGACAGCCTGACCGATCGCGAGCGCGACGTGATGGACCTGGTGATCGCCGGCCTGCCCAACAAGCTGGTGGCCGACCAGCTCAACATCAGCGTGCGCACGGTGGAGGTGCACCGCTCGCGCGTGTTCGACAAGATGGGCGTGAAGTCCGCGGTCGAACTGGCCAACGTGCTGCGCCCGCCGTGAGCGGCGGCGTTCGCCTCAGTCGCGCCGGGATGGCGGGGCTTCGTCCTTCTCGCGTGGCGCCGCTTCCTCGGGCAACTCGCCTTTCTTGCGACCCGAAAACATGGTCCACCACACGATGAACACCAGCAACACCAGCGCGCCAAGCGCTTCAAGCAACAACAGGGTCATGGGAAGGAATGGCGTTTCTGCGAGGGGTGGAAAGAACGGCAGCGGCCAGAGGGCGCTGCGCTGGATCGGGAGCGCCCTGATTGTAGGAAGCCTGGCGTCCTGCGCGATTGACCCCCGCACCTATCCCCCCATGCCGCCTCCGGTCACCGGGGTGCCCCCGGTGGTGGCGGCGCCCGACGACACGGTGCTGCCCGCCCCGATGCTGCGCGGCAAGAGCCGCTGGGTGCCGGTGCGCTGGAGCGAACTGCCCGGCTGGGGGCAGGACAGCCTGCACGAGGTGTGGAACGCCTGGGTGCGCGGCTGCGAGCGGCCGGTGGCGGGCCATACGGGCCTGTGCGCCGAAGTGCGCCAGCTCTCCATCGCCACCGCCGCCGAGCAGCAGGCCTGGGTGATGCGCCGCTTCCTGCCCTACCGCGTCACCGAGGTCGATGGCAGCCTGCCGGCCGGCCTGCTCACCGGTTACTACGAGCCCATCATGGCCGCCAGCCGCGTGCCCACCGCCACCTACCGCGTGCCGCTCTATGGCCCGCCGCCGGGGCTGCGGCCCGGCCAGCCCTGGCACAGCCGCCAGGAGATCGACACGCTGCCCGCCGCGCAGGCCGCGCTGCAGGGGCGCGCCGTGGCCTGGCTGGCCGACCCCATCGACGCGCTGATCCTGCAGATCCAGGGCTCGGGCCGCCTGAACATCGCCGAGGCCGACGGGCGCACGCGCCAGGTGCGGGTGGCCTTCGCGGCGCACAACGGCCATCCGTACCAGAGCGTGGGCCGCTGGCTGCTCGACCAGCGCGCCATCAACGAGGCCTCGTGGTCGGCCATCAAGGCCTGGGCCCTGCAGAACCCGCAGCGCCTCAACGAGATGCTGTGGAGCAACCCGCGCACCGTGTTCTTCCGCGAAGAGGCGCTGTCGGAGCTGGACGCGCGCTTCGGCCCGCGCGGTGCGCAGAACGTGCCGCTCACGCCCGGGCGCTCGATCGCGGTCGATCCGCAGAGCATTCCCTATGGCACGCCGGTATGGCTGGCCACCCAGGGCCCGACGATGAACGCGCAGCGCCTGGTGATGGCGCAGGACACGGGCGGCGCCATCGTGGGCGCGGTGCGCGCCGACCTGTTCATGGGCTGGGGCGGCTGGAGCGACGAGGCCTATCTCACGGCCGCCGCGCTCAAGCAGCCGCTGCAGCTGTGGGCCTTGTGGCCGCGCTGACGCAGTGACAGCAGGTCGTTGGCCAGGTTGATCCGCGTGGCCGCGCCGGCGGGCCAGCGTTCGCCCGCGGCTTCGAAGTCCGGGTGCGTCAGGCGGATCATCAGCCGGTAGTGCTCGCGCAGTTGCGCCGGCTCGAAGTCCGGCGTCAGGCCCAGCAGGGTGTAGGGGTCCGAGCCCGGGCGCAGCATCACCGTGCGCACGAAGAAGCGCGCCGCGCGGCGCAGCTCGGGGTTGTGGGCGGCGGCCGCCGGCAGGCCCTCCACCGGGCGCCCGGCGGCCAGGCGCATCACGCTGTCGATGTGCGCGAACAGCGGGCGCGGTTCGCGCAGCGCCACGGGGTAGCGGCCGGGCGCGCGCTCGAAGGCCAGCAGGGCCGGCAGCAGGCGTCTCCCGTCGGGCGGGGTCATGTCAGGCGGCGGATGTGTCCAGCGTGGGCTCGATGCGGGTGCCCGGCGGCAACGCGACGGGGGCCGGGCTGCGCACCGGTGCCGGCTTGGGCGCGGGCGGGGCGCCGTGGCCGTAGTAGGCCGCGTAGGCGTGGTCGTTGCTGTGCTCGTTGCGGGCGTGCGTGAGCACCACGCCCATGGGGGCGAGGCCGGCGGTGCGCAGGCGGCGCAGCGCGTCCTTCATGCTGTCCTTGCGCGTGCCGCCGGCCTTCACCGCCAGCACGATGTTGGGGATCTGGTTGCCCAGCACGATCGCGTCCGCCAGGCCCAGCAGCGGCGGCCCGTCGATCACGACCTGCGTGTAGCCCAGGGCCTGCGCCTGCTCCAGCAGGGCGCCCAGCCGGGGCCCCATCAGCAGCTCCACCGGGTCGGGCGGCGTGGGGCCCGCAGTGATGACCCCCAGGTTCGCCACCGCCGTCTCCTGGATCACGCCCTGGATCGCGCGGTCGGCCTCCAGCAGGCTGGACAGGCCGCGCTCGTTGGACAGCTTGAGCATCTTGTGCAGCCCGCCCTTGCGCATGTCGGCATCGATCAGCAGGACCCTCTGGCCGAGTTGGGCGAAGTTGATGGCCAGCGCGAGCGCGGTGGTGCTCTTGCCCTCGCCGTTGCCACAGCTGGTCACCATGAAGCGCTGGGGCGGGCCGTCGGGCGAACCGAACTGCAGCACGGTGCGCACCGAGCGGTAGGACTCGGCGAAGGTGCTGCGCGGCTCGCGGTGCGCCAGCAGGGCCACCGGTTCGCGGCGCACCCGGGGGCCCCGGGTGAACGGGATCAGGCCCAGCAGGGGCAGCTGGTAAGAGCCCTCGATGTCGTTGGCGCTCTTGACCGAGTCGTCCATCTGCTCGCGCAGCAGGGCGGCCAGCATGCCCAGGAACAGGCCCAGCACCAGGCCCAGCCCGATGTTGATCTTCAGGTTGGGCGAGGCCGGGAAGCGCGGCACCGCCGCCTGATCGACGATGCTCACGTTGTTGGTGGTGATGCCCGCGGTCACGCTCACCTCGCGCAGGCGCTGCAGCAGGCTGTCGTACACCTGCCGGTTGGTGTCCAGCTCGCGGCTGAGCAGGTTCATGTCCACGCTGCGGTCCTGCACGGTGAGCACCTCGCTGCGGCTGGCGGCCACCTTGTTCTTGAGCTGCTCTTCGGCCTTCACGGCGGCCATGTACTGGCCCTGGATGCTGGAGAGGATGTTGTTCACCTCGGTCTTGATGCGGCCATCGAGCTCGGCGATCTGGGCGCGCGCCTGCACCATGGCGGGGTAGTCCGGCTTGAACACGCTGCGGTTCTTGGCGTAGTCGGCCTCGAGCCGGGCGCGCTGCTCCTTGTAGGCGCGGATGGCCTCGTTGACCACCGCCTGGGGCGCGCTCTCGGGGTTGAGCCGGACCTGGTTGTACAGCGTCTCGGCCTTGATGCGCTCCTGCTGCGCCTGGGTCAGCGCGGTGGAGAAGTCCACGAAGGTCTGGGTGGTGGCGCTGCCCTTGTCGCCCAGGTTCAGGATCTGGTTCTTCTTGGCGTACTCGTTGATGACGCGCTCGCTTGCTTCCAGCTTGGCCTTGCTCTGGCGGATCTGCTCCTCCAGGAACTGGCGCGCGTAGATCGACGAGTCCAGCCGGCGCTCGATGTGCATGGCAATGAAGGCTTTGGCCATGGTGTTGGCGATGGCGGCGGCCAGATCCGGGTCGGCGTTGCGCACGCTGACCTGCACCAGGCGCGAGTTGCGCACCGGCTCCACGGTGACCGCCTGCTGGAACTGCGCCAACGTGCCCGCCCGGCTGAACGACTCGGGGCTGGACGGCACCGGGGCGATCAGCGCGTGCAGCTGGCTCCACGCTTGGCGGGCCAGGGCCGCGGCCTGGTCCAGCAGCCCGGTGCCGCTCACCACCCCGGCGGCTTCGGCGACGTCCGGTGAGGGCGGTGAACTCATGGCGCCCGGCTTGTGCAGGCCCATTTCATCGATCACGCGCTCGGCCAGGCTGCGGCTCTTGAGCAGCTCCACCTGGGTGCGCAGCTGCAGCTGATCGGACAGCGGGCCCTCCTCCACCTCGACCTCGGTGTTGAAGCCCACCACCTTCTGCGCCGCGCGGTCGATCTGCAGCATGGCCGAGCTCTCGTACTGCGGCGTGAGGCTCAGCGTGTACACGCCGGCGGCCAGGGTGCCCAGGACGGCGATGCCCAGGATGGTCCCTTTGCGCCGCACCAGCGCGCGGTAGAGGGTCCGCAGGTCGATGCGGTCCTCGGTCAGCGCGATGGCTTCGCCGCGGGAGCGCGCCCGCTCGGACGGCGCGGCCTCGCGGTGCGGGCCCAGCGCGTCCCTCGGGTCGGGCACGAAGGGCAGGGGGTGTTGGTCGGTGGCCATGGCGGATCTCCCGTCACTTGAAAGGGTTGAGCGTGCTCAGGATGTCGCTGAAGAGCGAATCCCTCAGCGCGGTGCGCCGGGCGTTGCGCTGGACCACGATCACGTCGTCCGAGCGGATGTTCGGGTCCTTCTCCTGGCCCGCGCGCACCTTGTCGAGGTCGTAGGTGAACTGTTCGCGCGCGCCGCTGCTGCCGTGGCGGTAGACGACGATCTGGTTGATGTCGGCGTAGGGCGCGAAGCCGCCCGACAAGGCCAGGGCGCGCAGCAAGGTGAGCTGGCCCGTCACCGGGTAGATGCCCGGCCGGATCACCGCGCCTTCGATGGCGACGCGCTGCGTGGTGAACTCCTTGATGAAGAGCGAGACCTGCGGGTCCTGCAGGTACTTCTCCTGGTAGCGCTGGGCGATCAGCCGCTCCGCGGCCTGCGCCGTGAGCCCGGCCACCGGCACCTGGCCAATGAGCGGCAGCGAAACCTCGCCCGAGGCGTTCACGCGCACATCGCGCTTCATGTCGGGCACGCCGAACACGTCGAAGGCCATCAGGTCGTTGGGCGAGATGCGGTAGTTCGCGTCCACGCCCTCGGCGGGTGAGGGCGTGGGCCCGAGGGTGGCCCCGTTGGGGTCCAGCGGCGCGCTGGCCGGCACGGCCTGCGCCTTCGCGGCGTCCGCCGCCACGGGCGTCTGGGTCTGGGCCTGCAGCGGCCCGGCCGCGGCCAGGATCAGCATCCCGGTGGCCCAGAACACCCAGGGCCGGAGGGTCATGAAGAGCTGGTGGCGCATAGCGTTTCCCCTTTCTGGCCCAAGGCCAGCAATTGCATTTCGAAGCGGCGCAGGACCACGTCCTGGCTCAACTCGGCCTCCGCGTAGCGGCGGCCGTTGGCGCCCCATTCGGCGCGGCGCACCGGGTCGGCCGCGAGTGCGCGCAGCGCGTCGGCCAGGGCGGCCGGGTTCTCGGGCGGTACCACGAGGCCGCAGGCGGCGTCCTGCACCACCACCCGGCACAGCTCGGTGCCGGGCAACGCGGTGGCGAGCACGGCGCGGCCGCTGGCCAGCATGCCGGTGAGCTTGGACGGCATCACCAGGTCCGCGGCATCGGCGCGCTGGGGCAGCAGGTGCACGTCGGCCAGGCCCAGCCAGTCGTTCAGGCGGTCCAGCGGTTGCAGGTCCAGGAAGCGCACGTTGGGCAGGCCCGCGCAGCGCGCCTGCAGATCGGCCCGGCCGGAGCCGTTGCCCCCCAGCACCAGCTGGATGCGCGGCTCGTCCTGCAGCAGGCGGGCCACCTCGGCCAGGGTCTCCAGGCCTTGCTTGTTGCCCATGTTGCCGGAGTAGAGGGCCACCACGGCGTCGGGCGCCAGGCCCAGCTCGGCGCGGTAGGCGCTGGGCGCGGCCAGCGGCGTGATGCCGCTGATGTCGACCCAGTTCGGGAAGTGCAGCACCCGCTCGGCCGCCACGCCCTTGCGCCGCGCGCGGTCCACCATGCGGCCCGAGATGGTGGAGACGCGGTCGAAGCGGCGCATCAGCCAGCGCTCGGCGCGCTCGACCCAGCGGCGCAGCGTGGGGCCCTGGATCAGACCCAGGTCGAACGCGGCGTCCACCTCGTAGTCCTGGATGTGCAGCCAGCTGCTGGCGCCGCGCAGGGACGCGAAGGCCACCGCGGCGGGGGCGCACATCAGGGGCGGCTCCACCACCCACACCACGTCGGGTTTCCAGCGCCACTGCGCGCACAGCACCGGCAGGCTGCTCAGGGCGAAGCTGCCCAGGTGCAGCAGGCGCTTGAGGCCGCCGGGCTGGTGCGGCACCCACAGCGGCGCGCGCATCACCCGAACACCCTGCCAGGACTCGGTGCGGTAGCGCCGGGCGCTGTGGCCCTCGCCCACCTTCCAGGCCGGGTAGTAGGGCGGCGCGGTGATCACACGCACCTCGTGCCCCGCGGCGGCCAGCCACTGCGCCATCTCGCCGGTGTACTTGCCGATGCCGGTGAGTTCGGGCGCGAAGTTGATGCCGTAGATGAGCAGCTTCACGGCCGGCCTTTCGCTTTCGATGCCACCGCGCCGCCCACGAAGGCGCGCACGCCCATGAACTTCATCTGGTAGTGGCTGACGTTCTTGTGGCTTTGCGCGGAGACGATCAGGTAGAAGTTCTGCCGCCGGGCGATCTCGGGCACGTAGGGCGGGCCCGCCTCCAGCACCTGCCGGCCGTTGAGCCACCAGCGCACGGTGAGGGTGTCGGGGGAATAGGAGACGCCGAAGACGTTGGGCTGGGTGCGGTCCAGCGGCTCCTTCGAGGTCGGGTTGGGGTTCTGGATCTTCTTGTAGTTGGGGAAGATGCCGGTCCAGGAAATCGCGGTGTGGTGGCCGCCCGGTCCGAAGCCGCCTTCGTCGATGTCCAGCTCGAACCAGCGCTCGAAACTCTTCGGATCGCCTTCGTACACGTCCTCCATGCGCAGGTTGTGCTCGATCGGCATCAGCCAGATCGCCGGGAAGTTGTCGCGGTGGTTGGACGAGATCGCGACCTGCGCCTCGATGTAGAACGGCCGGTCGCCGCGCAGCAAGGGGAACTGGCCGGGGTGCGAGCTCATCTTCGCGGTGGCCATCACGCCGCCGCGCTGCAGCACCACGCCATCGTCGGCCTGCTCGTAGAGGCTGCGGTCTTTCGGCGGCGTGAAGTACAGGCCGTTGTAGTACTTGCGCCCGTCGGCCCGGCCCGTGAAGTCCACGTCGTCGACCCGGGGGCAATCGCGGAACAGCGCTTGCAGCGCGCCCACCTGCGTGGCGCCTTCCGGTGTCGAGGCGTCCTGGCAGATCAGCGCGTCGTTGGCGTGCGCCCAGGCGGGCCACGCCAGGCACAGGGCGGTGATGAACTGGGACGGGGTGGGGGTGTGCATGCCGGTCCTTTTCAAAGTCGGGGGGCGAGCTGCGGGTCGCGCACGTCGGTGGGCGCCACGGCCTCGCTTCGGGCCACCAGCTTGTGCCCGGTCAGTCGGCTCAATTCGGCGCAGATGGCGGCCTTGTCGTCGTGCAGATGGGCCACGGCCCGTTCCAGCTCCATGACCTTGGCGCCCACCAGGAAGCGGTACCAACAGCCCTGCAGGAAGTGGTAGACCAGGCCGCTGCGGCCGTCCAGAAAACCGAGCTGGACGATGTAGCGGTACAGGAAATACAGCGTGGCGCTGACGGTGAACGGGATGCGGTTGTAGACACGCTCCTTGACCCATCGTTTGAACGAGGCCTGGAACGAGGCGCTGCGCGCGTTGAGCGCCTCGTCGCGGGCGAACAGGCCGAGCCGCTGGTTGAGCACCTCGATGGCCTCGCGCGTGGCGTACTTGTTGTGCTTGTCGGTGAAGTAGCTCAGGTCGTGCAGGTTGTGGTCGGCGAAGCCGCCGTCGAAGGTGACGGTGCGCCCGCCCCAGACCACCACGTGCTCGTCCATCCAGCGGTCTTCCACGCGGCCCTTGCCATGGCGCCAGAGCCGCAGCATCACGAGCGGGTAGCGCCCGCCGTGGCGCACCCAGCGGTCCATGAAGATGTGCTTGCGCTGGAGGTTCACGCCCACCACCTCGGCCGGCAGCTGCGGCAGTTTTTCGCTGATCTCCCGCGCGAGGTCGGGCTCGATGATTTCGTCGGCGTCCAGGCGCAGCACCCACTCGCCGCGGATGTCGAGCGTGTCGAGCGCCCACTGGAACTGCCGGGCCTGGTTGACGAAGGCGTGCGTGTGGACCTCGGCCCCGAGCCGTTGCGCGATCTCGGCTGTGCCGTCGCTGGAGCCGGAGTCGACCACCAGGATCTGGTCCGTGAACGCCTGGATGGAGCGGATGGCGCGCTCCAGGTGGAGGGCTTCGTTGTAGGTCAGGATGACGGCGGTGATGTTCATCGGGGGGCTCCTCAGGCGTGAAGGGTGGCGATTTCCGCCGCAGGCCTGCGCGGCGAGAAAGCCACCTTGGTGTCGGGCGCCGCCGGCTCGCCGAAGGCGATCATCATGATCAGCCGCTCGCCCGCCGGGATGCCGCCGGCGCGGCGGATCGCGGCCTCGGTCTTGTGGTCGATCGCCAGGTTCAGCGGGCAGGCGCCCCAGCCCATGGAGCGGCAGGCGAACATCAGGCACATGGCGAACAGCGCGCCGTCGACGTAGGCCTGGTTGCGTTGCCCGGGCCCACCCCAGGCGCAGATCTCCGAACTCACCACGAACAGGTTGCCGACCGTTTCCGCAAAGCCGCGCGAGCCGCCCTGCAGCGCCAGCAGTTGCTGGATGAGGGCGGGGTCCTGGTAGGCATGGACCCGCGAGGACTGGCGGTTGCATTGCGAGGGCGCGAGCTGCGCGAGCGCGATCGCCTCCAGGATGCGGTCGGGGTGCAGCGGCGTGGACCGCATCGTGCGGATGCTCGAGCGGCTGGCCATCAGCTGCTGCAGGTTGTTCAGCGGCTGGCCCAGGAAGGAGTAGTCCCGCGTGCCGCCCTTCCAGGGCCTGGGCAGCTTGGCTTCCCAGGCTTTCAGGTAGCCCGAGATCTCGTCGAGCAAGGGGTCGCTCAGGCCCGCCTTGGCGTGGAAGTTCACGTAGGCGTCCAGCGCGCCCAGCGACATGTGGGCGGGAATCGGTGAGTGCCGGATGTCGTAGCGCGACAGCGCGTTCATGACGAAACGGATCTTGTCCTTGCCGAACAGCGGTTTCGGGTTCGGCAGGGACAGGCCCTTCTCGATCGTGTGGGCCTCGATGAGGATCTTGTAGAACGCGCGCCGGGACGGGTCCACGAAGGGCGAGTACGAGTTGAAGCGCAGGAACAGCACGGCGTCGCGAAAGGCCTCGCTGAAGATGCCGGCCACCTTGAGCAGCTTGTCAAACATGGTGGCGCTCCTTCACCACGCGGTCCTTGAGCTTGCGGCACGGGTGGCCGGCGCAGACGGACCAGGCCGGCATCTCCTTGGTCACGACCGAGCGCGCGCCGATGACGGCGCCTTCCCGGATCAGCACGTTCGGGTGCACGAAACTCTCGGCCGCGATCCACACGTGGTCCTCGATCGTGATGGGGCCGGTGATCAGGGGCCGGGACAGGGAGCGGATGTCGTGCGAGCCGGCGCACAGGAAGGTGCGCTGGCTGACCGCGACCTTGGAGCCGAGGGTGATGCGGTCCATGCTGTAGCAGTCCACGCCGTCGCCGAGGGCCGAGAACTCACCCATGCTCAGGTTCCACGGCGCCCAGACTCGGCACGAGGGCGCGATGCGGCAACCGGTGCCGACCTGGGCCCCGAACGAGCGCAGCAGGAAGCGCCGCCAGCCGTGCAGGGCCCAGCGCGGCGTGGGCCGGAACCCGAGCAGCCACACCAGCTCCCAGGCCCAGCGCCGCAGCTTGTCCGTGGAGCTGAACCGGTTGCGGTACCTCAGCGCTCCGAAGTCGCTCATGGGGTTCATGGCGCCACCGCCTTCAGTTGCCCGTTCAGAAATTCGTTGCCGGCCTGCCGCAGGTCCGCCAGCCGCTGGTCCACGGCGGCCCAGTCGATCGCCGTGGCCATCAGGGCCTCGGTCTGCTGCGCCGAGAACGACGCCGCGAAACGGTTTTCCAGACCGACGGCCCGCAGCAGGTGGATGGCGCGGGCATTGGCGGCGGCCTTGTCGCCGGTCAGCCCGGCCACGATGAAGGGCTTCTTGAACAGCAGCGAGAACACGGTGCCGTGGAACGAGTTGGTCACGACGAAACGCGCGTTCTTGACCAGGGCCACCCACTCGGCCGGATCGGGATAGACCGTCTGGCCGATCTCGACCCAGCGCCGGTGCGGGTTGTGCGGCGAGAGGATGGGGCAGCTCAGTTGGCTGGCCACGAGCTCGGCGGTCTGGCGGATGTTGTCGGGCGAGCGCAGCCCGTAGCAGAAGAGGTAGGGCTCGGTGCCGGGGCCGGCGGTGGGCGCCGGGTCGGTCAGTTCCGCGTAGCTGTTGAGCAGCAGGGTCGGGTCGGGCACGTTGGCGGGGCGCTGCCCGGTGGTGCGCTCGACCAGCGTGGCGCCGGAGGCCTCGCGCACCGAGATCGCGTCGAAGTGGTGCAGCAGCTCGGGCAGCTGCGCGGCCTCGTCCGGGGACACGCGGTCGCGGCCGAAGCTCGCGGCGTATGAAATCTTGCGGGCCCGGAACGACTGCGCGAAGGCCAGGAAGTAGTTCGGGTCGAAACCGAAATGCTGGGACGGGCTCCAGATCTGGTCGCTGCCCGCCACGATCAGGTCGTAGGCCTGCGCCGCGGCGAGCGAGGCGCCGTTGTCCGTGGGCGCGGCATCGGTGGAGATGCCCAGGAAATGTTCCCGGAAGCGCACGAACTTCTCCCGCTGGCCCCGGTGGCCGAAGTGCTGGTGGAGGAACGAGGACACCGCCAGGTAGACCACCTTCAGGTCGGCCTTGAGCTTGGCCGGCGAGGTGGGCACGCAGAGGCGCCCGCCGCGCTCGATGTGCGCGGGCCGGTAGTCGATGAAGCTGGCGCGGTGGCCCCGCTCCGTCAACCAGCGGCGCAGGGCATAGGCCTGCAGCGCGGCACCGTAGTTGTCGCTGAAATGGAAGGTGAGAATGCCGATGTTCATTGGGACACCTCCGGTTTCCAGGCCAGGCTGGCCGGCTCGGCGGCCAGCAGGCGCAGGACGTTCTTCTGAAAGCGCGCGGCCACCGCGGCACCGCCCAGGCGGGTGGACTCGGCGGCCGCCAGCGCGGCGCGGTTCCAGTGGAAGTCCTGGCAGATGCTTTGCAGGCGCTCGCGCAGCGAGCGGGCGTTGCCGGCCTCGAACACGTAGCCGTTGCGCCCGTTCTCGATCACGTCGCTGGCCCCGCAGCGGTTGCTGCAGATCACCGGCGTGCCCACCATCAAGGCCTCGTTGACCACCGCGCCCCAGCCGTCGAAGCGGCTGGGCAGCACCAGCACGTCGGCGGCGGCCATGGCCGCGACGGTCTCGGCGTTGGGCAGGGCCGGCGAGAAATCCACCCGCTCGGCGATGCCGAGTTCATGGGCGAGCTGCTGGAGGTTCGCGGCCTCCTGGCCCTGCCCGATGATGCGCAGGTGGGCCGAGGGCACGGCGAGCTGGCTGAACGCCTGCAGCAGCACATCGATCCGCTTGCGCGGAATCAGCTGGCCCGCGTAGAGGATCTCCTTGTGCCCGCGCCGCACCGGCGCGTGCCGCACCGGCGTGCAGTCCACCACGTGCACGAAGGGCACGATGCGCTCGCGGGGGTAGCCGCAGGCGGAGAAGAAGCGCGCGCCGCCGTAGCGGCCCGAGTGGCCGATGCAGAACACGCCGCTGAGGTGGCGGCGGTAGCGCAGCGCGTCCCAGGTGTAGGCCAGCCAGCGAGGCAGCAGGCGCGCGCCCGGCTCGTAGCGGTTCTCCGTCATCAGGAAGCGGTGCACCGGCGCGCCCAGGCTGGCCTGGAAGGCGGCCAGCGGCAGCGCGAAACCGCGCAGGCCGAAGAACACCTGCACCGAGCCGGGCAACGAAGCGAGCTCGGCGGTCTGGGCCGGCGTGGGCGCCCGGTGCACCTGGACCTGGCCGGTGTCGGGCACCGGGTAGCCGCGGTCGCGGTAGTAGGCGGGCAGGTCCTGCGTCACGCACCAGTGCACGGTGTTGCCGGGCAGCTCGGCCAGGGCACGGATGTACGCGGCCTGGTGGAACATGAGGTAGGAATGCCAGAAGACGTAGGTCATGGTGAGAATCCCGCGGGGTGGCGCAGGACGGGGCCTGGCGATGGAGGAAGGGCCGCGGCGCGAAGCCGGGGCGGGCCGAGGTTGAGTTGCAGGAGCAGCAACAGGATCAGCAGCGAGAAGGGGTTGCCGACCGCGATCAGGTAGCGGTTGAAGACCGACTGCACCAGCGCGAACAACAGCATCGAGCCGCAGAGGAAGAGGGTCGGGTTCATCGCGCCGGTGTCGAAGCCGCGGCGCAGGGCGCGCCATGCGGTGAACAGGAAGGTCAGGGCGATCAGCCCGCCCAGCACCACGCCGTGTTCGAGCGCGAGGTTGATGTAGGAGCTCTCCACCGGAAAGCCGATCACCTCGGGGCCGGCGGCGCGCACGCCCCGGCCGGTGAAGAACAGCACCGGGTCGGAGAACACGAGCTCGATGCCGTCGCGCCACAGGTCCTCGCGGCCCGTCGCGCCCGAGGCCGTGCCGCGCGTGGGCGAGTCCAGGTCCAGGATGGTGCTCAGGTAGCCGGCGATGGCGCCCGCCTTGGCCAGGCCGAGGGCCAGCGCGCCGACGGCCGCGAGGCCCAGGGCGGTGCGCGCGCGGCGGGAGCCGCGCCAGGCGATGAGCAGCACGGCGACGGCGCCCGTGACCCCCAGGGCCAGCAGGCTGGCCCGCGCGGACGCGGCCAGCACCATGCTCAGGCACAGCCCGGACATCGCCAGTGCGAACAGCTTCTGGTGGGCGCGGGTGCTGCCGAGGAAGTGCTGGAAGAACAGCAGGCTGCCCCCGCCGTACACCAGGCCGGCGAGGTTGGGGTGCATGCCCAGCGGCGTGAAGCGCACCAGCCCCACGCTGCGCTCGACCGTGCCCACCACCGAGGTCAGGTAGTCGGCCGGCTGGACCACCAGCACGGAGGCGATCAGGGCGATGTAGACGCGCCGGAACACCTGGTCGACGCTGGGCCCCCAGGGCTGGCGCGCCAGCACCGCGGCCGAGACCAGCACCATCAGGAACATGGCACCGTATGCGACCGACATCGTGTTCTCGCGCGCGAAGGCCACCAGCATGGCGAACAGGAAAGCGCCGCCCACGATGTACTCGGCGGTGCTGAGCTCGATGCGGCGCGTGTCCCCCGCCAGCAGGGCCAGGAAACCGGCACCGATGAACAGCGCGACCGAGCCCATCTGCACGGCCTGGAACGCCGGGCCTTCCACGTACCAGCCGCCCAGGTAGACGGCCAGGCCGAGCAGCCACAGCGAGAGCAGGCGCAGCAGCGGGCTCATGGCGCGGGCGCCCGCTTGAAGGCGCAGTGCAGGGCCGACATGGCGGGCAGCCATTCGGGCGAGGCCGTGATGTGCCGCAGTTCGTCGACGGTGCGGGTCAGGCGCTGCGGCTGGTGCGTGGAGATGAGCAGCCGGCTCTCGAAACGGGCCAGCGCATAGGCCAGGGCGAGCGATCCGGTGGCACTGGCCGGGTCGGTGCCTTCGGGCAGCAGGCTGGCCAGCCGGGCCTTGAGCTGGGGGTCGCGCGCCATCGCGGGCCCGATGGCCGGCGCCACGAAGCGCAGGGCGCCGTGCAGCACGTCGTCCGCGGCCACCGGTGTCCACTCGGCGCCCGGGGCCGGGCTGCGGTATTGCGACACGGCGCCGAAGCGCACGAGCTGGTTCATCGGTGCGCCGGTGGAACTGCCGTAGGCACCGAGCTGGCCCTGGGCGACGTAGCGATCGAGCAGCTCCCGCAAGGGGGCCAGCGTGTGGTGCGGCTGCGCCTCGTGCAGCAGCAGGCAGTCCACGCGCTCGCGCTGCAGCTGCCGCAGGCTGGCCTCGAAGGACTGGGCGATGAACCCGGTGTCGAAGTTGCCGGCGGGGGCGCGCCGGGCCATGCCCTTGAGCACGGCCTGGCGCAGGCCGGGCACCCAGCGGGCCAGCGGCTTGACCACGGCCCGGGCCTTCTGCATCAGGCCGGGCGAGGCGGGGCGGGCCAGCCCGGCCTTGGTCACCACGGTCACGTCCTCCTGCCGGCCCTTGAGGGCCTCGCCCAGCACGGATTCGGACGCGCCGAGCCCATAGGGCGGCGCGGTGTCGAAGTGGCGGATGCCCTGGTCCAGCGCGGCGTGGATCAGGCGCAGCGAGGTCGCCTTGTCGGCGCCGCCGTTGAGGCGGCCGCAGCCGAAGCCCAGCCGCTGGGTCATCAGGTCGTTGGCGGTGAGGTTCATACAGGGACCTCCGGGCGCAGCTGCTCGGCCAGCCGGGCCGTGAGCGCCATGGCGGTGAAGGTGGGATTGGCGTAGCTGGAGGTGCGGAACACCGCGGCCCCGGCGACGTAGAGGTTGTCCGTGCCGAACACGCGCAGCCCGCGGTCGACCACGCCGTCGCGCGCGTGGTGGCCCATGCGGGCGCCGCCGCACTGGTGGTAGGTGTCGGTGGCCTGGTCCAGCGCGCGCGCGTCCTCGTTGGCGAGCAGCGCGTCGATCTCCACCCGCGCCAGCCCGGCCGCCTGCAGGCTGTCGCCGATGCGGCGCATGAAGCCGGCCATGGCGCGCAGCTCGGGCTGGCCGCCGATGCGCCAGTCCAGCTTGGCCAGCGGCATGCCGAAGCGGTCCTTGCGCTGCGGGTCGAGGGTGATGCGGCTGTCGTGGCGCGGCAGCTGCTCGGCGTGCATGACGAGCCAGACGCCGCGGTCGGCCGGGTTGTGGATGCGGTGGTGCCGCAGGTACTGCACGACCATCGGCAGCCAGGCGCTGCCCATGCCGCGCAGGTGGCGCAACAGCTCGCCCAGGCCCTGGCGCGGCAGCGCGCCGCGCCGCAGCGACCTGGCCATCACCTTCAGGTGCTGCAGGTGCTCGGCGATGCTGGACTCGAACGCGAAATAGCCGGTGACCTGCAGCGCCGGGTCGGCGGCGAGGGCGCCCGCGCCGGCGCTGGCCAGCCGCAGTTTGGGCTGGTACTTGTGGCCGCCGAGCACGATGTTCTGGAAGGTGCGCAGGAAGCGCGGCTTGTCCAGCGGGTGCACGCGCCCGCCGCGCATTTCCAGGTGGTCCTGGAAGCCGGCGCCCACCCAGGGGTTGCCGACCCAGGGCGCCTGAGGCTGCTCGGCAGCGCTGGCCAGCAGCAGGCGGGCGATCTCGATGGTGCCGTTGGCCAGCACCACGCGCTGGCCGGCGATGGCGGTGAGGCTGCCGTCGGGCCGCGCCACGCGGACCGTGCTGACGCGCTCGCCGTCGGGCGACAGGTCCAGGCCCGTGGCGTGGGCGTGCAGCAGCACCGTGAGCTTGGGCGCGTTCTGCAGGCGCTCGCGGAAGTGGCGCGCCATGGCGGGCTCCTTGAGCCAGCGCGTGAGGAACAGCGTGAACCCGGGAATGTCGGGGTAGCCGCCGCCGAAGAGCTTGCGCGCCTGGGGCGTGTGCTCGTCGAGCGCGTCGGCCAGCCGCAGTTCCTTGGCCACGGCCTCGTACCAGGGCAGCAGTTCCTCGTAGGTGATGGGCCAGGGCGCGTCCGACACACCGGCGCGGGCCTCGAAATCCGAGGGCACGAAGCCGGTGAGCTGGCCGCCCCAGAGGTTGGAGGTGCCGCCCAGCGCGCGCCCGCGCGCCACGGCGATGCCGCTGTGGGCCCGACCGACGACGGTGGCGTCGTTGAGCGCCTGGGCCGGCGTTTCGAAACCGCCGCCGCCGCTCTCCAGCACCGTCACGCGCTGGCCCTGGCGCTCGAGCAGCACGGCCAGCAACAGGGCCACCGTGCCGCCGCCGACGATGACGACGTCCTGCGCGGTCTCCGGTGGCGGGGCGTGGTTCAGGTCGATGATCATGCGGCGACCCCTGTGGCCGGCGGGCCCTGAAGCCGGTGCTGGCGGTGCAGGCGGCGCACGGCGCGTGTGGCGGTGAGCCAGACCAGGGCCTCGCCCAGCACCATGGCGGCCACCACGCCCGTCATGCCGGCGCTGCGCCAGACCAGCCAGGCCACCACCAGCGAGACCACGGCGGCCATCAGGCTCTGCGCGGCCAGGCCGGCATGGCGGTTGATGGACATGAGCACGACGCGCGGGACCTGGGTGGCCGAGCACACGGCGGCGTAGAGCAGGAACAGCGCCATGCTGGTGGCGGTGAAGGGAATCTGGCCGTGCGTCCAGACCTCGAGCAGCCAGGGCGACACCAGGTACACCAGCAGCGCGCCCGCGGCGGCGATGAGCAGGCCCAGGTGCTTGGCCCGGCGGTAGAGCTTCCAGAAGGCGTGGTAGTCCTGCTGGCCTTTGAGGGCGGTGAGCTCTGGCCAGAGCGGGTTGCTCAGCGCGTTGGTGACCTGCACCACGACCCGGGCGACGGTGCGGTAGGTGTTGAACACGGCGGTGGCGGCGGGGCCCAGCGTGGCCGCCACCAGCAGGGTGAAACCTTGCAGGCTGAGCGCGTTGGTCATCGAGATCGAGAAGAACAGCGCACCCGGCGCGGCGGTCTGTCGCACGTCGGCCCAGCTGGCGCGCGCCACGCCCCAGCGCAGGAAATCGGTGCGCCGCTGGCTCAGGCCGATGCTCAGCGCCGTGTAGCCCAGCCGGGCCAGCAGGGCCGAGCTGGCCACGCCGATGAAGGTCTGCGTGAGCACCAGACCGGCCAGGCCACCGGCCCATTCGACCAGGCGCCCGGTGGTGACGAGGTAGGTGCCCGCCGCGTAGCCGCCGGTGGCCTTGTAGACCACCTCGGCCAGGCTGCAGAACAGGCTGAGCACCACGCTGAGGGACAGCAGCATGAGCACGGCCTTCCACTGCGGCGCCTGCAAGGTGGTGTCGGGCAACAGCAGCAGCGCGGCGCCCACCGCGAGCAGGGCCAGCAGCGAGACGCTCAGCAGAAAGGCCACGGCGCTCTGGAACACCCCGGCCGCGCGCGCCTTCTGGCCCTGCGTGATGAGACCGATCATCCGGTTGCACGAGGCGGTGGAGATGCCGGCGTCGGCCATCGACAGGTAGAAGGGCAGTGCCGTCAGGGCCAGCCAGTAGCCGTAGGTGGCCATGTCCCAATGGTGGAGGAAGACCGGCAAGGCCACCAGTTGCGTGCCGATGCTCACCGCCTGCGCATAACCGTAGGCGCCCGCGCCCGAGGCCATGCGGCGCGCGATGGACGCGCGGCGGGTGGGGGCGGTGCGCAAGGGGGCGGACATGGGGATCGGCACCGGGGTGCTCAGTGTTCGCTGGAGACGGCCACGGCGTAGCCGTGGTGCTTGAGCAGGGCGTGGCGCTGGGCGTCGGCCAGGTCGGAGACCACCATCTCCGTCACCATGTCCTGCAGTGCGATCCGGGGCACCCAGCCCAGCGTGTTCTTGGCCTTGGCCGGGTCGCCCAGCAGGGTTTCCACCTCGGTCGGGCGGAAGTAGCGCGGGTCCACTTTCACGATCACCTGGCCCGGCCGCAGCGCCGGCGCCTTGTCGCCTTCGACGGCCTGCACGATGGCCTGTTCGTTCACGCCCTGGCCCTCGAAGCGCAGGGTGATGCCCAGCTCGCGCGCGCTCATCTCGATGAACTGGCGCACGCTGTACTGCACGCCGGTGGCGATGACGAAATCTTCGGGTTGTGCCTGCTGCAGCATCATCCATTGCATGCGCACGTAGTCCTTGGCATGGCCCCAGTCGCGCAGCGAATCCAGGTTGCCCATGTAGAGGCAGGGCTCCAGCCCCTGGGCGATGTTGGCCAGGCCGCGCGTGATCTTGCGGGTGACGAAGGTCTCGCCGCGGCGCGGGGATTCGTGGTTGAACAGGATGCCGTTGCAGGCGTACATGCCGTAGGCCTCGCGGTAGTTCACCACGATCCAGTACGCGTAGAGCTTGGCCACGGCGTAGGGGCTGCGCGGGTAGAAGGGCGTGCTTTCCTTCTGCGGGATTTCCTGCACCAGACCGTAGAGCTCGGAGGTGCTGGCCTGGTAGAAGCGGGTCTTCTTCTCCAGCCCGAGGATGCGGATCGCTTCGAGCAGGCGCAGCGTGCCCAGGCCGTCCACGTCGGAGGTGTATTCGGGGCTTTCGAAGCTCACCGCCACATGGCTTTGCGCGCCGAGGTTGTAGATCTCGTCGGGCTGGGTCTCCTGCACGATGCGGATCAGGTTGCTGGTGTCGCTCAGGTCGCCGTAGTGCAGGTGGAAGCGCGCGTCGTCGATGTGCGGGTCCTGGTAGATGTGGTCCACGCGCTGGGTGTTGAACTGGCTGCTGCGGCGTTTGATGCCGTGCACGATGTAACCCTTTTCGAGCAGCAGCTCGGCGAGGTAGGAGCCGTCCTGCCCGGTGACGCCGGTGATGAGCGCGACCTTGGGCTGGGTGTGGGGGATGGGCGGGTTCTGGGTCATGGTGTTGGGCTCGCGAAGGTCAGTGGGCGGCGGCGTGCTGCAGGAAGTCCTGGTATGTAAGGGCCAGGCCGGCGGGGAGATCGACCTTGGCCTGCCAGCCCAGGCTGTGCAGGCGGCTGCTGTCCATCAGCTTGCGGGGCGTGCCGTCGGGCTTGCTGGCATCGAAGCGGATGCCGCCCTCGAAGCCGGTGATGCGGGCCACGCTGTGCGCGAGCTCGGCGATGGTCAGGTCCGACCCGGAGCCCACGTTGATGTGGCTGAGCATGGGCTGGGTGTGCTGCTCGTAGTCGGCCTTGGCCAGGTTCATCACGTGCACGCAGGCGGCGGCCATGTCGTCGACGTAGAGGAACTCGCGCATCGGCTTGCCGCTGCCCCAGATGGCGACCTCGGGCGTGCCCGCCATCCGGGCCTGGTGGAAGCGGCGGATCAGCGCGGGGATGACGTGGCTGTTCTCGGGGTGGTAGTTGTCGCCCGGGCCATAGAGGTTGGTGGGCATGACGCTGCGGTAGTCCACGCCGTGGCTGGCACCGAACTGGCGGTTGTAGCTTTCGCAGAGCTTGATGCCGGCGATCTTGGCCACGGCGTAGGGCTCGTTGGTGGCTTCCAGCGGCGCGGTGAGCAGGGCGTGCTCGCTCATGGGCTGCGGCGCGAGCTTGGGGTAGATGCAGCTCGAGCCGAGGAACAGCAGCTTGCGCACGCCGTTGCAGAAGGCGGCCTCGATCACGTTGGCCGCGATCATGAGGTTCTGGTAGATGAAGTCGGCGGGGAACACACTGTTGGCGTGGATGCCGCCGACCTTGGCCGCGGCGAGGTAGACCTGTTGCGGTTTGGTGCGCGCGAAGAAGGCGCGCACGGCGGCCTGGTCGGTCAGGTTGAGGTCGGCGTGCGTGCGCGTGACGATGTGGCTGGCGGGATGGCCGGCCGCACGCAGCTGCCGCACGATGGCCGAACCGACCATGCCGCGGTGACCGGCGACGTAAATGGTGTCAGGGGTGTTCATCAGCAGGCTCCTTCTTGTCTGAGGACCACGCGCACGGTGCGCAGCATGATCACGAGGTCGTACCAGAGCGACCAGTTGCGCACGTACCAGAGGTCCATGTTGATGCGGTGCTGGAACGTGCTGGTGCTGCGGCCGCTGATCTGCCACAGGCCGGTGATGCCGGGGCGGGCCTTGCCGTAGGCGGCGATGCTCTTGCCGTACTCGTCCAGTTCGCGCGCCAGCAGCGGGCGCGGGCCGACCAGGCTCATGTCGCCGCGCAGCACGTTGATGAGCTGGGGCAGCTCGTCGATGCTGGTGCGGCGGATCAGGCGGCCGATCTTCGTGATGCGCGGGTCGTTGGCGAGCTTGAAGTTGCTGGCCAGGTACTGCACGTAGAGTTTTTGATTCTCGGTCTTCCAGCGCTCCAGGGCGCCGTCGGCGTCCATCACCATGCTGCGGAACTTGATGAAGTCGAACAGCTGGCCGTCCACGCCCACGCGCTTCTGCACGAAGAAGGCGGGCCCCGCGTCGTCGCGCTTGATGCGCCAGGCGACCCAGGCAAACAGCGGTGCGAGCAGCACCAGCAGGGCGGTGGCGCCCACGATGTCGAGCGCGCGCTTGAGCACCTGCGGACCGCGCCGGTTGAGGTTGTTGCGCGCGCGCAGCAGCAGCACGTCGTGGCTGAAGAAGTGCGAGACCTCCATGCCGTAGATGGGCAGGCCGCCGAGCGCGGGCACCATGACGAGGTCGTCGCGCGTGAGCATGAGCTCCTCGGCGAGTTCGCGCAGCCAGTTGTTGTCCCGGATGCCGAGCACGCCCACCAGCTGGTGGGGCCCGGGCCGGGCGAGGAACTCGCGCACGCCCGGGGTCAGCGCGGTCGGTGCGGCGACGTGCCCGCCGCCGAGCTGGACCAGCCGCGCGCCGGGGTCGGGACAGACCACGGCCACCGGCTTGTAGCCCAGCAGCGGCTCGCTGGCCAGGGCGGCCGCGGCCTTCTCCACGTCGTCGGGGTGGCCGATGAGCACATAGGGTTGCGCGAGCAGGCCCGCGCGCAGCAACCCGTGGCGCACGGCCAGGCGCGACAGCGGCAGCAGGACGAGCACCAGGCCCCAGGTGGCGCCGGTCCACAGGCGCGAGAGCGGCCACTTGGCGAGGTAGATGACCATGGCATCGAGCAAGGCCGCGAGCACGATCACCTGGATCAGCTGGCGGGTCTCGTCCCACCAGGGCTTGCGGCGGTGCGCCGAGTAGTGGCCCTGCACGGTCCACATCCAGCTCACCATGGTCAGCGCGACCGCGGCGAACAGCGTGAGGCGCAGGTGGCCATTGGCGGCCCACCACACGTTCATGGCCTGCGAGAGGCTGATCTCGTCGCGCAGCCACGCGGGCAGGCGGCCCGCCACGAAACACAGCGCGAGCACGCACAGATCGGTGAGCACCAGCCAGGCCTTGACCTTCTGCTGGCGCCGCGCGAGATCGGCCCAGGGGGTGAGGCTGCGGGCGAGGTCGTGTTCGTTGTAGAGCGGGACGACGACGCCCGGGCCGGCTTCGGTGGGCGCGGGCGAGGGTGACGGCCTCTCCCGGGGATGGGTGCGCGCGCGGGCCATGTCAGTCAGCGCCCGCTGAAGATGGAACGGGCCGATGGCGGGGCCCCATGCCGGTGCATGGAATGCACTCGGAAAGCGCGCGCGGCGCACAGGAATAACGGGTGACTGAAGCACGGCATAGGTGCACTCCCTGGGTTCGTTGACGGTTCGCAGGCATGCAGCGCTGCGTTCGCCTTTTCTTTTTAGGCCACGAAAAAGCGCGAGATGTAACGAGCTTTGAGTTAAGCCACGAGGCTTGTGTAGGACTGAACCTTGCTTCGATGCGAGGCCAAGTGCCGTGCGAGGGGTGTGCGCCTTAATTGATGGAACTTATGTTTTTGAGCGGACTCACAATGCGCCAGGAGGTGAAGCGATGCGAGTGGCCGAAGCGATCGAGCTGGATGCAAAAACCGAGCGTGCCTTGCGCACGCTGGCCCAGGGACGGCGGGTCGAGGCCCGCGTGAAGCAGCGCGCCAGCGTCATCCTGCTGGCGGCGCAGGGCTGGCAGAACAAGGACATTGCGGACGAGGTCAAGCTCGATCGGCGGCAGGTGGCCTTGTGGCGGCGGCGCTTCATCGAAGGCGGCCTCGAGGTCCTGCTGCAGGACGCGCCGCGTTCGGGGCGCACACCGAGCGTGACGTCGGCGCTCGAGTCGCATATCGTGAGCACGACGCTGCACGAACAACCGGCCGAAGCCGCGCAGTGGAGCACGCGCACGCTGGCCTCTTACCTGGGTCTGGGCGCCACCACCATCCGCCGGGTGTGGCAGCGCAATGGCATCAAACCGCACGCGGCGGAGTGATCAAGTCATAAGTGCAGACCAAAATGGCGCAGTGCAGCAATTGACCTGTTGAATGGCCGTTTGCGCGCGGATGAGGGGTTTACATCCCGAAACCCGTTTTCGTGGACCAGCGGCCACGACGAACGGTTAAATGGCCGAGATGTCGGTCTGCACCGGCCAGTGAAGCGCGTTGGCGCGGCTGTCGCCGGTGCCGAAGCGGTGCTGCAGCAGCACGGTGTATTGCCCCGGGCGGGTGCCGCAGAGGCGGTAGCCGTCGGCCACCGGGCTGAGCTGAACGCCGCTTTGTGGGGCGGTTTGCAGCTCCCAGGTGCCGAGTTGGGGCGCGGCGCGCCGCAGCGAGACGCAGAAGCCCCGTTTCATGTTGGACATCACCACCAGGCGTTGTTCGGCGCTGGCCTTGCCGTCGGCGGTGTCGAGCAGTTGGGGGTGGCTGTTTTCAATGACCCGCATGATGGGCGGGATGACGATGCGGAAGTCGAGCGAGGCGCCGGCCTTGCCCTGAGGCACCAGCACGCTCTCGCCGATGCTGGTCGCGGGGACCAGCATCAGGGCACTGGCGGCCAGTGCGGGGAGGGCGAGGCGGTGGGGGGGCATGACCCACTATCGGCCCACTTCCTCCAAACTTAATACCCCTGCTCGGGGAAGGCTGGCGCGCCGCAAGGGCATGCCCGGCGCGGGTTCACTCGCTGCGCTGCACCGGAATGCTGACAGAGGCGCTTTCCCGCAGGCGCACGTCGACCTTGGCCTGGCCCTGGTCCACCACGTTCCAGGGCAGTGGCAGCGTCTCGCCGCGCACGCTCACGGTGCGCGGGCCGCCGGCCACGAAGGGGAATTCGAAGCGGCCCTGGCTGTCGGTTCGCACGGCGTAGCGGTTGTCCAGGTAGACGGTGACGTTGGGCACGCCCTGTTCGCTGGCTTCCTGGGTGCCGCTGCGGTTGGCGTCGAAGTACACCGTACCGACGATGCGGCCGCCGCCGTCGCTGGCCCGGCCGCCCAGCGGCACGTTGCGGCTGCCGGCTTCGAGCTCGTAGCGCAGCACGGCGTAGAAGGAGCGGTCCGACTCGGGGATCACGATGGCCAGCGGCGGCGCCAGCGGGTCCAGCGAGGGGTTGAAGCGGCTGCGGCCGGTGGAGCGGTTGTAGTTGGCCTCCACGCTCCAGCGCGGGTCGATGCGCCAGTGGCCGCCCAGGTTGAGGCTGTGGCGCGATTGCCCGGTGTTGCTGTGTTCGGTGTTGAGGTTGCCGCGCAGGCTGGCCTTGTTCGTGATCGGCGCGGACACGCTGAGCGCGGCGCTCCAGACCGATTCCCGGGGGCGGCCCTGGTAGGCGTCGTAGGCGCCGGTGCCCAGGCTGGTGGAGACGGCCCAGCTCTGCGGCACCAGCCATTCCTGGTCCCAGGTCAGCCAGCGCGAGTTGGCCTCGTTGTCGCTGTGCACGAACTCCAGGCGCAGGCCGCTGTGGCCCCAGCCGTTCTGGAAGCGCCAGTCGCCGTAGCTGCTCCAGGCGTCGCCGTCGAAGCGGCGCACCGTGGTGCCGGCGCCCACGGTGTGGTCGCGGTTGAGGCGCCAGCGCGCCGAGCCGGTGGCGAAGAAACCGCTGCCGCTGCGCCCGCTGATCGAGTCCAGCCAGTCCACCGAGCCCTCGGCCGACCACTGGCGCGTGCGCCAGCTGGTGCGCGCGTAGGCGCCCACGAGGTCGTTGGCCAGCGGCAGGTTGGCCCAGCTCAGGTCCTGCTCGAGCCGGTAGGCGCCCAGGCCGTGCCGGCGCGGGCCGTCGTCCCATTCGCCGTCGACCCAGAAGCCGCTGCGCGCGCCGTTCAGGTTGTTGGCCTGGGTGCGCAGCACCTGGCCCTGGATGCGGTGCTCGGCACCTTCGTGCCGCAGCGCCAGCAGGGTGGAGTTGGCGTCGACGATGTCGCTGGCCTGCAGCGGCACGTCCAGGTTGGAGACCTTGCGCGCGTCCTCGTGCTGCAGGGCGAGCGTCCAGCCCTGGTGGGACAGGGGGTTCGCACCGTCCGCGTTGAGGCGCCATTGCCCACCGAACGAGGTGCGCTGGCCCGGAAGCTTGCGAAAGCCGTTGGCCGGGAGGAAGTCCAGCCGGCCGGGTTCACCGGTGCTGGCCTGCAGTTGCAGACCGGCACCGGGGTTCTCCCACTCGGTGCTGATGCCCTGCACGATGGCCGAAGGCAGGTAGATGCGCGCGGGCAGGCGCAGGATGCCGGGCGTGGGCGGGTTGATCACGCCCAGCTCGTTGCTCATCAGCCAGCCGCCGGAGAGCGGCATCGCGCGCTGGCGCAGCGTGAGCGTGCCGCTGCTGTCGCTGGGCGCGTAGGTGCCGTCGATGGAGAGGGAGCCGTGGTTGGGCGTCTCCAGCAGGCCGTAGATGCCATAGCCGATGCGGGTCTTGCGCGCCGCGTCGAAGGGCTGGGTGCCCAGGCGGGTCTCCAGGCGCAGAAAACGCGGCCAGCCCTGGCGGTCGTAGGCATAGGCCTCGGCGTCCTCCGCCGGTTCGGGCGGCAGGCCCTCGATCACCCGGTCTTCGTAGGCGGGTGCGCTGGTGGGGGAGGGGGGAGGTGGGGCCGCGCTCTGCGCCCAGGCCGCCAGCCAGGGGGTCGATGCACCCAGGAGCGCCAGCAGGCAATGGGACGGGCGCGGCACCAGCCCCCTCATGGAGCGAAGCTCGCGTCCAGCGGCAGGCGGTTCTTGCCCCATTCGAGGTTGCCCTTGACCGTCAGCGGAAAGCGCACCGTGGGCGTGGGTTTGCCGTTCTCGGCGACCGGCGTGATCGCGATGCGCCGCGTCTCGCCCGGCAGGATGGGCAGGTCGGCCGGCGCCATCTCGAAGCGCGCGCCGCTGGCGTCGGTGCCGTTGACGAAACCTTCGAGGCGACCGTGGGCATTGCCCAGGTTGCGCACCTCGACCACGGCGCTGGGCTGGCCATCCACCTGGGCCACGCGGGTGCCGGTGATCTCCAGCTTCGGGGTGGCGTCGCCGATGGTGGCGTACACGATCACGCCGATGCGGCCACCCACGGGGAAATTGAGGTCGCCCTGCACGCGCGCGGGCTCCAGGCCCTCGATCATCAGCGCGAAGCGGCACTCGCGCGCCGGCGTGCCCGGCGGGGGCGTGATCTCGAAGCGGTAGCGGTAGCGCGCGCCGGGCTCGATCGTCAGCTCGCGCCGCTCGACCGCGACCCAGGGCCGGCAGCTGTCGGCGGCGAGCGCGTCGCTGAAGGCCACCGAGTTGTCGGGCAGGAAGGTCCAGTCGTTGGTGTAGATGCGGTAGTTGCCTTTTTGCTGCCCCACGTGCTGGATCTCCACCACCTGGCGCAGGTTCTGACCGGGCGCGACCTGCACCTCGAAGCGCGGGGGCGTGATGTAGGCCGCGAAGCCCTGCGCGAACGCGCCGTGGGAGGCGCTGGCCAGGGCGAGGGCGCCCAGCGCGAGGGCGGGGCAGCGAAAGAGGCTCAGGAATGCAGGGCGCATGGCGGAATCAGTCGGCATCCAGTTCGAAATGGAAATTCAGGCGGCGGCTGTTCGACTGCCAGTCGGCGTTCGAGCGCAGGCGCACCTGCAACTGGTCTTCCAGCGTGGGGGTGGTGATCGGGCCGGCATGCACCAGCGCGCGCTCGCCCGACACCAGCCGGCCCGCCTGCAGGCGGCCCTGGGTGGTCCAGACCGCTTCCACGGTGGAGGCCTCGTCGCGCGGCAGCACCATGTAGATGCGCCCGCTGCGCCCGATCCAGTCGCGCGTGTCGATGCGGATGTTGACGCGCAGCCAGGCTTCCATGCCGCCCGCGAAGGGCTGGCCCGATTTCAGGGGCAGCCACTGCATCTGCACGTTGGGTGGCACCGTGTGGCTCAGCGAGTCGTCCAGGCGGTGCGGGTTGGCCCAGGCGGTACTGGTCAGCAGGCCACACAGCGTCGCCAGGGCGAAGCGTCGGAAAGCCGTCATGGGCTGCTCAGGGTGTAGGTCACCCGGCCGTTGTAGGTGCCGGCTGCCCGCACCGCGTTGTTGGCGTAGACGTAGGAGTGGCAGTTCTCGAAATACGTGTTGCCCGGGACCGTCGCCAGCGTCTGCGTGCCGCCGTTGAAGGTGCCGGCCGGGATCACGTTGGGCGCGCCGCTGCCCGGGGCCGACACGGTCCAGCTGATCTCGGTGAAGGGAATGGTGTCGCCGCCCGCGTTGGTCAGGCTGGTGGGCGAGGAGACGGTGAGTGTGGCGTTGGCCGAGCCGCTGTTGCGGCGGTAGCCGGCGCCCACCATGACCTGGCTGGCGGGCGTGGGGCAGGTGGTGTAGCCGTCGGCGTACAGGCTGGTGGACTGCGTGCTGTCGCTGGTCATGGCCAGGTCCGTGCCATTGCCCAGCTGCGCCGCCGGCACGGTGACCTGTACCAGGTTGACGGGCCCGCTGGTGCCGGCCGTGCCATTCAAGGTGCCGCTGGTGCCGCTCATGGCGCCGTTGCCCACGTGCAGGAACAGGCGGCGGCTGCCGGAGGTGATCGTCAGCGACCAGGCGTGCGCGGCGGCCATTTCCGCCAGACACAACAAAGCCAGGCCGGCGGCCGCCGCGAGGCGGGCCTGGCTGGATCGGGTTGTCGTGCGCTTCATGGTGTCTGGCTGACCGTGGCTGTCCGAAAAAGCTTGGCGCCTGAAATGGCGACGGAGGGTTGCACGGGGCAAACCCTCCGGGAGGCCGATGGCGGCGGTGGGGCCGCCCTCTCAAGGTCTGCCGCGCAGACTCAGGGCATGGAGGCGGTGTAGGTCACGCGGCCGTTGGTCGTGCCGTAGGTGCCGGGTGCCACCACGGCCGAGTTGGCGTAGCTGAAGGTCCAGTTGGCCGTGCGGTCGGTGATCTTGGTGCCCGAAGACAGCGTGACGTTGGAGGCCGCGCCCGCGCCGGTGTTCGGAATGGCCGGGCTGGGCAGCGCGGCCAGGTTGCTGGTGGCCGAGATCTCGGACCAGGGAATGGTGTCGGCCGTGCCGTTGGTCAGCGCGCCGGTGGTGGACGCGGCCAGGGTGACCTGGCCGTTGTTGCCCACCACGCGGACCGGCACCACGTTGCCGGTGACCGCGCCGGCGGTCGCACCCGTGCCGACGGCGGCCGGGTTGCTGGTGTAGTCGAAGGTCACGGTGTCGATCGTGGTGTTGGTCGCGAAGGCGCCGGCACCGGTGCCCACGGCCAGGAACAGCACCCGGGGAATCGTCACGCGGAAGTCCAGGCGGGCCACCGCGCTGCCCGCGCCGGTGACGAGCTGGGATTCGGCCGAAGCCATCAGCGGGGTGGCCAAGGCCAGCGCCAGGGCGGATTGGAGCAACAGGGCTTTTTTCACGACGTTTCCTTCAGGACGGTGCAGAAGTGGGGTCTGAGCACTTTTAGGTACGCGGCCCACGGGTGGGTGATGGGCGGATGTTACGGAAAGTCACTTCGAGGATCAATATGTGGCCGAGGAAAAATTTCACACTTTTCAAGCACTTACGGCGACTTTGTTAACCGACGGTAAAAAAACGAAGGCGAGCGGCGAAAAAAGTGCTCAAGTTCACGCACCTTTTGCCGTGTTCGTACTTCTGGTTACTAGGTGCTGCAACGGAAGTGCACTGCCGGACTTCACCTCGCCCAGGGAGAAGCTGGTGTGCAGGTCTTTCACGTTGGGCAGGTTGAGCAGGACCTCCCGGGCAAACTGGCTGAAGTGGTTCAGGTCGCGGCTGACCACCTGCAGCTCAAAGGTGCCGGAGCCGCTGATGTAATGACAGGACACCACCTCGGGGATGCGGCGGATCGCGTTTTCCAGGGTGCGCGTGACGTCGCCGCTGTTGCGGTCGGCGTCCAGGCGCACGAAGGCCAGCACGCCCAGGCCGATCTTTTCGCGGTCGATCTCCGCGCGGTAGCCCCGGATGAAGCCCGATTCCTCGAGCGCCCGCACGCGCCGCCAGCACGGCGCGGCCGACAGGCCCACACGCTGCGCCAGCTCGGCGTTGGTGAGGCGGCCGTCGCTTTGCAGTTCTTGCAGGATGGCGATGTCGAACTTATCGAGTGTTTCCATGATGGCCTGTTTTGGGAATGAATCTTTCTCGATCATCGTGAAAACAGGCATGAAACGCAAACACCTATCGCGCACTGGGGCATACACTGTGCGCCACACTGGAGGCGTGCATCTACCCGTTGCACACCCCGTTCACGACCCGCCCACGAAGCAGGCCCCACATCCCCCACGGAGACAAGCCGATGAACGCCCCCCTGCCCGACCACATCCGCCGCGCGCTCGAGACGGTCACCCTCGACGACAAATACGCACTCGATCACGGTCGCGCCTTCATGAGCGGCGTGCAGGCGCTGGTGAAGCTGCCCATGCTGCAGCGCCAGCGAGACGCCTTGCTGGGCAAGAACACCGCGGGCTTCATCAGCGGCTACCGGGGTTCGCCGCTGGGCGGCTACGACCAGGCCCTGCAGAAGGCGGCGCCGTACCTGAAGGCGCAGAACATCGTGTTCCAGCCCGGGGTGAACGAGGAACTGGCCGCCACCGCGCTCTGGGGCACCCAGCAACTGGGCTTCGCGCCAGCGGGCAGCAACCGCTTCGACGGCGTGTTCGGCATCTGGTACGGCAAGGGCCCGGGCGTGGACCGCTGCTCCGACGTCTTCAAGCACGCCAACATGGCGGGCACCACGCCCTGGGGCGGCGTGATCGCCGTGGCCGGCGACGACCACGTGGCCAAGAGCTCCACCGCCGCGCACCAGAGCGACCACATCTTCAAGGCCTGCGGCCTGCCGGTGTTTTTTCCGACCTCGGTGCAGGACATCCTGGACCTGGGCCTGCACGCCCTGGCCATGAGCCGCTTCAGCGGCGTGTGGGCCGGCATGAAGACGATCCAGGAGATCGTCGAATCCAGCGCCACGGCCGAAATCGATCCCGGGCGCGTGAACATCGTCATTCCCGAGTTCGAGATGCCCCCCGGTGGCCTGCACATCCGCTGGCCCGACCACGCGCTCGACCAGGAAGCCCGCCTGTTCGACTACAAGTGGTACGCCGCGCTGGCCTATGTGCGCGCCAACAAGCTCAACCACAACGTGATCGCCGGGCCGAACGACCGCTTCGGCCTGATCGCCAGCGGCAAGGCCTACAACGACACGCGCCAGGCCCTGCTGGACCTGGGGCTGGACGACGAGACCTGCCGCCGCATCGGCCTGCGCCTGCACAAGGTGTCGGTGGTCTGGCCGCTGGAGGCGCAGACCACGCGCGAGTTCGCCACCGGCCTGCGCGAGATCCTGGTGGTGGAAGAGAAGCGCCAGGTCATCGAGTACCAGCTCAAGGAAGAGCTCTACAACTGGCGCCCCGACGTGCGCCCGAACGTGCTGGGCAAGTTCGACGAGGTCGAGGGCGATTTCAGCGGTGGCGAATGGAGCATGCCCAACCCCAGCGCGCGCACCCTGCTGCGCGCCAACGCCGACCTCTCACCGGCCATCATCGCGCGCGCCGTGGCCAAGCGCCTCAAGAAGATCGGCGGCGTCCCTGAGGACGTGATGGCGCGCATCGATGCCCAGCTCGCCATCCTGACGGCGCAGGAGCAGTCGATGCAGACCCTGCTCACGCAGGGCGTGGCCGGCGCCGAGCGCCAGCCGTGGTTCTGCTCGGGCTGCCCGCACAACACCAGCACGCGCGTGCCCGAGGGCTCGCGCGCCATGGCCGGCATCGGCTGCCACTTCATGACGATCTGGATGGACCGCGCCACCGTGGGCTTCACCCAGATGGGCGGCGAAGGCGTGCCCTGGGTCGGCCAGCAGCCGTTCAGCCACGACCAGCACATGTTCGCCAACCTGGGCGACGGCACCTACTTCCACAGCGGCCTGCTGGCGGTGCGCCAGAGCATCGCGGCCGGTGTGAACATCACCTACAAGATCCTCTACAACGACGCCGTGGCCATGACCGGCGGCCAGCAGGTGGGCGAGCGCCCTGAAGGCCACAGCGTGGTCCAAATCGCGCAGAGCATGCGCGCCGAAGGCGCGGTGAAGATCACCATCGTCACCGACGAACCCGAGAAGTACGACAGTGTGAAGGGCCTGCCCGAGGGCATTGCGATCCAGCACCGCGACACGCTCGATGCCGTGCAGCGCGAGTTCCGCGAGATCAAGGGCACCACGGTCATCATCTACGACCAGACCTGCGCCACCGAGAAGCGCCGCCGCCGCAAGCGCGGCACCATGGTCGACCCGGACAAGCGCGTGGTGATCAACGAGCTGGTGTGCGAAGGCTGCGGCGACTGCGGCGTGCAGTCCAACTGCCTGTCCGTCGAGCCGCTGGAGACCGAATTCGGCCGCAAGCGCACCATCAACCAGAGCACCTGCAACAAGGACTATTCCTGCGTGAAGGGCTTCTGCCCGAGCTTCGTCACTGTCGAAGGCGGCCAGTTGCGCAAGAAGGAAAAAGGCGGGGCCAAGCTCGAATGGACCGGTGGCGCGTTGCCGCTGCCCGTGCTGCCCACCCTGGACGCGGAGGCCTGGGGCATCATCGTCGCCGGCGTGGGCGGCACCGGTGTCATCACCATTGGCCAGCTGCTGGGTGTTGCCGCGCACCTGGAAGGCAAGGGCATCGTGACGCAGGACGCGGCGGGTCTGGCGCAGAAGGGCGGCGCGACCTGGAGCCATGTGCTCATCGGCGCACGGCAGGACGACATCCGCACCACCCGCGTGTCGGCCGCGTCGGCCGACCTGATCCTGGGCTGTGACCCGATCGTCAGCGCGAACAAGGAAACCTGGGCCCGCCTGCGCGCCGGCCGCACGCACGTGGCGCTCAACGTGAACGCCACGCCCACCGCGGCCTTCGTCAAGAACCCCGACTGGCAGAACCCGGCGCAGGCCTGCGTGGACGCGCTGGTGCACAGCCTGGGGGCCGATGCGGTGGGCACGTTCGACGCCGAGACGGCGGCCACGCGCCTGATGGGCGACAGCCTGTACACCAACCCCATGATGCTGGGCTACGCCTGGCAGAAGGGCTGGCTGCCGCTGGAGCTGGCTTCGCTGATGCGCGCCATCGAACTCAACGCGGTGCAGATCGACAAGAACAAGGCGGCCTTCGAATGGGGCCGCCGCGCCGCGCACGACCTGCAGGCCGTGGCCGCGCTGTGGCAGAAGGCCGGGGCGGGCGAGCAGGTGATCCAGTTCAAGAAGCGCGACTCGCTCGACGACCTGATCGCCCGCCGCGTCGACTTCCTCACCGGCTACCAGAATGCCGGCTACGCCGACCAGTACCGGCACTTCGTGAACCGCGTGCGCGCGTCGGAAGCCTCGCTGGGCAAGACCACGCTGACCGAAGCCGTGGCGCGCAACCTGTTCAAGCTCATGGCCTACAAGGACGAGTACGAGGTCGCCCGCCTGCACAGCGACCCGGCGTTCCACGCCCGCCTGGCCAGCCAGTTCGAAGGCGACTACAAGCTCAAGGTGCACCTGGCCCCACCGCTGATCGCCAAGAAGAACGAGCGGGGCGAACTGGTCAAGCAGCCGTTCGGCCCCTTCATGTTCAAGGTGTTCAAGCTGCTGGCGCGTTTCAAGGGCCTGCGTGGCACCTCGCTGGACATCTTCGGCCGCACCGAAGAGCGCCGCACCGAGCGGGCCCTGATCGGGCAGTACCGCTCCGATGTCGAGGCCCTGCTGACCGGCCTGACCAGCACGAACCACGCCCTGGCGGTGGAGATCGCGCGCCTTCCCGAGCAGATCAAGGGCTTTGGCCATGTGAAGGAGCGTCACCTCGCCGCCGCGCGCAGCCGCCGGGAAGGCCTGCTGCAGCAATGGCGCCAGCCCGAAGCGGCGCCGAACCTGGCCCGCGCCGCCTGATCCGCGGAACCACCCCGGCATACAATCGACGGTTGAGTCCGGAGTGCCCGGCGTCGCCTCATCCAGGCGGCCCCGGGCCTTTGGCGTTGTCCTGACCCCGAACCTGTTGGAGACCTCCCGTGTTCATTTCCTCCGCTTACGCCCAAGCCGCAGCCGCTGGCGACACCCAATCCACCCTGCTGGGCATGTTGCCCCTGGTGCTGATGTTCGTGGTGCTGTACTTCGTGATGATCCGCCCCCAGATGAAGCGCCAGAAAGAGCACAAGGCCATGGTCTCGGCCCTGGCCAAGGGCGATGAAGTCGTCACCGCCGGTGGTTTCCTGGGCAAGGTGTCCAAGATCGGCGAGATTTATGTGGGCGTTGAACTTGCCGACGGCATGGAAGTCCAGATGCAACGCACCGCCGTCGTGCAGGTGCTGCCCAAGGGCACGATCAAGAGCGTCTGAGCAAGCCGGCCCGGCGCCGCTGTGTCGGACCGGGCCCTTGAAATGCGCTTTCGCCTCCGCTGAACAACTCCAGGCCTCAGGCCCGGCTTCACCATGAACCGTTACCCGCTGTGGAAGTACGCGATCATCCTGGTCGCCCTGCTGATCAGTGCGCTTTATGCGCTGCCCAACCTGTTCGGGGAGTCGCCTGCCGTGCAGGTCTCGGCGGCCCGGTCCACGGTGCGCATCGAGCCCAGCACGGTCATTCGGGTGGAGCAGGCGCTGGCGGCGCAGAACGTGCAGAGTACGCGCATCCAGCTCGATGCCAATTCGGTCAAGGCCCGCTTCGACAGCACCGACGATCAGCTCAAGGCGCGCGATGCCCTGGAGAAAGCGCTCAACCCGGATCCGGCCGATGCCAGCTATGTGGTGGCCCTCAACCTGCTGCCCCGCACACCGGCCTGGCTCGCTTCCCTGGGCGCCTCGCCCATGTACCTGGGCCTGGACCTGCGCGGGGGCGTGCACTTCATGCTGCAGGTGGACATGCAGGCCGCCCTGCAGCGGCGCGCCGACGTGCTCGCCACCGACCTGCGCACCCTGCTGCGCGAAAAGGGCCTGCGGCATGGCGGCATCAACCGCAGCGGCCAGACCATCGAGCTGCGCGCCGGTGACGCCCAGACCCTGGGCGCGGCACGCGACCTGATCCGCACCCAGTTCGCCGACCTGCAGGTCACCGAGACGGCCGACTTCCGGCTGGTGGGCACCATCAGTCCCGAAGCCGCGCGGCGCGTGCAGGAGCAGGCGCTCAAGCAGAACATCACCACGCTGCACAACCGGATCAACGAACTCGGCGTGGCCGAGCCGGTGATCCAGCAGCAGGGCGCCGACCGCATCGTCGTGCAACTGCCGGGTGTGCAGGACACGGCCAAGGCCAAGGACATCCTGGGCCGCACCGCCACGCTGGAAGTGCGCATGGTGGACGAGAGCATGGAAGCCCAGGCGGCCGCGCGCGGCACCGGGCCGGTGCCGTTCGGTGCCGAGCGTTATCCGGAGCGCGGCGGCCAGTCGGTGGTCGTCAAGCGCGAAGTGCTGCTGACTGGCGAGAACCTCACCGATGCCCAGGCCGGCTTCGACAGCCAGACCCAGGAAGCGGCCGTGCACCTCACGCTGGACGCGAAGGGCGCGCGCGTGTTCCGCGACGTCACGCGCGAGAACGTCGGCAAGCGCATGGCCATCATCCTGTTCGAGAAGGGCCGTGGCGAGGTCGTCACCGCGCCCGTGATCCGCGGCGAAATCGGCGGTGGCCGGGTCCAGATCTCGGGCGCCATGACCACGGTGGAAGCCAACGACACCGCGCTGCTGCTGCGCGCCGGTTCGCTGGCCGCGCCGATGGAAATCATCGAAGAGCGCACCATCGGCCCGAGCCTCGGTGCCGAGAACATCACCAAGGGTTTCCACAGCGTGCTGTGGGGCTTCATCGCGATCGTGGTGTTCATGTGCATCTACTACGCCCTGTTCGGCGTGTTCTCCAGCATCGCGCTGGGCTTCAACGTGCTGCTGCTGGTGTCGCTGCTGTCCATGCTGCAGGCCACCCTGACCCTGCCCGGCATCGCCGCCATGGCGCTGGCCCTGGGCATGGCCATCGATTCCAACGTGCTGATCAACGAGCGCGTGCGCGAGGAACTGCGCCGGGGCGCTTCACCGCAGATGGCCATCAACGCGGGCTACGACCACGCGTGGTCCACCATCCTGGACTCCAACGTCACCTCGCTGATCGCGGGCATCGCGCTGCTGATCTTCGGCTCCGGCCCGGTGCGCGGCTTCGCCGTCGTGCACTGCCTGGGCATCCTCACCAGCATGTTCTCGTCGGTGTTCTTCTCGCGCGGCGTGGTCAACCTCTGGTACGGCCGTCAGAAGAAGCTCAAGACCGTTTCCATCGGGACCGTCTGGCGTCCCGACGCCCAGAACGCCACGGCCAAGGCCGACTGATCAGGACCTCACGCCATGGAATTCTTCCGCATCCGCCGCGACATCCCGTTCATGAAGAACGCGTTGTTGCTCAACGCGATCTCCTTCCTCACCTTCATCGCCGCCGTCTTCTTCCTGACCACGCGCGGCCTGCACCTGTCGGTCGAGTTCACGGGCGGCACCGTCATGGAGGTGGCCTACGAACAGCCGGCCGACCTCACCTCGGTGCGCAAGGTCATCGAATCGCTGGGTTACGCCGATGTGCCGGTGCAGAACTTCGGCACCTCGCGCGACGTGCTGCTGCGCCTGCCGGTGCAGGCGGGCAAGACCTCCAGTCAGCAGAGCGAGACCGTGCTCGCGGCCCTCAAGGCGCAGAACCCCGCCGTGGAGCTGCGCCGCACCGAGTTCGTCGGCCCGCAGGTGGGCCAGGAACTGGTGACCAACGGCCTGCTGGCGCTGGGGCTGGTGATCGTGGGCATCATGATCTACCTCGCGTTCCGTTTCGAATGGAAGTACGCGGTCTCGGCCATCGTGGCCAACCTGCATGACGTGGTCATCATCCTGGGCTTCTTCGCCTTCTTCCAGTGGGAGTTCTCGCTGGCCGTGCTGGCGGCGGTGCTCGCGGTGCTGGGCTATTCGGTCAACGAGTCGGTCGTGATCTTCGACCGCATCCGCGAGACCTTCCGGCGCCAGCGCAAGATGAACACGCAGCAGGTGATCGACCACGCGATCACTTCCACCATCAGCCGCACCATCATCACCCACGGGTCCACGCAGGCCATGGTGCTGTCCATGCTGGTGTTCGGCGGCCCCACGCTGTTCTATTTCTCCCTGGCCCTGACCATCGGCATCTGCTTCGGCATCTACTCGTCGGTGTTCGTCGGCGCGGCCATGGCGATGTGGCTGGGCATCAAGCGCGAAGACCTGGTCAAGACCAGCAGCAAAACCGAAGGCGATCCGGACGACCCGAACGCCGGTGCTGTCGTTTAAGCGCGAAAGCGCGCGCCTTATACAGCGCGCCTCGCGCGCCTGGCGCCTGTGGATGAATCCAATCGTGTCATACTGCACACATTGTGTCGCCGCCCGATCAGCACGTTTCATCCCTGGCCAAACAGGCACGTGAACTCTTCGTGGTTCATGTGGGACGGGCGCTTCCCGAATGGGTCAAGGTCTGTGACACGCGGCTGACCTCGATCCTCGATCAGGCCGGCTCGGCGCGCGACATGCAGGCCCGTCGCGACGCATGGACCGGGTTCCAGAAAAACCAGACCACCTGGCTCAACCAGAGCCGCAAGGCGCTGCAGCGTTCGCTGCTGCCGCGCTTCTCCAACTCCGGCAGTCCCACCAGTGTCTCGGGCCAGCTGGAGCTGGTGGCCGAAGGCGCGATCGACGACCAGATCCTGGCCTCGCGCCTGGCCATGCAGGTGCTCGACAAGTCGTCCACCGAACTCAACGAATTGCGCCTGCGCATCCAGCACCTGGAAGGCCGGCTGGAGCTGCCTCGGGGCGACGTGCTGTTGCCCGACGTCACCGCGCGCATCCTGGTGGACCAGTGGCTGGACGCTCACATGACGCGGGAGGCCTGGGTGCTGGTGCAGGACGCGCTGGCGCCGGTCATGGCCACCAAGCTGCATGAGGCCTACAAGGCCGCGAACGAGTTTCTGGTGGCCAGCGGGGTGATGAAGGAAATCGACCTGCAGGCCCTGGTCAAGCGGGTGCCGGGCAGCCGCAGCGAAGGTCCGGTGGTGCGCCGCGACGCGTCGGCGGCGGCCACCACCGCGCCGCGCCCGATGACGGCGGGACAGCGGATGGCCGGCGGGCCGGCGTCCATGCCCGCCTCCGCGCCTGGCGGTGTGTCCGGCATGGGGCCGGGATCGAACTTCGGTGCTGGCCGCGCGGGCGCACCATCGTCCGGCATGGGTGTGCACGATGAAACCCGGCTCATGACGGGCACGTCTCCGCTGGCGCGGGCGCGCATGCGGGCGCAGGGCGTGGTCGGGCGTCTCAAGCGCATGCTGATCGACCGCGTCGGTGGCGATTTCGAGGCCACACAGCTGTTGCCGCCCTCGCCCCGTCTGCAGCAGGCGATCCAGCATCAGGTGGCGTCGCCCAGCGTGGCCGCGGGTCTCTACGTGTCCGGCTCCTCGGGTGTGGGCGCGGTGTATGTGGACGCCTCGCATGTGGAGCGGGTCGCCACCTCCTTGCGCCAGCGCACCGCCGAACTCAAGCAGGCCGCGAGCACGCCGACCGAAAAGGCCACCATCGAGGTGGTGGCGCTGATGTTCCAGAGCATCCTGGCCGAAGAGCGCATTCCGCCGAGCGTTCGGGTCTGGTTCGCGCGGCTGCAAATCCCGGTGCTGCGTGTTGCGCTGGCCGAACCCGAGTTCTTCAGCGCCCTGCAGCACCCGGCGCGCCGCCTGATCGACCGCATGGGCTCCTGTGTGATGGGCTTCGAGTCCAACGTCGGCTCGGCCGCGCTGGAGGCCGAGATCAAGCGCGTGGTGCAGGTGATCGAGCAATACCCCGAAACCGGGCGGCGCGTGTTCCAACTGGTGTTCGACGAGTTCCAGAAATTCCTCTCCACCTACCTCAGCGAGCAAGGCAGCGCCAGCCGCTTCGTGAGCGTCGCGCAGCAGGTGGAGCAGAAGGAAACCCTGTCGGTGCAGTACACGATCGAGTTGCGCAAGCTGCTGGACGATGTGCCGGTGCGCGACGAGGTACGCGATTTCCTGTTCAAGGTGTGGGTCGATGTGCTGGCCGTGGCCAGCGTGAAGTACGGCCTGAAGCACGAAGAGACGACCTCGCTCAAGCAGGTCGCGTCCGACCTGCTGTGGGCGGCCAGCGCCAAGCCCAATCGCAACGACCGCGCCCGCGTGATCCAGCAACTGCCCGGCCTGCTGCAGCGCCTGCGCCATGGCATGGGGCTGCTGGGTTTCCCCACCTCGCTGCAGGACCAGCACATCAAGTCGGTGAGCGACACGCTGGCCGATGCCTTCATGTCGCGCACCGAACCCATCTCGCAGGAAAGCCTGGACAACCTGTCCGATCGGCTGGCCAACCTGGAAGACTACCTGCCGGCCAACGGTGTGGGCGACCTGGACCTGGACACCGAGAGCATCGAGATGATCACCGGCGTGGACGCCAGCAACATCGAGGTGATCAACCAGGGAGGCAGCCAGCCCAACGAGGCGATGCGCTCTTGGGCGGTGGAGCTGCAGATCGGTTCGTGGTTCGGCCTGGACCACAACGGCAAGCTCAACAGCGTGCAACTGGCCTGGCGCAGCGAGCGTGGCCAGCTCTACCTGTTCGTGACCAACGGTGGGCGCTGTTTTCTGATCCAGGCGATGCGTGTGGCGTCCTACCTGCAGGCTGGCCTGCTGGTGCCCAGCGAGGAAGAGGCCCTCACCGTGCGCGCCACGCGCGACGCGATGGCCAAGCTCGAGGCCAACCCCGAGCGCCTGCTCAACTGAGCGGGCCTGCCGGGGCTCAGCCCTGGCCCTGCCGTTGCAACAACCCGCCCGGCAGGCGGGCCACCTCTCCCGACAGTTCCAGTTCGAGCAGGCGCGCCTGCAGGTGCGCCGTGTCCAGACCGGTGCGGGCCTGCAAGGCATCCAGGCTCACCGGATCGTGGCCCATGGCCCGCAACAGGCTGTCTTCCTTGGCGCCGTGGTCGCTGCCCGGCCCGGCGCTGTCGTCCGGCGGCACCGGTTCGGCGAAGCGCAGGTCTTCCAGGATGTCCTGCGCCGACTCGACCAGCTTGGCGCCCTGGCGGATCAGCGCGTGGCAGCCGCGCGATTGCGGCGCATGGATCGAGCCCGGGATCGCAAACACCTCGCGACCCTGCTCCGCCGCCAGCCGCGCGGTGATCAGCGAGCCGGACTGCACGGCCGCTTCCACCACCAGCGTGCCTTGCGACAAGCCGGCGATGATGCGGTTGCGTTGCGGGAAATGGGCTGGCAGCGGGGGGGTGCCCAAGGGGTACTCGCTGACGATCGCGCCCTGCGCCCCGATGCGGTGGGCCAAGGCCAGGTGGCGTTTGGGATAGACGCGGTCCAGCCCGGTGCCCACCACGGCCACCGTGGGAGCGCCGCCCAGCATCGCGCCATCGTGCGCGGCGCCATCCACGCCCAGGGCCAGGCCCGAGACCACGCAGACCCCGGCCTGCCCAAGTGCTTGCGCGAACTGGCGGGCGTTGGTTTCGCCTTGGGGTGTGGGGTTGCGGCTGCCCACGATGGCCAGCCGCCGGGGGTGGTGCAGGGCCTGCACGTCGCCCAGCACGTACAACAGCACCGGCGGATCGGCCATCTGCAGCAGATCGGGCGGGTAGAGCGGATCGCCCAGGGTCAGGATGTGGCGGTCCGCGGCGTCGGCCAGCCACGCCTGCGTGCGATCCACCTGCGCCTCGAGGTCTTCGGGGGGCTGCTCCAGCGCGCTCGCCGCGCGGGCACCGACGACCGCCTGCCAGGCCGAGGCCGGTTGCGCGAAGACCGCTTCGGGCAGGCCAAAGGCCGCGAGCAGTTTTCGCGCGGAGTCGAGGCCCACGCCTGGCGTGAGCAGCAGCCGCAACCAGGCGGCCAACTCGGGTCGGGGCATCGCGCCGATCAGGGGTTGACGAAGCGGTCGCCGACCTTCACGCCGTCGGTGATCTGCAGCACCAGCGCGTAGGACACCTTGTCGAAGGTGCGGAAGACCATCATCAGGCCGTTGCGCTCGCCGGGCAGGCGCAGTTGCGGACGGGTCTGGTCGGTGGTGTCGGTGATCAGGCTGCTTTCGCGCTGCAGCGCCAGCACATGGCCGCGCTCGATGCCGTGCGCGCGGCCGCGGTTGATGGAGACCACCTGGTTCTGGGCCGCATAGCGCACCGCGTTGCCATACACCGAGACGATCTGGCCGCTTTGTGGCGTGTCGGGCGCGCGTGGCACGAAGTGGCTGAGTTCGCGTTCCGGTTCGGGCAACAGCCGGTCGCCGATGCGCATCTCTTCCTTGGCCGCGACGATGTCGATGGAGGCCGGCACGATCTCGGCCGGGGCCTTGCCGTCGGCGGCCGGGCGCTGGGTCTCGCCGCTCACCAATTGGGCCTTGCCCAGATACTGGGCTTCGTAGCCCAGGATTTCGCTCGTGGTGGGATCGCGCAGGGGGGTGGCGTTGCGGAACACGCGGTAGTCGATCGACTTGCCGTCCACGACCCGCAGCGGTTCGTTCTGCGGGCCGTCGCCGTACAGGGCGCGCGCATAGGCGCGGTCGCCCCGGGTGAGCAGCACGCGGTTTTCCTGCGTGGCCACGATGCGCGGTGCGCGCGCGAAGGTGGCTTCGTCGACGATCATGGGTTCGGTCAGGAACGACTCGATGGCCTGCAGCGACACCGGCGGAATGGCCGAGTCGCCCAGGCTTTCGTAGCGGGTGCGGGGCGACACGCGAACGGTGGCCGGGTCGCCGTTGCCGGCGGGGCGCGTGCTGAGGATGGCGCGGTCGCCGGACTTGATCAGGTACAGCACCTGGCCGGGGTAGATGCGGTGCGGGTTCTGGATGTCCTGGCGGTTCATGCCCCAGAGCTCGGGCCAGCGCCACGGCGTCTTGAGAAACACGCCGGAAATCGCCCACAGGGTGTCGCCGCGTTTGATGGTGTAGCTGTCGGGCGCATTGGGCGCGAGTTCGGACAGCGGCACGCCGTTCTGCGCCACCTGGTCGGCGGTGGCGCGTTGCCCGGGGGTGATCGGGAAGTTCTGCGCCAAGGCGCTGCCGGTGATCGAGGTGGCCAGCACGGCGGCGGCACAGACCAGCGAACGTCGCTGGCGCAAGAAGAAAAATTCGGCGGACTGGCGGGTTTGCAATGGCATGAAGTGGCCCCTGAGCGGCGATCGCGTCTTGACAAGTCGCTTTTGATTTTGCGCCCAAGCCATTGATTGGGCAACGTATATGGCGGAGGGATTTCACGCGCCGTCGCAAAAGTGGCGAAAATAGCGACATCGTCTTCCGCCTGTCACCGGCTTGCCGCCAGCCGTCGCCCCGCGACAATGGAGGCCCCTGCCTGGACCTGTCCCGAACCCACCCGATTTTCATGAATTCGCCGTCGCTTCTGCCCATCCTGCGTTACCCCGACCCGCGCCTGCACACCGTGGCCCAGCCGGTCAAGGCGGTGGACGATCGCATCCGCTCGCTGATCGAGCGCATGTTCGAGACCATGTACGACGCCAATGGCATTGGCTTGGCGGCCACGCAGGTGGATGTGCACGAGCGCCTGATCGTGATCGACGTGAGCGAGACGCGCGACGAGCGCCTGGTGCTGATCAACCCCGAGATCGAATGGGCCAGCCCGGAGAAGCGCAAGGGCGAAGAGGGCTGCCTGTCGGTGCCCGGCATCTACGACGGCGTGGAGCGGTCGATCGCCGTGCGGGTGCGCGCGCTCGACGGCAACGGTGTGGAGCGCACGATCGATGCCCAGGGCATGCTGGCGGTGTGCATCCAGCACGAGATGGACCACTTGCTCGGCAAGGTCTTTGTGGAGTACCTCTCGCCGCTCAAGCGCGATCGCATCAAATCCAAACTTGTTAAGGCTCAACGAGAGGCATTGCGCGCATGAACATCTCTCTGGCTTCTTCGCTGCGTGGCCTGGTCGTGGTGAGCGCGCTGGCACTGGCGGGCTGTTCACTGATGCCCGAACAGGTGGCGACGGGCACGCCGCGCAGCGAGATCGAGACCCGGCTGGGCCGGCCGACGCTGGTTCACACGCTGCCCGCGGGCACGCGCTTGCAGTACTCGGGTCAGCCCTCGGGCCCCTGGGTGCACAACCTCGATCTCGGACCCGATGGCCGCCTGGTGCGGTACGAGCAGGTGATGGACGCGGGCTGGCTGCTGCGGCACATCGAGATCGGCCGCTGGACGCGCGAAGACGTGTTGCGCGGCATGGGTCGCCCGGCCATGGTGGAGCGCGTGGCGCGCTTCGATGGCGAGGTCTGGAGCTACCGCTTCCTGGAAGCCACGCGGCCGCGCCTGGTGCATGTGCACCTGGACCCCTCGGGTGTGGTGCGGCAGCTGATGTTCTCCGACGACCAGGTGCTCGGCGATCCCGTCGACGCCGTGTCCCATCCCTGATGCCGCGCGGCGTCGCGCCATCGGTCCCTTTTCTTCTTCATGAACCTCATTTTTGCCGGCACGCCGGAATTCGCGCGTGTGGCGCTCGAGCGTTTGCTCGCCGCCGGCTTTCGCGTGCCACTGGTGCTGACCCAGCCCGATCGGCCGGCGGGGCGCGGCATGAAACTGCAGCCCTCGCCCGTCAAACAACTCGCGCAGGAACAGCAGATCACCGTGGCGCAGCCGCGCAGCCTGCGGCTGGACGGCAAGTACCCCGACGACGCGCGGGCGGCGCGTGACGCCATCGAGGCCGCGCAGGCGGATGCCATGGTGGTGGCCGCGTACGGGCTCATCCTTCCCCAGTGGGTGCTGGACACGCCACGCCTGGGCTGCCTGAACATCCACGCCTCGCTGCTGCCCCGCTGGCGTGGCGCGGCGCCGATCCACCGCGCCATCGAGGCGGGCGACGCGCAGACCGGCGTGACCATCATGCAGATGGACGCCGGCCTGGACACCGGCGACATGCTGTTGATCGAGCGCCTGCCCATCCAGGCCCAGGACACCACCGGCAGCCTGCACGACCGCCTGGCCACGCTGGGCGGGCGCCTGATCGTGGAAGCACTGGAGATCGCCGCCTGTGGTGGCCTGAAGGCCGAGAAACAGCCCGCCGAGGGCGTGACCTACGCGCACAAGATCGAAAAGGCCGAGGCCGCGATCGACTGGACCGCGCCGGCCGAGACACTGGCGCGCCGGGTCCGCGCGTTCAACCCCTTCCCGGGGGCTGCCACGGCGCTGGCGGGCGAGGCCATCAAGGTGTGGTCCGCGCACGCCGAGGCCGCAGCGGCGCAGGGCACGCCCGGCCAGGTGCTGGCGGTGGACGCCGATGGCATCCGCGTGGCCACCGGCGGCGGTGTGCTGGTGCTCACCGAGCTGCAACGCGCGGGCGGCAAGCGCCTCGCGGCGGCGGAGTTCCTGCGCGGGTTTGCGCTCGCACCCGGTCAGGTGCTGGACGCCGCGCCCTCGCCGAAAGAGGCGCCCTGATGTTCCACCGCCGTGAATACCGCGACCGCCCCGAGTACTGGGATGGCGTGCGCGACCAGGTCTCGGTGGCCATGGGCATCGGTGCCTGGGGCCTGATGACCGGTGTGGCCATGGTGCAGTCCGGCCTGTCGGCGCTGGAGGCCGTGCTCATGACGCTGATCGTCTACGCCGGCAGCGCGCAACTCGCCGCCGTGCCCATGATCGCCGCGGGCGCACCGCTGTGGGTGATCCTGGCGGCGGCTTTCTGCGTGAACCTGCGCTTCGTCGTGTTCTCGGCGCACCTGCGGCCCTACCTGATGCACCTGCCGCGCTGGGAGCGCCTGATCAAGGGCTACATCACCGGCGACCTGAGCTACGTGTTCTTCGCGCGCCGCTACCCGCACCCGGGCACCAACGAGGAAGAGCTGGCGCAGCAGCAGGCCTACCTCATGGGCAACTGCGCGGTGAACTACGTGGCCTGGATGGGCGCGAGCCTGGCCGGCATTGCCCTGGCCAACGCGATCCCCGTGGCCTGGGGCCTGGGCTTCGCCGGCATCCTTGCGCTGCTGGGCGTGCTGTGCTCGCTGGCCTCATCGAAGCTGCGCTTCGTTTCGGCCGGCGTGGCCGGCGCGGCGGCGGTCGCGGCCTGGGCGCTGCCGCTCAAGCTCAACATCCTGGTGGCAATCGCGAGCGCGGTGGCGATCTGCCTGGTGCTCGAGAAATTCAGACCCCAGGCGCCGGGGCAGGGGGCACACCATGTTTGACCTCGATCCCTGGACCCTGCTCACCATCGTCGCGCTGGGCTGCATCACCGTGATCACGCGCGGCTTCTTCTTCATCTCCAGCAAGCCCTGGAGCCTGCCGCACTGGGCCCAGCGCGGCCTGCAGTACGCGCCCATCGCGGCGCTGGCGGCGGTGATCGTTCCCGAGATCGTGATGAACCAGGGCGCGCTCATCACCACCTGGAAGGACGCGCGCCTGTTCGCCGCGGCCGCCGGCATGGCCTGGTTCTTCTGGAAGCGCGGCGTGCTCGGCACCATCGTCTGCGGCATGGCGGTCTACCTGCCGCTGCGCCTGGGTCTGGGCTGGTGAGGTCCGGCACCGTTTTTCAACGGTGCCATTGTTTCTGGTAGGCCCACTGCGCGTAGCGCGCATGCGCCTGCGCCTTGTCCACCAGGGCCGGGTGGCTCTCGGTGCTGTCCTTCAGCTGGCCATCCCGGTAGCTCATGAGCCGGGGTGGGCTGTCGGGCTGCAGCACCGCCACGTGGGAGCCTTCCATGTAGGCCTGGATCTTGTCGAACTGCAGGATGGCGCGGCCGGGCCGGGTGCGCTGCGCCGGGTCGCTCAGGTCGCGGCCGGTCAGCGGAACCTCGCCACTCAGGCCCATCATGGAGATCAGCGTGGGCGCCAGATCGATCTGGCTGGCCACCGTGCGGATGCGCTCGGGTGCGCGCACCGCGCCGCCCAGGATCAGGCCGGGGATGTGAAAGCGCTCGATCGGGATGACCGAGGGGCCGTACACGCGCGAGTTGTGGTCGGCCACCACGAGGAAGAGGGTGTTGTCCCAGTAGGCGGATTGCTTCGCTTGGTCGAAGAAGCGCCCCAGGGCGTGGTCGGCGTACTTCACCGCGTTGTTCACGGTGTTCTTCGGCTGCTCGTGCAGCTCGAAGCCGCCGTCCGGGAATTCGAAGGGCGCGTGGTTGGACGAGCTGAACACCAGGGCGAAGAAGGGCTTGTCGGCGGGCTGCTGGCTGAAGCGCTGGTGGGCCACATCGAACAGGTCGCCATCGGACGCGCCCCAGGTGGCGATGAAGGCGCTGGCGGGCATGTCCTTCTGCTCCACCACGCGGTCGAAGCCATTGCCCATGAAGTAGCTGCGCATGTTGTCGAAGTGCGATTCGCCGCCGTAGTAGAAGGTGGACTCGTAGCCCCTGGGCTTCAGGAAGCTGGCCAGCGTGAAGAAGTCGCGCTGCGATTTCGCCAGCTTCACCGTGCTCACCGCCGAGGTCGGCGGAAAACCCGCCACCACCGCCTCGATGCCGCGCACCGAACGCGTGCCGGTGGCGTAGAGCTGGTCGAACCAGATGCCCTGGTCGCCCAACCGGTCCAGGTTCGGCGTGAGCGGCAGGCCTCCCAGGCGGCCGACGAACTCGGCGCCCAGGCTTTCTTCGAGCACGATCACCAGGTTCAGCGGCCGCTCGCGCGGGTGCGGGCTGGTCAGCGTGTGGCGCAGGGGCGAAGCGGGGTCGGTGAAGGCGCCGGGCGGCAGCCCGGTTTCTCGCCGCACGATGTCGATCACGCGATCCTGCGGCATCTCGGCGTAGGTGATGCCGCCTTCTTCGGCCTTGCGCGACTGGTAGATCGCGTACGTCACGGTGTAGAGCGAACTCAGGGGCAACTCGTTGACCAGGTGGTCGGTGGTCACGGCCGCCGTGGCGGGGTTGGCCGGGCGGTGCCCCAGCGCGCCGCGTGCGCAGATCGCGAGCGCCACGAACAGCAGCGCCGACAGCAGCCCGGCCTGCCAGACCCGCAGGGTTGCGGGTGGGTGCGGCGCGCGGCGGGTCAGCCGGACATAGGCCCAGCCGATGGTGGGCAGCAGCACCGCCGTGGTCAGCAGGTGCGCCCAATAGTCCTTGATCAGCGTGCCGCCCACTTCCTTCGCGTAGCCCAGGTACTCCACGAAGAGGTAGTTGGGCCGGCTGTCGTACTGCAGCACGAAGGCAGGGGTGGCCAGTTCCATGAAGACCACAAGCAGCAGGGCGATGCCGCCATACACGCGCAGGAAGACACCCCACGCGCGCTGGCTGCGCCGGTGGGTGGCCATCCAGGGCGTGAGCGTGGCGGGCAACACCCAGGCCAGGCCCATCAGCACCGCGTCAAAGCGCAAGCCTTCCCACCACACCAATGGCGCCGCCTGGGCCTGGGCGATGCGGTCGGCCTGCCACCAGGCCAGCCCGGCGCGCGACAGCCACAGCACCGCCAGCATGCAGGCCATGGGCATAAGCAGGGGGCGCAGCACGGCGAGGAGGTGGGTCGGGCGGGGCCGGCGAGGTGGGTGATCGGCCTCCCCCACGGCCGGCGCAGGCCGTGCGCTCTTCGACGGGGTCAGCCACGGCTGGGCCAGCCGCCAGCCCGCCCACGACACGCCGGCGGAGATCAGCAGCGTCCACAGCGTGTGGCTGGGGAAATGGGCTCCCCGCAGGGTTTGCACCGCACCCGCCAACCCGCCCACGAACAGCACGGCGGCCAGCCAGCGCAGGCCGGTCGCGCGCGGGCGATGGGGCGTGCCTGGCGGCGCGTCCAGCCAGGGCAGGCACAGGCCGATGAACGCGAAACCGCTGGACGCATGGCCGCCCGGGAAACAACGCCCCGGGCCGCCGTCGGCCACGCCCCAGGCCCAGTGCGACACCCAGCGGGCCGGTCCGCCGAAGGCCTGCAGGTCCCAGGGGCAACTGGTCAGGCTGGTGTTCTTCACCAGGTTGACCGCCAGCAGCGACAGCGTGGCCAGCGTCACCACGGTCCAGCGTTCGCGCCGGGGCATCTGCAGCCCGGGCCAGCAGGCCCAGGCGCAGAGCAGCAGCCAGCCACCCGTCATGGCCTGCCGCAGGCCGTCGTGCAGCACGCGAGAGAGCCACCAGCTGTCCTGCAGCGCAAAGCCGCGCGGCGTGCCGATGGCGCGCATCACCGCCATGTCCAGGCCGCCCAGGTCCCAGAGCAGGGTGAGGGTGAACAGGCCGAGCAGCCAGGTGGCGGGGGACGATCGGAAGGGGCCGGTGACCCAGCGGGGGCGAGACAGTGCGTGCATGGCGCGGCACTGTGGAAGCCCCAGGTTAAATGCGCCTTAAGGCGGTGCTAAGGCGCGAACCCATAATGAACGGGTTCAGCCTCAACGGACCCCGCGTCCCCTTCAAACACATGCGCGCTCTCGTGGTGGAAGACGACCCCGGCATTGCCAGCGGCCTGCAGGCTTCGCTGCGCCAGGCGGGCTATGCGGTGGACACCTGCCCCTCGCTCGACGCGGCCTGGCTGGCCCTCGCCGTGGAACCCTTCGACGTCATGCTGCTCGACCTCGGCCTGCCCGACGGCGAAGGCCTGGACCTGCTGGCCCGGCTGCGCCGCCGGCCCGCGCCCGCGCCGGGGCGGGACGACCTGCCACGCCACGACATGCCGGTGCTGATCATGACCGCGCGCGACGGCGTGAGCGACCGCATCAGCGGCCTGGACAGCGGCGCCGACGACTACATCGTCAAACCCTTCGACGCGAACGAACTGCTCGCCCGGCTGCGTGCCATGCTGCGGCGCGCCGGCGGGCGCAGCAGCCCGCTGATCCAGCACGGCGAGCTGGTGGTCGATCCGGCGGCCCACACCGTGCGGCGCGCGGGCGAGCCGGTGCCGCTGGGCGGCAAGGAGTTCGCGCTGCTGCTCACGCTGCTGCAGGCGCGGCCGCAGGTGCTGTCCAAGGCGCGGCTGGAATCGGCGCTGTACGGCTTCGACGAAGGCCTGGAGAGCAACGCGATCGAGGTGCACATCCACCACCTGCGCCGCAAGCTCGGCGAGTCCCTGATCAAGACGGTGCGCGGCGTGGGCTACTTCGTGCCCTTGGACGCGCCCGCGCCGCCCGCGAAAGCGGCGCGGCGATGAACAAGGCCGTGGCCGCGCGCGCGAAGACCCTGCGCCACTACCTGCTGGCCTGGGCGCTCGGGGTGCTGGTGGTGGTGTGGCTGGCGCTGATCGCCTTCGCCTGGTCCACCGCCTTCCGCGAGGCCCGCCAGTTCTCCGACGGGCAGATGACGGCCGTGGCCAAGCTCTGGCTCAGCGCCACGCCCTACCGGCTCGAACCCCATGCCGCGGCCGAGGTGCCCGACCTGCAGCACGAGTACCTGCAGGACGTGGCCGTGGTGGCCTGGGACGACGGCCGCCTGGTCGCCGACACCCATGGCATGGTGGGCGGGCTGGACGTGGTGGCCCTGCCCGCGCAGGGCTTCGCCACGGTGCGCGTGAAGGTCCCGGGCCTGGTGCCCGAGTGGCGCGCCTACTCGGCCCAGGCCACGCAGGAAGGGCGGGTGCGGCGCGTGATCGTGCTCATGGACCTGAAGCAGCGCTACGAACTGGGCAAGGACATCGCGGAGCACGTGGCCCTGCCCGCTTTGCTGGTGCTGCCGCTGGTGAGCCTGCTGCTGTGGTGGGCGATCCGCCGCGGCCTGCGCCCGCTCGACCAGCTCTCGAGCGAGGTGGCCGCGCTCGACGGCTTCGCGGGCCAGCGCCTGGGCACGCAGCACCGCCATCGCGAGTTCGCGAGCACGGTGGCCGCGATCAACGCGCTGGTCGACACCTTGCAGACGCGCGCCCAGCGCGAGCGCGAGTTCGCGTCCGACGTGGCGCACGAACTGCGCACGCCGCTGGCCGCGCTCGCCTTGCAGGCCGGCGCGGCGCAGCACGACCCGTCCCCCGAGCGGTTGGCGCAACTGGAGCAGGAGGCCTTGCGCGCGGGCCGCATCCTTTCGCAGTTGCTGGAACTGGCGCGCGCCCAGCGCAACGCCATCGCGGGTGCGGGGCCCCTGGTCGCGGGGCAGGTGGCGCTGGGCGAACTCGCGGCGCGGCTGATCGCGGCCCACGCCCCCTCGGCCTACGAGAGCGGCCACGAGCTTTCCCTGTCGCAGCCCGACGAGCCGGTGGTGGTGCAGGCCCAGCCCATGCTGCTGGAACTCGCGCTGCGCAACCTGATCGAGAACGCGCTGCGCCACACGCCCAGCGGCTCGCAGGTGGCGGTGGCGGTGTGGCGGACCGGCGCGGACCTGGGTGTTTCGGTGAGTGACGACGGCCAGCGCGCCGACGCGGCCCCCCTGGCCGCCGAGCGCGGTGGCCTGGGGCTGGGCCTGCGCCTGGTGGAGCGCATCGCCGAACAGATGGGCGCGCGGCTGGAGCGCGACCAGGGCGAAGCGCCGATGACGACGCGCTTCACGCTGCGCTGGCCGCGCGCATAAGGTTGATTTAACGTCGGCTGCGCACAGTGGCGGGGCCGGCATGTGCTGGCATTCGGATGCCGGCCATGCAGCTCTCGTTGCCCTTTGCGTTTCCCCGCTTTTTCCCCACGTTCCATCTCTCCCCGCCCGGCGCGCGCACACGCCCCAGGGTGGCGGTGTGGGGCCTGGCCCTGTGGCTGGCCAGCCTGGGCAACCTGCCGCTGTGGCAGCGCATCGATGGACTCGGCGGCACACCCACCCAGCGCCTGGCGCTGATCGTCGGGCTGGGCCTGTTGCTGGTGGGTGCCCTGGCGGCGCTGCTCTCGCTGCTGGCCTGGCCGTGCGTGTTTCGGCCCGCCGCCAGCGCGCTGTTGCTGGTGGCCGCGTTCAACACCCACTTCATGTGGCAGTACGGGGTGGTGATCGACCCCACCATGCTCGCCAATGTGGTGCACACCGACGTGCGCGAGGTGCGCGACCTGCTCTCGTGGGCCTTGCCGGGAACGGTGTTGCTGGTGGCCGGGCTGCCCCTGTGGGCGCTCTGGCGCCGGCCGCTGGCCCTGCGCAGCCTGGGGCCGCAAGCCGTGCGCAACCTCATGGGGGCCCTGGCCGCGCTCGCCTTGCTGGTGGCGGCCGCGCTGATGAGCTACCAGGGTCTGGCCTCGCTCATGCGCAACCACAAGGACCTGCGCTACATGGCCAACCCGCTCAACACCGTGTACGCCGGCGCCCGCCTGGCGGTGGACCAGCTGCCGCGCCAGGTGCGCCCGCTGCAACCGGTGGGTCAGGACGCGGCCCTGGGCGCGAGCTATGCGCACCAGCCGCGGCCACCGTTGCTGGTGCTGGTGATCGGCGAGACCGCGCGCGCGCAGAACTTCGGGCTCAACGGCTACGCGCGCAACACCACGCCCACGCTCGCGCGCTGGCAGGCGCAAGGTGATCTGGTGAACTTCGCCCAGGTGAGTTCCTGCGGCACCAACACCCAGGTCTCGCTGCCCTGCATCTTCTCGCCGCTCACGCGCGCGCAGGGCGGCGACAAGACCCCCGAACACGAGAACCTGCTCGACGTGCTGCAGCGCGCCGGCCTGGCCGTGCTGTGGATCGACAACCAGGCCGGCTGCAAGGGCGTGTGCGACCGCGTGCCCAACGCCTACGCGGGCGACCACGCCGTGCCCGGCCTGTGCGAGGGCAGTGAGTGTTACGACGCCGCCATGCTGGACGGCCTGGACCAGCGCCTCGCCGCGCTGGATCCGCAGCGCCGCGCGCGCGGCGTGGTGGTGGTGATGCACCAGATGGGCAGCCATGGTCCGGCGTACGCGAAACGCGCGCCCGCCGACCAGAAGCCGTTCCAGCCCGAGTGCCAGAGCGTCACGCTGTCCGACTGCCCGCACGAGCAGCTGGTCAACGCCTACGACAACTCCATCGCCTACACCGATCATTTCCTGGGCCAGACCCTGCAATGGCTGAAGGCGCGCGCCGATCGCGGCAGCGAGGACACGGGGCTGATCTACGTGTCCGACCACGGCGAGTCGCTGGGCGAGAACGGGATCTACCTGCATGGCGTGCCCTACGCCCTGGCGCCGACGCAGCAGACCCAGGTGCCCATGGTGAGCTGGTTCTCGCCCGGCCTGCAGCGCCGCACCGGCCTGTCGATGGGCTGCCTGCGCGGGCACGCGGCGGCGCCGATCTCGCACGACCATGTCTTCCATTCCGTGCTGGGGTTGATGGACGTGCAGACGCGCGCCTACCAGCCCGCGCTGGACGCGCTGATGCCCTGCAGCGCGGCGTCGCAGGCCCGCTCGCCCGGCGAGCCACCGGTCGCGCTCGTGCACACGGGTTGAGCGGCCGACGGGCATGGGGGGCCGCGTTTCCTACAATGCGGGCTTCTTTCTGACGACCCACCCGCCCACCATGTCCTTCATCCGTTTCTCCGACCTCTGCTCCAGCGGCCAAGCCAAGGGCCAGCGCGTCTTCATCCGCGCCGACCTCAATGTGCCGCAGGACGACGCCGGCCGCATCACCGAAGACACGCGCATCCGCGCGAGCCTGCCGGCCATCCAGATGGCGCTGGACGCCGGCGCGGCCGTGATGGTCACCAGCCACCTGGGCCGCCCCACCGAAGGCGCCTTCAAGCCCGAGGACTCGCTGGCCCCCGTGGCCGCGCGCCTGGGCGAACTGCTGGACCGCCCGGTGCGCCTGGTCGCCAACTGGATCGACGGCGACTTCTCGGTCGCCCCCGGCGAAGTCGTGCTGCTGGAGAACTGCCGCCTCAACGTGGGCGAGAAGAAGAACAGCCCCGAACTGGCGAAGAAGCTCGGCGCCCTGTGCGACATCTTCGTGCACGACGCCTTCGGCACCGCCCACCGCGCCGAAGGCACGACCTACGGCATCGCCGAGACCGCGCCCATCGCCTCGGCCGGCCCGCTGCTGGCCGCCGAGATGGATGCGATTGCCAAGGCCCTCGCGGCCCCCAAACGGCCTTTGGTGGCCATCGTGGCCGGCAGCAAGGTCAGCACCAAGCTGACCATCCTCAAGAGCCTGGCCAACAACGTGGACAACCTGATCGTGGGTGGTGGCATCGCCAACACCTTCATGCTGGCCGCGGGCCTGAAGATCGGCAAGAGCCTGGCCGAGGCCGACCTGGTGAACGAAGCCAAGGCGGTGATCGAGGCCATGAAGGCGCGCGGCGCCGAGGTGCCGATCCCCACCGACGTGGTGACGGCCAAGGCCTTCGCGGCGGACGCACCGGCCACGGTGAAGAAGGCCACGGAGGTGGCCGACGACGACCTGATCCTGGACATTGGCCCGGAGACGGCAGCCAAGCTGGCGGCGCAGCTGATGCAGGCCGGCACCATCGTGTGGAACGGCCCGGTGGGCGTGTTCGAGTTCGCGGCCTTCGAGGGCGGCACCAAGACGATTGCGGACGCCATTGCGAAGAGCAGCGCGTTCAGCATCGCCGGTGGTGGCGACACGTTGGCGGCCATCGCCAAGTACGGCATCGAGAAGGACGTGGGCTACATCTCCACCGGCGGTGGCGCCTTCCTCGAGGTGCTCGAAGGCAAGACCCTGCCGGCGTTTGAAGTGCTGGAGCGCCGAGCCAAGGCATAAGCCTCTGCGGAACGCTCGGGGTTTACCCGACTCTCGCCGCGGTTTATGCGGCCTATCAGAAACCATGATTGGTCGCGCGCGCTTTCTGTTGCTAAATTGGTCCCGTCGCAAACACAACGATGGAGACAGGCATGGCACGACAGACAGCAGCACTGAAGGTGGTGGTTCTTTCCTTGGTGACGGCATGGTCCGCGGCGCAAGCCGGCACGGTCTCCGTGCTCACCTCGTTTCCCAAGGAACTGACGGAGGCCTACAAGAAGGCGTTTGAAGCCGCCAACCCCGGCATCAAGATCGAGATCCTCAACAAGAACACCACGGCCAGCATCGCCTACATCAAGGAGCTGGCGGTGGGCCAGCGGCCCGACGTGATGTGGGCCTCGGCGCCCGATGCCTTCGAAGTGCTGGCGCGCGACAAGCTGCTGCAGGCCGCGCCCGAAGTCAAGAACGCGCAGGTGCCAGCCAAGGTGGGCAACTACCCCATCAACGACCCCAACGGCCTGTACTACGGCCAGGCGCTCGCGGGCTACGGCCTGATGTGGAACACGCGCTACATGCAGGCCAACAAGGTGCCCGCGCCGCGCGAGTGGGCCGACCTGACCAAGCCCGCCTACTTCGGCCACGTGGCCATCTCCTCGCCCTCGCGTTCGGGCACCACCCACCTCACGGTCGAGACCATCCTGCAGGGCGAAGGCTGGGAAAAGGGCTGGACGCAGATGCTGCAGATCGCGGGCAACTGCGCGGCCGTGACCGACCGCAGCTTCGCGGTGCCCGATGGCGTGAACAACGGCCAGTACGGCGTCGGCATGGTGATCGACTTCTTCGGCCTGGCCGGCAAGTACTCGGGCTACCCGGTGGAGTTCCACTACCCCTCGGTGACGGCGGTGGTGCCGGCCAACATCGCGCTCATCAGCGGCGGCAAGAACGCCGACGAGGCCAAGAAGTTCATCGCCTACACGCTCTCGCGCGAAGGCCAGGAATTGCTGTTCGACCCGAAGATCAGCCGCCTGCCGGTGCTGCCCAACGCCTCGTTCGGCAACAAGGCGCCGGCCGGTTATCCCGACGCACAGGAAATCGCCAAGCGCGCCAAGGTGCAGTTCAACACCGACCTCTCGAGCAACCGCTACCAGGTGGTGGTGAGCCTGTTCGACCAGATGGTGACCTTCCGCCTCAAGGAGCTGCAGGCCGCCACGCGCGCCATCCACGAGGCCGACCGCAAGCTGCACGCCAAACCCAACGCGCACGGCAGCGAGCTGCTGCGCCAGGCCCGCAGCTTCGCCTACTCGTCGCTGGTGCCCGAGAGCATGGTCAAGGACGAAAAATTCCTCAACCTGTTCCGCCAGAACAAGCGCGACGTGGAAGTGGCCAAGCAGCTCACCGGGCTCGAAGAGCTGTGGAGCTCAAAAGCCAAGGCCAACTACGAGCGCGCGCGCGACCTGGCCAACCAGGCCGGCGCGCTGGCCAAGTGAGCGCCTGAACGCCCCGTGATGCCCGCGCGCCGGCCTGCCGCGCGCGGGTCCCTCCCTTCCCGGAAAGATTGCCCATGTCCGCTGTCCTGACAGGTTCCGCCGCGCCCGCGCCGCGCCGGCTGCGCCCCCCCACCGTGTGGGGCCACTGGCTGCTCGCCGGCCTGGTGTTTGCCTTCCTGTTCCTGTTTCTGCTGCTGCCGATCGCGGAGGTGATCTACACCGCCTTCGTGACGGAAACCGGCGCGCCCACGCTGGGGCATTTCAGCAACTTCTTCGGCCAGAGCCTGCTGCGCGAATCGCTCATCAACAGCCTGGTGGTGGCGCTGGCCTCGGTGTTCTTCGCCTCGGTGATCGCGATCCCGCTGGCCTACCTCACGGTGCGCTTCGAGTTCCGCGGCGCCCTGCTGATCCAGACGCTGGGCGTGCTGCCGCTGATCATGCCGCCCTTCGTGGGCGCGGTCGCGCTGCAGCTCATCTTCGGGCGCAGCGGCTCGGTCAACCTGCTGCTCAACGACGCGTTCGGCTTCACCGTGCCCATCATGGACGGCCTGGTCGGCGTGACCTTCGTCGAGAGCATCCACTACTTCCCCTTCATCCTGCTCAACCTCGTGGCCGCGATGCGCAACATCGACGGCGCCATGGAAGAGTCGGCGCAGAACCTCGGCGCCAAGGGCTGGCGCCTGTTCTGGCGCATCATCTTCCCGCTCTCGCTGCCGGGTTACCTGGCCGGCGCGGCGCTGGTGTTCGTGAAGGTGTTCGACGACCTGGGCACGCCGCTGGTGATGGGCGTGACCAACATGCTCGCGCCGCAGGCCTACCTGCGCATCACCTCGGTGGGCATCGAGGACCCGCTGGGTTACGTCATCAGCGTGATCATGATCGTGCTGTCCATCCTGGCGCTGTGGATGGCCTCGCGCGTCATGAAGGGCAAGGACTACTCCACGCTGCAAAAGGGCGGCAATTCGCTGCAGCGCCGCACGCTGCGCGGCTGGGCCTCGGTGCTGGCCTACGCCTGGGTGGGCTTCGTGCTGCTGGTCACGCTGGCGCCGCACATCGGCATCCTGCTGATGTCTTTCTCCAAGGTCTGGAGTTTCTCGGTGCTGCCCGACAGCTATACCCTGGAGCACTACGCCACCATCTTCACCGACTCCAAGCTGATGGTGGTCAACACCCTCAAGTACTGCCTGATGGCCGCGAGCCTGGACGTGGTGCTGGGCACGCTCATCGCCTACCTGATCTTCCGCACCGAGCTGCCCGCGCGCCGCTGGCTCGACTACATCGCCTCGATCGCGCTGGCCATCCCCGGCCTGGTGCTGGCCATCGGCTACCTGCGCATGTTCAAGGGCGTGGACATCCCGTTCACCGACACGCCGGTGATCAGCACCTGGGTGCTGATCATGATCGCCTACGCGGTGCGCCGCCTGCCGTACGCGCTGCGCTCCTGCATGGCCGCGCTGCAGCAGGTGCACATCTCGCTCGAAGAGGCCGGGCAGAGCCTGGGCGCGGGCAAGGTCAGCACGGTGCGGCGCATCATGGTGCCGCTCATGATGGGCGGCATCCTGGCCGGCTTCGTCACCAGCTTCATCACCGCCGCGGTGGAGCTCTCGGCCACCATCCTGCTCACCTCGGCGCAGAGCCAGGCGCCCATGAGCTATGGCATCTACCTCTACATGCAGAGCATCGCCGGGCGCGGACCGGGCGCCGCCCTCGGCGTGGTGGCGGTGGTGGTGGTGGCCATCGGCACCTACCTCTCGCACCGCGTGGTGGAGAAATCGCGCGCCCCCACCCGCGCCGCGCAGCCCTGAACGACAGACACATCGAAAGACAGCCATGCATCTGAACAAGGTCTCCCTCGAAGCGCGCCACATCAGCCTGAGCTACGGCAGCACCGAGGTGCTCAAGGACGTCAACATCCGCATCGAGCCGGGCGAGTTCTTCGCCCTGCTCGGCCCCTCGGGCTCCGGCAAGTCCACGCTGCTGCGCCTCATCGCCGGCTTCAACCAGCACCAGCGCGGCGAACTGCTGATCGACGGCAAGGACATCACCGGCACGCCGCCGCACCTGCGCAACGTGGGCATGGTGTTCCAGAACTACGCGCTGTGGCCCCACATGACGGTGTGGGACAACGTGGCCTTCGGTCTGGTGGAGCGCAAGGAGCCCAAGGACTCGCTGCGCCGCAAGGTCGGGGCCGCGCTCGAACTGGTGGGTCTGCAGGACTACGCGCAGCGCCGGCCGAGCCAGCTCTCGGGCGGGCAGCAGCAGCGCGTGGCGCTGGCGCGCACGGTGGTGATCGAGCCCAAGCTGCTGCTGCTCGACGAACCCCTGTCCAACCTCGACAAGAACCTGCGCGTGCAGATGCGCGAGGAGCTCAAGAACCTGCAGCGCACGCTGGGCCTGACCACCATCTTCGTGACGCACGACCAGGAAGAGGCCATGACCACCGCCGACCGCATGGCCGTGCTCGACAAGGGCGTGCTGCAGCAGGTGGGCACGGCCGCCGCGCTGTTCGACTTCCCGGCCAACCGCTTCGTGGCCAGCTTCGTGGGCACGGCCAACCTCGTGCAGGGCCGGGTGACGCACGTCAACGGCGAGACCCTGCATTTCCAGGCCGACGGCCTGGGCGAGATGGTGCTGCCGCGCAACCAGGAGAGCCCGGGCACCGGGCCGGCGTCGCTGTCGTTCCGGCCGCACACCGTGCACATCCGCGTGCGCGACGAACATGGCGACGCCTCGCGCATCTGGCTCGACGGCCGGGTGGAAAGCTCCGAGTTCCTGGGCGAGACCTCGCGCTACCGCGTGCGCGTGGGCGAGACCCTGATCGTCGCCAACCAGGCGCACTTCTCGGGCCTCTCGCTGTTCCCGCCCGGGGCCGAGGTGCGGCTGGGCATCGAGCCTTCGCAGGCGCGCTTCCTGACGCACTGAGCGCCCGCCCGCATGGAGATCTACCAGCTGCGTGCCTTCGTCACGGTGGCCAAGATCGGCCAGCTCACGCGAGCGGCCGAGGCCCTGCACGTCACGCAGCCCGCCGTCACCGGGCAGATCAAGGCGCTGGAGGAAGAGCTGGGCGTCTCGCTGTTCGACCGGCGGCCCGGGCGCATCGCGCTCACGCGCGCCGGCGAGCGCCTGCTGCCCGAGGCCGAGAAGGTGCTGGCCGCCGCCGGCTCGCTGATCGGCCGCGCCAAGGAGTTGCAGGGCGAGGTGGCCGGCTCGCTGATCATCGGCACGCTGGGCGACCCGGACGCCTTGCGGCTGGGTTCCTTGCTCGGCGGCCTGGTGGCGGCGCTGCCCCTGCTGGACATCAAGACCCGCTCGGGCGACGCCGAGACGCTGCGCGAGGGCGTGGCGACCTCCACGCTGCAGGCGGCGTTCTACATCGGTCCCCACATCCCGCGCGACGTGCTCGGGCTGCCCCTGCAGACGCTGCACTACCGGGTGGTGGCGCCGGTGGCCTACCGCGATCGGCTGTTGCACGCGGGCTGGCGCGAGATCGCCGACCTGCCCTGGATCGGCACGCCGCACGCCGGCCATGTGCAGACGCTGCTGCGCGACCTGTTCTCGCGCCAGGGCCTGCTGCCCAACCAGGTGGTGGAGTCCGACGATGCGTCGGCGCCTTACAGCCTGGTGCGCGCGGGCCTGGGGCTGGCGCTGCTGCGCGAGGACATGGCCGTGCCCGCCGCCGAGCGCGAGGAGCTGGTGATCTGGCCGCACACGCGCGTGGCCGCCCTGTTGAGCTTCATCTACCCCAAGACCGCCGAGCACGACCCGGCCATCGTCGCGGCGCTGTCGGTGCTGCGCCAGGTCTGGGGCCTGCCGCCGCGCCAGCCGGTCTGAGGCGGCTCAGGAGGTGGGGCGTTCGCGCGTGGGGATGCGCGCCACCACGACCAGGCCGATGGCGGCGGCGGCCAGCAGCGCGGCCAGCACCCAGGGCTGGTGGCGAAAGCCCCAGGCCGAGAGGCTCACCATCACCACCATGGAGCCGATCGCCACCGTCTTGGTGCGCCGGGTCAGGCTGCGGTGCTGCTCCCAGTCGCGCACCATGGGGCCGAGGAAGCGGTGGTTGAGCAGCCAGCCGTGCAGGCGGGGCGAGGCCTTGGCGTAACAGGCCGCGGCCAGCAGCACGAAAGGCGTGGTGGGCAGGCCCGGCAGCACCACGCCGATGAGGCCCAGCGCCAGCGACACCGTGCCGGCCAGCCAGAGCAGCCAGCGCACGGTGCGGGAGGACGAGGGAGAAGAGGGCATGACGCCAGCATCTTAGCCAGCGCCAGGGACCGCAGCCAGAGCACCCGCGGAACCGGCTTTGCCGGGCCGCCAGGTGCGCCCCCTCAGGGGGTGACGCCGAAGGCGGCGCGGGGGGATGTCAAGATTTTTGGCCGACGGTGAGCGCGATCTCGCCCACGCCTTCGACGCTGCCCGTGATCTTGTCGCCCGGTTGCACCGCGCCCACGCCTTCGGGCGTGCCGGTGTAGATCAGGTCGCCGGGTTGCAGGTGGTAGAACAGCGAGAGGTCGGCAATGATCTCGCGGATGTTCCAGATCAGCTTGTCCACATCGGACTTCTGCTTCACGGCGCCGTTGACGGCCAGCTCGATGCCGCCGCGCTCGATCACCACGCCCGGCATGGGCACGATCTCGCTGCACACGGACGAGTGCTCCACGTCCTTGCCCAGGTCCCAGGGGCGGCCCTTGTCGCGCGCCACCAGCTGCAGGTCGCGCCGCGTCATGTCCAGGCCGCAGGCGTAGCCGTAGATGATGTCCTGCGCGTCCTCCGCCTTCACGCGGAAGCCCGCCTTGCCCACCGCCAGCACCAGCTCCATCTCGAAGTGGTAGTTGTTCGTCTCGCTGGGGTAGGGCGTGGTCGCGCCCGAGAGCGCCAGCGTCTGCGGGGCCTTGGTGAAGTAGAACGGCCGCTCGGCCGTCTTGTCCACCGGCTTGCCCATTTCCACCGCGTGCGCGTGGTAGTTGCGGCCGACGAAGAACAGGCGGTTGACGGGGAATTGTTCGGTCTTGCCGCGCACGGGAACCGAAGCGACGGGGGGCGGGGGGAAGAGGTAGGTGGTCATGGGTCTTCAAGGCCGGGTCAGGGCATGGCGGGTTGGTTGTCGGGGCGCACTTCGTAGACGCCGAGCTTGCGGTGCAGCGGCGACTCGTCGGCGATGAACAGGAAAGCCGGGGCGCTGGCCGAGGCATTGGTGAGCGTGGTGGCGGTGTAGCCGGGAATGCAGCAGGTGTCGGCCACCACCAGGTCGAAGCCCTGCGCGTCGGTGGCCACGCGGGCCGCACCTTCGATCACGTGGTAGATCACCGCGGGCGAGCGCGCGGGCAGCGTGAGCGCCTGGCCCGGACGCAGCATCAGGGCATGAAAGCCCAGCACGTTCTCGGCGTCCTCGCCGGACTCGGGGTTGGTGTAGGTCACCTGCACGGCGTCGAGGTCGGGCCGGTCGGCCGCCATCGATTCCAGCGCGGCCTTGGCATCGACCCAGGGATAACGCAGCATGGGGTAGCGCTTGCCGCTGCGGCCGAACACCGGCGTGGGCACCACGCCCGGCCGCGCATAGGCCCGGTCGCCGCGGCCCGGCAGGGTTTCCTGGCGCCCGCCGTTGAGGTGGTAGCTCACCTCCAGGTAATACATCAGCGGCAGGTCGAGCACGTCGAGCCAGATCACGGGCTGGTCGCCGTCGTGGCCGTGCTCGTGCCAGCGGCCCGTGGGCGTGAGGATCAGGTCGCCGCGCGACATCGGGCACTTCTCGCCGTCCACCGTGGTCCAGGCGCCTTCGCCTTCCACGACCATGCGCACCGCGTTGGGCGTGTGGCGGTGGCTGGGCGCCCATTCGCCCGGCATCAGCAGCTGCATGCCCAGGTACATGGCCGCGCTGGCCTGCATCTTCTCCAGCGTGTGGCCCGGGTTGGCCAGCACCAGCACGCGGCGCTCGGCCTTCTCGATCGGCGTGAGTTCGCCGGCCTTGAGCAGCAGCGGCTTGATCGACTGGTAGGCCCAGTGCGTGGCCTGCGTCTGGCGCGACGGCATCTTCGGCGGCAGCACGCCACGCAGGCTGGGCCACAGCGGCACCAGGTTGAGCGCGCGCAGCTCGGCCACGTAGTCGGCGGGCAGGTCTTCGAGTCGTCCGAGGTCGTTCATGGGGTCTCCTGGGTTCAGTGAGGGGCCAGACAGTTCTCGACGTTCCAGCCGTACAGCCACTCCATCGCATCGTAGAAGCGCTCCGGCGAACGGCCGCGCCAGAGGTCGTTGCGCACCAGGCGCTCCACCCCGCTGGCGTGGTAGATGCGGCCCATCTCGCGCGAGCTCAGCACGATGCGCGCGGTGCGCGCCACGCGCGAACGCTGGTACAGGTCGAAGGCCTTCTCGAAGTCATTGTGGTTCACGCGCAGGGCCTCGCCCAGCGTCACCGCGTCCTCGATCGCCATGCAGGCGCCCTGCGCCATGTACTGCGTGGTCGGGTGGGCGGCGTCGCCCAGCAGCGTGACGCGGCCATAGCTCCATTGGCCGATCGGTTCGCGGTCGGCCGTGGCCCAGCGCTTCCAGCTCTTGGGCAGGTCGATCAACTGGCGCGCCTTGGGGCAGATGCCCTGGAAGTAGCTCTGCACCTCTTCCTTGCTGCCTTCCTTCACGCCCCATTCTTCGGCCTCGCGGCTGTGGAAGGTCACGACCACGTTGTACTGCTCGCCGCCGCGCAGCGGGTAGTGCACCAGGTGGCAGTTCGGGCCGACCCAGATGCTGGCCGCGTTCCAGCGCAGGTCTTCGGGGAAGTCGGCCTTGTCCACCACCGCGCGGTAGACCACGTGGCCGGTCACGCGGGCCTCGTCGCCCACGAACTGCTGTCGCACCACGGACTTCACGCCGTCGGCCCCGATCAGCGCCAAGCCGCGGTGGGCCGTGCCGTGCTGGTCGTGCACCGTCACGCCCGCGGCGTCCTGCTCGATGCGCTCCACACGCGTGGAGGTGAGGAACTGAATCTGGCCGCTGGCCTGCACGCCTTCAAGCAGCGAGCCGTGGGCGTCGGCGCGGTGGATCACCGCATAGGGGTTGCCAAAACGCTGGCGGAAAGCCTCGCCGGTGGGGATCTTGCCGACCTGGTACTCGTCGAGCGCGTCGTGCATCACCATGAAGTCGGTGTAGACCGCCCGGCTGCGCGCCTGCTCCCCCACGCCGAGCGCGTCGAAGGCGTGAAAGGCGTTGGGGCCCAGCTGCATGCCGGCGCCGATCTCGCCGATCTCGGGCGCCTGCTCCAGCACCTTGACGCGAAAACCCTGGCGCACCAGGGCGAGCGCGGCGGCCAGGCCGCCGATGCCACCACCGGCCACCAGCACGGGGAGTTCCTGGGAGGGCGAAGTCATGGGTTGTCTCCTTCACATGCAAGGCATGCTGACGATAAGTGTACTTATTGTATGGGCGATGCTAGGATTCCGGCAAGCCCCTCCCGTCCTCCGACTGCCCGACTCTCTTCCGCCCCCCCTCTCATGAAGCGCTGCCAGCCTCCGGCCATCGACATCGACGATCAGCCCGGCCACAACATCCGGCGGCTGCACCAGATTTCGGTCGGCATCTTTCTTCGGGAGCTGGGCGAACTTGAACTCACGCCGGTCCAGTACGCGGCGCTGCAGACCGTGGCCAACCACCCCGGGATCGACCAGCGCACGCTGGCGCGCACCATCGCGCTGGACGCGTCCACCACGGGTGGCGTGGTCGACCGCATGGAGTCGCGCGGCTGGCTGGAGCGGCGCACCTCACCCGAAGACCGGCGCTCGCGCCAGCTGGTGTTGACCGACGCGGGCAACGCGCTGCTGGCCGAGGCCGTGCCGGCCATGCTGCAGGTGCAGGAGCACATCCTGGCGCCGTTGTCCGAGCGCCAGCGCGGCGAGTTCATGAAGCTGCTGCGCCTGCTGGTGGACACCAACAACGCGCACAGCCGCGCACCCAGCGAAGCGATGAAGTGAGCCGCGCGGCGGGGCGGCTCAGCCCCGCAGGTGCGCCACGACGGCGTTCACCACCTGCTCGTCGCGCAACAGCCGCGTGTGGCCCAGGCCGTCGGTCGCCATCAGGCGCGCGCCGGCGATCGCATCGCGGTAGGCCTCGGCGTCGGCAAACCGGTTGATGCGGTCCTCCCGGTCGTGCACGATCAGCGTGGCCACGGCCACGCGCGGGCCGACCGCCGCCGGCTCGAACTGGCGCATCAGGATGCCCTCGCGCGCCTCCACCCGCTGCTGCAGGCGCTCCCGCGTGTCCTCGCTCAGGCCGAAGACCTTCGCGAACAGGCGGGTGTACGCATGGGGCGAGGCCGGGGGCGCGAGCAGCGCGAGCCGGGCCACGGGCAGGCCGCGCGCGGCCGCATAGGCCAGGGCGTTGGCGGCGAGCGAATGCGCTGCCACGGCACGCACCTCGTGGCCCTGCTGCTGCAGGCGCGCGGTGAGGTACTCGATGGCGCGCGCGAACTGCGGCAGGTTGCTGGTGCTGCCTTGGCTGCGCCCGTGCGCGGGCAGGTCCACCAGCACGGGCCGCAGGCCCTGGTTCATCAAGGCCTGCGCCAGGGGCAGCATCTGCGCGGCGTGGCCGCCCCAGCCATGCAGCAGGAGCACCACGGGGCCGGGCGCGCCGGGCGGCTCGTACAGCGTGATGCTGGCCTGCTCGAAGGGCCAGGGCGTGGCCCGCCAGGCGGCCAGCGCGGGCTGGCGGCGGTGCAGCCATTTGGGCGGCAGTGGCGTGCCGAACACGCGGTAGGCGCCTCGCACCGCCAGCGCCGGCCAGAGCTTTTCGGACAGGCCCAGCGCCCAGCGCAGCCAGCGCGTGCCCGGGTTGGCCTGGTAGTAGGTGGAAGCGGTTTGCAAGGGGGTGGTGCTCATGGCGTTCTCCGGTAAATCGCACAATCGTGCGAAATTGAGGCAAAAAAAGAGAAGCGGTCAGTGTTCGTAGGTCTTGACCAGGCGGGCCCAGGTCGCCTGGGCGCGTTCGGCGGCGCGCGGATCGCGCAGGAAGCGCACGTCGTGGACCAACCCGATCGCCAGGCTGCAGATCTCGCCCACCAGTTGTTCGGGGTCGGTGTCGGGTTGGAGGTGGCCGAGCTCGATCGCCTGCAGCACGGTGCGCCGCAGCGCGGCCCGCCAGCGCGTGACCTCGCCCAGCAGCAGGTCACGCAGCTCGCCTTCGCGGTCGTCGAGTTCAAAGGCGCCGGAGGTGTAGAGGCAGCCGGTGTGCGCCTCCACGTCGCGCAGGCGGATGAGCCAGCGCCGCACGATCTCGCTCAGGCGCGGCAGCCCCTTGGGCGCCTGCATGGCGGGCACGAACACGTCGCCGATGAAGCGGCGGCCGAACTCTTCGATCACCGCCTTCTGCAAGGCCTCGCGCGAACCCACGCGCGAGAACACGCCGCTCTTGGAGATGCCGATGCGGTCGGCCACCGCCTGCAGGGTGATGGCCTCCAGCCCGTCGGACGCGGCCAGGTCCAGCGCCGCGCCCACGATGGCGGCGCGCGTCATTTCACTCTTCTGGGTCCGGGCGTCCATGGCGCGACTTTAGCACGATCGTGCGAAATAACAAGGCCCTGACCCGCTTGGCGCGGCCCGCCGCCGTCGCTATGATCGCGGCGTCCTGTGCACCCTTGGTGGCCGCCCTTGGAACCCCCCCACTCCCCCCTGCTGACGCTGGAACACCTGGCCATGATGGATGCCGGGGTTTCCGTCATCGTCAGCAGCTGCGGGCCGGACCTCACGCCCAGCGTCATGCGGGCCGTGGGCAGCCAGGTCGGGCCGCAAGGCCGCCTCATCACGGTGTACCTGTGCCGCAGCCAGTCCGCGCAACTGTTGCGCGACATCGCCCGCAGCGGGCGCCTGGCCGCGGTGTTCAGCCAGCCCAGCACCCACAAGACCGTGCAGCTCAAGACGCGCACCGCCCGCCTGCGCGAGGCGCGCGAGGACGAAGCGGCGGTGCTGCAGCGTTACCTGCGCGGCATGGAGCACGAATTGGCCCTGCTCGGCTTCGACCGCGCCTACGCACGGGCCATGCTCACGCACCGCCTCGACGACGTGGTGGCGATCGAGTTCGAGCCCGAACAAGCCTTCGACCAGACGCCGGGCAGCAAGGCCGGCCAGCCGATCGCGGGGCGCGCATGACGGCGGTGGACCTGGCCGAGGTGAGGCCTTGTCTGGAAGGGGTGATTCCCGCCATGGTGGCGACCACGGCGGCCGACGGCACGCCCAACGTGGCCTACATCTCGCAGGTCTATTACGTGGACGAGGGCCACGTCGCGCTGTCGTTCCAGTTCTTCAACAAGACGCGCCAGAACCTGCTGGCCCACCCGCGCTCGACGCTGCTGGTGCTCAACCCGCTCAACGCGGTGTTCTACCGCCTGCACCTGCGCTACCTGCGCACCGAAGAGGAGGGGCCGGTGTTCGAGAGCATGAAGGCGCAGCTCGCCGGCATCGCCTCCCACACCGGCATGGCCGAGGTGTTCCGCCTGCGTGGCTCGGACATCCATGAGGTGATCGAGGTGGAGCGGCTGCCGCAGGAGCCGCTGGCCGAACCGCTGCCGCTGCCGCCTCCCCCGCCGGCGGCGCTCGCGGTGCTGCGCCGGGCCAGTGCGCGCCTGTCGAGCGCGCGCAGCCTGGGCGCGGTGCTGGAAGCCACGCTGGACGTGTTGGAGAACGAGCTGGCCATGCCGCACGCGATGCTGCTGATCCTCGATGCGGCCTCTCAGCGCCTCTACACCGTGGCCAGCCGGGGTTACGCCACCTCGGGCGTGGGGTCGGAGATCGCCCTGGGCGACGGCGTGATCGGCGTCGCCGCGCGCGAGCGCACGCCGGTGCGCATCGGCCACATGGCCAGCGCCTACCTCTACAGCCGGGCCATGCGCGACAGCCTGGTGAGCGGCGACGGCAGCGTCCCGGCCGGCACCGACATCCCGTACCCCGGCCTGTCCGAGCCGCACAGCCAGCTGGCCGTGCCCCTGTTGTCGGCCGGCCGCGTGACCGGCGTGCTGTTCGTCGAAAGCCCGTTGGACCTGCGGTTCAGCTACGAAGACGAGGACCTGCTGGTGGCGCTGGGTGGGCAGCTCGGCGCCGTGATCGACCTGATGCAGGCGTCTGAAGCGGCCTGCACCGAAGAGGAGACCCCGAGCGCCGCCGCCACCGCGGCACCGGTGCCGGCCGGTCCCGCGCTGCGCGTGCGGCACTACCGCAGCAACGACAGCGTGTTCGTCAACAACAGCTACCTGATCAAGGGCGTGGCGGGGGCGATCCTGTGGAAACTGCTGCAGGACGGCCAGCGCCAGGGTCGCAGCGAGTTCACCAACCGCGAGCTGCGGCTCGATGCCTCGCTGCGCCTGCCCGATGTGGCCGACAACCTGGAGGCCCGCCTGCTGTTGCTGCACCGCCGGCTGGCCGAGCAGTGCCCGCAGTTGCGCATCCAGAAGACGGGGCGGGGGTGTTTCCGCTTCGAGGCGCTGCGCCCGGTCGAGCTGGAAGAGGTGGCGGCCTAGACCGTGGCCAGGCCGGGCACGGGCGGCAGGCCGAGCCCGCGCGCGAGCTTCATCGCGTTGTGCGCGTTGAGCATGCCGCGCGTGGCGTCGAGCATGCCTTCGAACACCGGTGCCGGTGCGCCCGCCCGCATCTCCTGCATCACACCCAGGCGTTCGGGCGCGTTCAGGTTGGGCAGCATCCAGCGCATCACGAGCATCATCTCGGCTTGCGGGATGGTCGCCACCAGGGCGTTGTGCACGTCCACCAGTTCGGCGTCGGTGTAGGCGGCCCAGAGCGCGGCGTTGTGCGCGGTCTCTTCGGTGTGCATGTGCTGCAGGTTGTCGGCCACGAACAGGGCGAGCGCGAGGTACAGCGCGTGCAGGCCGGCTTCGCGCTCGTCCGCGTCGCAGCCTGACAGGGCCTGGGCGGCGTCGCTCAAGTGCTGGATGTGGTGCAGGTGCCCATCGTGCTCTCGCGCCACGCGGGCGCAGACGCCGGGGCAGCGCGCCTCCAGCGCCGGGTGCACGAAGCCGTTCTCGTGCGCCACGTGGTTGGCGCACAGCGCCATCAGCTCGACCACCTGCGCGACGGTGCGCGCCAACTCCGCGCCGTCGGTGGGGTCGGTGCGGCCGACCGTGAGCAGGGTGTCGGCCATGAAGGCGCGCAAGGCCTTGTGGATGCCGGCATAGAGGTTGAAGCGGCCAAGGCCGGTGCGGGCGGTGGCGGCGACGTGCGCCATTTCGAGGGCGTGGGATTGCATGGTGTGGATTCCTTTGGCAGGCGAATGGCCCGGCCTTGTCTCGGGATGACCGCCGCACCCCATGTGCGGCGAATCATGGAGCGTCAGTCTAGGAATCCGCGCTTCGCCGCGCCGCTAAATAGCGCTTAAAGGAATCGTAAAAAAACCTTAACCCGTCAAAAACGGGCCGCCATCAGTCCAAACCGCGCACGCGACCGCGCAATTGTTTGACGCCGGAGCGGGCCGCCTTGCCTTCCAGCCGCCGCTGCTTGGCGCCGAAGCTGGGTTTCGTGGCCTTGCGTGCCTTGGGCACCGTGGCCACGCTGTCCACCAGGGCCTGCAGCCGCTCCAGCGCCTCGGCCTTGTTCTGCTCCAGGCTGCGGCTGGTCTGCGCCTTGATGACCACCACGCCTTCGGTGGTGATGCGCTGGTCGCTCAGCGCGAGCAGGCGCTCCTTCACCGCTTCGGGCAGGGAGGAGCCGTGCACCGCGAAGCGCAGGTGCACCGCGTTGGAGACCTTGTTCACGTTCTGTCCGCCCGCGCCCTGGGCGCGGATGGCGGTGAACTCGACCTCGGCGGGATCGATGGTGATCGGCATCGGCGCAGTGTGCCACGCGCCACATGCCGCACTCAGCCGGGCGGCAGGGTCGCGGGGCCGTCGTCCGTCTCGTCCTTGAGCCCGATGCCGGTGAGCTGGCGCTGGCGGGCCTGCGCGAGCAGCGCGTGCAGTTTCGCGGCGGCGCGCGCGGGTGGCAGGCCGGCGTCGCGCACGTTGGAGATGCAGTTGCGCTCGGCGTCGCGGCGGCCGGGCCGGGGTGCCCAGGTGAAGTAGATGCCCAGGCTGTCGGGCGAACTCAGGCCGGGGCGCTCACCGATCAGCACGACCACGGTGCGCGCGCCCAGGGCTTCGCCGATATCGTCGCCGATGGCCACGCGGCCTTGTTCGACCAGGGCCACGGGCGCCACCGTCCAGCGGTGGGCGGGGTCGGCGCGCAGCCGGGGCAGGAGCGCGGCCATCAGGGGCGCGGCGTGGCGCATCACGGCCAGCGCCGAGAGGCCGTCGGCGATCACGAAGGCCAGGTCGGGTGTTTCGATCTTGGCGTGGTCGGCGTGCCAGCGCTGCAAGGTCTCCCGCGAGGCGGCGTCCAGCCGCCGCCCGAGGTCGGGGCGCTGCAGGTAGGCGGCGCGGTCCGGCGCGGCGCTGTGCAGGTGCAGGCTGGTGAGGTCGAGCGCCTGCAGCGCGCCGGCCAGGTCGCCGGGGTCGAAGGCCAGGTGCACCGCATCGCGCGCCTGGGCGTGCGCCAGCTGGAAGGCGAGGTGCGCGGCGGTGGGCTGGCTGTGACCCGCGCGGCCGAGCGCGATGCGCGCGTCGGTGAAGCCTTGCAAACGCGCCCAGGTAGCGGGGATCACCGGCGCGCTCATGCGCTGCGGCCCAGCCGGGCGATGGCCGGCGCGAACGCGGCCGGCAGGGTGGGGCTCAGGCGCAGCACGTCGCCGGCTTCGGTGACGCCCATGCGCCGCAGCCAGGCCTCGAACTCGGGCGCCGGCCGCAGGCCCAGCAGCTGCCGCATGGCCAGCGCGTCGTGGAACGAGGTGCTCTGGTAGTTGAGCATGATGTCGTCGGCGCCCGGCACGCCCATGATGAAGTGCACGCCCGCCGTGCAGAGCAGGGTGAGCAGCGCGTCCATGTCGTCGGCATCGGCCTCGGCGTGGTTGGTGAAGCACACGTCGCAGCCCATGGGCAGGCCCAGCAGCTTGCCGCAGAAATGGTCTTCCAGCCCGGCGCGCAGGATCTGCTTGCCGTTGTAGAGGTACTCCGGGCCGATGAAGCCGACCACGGTGTTGACCAGCAAGGGCTGGAAATGCCGTGCCACGGCGTAGGCCCGTGCCTCCAGGGTCTGCTGGTCGCAGCCGTGGTGCGCGCCGGCCGAGAGGGCGCTGCCCTGGCCGGTCTCGAAATACATCACGTGCTCGCCGCGCCGGCCGTCGTCGAACAGCGCGCCGCGTTGCAGCGAGAGCGCCGCGGCGCGCGCTTCGGCCAGCAGCGCGAGGTGAATGCCGAAGCCGCGGTTGGCGGCCTCGGTGCCGGCGATGGACTGGAACACCAGGTCCACCGGCGCGCCGCGTTCGATCGCCTGCAGCGTGTTCGTCACGTGGGTGAGCACGCAGCTCTGCGTGGGCATGGCGTAGCGGGTGATGAGCTCGTCGAGCATGGACAACAGGCGCATCACCTGGGGCAGGTTGTCGCTCGCGGGGTTGATGCCGATCACCGCGTCGCCGCTGCCGTGCAGCATGCCGTCGAGCAGGCTGGCCGCGATGCCGGCGAGGTCGTCGGTCGGGTGGTTGGGTTGCAGGCGCGTGGCGAGCCGCCCCGGCAGGCCGATGGTGCCGCGAAAGCGCGTCACCACCCGGCATTTCCGCGCGATCAGGGCCAGGTCCTGCACGCGACAGAGCTTGCTCACCGCGGCCACCATCTCGGGCGTGAGGCCGGGGGCCAGCGCGGCAAGCGCCTCGGAGCTGGCCGCATCACCCAGCAGCCAGTTGCGGAAATCGCCCACCGTGAGGTGCGCCACCGGCGCGAAGGCGGCTGCGTCGTGCGTGTCCACGATCAGCCGCGTGACCTCGTCGTCTTCGTACGGCACCACCGCCTCGTGCAGGAAGTGCGAGAGCGGGAGTTCGGCCAGCGCCATCTGCGCGGCCACGCGCTCCTGGCTGCTGGCCGCGGCCACGCCGGCCAGCTGGTCGCCCGAGCGCAGGGGCGTGGCGCGCGCCAGCAGCGTGCGCAGGTCGTCGAACCGGTGGCTCTGTGTGCCGACGCTGTGGTGAAAACCCATGCGCCCCACTGTACGGCCAAGCGCGGCTCCAGTCACCCCGGAACCCGTGGGTGGATGGCCACGCTGGGATAATCGCCCCATGGCAAGCAAACAGCGCGTGGTGGTCGGATTGAGCGGGGGCGTGGACTCCGCGGTGAGCGCGTACCTGCTCAAACAGCAGGGGCACGAGGTCATCGGCATCTTCATGAAGAACTGGGAAGACGACGACGACAGCGAATACTGCTCGACGCGGCAGGACTTCCTGGACGCCGCCAGCGTGGCCGACGTGCTCGGCATCGACATCGAACACGTGAACTTCGCCGCCGAGTACAAGGACCGCGTGTTCGCCGAGTTCCTGCGCGAGTACCAGGCCGGGCGCACGCCCAATCCCGACATCCTGTGCAACGCCGAGATCAAGTTCAAGGCCTTCCTGGACCACGCCATGCGCCTGGGTGCCGAGAAGATCGCGACCGGCCACTACGCCCGGGTGCGTGAGCGCGCCGGGGCGTTCGAGCTGCTCAAGGGCAGGGACCCGCTCAAGGACCAGAGCTACTTCCTGCACCGCCTGAACCAGGCGCAGCTGGCCAAGACGCTGTTCCCCGTGGGCGAGCTGCCCAAGACCGAGGTGCGCCGCATCGCGGCCGAGATCAACCTGCCCAACGCGAAGAAGAAGGACAGCACCGGCATCTGCTTCATCGGCGAACGGCCGTTCCGCGACTTCCTCAACCGCTACATCGCCAAGGAGCCCGGCCCGATCAAGGACGCCAAGGGCCGCGTGCTCGGCCAGCACGTGGGCCTGAGCTTCTACACCCTGGGCCAGCGCCAGGGCCTGGGCATCGGCGGTGTGCGCGAGAAGGGCGCGCAGAAGGGCGGCAACGAGCATGCGCCGTGGTTCGTGGCGCGCAAGGACGTCGAGAAGAACACGCTGTGGGTGGTGCAGGGCCACGACCACCCCTGGCTGCTCACGCCTCGCCTGCGCGCGCAGGACGCGAGCTGGGTGGCCGGCCATGCGCCCGAGGCCGCCACCCTCGCCGCCAAGACGCGCTACCGCCAGGCCGATGCGCCCTGCCGTTTCGAGGCCGAGGGCGATCAGGGCTTTGCGCTGGGCTTCACCGACCCGCAATGGGCCGTGACCCCGGGCCAGAGCGCGGTGCTGTACGACGGCGAGGTCTGCCTGGGTGGTGGCGTGATCACGACCGACGCCGCGTCTTTCCAGGCATCGCCGGTGAATGCCCGGCCCGTGACGGCTTAGGCCTTGTGCGACGCCCCGAGCCGGGCGTGAATCCGCCGCGTGGTGCGCCACACGGCCCACAGCACCAGGGGAATCAGGGCGCCCGCCGCCATTTCCGGCTGGATCGGCAGCCCCGCCGCCTTGGCGCCCTTGGCGAGGTAGAGCAGCAGGCTGATCACGTAGTACGAGATCGCCGCGATCGACAGGCCTTCCACCGTGGTCTGCAGGTGCAGCTGCATTTCCTGGCCGCGCGTGAGTTTCTCCAGCAGCTGCTGGTTCTGCGCCTCGGTCACGATGTCCACCCGGGTGCGCAGCAAGGCGCTGGTGCGCGAGACGCGCTCGGAGAGGGACGTGAGCCGCTGCGCGCTCGCGGCCACGGTGGCCATGGCCGGTGACAGGCGCCGCTGCATGAACTCGCCTATGGTCTGCGTGCCCGGGATGGGCCGCTCGCGCAGTTCGGCGATGCGCTGTGTGACCAGGGCGTCGTAGGCGCGCGTCGCGGCAAAGCGGTAGGTGTTCTCGGCCGTGGCGCGCTCCACACGCGCGGCGAGCGATACCAGCTGATCGAGCAGATCCTGTTCCGAGGCCGACTTGTTTTCCAGCTGCGCGGTGATGCTGGCGAGCTGCGCTTCGGCCTGCGTCAGCGTGGGCCCCAGGGCCTTGGCGACGGGCAGGCCGCGCAGCGCCATCAGCCGGTAGGTCTCCAGCTCCAGCAGGCGCTGCGAGATGCGCCCGGCCCGGGTTTCGCTGACGTGGGGCGGCGCGATCACCAGCACGCGTTCGAAGCCCGAGGGCTGCAGGTGGAAGTCGGTCACCGCCCACGAGTGGCCGCCGCCCAGCTGGGAGGCCACCACGGTGCGGTGGCCGAACCAGCGCTGGGCCGGCCCCATGAGGCTGGCCTGGGCCGACGGCGTCTGCTCCGGCAGCTCGGCGTGCAGCATCACGAGCTGGATCGCCGCGATGGTCCGGCCGGGAATGTCGCGCAGCCAGCCCGGTGGCGTCACCAGGGCCTCCAGCAGGTCGGGATCGCTGGCGCCCAGCCCGGCTTCGGCGGGCAGGGCCTGCACGAGGGAGTAGCGCGTGAACTCGGTGTGGCGCTCCCACTTCAGCGTGTGCTCTCCAAAGCGCAGCCGCAGGAAGTTGCCTTGCATCTGCTCGGGCGAGAGGCCCTGCTGGCCCGGCAGCCGGCGCAGGTGCTCACGTTCCTGCTCGCGGCTCACGCCCTCGTTGAGCACGGCGACGAACACCACCAGCGCGGGCAGCCGGATGCGCGCGGAAGGCCGCGCGTGCACCTCGTTGTGCAACTCGGCGCGCAGCGCGTCGTCGGCGGGCAGCAGGCCCTGGGGCAGGGCGGTCGGAGCGGACGTTTCGGGGGATTCGTTCATGGGCGGGGCATCGGCGATGGACGTTCACTGTATGCGAAGCGACGTGGCCCCCGCTGCCCCGTGAGGGGTGACAGGCCCTAGCGAACCGAGGGGGCGACCGAGGGGTCGGTGAACACCAGCGACAAGGGATAGCGCTGCCCCGACAGGTGGTCTTCCATGCAGCGCAGCACCAGCGGGCTGCGCAGGCGCGCGGCGTTGGCGCGGATTTCCTCGGGTGTCATCCACAGGGTGCGCACGATGCCGGCGTCCAGCGCGCGGCCGGGCAGCGCCTCGCCCAGTTCCCCGCTGTAGGCGAAGCGCAGGTAGGTGATGTCCTCGTCCGGCTGGCCCGCGCGGCCCGGGCGCTGGAAGCGCGAGAGGTACACGCCCACCAGGGCCGTGGGCGTGAACGCGTGGGTGGTCTCTTCCAGCGTTTCGCGCACCACGCCTTCGAGCGGGCCTTCGCCCGGATCGAGGTGGCCGGCCGGGTTGTTCAGGCGCAGGCCGTCGGCCGTGTGCTCCTCGACCAGCAGGAAGCGCCCGTCGCGTTCGATGACGGCGGCCACGGTGACGCTGGGTTTCCATCGGGTGTTCATGGCGCGCATTATGGGCTTTGCGGCGCGCCGGCATGGGCCGAATCGGGCGCTTTCGGGTAAGCTCGCCCGACTTTCACATTCAACTTGTGGGTGAGGAGATATTCATGCTGATAGGCGTACCCGCTGAGACCACAGTGGGCGAGACCCGAGTGGCCGTGACCCCGGAGACGGCGAAGAAGTACGTGGCGCAAGGCCACACCGTGCGCGTGCAATCGGGCGCGGGCGTGGCCGCCAGCGTTACCGACGCGGCCTACACCGCCGTGGGCGCGGAGATCACCGATGCGGCCGGCGCCCTGGGCGCCGACCTGGTGCTCAAGGTGCGCCCGCCGTTCAACAACGAGCTGGCCCTGATGAAACCCGGCGCCACCGTGGTCGGCATGCTCAACCCCTTCGATCCCGTGGGCCTGCAGCGCCTGGCCACGGCCGGCCTGACCGCCTTCGCGCTTGAAGCCGCGCCGCGCACCACGCGCGCGCAGAGCATGGACGTGCTCTCCTCGCAGGCCAACATCGCCGGCTACAAGGCCGTGATGGTCGCCGCGCACCACTACCAGCGCTTCTTCCCCATGCTCATGACGGCGGCGGGCACGGTCAAGGCCGCGCGCGTGGTGATCCTGGGCGTGGGCGTGGCCGGCCTGCAGGCCATTGCCACGGCCAAGCGCCTGGGCGCGGTGATCGAGGCCTCCGACGTGCGCCCGAGCGTGAAGGAGCAGGTCGAGTCGCTGGGCGGCAAGTTCATCGACGTGCCCTACGAGACCGCCGAAGAGAAGGAAGCCGCCGAAGGCGTGGGCGGCTACGCCCGCCCGATGCCGCCGTCCTGGTTGGAGCGCCAGAAGGCCGAGGTGGCCAAGCGCGTGGCGCAGGCCGACGTGGTCATCTCCACCGCACTCATCCCGGGCCGGGCCGCGCCGGTGCTCATCACCGAGGACATGGTCAAGTCCATGAAGCCCGGCAGCGTGATCGTGGACATCGCCGCCGGCAAGGGCGCGGACGGCGTGGGCGGCAACTGCCCGCTGACCGAGGCCGACAAGACGGTGGTCAAACATGGCGTGACGCTGGTCGGCGAGACCAACCTGGCGGCCATGGTCGGTGCCGATGCGTCGGCGCTGTACGCGCGCAACGTGCTCGATTTCCTCAAGCTCATCGTCAACAAGGACGGTGCGCTGCACGTGGACATGGAAGACGACATCGTGGCGGCCTGCCTGATGGCGCAAGGCGGCGAGGTCAAGCGCAAATGAGCCGTGTGATGCTGCGCGCGAAACTGCACCGCGCGACCGTGACCGAGGCCGACCTGCATTACGAAGGCTCCTGCGGCATCGACGAGGACCTGATGGATGCCGCCGACATGCGCGAGTACGAGAAGATCGAGCTCTACAACGTCAACAACGGCGAGCGCTTCTCGACCTACATCATCAAGGCCGCGCGAGGTTCGGGCGCCATCTCGCTCAACGGCGCGGCCGCGCGCAAGGCGCACGTGGGCGACCTGCTGATCATCTGCACCTACTCCCCGGTGGACGACGCGGCCGTGCCGCAGTGGAAGCCGCGTGTCGTGTTGCTCGGCGAGGGCAACCGCATCAACGAGATCAAGAAAACCTGAAGCGAGGAGACTCCTATGGACGCCGTATCCCCCACCGTGCTCAACCTCATCATCTTCGTGCTGGCCATCTACGTGGGCTACCACGTGGTGTGGAACGTCACGCCCGCGCTGCACACGCCGCTGATGGCGGTGACCAACGCCATCTCGGCCATCGTGATCGTGGGTGCCATGCTGGCCGCCGCGCTCACGGAAACCCACCTGGGCAAGACCATGGGCGTGCTGGCCGTGGCGCTGGCCGCGGTCAACGTCTTCGGTGGCTTCCTGGTCACCCGGCGCATGCTGGAGATGTTCAAGAAAAAAGAGCGCAAGGCGCCCGCAGCTGAGGGAGCGCACAAATGAGCATGAACCTCGTCACGCTGCTGTACCTGGTCGCCAGCGTCTGCTTCATCCAGGCCTTGAAGGGCCTGTCGCACCCCACCACCTCGATCCGGGGCAACATCTTTGGCATGACCGGCATGGCCATCGCCGTGCTGACCACCGCCGCGCTCATCGTCGAACTCTCCGGCGGCAAGGCACAGGGCATGGTCTGGGTGCTGGGTGGCCTGGTGGTCGGTGGCGCCATCGGCGCGCTCATGGCCAACCGGGTCGAGATGACCAAGATGCCCGAGCTGGTCGCCTTCATGCACAGCATGATCGGCCTGGCCGCGGTCTGCATCGCCGTGGCCGTGGTGGCCGAGCCCTGGGCCTTCGCCATCGTCGCCAAGGGCGAAGCGATCCCGGGCGGCAACCGCATCGAACTCGCGCTGGGCGCCTTCATCGGGGCCGTCACCTTCTCGGGCTCGGTCATCGCCTTCGGCAAGCTCTCGGGCAAGTACAAGTTCCGCCTGTTCCAGGGCGCACCGGTCACCTTCGCCGGCCAGCACAAGCTCAACCTGGTGCTGGGCCTGGCCACGGCCTTCTTCATCTTCGGCTTCTGGCATTCGCAGAGCTGGATGGACATCGTGCTGGTGATCGCGCTGGGCTTCATCCTGGGCGTGCTCATCATCATCCCCATCGGCGGCGCCGACATGCCGGTGGTGGTGTCCATGCTCAACAGCTACTCGGGCTGGGCGGCCGCCGGCATCGGCTTCAGCCTGAACAACTCCATGTTGATCATCGCCGGCTCGCTGGTGGGCTCCTCCGGTGCCATCCTCTCGTACATCATGTGCAAGGCGATGAACCGCTCGTTCTTCAACGTGATCCTGGGCGGCTTCGGTGGCGACGCCACGGCGGCCGCGGCCGGCGGCGGCGTGCAGCGCACGGCCAAGAGCGGCAGCGCCGACGACGCGGCCTTCATCCTGGGCAACGCCGAGACCGTCGTCATCGTGCCCGGCTACGGCCTGGCCGTGGCACGCGCTCAGCACGCGGTGAAGGAGCTGGCGCACAAGCTCACCGAGAAGGGCATCACCGTGAAGTACGCCATCCACCCGGTGGCCGGCCGCATGCCGGGGCACATGAACGTGCTGCTGGCCGAGGCCGAGGTGCCGTACGACCAGGTGTTCGAGATGGAGGACATCAACGGCGAGTTCGGCCAGGCCGACGTGGCCATCATCCTGGGCGCCAACGACGTGGTGAACCCGGCCGCCCTGCAGAAGGGCAGCGCGATCTACGGCATGCCGATCCTGGAGGCCTACAAGGCCAAGACGGTGATCGTGAACAAGCGCTCCATGGCCGCCGGCTACGCGGGCCTGGACAACGAGCTGTTCTACATGGACAAGACCATGATGGTCTTCGGCGACGCCAAGAAGGTCGTCGAGGACATGACCAAGGCCGTCGAGTAAATCGAAAGCGTCCATTTCCGAGCGATACCCGAAGGGCCCGTGGCGACACCGGCCCTTCGGTTTTTGTAGCATGCTTGCAGCCAGTCGCGGGTTTTAGAGTGGGCTGTCAGAACCGCGTAAGGGAAAAACACGAGGCCCCGTGCCTTGCTTCCCACTGACAATGCCCGGTTGTTGTATCCACAAGAACGAGGAGATTCTGAATGAGCGAACCGACGGCCAACCGTCCCTGGCTGGGGGCTTATCCCGCCGGCGTGCCTGCCGACATCGACGTGGCGCAATATCCCTCGCTGGTGCACCTGATGGAGGAAAGCTTCCAGAAGCACGCCGGTCGCACCGCCTACAGCTTCATGGGCAAGGACGTCAGCTTCGCGCAGACCGACAGCCTCTCGCAGGCCTTTGCGGCCTACCTGCAGGGCCTGGGACTGGTCAAGGGCGACCGCGTGGCCATCATGATGCCCAACGTGCCCCAGTACCCGGTGGCGGTGGCCGGCATCCTGCGCGCAGGCTTCGTGGTGGTCAACGTCAACCCGCTGTACACGCCGCGCGAACTCGAGCACCAGCTCAAGGACTCGGGCGCCAAGGCGATCGTGATCATCGAGAACTTCGCGCACACGCTGCAGCAGTGCATCGCCAACACGCCGACCAAGCACGTGGTGCTCACGGCCATGGGCGACCAGCTGGGCCTGCTCAAGGGCGCGCTGGTGAACTACGTGGTGCGCAACGTCAAGAAGATGGTGCCGGCCTACAGCCTGCCGCAGGCGGTGCGCTTCAACGACGCCATTGCCAAGGGCACGCGTGGCACGCTCAAGCGGCCCGAGATCAAGCCCGACGACATGGCCGTGCTGCAGTACACCGGCGGCACCACCGGCGTGAGCAAGGGCGCGGTGCTGCAGCACCGCAACGTGATCGCCAACGTGCTGCAGTCCGAGGCCTGGAACGACCCCGTGATGAAGAAGGTGCCGGCTGGCGAGCAGCCCACCAGCGTGTGCGCCCTGCCGCTGTACCACATCTTTGCGTTCACGGTGAACATGATGCTGGCCATGCGCACGGGCGGCAAGACCATCCTGATCCCCAACCCGCGCGACCTGCCGGCCGTGCTCAAGGAGCTCAGCAAGCACACTTTCCACAGCTTCCCGGCGGTCAACACGCTGTTCAACGGCCTGGCCAACCACCCCGACTTCAACACCGTCAACTGGAGCAACCTCAAGGTCTCGGTGGGTGGTGGCATGGCGGTGCAAAGCGCGGTGGCCAAGCTCTGGCTGGAGAAGACCGGCTGCCCGATCTGCGAAGGTTATGGCCTGAGCGAGACCAGCCCGTCGGCCAGCTGCAACCCGACCACCAGCACCGAGTACAGCGGCACCATCGGCGTGCCCCTGCCCAACACCTACATGAAGTGCCTGGACGACGATGGCAACGAGGTGCCGATGGGCCAGCCGGGCGAGATCGCCATCAAGGGCCCGCAGGTCATGGCGGGCTACTGGCAGCGCCCCGACGAGACCGCCAAGGTCATGACGGCCGACGGCTTCTTCAAGAGCGGCGACGTGGGCGTGATGGACGCGCGCGGCTACTTCAAGATCGTGGACCGCAAGAAGGACATGGTGCTGGTCAGCGGCTTCAACGTGTACCCCAACGAGGTGGAGGACGTGGTGGCCCTGTTGCCCGGCGTGATGGAATGCGCCGTGGTCGGCGTGCCGGACGAGAAGTCGGGCGAGGCGGTCAAGCTCGTGATCGTCAAGAAGGACGAGAGCCTCACCGAGGCGCAGGTGCGCGAGTACTGCAAGACCAACCTCACCGGCTACAAGCAGCCCAAGGTGGTGGAGTTCCGCACCGAACTGCCCAAGACACCCGTGGGCAAGATCCTGCGGCGCGAGTTGCGCGACAAGAAGTGACGCCCCGGCGCGCTGCGCCACAATGCAAGGCGGCTTCGGCCGCCTTTTCTTTTGCCCGTCCAGGAGGGACCGTTCCGTGACCACCATCGCCATCGTCAGCGCCCTGCACGAAGAGCTGGCCGCCGTGCTCGCGCTCATGCCCGACGAACAGCAGCAAGTGGTGGGCGGGCGCGCGTTCTGGCGTGGCCATCTGCACGGGCACGACGTGGTGGCGGTGCTTTCGGGCATCGGCAAGGTGGCGGCGGCCACCACCGCCGCTGTGCTCATCGAGCGCTTCGGCGTGCAGCGCATCGTGTTCACCGGCGTGGCCGGCGGGCTGGCGCCGGGCGTGAACGTGGGCGATGTGGTGGTGGCCCGGCACTTCCTGCAGCACGACATGGACGCTTTGCCGCTCTTTCCGCGCCACGAGGTGCCGGGTTATGGCCGCTCCCGCTTCGATGCCGACCCCACGCTGACCACGCAGCTCGTGCAGGCGAGCGAGCGGGTGCTGCACGAATTGCCCGCACGCCTCGGTGCCGAGGTGATGCAGGCCTTTGGTCTGGAGACGCCCCGCTGCCACCAGGGCCTGCTGATCAGCGGCGACCGGTTCGTCTCGACCACCGCCGAGAGCCTGGCCCTGCGTGGGGCGTTGCCCGATGCGCTCGCGGTGGAAATGGAAGGCGCCGCGTTCGCCCAGGTCTGCCACGACTACGGCGTGCCGCTGGCCGTGGTGCGCACCATCTCGGACCGGGCCGACGATGCGGCCCATGTGGATTTCCCGCGTTTCCTGCGCGAGGTGGCGAGCCGCTACAGCGGCGCGGTCATCGACGCGCTGCTGACGCAGCGCTGAGCAGGTCTACCTCAACCAGCCTCGTTTGCGGAAGTAGAGCATCGGCAAGACCGCCGACAGCACCATCAGCGCCAGCGCCAGCGGGTAGCCGTAGTGCCACTTCAGCTCGGGCATGAAGTCGAAGTTCATGCCGTAGCTGCTGGCCACCAGCGTCGGGGGCAGCAGCGAGACGCTGGCCACCGAGAAGATCTTGATGATCTTGTTCTGGTTGATGTTGATGAAACCGACCGTCGCGTCCATCAGGAAGTTGATCTTGTCGAACAGGAAGGCCGTGTGGCTGTCGAGCGAGTCCAGGTCGCGCAGGATCTGGCGCGCATCCTCGAACTGTTCAACGCTGAGCATGCGGCTGCGCATCATGAAACTCACCGCGCGGCGGGTGTCCATCACGTTGCGGCGGATGCGGCCCGACATGTCCTCGTGCCGCGCGATGGCCGAGAGCGCCTCGCTCAGCAGGTTGTCCGAGGCGTTGCTGTCGAGCACCTTCTTGCTCACGGTCTCGATCTCGTCGTAGATGTCCTCGAGCGTGTCGGCGCAGTACTCGGCGTCGGCGTCGAACAGCATCAGCAGCACGTCCTTGGCGTCCTCGATCAGGCCCGGCATGCGGCGCGCGCGCATGCGCAGCAGGCGGAACACCGGCACGTCCTCGTCGTGGATGGAGAACAGCACGCCCCGGCTTTTGAGCGTGTCGTTGTGCTCGTTCAGGATGAAGGCCACGCGCACTGCGCGCGGGTCTTCGTCGTCGTCGATCAGGAAGTCCGAGCGCACATGCAGCTCGCCGTTGTCTTCCTCGAAGAAACGCGCCGATTCCTCGATGTCCTCGTCCATCGCGTCTTCGGGAATCGACAGGCCGAAGTGCTGCTTGACCCAGCGGCGTTCTTCGGGGGTGGGGTCTTCCAGGTCGACCCAGATGGGTTTGAAGCGGGCCAGCTCTTCGAGCGACTCGATTTCTTCCTGGAACAGGCGGCCATTGGCCAGGGTGAATACGTTGAGCATGACGGCGCTCCCGGCGGTTTCGTGCTGTCTGGCAAAGGGTCGAGGCCGGCTCCGCGGGCCTCGGGGGCGGTTCGGGTGCTGCTTTCAGCCGTCCGGCCGCCTGACCCAAAGCCGCTCGGGGGCGGCGCTCAGACGGTCGCGGGGGTGGCTGAAAGCACGCAACTGGGGGGCGTGCTTTCCATGCGGGTCTCCATGTGTGAAACAGGCCGAATTATGGCACTGCGGTGCCGGCCCCGAGGTCTTCGGATGCGCCAAAAAAGCGCATCAGTTCGTCCTTTCGCCGCCAGGCGTCATGTTCGCCCAACTCGATCAGGGCGTTGACGAAGCCCGGTTCGAAGAGCAGGTAGCTCGCCAGCGCGGCTGCGCTGCCGGCCGCGCCGCGCCGCGTGTCCAGTGCGCCCAGGCCCGCCAGCGTGTTGCGGGTGGGCGCGGGCAGTTCGCGGATGTGCTTGCTCGCGAGCTCGTCCAGCGAGAAGCTGGGCTGGATCGCCAGCACCTCCACCGGCCGGTAGGGCAAGGCGGTGGCCAGGGCTGGTGGCAGCCGCGCCAGGGTCTGGCTCACGCGCTGGGTCTGCTCCACGTCGGCCTGCAGGGTGTCGTGGAACACGCTGGCCATGGCGTGGCCGGCGATGGTGCCTGCGGTGGGCTCGCTGCCGTTGCGCGCGGCCAGGCCGGCGCGCTGGGGTTGGCCGACACCGATCACCAGGATGCGGCGCGCGCCGAACTGGATCGCCGGTGAGAGCGGCGAGAGCTGCCGCATCGAACCGTCGCCGAAATGCTCCTTGTGCCCGTCCACCCACAGTGGCACGGCCGGGAACAGGAAGGGGATGGCGCTCGAAGCCATCAGGTGCTCGATGGTGATGGGCTGGAACTCCGAGCGCCGCCCCGGCCGGTGCCAGGGCTGCACCGGGTGGCCAAGCCGGGTCTGGCAGAAGGTCCAGTGCTCGCCGGTCGTGTAGCTCGATGCCGTGACGCCCAGCACATGGATCAGCCGTTGCTCCAGCGCGCGTTCCAGGCCCTGCAGGTCGATCGCGCGGTGCAGGGTGTCCACCAGCGGAAGCGTGTCGAGCAGTGCTCGGTGCCGGCGCACCTGCCGCGCCAGTGTGAGCCCGGCCACCACGCGGTTCGCTCGCACCCAGCCGGGCGCTTCGAGCCGATAGACGCGTTCCGAGCGCAGGCCGCTCCAGAACGTGGCCAGTTGCGACAGCGCGGGCAGGCCCTGGGTGGCGATGCTGCCCAGGTAACTCGCGTTGAGCGCGCCGGCCGAGGTGCCGAACAGCCACTGAAAGGGAAAGACCGGCACCGCCGAGCCCGCGGTCGCTCGGGTGGCCAGCAGGGCGCCCACGGCCTTGAGCACGCCCACCTGGTACGCGGTGCGCGCGCCGCCCCCCATGAGCACCAGCGCGCAGGCGCCGTCACCGTATTCGGGTGACGCAGGCAGCAGCGTGTTGTGGGTGATGAGGGTGTCGAGGGACAAAGGGGTGTCGAAAGGTGTGAATCGTCACATCCTAATCAATCGCCGCGACCGATGGGGCGGCCTCGGCCATCCAGCGCTGCAGCGCGCGCGGATCGACGGGCTTGTTCAGCAGGGTGATGTCCTGCCGCAGGTCCTCGTCTGTCAAGTGCACGCTCGCGTCGCCGGTGATCACCAGGGCCGGCACCTCGCGTTCGAGAATGCCCCGAAGCCGGGAGATGGCCTGAAGGCCATCGAAGGTCTCGCTCAGGTGGTAGTCGACCACGATCAGCGAAATCGAGGCGCTGTTGTTCCATGCCAGGACGAGGGCGCCGCGCATCGTCTGCGCGCCCAGCACCCGATGGCCCAGGCCGCTCAGCAAATGCGTGAGCGCGCGAACCACCTGCTCGTCGTTGTCCAGCACCAGCACCACCTGAGTGGGCGCAGCCGGTGCAGATGTCCTGGTGGGGGCGGGCGCCTCGATCACGGGATCGCAGCGTGGCAGGAACACCGAGAACACCGAGCCCCGGCCCACGCGCGAGCGCACGTTGAGGCGCGCGTCCAGCAACTCCGCCGAGCGATGGACGATCGACAGGCCCAGGCCGAAGCCACGCGACTGCGCCGATGCCCGGCGCGCATTGCTGGCCTGGTAGAACTCGTCGAACACCCGGGGCATGTCGCTTTCCGGAATGCCGATGCCGGTGTCCCAGACCTGAATTTCCACCTCGTCGCCCCGCCGCCGGGCACCCACCAGCACCCCGCCGCGCTCGCTGTAGCGCACCGCGTTGGCCACGAGGTTGAGCAGAACCGTGTGCAAGACCGCGGGATCGGCCTGCACCCACAGAGGGGTTTCCATCAGTCGAAGCCGAAGGCCCTTTGCCTTCGCCTGGCCGCGCAAGACCTCGCCGACCTGCAACAGGACGGGGTTGATCGCACAGGGGGCCCTTCGAACCATGACGGCGCCAGAGTCCAGCCGGGAGATTTCCATCAGCACCTGCAGCAACTGGCCCATGCTCTCCAGCACCGAATGCATGCGATCGGCGATATCGGCCAGCGCCTGAGGGGACGGCCGAGCGTGCCGCACCAGGCGCTGGAGCGCGGGGACAAACAGGCCCATGGCGTGGATGGGTTGCCGCAGATCGTGGCTGGCCGCGGCGAGAAACCGCGTCTTTCGGCGCTCGGACGCTTCGGCATGCTCCTTGGCCCGGGTGAGGTGGTCCATCAGTGCCTCGTTCTCCATGCGCAAGTGGATCGATTGCCGCAGCGACAGGGGAATGCTGCGCGCGAACGAGGCGGTGAACACCAGAAAGAGCAGCGACAGCAGCCCCAGGATGGTCAAGGCCGAACCGCCCGCGATCAGGCAGTGGATCGAAAAGGGCAACGAACAGGGAATGGCAAATGCCAGGTGCGCGGGCCAGTACGATCCGATCGACTGGGTGGCGCTGGAGAGGATGCCGCACAGCACGATCGCGATGATGGCCTGCGTGTACAGGTCATCGGGGGTGAAGAAAAGCAGCGTGATCGAGCCCCACATCAGGCCGGCGCCGCCCGAGGCCGCGACCAGCACGAGCGCCCACCGGCGGGCGTTGGCGTCGGTGACGGGGTATCGGTGCCGGCCACCGTACAGCACCAGGCGCAAGGCCGAATACAGCGCCATCCCTGCCCACCAGCCCAGCACCAAGTTCGATGGTTGATGCTGCAGGATCAGCAGCCAGGCGGCGCCACTGGCCAGCAACACGGTGCCCACCGCCATGCCCGGCAGGTGGCGCAAGAGAATGCTTACCTGCTCCTGCAACAGGCGCTGTTCCAGCTTCAACGTGTCGACGGTGTCGGGCATGAAGAAATTCGTACCTGAGGCCACCCCTCGGTCGCGTGCCAACTCCCGTGTGGCTGCCAGTTTACGCTTCTGGCACTGCGGCGTTTCATCGGTTTATCACGCTTTGTTGCCCCGTGTGGCTTGCGCCGGCGAGCATTCATGGGCATAGTGGTCTCAAGACATCCCCGTGGCCGTCGGGAGGTCTTGCCCCAGGCGGCTTGTGTCAACCCGGAGCAAATGGAGGCTCATCTATGAACCTGACGATCAGCGGTCACCACCTCGAGGTCACCCCCGCCTTGCGCGGTTACGTCACCACCAAACTGGAACGCATCTCCCGACACTTCGATCAAGTGGTCGACATCAAGGTGCTGTTGACGGTGGACAACCTCAAGGAGAAGGACCTGCGACAAAAGGCCGAGTGCAATGTCCACGTCAAAGGGCGCGACCTGTTTGCGGAAAGCGTCCATGCCGATCTGTATGCGGCGGTGGACGAACTGGCCGACAAACTGGACCGCCAGGTGCTGCGCTACAAGGACAAGACGCAAGACCATCACCACGGTACGGTCAAACGTTTGATGTGACCCCGCTCACGGCTCCCGGCGCCGGGAGCGTGAAGAATGTTGCATTGCAGCAAGCCGCTTGATATGTCAAGCGGCTTTTTTGTGCCCGCAGTCTAGCCAAGGGACACCAACTCGGCATAATTTGCGGTCCGAAAGGGCCCACATGAACCGACTTTCCGCCATATTGCCCGCCGTGCAAGTGCTCGTTGGCGTTGACGCCACCAGCAAGAAACGCGCATTCGAAGAGGCAGGCCTGCTGTTTGAAACCGAGCACGGACTCAACCGCGCCCTGATCACCGACAGCCTCTTCGCGCGCGAGCGCCTCGGTTCCACCGGGCTCGGCCATGGCGTGGCCATCCCCCACGGGCGCATCAAGGGTCTCAAGCAGCCGCTGGCCGCGGTGTTCCAGCTCGCCAGCCCGATCGGCTTCGACGCGCCCGACGAGCAGCCGGTGCAGTTCATGATCTTCCTGCTGGTGCCCGAAGTGGCCACGCAGAAGCACCTCGAAATCCTGTCCGAGATCGCCGAGATGCTCAGCGACAGTGCCCTGCGCGAGCAGATGAAGACCTCCACCGATGCTGCCGAGCTGCACAAGCTGATCACGTCCTGGCAGTCGGCCCACGCCGCCGCCTGAATTTTGAGCCGCCACGCTTCACCGTTTCACGGGTCGCTGCCCCCCAAGGGGGCTGACCAGCCTTGGGGCGGCCCTGCGGCTGGCCACTCGCCTTGAAACCCACCGTCGTCAGCGCCGATGTCCTGTTCGAGGACCATCGCGACGCCCTGAAATGGCAGTGGATCGCCGGCCTCGGGGCCTCCGAGCGCCGTTTTGACGAGGTTGCCATTCGCGCCGCGCGTTCCGGCGCCGATCTGGTCGGGTACCTCAACTACATCCACCCCTACCGCGTGCAGGTGTTCGGCGAGCGCGAAGTCGCCTACCTCACCAGCCCCAGTGAGGACGACAACCGACGCCGCGTGGCGCGCATCGTCACGCTGGAGCCGCCGGTGCTGGTGGTGGCCGACGGGCAGACCGCGCCCGACGCCCTCACCGCGATGTGCGAGCGGGCCCAGATCCCGATGTTCTCCACGCAGGAGTCGGCGGCTTTTGTCATCGACGTGCTGCGTGCCTATCTTTCGCGCCACTTCGCCGACCGTTCCTCCATGCACGGTGTGTTCATGGACATCCTGGGCATGGGCGTGCTGATCACCGGCGAATCCGGGCTGGGCAAGAGCGAACTGGGCCTGGAACTGATCTCGCGCGGCCACGGCCTGGTGGCCGATGACGCGGTGGACCTCTACCGCATCAACCAGACCAGCATCGAGGGCCGTTGCCCCGAGCTGTTGCAGAACCTGCTCGAGGTGCGCGGCATCGGCCTGCTCGACATCAAGGCCATCTTTGGCGAGACCGCGGTGCGCCGCAAGATGCGGCTCTCGCTGATCGTGCACCTGGTGCGCCGAGAAACCATGGAGCGGGACTACGAGCGCATGCCCCACGAGCCGCTGTACCAGGACGTGCTGGGCGTGCCGGTGCGCAAGGCGGTGATCCAGGTGGTGGCCGGCCGCAACATCGCCGTGCTGGTGGAAGCGGCCGTGCGCAACACCATCCTGCAGCTGCGCGGCATCGACACCTACCAGGAGTTCGTCTCACGCCACCGCGCGGCCATGTCGCGCAGTGAGTAGAAGGAACACCCCCGCGCCGCCTGCGGCGTCACCCCCTCCAGGGGGCAGTGCCTGCGGCCTGGCAAAGCCAGTTCCGCGGCGCTTCTTGAGAAGAAAACCCGGGTGCGTTCGTCAGGTGACGCGGTGCACGTTGCCCCGGTGCGGGCAGTCGGTCTTGCTGCAATTGGCGTAGAGCGACAGCGCGTGCTCTTGCAGCACGAAGCCACGGGCCTTGGCCACCATCTGCTGGCGTTTCTCGATCTCGGCGTCGAAAAACTCCTCGACCCGGCCACAGTCCAGGCAGACCAGGTGATCGTGGTGCTGGCCTTCGTTGAGTTCGAACACCGATTTGCCCGACTCGAAGTTGCTGCGCGTGAGCAGGCCCGCCTGCTCGAACTGCATCAGCACGCGGTAGACCGTGGCCAGGCCGATGTCCGAGCGTTCTTCGAGCAGCACGCGAAACACGTCTTCGGCCGTCATGTGCCGTTGCTTGGCGTTCTGGAACACCTCCAGAATCTTCAGCCGGGGCAGGGTGGCCTTGAGCCCCGTGCTCTTGAGTTCTTCGATGTTGGTCATGGCAGGCAGGTGCAAGGGGTTGAAACAGGCGCAAATGAGCGCCACCGGGCATCGCCGACCCCTGGGGTGGGGTGCCCTCCGGTGCAGGACCCCGGGGCTACAATGACCGGATCATATCGCCAGCGTCCGCCGGCTGCCGCATTTTTCCCTGTGCGGCACACGGCGTTACGCCTCCAGGGTCAGCCCACATGCATTTCCTCTCACCCCGCCGCGCCCGTTCCACGAAGCCGTCCCCGCGTCTGGCGCACGCCCTGTGCGCGCTGATGGCCGTGGCTTCGCTCTCGGCCTGCAGCTACGTCCCGACCATCATCACCCCCTACAAGATCGACATCGTGCAGGGCAACGTGGTCACGCGTGAGCAGGCGCAGGCGCTCAAGCCCGGCATGTCGCGGGCCGAGGTGCGCGACATCCTGGGCTCGCCCCTGCTGTCCAGCGTGTTCCATGCCGACCGCTGGGACTACGTGTTCACCTTCCGCCGCCAGGGCCAGGAGCCCCAGCAGCGCAAGCTGACGGCGTTTTTCAAGGGCGAGACGCTCGAACGTTTTGAAGGCGACGAGCTGCCCAGCGAGGTGGAATTCGTGGCTTCGCTCGACGCGCGGCGCAAGTTCGGCAAGGTGCCGCCGCTGCAGGCCACCGAGGCCCAGCTGAAATCCTTCCAGGACAAGAACACCCCCCTGGCGCCCGAGCCGACGCCGCCGGCACCATCGCCCGACACCGTCTACCCACCGCTGGAGAGCTCGGGAGCGGCACGTTGAGCGCCGCCGTGAACGCCGCCCTGCGCGTGTGTGTGGCCGGCGCCAGCGGCCGCATGGGCCAAATGCTGGTCGAAGCCGTGCGCGACAGCGGCGACTGCACCCTGACCGGCGCGCTCGACATCGCCGGCAGCCCGGCCATCGGCCAGGACGCGGCCGGCTTTGCGGGGCAGGCCAGTGGTGTGGCCATCACCGCCGACCTGACCGCCGGCCTCTCGGGCAGCCAGTTCCTGATCGACTTCACCCGCCCCGAGGGCACGATGGCGCATTTGCGCGAATGCGCGAAGCTGGGCGTGGCCGTGGTCATCGGCACCACCGGATTCACCGACGCGCAGAAGGCCGAGATCGCGCAGATCGCGAAGCAGATCCCCATCGTCATGGCGCCCAACATGAGCGTGGGCGTCAACGTCACGCTCAAGCTGCTGGAGATGGCGGCCAAGGCCATGGCCACGGGCTACGACATCGAGATCATCGAGGCGCACCATCGCCACAAGGTGGACGCGCCCAGCGGCACCGCCCTCAAGATGGGCGAGGTGATCGCCGACGCGCTGGGCCGCGACCTCAAGGAATGCGCGGTCTACGCGCGCGAAGGCGTCACCGGCGAGCGCGACCCGTCGACCATTGGTTTCGCGGCCATCCGCGGCGGCGACATCGTGGGCGACCACACCGTGCTGTTCGCCGGCACCGGCGAGCGCATCGAGATCACGCACAAGTCCAGCAGCCGCACCACCTACGCGCAGGGCAGCCTGCGCGCCGTGCGCTTCCTGGCGGGCAAACCGGCCGGGCTGTACGACATGTTCGACGTGCTCAGCCTGCGCTGAGCCCGGGTCCCAGCAGAAGAACCCCAGCGCCATGGACGCCAGCGCCCCGGTCGGGCTTTTGCAAACCCTGAGCCAGGCCGACGCGCTCGGCCGTGCCGTGGCCCTGCTGCTGCTGGCCATGTCGGTCGCGAGCTGGGTGGTCATTCTCTGGAAGGCCTGGCTGCTGCGCCGCGCCGCAGCCGACCTGAGCCTGAGCACCGCCGCCTTCTGGCAGGCCAGCGACCTGGACGACGCCCAGGCGCGCCTGGGCCGGTTCGACCCGCAACGGATCGTGCTGCCCCTGCTGCAGGCCGCGCGCGGCCTGGACAGCGCAGCACCCCACACCCTGGCCGCTGCCGGCGACCGCTCGCAGCAGCTCACCCGTGTGCTGCGCGATGCCCTGCACCGCGTGCTGCACCGCCTGCAGTTCGGCCAGGTGCTGCTGGCCACCGTGGGCTCCACCGCGCCCTTCGTGGGCCTGCTGGGCACCGTCTGGGGCATCTACCACGCGCTCACCGGCATCGGGCTGGACGGGCCCTTCCGCATCGAGCAGGTGTCCGGCCCGGTGGGCGAGGCGCTGGTGATGACCGCCGCCGGCCTGGCGGTGGCGATTCCCGCCGTGCTTGCCTACAACGTGCTGGGCCGCCAGATCGCCCGCATCGAGGCCGACCTGGAAGGCTTCGCGCGCGACCTGCGCGAGCTGCTGGCGCATTCAGGGAGTCCATCGTGAGACCTGCCGCCGGGCTGCCCCAAGGCAGGTCAGCCCCCTCGGGGGGCAGCGACCCGCATCAGCGGCGGAGCGTGGGGGCATGAGCTTCGGCAGGCTGGAGCGCCCCACGGGCGACCGGCCCATGAGTGATATCAACGTCACGCCCCTGGTGGACGTGATGCTGGTGCTGTTGGTGATCTTCATCATTGCCGCCCCCTTCATGGCCAGCCGGCTGGCCCTGGAACTCCCCAAGGCCGAGGTGCCCGCCACCGCCCCGGCGGCGGCCGATGCCTTTGTTTCCCTGGCCCTGGACGCCCAGGGTCAGCTGCACTGGAACGACGAACCCCTGGCCGAGGACGCCTTGCGCCAGCGCCTGCAGGAGACTGCCCGGCGCAACCCCGCCACCGAGCTGCAGCTGCGCGCCGACGCCGCCGCGCCCTATGGCCGCGTGGTGCAGCTGATCGGCCTGGCGCAGAGCGCCGGCCTCTCTCGCATCGGCTTCGTGGCCGACAGTGCGCCCCCCGCCGCGCGCTGAATGCCGGGGCACGGGCGTGCGGATCGGGCCAAGGCCTAAAATCCCGCATCTCCCCGCGCCACCGCGCGCCCTCTCTCCTTTCACCCCGTCCCCGGCTGGTCCGGCCCCTGGTTCATGCAAGACAAATACGCCCACAAGGAAGTCGAGCGCGCCGCGCACGCCCACTGGAACGCCATCGACGCCTACCGCGTGAGCGAGGATGCGGGCAAGTCGAAGTTCTACGCCTGCTCGATGCTGCCTTACCCCAGTGGCAAGCTGCACATGGGGCATGTGCGCAACTACACCATCAACGACATGCTCGCGCGCCACCTGCGCATGAAGGGCCACAACGTCCTCATGCCCATGGGCTGGGATGCCTTCGGCCTGCCGGCCGAGAACGCCGCGCTCAAGAACGGCGTGCCGCCCGCGAAGTGGACCTACGAAAACATCGCGTACATGAAGCAGCAGATGCAGGCCATGGGCCTGGCCATCGACTGGTCGCGCGAAGTCGCCACCTGCGACCCGAGCTACTACAAGTGGAACCAGTGGCTGTTCCTTCGCATGCTGGAAAAGGGCATCGCCTACCGCAAGACCCAGGTCGTCAACTGGGACCCGGTGGACCAGACCGTGCTGGCCAACGAGCAGGTGATCGACGGCAAGGGCTGGCGCACCGGCGCCGTGGTCGAGAAGCGCGAGATCCCGGGCTACTACCTCAACATCACCGCCTACGCCGACGAGCTGCTCGACCACGTGCAGATCGGCAACCCCAAGGCCACCCTCAACGGCTGGCCCGACAAGGTGCGGCTGATGCAGGAAAACTGGATCGGCAAGAGCGAGGGCGTGCGCTTCGCTTTCCCCCACACGATCCAGGACGCCGGTGGCGCGCCCATCGGCGGCGGCCGGATGTACGTCTTCACCACGCGCGCCGACACCATCATGGGCGTGACCTTCTGCGCCGTGGCGCCCGAACACCCCTTGGCCACGCACGCGGCCGAAGGCAACAAGGCCCTGGCCGCGTTCATCGAAGAGTGCAAAACCGGCGGCACCACCGAAGCCGAACTCGCCACGCAGGAAAAGAAGGGCATGGCCACGGGCCTGACCGTCACCCACCCGCTCACCGGCAAGGAGGTGGACGTGTGGGTCGGCAACTACGTGCTCATGAGCTACGGCGACGGCGCCGTGATGGGCGTGCCCGCGCACGACGAGCGCGACTTCGCGTTCGCCAACAAGTACGGCATCGCGATCCAGCAGGTCGTGGCGGTGGATGGCGAAACCTTCAGCACCGACACCTGGGCCGACTGGTACGGCGACAAGCAGCGCGGCGTGTGCGTGAACTCCGACGTGCTCGACGGCCTGGGCTACAAGGCCGCCGTCGACAAGGTCGCCGAGCTGTTGGCCGGCAAGGGCATGGGCGAGAAGAAGACCACCTTCCGCCTGCGCGACTGGGGCGTGAGCCGCCAGCGCTACTGGGGCACCCCCATCCCCATCATCCACTGCGCCGAACACGGTGCCGTGCCCGTGCCCGAGCAGGACCTGCCGGTCGTGCTGCCGCAGGACTGCATTCCCGACGGTTCGGGCAACCCGCTGCACAAGCACGAGGGCTTCCACGCCGGCGTGGTCTGCCCCGTGTGCGGTGCGCCCGCGCGCCGCGAGACCGACACCATGGACACCTTCGTGGACTCGTCCTGGTACTTCATGCGCTACTGCGACCCCACCAACGACGAGCAGATGGTCGCTGGTGGCGCGGACTACTGGATGCCGATGGACCAGTACATCGGCGGCATCGAACACGCCATCCTGCACCTGCTGTACGCGCGCTTCTGGACCAAGGTCATGCGCGACCTCGGCCTGGTCAAGGTGGACGAGCCCTTCACCCACCTGCTCACGCAGGGCATGGTGCTCAACCACATCTACAGCCGGCGCACCGCCAAGGGCGGCAAGGACTACTTCTGGCCGCACGACGTGGAGCACGTGCTCGACGACACCGGCAAGGTCGTGGGCGCCAAGCTCAAGAACCCCGCCACCAGCGGCGACGGCATGCTGCCCGTGGGCACGCCGATCGACTACGAGGGCGTGGGCACCATGTCCAAGTCCAAGAACAACGGCGTGGACCCGCAGGACCTGATCGAGAAATACGGCGCCGACACCGCGCGCCTGTACACCATGTTCACCGCGCCGCCCGAAGCCACGCTGGAGTGGAACGACGCGGCGGTGGAGGGCAGCTACCGCTTCCTGCGCCGTGTGTGGGCCTTCGGCGTGAAGCTCTCGGCCACCGCTGGCCTGGGCGCGCTCGCCGCCGGCGTGGCGGGCCAGGCATTGTCCAAGCCCGCCAAGGCGCTGCGGCTGGAAATTCACACCGTGCTCAAGCAGGTGGACTACGACTACCAGCGCATGCAATACAACACCGTGGTCTCGGGCGCGATGAAGATGCTCAACGCGCTGGAAGACTTCAAGCCCGACGGCTCCGCGGGCGACAACGCGGCGCTGGCCGAAGGCTTCGGCATCCTGCTGCGCTCGATCTACCCGGCCACGCCGCACATCGCGCACACGCTCTGGAGCGACCTGGGCTACGCGGGCGAGCTGCTCGATGCGCCCTGGCCCGAAGCCGACCCCGCCGCGCTGCAGCGCGATGAGATCGAACTCATGCTGCAGATCAACGGCAAGCTGCGCGGCAGCGTGACCGTGCCCGCCGCCGCGGACAAGGCCGCCATCGAGGCGGCGGCGCTGGCCAGCGAAGCCTTCATCAAGCAGGCCGCGGGCGCCGCGCCGAAAAAGGTGGTGGTCGTGCCCGGCCGTCTGGTCAACGTGGTCATCTGAAAGTCGATACATGCCAACCCACCGCGCGCTCCCTTCGTCCCCTTCCGCCACGCGCCGCCGCGCGCTGTTGCAACTGGCGGCGGGCGCCGTGGTGCTGACGGGCGGCGTTGCCGGCTGCGGCTTCAAGCTGCGCCAGGCGCCCACCTTCGCCTTCAAGACCGTGCGCTTCGCCAGTGCCGCGAGCACACCCGTGGCGTACGAGTTGCGGAAGGCGCTGCTCACCAACGGCCTGCAGGTGGTGAGCGGTGCGGCACCCGCCGACGTGGTGTTGACCGTGGTTGCCGACCAGCGCGAGCGCATCGCCGTGGGCCAGACGGCCGCCGGCCAGGTGCGCGAACTGCAGCTGCGCACGCGCTTCACCTTCCGCTTGCGCACGGCGATGGACAAGGAACTGATCGAGGACACGGAGCTGCTGCTCGAACGCGACCTGAGCTTCAACGAAACGGTCGTGCTCTCGAAGGCGGCCGAAGAAGAGCTGCTGTATCGGGACATGGTGAGCGATGCCGTGCAGCAGGTCGTGCGCCGCATGGCGGCGGTGAAATCCCTCTGACGAACAGCGCCCCGCGAGACCCATGCAGATCGCCGCACCCCAACTCACCGCCCAACTGCAGCGCGGGCTCAAGAGCCTGTACACCCTGCACGGCGACGAGCCCTTGCTGGTGCAGGAGGCGGCCGATGCGATTCGCGCGGTGGCGCGCGAGCAGGGCTACACCGAGCGCACGGTGCACACCGTGGCGGGCGCGCATTTCGATTGGGGCGAGGTGCTGGCCAGTGGCGGCTCGATGAGCCTGTTCGCCGACAAGCAGCTGATCGAAATCCGCATCCCTTCCGGCAAGCCGGGCAAGGACGGCTCGCAGGTGTTGCAGCAGATTGCCGAGGCCTCGCAGGGCAACGACAGCACACTCACGCTGGTGCTGTTGCCGCGCCTGGACATGGCGACGCAGAAGGGCGCCTGGTTCGCCGCGCTGGAGAGTTTTGGCGCCACGGTGAAGCTGGACCCGGTGGACCGCAAGGCTTTGCCGCAGTGGATCGCGCAGCGCCTGCAGCAGCAGGGGCAACGCGTGGCCTCGGGCGAGGAGGGGCAGCGCACGCTGCAGTTCTTCGCCGACCGGGTGGAGGGCAACCTGCTGGCGGCGCACCAGGAGATCCAGAAGCTCGCGCTGTTGCATCCCGCGGGTGAACTCAGCTTCGAGCAGGTGGAGGGGGCGGTGCTCAACGTGGCCCGCTACGACGCCTTCAAGCTGGCCGAGGCGGTGCTGGGGGGGCAGGTGCAGCGGGTGCAGCGCATGCTGGACGGTTTGCAGGCGGAGGGCGAGGCGCCGGTGTTGGTGCATTGGGCTTTGTCGGAAGACATCCGCACGCTGCACCGCATCCGCACCGCGATGGATGCGGGGCGGCCGTTGCCGATGGCTTTGCGCGAGAACCGGGTGTGGGGGGTGAAGGAGAAGCTCATGGAGCGGGCGATTCCTCTGCTCAGCATCGCCACCCTCTCGCGCTGGCTCGACGATGCGCACACGGTGGATGGCATCGTCAAGGGCCTCAAGGTGCCTACCTGGCCGGCCGATCCCTGGCAGGCTTTGCAGCAGATGGCCATGAAGGTTTCTTTGGCCTGCTCGGTACGGTAGTTTTTCACTCCAAGGGGTTGGCGAGGTCGGGTGGTCCGGTCATGCTGGCGCCGGCCGCTCGCGGGCGACTGCCCGAGCGCGCAGACATCACTTCATCAACACCGGGTGAGCGCGCAAGCTTTTGTGGCAACCGCGAATGGGGCCAGCGCCCTCATGACCAAACCACCCGCCCCAAAGAAGTGGTGGCGTACCAAGCTGGGTGTGCCTACGTTGTTTCGCAGGACAGTGGCGGCGTCCGAATGCGCAGGCCCCCATTCGCGGTTGCCGCAGAGGGGGCGTGCCAACAACGGTGTTGACGAAGGGGAGGGGGCGGACCTAGGCAGACGCCCGCGAGCAGGGCCGGAGCAGTCGGATCCCGCCACTGGCCTGACGCGAGGTCTCAGTTAGAAACGCAATGAGAGCGACAAACCTCAAGCAGCCGAAGCACTGGACCGCAAAGCCGACTCCCGGAAATCGCTCGGCGACTGCCCCGTGTGCTCGCGAAACACGCGGCTGAAGTGGGCCCCATTGTTGAAGCCCCAGGAAAACGCGATCTCCGTGATCGTGTGATGCGCCCGCGAAGGATGCGCCAGCTCCCGCATGCAAGCCTGGATGCGCTGCCGCTGGATGTAATGCGCCAGCGTATCGTCCTCCGCGCTGAACGCCTTGTGCAGATGCCGCTTGCTGCAATTCAGCGCCTGCGCAATGTGGTCCAACGTCAAAGACGGATCGCGCAAATGCTGCCCGATGTGCTCACGGATGCGATCGCGAAACGCCTCCAGCTGCGTCGTGCCGTTCTCGCGCCCCGACAACTCCTGCAACGACAAACGCACCAACTCCACGATCAGCTCACCCGCCCCCCGCGCCGCGTTCTCGCTCATCCCCGGCAACTCCTGGTACGTCGTGCGCATCGTCTCCAGCGCCACCCGCGCGATCCCGCTCACGCCGCCCACATGCCGCGCCATCAAAGGCTCCAGCCGCAAACCGCGCTCCGCCAGCTGCTCCTTCGGCAACATCACGATCAAATGCTCCACCCGCTCCGGGTTCGCGATCTCGTAACTGCCCGTCGTGTCGTAAATCGCCCAGCCACCCGGCCGCACCCAGGCCTCGCGGTTGTGCTGCTGCACCCCCGCACTGCCTTGCCATGGCGCCACGATCTTCAGATAAGCCCGCTCGCTGCCCCGCGCCAACTGCGGGCTGCGCAGCACCCGGTGCCGGTTCGCCTCCAGCTTGGTCAACACCACGTCGCCCGCGTGCGAGGCATGCATGTGGCCGTCGAAACCCACGTCGCCATACAGGTCCGACTCCAGGCCCCCGAAATGCGTCCACACCCAGTCGCGCCAGATCGCCGCCCGCTCGCCCGGGGCGACGGCATCGGTGGTCATGGTGGATGACGGGGTGGGGGCGGTCATGGGCCGGATTATCGGGCGCGGTCCGCCCAGGCGCGGCGCGCGAGGTCAAGGGTTAACCCGAATCGGCGTGCACATTCCGACAAGCAGGCAGTGCACGGCCAGCATAGCGGCGCGCCCCGGTTCTCCCTACGATGCGGCTTGGTCCACCACAACTCCAGGAGACACACCATGGCCCATCCCAATCGCCGTCTGGTCATTCAAAGCGCCGCCGCCACGGTGGGCGCCATGTCCTTCGCGCCCCAGCTGCTCGCGCAATCCGCGCCCGTGCGCGTCGGCTACTCCATGTCGCGCACCGGCCCGTGGACGGGCGGTGCCCAGGTCAGCCAGGAACCCAACTACCTGCTGTGGGCCGAACAGCAGAACGCCGCGGGCGGCCTCGATGTGAAAGGCGTGCGCCGCAAGATCGAGCTCATCAGCAGCGACGACCGCAGCGACATGGAAACCGTCGTGCGCACCTACGAAAAACTCATGGGCAGCGACAAGGTCGACCTCGTCCTCCCGCCCTGGGGCAGCAACGCCAACTTCGCCGTCGCCCCGCTGGCCAACCGCCTGGGTTACCCCTTCCTCGCGCCCACCGCGCTCTCGCGCCGCCTGGCCGAGATGAAGTTGCCTTACTTCTTCCTCCTGCTGCAGCAGCCCAAGCCCATGTGCGACGCGCTGGTGGAGATGTTCAAGGCCAACGGCGTGAAGACCGTGGCCGTCGTCTACGTGGACGACCTCTTCGGGCTCGAAAACTACTCCGCCCTCAAGGTCGCGCTGCAAGGCACCGGCATCAACCTCGTGCAGGAAACCAGCTACCCCGGTGGCGTGAAAGACCTCTCGCCCACGCTGCGCAGCATCAAGGACAAGAACCCCGACGCCTTCGTCGGTTTCACCTACCCGCCCGACACCATCCTCGCCAGCCGCCAGGCCAAGGAAATCGGCTTCAACCCCAAGTTCTTCTACGCCTCGGTGGGCACCGCCTTCCCGCTCTACAAGAACGTCATGACCCCCGCCGGCGCCGAAGGCGTGCTCGGCATGGGCTCGTGGAACGGCAAGACCAGCCCGGGTGCCAAGGCCTACTTCGACGCCCACGTCGCCAGCCAGAAGAAGGAACCCGATCGCTGGGCCAGCGGCGCCTGCTGGGCCGGCCTGGAAATCCTCACCAACGCCGTGAAGGCGCAGGGCCTGGACCGCAAGGCCATCCGCGACTACGTGGCCAACACCACCCACAAAACCATCATCGGCGACATCAAGTTCAGCGGCAGCGAGAACGTGGGCACGCCCGGCACCGTGGGCCAGTGGCAGAACGGCGAGTTCGAGGTGGTGTGGCCGCAGAAGGTCGCCACCGCCAAGCTCAACCCCAGCAAACCCGCGTGGAAATAGGCCCACCCTGCGCCGCGCCTGCGGCGCGTCTCCCCTCAAGGGGCGATGCCCGTGGGCCGGCAAAGCCGGACCCACGGCATCCTTGACCGTGTCCTTCTGTCCTCTGTATGTCCTTTTCCGTCTGGCTAGAACTCATCGCCTCCGGTCTCATCACCGGAGGCATCTACGCACTCGTCGCGCTCGGGCTGAACCTTCAGTACGGGCTCATGCGCATCCTCAACATCGCGCACGGCGAGTTCCTCATGGTGGGGGCCTTCCTCACCTGGATGGTGCAAACCTCCTTCGGCCTTTCGCCGCTGCTCATGATCCCGGTCTCGTTCGGTCTGCTGTTCGCGCTCGGCGTGGCGGTGCACTGGCTGTGCTTCCGCCGCCTCACCGCCACCTCGCCCAACCTCGACGTGTTCGAGGCCCGCGGCCTCATGGTCGCTTTCGGCCTCATGTTCCTGGTGCAGAACTTCATCTCCTACGTGTGGGGCGGCGACCTGCGCGGCTACGACTACCTCACGCAGCCGCTGGCCATTCCCCTGCCGGGCGGCAGCGCGCAGTTCGCCGTCAACAAGCTGGTGGTGTTCGGGTTGGCCCTGCTGTTCTCGGGCGCGCTCATCCTGCTGCTGCGCACCACGCTGCTGGGCAAGGGCGTGCGCGCGCTCATGCAGTCGCCCACCGGCGCGCAGCTCATGGGCATCAACACCAAGCGCCTGCACCCCATGATGTTCGGCATCGGCCTGGGCCTCTCGGGCGTGGCCGGTTGCCTGCTCTCCATGGCCTACACCATCAGCCCCTCCATGGGCGAGCCCTACACCGTCACCGCGCTCATCGTCATCACCCTCGGCGGCTTCGGCAGCATGGGCGGCGCTCTCGCGGGTGGCCTGCTGCTCGGCGTCATCGAAGCCCTGGGCATGCACTTCACCAACCCCTCACTCAAGGCCTTGCTGAGTTACGTCGTCTTCATCGGCGTGCTGTTGCTTCGGCCCGAAGGACTCTTCGCTCGAAAGAGTCGCAAAGCATGAATTCCCGCCAGTTCCTCATTCGCGACCTGCTGGTCCTCTTCGGCTTCGCCGGCTGGGCCGTGGCCTTGCCCGGCTTCGCCAGCGAGTTCGTCGTCTCCATGGCGCTCACCTGCCTGATGTACGTCGCGCTCTCCTCCAGCTGGGCGCTCTTCTGCGGCACCACGCGCTACCTCTCGCTCGCCACCTCGGCCTTCTTTGGCATCGGCGCCTACGCCAGCGCCATCCTGCTCGAGAAAGTGTCCTGGGCGCAGGCCATCGGCCTGGGCGCGCTCATCGCGGCCGGCGTGGCCATCGTCATGGGCGCGGCCGTGCTGCACCTGCGCGGCACCTACTTCGCCGTGCTCACCTTCGGCATGACCGAGCTCATCCGCCACGCCATCAGCTACTTCGAAAAATCCGTCACCGGCACCGTGGGCCGCGTGCTCATGGTCGTGCCCGAGCGCGACACCATCTACTTCACCGTGCTGCTGCTCGCGGTGGGCACGGTGGCGCTCTCCATCGCCATCCGCCGCACCCGCTTCGGCCTGGCCATGCTCGGCATCGGGGCCGACGAACAGCGCGCGCAGACCCTGGGCGTGAACACCCGCCTCGTCAAGATCGCCGGCTTCGCGCTCACGGCGGCCGTGGCCGGCGCGGTGGGCGCGGCCATGTCGGTGCGCTGGACCTACATCGACCCCCACACCGTCTTCAACCCCTTCATCGGCTTCCAGACCGTGCTCATCGCCCTCATCGGCGGCGCGGCCACGCTGTGGGGCCCGCTCATCGCGGCCATCGTCTTCAGCGTGCTCGCCGAAACCCTGCGCCTGCAGGTGCCGCAGGTCTACATGATGTCGCTCGGCCTGCTGCTCATCCTCGCCGTGCTCTACCTGCCCGGCGGCCTGGCCTCGCTGCGCGCCGACACCTTCCGCGGCTGGCGCGACGGCGCCAAGGCCTGGTGGGCAGACATCAAGGACGACCTGAGCGGCGAAACCAAACGCCGCAAGCAGCGCGAGAAAGACCAGCGGGAGCGCAGCCATGTCTACTGAACGGCAAGCCCTGCTCGACGCCCGCGACGTCACCGTGCGCTTCGGCGGCCTCACGGCGGTGGACGCCGTCAGCGCGCGCTTCCTGCCCGGTGAGCTGGTCGGCATCATCGGCCCCAACGGCGCCGGCAAGACCACCTTCTTCAACGCCATCTCGGGCGTGACCAAGCCCACCAGCGGCGCGCTCTCGGTGCAGGGGCGCGAACTCGCCGGCCAGGGCCCGCACCGCTTCGCCGCCAACGGCCTGGCGCGCACCTTCCAGACGCCGCGCGTCTTCGGCGACATGGCCGTGCGCGACAACATCGCCTTCGGCCTCAAGTTCGCCGGCCGCCGCCCGCGCAAGTACATCCTGTGGGGCGAAGAAGCCTCCGTGCCCTGGGTGCTGCGCACGCCGGAAAGCATCCTCGGCCTCATCGGCCTGAGCGCGCAGGCCGATCTGCCCGCCGCCGCCATCACGCCTTCGCAGCAGCGCCTGCTCGAAATCGGCATGGCCCTGGCCACGCGCCCGCGCCTGCTGCTGCTCGACGAAGTGGCCGCCGGCCTCACCGAAAACGAGGTGGAGGAAATGGCGCGCCTCATCCGCCGCCTGCGCGACGAACTCGACCTCACCGTGGTCTGGATCGAACACGCCGTCACCACGCTGCTGCGCCACGTGGAGCGCGTGATCGTGCTGCACCAGGGCCGCAAGATCGCCGACGGCACACCGGCCGAAGTGGTGCGCAACGCCGAAGTGATCGAGGCCTACCTGGGCGACGAGATGAACGAAGCAGCCGCAGAAGAAGAGGCCGCCGCATGATGTGGTACCGACCCACCCCCTTCGAACTCGGCGGCGGCGCGCGAGCGCGCCTCAAGGTCGACGGCCTGTCCGCCGGCTACGGCGCCTTCCTCGTGCTGCGCGGCATCAAGCTCGACATCCAGCCCGGCCTCACCGTCGTGCTCGGCCCCAACGGCGCGGGCAAGACCACGCTGCTCAAGGCCCTCAACGGCCTGATCCCGCGCAGCGGCACCGTGCTGCTCGACGGCCAGGAACTCGCCGAAAAAACCCACGAGATCGTGCAGGCCGGCGTGGCCCTGGTGCCCGAAGGCCGGCAGCTGTTCCCGCAGATGACCGTGACGGAAAACCTCGAACTCGGCGGCTGGCTCGTGCCCAAGGCCGCGCGCGCCCAACGGCTCGAACAGGCCTTCGCCGACTTCCCCAAACTCAAGGAACGCGCCACGCAACTCGCCGGCACCATGAGCGGCGGCGAACAGCAGATGGTGGCCGTGGCCCGCGCCATGATGTGCGCGCCGCGCCTGCTCATGCTCGACGAGCCCTCGCTCGGCCTCGCGCCGCGCATGGTCGATGAACTGCTCGCCATCGTGCGCCGCATCGCCGACGCCGGCACCACCGTGCTCATGGTCGAACAGAACGTGAAGAAGGCCCTCGCCGTCGCCGACCGGGGCTACGTGCTCGAACGCGGCACGCTCGTCGCCAGCGGCCCGGCCAAGCTGCTCGCGCGCTCCACCGTCATCCGCGAGGCCTACCTCGGCGCCGACAAGGACCCCGCCAGCGGCACCACCAGCGCGGCCGACGCCGTGCAACGCCGCAAGGCCGTGGCCGTGGCTGCCGCCACCCATTGAACAACCCAAACACCCAGGAGAAAACCCGATGTCCGACCTGTCCATGCTCATCAACGGCCTCAAAGTCACGGCCGAAAAGGGCGCCACCTTCGAACGCCGCAACCCGCTGGATGGCAGCGTGGCCACCCGCGCCCCCGCCGCCAGCCCGGCCGACGCCGTGATGGCCGTCGAAGCCGCCGCCGAAGCCTTCAAGACCTGGAGCGAAACCGGCCCCAACGAGCGCCGCGCCCTGCTGCTCAAGGCCGCCGATGCGCTCGAAGCCAAGCTGCCCCAATTCATCGAAGCCGTGGCCGCCGAGACCGGCGCCACCGGCATGTGGGCCGGCTTCAACAACATGCTCGCCGCCAGCATGATCCGCGAGGCCGCGTCCCTCACCACGCAAGTGGCCGGCGAGGTCATCCCGTCCGACGTGCCCGGCTCGCTCGCCATGGGCGTGCGCCAGCCCGCCGGCGTGGTGCTCGGCATCGCCCCGTGGAACGCGCCCATCATCCTCGGCGTGCGCGCCATCTGCGTGCCCCTGGCTTGCGGCAACACCGTCATCTTCAAAGGCAGCGAAAACTGCCCGCGCACCCACCAGCTCATCGTCGAATCCTTCCAGGACGCGGGCTTCCCCCCTGGCGTGGTGAACTACATCACCAACGCCCCCGCCGACGCCGGCGCCGTGGTCGAAGCCATGGTGGCCCACCCCGCCGTGCGCCGCGTGAACTTCACCGGCTCCACCAAGGTCGGCAAGATCATCGCCATGACCTGCGCGAAATACCTGAAACCCGTGGTGCTCGAACTCGGCGGCAAGGCCCCCATGGTCATCCTCGACGATGCCAACATCGAAGACGCCGTCAACGGTGCCGCCTTCGGCTGCTTCGCCAACAGCGGCCAGATCTGCATGAGCACCGAGCGCCTCATCGTCGACCAGAAAATCGCCGACGAATTCGTGAAGAAATTCAGCGACAAGGCCAAGGCCCTGCCGCTCGGCGACCCGCGCAAACCCGAGCCCGTGGTGCTCGGCTCCGTCATCGGCCAGGGCACGGTGGACCACTGCAACGCCCTCATCGACGACGCCCTCGCCAAAGGCGCCAAGCTGCTCTGCGGTGGCAAGGCCGACAGCACCCTCATGCCCGCCACCGTGCTCGACCACGTGACGCCCGCCATGCGCATCTACCACGAGGAAACGTTTGGCCCCGTGAAATGCGTGGTGCGCGTGAACGGCGTGGAAGAGGCCATTGCCTGCGCCAACGACAACGAGTACGGCCTGTCGTCCGCCGTGTTCGGCGGCGACATCGCGCGCGCCTTCAACGTGGCGCGCAAGATCGATTCCGGCATCTGCCACGTGAACGGCCCCACTGTGCACGACGAGGCGCAGATGCCCTTCGGCGGCGTGAAGGGCTCGGGGATCGGGCGCTTCGGCGGCAAGGCCGGCATCAACGAATTCACCGAGCTGCGGTGGATCACGATGCAGACGACGCCTAGGCACTATCCGTTCTGAGTCGTCGGTGCCTGGGTGAGGCCCTTGGGGTTGTTGGCTAAGCCATCAATGCTAGATTCTGCATAGCAACCCGACCCGAGGCATCATTGCATGGACCACGCGACCACTGCACCTTCATCAACGCCACGCGCGCCCGGCTGCACCACCCATGGTCATGGGCCTTGCCCGTGTGCGCTCTGGCGCTCCTTTCCGCCTGCGGTGGCAGCAGCCACACGCCCGTAGCCCCTGCGGTCCCTGTGATCCCTGCGGCCCCCACCGCCCTTAGCTACGACACCGAGCAGGCGCTCTATGTGGTGGGCGAATCCATCACGCCCAACACCGCGCCTCACCGGCGACAGCGGCACGGCCACCTTTGCCGCCACACCCGCCTTGCCTGGCGGCCTGAGCCTGGACACCCGCACTGGCCTCATCACCGGCACACCCACCACCCTGCAGCGGCAGACCGATTCGAGCGCAAGGGTCAAGAGGATGCACAAGCGCGAGTTCCTCGACGAGATGAGCCTTGTGGTGTCGCGGCAGATGTGCGTGACGGACCGCCTTTATCTCTGCCTGTATAAAAGCAGATCGTGGTGCGGGACTCTTTGGTCTAGTTGCATTTTTTAAGAGAAGCAATGTGACCAGAAGGGCTCGTCCCGTCCAACTCTTCCCGCCGATTCTGCGGAATACTTTGCGTTAGGCGTCTTACATGGACATGCTCGACAAGATGATTGGCCCAGACCGCAAGGCATTCGACGCCGACCCAATCGGATATGGTGGTCTTGCCTGGCTCAAATGGGAAACCGCCAGGATGATTGCCGAACCTGGCTATCAGCCACGCGATGCACCGACAAAGGAAGATCTCAAGCACCCAGTTCTTTGGCTCACGCAGGCGCAAGCTCTGACTGAAGCTGCGGCCATCCTTGTGAGGGCAGAGCCCAAGTGGGAAACGATGCCACCTCTCGTGAGCGGCGTTTGCGATACCCAATATTGCGCGGTTGCATTGATGCTGGTTGGCTACAGCCTTGAGACGTGCCTCAAGGCGATGCTCATTCTCAGGCACGGGATTGATGAGTACTTGGCCAAGGAAAAGCAGTTTCAGCACCATCGCTGTTGAATTCCGCCGATCTCTGACCCGAGATTTCCATCGAATACTGACCCACCGCTTTGTGAGCAAAGCAGCTC
>NZ_JBXAIO010000009.1:0-203492 GCF_058796355.1 Hydrogenophaga sp. GW823-FHT04C09 | reverse complement strand
TTCGATGCCTCTGCGGAGGGGTTTGCGTGCATCGATGGGATGAACTGTAAAGTTTCTGAATCAGAAGAAAAACAGCATTGAAACGACTATTGTGTTTCTAATTCAGCAATAATCACGGTTTTGACACCCGGGAAAACCCTTTAAAGGAGCTTTGTTATGGACCGCCTGGCCTCGATGCGTGCCTTCCAGAAAGTGATCGATGAAGGGGGTTTTGCGGCGGCGGCGCGCGCCATGGACATGTCGCCCGCCGTGGTCACGCGGCTGGTGGCCGACCTGGAAGACCACCTGGGCACCCGCCTGCTGCACCGCACGACGCGCCGCGTCTCCCTCACCGACGCGGGCGAGAACTACCTCGACCGGGTGCGCGTGATCCTGCAAGAGCTCGACGAGGCGCACGCGCTGGTGAGCTCGCAGACCAGCGAACTCGCGGGCGTGCTGCGCCTGCTGGCACCACCCGTGCTCGCCACGCACGTGCTCGCCCCCCTGGTCAGCGGCTTTCGGCAGGCCTACCCCAAGATCCTGCTCGACATCGACGTGGATTCCCCCCGCGAGCCCCCGATCCAGGACTACGACATCACGCTCATGGGCGCTCAGGCCTCGTTCGATGCCAACGTGATCGCGCGCAAGGTGCTCTCCAGCGTCACCGTGCTGCTGGCCTCACCCAAGTACCTGCAGCGCAAGGGCACGCCCGTGCGGCCCGAAGACCTGGAGCGGCACGACTGCCTGCGCTTCAAGCCCGCGACCGGCCGCACCCGGGGCTGGCGCCTGCTGCACGAGACGGACGAAGCCCGCTTCGTCGACATCGAGGTGCAGCCCGTGCTGTGGGCCAACCACACCGACACCCTGATGCACGCCGCGCTCGACGGCGCGGGCATCACCGCCACCACCATCGAACTGGCCGCGCCGATGATCGAGAGCGGCGACCTGGTGCGCGTGCTCAACCCCTGGATCACGGACCGGCTGACGATGTACGCGGCCCTGCCCAGCCGCAAGTTCATGCCGCGCCGCACCGAGGTGTTCCTGGACTACCTCATCGAGCAGACCCGAGCCCGCGTGAGCAGCGCGCTGGCGACCTGCAACAGCTGCTGACGCACTCCGTTACACAAAACCCGGCGCCGCCTCAACCCCGTCGAGGCGGTTCGTTCGTTTCAACCGGCTCCATCCACTGTTCGCGGAGCCCGCATGAAACCCCTCCCCTCTTTCCGCCTCGCCCTGTCCCTGGCCGCCGCGCTCGCGGCCCTGACCTCCTCGCCGGCCCAGGCCGTGGGCCGGCTCACCGACATCCAGGTGGTTGACCGCGACAGCGGCGAAACGCTCACGGTCTACCGCCACCAGGGCGAGCACTGGGTCGCCGGGCGGCCCGGCGCGCGCTACGCCGTGTCGGTGCGCAACGCCACGCCGGGCCGGGTGCTCGGCGTGGTCTCGGTCGACGGTGTGAACGTGATCTCGGGCGAGACCGCCGCCTGGCAGCAGACCGGCTACGTGCTCTCCCCGTGGCAACAGCACGCCATCACCGGCTGGCGCAAGAGCGATGCCGAGGTCGCGGCCTTCCACTTCACGGCATCGAGCGCCTCGTACGCCGAACGCACCGGCCGCCCGGCCCACGTGGGCGTGATCGGTGTGGCCGTGTTCCGCGAAAAACCCCTGCCACCACCGCCGCCGGCGGTGGTGCCCTGGCCCTCGCTGCGCGAGCAGAGCGGCGCGCAGAACCGCTCTTCGGCCGCCGACGCCGCCGCCGAAACGCAGGCCGAGAGCGAAGCACCACGCGAACGCGCCGAGTCGCTGGCCGCGCGCCGCATGGCCCCCGCCGCGCCGGCGCCGCGCCTGGGCACGGGGCACGGCGCGCGCGAGGATGCGCCCATCACCCACACCACCTTCGAGCGGCGCAGCGACCGGCCCGATGAAGTCATCCGCATCCGCTACGACAGCCGCGAGAACCTGATCGCCATGGGCATCATCCCCACGCAGGCTGTGCCGCCCAGGCCCAATCCCTTCCCCGGCGCCGTGCCCCCCGGTTACGCGCCCGACCCGAGTTGATGGTCCCCCGGCTCCCATAATCGCGGGCATGTCCGAAGAGGCCGTGCCCGCCGATGAAACCCTGATGCAGGCCTTTGCCGCGGGCGATGCGCGCGCCTTCGAAACCCTGTACGACCGCCACGCCCTGCCGGTGTGGCGCTTCGTGCAGCGCAGCGTGCACGACCGCGCGCTGGCCGATGACCTGGTGCAGGACGTGTGGTTCTCGCTGATCCGCCAGGCCCCGCGCTACGAACCCCGCGCGCGGTTTCGCACCTGGCTGTTCACCCTGGCCCACCACCGCCTGGTCGATCACTGGCGCACCCACAAGGCCCACGCCAGCCTCGATGCGGAAACCGACGACGGCGCCGCCCTCGCCGACACGCTGGCGGCCGATTCGGGCTTCGGCCCGGTGCGGCAGCTGCAGTCGCGCGAGCAGGCCCAGGCCTTGCTGGACGCGCTCGCCGCCCTGCCCCTGCCGCAGCGCGAAACCTTCCTGCTGCAGGCCGAAGGGGGCCTGAGCCTGGCCGAGATCGCGCAGGCCACGGGCGTGAACGCCGAAACCGCCAAGAGCCGGCTGCGCTACGCGCGCGAGCGCCTGCGCCAAGCCCTGGAGGCCTTTGCATGAAGCCGCAAGACGAACTGCTGCAGCGCTACCGGGAGGCCAACGCACACGACCCCGCGCGCCCCGACACAGCCCTGCGCGAGAAGGTGCTGGCCGAGGCGCGCACCGCCGCGGCCCAAGCCCGCGAAACCCCTGGGAACACAAAGCCGCCGGCCGCCAACGATTCGGCCTGGCGCTGGCGCGCCTTCGGTGGCCTGGCGGTGCTGGGCCTGGCCACGCTGGTGGTGCTGCAGTTCGATCGCGGCACACCCGAGGAACGGGAGATCGCCCTCGGCGAGGCCCAGGCGCCCTCCCGCGCAGCGGCACCGGCAGAGGCCCCGGCCGCCGCGCAGGAAGCCGCACCCGCAGCCGCGGTGCCGCCCGAACCCCGGCCCACCCCGCCGGCCGCACCGCGCCCCTTGTCCGAACGCCCGAAGCCGCGCGGTCCAGCACCGGCAGCCACCTTGCCGCCCCCCGCGCCGCCAGCTCCGGCGCCGGCAGAAGCCCCTCCTGTCGCCCCTGGTGTGGCCAACAGGGCAGCGGAGGCCGAAGCCCCTGCCGCCGCATCGACCGACATGGCGACCACGCCCCGTGCCCGTGGTCTGGCACAAGAGCAGGCCCCCGCCGCCCTGTCAGCGCGGCGTGGCGCACCCGCACCCCAGGCCATCGCACCGCTCTCGCCCGCCGCGGCCCTGCTGGCCGCCGCCGCGCGTGGCGCGGTCGCCGATGTGCGCGACGCGCTGGCCCAGGGGGCGGACGTGAACGCCGCCGACGCGCGGGGCCGCACCGCGCTCATGCTGGCCGCGCAGCGCGGCGATGCCCCGCTGGTGCGCCTGCTGCTCGGCGCAGGCGCCGACCCCGAGCGCACCGACCGCGATGGCCTGCGCGCCATCGATCTCGCGCAACAGGCGGGACACGCCGAACAGCTGCCGTCGCTGCAGGAGCGCGGACCGCGCTGAGTCCCGTCGCTACCATGGCGGCATGAACACCCCAGCCTCTTCCTCCTCCGTGCATTTCGGCCACCAGGGCCGCGTCGTCCTCGTCACCGGCGGGGCCCAGGGCATCGGCGAAGCCTGTGCGCGCCGCTTCGCGCGCGAAGGCGCCAAGCTGGTGATCGCCGACGTGGCCGACGCGCGCGGCCGCGCCCTCGCGCGCGAACTCGGCGGCACCTACATGCATTGCGACGTGGGCGACAAGGCCGACGTGGACGCCATCGTCGCACTGGCGCTGGACAGCCACGGCCGCATCGACGTGCTGGTCAACAACGCCGGCATCTTCAAGGCGGCCCACTTTCTGGACGTGAGCGAAGAAGACTTCGACGAGGTGCTGCGCGTCAACCTCAAGGGCGCCTTCCTCATGGGCCAGGCGGTGGCGCGCGCGATGGCGCAGCAGGCCGATGGCGGCAGCATCGTGAACATGAGCTCGGTCAATGGCGTGCTCGCCATCCCCAACATCGCCAGCTACAACGTGAGCAAGGGCGGCATCAACCAGCTCACCCGCGTGATGGCGCTGGCGCTTGCCGACCACGGCATCCGCGTCAACGCAGTGGCGCCCGGCACCATCGCCACCGAGCTCGCGGCCCAGGCCGTGCTCACCAGCGAAGAGGCGCGCCACAAGATCCTGAGCCGCACGCCGCTCAAGCGGCTCGGCGAACCCGACGAGATCGCCGACGTCGTGGCCTGGCTGGCCAGCGACGCGGCGAGCTACGTCACCGGCGAGATCGTCACCGTCGACGGCGGGCGCATGGCGCTGAACTACACCGTGCCGGTCTGAGCGCTGCCCTGCTTCACGCGGGCCGGGGCCGCGCCACCACGGCTTCGCGGATCGGCAGGTGGATCAGCGCCGCGCCCACGGCCAGCACGATGTCGATGTACCAGACCCAGTCGTAGCTGCCCGTGGCCTCGAACACCTGGCCACCCAGCCAGGCGCCGAGAAAGCCCCCCACCTGGTGCGCCAGCATCACGATGCCGAACAGCATGGCCATGTTGCCGGTGCCGAAGAACTTGGCCACCAGGCCCACGGTGGGCGGCACCGTGGAGAGGAAGGTCAGGCCCATCACGGCGGCGAAGGTCAGCATCACGGCCTCGGTCTTGGGCGCCAGCAGGAACACCAGCACCGCCACGGCGCGCGAGGCGTACACCAGCGAGAGCAGCGACTTCATGCGCCAGCGGCCCACGGCCCAGCCCATGGCCAGGCTGCCGATGATGTTGAACAGACCGATCACGCCCAGCGCCCAGGCACCCACCGGCGCCGGCAGGCCGCACGCGGCCACCACGCCGGGCAGGTGCGTGGCGAGGAAGGCCACGTGAAAGCCGCACACGAAGAAACCGGCCGAGAGCAGCAGGTAGCTCGGCGTGTTCAGCGCCTGGCGGATCGCCTGGCCGGTGGGCAAGGCCACCGGCGCGGGCGCCGCCCCGGCCTTCGCAGCCGGGCCCGGACCGCGCAACACCCAGGCCGCGGGCAGCGCCAGCAGCACGATCAGGCCCAGCGCCTGCAGCGCACCGACCCAGCCCAGGCCCAGCGTGAGCGCGGCGGCCAGGGGCGCCATGAGGAACTGGCCGAACGAGCCACCCGCGTTCACGATGCCGGTGGCCATGCCCCGGCGTTCGGCCGGAATCAGGCGCGCGGTCGCCGCCATCAGCACCGAAGGCCCGGCCATGCCGGCGCCGCCGGCGGCGAGCACGCCGATGGCCAGGATCAGGCCCCAGGTGCTGGTCATCAGCGGCGTGAGGTAGGTGCCCAGCGCCACCAGCAGCACACCCGCGAGCAGCACGCGCCCGGCGCCGATGCGGTCGGCCACGGCGCCCGCGAAAGGCTGCGTGAGCCCCCACCAGAGCTGGCCGAAGGCGAACGCCAGGCTGATGCTGCCCACCCCCAGACCGGTGGCGGTGTTCAGCGGCGAGAGGAAAAAGCCCATGGTCTGGCGCGTGCCCATGGTCAGCGCGAAAGCCCCGGCCGCGGCCAGCAGCACCAGCCACCACACATAGGGCGCGCGCGCGGGCGCGGCGGCGGTCAAGGTTTCAGTCTTCATGGGTGTCTTCCTCGTGAAACGCGGCCAGCCCCTGGTCCAGCAGCCCGTGCAGTGCCGCCACGGTGGCCAGGCCCAGCTTGTCGTTGAGTGAGAGTTGCGCGGCCTTCCAGCGCCGCTGCGCCTGGCGCCGCAGCTCCAGCCCGGCGTCGGTGATGTGCACGAGCCGGCTGCGCGCATCGACCCCTTCGCCCATCGCCAGCCAGCCCGCCGCGATCATGGGTTGCAGGTTGCGCGTGAGGGTGGAGGCGCCCATGTCCATGCGCCGGGCCAGCTCGCCGGGCGCCAGCGGACCGAGGCGGTCCACGTGCGTCAGCAGCGAGTACTGCGTGATCTTCAGCCCCGAGCCGGCCAGGTGCTGGTCGTAGTGCTGGGTCACGCGGCGCGTGAGCTGGCGCAGCTTGAAGTTGGTGCAACCCACCGGGGTCGGCGATGTCACCTGGGTGTCGGCATTCATGAGACGATTGTATCTACAATACTTGTACCTGCAAACAAAAAGGAATTCAACCATGACCGTCGAAGAAACCCAGGCCCAGTGGATCCAGCAATACGAGGCCGTCGTGGCCCGCATGAACGCCGGCGCGGGCGTGGGCCTGGCCAACCCCGCCGATCTCGCGGGCCTGACCGGCATGCAGCAGATGCAGGCCATGCTCGACGGCAAGCTGCCCTACCCGCACATCGCCGACACGCTGGACTTCTCGCTGGTGGAAATCGGTGAAGGCCGGGCCGTGTTCCAGGGCCAGCCCCAGCTCAAGCACTACAACCCGCTGGGCACGGTGCACGGCGGCTGGTACGCCACGCTGCTGGACTCCGCCGTGGGCTGCGCGGTGCACACCGTCATGCCGGTGGGCCGGGCCTACACGACGGCGGAACTCAGCGTGAACATCGTGCGCGCGGCCTCCTACAAGAGCGGCCCGCTGCGCGCCATCGGCACGGTGGTCCATGCCGGGCGGCAGCTGGCCACCGCCGAGGGCCGCATCGTGGGACCCGACGGCAAGCTGTACGCGCATGCCACAACGACCTGCCTGGTCTTTGAAGTGCCGTCAAAATAAGGCCCATGCGACTTCTACACACCATGCTGCGCGTGGGCAACCTCCAGCGCTCGATTCACTTCTACACCCAGGTGCTGGGCATGCAATTGCTGCGCACCTCCGAGAACCCCGAGTACAAGTACTCGCTGGCCTTCGTGGGCTACGAAGGCAACCCGGCCCAGGCCGAGATCGAACTCACCTACAACTGGGGCACCGAGAGCTACGAACTCGGCACGGCCTACGGCCACATCGCCCTGGGCGTGCCCGACGCCTACGCGGCCTGCGAGAAGATCAAGGCGGCCGGCGGCAACGTGACGCGCGAGGCCGGCCCGGTCAAGGGCGGCACCACGGTGATCGCTTTCGTGACCGACCCCGACGGCTACAAGATCGAGCTGATCCAGCGCGCGGAGAAGGAAGCGGGCCAGGGCCTGCGTTGAACGCCTGCCGGGCGTGGACGAAAAAAAGCCCGGCATGCCGGGCTTTTTTGTGGGCGCTCAGGCCAGCTCAACGCACGATCAGCACTTCCACACGGCGCGCTTCGGCGTTCTTGCCGGTGCCGGCGGTCTGCTCGGGCTTCTTCAGCTCCACCGCGCCTTCGGCCACGCCCGCGCCCACCAGGGCACTGCGCACGGCGATGGCGCGCTGCTTGGCCAGCTCGGCGTTGAAAGCCGGGTCGCCGGTCAGGTCGTGAAAGCCCGACAGCACCAGCTTCTTGCCGGCCTTGGCCGCGGCGATCGCTTCGCCCAGCGCATCGAGCGCGCCGGCGGCCAGGTCGGCCTTGCCAGACGCGAAGTAGAACTTGACCACGCCGTTTTCCACCACCACGCTGGCGTCGTCGCCCACCGGAGTGACCGTGGTCACAGCCACAACGGCCGCGACCGGAACCACTGCCGCCGGGCCGGCACTGGGCGCGGACTGGCGCGACTTGTAAATGCCCATGCCCAAGGCAAGGCCTACCGCCAACAGGATCGCGCTGATCAGCACCACCGCCACAACGCGGTACTCGGGTTCGTCATCCTGAGAGGACATGGGAAACACTCCGTGAAGAATAATGGGAAAGAACTCGACAAAGATTGTAAATGGCCGACCGTGACACCCCGAGGACGCGCGCGCTCCACGACCCTGCCCTGAGAAACGGCGCGCAGATGATGGCCCATACGCTGGCGCAATGGCGCGCGCAGGGGCCGCGTCCAGACCTCTGGGTGTTCGCCTACGCCTCGCTGGTCTGGCGCCCCGAGTTCGAGGCCGCCGAGCAGCGCCCGGCGCGCGTGCGCGGCTACCACCGCTGCCTGCAGATGTGGAGCCGCGTCAACCGGGGCACGTATGAATGCCCGGGCCTGGTGTTCGCGCTGATGCCCGGCGGCAGCTGCGCCGGCCTGGCGCTGCGCGTGCCGCACGAGCAGGTGGAAGCCCTCATGCCGGTGCTGTGGGCGCGCGAGATGCCCAACCCGGTCTACGACCCGAGGTGGCTACATTGCGACACGCCCCAGGGCCCGGTGCGCGCGCTGGCCTTCACGCTCTCGCGCCAGAGCCCCAGCTACACCGGCACGCTGAGCGACGAGCGCTACCGCGAGATCTTTGCCCGCTCCTGCGGGCGCTATGGCACCACGCTGGACTACGCGCGCCAGACCTTCGAGGGCCTGCTGCACCACGGCATCCACGACCGGGCACTGCAGAAGCTGCTGGCGCTCGCCGATTGACCCGACACAAGGCCCCGCCGGGGCCTCGCTCCTATACTGCCCGCATGAACATCGCCGACCTGCGCAAGAGCTACGAAAAGGCCGAACTCAGCGAGTCCGCCTCGCACGCCGACCCGCTGCAACAGTTCGACCAGTGGCTCAACGAAGCCATCCGTGGTGAGGTACCTGAACCCAACGCCATGACGCTGGCCACCGTGGGCTCGGACCTGCGCCCGAGCACGCGCATCGTGCTCATCAAGGGCTGCGACGAACGCGGCATCGTCTGGTACACCAACTACCAGAGCCGCAAGGGCCGCGAGCTCGCGGGCAACCCGTTCGCCGCGCTGCAGTTCCACTGGGTCGAGCTCGAGCGCGTGGTGCGCATCGAGGGCACGGTGGAAAAGGTGAGCGACGAAGAGAGCGACGCGTACTTCCACAGCCGCCCGCTGGACAGCCGCATCGGCGCCTGGGCCAGCCCGCAGAGCGAGGTGATCGAGAGCCGCACGGTGCTCGTGACCAACGCCGCGAAGTACGGCGCGCAGTTCCTGCTGAAACCGCCGCGCCCGCCGCACTGGGGCGGCTACCGACTCAAGCCCGACACCTGGCAGTTCTGGCAGGGCCGCAAGAGCCGCCTGCACGACCGGCTGCGCTACACCGCGCAGGCCGACGGCGGCTGGCTGCGCGAGCGGCTCGCCCCCTGAGGCCCGGCACGCTCAGCTTTTGGCGGGCGCGTCAGCGCCGAGCAGGTACTCGCGCACCAGTTCGCGGGCGCGGTGCAGGCGGCTCTTGACCGCGCCGGGCGGCTCGCTCAACCGTTGAGCCATCTCCGCGATGGTCAGTTCCTCGAAATCGCGCAGCAGCACCACCTCGAGGTAGTGGGCTGGCAGCGACTCCAGGGCATGGGCCAGGTCGATCCGCAGCGCACCATCCGGTCGGTCCAGCATCTGCGCTTCGGCGATGTCGTCGGTCAAGGGTTCATACCGGAACAGGCTGCGCGACAGTTTGCGGCACTCGCGCTGGATCACCGTGAACAGCCACGACGAGAACGCCGCGGCCGCCCGGAGACTTTGGACCTTTCGCGAGACCACCAGCAAGGATTCCTGGACCGCATCATCGACGTCGCTGGCGTGGCAGTGCTTGTGGGCATAGCGGCGCGCATCCGTCTGGCACAGGGCCAGCAGGCGGGCGATGGCGGCCGGGTCGCCGGTCTGTGCCACCAGGATGAGGTGGTCGCGGTCCGCCACGCTGTCCGCCATGCTCAGGCCCTCTTGTCGAGCTGGCGGCCCAACATCGCGCACATCGGGCAGAAGCCGACCAGGCCGCTCAGGGCCAGCACGGCGCCCATGACGCCGGCCCCCACGGCGACGTTCGAGACGCCCCAGTTGACCACCGCGAAAGCGATGGCCATGGCGCCCATGACCACCCGCACCACGCGCTCCCAGTTCGGGACATTCTTGACATAGATCACCATGCACTCCTTGTTGGCCGAGGAAGACCCTCAAACCCTAAGAGGCGGCAACGGAGGCAAACGGTTCGCGCCGGTGGCAAAAAAAACGCGCCATCGGGCCCCGGCTCCTTCAAGGCCGGACGCCCACCTCGATCGGCCCCGCGCGCTCGATGCGCTGGCCCGCCACCGCCCGCAGCGCGGCGGCGCTCACGAGTTGCGGCGCGATCTCCGCCAGAGGCACCTGCACGAAGGCGCGCTCGCCCATGCGGGGATGCGGCACGGTGAGCCGCGTTGAGTGAATGCGGGCCTCGCCGTACAGCAGCAGATCCAGGTCCAGCGTGCGCGGCGCGTTGCGGTAGGGCCGCTCGCGGCCTGCCGCCTGCTCGATGGCCTGCAGCGCGTCGAGCAAGGCGGGCGCGGTGAGCGTGGTGGCGACCTCGGCCACGGCGTTGAGGTAGTCCGGCCCGCTGGAATCCACCGGTGCCGTGCGGTACAGGCTGGAGGCGCGCTGCACCCGCACACCAGGAACGGCATCCAGGGCCGCAAGCGCCTCGCGCAAGGCCTTCCCGGCGTCCCCGAGGTTGGCGCCCAGGGCCACATGGGCCGTGACCTCGGCGCGCGGCGCGGCCATCACGGTGGTGTCAGCAGACCTCAGCCGCCGGCCTCGTCCGAGCCACCACCGCCACCTTCGACCGGTCCCGCGCCGTTGGGCTTGCGGCGGCGACGGCGGCGCTTCTTGGCCGGTGCCGAACCCTCGTCCAGCGGGGTGTCGTCCGACGGCGCATCCCCACCCTCGTCGCCTTCGACGGGGCGGAAACGCGGATCGACTTCGTTCGGTTCGGCAGCGGCCGCCGCCGGGTGGTCCGCGTCCGTGCGCTTGACGCGCCGGGCCTTGCTGGCGCCCGGCTTGGCCAGGTTCTCGCGGCGCTGCGCGTCCACCATGTCCTCGCGCATGGCGTCGCTCGCCGTGCTGAAGGTTTCCCACCAGTGCGCGAGTTCTTCCTCGACCTCACCGACCTGCCCGCGCAGGCGCAGGAAGTCGAAGCCAGCACGGAAACGCGGCTGCTCGACCAGGCTGAACGGGGAGGTGCCCACGCGCTTGTCGAAGCGCGGCTGCATCATCCAGATCTCGCGCATGTCCGCGCCGAGCTTGCCGCGGCCCGACACGTCGCCGATGCGGGCCTCGAAGGCGTCGTCCACCGCCGCCTGCAGGGCCGCGAAGGGCGCGGGCGGGCGCTGGTTCGGGCGCGGCGTGAGGTGCTGGTTCCAGGCCTTGCGCACGTCGGCCCAGAGCACGCAGGCCAACAGGAAGCTCGGCGCCACCGGCTTGCCTTCGCTCACGCGGCGGTCAGTGTCCTGCAGGGCCAGCTTCACGAAGTCGTCGTCGGCGCGCTGCACGACGATGTCGAGCAAGGGGTAGATGCCCGTGCCCAGGCCCACGGCCTTGAGCTGCTCGATGCTGGCCAGCGCGTGGCCGGTCTGCAGCAGCTTGAGCATTTCGTCGAACAGGCGGCTCTGAGGCACATCGGCCAGCAGCGTGTGCGACGAGGCCAGCGGCGCCAGCGTCTTGGCGTCGAAGGTGAAACCCAGGCCGCTGAGCTTGGCGGCGAAACGCACGGCGCGGATGATGCGCACCGGGTCTTCGCGGTAGCGCGTGGCGGCGTCGCCGATCATGCGCAGCGTGCGCTTCTTGGCGTCGCGGATGCCGTGGTGGAAGTCGACCACGGTCTGCGTCTCCGGGTCGTAGTACATCGCGTTGATGCTGAAGTCGCGCCGGGCCGCGTCCTGCTCGATCGGGCCCCAGACGTTGTCGCGCAGCACGCGCCCGCTGGCGTCCACCGCGTGCTTCATGCCCGCGAGTTCGCCCTTGCTGGTGCGTTCGTTGCCCGCCACCTGCTCGGCCGCGGCGTTGTCCATGTAGGCGCGGAAGGTCGAGACCTCGATGACCTCGTGCTCGCGCCCCCGGCCGTAGATCACGTGCACGATGCGGAAGCGCCGGCCGATGATGAAGGCGCGGCGGAACAGGCCCTTGACCTGCTCGGGCGTGGCGCTGGTGGCGACGTCGAAGTCCTTGGGCCGCAGGCCCAGCAGCAGGTCGCGCACCGCGCCGCCCACCAGGTAGGCCTCGAAACCGGCCTGCTTGAGGGTGTGCACCACGTCCAGCGCGCGCTGGTCCACCAGCGAACGGTCGATGCCGTGCACGCTGGCCGGCACGTCTTCGCGCTTGCCGAAGGGGTTGGCACGGCGGCCGGCAGGGGCGCTGGACTTGCCCAGCAGCCGATCGATGAATTTCTTGATCATTCGAATAGGTTCAGTGTGCGCCAGCCCCGCTCGAGGGCAATGGCGCGGAGCCGGGCATCCGGGTTGGTGGCCACGGGCTCGTTGACTTTTTCCAGCAGCGGCAGGTCGTTGATGGAGTCGCTGTAGAAAGTGCTGTGCTGCACGCGCGACCAGTCCAGTCCCCGTGCGGCCAGCCATTGTTCCACACGGGCGATCTTGCCCTCGCGGAACGACGGCGTGCCCCGGATGGCCCCGGTGGGTTCGCCGCGCGCGTCGCGCTCGAGTTCGATCGCGATCAGTTCGTCCACCCCGAAGGCCCGGGCGATCGGGCGGGTGACGAATTCGTTGGTGGCGGTGACGATGACCACCGTGTCGCCGGCGGCCTGGTGGCGCCGCAGCAGCGCGCGCGCGGGCTCGTGCATGGCGGGCTCGATCACCTCGCGCATGAAGCGCTCGTGCGCCTTCTGCGACACCGCCATGCCGTGCTCGCGCACCGCCTCGATGGCGAAGCGCACGTAGTGGTGGATGTCGAGCGTGCCGGCCTTGTAGTCGGCGTAGAAGCCGGCGTTGGCCTGGGAGAAACCTTGGGCATCGCGCCAGCCAAGCGAGACGGTGAACTCGCCCCAGGCGTAATCGGAATCGAGCGGGATCAGGGTGTGATCCAGGTCGAAGAGAGCCAATCTCATTCGTTTTCCAGCATGGATTTGATCAGGGGAATGGTGATGGCGCGCTGCGTGCGCAGCGCATAGGCGTCGAGCTGGTCGAGCAGCATCATCAGGCTGGAGAGATCGCGCGAGAAGCGGCGCAGCATGAAGTCCATCACCTCGTCGCTCAGGAACACGCCGCGGTCGTCCGCCGCGCGGCGCAGCACGGCGCGGCGTTCGGTTTCGCTCAGCGCCTGCAGCTGGAACACGTGGCCCCAGCCCAGGCGGGTGCGCAGGTCCTCGCGCAGGCGCAGGTCGGCCGGCGGGCAGGTCGCCGCCGCCAGCACCCAGCGCGAGGCGCCGTGCGCCGGGCTCTGCGCGTTGACGAACCAGTTGAAGGCCGCGGCCTGCTGGGCCGCGGTGTAGAGGTGGCAATCGTCGAGCAGCACCGCATCCCACTGGTCGTCGAACTCGGTCGGGTCCAGCACGGTGGCGTCCAGCCAGCCCACGCGGCCACCCTGCTCGCGCAGCGCCTCGCGCACCGCGCGCAGCAGGTGCGTCTTGCCGCTGCCGCTCTCGCCCCACAGGAAGGTGGGCACCGGCGAGCGCAGGGGGTTGTTGGTCCACAGGCGCAGGTGCTCGATGGCGGCCTCGTTGCCGGCCCCCACGAAGTTGGTCAGGGTGGGCAGCGGCGCGAAGCCGATGTCCAGCGCCATCTGGCGCATGGGGGGTGTGGGTCCGGCGGTGCTCATGCCTCGGGGCTTTCCGGCACCGCCGCGCGCGGGCCTTCCAGGTACAGCGCGCTGGCCATGTAGCTGCGGCGCAGGCGGCGGATCGCCACCAGCAGCACCGCGCTGGCGGGCAGCGCGATGAGCACGCCCACGAAGCCGAACAGGTGGCCAAAGGCCAGCAGCGCGAAGATGACGGCGATCGGGTGCAGGCCGATGCGCTCGCCCAGCAGGCGCGGCGTGAGGTAGAGGCTTTCCACCACCTGGCCCACGCCGTACACGGCGGCCACCAGGGCCACGCCCAGCACGGTCTGGAATTCGAGCAGCGCGGCCAGCAGGGCCAGCACCAGGCCCAGGCCGAAGCCCAGGTAGGGCACGAACACGGCCAGGCCGGTGAACACGCCGATGGGCAGCGCCAGGTCGAGGCCCACGAGCGCCAGTGCCACGGTGTAGAACACCGCGAGCACGCCCATCACCAGCAGTTGCCCGCGCAGGTACTGGCCCAGCACCGCATCGGTCTCGTCCAGGAAGCTCTGCACGCTGGCGCGCCAGCGCGGCGGGATCAGCGACTTGGTGCGCTCGACCAGGTTGTCCCAGTCCAGCAGCAGGTAGTAGGCCACGATGGGCATGAGAAACAGGTTGCCGAACACAGCGGCCAGCGCGCTGCCGCCGATGCGCAGGGACGCCAGCAGGCTCTCCAGGATCTCGCCTTCGTGACCGGACACCAGCTTGGTCAGCCAGCCGCGCACCAGGCTCACGTCCACCGACAGGCTCACGCCAAAGCGCCCGGCCAGCGGCGTGAGCCAGGCGTTGAGCCGGTTGAGCAGCTCGGGCACCTGCTCGCGCAGCAGCGGCACCTGTTTGGTGATGACGGGCACGATCAGCAGCAGCACCGCCAGCAGCACCATCATCAGCAGGGTGATGGCCAGCCCCGCGCCCAGCCAGCGCGGCACGCCCTTGCCGTGCAGGCGCTCCACCAGCGGGTGCAGCGCATAGGCCAGCGCCGCGGCCAGCAGAAAGGGCATCAGCACGGGGGCCAGCAGCGAAAGCAGCAGCCAGATGACGACCGCGATCGAGGCCCACAGCAGGGCTCGGATCTGGTTGGAGGTCAGGGGCATGGGGCGGGGGTTGGGCGGGGTGGGCAAGGGATGCGGGAGAGCAAACCCTTAAAATCAGGGGCAAATTCTATCGGGCCACCCCCCAGGGTACCCGAAAGTCCCCTCCCACCCGCGTCCAGCCCATCGACCCGCCCCGCCCTGCGCCGGGGCCGACCGCCCATGACCACCCCCTCCACCCCTCTTTCGTACAAAGACGCCGGCGTTGACATCGACGCGGGCGACGCCCTGGTCGAGCGCATCAAGCCGCTGGCCAAGAAGACCATGCGCGAAGGCGTGCTGGCCGGCATCGGCGGTTTCGGCGCCCTGTTCGAGGTGCCCAAGCGTTACAAGGAACCGGTGCTGGTCTCCGGCACCGACGGCGTGGGCACCAAGCTCAAGCTGGCGTTCGAATGGAACATGCACGACACCGTGGGCATCGACCTGGTCGGCATGAGCGTGAACGACGTGCTGGTGCAAGGCGCCGAACCCCTGTTTTTCCTGGACTACTTCGCCTGCGGCAAGCTCGACGTGGACACGGCCGCGGCCGTGGTCGGTGGCATCGCCAAGGGCTGCGAGCTCAGCGGCTGCGCGCTGATCGGCGGTGAAACCGCCGAAATGCCGGGCATGTACCCGGCCGGCGAGTACGACCTGGCCGGTTTCTGCGTGGGCGCGGTCGAAAAATCCAAGATCCTCACCGGCCAGAGCGTGCAAGCCGGCGACATGGTGCTCGGCCTGGCCTCGCACGGCGTGCATTCCAACGGCTTCTCGCTGGTGCGCAAGTGCCTGGAGCGCGCGGGCGCGAACCTGCCCGCCACGCTGGACGGCCAGCCGTTCCGCGAAGCGATCATGAAGCCGACCCGGCTCTACGTGAAGAACGTGCTGGCCGCGCTGGCCGCGCACCCCATCAAGGCGCTGGCCCACATCACCGGCGGCGGCCTGCTGGAGAACATCCCCCGCGTGTTGCCCGAAGGCACGGCCGCCCACCTGGTGAAGGGCAGCTGGCCGCAGACCGAGCTGTTCGCCTGGCTGCAGAAGACCGCCGGCATCGACGACATCGAGATGAACCGCACCTTCAACAACGGCATCGGCATGGTGGTGGTGATCGCCGCCGACCAGGCCGCCGCCTGCGCCGCCACGCTGCGCGGCCTCGGTGAAACCGTGCACGAGATCGGCAAGATCGCGGCACGCGGCGAAGGCGCCGCCGTGGTCGTGGCCTGAGTCCCGCCTTCCAGAGACACCGAGGGTCCGGCTTCGCCGGCCCAAGGTGTCGCCCCCCTTCAGGGGGGAGCGGCGAAGCCGCGCAGGGGGTGCTCCGTTTCAGCGCTTGAGCTGCCCGAGCACGCGCTGCTTGATCTGATTGAAGGCCGTGCCCGTGCGCTCGCGCGGGCGTGGCAGGTCCACATCGATCACGCTCTGCACCCGGCCCGGCCGGGGCTCCATCACCGCCACGCGGTCGCCCAGGAACACAGCCTCGTCCACGTCGTGCGTGACGATCACCACGGTGATGCGCCGCTCGCGCCAGATGCGCAGCAGTTCTTCCTGCATGTGAGCCCGGGTGATCGAATCGAGCGCACCGAAGGGCTCGTCCATCAGCAGGATGTCCGGCCGCGAGACCAGCGCGCGAGCGATGGCCGCGCGCTGCGCCATGCCGCCCGAGAGCTGGTGCGGCCAGGCTTGCGCGAACCCCGTGAGGCCCACGAGTTCGAGCTGTTCGCGGATGCGCGCCTCGCGCTCGCGCCGGCTCAGGTCCAGGCTGTCGAGCCCCAGGCCGATGTTGTCCGTGACGTTGAGCCAGGGAAACAGGCGGTGGTCCTGGAACACCAGGCTGCGCTCCACGCCCGGCCCGGCCACCGGTTCGCCATCGATCAGGATGTCGCCATCGAAGCGGTCGTCCAGCCCCGCGATCAGGCGCAGCAGCGTGGACTTGCCACAGCCCGAGGCACCGACGATGCCCAGGAACTCGCCGCGCGCGATCTCCAGGCCGATGCGCTGCAGCACCGGCAGGTCCTGCCCCTCGATCCGGTAGGTCTTGCCCACGTTGCGCAGGCTCAGGGCGGTGGGGGCGACCGCCTCCAGGGTGGGGGTGCTCATCAGCGGGTTCTCCAGGGAATGAGGCGCAGGAAAAGAAGCTGCGCGACGCGGCTCAGGCCGTAACCCACCAGGGCCATCACCAGCACACCGATCAGCACCAGGTCCATGCGGAACACGTCGCGCGCGGTGGCGAGGTAGGCGCCGATGCCCAGGCCGGTGCCGATCGCGTATTCGGAACCCACGGTGCCGATCCAGGCCGTCAGCAGCGCGAGCTCCACGCCGGTCAGCACCGAGGGCAGGATCGCGGGCAGCACCAGCCGGCGCAGCCGCAGCCAGGGCCCAAGCCGCACGATCGCGGCCACCTCGCGGTAGGCCGGCGCGATGCCGCGCACGCCCTGCTCGGTGTTGAGGAAGACCGGGAAGAAGGTGGAGATCGAGATGAACACGATCTTCACCAGATCGCCGTTGCCGAACCAGGCGGTGAGCAAGGGAATCCAGGCGAACAGCGCGACCTGGCGCAGGCCGTGCACGGTGGGCGCGACGGCCAGTTGCGCCGGTCGCGACAGACCGACGGCCACGCCCACGGCGATGCCCAGGCTGGCGCCGATGAGAAAGCCCAGTGCCACGCGCACCAGGCTGCTGGCGGCGGCCGACCAGATCTGGCGGCCCTGTTCGTCGAAAAACGGCGCGGCCAGCACCTCGTGCAGCGGCACCATCAGCGGGTGGGCAATGGCACCGGTGTCGACCAGCAGCAGCCAGGCCGCGCCGATGGCAAGCGGCAGCCAGGCGCCCGGGGGGATGCGGGTCTCAGCCATGGCCGGGCGCCCAGCGGCTCAGGCCACGTTCGAGCCGGCGCAGCAGCAGGTCCAGCGCATAGCCCGCCACCCCCACGACCACGATGCCGACGATCACGATGTCGAGCTGGAACAGCTTGCGGCCCCAGACCATCATGTAGCCGATGCCTTCGGTGGCCGCGAGCATCTCCACCACGATGAGCGCGATGAAGGCATGGCTCAGGCCGAGGCGGAAACCGCTGAACACCGTGGGCAAGCAGGCCGGCAGCGTGAGGCGGGTCAGGCGCGTCCAGGGCCGCAGGCGCAGCACGCGCGCGGCTTCGAGGTAGGCCAGCGGAATGTTCCGGATGCCACGGGAAGTGTTGAGCACCACGGGCACCATCACGGCCTTGGCGATCACGATGACCTTGAGCGCCTCGTCGATGCCGAAGATCAGGATGAGGATGGGAATCCAGCCCAGCGTGGGCACCGCGAACAGGGCGCGCAGCGTGGGCTCCAGGTGGCTGCGCGCGCGCGCCGACACGCCCAGCCAGATGCCCAGCGCCAGGCCGAGTGGCCCGCCGAGGGCCAGGCCCGAGCCGATGCGCTGCAGGCTGATGAGGAAGCCGTCGAGCAGCTCACCGCCGCGCGCGAGTTCCAGGAACGTGTCCCAGACCAGCGCGGGCGCGGGCAGGATCTGCGGCGGCACCCAGCCCCGCACCGCCGCCCACTGCCAGAGCGCGACGATCGCGGCCGGCAGGGCCAGCGCCAGCAGCAGGCGCCGCAGCGGGGCCGGCAACGCGGTGCGCCAGGGCCAGGCCGCGGTGCGCGGCAGCGGCGAGGCGCCGACCCCGTCGGCCAGGTGTTCGAGGGCCGCCATGGATCGGCCTCAGCGGCGCGCCACGAGGGCAGCGCGGTTCGTCCAGTAGGTCTGCAGGCCCTGGGCGCGCAGCGCGTTCTCCACGTACTGCGGTGCGGCCCACTTCGCCACGTCGATGTCGTTGCGGATCAGCTTGTTGTCCTTGGTGAAGTCGATCGCGTCGTCGTACTGGCTGAGCAGGAAGGCGTCCACGCGCGGATTGAAGGCTTCCTTGAGCGAGACGCCGTCGTAGTCGTCCTTGAAGGCCTGGTAGGGCATGCCCGAGAGCGTCCAGAGGCGGTAGGCCTCGTCGCGGTTGGCCTCCTGGCCCAGCCAGTGGGCAGCTTTCACCAGGCCGTTGGCGATGCGCTGCGTGGCGTCGGGGTACTGTTTCTCGAATGTCTCGCTCACCAGGATGCCACCGAAGCCCGAGGCTTTCGCGCCCTGGTCCTTGGACGAATAGAACACCTTGCCCACGCCCTTGTCGCGCAGGGTCAGCAGGCTGCTGGAGCCCACCGCCGCGTCCACGCTGCCGGCGCTCAGGGCCGCGAGCTGGTCGGCGGTCTTGAGGTCCACCAGCTGGATGTCGCGCAGCGTGAGGCCGTTGTCCTGCAGGGCCTTGAGCAGCGCCCAGTGCAGCACCGTGCCCTTGGCCACCGCCACCTTGCGGCCCTTGAGGTCCTTGAACGAGTTCACCTCCAGGTCCTTGCGGGCCAGCCCGAAGACGGTGGTGTAGCCGTAGGACGCGAGGATGCGCGTGGGCAGGCCGCCGGCCTTGCCGATGATGTTGGGCAGCGAGCCGTACTGCGCGACGTCGAGCCGGTTGTTGGCGATGGCCTCGTTGATCGCAGGACCGGTGCCGGTGAAATACTCGAAGCTGAGCTTCACGGGCGTGCCCTTGAACTCGTCGGCGATGAAGCCCTTGCCCTGCGCGATGGCGAGCAAGGCCACGCCATGGGGTTGGCCGAAGCCCTGGCCGAAACCGCCGAAGCGGATGGTCTCGGGCTGGGCCTGCGCGTGGGCGCCGAAAGCGGCGGTGGCGGCGAGCGCGAAGGCCGCCAGGTGTTTCCAGAAAGTCATGGTGGGTTCTCGTGGGATAGGGAAGATTCAGTGCGCGCGCCGCAGCAGTTCAAAACTCGCATCGAGCGCGGCGGTGGGCTGGCGGTCCTTGCCCCAGCCGACGGCGCGGCGGTAGCTGCCGATCCATTGCCGCACCTCGGTGCCCTCCTCGGCCACGGTGACGGCGTGGTCCGCCACCGGCGCGACGTACAGCGCATCGGTCGGGCAATACAGCTCGCACATGAAGCAGGTCTGGCAGTCCGACTGGCGCGCGATGCGCGGGATGCCGCCGGGCACCGCCTCGAACACCTGCGTGGGGCAGGCGCTCACGCAGATGTTGCAGCCGGTGCAGCGTTCGGGGCTGACGATTTCGATCATGCGGCGAGCCTTTCAAGGTCCAGGTTGACCGGTTGGCGAACGGTTTGCGGGCGCACCCAGACCTCGTCCAGGCCGCCGCTGACGAGGCGGTGCCGCTGGCCCAGGTCCAGGCCGGCGTGGTCCTGCCGGCGGGCCATGCCGCGCGTCTCGGTGCGCTGCAGGGCGCTGCGGTACATCCAGCGCGAGGTGGCCAGCATGGCCACGGCTTCGCGCGCACGCACCGCCTGCTGCAGGCTCGGCGCGCTGGCGTGGCGCACACGCGCCCACTGGGCGTCGAGCCGCTGCAGCGAGTCCTCCAACAGGTCGGCACGGCGCGTCCAGTTGCGTTCGTAGGGGAACACCTCGGCCTGCACCGCGCGCACCAGTTCTTCCGGGTCCCAGGCCGGGGCCCCGCCTTCCTGGATACCGGCGGTGCCCGCACGGTGCAGACGGCGCTTGACCAGGCTGCGTGCGCCATGGCTGAAGTCGGCCGCGCCCGCGCCGGCCCAGAAACCGGACGACATGGCCCAGGCCGCGTTGTGGCTGCCGCCGCCGGTGAAGGCGCCGCAGATCAGCTCGCGAGTGGCGGCGTCGCCGGCCGCGTACAGGCCGGGCACCGAGGTCGCGCAGTCGTCGCCGATCACGTGCAGGCCGCCGGTGCCGCGCACCGTGCCTTCCAGCCGCAGGGCCACCGGAAAGTGGTCCTTGAACGGGTCGATGCCCTGGCGGTCGAAGGACACGAAGAAATTGGGCTGCGCGTGGCGCATCCAGGCGCGGATCTCGGCGTCGGCCCGGTCCAGGCAGGCGAACACCGGCTGCGTCTGCAGCGTGCGCGCGATCACGCTGCGGCCGCGAGACGAGCCCGCGCCCTCGATGGCCACGCCGTCGCGGTCGTAGAAGGTGGCCCAGTTGTAGAACAGGGACTTGGTGACGGAGGAGAACGAAGGCCCCAGGCCGTAGGCGTTGGAGAACTCCATGCCCGAGAGCTCGGCGCCGACTTCGGCGCCCATCAGGTAACCGTCGCCGGTGAGCACGTTGCAGCCCAGCGCCCGGCTCAGGAAGGCGCAGCCGCCGGTGGTGATCACCACCGCGCCGGCCCGCGCCACCCAGGTCTCGCCGGTGGTGCGCGTGAGGCCGGTGGCGCCGGCCACATCGCCGTTCTCGTCGGTCAGCAGCTCCAGCGCCGGGCTGTGGTCGAGGATGCGGGCACCCGACTCCTTCACCTTCTTGCGCATCAGGCGCATGTACTCCGGCCCCTGCAGCGAGGTGCGCTGCAGCTGGCCTTCGGTGTCGATCGGGAAGGGGTAGCCCCATTCCGTGAGCGTCTCGGTGTTGAGCCAGGTTTGTTCGAGCACACGGTCCATCCAGGCGTGCTCGGCCAGTTCACCGCCCATGGCGTAGCGGCTGGCCTTGGCCTTCTCGCGCGCGGCCGCGTCGCGCGGCACGTGCCACAGGCCGGTGCCCGAGGGCGCGGTGGCGCCGGAGGTGCCGCAGAAGCCCTTCTCCACCAGGGTCACGCTGGCGCCGCGCGCGGCGGCCGCGATGGCCGCCCAGGCGCCCGCCGGCCCGCCCCCGATCACCAGGACATCGGTCTCGATCTGCTGCTGCCCGGCGGCATCGCTCAACAGCGGGGAAGAAAGGCCACGTTGCGCCATCGTCTGCTCTCCAACAAATGTGTTCAGAGGAGGCAGTCTAGGAACGGGTCAGCGCATCAACAACGATCGATTCCGAGTTTCCATATGCGAAAAAAAGCAGCCGCGCCGCGGCCGCCGCTCAGATCAGCGCTTCGGACGGCAGCACGTGCACGCCCGGCGCCGCCGCCAGCGCGGCCTGCAGCAGGTGGTGCGCGATGCGCTCGGCCGGCACCACGCGGTAGCGCCGCGGCAGCAGGGGCTGCACGCCTCGCGAGACCAGCACCGCCAGCCGTTCCAGGGGCCGGCTCTGCGGCCGCAGGCCGTCGATCAGGCCCGGGCGCACCAGCGTGAGCGAGGGGTAGCCCACGGCCTGCAGGTCGCGCTCGACCTCGCCCTTGGTGCGCGAATAGAACACGCGCGAACGCGCATCGGCCCCCAGCGCGGAGTTCAGGGCGAAGGCCCGCGCGCCATGGCGGCGCGCGAGGTAGGCCACCTCCAGCGGGTGGTCGTGGTCCACCTTGTAGAAAGCGGCCTGCGAGCCCGCCGCGCGGATGGTGGTGCCCAGGGTGCAGATCACCGCATCCACCCGCCACCAATCGGCGTCTTCGGGCAGGCGCTCGAAGTCCACCACGGGGTTGAGCAGTTTGGGGTGTGGGGCCAGCGGCTGGCGGGTCGGCGCGACCACGCGTTCCACGGCGGGGTCGGCCAGGGCCTGTCGCAGCACATGGCTGCCCACCAGACCGGTGGCGCCCACCAGCATCAGTTGTTTCATACCGTCGTTTTTCTTGTCGCCGGATTGGCGGGGGTTGGCGCGCATGGTCCCTGCGCGGCCGGCTCGCGTCAAACGGAATTACATGGCGACACATCCCCGCCCCCGCGGGCGGGCGGCGGCTCAGTTGAGCGCGCGGCGCAGTTCCTGCAGGCGCTGGGCGATGGCGTCGCGGTCCAGCGTGTCGTCGGCGTGTTCCACGTAGGTTTCCAGGTCGCCCACGGCCAGGCGCACGTCGCCCATCTCGGCCCAGGCCAGGCCCCGGTCGCGGTACTCGATCCAGGCGTCGGGCAACAGGATGAGCAGGCGGTCCAGCACGGCGATCAGGCGCAGCCAGTCTTCCTGCGTGCGGTGGATTTCCTTGAGGTTGCGCAGCAGGCGCGCCAGGATCTCGCGCGGCGTGGCGGCCTGCAGGTACAGGCCCACCGGCACGTCGAAGTCGTCCACCAGGCCGTTGCGGCGCTTGTAGGGCTCCAGCCGTTCCGAGAGGTCCTCGCGGCTGAGCGACTGGCCGGTGAAGGGGTCGATCACCACCTGGCCATTGGGCAGGTTGACCTTGACCATGAAGTGGCCGGGAAAGTTGACGCCACGCGCCTTCAGGCCCAGGCCCTGGGCCAGCTCCAGCCAGAGCACGGCCAGCGTGATGGGAATGCCCCGGCGCGTGCGCAGCACGGCGTTGAGAAAGCTGTTGTCGGGGTCGTAGTAGTTGTTGACGTTACCGCCGAACCCCATGTCGCGGAAGAAGAACTGGTTGAGCGTGCGCAGCCGCTGCAGCGGCCCGGCGTCGGCGGCGCAGCGCCGGCGCACGCGCGCGAGCATCTGATCCACATCGCCCAGCACCTGCTGCACGTCGAGGTCGGGGTATTCGTCCTGGGCCACGGCCGTGGCCGCCTCGAACAGGGGCAAAGCCTCGTCGTCGCCCACCAGGGCGGCAAAGTAGCCCAGGGGGGTCGGCGCGGGGTATTCGTACGCGGTCGGCATGGTGGGGAATCCGGTTTCCGCAGATTACGTCATTTTCTGACGAACTGCCTCAGGTTCAACCCCGCCAGCAGCAGCGTGAGGAAATAGACCAACATCCCGCCCAGCACGCACAGCGTGAGCAGGCCCACGCGCTGCAGGGCCTGGCCTTCGAAGCCCAGCCAGTTGAAGCGCGCCGCCACCCACATCAGGAACACCGCCAGCAAGGCGCTGGCCGCCAGCACCTGCATGCCGAAGCGGGCCCAGCCCGGTGACGGTTTGTAAGCGCCCCGGCGGATCAGCCCCACCAGCAGGAACAGGGCATTGACCATGGCGCCGATGCCGATCGCCAGCGCCAGCCCGGCGTGGGCCAGCCGGGGCACCAGCAGGACGTTGAGCACCTGGGTGAGCACCAGCACGCCAATGGCGATCTTCACCGGCGTGCGGATGTCCTGCCGCGCGTAGAAGCCCGGCGCCAGCACCTTGATCGCGACCAGGCCGATCAGGCCGGCGCCGTAGCCCATCAGGGCGGTGGCGGTGCGCTGCACGTCGGCACCGGTGAACGCCCCGTAGTGGTACAGCACGGCCACCAGGGGGTGGGCGAAGGTGAGCAGCGCCACCGCGCAGGGCACGGCCAGCAGCACCACCAGGCGCAGGCCCCAGTCGAGCAGGCCGCTGTAGCGGTCCGCGTCGTCGGACGCCTTGGCCGCCGCCAGCTGCGGCAGCAGCACCACGCCCAGCGCCACGCCCAGCATGGCGGTGGGGAATTCCATCAGGCGGTCGGCGTAGGTCAGCCAGCTCACGCTGCCGGCGCCCAGGTGCGAGGCGATCTGGGTGTTGATCAGCAGGGAGATCTGCGCCACGCTCACGCCCAGCAGCGCCGGCAGCATGAGGGTGGTCACCCGGCGGGTGCCGGGGTGGTGCCAGGCGGTTTTCAGCGCCGACCAGCGCAGGCTCACGCGCGGCAGCAGGCCCAGCCGGCGCAACGCCGGGATCTGCGCGCCCAGCTGCAGGGTGCCGCCCAGCAGCACGCCCCCGGCCATGGCGTAGATGGGCTCGATGCCCAGCGAAGCGAACCAGGGCGCGCCCCAGCCGGCGGCGGCGATCATGGCCACGTTGAGCAGCACCGGCGTGGCCGCCGGCACCGCGAAACGTTTCCAGGTGTTCAGAATGCCGGCCGACAGCGCCACGAAGGACATGAAGGCGATGTAGGGGAACATCCAGCGCGTCATGAACACGGCGGCGTCGAAGCCGGGGTCGTCCAGGCCGCTGGCCATGGCCCAGACCAGCACCGGCGCGCCCACCACGCCCAGCACGCAAGTGGCGGTGAGCGCCCAGGCCAGCACGGTGGCGATCTGGTTCACCAGCACCCGGGTGGCGTCGTCGCCCTCTTTTTCCCGCACGCCGGCCAGCACCGGCACGAACGCCTGGCTGAACGCGCCCTCGGCGAACAGCCGGCGCAGCAGGTTGGGGATGCGGAAAGCGACGTTGAAGGCGTCGGTCAGCGCGCTGGCGCCGAAGGTCGCCGCCATCAGCAGTTCGCGCACCAGGCCGGTGATGCGGGACGCCAGCGTGAGCAGCGAAACGAGGGAGGCGGACTTGAAAAGGGTCACGCGGCGAGTGTAACGACCGGGATCGCCCCCTCCCCCCGCCCGGCCGGCCACCCTTGCCAGCCCGGCAGGCCGTGCTAAAATCGCGGGCTTTGCTGGCATCATCCCCAAACACCGAAGGAACTCACCATGGCAACCAAGCCGAAGAAAAAGAACCCCCGCCTGGCGTCTGGCCGCAAACGCGTGCGCCAGGACGTCAAGATCAATGCAGCCAACACCTCGCTGCGCTCCAAATACCGCACCGCCGTCAAGAACGTTGAAAAAGCCGTTCTGACCGGTGACAAAGCCAAGGCGACCGAACTGTTCGCCAAGATGCAGAAAGTCGTCGACATCGTCGCCGACAAGGGCATCTTCCACAAGAACAAGGCCGCGCGCGACAAGAGCCGCCTGTCGGCCAAAGTCAAGGGTCTCGCAGCAGCCGCTGCCTGAACCCGCCCCGGTCTGGCCCCGCCAGACCACCAGCCCGGGCCCCCAAGGCCTGCCGTTTGAAACGGGTGCGCTGCCAGCAAAAGCAAAAAAGCCGTCGCAAGACGGCTTTTTTGTTGCCCGCGCCAAAAGCGGGGGGATCAGGTCTTGGACGGGGGATCGGGGAGGAGGCAGGCCTCGACCACCTGCAGGCCGTTGTCGCGCGCGAAGTTCATGCAGAAGTCCCAGGCCATGGGCTCGGCCTCGCGCAGGTCCGCATGCACCACCACGCACTTGATGCCGTTGATGTTGTTGGGCACGCACCAGGGGGAGTAGCTCAGGTGGCTGCCGGGGGTGGCGCCCCCGGGGCGGAACGAGCTCATCACCCCGGCCAGGCGCTCGGCCCAGTCACTGGGTCGGAACGTGCGGCCGTCCTTCGTGACACCCTGGATGAAAACTTGTTTGGCTGTCGGTGAAACCATCGGGGGGAGAGGCCTTCGGATGGAGGGCTCGACTGGAAGAATGCCGCCGCCGGACCGAGGATCGCTCGCCGGGGCAGGAGGCAGGTATTCTATCTTATATAAGACTTGGAACGAGGGATAACCCGGACCCGCTAGCGTACACCGGGCGCATTTCAGCGATGCCCAACAAGCAATGATGATGCCCGCCCGCTGCCCCTAAAATCGCGCTTCAACGGCTCAACCTTCGTTGAGCCGCTTTCTTTTTGGCCCTTCCCACCGGAGTCCCTGCATGAACGCCGCCCTCAAGCCCGTCGCCTCGCCCCACGTGATGAACACCTACGGCCGCCTGCCGATCGCGATGTCACACGGCCGAGGCGTGCGCCTGTGGGACACCAACGGCAAGGAGTACCTGGACGCGCTGGGCGGCATCGCCGTCAACACCCTGGGCCACGGCCACCCCAAACTGGTGCCCGCTCTGCAGGACCAGATCGCCAAGCTGATCCACTCCAGCAACTACTACCACGTGCCTGACCAGGAACACCTCGCGCAGATGCTGGTGGAGCGCTCGGGCATGACCAACGTGTTCTTCTGCAGCACCGGCCTGGAAGCCAACGAGGCCGCGCTCAAGCTGGCGCGCAAGTACGGCCACGACAAGGGCATCGAGCGCCCCGAGATCGTGGTCTACGAGAAAGCCTTCCACGGCCGTTCCATCGCCACCCTCTCGGCCACCGGCAACCCCAAGGTGCAGGCCGGCTTCGGCCCGCTGGTCGAAGGCTTCATCCGCGTGCCGCTCAACGACATCGAGTCGCTGAAGAAGGCCACCGCCGGCAACCCCAACGTGGTCGCCGTGTTCTTCGAGACCATCCAGGGCGAAGGCGGCGTGAACCCGATGCGCTCGCAGTACCTGAAGGACGTGCGCGCCCTGTGCGACGCCAACGACTGGCTGCTGATGATCGACGAAGTGCAGTGCGGCATGGGCCGCACCGGCAAGTGGTTCGCCCACCAGTGGGCCGGCATCGTGCCCGACGTGATGCCGCTGGCCAAGGGCCTGGGCTCGGGCGTGCCGATCGGCGCGGTCGTGGCCGGCCCCAAGGCCGCCAACATCTTCCAGCCCGGCAACCACGGCACCACCTTCGGTGGCAACCCGCTGGCCATGCGCGCCGGGGTCGAGACCATCCGCATCATGGAAGAGGAAGGCCTGCTGGAGAACGCCGCCCGCGTGGGCCAGCACCTGCGCACCGTGCTGGAAAAGGACCTGATCGGCAAGGCCGGCGTGAAGGAGATCCGCGGCCAGGGCCTGATGATCGGCATCGAGCTCACCAAGCCCTGCGGCGTGATCACCCAGCGCGCCGCCGACGCCGGCCTGCTGCTCTCGGTCACGGCCGACAGCGTGATCCGCATGGTGCCCCCGCTGATCATGACCACGGCCGAGGCCGACGAGGTGGCCGCCATCCTGCTGCCGCTGATCCACGCCTTCCTGGCCGAATGAGCGCCGCCCCCGCCATGACGATCCCGCACTACCTGCAGTTCAAGGACCTCGACGCCGCCACCTACGCCTACCTGTTCGAGCGCGCGGCCTTCATCAAGCGCAAGTTCAAGGCGGTCGAGAAGTACCAGCCCTTCGCCGACCCCGACCGCACCCTGGCCATGATCTTCGAGAAGGCCAGCACGCGCACCCGCGTGAGCTTCGAGGCCGGCATGTACCAGATGGGCGGCTCGGTGGTGCACCTGACCACCGGCGACAGCCAGCTCGGCCGCGCCGAGCCCATCGAGGACAGCGCGCGCGTGATCAGCCGCATGGTCGACATCGTGATGATCCGCACCTTCGAGCAGAGCAAGATCGAAGCCTTCGCGGCGCACTCGCGCGTGCCGGTCATCAACGGCCTGACCAACGAGTTCCACCCCTGCCAGATCCTGGCCGACATCTTCACGTTCATCGAGCGGCGCGGCTCCATCCAGGGCAAGGTCGTGGCCTGGGTCGGTGACGGCAACAACATGGCCAACACCTGGCTGCAGGCCGCCGAATTGCTGGGCTTCACGGTGCACGTGAGCACCCCCAGCGGCTACGAGGTGGACCCGGTGCTCGCCGGCATCCGCAACCCGGACTGCTACAAGGTTTTCAAGGACCCGCTCGAAGCCTGCGCGGGCGCCCACCTCGTCACCACCGACGTGTGGACCAGCATGGGCTTCGAGGCCGAAAACGAGGTGCGGCGCGCCGCCTTCAAGCGCTGGTGCGTGGACGAAGCCATGATGCGCACCGCCCAGCCCGACGCCCTCTTCATGCACTGCCTGCCCGCGCACCGGGGCGAAGAGGTCAGCGCCGAGGTGATCGACGGCCCGCAGTCCGTCGTCTGGGACGAGGCCGAGAACCGCATGCACGTCCAGAAGGCCCTGATGGAGTACCTGCTGCTCGGCCGCCTGGCCTGATGCAAGCCCTGCTCGACGCCATCGCGCGCCTCGAACCCGCCGCCGAGGCGCGGCGGGTCTTCCACGGCCGGGGCGGCCTGCACCCGGGCTGCGAGCAGTGGGCGCTGGACGCCTTTCCCCCGGTCTGGGTGCTGACCAGCTTCCAACCCGTGAACGAGGCCACGCTGGCCGTGTTGCACACCGCGCTGACCGAACGTTGGACCCAGGTGGCGCCCGGCGAACCGCTGAACTGGGTCTTCCAGTGCCGGCACGACAGCCAGACCGAAACCCGCCTGATGGCCGGCGCCGTGCCCGAACCCCACGTGGTGAGCGAGCGCGGCGCGCGCTTCCTGGTGCACGTGCTCAAGGGCCAGAACCACGGCCTGTTCCTGGACATGGCCGAAGGCCGCCAATGGGTGCGCGAGCATGCCGACAAACAAAAGGTGCTGAACCTGTTCGCCTACACCTGCGCCTTCTCGGTGGTGGCGCTGCAGGGCGGCGCGAAACAGGTGGTCAACGTGGACATGAGCGGCGGCGCCATGGTCATCGGCCAGCAGAACCACCCGCTCAACGGCCTCGCGGGCGGCGCCAGCTTCCTCGCGCACGACATCTTCAAGACCTGGGGCAAGATCACCCGCGGCGGCCCCTACGGCCTGGTCATCGTCGACCCGCCGAGCTTCCAGAAGGGCAGCTTCGTCGCCACCAAGGACTACCAGCGCCTGATGCGCCGCCTGCCCGACCTGCTGCTGCCCGGCGGCCGGGTGCTGCTCTGCCTCAACGCGCCCGAGCTCGACACCGCCTTCCTGCGGCAGCAGATGCAGGAAGCCGCGCCCGAGCTGGTGTTCGAACAGCGCCTGCCCAACCCCGAGGCCTTTGCCGACGCCTCGCCCGAGCGCGCGCTCAAGGTGCTGGTCTACCGCGCGCCGGCGCTCGCGCCTCGGGTTCCATGAGCGCCTGCACCAGTTGCGGCGCCTGCTGCGCCTGTTTCCGGGTCGATTTCTCCGTTCACGAGCTGGACGAGATGGGCGGCTGCGTGCCTGGCGGGCTGGCGGTCGAGGTCACCGAGCACACCGCCCGCCTGCGCGGCACCGACCATTCGCCGCCCCGCTGCGCCGCCCTCACCGGCAAGGTGGGCCAGAAGGCGGTCTGCGGCATCTACGAATGGCGGCCTTCGCCTTGCCGCGAGTTCGAGGAAGGCAGCGACGCCTGCGCGCGCGCCCGCCAGCGCCACGGCCTGCCGGCGCTTATTTGATTCAAGCCTCAACTATTTTCCGGGTCTGTTGGCAATAACCGACACCACGGAATTTTTCAGGGTGCTACCTTCCATGCACCATGAAACAGCTCTGGGACATCTCTCCGCCGGTGCACGCCGGCGCCCCGGTTTTTCCGGGTGACACCGCCTACACCCAGGAGTGGGCCGCCACCATCGGCCCGGGCTGCCCGGTCAACGTCAGCGCCATCACGCTCTCGCCCCACGTGGGCGCGCACGCCGACGCGCCGCTGCACTACGACGCCGACGGCGCCGCCATCGGCCATGTGCCGCTCGACGCCTTCCTCGGCCCTTGCCGCGTGATCCATGCCATCGGCTGCGGCCCGCTGGTCAGGCCCGAACACATCGCGCACGCGCTCACCGACCTTCCCCAGCGCGTGCTCGTGCGCGTGTACGAACACCAGCCGCAGGACCGCTTCGACGACGCCCTGCCCGCCTTCGCGCCCGACACCGTGGAACAACTCGCCGACCTCGGCGTGCTGCTCATCGGCATCGACAGCGCCAGCATCGACCCCGCCAGCAGCAAGACGCTCGACAGCCACCAGACCATCCGCCGGCGCGGCCTGCGCGTGCTGGAAAACCTGCTGCTCGACGGCGTGCCCGAAGGCGACTACGAACTCATCGCCCTGCCCCTCAAACTCACCACCGCCGACGCCAGCCCCGTGCGCGCCGTGCTGCGCCAACTGCCATGAACAACGCCCCCACCCTCGCCGACTGCCGCGCGCTCGACGCGCAAGACCCGCTGCGCGCCCTGCGCGACCTCTTCTTCATTCCCGAGGGCACCATCTACCTCGACGGCAACTCGCTCGGCGTGATGCCGCGCAGCGCCCCCGCGCGCGTGGCCGAGGTGGTGACGCAGGAATGGGGCACCGACCTCATCCAGAGCTGGAACAAGCACGGCTGGTTCGCCCAGCCGAAGAAGGTGGGCGACAAGATCGCGCGCCTCATCGGCGCCGAGCCCGGCACCGTGGTCGCCACCGACAGCACCTCGGTCAACCTCTTCAAGGTGCTCTCGGCCGCGATGGACCTCGCCAGCGTCGACCACCCCAAGCGCCGGCGCATCGTGAGCGAGCGCAGCAACTTCCCCACCGACCTCTACATCGCCGAAGCCCTGTGCCAGCAGCACGGTTTCGAGCTGATGCTGGTGGAGCCCGAAGAAATCCCCGCCGCCCTCACGCCCGAGGTGGCCGTGCTCATGCTCACCCACGTGAACTACCGCACCGGCGCCATGCACGACATGCCCGCCATCACCGCCGCCGCGCACGCCACCGGCGCGCTCATGCTGTGGGACCTCGCGCACAGCGCGGGCGCCGTGCCAGTGGACCTGACCGGCGCGGGCGCCGACTACGCCGTGGGTTGCGGCTACAAGTACCTCAACGGCGGCCCGGGCGCGCCGGCCTTCGTGTGGGTCAACCCGCGCCACGCCGACCGCTTCTGGCAGCCCCTGGCCGGCTGGTGGGGCCACGCCACGCCCTTCGAGTTCACGCCCGACTACCGGCCCGCGCCCGGCATCACGCGCTACCAGTGCGGCACCCAGCCCATGATCAGCCTGGCCGCGCTCGAATGCGGCGTGGACACCCTGCTCGCCGCCGAAGCCCATGGCGGCATGGCCGCGCTGCGCACCAAGTCGCTCGCGCTCACCGACCTCTTCATCGAACTCGTGGACGAACGCTGCCAGGGCCACGGCATCGGCCTGGCCACGCCGCTCGACCCGGCCGAGCGCGGCTCGCAGGTCTGCCTCACGAAGGACGAAGGCGCCTACGCCATCGTGCAGGCCCTCATCGCGCGCGGCGTGGTGGGCGACTTCCGCGCGGGCGATGGCCAGCGCCACAAAGACATCCTGCGCTTCGGCTTCACGCCCCTCTACATCGGCTTCGAAGACGTGTGGAACGCCGCCGACGAGCTGCGCCAGGTGCTGGAGACCGGCGAGTGGCGGCGCGCCGAATTCAACACCAAACACGCGGTGACCTGAGCATGTGCCCGCACCACACCGATCCGGCCTCGAAGCCCGAAGACATCGTGCACGAGGAAGGCGCGCAACTCGACTTCAGCCGCGACATGAGCTACGGCGACTACCTGCAGCTCGACGCCATCCTCAACGCGCAGAAACCGCTCTCGCCCGCGCACGACGAAATGCTCTTCATCGTGCAGCACCAGACCAGCGAACTCTGGATGAAGCTCATGCTGCACGAGCTGCGCGCCGCCATTCACAGCATCGCGAAAGACGAGCTGCAACCTGCTTTCAAGATGCTCGCGCGCACCTCGAAGATCATGGAACAGCTGGTGCACGCCTGGGACGTGCTCGCCACCATGACCCCGCCCGAATACAGCGCGCTGCGGCCCTACCTCGCGCAGTCCAGCGGCTTCCAGAGCCACCAGTACCGCTGCATCGAATTCGCCATGGGCAACAAGAACGCGGCCATGCTCAAGCCGCACGCCCACAGCCCCGAGCGCATGGCCGTCGTGCAGGCCGCCTACGAAGCGCCATCGCTCTACGACGAAGCCCTGCGCCTGCTCGCGCGGCGCGGCCTGGCCGTGCCCGCCAGCCACACGCAGCGCGACTGGACCCAGCCCTACGAAGCCAGCGACGCCGTCGAGCAGGCCTGGTTGCAGGTGTACCGCAACCCCAAGGACCATTGGGACCTGTACCAGCTCGGCGAAAAACTCACCGACCTGGAAGACGCCTTCCGCCTCTGGCGCTTCCGGCACGTGACCACGGTGGAACGCGTGATCGGTTTCAAGCGCGGCACCGGTGGCACCGGCGGCGTGAGCTACCTGCGCAAGATGCTGGACGTGGTGCTGTTCCCAGAGATCTGGCGTTTGCGCACCGACCTCTGAAACGCGTCCCTCACGCCTTCGCGCCCGCTTCGGCCGCGGCCAGGCGGTACAGGATCTGCCGCATCATCAGCCCCGGTTTGTCCGGCGCGAAGTTCAGGTCGAACTGCGGCTCGCTGTCGTTGCGCACCACATCCATGATCCACTCCAGCGCGTCCACGTCTTCCTGGTAGGCCTTGGTCGACGCGCTGTGCAGGTGTTCGTCGATGGCGGTGTCGTCCAGCTGGAAGTTGCGGCTGCAGAACCACCAGTAGTGGATCGAGTGGTTCGTCTCGGGCGTGAAGATGTGGCTGATGTTGAAGCGGTAGGTGCGCGGCTGCCCGCTCGGGTCGCGGTTGTCCACGATGCGCGCGTACGCCGTGTGCAGCGCGGGCGAGACGAAGCGCGCGTCCGAGAACCGGTCCACCGGCTGGCCCGTCAGGCCCGTGGGCATCGCGTACACGCCGGGCGGCGGTGAGTCGCGCAGCTCGCGGTCGATGATCACCATGCCGCCCTCCTCGCGCACCTTCAGCCGCGAGCGCGCGTACTCCGGCGTGCCGATGGCGCCCGGGTGCAGGAACGGGAAATGCGTCTGGTCCAGCAGGTTCTCGTGCATGGCCACGTAGTCGGATTTCAGGTGGAAGCCGCCGCTGACCGTCTTCCACTCGGGACTGCCCAGCCAGCCGGTGTCGGGCACCAGGGACTCGTCCGCGTGGTCGGCGTCGCCCATCCAGATCCAGATCAGCGTGCCGCGCTCCACCGTGGGAAAACTGCGCACGTTGGCGTTCGTCGGCACGATGGGCATGGCCGGCATGTGCACGCAGCGGCCCGAGGGGTCGAACCGCATGCCGTGGTAGCCGCACATGAGCACGTCGCCCACCAGCTGGCCCTTGGCCAGCGGAAACGAGCGGTGCGGGCAGCGGTTGCGCACCGCCACCGGCTCACCGGCCAGCGTGCGGTACAGCGCCACGTCCACCCCCAGCAGGCGGCGGCTGATGATCTCGCGCGTCACCTCGCTGGCCAGCGCGGCCACGTACCAGCAGTTGCGCACCAGCGGCGTGGTGTGGTCGGCGAAGCCGCCCGGCACGAACTCGCGCGAGGGTTCCACTTCGAACTCGGCGGGGCGTTCAACGATCATGTCCATGGGATGTCTTTCCAGCGTTCAGGCGTCCAGCACGAGCGACGGGCCGCGCGCGCGCGACACGCAGATGCACAGCGATTCGTCGGCGGCCTTCTCTTCGGGGGTGAGGTAGTGGTCGTGGTGTTCGATGCCGCCCTCGGCTTTCACCACCGGCAAGGGGCACAGGCCACATTCGCCGCGCCGGCAGTCCCACAACACGGGCACGCCCTCGGCCAGCAGGGCATCGAGGATGCTCACGTCGCTGCCCACCTGCACGGTCTTGCCCGTGCGCTGCAGGTGCACGCTGAAGGGCCGGGCGTCGCCCGAGATCGCGGCGGTGAAGCGCTCGCTGCGCACCCGCTCCGGTGCCCAGCCGAGCGCGGCAGCCGCTTCATGTGTGGCATCGATCATCGGCTTGGGGCCGCACACGTACACGGCGGTGCCCGCCGGCTGGGCCCGCAGCAGCGCCTGCAGGTCTGGCGTGCCCTGCGCGTCGCTGTGGTGGAAGCGCACGCGCTCGCCCGCGAGTTGCGCCAGTTCGCCGCGGTAGGCCATGCCGGCGGCCTCGCGGCCGGCGTAGAACACGCGGTAGTCGCAGCGGCGGCGGGCCAGGCTGCGCACCATCGAGAAGATGGGCGTGATGCCGATGCCGCCCGCGATCAGCAACACGTTCTGGTCGCGCCGGTCGAGCGGGAAGTTGTTCACCGGCGGCCCGACCCGCAGGCGCGTGCCCACCTCGAACGTGGCATGGATGTGCGCCGAGCCCCGGGCATGGTCCTCGCGCTGCACCGCGATGCGGTAGGTGTGGCGCGCATCGTCGTCCAGCGTCGCGCCGCCCACCAGCGAGTAGTGGCGCACGATCAGCCCGCGCTCGGGCGAGACCGTGTGCAGCGCGATGTGCGACCCGGCGGCATACGACGGCAGCGGGCTGCCGTCCACCCGGGTCAACTGGAACTCGCGCACCCGGTCGGTCAGCTGCCGCACGGCGCTGACCTGCACGTCGAAGTTGGGCCGTGCCATGGTCCAAGCCTCAGTCGAGCTTGATGCCGGACTTCTGGATCAACGGGCCCCAGGCCGCCACCTCCTGCTCCATCAGCTTGCCCATCTCGGCGGGCGACATGGTGTAAGGCTCGTAGGTGAACAGCGTCAGCTTGCTGCGCATGTCCGGCGTCTGCATCACCTTGGCGATGGCCTCGTTGAGCTTGGCCACGATGTCCCTGGGTGTGCCCTTGGGCGCGAGCAGGCCGTTCCACCCGCCCACCGCCCACGGCGCGGGCGCGCCGGTTTCGGCGGCGGTCGGCACCTTGTCGTAACCCGCGATGCGCGTGGGCGCGGCGGCGGCCAGGAAACGCACCTTGCCCGCCTGCAGCATCGCGCCGGCCGAGGCTGCCGAGCCGATCGCCCAGTCCAGCTCGCCATTGGCCACGCCGGTGTAGAGCTGCGAAGACTCCTTGTACGGCACGTGCGTCATGCGCGTGCCCGTGGCCGACTCCAGCATCAGGCCGCCCAGGTGCGCCGGGCTGGCCACGCCCCAGGAGCCATACGTCACGCCATCGGGCTTGGCCTTGGCGCTGGCGATCAGGTCGCCCATGCTCTGCCACTTGGAGGCCGTGGGCACCACGACGAAAAAGTAGTTGCGCACCAGCGGCGTGACGGGCTCGAAGTCTTGCGTGGCGCTGTAGGGCAGCTTGTTGAACAGGTGCGGCTGCGTGCCGATGTGAAAGCTGTCCATGTGCACCAGCGTGTAGCCGTCCGCCGGCGCCAGGCGCGCTGCCTGGAAGGCCACGAAACCGCTCGCGCCCGGCTTGTTCTCGATCAGCACCGGCTGCCCCAGCACCGGCCCCAATTTCTCGGCCAGGTTGCGCAAGAGCACGTCCGGCCCCTGGCCCGCCGGGAACGGCGTGACGATCCGGATCGGCCGGGCCGGGTAGCCGCTCTGCGCCAGCGCGGCACCGGGCAGCAGGTGGACGGCGGCGCCCGCCAGCAACGCGCCGAGGAACTGGTGTCTCTTCATGTCTGTCTCCTGGGATTCGAATGGGGCAGGCGAATTTTATTGATCTGAATCAAAGATAATTGAACTCAATTTTGGTTATCACTTGACTCTTTAAAGAACAAATGGACACCACCACCCACATCCGCACCTTCGTCGAGGTCGTGCGCTGCGGCGGCTTCTCCGAAGCCGCGCGGCAGCTCGGTGTGGTGCCCTCGGTGGTGGCCAAACGCATCGCCCAGCTGGAGGCCGAACTGCAGGCCCGGCTGTTCGAGCGCACCACGCGCAAGGTGACGCTGACCGAAGCCGGCGAAAGGCTGCACCTGCGCGCGGCCGGCGTGGTGGCCGAGTTCGAGGACCTGCTGCACGCCGTGCGGCGCGACGAAGGCAAACCCGAAGGCCACCTGCGCGTGATGGCCCCCACCACACTCACCATGGAGCAGCTCGGCGACGTGTTCTGCGCCTTCCTCGCCACGCACCCGCGCATCACGCTGGAGCTGTCGCTGGTCGACCGCTCCACCAACCCGGCCGAAGCCGGCTTCGACCTCGCCATCAGCGGGCGCGCCGCCAGCTACGAAGGCGTGGTGGACGTGCCGCTGTGCCCCGTGCAACCAGTGCTGTGCGCGGCGCCGGCGTACCTGAAAGAACGCGGCACCCCCACGCACCCGCGCGACCTCGCAGACCATGCCTGCATCGCCTTCGCGCCTACCGGCACCAGCTGGGCCTTTCAGAGCGCGCGCGGCGTGGTGACGGTCGACGTGCACCCGCGCCTGCTCGCCGACGACAACCGCACCGTGCTGCGCGCCACGCTGCAAGGCCTGGGCGTGGCGCTGCTGCCGCGCTACATCGCGGGGGCCGAGCTGGCCAAAGGCACGCTGGTGCCCTTGTTGCCCAAACACGAGCCGCAGGAAAACTGGTTCAAGGCCTATGTGCCGCGCCGCAAGATGGGCACGGCGCGGGTGAAGGCGCTGCTGGAATTTCTTCAGGAGAACTGGGCGGGCGGGTCGCTGTAGCTCGCACTGGGCGAGCGAGCGGCATCGTGTCTGTCATCGGCCCCGTGATCCAGAAACGCAAACCCATTGCAAGCCGCCACAAAACTCTTCGCGGCATCTTGCCGGCCAAAGCCATAGACCGGCACATCGGCTTCACGGGCGCGGGTGACCACGCCCGTGTAGTCGCTGTCCGATGACACGATGCAGAAACCATCCACCTTGCGTTGTGGGGCGAGCAGCATTTCCATCATGTCCATGATCAACGCGGAGTCGCTGGCGTTCTTGCCGTGGCGGTAGTGGAACTGTTGCACCGGCCGGATCACGTTGGCCTCCAGCACCTTGCGCCAGGAAGCGACGTGCGGGTTGGTCCAGTCGGCGTACGCGCGGCGGATGAGCAGGTGGCCGCGTTCGGCCGCCAGCTTCATCACGGGTTCGCAGCATGTCCAGCTCATGTTCTCGGCGTCGATCAGCAACGCGAGTCGGAGCGGTCGGGGGAAAAAGAACGGTGCTTGCTTCATGGGCCTTCCTGTTGCGATGAGTTCCACCACCACCCTTTTGAGGTGGCGGTGGCCCGAACAGGTTGGCGTACCGAGACAGCTTGCACCATCGGCGAGACTTGCGTCTCCCCATCCGGGCCACCATAAAAGGAAAGCACAGACGAAGAAGATGATGGCCGCAACGCCGAAACATTGCAGCCATCTCAAAACGCAAGCTGTCAGCAGGACGCCAATCCTGATCGCACTTTTGTACGACGAAAGAAGTATAGCTTCGGCGTTCAGCGCCGCCGATACGCCCCGCAGTGTTTTCCCGTCCACTTCTTGAACGCGCGCTGAAAGGTCGGGCTGTCGCTGAAGCCGAGTTCGCTCGCCAGCTGCACCAGCGACACGCGCGATGACGACAGGCGCGAGATCGCGAGGTCGCGCCGCAGGTCGTCCTTGAGCCATTGCAGCGAGGTGTGTTCGGCCGAGAGGTGCCGCTGCAGGCTCGATGGTGAGGTGTGCAGGTGTTCGGCCACGGCCTCCAGCGAGGGCCATTGCGGGTAGCTGCGCATGAGGTGGTTGCGCACCCGCTGCGCCACGGCCCCGAAGTCGCGCGGCGGCGAAATGACCTGCGTGTACGCGTCGGTGAGGAACACGCGCAGGGCCGGCTCGTCGCGGCTCACCGGGGTGTCCAGTTCCTTGGCCTTGAACCAGAAACCGAAAGCCGCCTGCCCGTAGCGCCGGGGCGCGGGGAACACGAGGTTGTAGCCCTCCTGGCCGTCGGGCTCGGGGTAGCTGAAGTCGAAGTGCGTGATGGGCAGCGGCGCGTTCAGCAGCCAGGCGGCCAGGCGCCAGAGCACGCGCACCATGGTCTCCTGCGCGAACACGGGCGTGGCGTGGTCGGGGGCGATGGTCTGCATGTGCAGGCCGGCTTCGTCGCCGTTGACCTGCAGCGAGAAAAAGATGTCGTCCTGCAGCAGGTTGAGCGCCGCGCTCATGCGCTTGAGCGCGCGCCGCAGGTCGTGCGCGGACAGGCCTTCGCGCGCCGTCAGCGCGAAGCTGCCGGGCTTGAACGGGCGCGAGAACAGGCCCATGCATTCGTCCTTCATGTCGTTGAGCAGCGCATAAAAGAGCGCGACGTACTGCATGGGCGTGACGCCCGGGTGGCCGGGTTGGCGCAGGGCATGCGGGTCCACCCCGACTTGACGTAGATAGCCATCCATGTTCATGCCCCGGCTTTCCGGCCCGGAGAGCATGCCGAACACGAAAACAGGGGCAATGAAGGCCCCCGGGTTTTCCCGAGGTTTTCGGTGTTTGAGGTCTTTTGCCATGGTTTCAGGGTGTTCGGCTATCGCTAGGAAATGGGGCGGAGCCTAGCATCCGCCCCGTCTTCTGACCAATTTTTCGGGGCCGCCGCCCCATCGCACAAAGGACCGTTCATGAAGCAAGACGTGTATGTCGTGGGGGTCGGCATGGTGCCGTTCACCAAACCCGGGGCGAGCGAGCCCTATCCGCAGATGGCCGCCAAGGCGGTGCACGCGGCGCTGCGCGACGCGGGCCTGGACTACGCCAAGGTGCAGCAGGCCTACGTGGGCTATGTGTACGGCGACTCCACCGCCGGCCAGCGCGCGCTGTACGAGGTGGGCATGACGGGCATCCCCGTCGTGAACGTGAACAACAACTGCTCCACCGGTTCCACCGCCCTCTTTCTCGCACGCCAGGCGGTGATGAGCGGCGCGGCCGACTGCGTGCTGGCGCTGGGCTTCGAGCAGATGAACCCGGGCGCCCTCGGCTCGGTGTTCAAGGACCGCGCGAGCGCCTTCGAGCGTTTCGACGACGCCACGGAAGAGCTGGTGGGCCATGGCGAGATTCCGCTGGCGCTGCGCTACTTCGGCGGCGCGGGCCTGGCGCACATGCAGGAGTTCGGCACGCCGCTGAACACCTTCGCCAAGATCCGCGCCAAGGCGAGCCGCCACGCGTCGAACAACCCGCTGGCGCTGTTCCGCACGGTGGTGACGGAAGAGGACGTGATGAACGCGCCGGTGATGTGGCCGGGCGTGATGACGCGCCTGATGGCCTGCCCGCCCACCTGCGGCTCGGCGGCCGCCATCGTGTGCTCGGAAGCCTTCGCGAAGAAGCACGGCCTGAACACCGCCGTGCGCATCCGCGCGCAGGCGATGACGACCGACAGCCCGGCCACCTTTGAAGCGAAGGACATGCGCGAGGTGGTCGGCTTCAGCATGGCCAAGGCCTGCGCCGAGCAGGTGTACGCCGAAGCCGGCCTGGGCCCGCGCGACGTGCAGGTGGTGGAGCTGCACGACTGCTTCGCGCACAACGAGCTGCTGAGCTACGAGGCCCTGGGCCTGTGCGAACGCGGCGGCGCGCAGAAGTTCGTGGAAGACGGCGACAACACCTACGGCGGCCAGGTCGTCACCAACCCCTCGGGCGGTCTGCTCTCCAAGGGCCATCCACTGGGTGCGACCGGTCTGGCGCAGTGCACCGAGCTCGTGCAGCAACTGCGCGGCCAGGCCGAGAAGCGCCAGGTGGAAGGCGCGCGCATCGCGCTGCAGCACAACCTGGGCCTGGGTGGCGCCTGCGTGGTGACGATGTACGAAAAGGTGGCCGCATGATCGACAGGAAATTCATCGGCCACCGGTTGAAGCCCTCGGTGCTCACGGTGGACCGCACACGCCTGCAGTTCTTCGCCAAGGCCATCGGCGAGAAGGACCCGGTCTACGTGGACCTGGCCGCGGCCCAGGCCGCCGGTTACGCCGACGTGCCGGCGCCCCCCACCTTCCTGTTCGCGGCCGAGCTGGACAGCGGCGCGAACGACCAGCTGCTGGCCGACCTGGACATTCCACTGGCCAAACTGCTGCACGGCGAGCAGTCGTTCCGCTACCTCCAGCCGGTGTGCGCGGGCGACACGGTGACCGTGCAATCGACCATCACCGACATCTACGACAAGAAGGGCGGGAAGCTGGAATTCGCCGTCAAGGATTCGCAGGTGACGAACCAGCGCGACGAACTGGTCGCCGAGCTGCGCACCGTCCTTGTGGTTCGCCACTGAAAGGGAAAGAACACCATGACCGCATCGATCAAGGTCGGCGACCGCCTGCCCGCCCTGCAACTTCCGCCGGTGGACCGCGCCACGCTCGCGCTCTTCGGCGGCGCCTCGGGCGACCACAACCCCATCCACATCGACCTGGATTTCGCGCGCCGCTCGGGCATGCCCGACGTGTTTGCGCAAGGCATGTTGGGCATGGCCTGGGTGGGCCGGCTCATCACGCAATGGGCGCCGCAGGCGCGCCTGCGCCAGTACGACGCGCGCTTCGCCGGCATCACCCACCTGGGCAACGCCATCACCTGCAGCGGCGAGGTGGTGGAACTGCTGGACCGCGACGGCGAGGCCTGCGCGCGCGTGGCCGTGAGCTCGTCGAATCAATACGGCCAGAACAAGATCGTCGGCGAGGCCATCGTCGCGCTCGCCTGAACAACGCATTCAAGACAGCAAGAGGAAACAACGCAATGACGAAGAAACTCGACGGCAAGGTGGCCCTGATCACGGGCTCGGGGCGCGGCATCGGCCGTGAAATCGCCCTCAAGCTCGCCCAGGACGGCGCGCGCCTGGTGATCAACGACCTCGACGCCGATCCGGCGCAGGAGACCGTGGAGGCCATCAAGGCCCTGGGCGGCGAGGCCGTGGCCTGCGTGGGCAGCGTGACCGCGCCCGATTTTTCGGAGCGCTTCATCGGCACCGCCGTGGAGAACTTCAAGGGCCTGGACATCATCGTCAACAACGCCGGCTACACCTGGGACAACGTGATCCAGAAGATGACCGACGAGCAGTGGTACGCCATCATGGACTGCCACCTCACCGCGCCCTTCCGCATCCTGCGCGCGGCGCAGCCGGTGATCCGCGCCCTCTCCAAGGCCGAGACGGACAGCGGCGTGCGCAAGGTGCGCAAGGTGGTGAACATCTCGTCCATGGCCGGTGTGTTCGGCAACGTGGGCCAGACCAACTACTCGGCGGCCAAGGCCGGCATCATGGGCGTGACGCAGGCGCTGGCCAAGGAATGGGGCCGCATGAACGTGACGGTGAACTGCGTGGCCTTCGGCCTCATCAAGACGCGGCTGACCGGCAGCACCGCCGACGGCGCCACCACGAACATCGACGGGCGCGACATCAAGGTGGGCGTGAACCCCGGCCTGCTGTCGATGATGGAACAGACCATTCCCCTGGGCCGGGGCGGCACACCGGAAGAGGCCGCGGGCTCGGTGTACCTGTTCTGCATCCCCGAGTCGGACTACGTCAGCGGCCAGACGCTGATCTGCTCCGGCGGCCTCACGGGCATGTGAGCATGCTGCCGCGCCTGCACCAGCACGCCTGGATGGACGCCGACATCGAAGCGTTCCGTGAGCAAGTCCGCCGCTGCGTGGCGGACAAGCTCGCACCCAAGCTCGATGCCTGGCGCCGCCAGGGCTTCATCCCCCGCGAGTCCTGGCGCGCCCTGGGCGAGCTGGGCTTCCTGTTGCCCGAAATGCCCGAGGCCTATGGCGGCCCGGGCGCGAGCATCGCCTACCAGCTGGTGGTGCAGGACGAGCTCTCCAAGCAGGAGATCCCGGCCAACACCGGCGTGCACTCCATCGCTTCGCACTACATCCTGGACTACGGCACCGAAGCACAGAAGCAGCGCTGGCTGCCCAGGCTCGTCAGCGGCGAGATGCTGGCCGGCATCGCCATGACCGAGCCCGGCGCGGGCTCGGACCTGAAGGCCATCCGCACCAAGGCCCGGCTCGATGGCGACCACTACGTGGTGGACGGCGCCAAGACCTTCATCACCAACGGCTTCACCGCCAACCTGCTGGTGGTGGTGGTGCGCACGGGTGAGGCCGGTGCCAAGGGTGTGTCCCTGATCGTGATGGAAACCGAGAACCTGCCCGGCTTCAGCGTGGGCCGGCGGCTGGAGAAGCTGGGCCAGCACGCCTCGGACACCGCCGAACTCTCGTTCGACGGCGTGCGCGTGCCGGCTTCGCAACTGCTCGGCGGCCAGGAAGGCGAAGGCTTCAAGCAGCTGATGAGCCAGCTCACCTACGAGCGCCTGCTGCTCGCGGTGAACGCGGCGGCGGTGATCGAGCGCGCGGTGGAACTCACGGTGGACTACACCAAGCAGCGCAAGGCCTTCGGCCAGGCGCTGGCCGACTTCCAGAACACCCGCTTCAAGCTGGCGGAGTGCGCCACGATGGCGCACGTGGTGCGCACCTTCGTGAACGACTGCATCCAGCGCCAGCTGGACGGCACGCTGGACAACGAGGCCGCCTACATGGCCAAGTGGTGGTGCTCGGAGCAGCAAGGCAAGGTGACGGACGAATGCCTGCAGCTCTTCGGCGGCTACGGCTACATGGCCGAGTACCCGATCGCGCGCCTCTACGCCGACTCGCGCGTGCAGCGCATCTACGGCGGCGCCAACGAGATCATGAAAGACCTGATCGCGCGCAAGGTGCTCGGCTGATGAAACCGCTGAACCACTTGCACGTGATCGAGTTCGAGGGCATCGGCCCCGGCCCGCTGTGCGGCCGGGTGCTGGCCGACCTGGGCGCGCGCGTCACGGTGATCGCGCGGCCCGGCACCTCGTCCGTGGTCGACAAGCTCTCGGGCGGCGGGCAACCGCCGCTGCGCGAAGGCAAGACCGTGGTCGAACTCAACCTCAAGCACGCCAACGACGTGGCCCAGGCCTTGGGCCTGGTGGCCAGCGCCGACGCGCTGATCGAAGGCAACCGCCCGGGCGTGATGGAGCGCCTGGGCCTGGGCCCCGCGGCCTGCGCGGCGGTGAACCCCAGGCTGGTCTACGGCCGCATGACGGGCTGGGGCCAGCAGGGCCCGCTGGCCCAGGCGGCCGGGCACGACATCAACTACGTCGCGCTCAGCGGCATGCTCTCGCTCTCGGCGGTGCACGGCCAGCTGCCCGTGTCGCCGCCCACGGTGCTGGGCGATGCCGGCGGCGCACTCGGCCTGGCGCTGGGCATCGTCAGCGGCGTGCTGCAGGCGCGCCAGAGCGGCCAGGGCTGCGTGGTGGACGCCGCCATCGTGGACGTGGTCGCCATGCTGGGCGGCCTGGCGCAATGGATCGCCGGCACCGGCGGCCTGGGCGGCCAAGGCAACGACCGGCCCAGCGTGTTCCACGACTCGCCGTTCTACGACGTCTACCGCTGCGCGGACGGCGGCTTCGTCACGCTGGGCGCGATCGAGCCGCAGTTCTACGCGCTGCTCGTGCACAAGCTCGGCCTCGCCGACGTGGACCCGGCCGCCCAGTTCGACACCGCCGCCTGGCCGGCCCTGAAAGAGCGCGTGCGCGCCCTCTTCCTCACGCAACCGCGCCAGCACTGGTGCGAGCTGCTCGAAGGCACGGACGCCTGCTTCGCCCCGGTGCTCACGCTGGACGAGGCCGCCCGCCACCCGCACAACGTGGTGCGCGGCCTGTACGCGCAGACGCCTTCGGGCGAACGCCGCACCGGCGCCGCTCCCCGCTTCACCCCCTTGCAAGAGGTCCCTACCCATGACTGAAGCCCGGCGTTCCCACGCCGCCATGCTGGAGGCGCGCGACCTCACGCTGAAATTCGGCGGCGTCACCGCGCTGTCCGAGATTTCGGTGGACATCGGCCACCAGGAGCTGGTGGCCCTCATCGGCCCCAACGGCGCGGGCAAGAGTTCGCTGCTCAACGTGCTCTCGGGCTTTTACCGCCCGAGCACGGGCACGGTGCGGTTCGAGGGCCAGGACATCGGCCGCTGGCCGGTGCACCGCGTGGCCCAGGCCGGCCTGGCGCGCACCTTCCAGGGCACGCACCTGCTGCCGCACATGAGCGTGCTCGACAACATCCTGGTCGGCCGCTACATGCACATGAAGAGCACGCTGACCACGGCCTTCCTCTACTACCCCTTCGCGCACCGCGAAGAGGTGGCGCACCGCGCCGTGGCCGAGGAGATCCTGGGCTTTCTCGAACTTGAGCACCTGCGCCACCACACGGTGGGCACGCTGGGCTACGGCATGCGCAAGCGCGTGGACCTGGGCCGCGCGCTGGCCATGGAGCCGCGCATGCTGCTGCTGGACGAGCCCATGGCCGGCATGAACAGCGAAGAGAAGGAAGACCTGGCGCGCTTCATCCTGGACATCCGCGAATCGCGGCAGATCCCGGTGGTGCTGGTGGAGCACGACATGGGTGTGGTGATGGACATCGCCGACCGCGTGATCGTGCTGAACTTCGGCCGCAAGATCGCCGACGCCTCGCCCGCCGCCGTGCAAAAGGACGAAAACGTGATCTCGGCCTACCTGGGGGCCCACGCATGAGCACCACCCCCAACAAGACCCCGCAGACCCTGCCGCAATGGCTGCTGCACAACGCCGCCACGCGCGGCAGCGAGGTGGCTCAACGCCACAAGCGCGACGGCGTGTGGCACGAATTCAGCTGGGCCGACGTGCGCGACGAAGTGCGCGCCCTGGCCCTGGGCCTTCGCGCCCGTGGTGTTCAGCGCGGCCAGACCGTGGTGCTGCTGAGCGAGAACCGGCCCGAGCTGTACTGGGCCGAGTGGGCCGCGATGGCGGTGGGCGCCAAGGTGGTGGCGCTCTACCCCGACGCGGCGGAAGCCGAGGTGGACTACATCGTGGCCGACGCGCAAGCGGTCTGCGTGTTCGCCGAAGACCAGGAGCAGGTGGACAAGGTGCTGCCCGTGATGGCGCGCCACGGCGGCCTGCACACCGTGGTGTGGTGGGAGTCGGGCGGCCTGTGGTCGTACCGGCACGAAGGCCTGCTGGGCTGGGACGCGTTCCGCGCGCCGGCCGAGGACGCGGCCTGGTTCGAGCAGTCGGTGATGCAGGGCCAGGCCAGCGACATCGCCGTGTTGTCCTACACCTCGGGCACCACCGGCGCGCCCAAGGGTGTGATCACCACGCACGCCTCGCTGATGCACAACGCCGAGCTGATCGGCCAGACCATGCAGGTGCCCGAGGGCGGCGAGTACCTGTCGTACATCCCGCTCTCGTGGGCCACCGAGCAGTGGGTGGGCGTGACCATGGGCCTGATGCGCCCGCTGCGCGTGAACTTCGCCGAGCGGCCGGACCAGATCCAGGAAGCGATCCGCGAGCTGGCCTGCGAGATGGTGTTCTTCGGCCCGCGCCAGTGGGAAAGCCTGGCCGCGCGCGTGCACGCCCGCATGCTCGACGCCGCGCCCTGGCGCCAGAAGGTGGTGGACTGGGGCCTGCGCATCGGCAAGCTGGCGCGCGCGGACCAGATGGACACCCGCGCGCGCTCGTGGTGGGTGCGCGCCCAGCTGCCGCTGGCCGACGCGCTGGTGCTGCGCCCGCTGCGCGAGCAGCTGGGCCTGAAACGCGCGCGCATCGCCTTCACCGGCGGCGCGGCGGTGGCGCCCGACATCTTCCGCCTGTTCGCGGCCATGGGCGTGATGCTGCGCAACGTGTACGGCTGCAGCGAGTTCGGCCTGATCACGGTGCACCAGGGCGAGCGCGTCAACGCCGAGACCATCGGCGAGACCGTGGCCATGGCCAGCGCCTGGGGCGTGCCCATGGAGTGGCGCGTGACCGATGGCGGCGAGCTGGAGGTGCGCGGCGGCGCGGGCTTCTCGGGCTACTGGGGCAAGCCCGAGAAGAGCGCCGAGAAGATGAACGAAGGCTGGTTCCAGACCGGCGACGCGGTGGGCCAGGGGCCCAGCGGCACCGAGCTCATCTACTACGACCGCGTGGAGCACATGAACCGGCTGCAGGGCGGCCACCTGTTCTCCAAGCAGTTCATCGAGGTGCGGCTGCGCTTCTCACCCTACATCCGCGAGGTGATGGTGGTGGGCGACCCGACGCGCTCGCACGTGACCGCGCTGGTGAACATCGACGGCGAGGTGTTCGGCCGCTGGGCCGAGCGCAACGGCGTGTCGTTCACGACCTTCACCGACCTGTCGCAGCGCCCCGAGGTGCTGGCCCAGGTGGCCAAGGAGATCGCGAGCGTGAACCGCACGCTGCCCGAGGCCGCGCGCCTGAAGCACTTCGTGAACCTGCCCAAGGAGCTGGACGCCGACGAGGGCGAGCTCACCCGCACCCGCAAGCTCAAGCGCGACTTCATCGAGCAGCGCTACGGCGCGCTGATCGACGCGATGTACGACAACCGGCCCGGCACGACCATCGAAATCCCCGTGCGCTACCAGGACGGCCGCGCTGGCGTGCTGCGCGCCGACGTGACCACCGGCCATGTGCCGGCCTCGCGCGCCCAGGAGACCTGACCCCATGACCGACTTCTTCAACTACCTCTTCAACGGCTTCCTGCAAGGCCAGATCTACGCCCTGCTGGCGCTGGGCTTCATGGTGATCTACCGCGCCAGCAAGGTGTTCAACTTCGCGCAGGGCGAGCTGATGATGCTCGGTGCCTACGCGGTGTGGACGCTCACGCTGGGCGCCAACCTCCCGCCCTGGCTGGCGATTCCGCTGGCCTTCGTCTGCGCGCTGGTCTACGGCTGGCTGATCGAGCGGCTGTTCTTCGAGCGGCTGGTGGGCGAGTCGGTGTTCTCCATGGTGATGGTGACCATCGGCCTGGTGATCCTGATCCGCGGCATCGTGCTGGTGGTGTGGGGCGCAGCGGACCGCCAGTTCCCGGTGCTGCTGCCGCCCACGCCCTTCATCGTCGGCGACATGATCTTCCCCTCGTCGCTGGTGATCGGCGCCATCCTCACGCTGGTGGTCACGGTGGGCATGTCGTGGTTCTTCAACCGCACCCGCGCCGGCCTCACGCTGACCGCCGTGGCGGAAGAGCCGACCACGGCGATCTCGCTCGGCATCTCGGTCAAGCGCGCCGTCACCCTGGCCTGGATGATGGGCTCGGTGATCGCCACGGCCGGCGCCATCGTGCTGCTCAGCGGCCGCTCGCTCACGGTGGGCACGGCCGACGTGGCGCTCGCCGCGCTGCCGGTGGCGCTGCTCGCCGGCCTGGAATCCATCGGCGGGCTGATCCTGGCCGGTGCCATCGTCGGCATCGTGCAGGCCCTGGTGGCGGCCTATGTGGACCCTGCGATCGGCGGCTCGGCCTCGTCCATCGTGCCCTTTGTTTTCATGCTGCTGATCCTGCTGGTGCGCCCCACCGGCCTGTTCGGCTGGCGCCATGTGGAGCGTGTGTGATGGACCCGTCCGGCATTTTCTTTACCAGCCACGCGGGCGACCGCTCCCTGATCCGCACGCGCGCGCAGTGGGTGGGCCTGCTGGCCCTGCTGCTCGTGCTGGCCACGCTGCCCTGGTGGGCCTCGGACCGCTGGGTCAGCATCGGCTACACCACCTTCATCACCGCCGTGGCCGTGATCGGCCTGCAGATCTGCACCGGCTACGCGGGGCAGATCAACCTGGGGCAGTCGGCCTTCATGGGCGTGGGCGCCTACGGCGCGGCGCTGGCCATGTCGGCCGGGTGGGACGCGCTCGCGGCGCTGCTCATCGGCGGCGCGGGCGCGGCCCTCTTCGGCGTGATGTTCGGCCTGACGGCGGCGCGCATCAAGGGCTTCTACCTCGCGCTCACCACCATCGCGGCGCAGGCGCTGTTCCACTTCCTGGTGCTCAACCTGCCGCAGGCCTGGCTGGGCGGCGCGGGCGGCCTGCACGTGGAGTCGGCCACCGCCCTGGGCATCTCGCTGAACAACGACCGCGCGATCTACGGTTTCTCGTTCATCGTGCTGGTGGTCATGACCATCGGGGCCTTCGGCATCGTGCGCTCGCGCCACGGCCGCAGCTTCGAGGCGGTGCGCGACGACGACGTGGCCGCCGGCATGATGGGCATCCCCGTGGCCGCCACCAAGGCGCGCGCCTTCCTGGTCAGCGCCTTCTACGCCGGCGTGGCCGGCGGCCTGTGGGTGGTGGCGCTGCGCCACGTGTCGGTGGAGCAGTTCACGCTGTTCAACGCCATCTGGATGATCGCCATGATGATCGTCGGCGGCCTGGGCTCCATCGTCGGCGCGCTGATCGGCACCGTGCTGATCCAGCTGGCGCGCGAGGGCGTGACCAGCCTGGGCCCGAGCGTCATCCAGTGGGTGCCCGCCGTGGGGCAGGACTTCGTCTTCGCCGCCATGAACGTGCTGCTGGGCACCGTGATCATTCTGTTCCTGCTCTTCGAGCCCAAGGGCGTGATGCACCGCGTGCAGATCACCAAGCAGGCGTACCGACTCTGGCCGTTCCCGTACTGACCGCCAGGGGGCGGCACCCATCACGACAACAGGAGACAACATGCAAACACTCAAGAGCTGGGCGGCCCGCACCGCCACCGTGGCCGGGCTGTGTCTGTCGGCGGCCCTGCCGGCCACGGCGCAGACCGTGTACCAGGTGCCCGCGATGTCCGATTTCTCCGGGCCGTTCTCGTCCATCATGCCGATGATGGCCGGCGGCCGCGAGGCGGTGGCGACCTGGTGGAACGCCGAGGTGGGCGCGAAGATGGGCGTGAAGATCGAGGTGAAGAGCTACGACACGCGCTACGACGCGGCGCAGACCGCCAGCCTGTGGCCCGGCGTGCTGGCCACCAAACCGCTGGTGGGCCTCTCGGCCGGCGGGCCCGACACCGCCGCGCTGCAGCAGCGCCTGCCCACCGACAAGGTGGTGATGATCTCGGGCTCGGCGGCCAACGGCTCGGGCTGGCGCCCCAACCAGTGGGTGCTCACGCCCCGGCCCACCTTCGTGCACGAGATCACCGGCTTCATCGAGTGGTACCAGAAGACCAAGACCCCGGGCCGCCCGGTGAAGGTGGCGATGTTCACCACCGAGGCCTCGCCCAGCTTCGCCGACATGGCCAAGGGCGTGTCGGCCTACGCCAAGGCCAGCCCCAACCTGGTGAACCTGGTGGAGATGGTCTTCGTGGACGTGCAGCCCACCGACGTGACGCTGCAGTTGCGCCGCGTGCTCAACGCCGGCGCCGAAGTGATCCTGGTGCCGACCAACATCCAGCAGGCGGTGGCGGTGAAGCGCGCCATGCAGGCCCTGGGCAAGAACGTGCCCATCGTGCACGGCCTGCAGAACTCACCCGGCATGCTGCAGAAGCTGGTGGGCAGCATGGCCGCGATGGAAGGCGACTACGAGGTGCACGGCGGCGTGATCACCAGCGAGGAGGACACCGAAGCCAAGCGCTTCTACGACCTGCTGGTGGCCAGGCACGGCATGAAGGTGCCGTGGCACGCCATCACCTCGCTCGGCATGACGCAGACGCTGCTGGCCGTGCGCGCCATCGAGGTGGCCGCGAAGAAGCACGGCCCCGACAAGCTCAGCGGTGAACTGATCTACACCACGCTGCTCGAGACCACCTTCCCCGCGAAGGACTTCTTCGGCCTCACCGGCGGCGACCTCGACTTCTCGGTGGAGGCGCCCTTCCCCACCAAGGACCCGCGCATCAACATCGGCCAGGTGGTGGGTGGCAAGTTGACCACCGTGGCCAAGGGCGTGCCCGTGCCCAGGCTGGGCAAGTGGTGAGCCCCTTTTCCGCCAACCTTCATTCCAACCAGGAGACGTCATGAAAGCACTGAAACACTGGGCCGCGCAAGCCGCCCTGCTGGCGGGCATCACCGCCTCGGCCATCGCGCCCGCGAGCGCGCAGACCGTGTACCAGATCCCCGCGCTGTCCGACTACTCGGGCCCGTTCGCGGCCATCATGCCCATGGTGGGCCCGGGCCGCGAAGGGGTGGTGAACTGGTGGAACGCGGAGGTGGGCAACAAGCTGGGCGTGAAGCTCGAGCTCAAGACCTACGACACGCGCTACGACACCGCGCAGACCGCCAGCCTGTGGCCCGGCGTGCTGGCCACCAAGCCGGTGATCGGCCTGTCGCTCGGCGGACCCGACACCTCGGCCCTGCAGCAGCGCCTGCCCACCGACAAGGTGCCCATGATCCTGGGCTCGGCGGCCAACGGCTTCGGCTGGCGCCCCAACCAGTGGGTGCTGGCCACGCGGCCGACCTTCGTGCATGAAGTCTCCGGCTTCATCGACTGGTTCCAGAAAACCAAGACCCCGGGCCGCCCGGTCAAGGTGGCGATGTTCACCACCGAGGCCTCGCCCACCTTCGCCGACATGGGCAAGGGCATCATCGCCTACGCCAAGGCCAACCCCAACGTGGTGACCCTGGTCGAGATGGTGTACGTGGAGCCCCAGCCGGCCGACGTGACGCTGCAGCTGCGCCGCGTGCTCAACGCCGGTGCCGAGGTGGTGCTGGTGCCGTCGAACATCCAGCAGGCGGTGGCGGTGAAGCGCGCCATGCAGACCCTGGGCAAGAACGTGCCCATCGTCTACAGCCTGCAGAACTCGCCCGCCATGCTGCAGAAGCTGCTCGGAAGCCTGTCGGCCATGGACGGGGACTACGAGGTGCACGCCGGCGTGATCGCCACCGACGAGGACACCGAGGCCAAGAAGTTCTACGACATGCTGGTGGCCAAGTACGGCGTGAAGGCGCCCTGGCACTCGATCACCACCATCGGCATCAACCAGACCCTGGTGCTGGTGCGTGCGGTGGAGGCGGCGGCGAAGAAGAACGGCGGCGACAAGCTCACCGGCGAGATGCTCTACAACACGCTGATCGAGACCCACTTCCCGGCCAAGGACTTCTTCGGCTTCACCGGCGGTGGCGACATCGACTTCTCGGTCGAAGCCCCCTTCCCCATCAAGGACCCGCGCGTCAACATCGGCCAGGTGGTGGGCGGCAAGCTGACCACCGTGGCCCGGGGCGTGCCGGTGCCCAAGCTGGCGAAGTGGTGAGCGAGAGCAGCGCCGTGTCGGAACCGCTGATCGCCCTGAACAACGTCGAGGTGCTCTACGCCGACGTGATCCTTTCGCTCAAAGGCATCACGCTGGCCGTGGCCTCGGGGGGTTGCACCGTGCTGCTCGGCCCCAACGGAGCCGGCAAGAGCACCACCCTCAAGACCATCTCCGGCATGCTGGACGTGGAGGAAGGCCGCGTCGCCTCGGGCAACGTGCGCATGCTGGGCCAGGACATCACCGGCGCGTCCGCCGAGCGGATGGTGGCCGACGGCGTGGTGCACGTGGTCGAAGGCCGCAAGGTGCTGCGCCACATGACCGCCGAGCAGAACCTGGTGGTGGGCGGGCACCGGCTCACGCGCATGGCCGATGTGAAGGACGGCCTGGAACGGGTCTACGGCCTGATCCCGCGCCTGGCCGAGCTGCGCACGCGCACCGCCGGTTACCTCTCGGGCGGCGAACAGCAGCTGCTGCTGATCGGCCGCGCCATGATGGCCCAACCCAAGCTGCTGATGATCGACGAGCCCTCGCTGGGCCTGGCGCCCATGATGGTGAGCGAGATCTTCGGCCTGCTGGCCAAGCTGCGCGCCGAGGGCGTGTCGCTGCTGATCGTGGAGCAGCACGCCCAGGCCGCGCTGGAGCTGGCCGACCACGGCTACATCCTGGAAAACGGCCGCGTGGTGCTCGAAGGCACGGCCGCCGAGCTGCGCGCCAACGAGGACATCCAGGAGTTCTACCTGGGCCACCAGGCCAGCGGCGAGCGGCGCAATTACCGCGAAGTCAAACACTACCGCCGGAGAAAGAGATGGCTGGGCTGACGCCCACCCCCCGCGCCGCCTTCGGCGTCACCCCCTGGGGGCGATGCCTGCCGACTGGCGAAGCCAGATCGGCGGCATCTCTGGAGGGGGCATTTCAAGCGTTGCGTGTCGTGCTTCGATGCGCTGGACAAACGGAACAACACCATGACAGAGATGAATGGCATCGAGTGGAACGTGGACAGCCAGGGCGTGGGGCGCATCGTGCTCAACCGGCCCGAACACAACAACGCGCTGGGCCCGTCGAACGCGCCCGCGCTGGTGCGCGCCATCGACGAGGTGCTCGCGGGGCAACCGCGCGCCGTGGTGATCGAGGCGCGCGGGCCGATCTTCTGCGCGGGTGGCGACATCCGCGAATTCGTGAAGGCGGGCGACCGGCTCGATGAGCTGGTGGACGAGATCCTCGACGAGCTGCTGCCGGGTTACCTCAAGCTCGCGCAGGCCACCTGCCCCATCGTCACGGTGGTGGGCGGCCCGGTGGGCGGCGCGGGCGTGGGCCTGGCGCTGTGCGGCGACTTCGTGCTCGCCAGCGACACCATGAAGCTGCGCACGGGGTACGCGGCGATCGGTCTCTCACCCGACGTGGGCGCCTCCTACTTCCTGGCGCGGCGCGTGGGCCCGGTGCGCGCGCAGCAGTGGCTGATGCTCAGCGACCCCATCGACGCCGCGCAATGCCTGGCCGCCGGGGCGGTGGACCAGGTGTTTCCCGCCGCCGAACTGGAGGCCGCCGCGCAGGCTTTGGTGCAGCGCCTGTGCGCCTCGGCGCCGGCCTCGCTCGCGGCCATGAAGCGGCTCTCGCTCGAAGGCCCCGCGCTCTCGCTGCAGGCCTACCTCTCGCTGGAGCAGCAGCTGCTCAAGGCCTGTGCCCGCACCGCCGACGCGCGCGAAGGCACCTCGGCCTTCGTGGCCAAGCGCGCGCCCACGTTCACCGGCCGCTGAGTCGCCATGGCCTTGCCCGCCGAATGGCGCACGCGCCTGCGGCTGCCGCTGATCGCGGCGCCCATGCTGCACGTGTCCGGGCCAGCGCTGGTGGCGGCCGCCTGCCGTGCGGGCGTGATCGGGGCCTTCCCGGCCGCCAACTGCCGCCGGCACGGTGAACTGGCGGCGTGGATCGCCAGCATCCGCGAGGCCATCGGCGACACCACGAAGGCCGCGCCCTTCGCCGTCAACCTCATCGTGCGCAGCGCCACGCTCGCCGACGACCTGGCCTGCGTGCTGCGCGAGAAGGTGGAACTCGTGATCACCAGCGTGGGCTCGCCGGCCGCGCTGGTGGAGCCGCTGCACGGTGCGGGCTGCCGCGTGTTCGCCGACGTGGCCACGCTGGCGCACGCCGAGAAGGCGCTGGCCGCCGGCGTGGACGGCCTGGTGCTGCTGTGCGCGGGCGCGGGCGGGCAGACCGGCTGGGTCAGCCCCTTCGCCGGCGTGCGCTCGCTGCGCGCGCTGTTCGACGGCCCGCTGGTGATCGCCGGCGGCCTGAGCGACGGCCACGCGCTGTGGGCCGCGCAGGCCCTGGGCGCCGACCTCGGCTACATGGGCACGCGCTTCATCGCCACGCCCGAGAGCCTGGCCAGCGAGGCCCACCGGCGCATGCTGGTGGACGCGGGCTGGGACGACATCGTGCCGTCCAGCGCGTTCACCGGGCTGCCGGTGAACTGGCTGCGCGCCTCCCTCGTCGATGCGGGCCTCGACCCCGATGCGCTCGATGCCAGCGCCTTGAAAGCCGACGCCGCCGAGCTGTACGGCACCCGCGACACCCAGCAACGCCCCCGGCGCTGGACCGAACTCTTCAGCGCCGGCCACTCGGTGGCCGGCGTGCACGGCGTGTTGCCCGTCGCCGCGCTGGTGGACGAACTCGCCGGCCAATTCGATGCCGCGCGCCAGCGCGGCCTGGGCTTCGCACCCGCCGGCCCCTCCCGTTTTTAGGATGACGCCATGACCTCCGCCCTGCCCACGCTGATCGACCTGCTCGCGCACAACGCCGTGGCCCACGCCGACCGCCCCGCCGTGATCGACGACGGCGCGCCGCAGTCCCACACCATGCTCTACGAGGCCGTGCAGCGGCAGGCCGCCGCGCTGTCGGCCCTGGGTGTCGGCCAGGGCGACCGCGTGGTGCTGATCGCCGGCAACCGCGCCGAGGTGCTGGTGATGCTGGGCGCGGTGGCCTGGCTGGGCGCGATGCTGGTGCCGCTGAATCTGCGGCTCTCGCCGGCCGAAATGGCCCAGCAGGCGCGCGACGCCGCGCCGGTGCTGGCCGTGGTGGACGCCGCCTGCGCGCCCCTGTGGCAGGCGGCCTGGCCCGAGGGCATGCCCGGCGTGCCCACGGCGGTGCTCGGCGCGGCCAACTGGCCTTCGCTCGCCGTCGCCGGCCCGCCCACCGCGCCCCCGGTGGCACGGCGGGACGCGCCGGAACTCGGCGCGGTCATGCTGTTCACCGCCGCCGTGGAAGGCCACGCGCGCGGCGCGGTGCTGGCGCAGTCGCAGCTCACCGCCTCGGCCCGGCAGATCGGCGAGGTGTGGTCACTCGGTGTGGACGACCGCTGGCTCGGTGTGCTGCCGCTGTTCCACGCGGCCGGCATCGGCCTCTCGCTCGCGTTGCTGGCCGCGGGTGGCACCTGCGTGCTGCTGCCGCGCTTCGACCCGGCCGCCGCCGTGGCGGCGGTGGAACAACACCAGGTCACCGTGAGCGCCACCTTCGCACCCATGCTCGGCGCCATGCTCGACGCGGCCCAGGCCAGCGGCGCTTCGCTGGCCAGCCTGCGCATCGGCATGGGCCTGGAACCCCCGGCCACGCTGGAGCGCCTGGCCGCGCTGTGCCCGGGCGCCGGCTTCTGGTCGGCCTATGGCCAGGCCGAGGTGTCGAGCATGGTGTGCCTGGGCCTGCAGAGCGAGCGCCCCGGCGCCGCCGGCCGCGCCGTGCCGCCTTCGCAGATCCGCATCCAGGACGCGGCCGGCCAGCCCGTGGCCGCCGGCGTGGAAGGCGAGATCGCGGTGCGCGGCCCCACGGTGTTCCTGGGCTACTGGGACGTGGCGCAGCAACGCCCCTTCAAGCCCGCCGACCCCTGGCACCGCACCGGCGACCTGGGCCGCCTCGATGGGGACGGCTGGCTGTGGTTCACCGGCCGCGCGGCGCACAAGCAACTCATCAAGAGCGGCGGTGAAAACGTCTACCCGGCCGAGGTGGAGCAGGTGCTGCTCGAACATCCGGCCGTGGCCGAGGCCTTCGTGTTCGGCCGGGCGGATGAGAAATGGGGCGAGGCCGTGCACGCGGCCTGCGCGCTCAAGCCCGGCGCGACGGCCACCGAAGCCGAGCTGATCGGTTTCGTGGAACAGCGGCTGGCGCGCTACAAGCGGCCGCAGCGCGTGAGCTTCGGGCCCGCGCCACTGGAACGCGTGGCGCGGACCTGAGCAGCGCCTGCCGGTGCTTCGAGGGCTCGCCGGGGTCGGGCCACCCTGCGGCGCGCGGAAGCTGGTTACAGTTCTGCCCAGCCCGACAACCCTCATTCATTCAGATCCCATGTCCATGGACTTCACGCTGGTGCTCGTGCTCGGGCTGGTGGCCGGCACGGTGGGCGGCGTCGTCGGCTTCGGCACCTCCATCATGTTGATGCCGGCCCTGGTGCTGGTGTTCGGGCCGCGCGAGGCCGTGCCCATCATGGCAATCGCTTCGATGATGGCGAACGCCTCGCGGGTCGCCGCCTGGTGGCGGGAGGTGGACTGGCGCGTGGTCGGCGTCTACAGCGCGACCGGCATGCCCGCCGCGGCACTCGGCGCGGCGACGCTGCTGGTCCTGCCAGGCCGGATCGTGGAGGCGGTGATGGGCCTGTTTTTCCTCGCCATGATCCCCTTGCGCCGCTGGATGGCGCGCCAGGCCCTGGTGCTCCGGCTCTGGCATCTGGCCCTGGTCGGCCTGGGCATCGGCTTCCTGACAGGCATCGTCGTCAGCACCGGTCCCATCAACGCGCCCTTCTTTCTGGCGCACGGACTGGTCAAAGGGGCGTACCTGGGCACGGAGGCGATGAGCTCACTGGGTGTCTATGCCGCCAAGACGCTGGCCTTTGGCACGCTGGGCGGGCTGCCCCTGGCGTCCGTGGCGAAGGGCCTGGTGATCGGATCGTCGTTGATGGCCGGCGCGTTCATCGCGAAGCGCTACGTCCGCCAGCTCGACGCGGAGAGATTCCGGCTGCTCATGGATGGCCTGTTGCTGGTGGCGGGCGGCACCATGCTCTGGAGCGCCGTGGCCAACCACTAGGCCGCGGCTACTGCGCGGCACGCTCGCTGGCGGCGTGCAGCCATGCGAGGAACTCGCGCAGGTGCTTGGGTTTGTCGGAGTCCAGTGGCACCAGCACGAAGTAGGCGCTGCCCGGCACCTGCCACCGCGGGAACGGCGTGACCAGCCGGCCGAGCTCCACGTCGGCCGCCAGTGTGGGGAAGGTGCCGATGCCGAACCCCATGCCGTCGACCACGGCCTGCAGCGTGACGAAGAAGTGGTCGAAGCGCAGCGTCTGCATCGGGCGCAGGTCCGCGCAACCCGCCGCGCCGAGCCAGTTCTCCCAGTCGCCAGGCCGGGACTCGGTGGACAGCAGCACCGCCTTCTCCAGATGCCGCGGCGTTTTCAGCGCGCGCCCCCGGAGCAGCGTTGCGCTGGCAATGACGGTCGTGTTTTCGGTGAACAGCGGCGCCACCTCGAACTGCGTCTGGTCGCCGGGCGCCCGGCGAATGGCCACATCGAAGCTGCCCTTGAGGACCGGGTCGTGGCTGAAGGCCGTGGAAATGCGCACTTCGGTGGCGGGATGGCGCGCGCGGAACTCCGCCAGCTGCGGGATCAGCCAGCGCATCGCCAGCGTGGCCGGGGCGTTGACGCGGATCACCTTGCTCGCGGCGTTCTTGCCATAGCGCCGGGACGCGTCGCTGATGTGGTCGAACGCGGCACTGATCTCGCGCGCGAAGGCCTTGGCATGTCCCGTCGCCACCATGCGCTGGCCTTCCTTGCGGAACAGGGGCTGGCCCAGCGAGTGCTCCAGCAGCTGGATCTGCCGGCTCACCGCACCGTGGGTGAGGTTCAGTTCTTTCGCGGCCTCGGTGTAGCTGCCGGCGCGTGCCGTCACTTCGAAGATGCGCAAGGCGTTGAGGGGCGGGAGCTGGTGGGGCATGTTGGGCGGGCCAGGTGGGTGGGGACGGAAACCATTTGATCCGTGATTTTTACTCACGGCAAGACGATTATTTATCGATGGTGTCAGTTTATCTATCCAAATAAGCTTCGACCCATGAACACAGCCACCCTCACCGTCAACCAGCGCACCTACAACACCCCTGGCACACCGACCGTCATCGTCTGCATCGACGGTTGTGAGCAGGAGTACATCAACCAGGCCGTGCAGGCGGGGCATGCGCCCTTCTTCGCCCGGCTGTCACAAGGGGGCACCGTGCTGTCGGGCGACTGCGTGATGCCCTCCTTCACGAACCCGAACAACCTGTCGATCGTCACCGGCGCGCCGCCCAGCGTGCACGGCATCTGCGGCAACTACTTCTTCGATCCCGAGCAGAACGCCGAGGTGCTGATGAACGATGCGCGCTACCTTCGCGCGCCGACCATCCTGGCGCAGCTCGCGCAGGCCGGGGGGACGGTGGCGGTCGTCACGGCCAAGGACAAGCTTCGCAGCCTGCTCGGCCACGGGCTCCAGGGCATCTGCTTCTCCGCGGAGAAGGCCGACCAGGCCACCCTGAAAGACAACGGCATCGAGGACGTGCTGGCCAAGGTCGGCCTGCCCTTGCCGTCGGTGTACAGCGCGGACCTCTCGGAGTTCGTGTTCGCGGCGGGGGTGATGCTGCTGCGCACCGAGCGGCCGGACCTCATGTACCTGTCGACCACCGACTACGTGCAGCACAAGTTCGCGCCGGGCACCGAAGGCGCGAACAGCTTCTACGCCATGATGGACCGCTACCTGCAGGAGCTGGACCGGCTCGGGGCGGTGATCGGCATCACCGCGGACCATGGCATGAACGCGAAGAGCGATGCGCTGGGCAAGCCCAACATCGTGTTCCTGCAGGACCTGCTGGACCGCACCGCCGGCCTGGGCAAGGCCCGCGTGCTGCTGCCGATCACCGACCCGTACGTGGTGCATCACGGCGCCCTGGGTTCGTATGCCACGGTCTATGTGTCGAACCCGGCGGACATCCCCGCGATCCAGCAACAGCTGCTGCGGATCCCCGAGGTGGAAGACGTGCTGGACCGGGCGAGCGCCGCCGCCCGCTTCGAGCTGCCGCCCGACCGCATCGGGGATCTGGTGGTGCTGAGCCACCGGCTGTCGGTGCTGGGCACCTCGAGCAGCCAGCACGACCTGTCGGGGCTCACGGTGCCGCTGCGCTCCCACGGCGGGCTGTCCGAGCAACGCGTTCCCCTTCTCTTCAACCGCGTGCTCACGGGCGTGCCGCAACGGCGGCTGCGGAATTTTGACGTCATTGACCTGGCGCTGAACCACACAGCCTAGGCCACTGGCCATCGGTGCGTTCGAAAACTTCAACAAAGGAGACATCCCCCATGATCAGCTGGAAGCAAAAAGGAATCCTGGTTTGCCTTGGACTCTGGGCGGCGGGATCCGCCACCGCCCAGGCCTTCCCGAACAAACCGGTCCGCATCGTGGTGGGGTTCGCCGCCGGAGGGTCCACCGACAAGCTCGCCCGTGTGCTGGCCCAGCGCATGACCGAACTGCTGGGCCAGTCGGTGATCGTGGACAACCGGCCCGGCGCGGCCGGCAACCTCGCGGCCGAGATGGTGGCCGCGGCGCCGCCGGACGGCTACACCGTCTTCATGGCGACGCTCAGCAGCCAGGCGATCAACCCCCATCTCTACAAGCTCAAGTTCGATCCGATCAAATCGTTCGAGCCCATCGCGCTGGTGGCCAAGTACCCCTTGCTGCTCGTCGTGCCGCCCCAGCTGCGCGTGAACTCCGTGCCCGAACTCATCGCCCATGCGAAGGCCAACCCGGGCACGTTCTACGCCTCGTCGGGCAACGGCTCGCCGGCCCACCTCGCAGGGGAGATCTTCAAGAGCGCCACCGGCACCGACGTGCAGCACATCCCCTACAAGGGCGGCGGCCCTGCCATGGTCGCGCTGATGTCGAACGAGGCGCAGTTCGGCTTCGAGACCATGCCCAGCGCCATCGGCCACGCGCGCGGCGGCAAGCTCAAGGGCCTGGCCGTGACCTCCGACCGGCGCTCCACCGCCGCCCCCGAGCTGCCGACGATGCAGGAGGCGGGCGTGAAGGACTTCTCGGTGACCTCATGGGCCGGCCTGCTCGCGCCCGCCGGCACACCGAAGCCGGTGCTCGAGCGCCTGACCCAGGCGGCGCAGAACGCGATCGGCAGCCCCACCGTCAACGCGGCCCTGGCCAGCGATGGCGCCGAACCCGGCACGGGCGGCGGCGCCGAATTCAAGCGCTTCATGGACGACGAGCTCCAGGCCTGGGGCAAGGTGGTGCGGGCATCGGGGGCGAAGGTCGACTGAGCTTGCGATCGGCTGCCGACATGAAACACCTGTTGAATCTTCTGGCGGCGATCGCCCTGCTCGTCTGGTCCACCCAGCTTGTGCGCACCGGCATCCTGCGCGTGTTCGGTGCCAACCTGAGGCAGGTCCTGGCGCGCAGCATCGGCAACCGCTTCACCGCGGCCCTCTCGGGCCTGGGCGTCACGGCCCTGGTGCAGTCGAGCACGGCGACCGCGCTCATCGTGTCGTCCTTCGTCGGGCAGGGGCTGCTGAGCCTGCCGGTGGCCCTCGCGGTGATGCTGGGTGCCGACATCGGCACCAGCCTGATGACGGTGGTGTTCTCTTTCGACCTGTCCTGGCTGTCGCCGCTGCTCATTCTCGGTGGGGTGGTGATGTTCATCTCCCGCCAGCAAACGGCCGTCGGCCGTGTGGGCCGGGTGCTGATCGGCCTGGGGCTGATGCTGCTGGCGCTGCGCCTGGTGTCGCAGTCCACCGAGGTGCTGACCCAGTCGCCCGTGGTGAAGGCGCTGCTGGTCTCCGTCAACAGCGATCTGCTGCTGGAGATCACGGTGGGCGCCGCGCTGGCCCTCATGGCCTATTCCAGCCTGGCCATCGTGCTGCTGACCGCCACCCTCGCGGCGTCCGGTGTCGTGCCCACGGACATGGCCCTGGGCATGGTGCTGGGCGCCAACCTGGGCAGCGGTCTGCTGGCCGTGGTGACCACGGCGCGTTCGGCCATCGAGGTGCGCCAGGTGCCGCTGGGCAACCTGATGTTCAAGGCCTTGGGCGTGCTGCTGGCGGCGCCGCTGGCGCCGGAATGGCTGCACGGCATGCAGCCCTATGTGGCGGACCCGGCGACGCTGGTGGTGCTGTTCCACCTGAGCTTCAACATCGCCGTCGCCCTCCTGTTCATCGGCGTCACCCAGATCGTGGCGCGCTGGGTCGAGCGCCTGCTGCCCAAGCCCGACAAGAACCGGGTGGCCGGGCGGCCGCACCACCTGGACCCGTCGGCGCTGGCCACGCCCTCGCTGGCGATCTCCTGCGCGGCGCGCGAGGCCATGCACCAGGCCGACGTGGTCGAGACCATGATGGTCGGCATGCTGGCCGTGATCAAGAACAACGACCTGCGCCTGGCCGAGGAGTTGCGCAAGCTCGATGACTCGGTCGACGAGCTGTACTCGGCCATCAAGTACTACCTGACCAAGATCTCCCGCGAGGCGCTGGCCGAAGAAGAAAGCCGGCGCTGGGCCGACATCATCAGCTTCACCATCAACATGGAGCAGATCGGCGACACCGTCGAGCGCGTGCTGCTGGACATCGAGGACAAGAAGATCAAGATGGGGCGCAATTTCTCGGACGCCGGCATGGCCGAGATCTGCGAGCTGCACGCCCGGCTCATCGACAACCTGCGCCTGGGCATGAGCGTGTTCCTCAACGGCAACGTGCGCGACGCGCAAAAGCTGCTGGAGGAAAAGGCGCGCTTCCGGGACCTGGAGCGCGCCTACGCCACCAGCCACCTCGTGCGCCTGACCGACAACACCGTGCAAAGCATCGAGACCAGCTCGCTGCACATCGACCTGATCAGCGATCTCAAGCGCATCAATTCGCACATCTGCTCGATCGCCTACCCCATCCTGGATTGCGCGGGCGCGCTCGCGCCGAACCGCCTGCGGGCGAGCCAGGGCCTGGCGGAACACGGCCTCCGAACCGAGGCGATACCCCTGCGGGTTCTATAATCGCCGGCCGGTTCGACCCTTCCATCGGGTCGAACCGCACGGTTCGAAGGTGCCCCGCCGCCAGCCATGGCGATGGGGTTAAACGGGAAACAGGTGACGGCGTCTTTCACGGCGCAACAAGCCTGTGCTGCCCCCGCAACGGTCAGCGGATTCGGGAACGCTCACGCGATGCCACGGCATCGGCAGCCACTGCGCCTCCAGGCGTGGGAAGGCGAGAAGTTCCTGTCGCGAGCATGCCCACAACGCCTGCACGACGACGCTCCGCGAGCCCGGATACCGGCCTTCGCATCGCCTTCGGACGCTGCGGGAGTGCGTGGTCCGGGCCAAGCCGAGCTGCGTCCGCCAGCGCCGGCGCCGCCCCACCATCACGTTCCCTCCCCACGCGTTTTTCTGTCGTTGGGCCTGCGGGGACGCGGGCCGTTGGAGGAGAGTTCTCATGCGTCATTCATTGCCCGCGCGTCAGCGCCAGGGCCGGGCCTTTCGCGGCCACCGTTCATCCGTTTGCACCGTGGCCCTGATGGGCGCGCTGTCCTCGGCCGCCCTGGCGGCGCAGGACGCGGGGACGCTGGCACCGGTCGAGGTGCGCACCGAAGGCCTGCGCGCCAGCGAGGCGGCCACGGCCACCAAGAGCGCCACCCCCATCGAGCGCCTGCCGCGCTCGGTGAGCGCCGTCACCGACACCGAGATGAAGGCGCGCGACGCGCAGTCCGTCATGGAAGCGCTGGAGCACGCGCCGGGTCTGTACGGCGGTGGTTATTCGAGCGGTGCGCTCACGCGCGAGTACCCCATGGTGCGCGGCTTCCTGGTCTACCAGTACCTCGATGGCCTCAAGCTGCACGACAGCAACTGGGCCGAGGAGCCTTACGGGCTCGAACGCGTCGAGCTGCTGCGCGGCCCCGCGTCGGCGCTCTACGGCCAGGGCAGCCCCGGCGGCCTGATCGACCTGCGCACCAAGCGCCCCACGGCCGAGACCGTGCGCGAGGTGGGCCTGCGCGTGGGCAGCCATGGGCTGCGCCAGGGCCAGTTCGACCTGGGCGGCGCGCTGAACGCCGACGCCACCTGGCAGTACCGCCTCACGGGCCTGGTGCGCAAGGGCGATGGCGAGATCGACCACACCCAGTCCGATCGCCGCTACTTCGCCGGCGCCCTCACCTGGAAGCCCGACGCCGCCACCCGGCTCACGCTGATGGCCAACCGCCAGGAAGACCCGAGCCTCACCGTGCACCAGCCGCTGCCGCGCGTGGGCACCATCGTGCCGGGCGCCAACGGGCGCTTCATCTCGCGCGGCCTGTTCCTCGGTGAACCGGCGCGCCACGACTCGGACAAGGACGCCTGGCGCGTGGGCTATGCGTTCTCGCACCGCTTCAACGAGGTCTGGTCCATCGAGCAGAACGCCGCCTACAAGAAGGTGGACATCCATGTGGACGAGATGCAGGCCACGGGTGTGGCGGCGGGCGCCACCGGCTGGACGCGGCGGCTGTTCGCGGCCGACTACACCATCGTGACCAAGCAGGTCGATACGCGCGTGGTGGCGCGGTTCGATGCCGTCGGCACGAAGCACCGCGTGATGCTGGGCCTGGACGCGGCGCGCGTGCCCAACTACCAGGGCACCGGCACCCGCGCGGCCCCGGCCTTCGCGCTGGACCTCTACAACCCGGTGTACGGCCAGGCCTTGCCGGCCAACCCCATCACGTCCAAGCGCGAGCAGCGCCTGCGCCAGACCGCGCTCTACGTGCAGGACCAGATCGACTGGGGGCGGCTGTCGGTGCTGGTCGGGCTGCGCCGCGACAAGGCCACGCTGGACCAGAAGACCGCCGTGCTCAACACCGTCACCGGGCGCTTCAGCGATCCTTCGTACACCCCCAAGCGCGACCTGGCCACCACCGGCCAGCTGGGCGCCAGCTACGACCTGGGCGGCGGCTGGTCGCCGTTCGTGAACTACGCGGAGTCGTTCTCGCCCGTCACCGGCACCAGCGCGGCAGGCCGCCCGTTCGAGCCGCACACCGGCAAGCAGATCGAGGCCGGGGTCAAGTGGGTGCCGCCGGGCCGCGCCCTCGTGGCCACGGCCTCGGTCTACGAACTCAAGCAGCGCAACGTGCTCACCAACGACCTGGCCAACCCGGGCTTCGCCACGCAGACGGGCGGGGTGCGCTCGCGCGGGGGCGAGATCGAGCTCAAGGCCGGGCTCGCGCGCGGCCTGGACGCCATGCTCTCGTACTCGGCGACCGACGCGGTCGTCACCGCGACCAACACCGTCAACGGGGTGGGCAAGCACCCGGTGGGCGTGCCCGAACAACAGGCCTCGGCCTGGCTGTCGTACCGCGTCGGCGCGGGCGCGCTCCAGGGCCTGAGGTTCTCGGTCGGCCTGCGCCACGTGGGCGAGTCGGCCGGCGACGCGCTCAACACCTTCGAGGTGCCGTCCGCCACGCTGTTCGACCTGGGCGTGCAGTGGAGCCTGGTGAACCTCTCGCCCTCGCTCAAGGGTTGGGAGACCTCGCTGGTGGTGAAGAACCTGGCCGACCGCCGCTACGTGGCGAACTGCGACAACGCCACGAACTGCTACTACGGCACGGGCCGCCGCGTGGCCCTGACCGCCTCGAAGTCGTTCTGAGCGGCCATGATGGCCTCGCCCTGGGACGGTGCCGAGCTCGACGCCGCGTTCGGCGGCCCCATGGCGCCGTTCCGGGGCCGGCTCGGCATCGGGCCACCGCCGGACGGACAGCACACCGTCGGCGTGCAGGCGCTGATGACGCCGGCGCACCTGGCCCGGGTGCGCCGGTTTTTCGATGCCGCGCACGGCGCGACCGACGCGCGCGTGGTGGCGTCGATCTGGTCGAAATGGCACTTCGCCATCGTGATGCCGGCCTGGTTCATCGGCCGCGTGCTGATGGGCCGGCGCCTGCCCACCGCGCTCGATGGCGTGAGCTTCGACCAGGACGCGCAAGGCCGCACGCTCTGCCTGCGCCTGCCCGCGCCGGGCGAACCCGACGGCGAGGCCGGCGACCCCGACACGTCCTGGCACGAATTCCTGCACCAGCACCTCGTGCCCTTTGTCGAACAGATGGCCGAGCGCACCGGCGTCACGCGCCGCGTGCTGTGGAGCAACGCGGGCAACCTGTTCGAGGCCTTCATCCGCCGACTGGATGAGACCCACCCCGGCTTGCGCGGCCTGGCGCCCGCGCGCGAGTGGCTGGAGATGCCCACCCCCCTGCACCGCCCGGTGATCTACCTGCCGCGCGCCGAGGGCGTGCACCGCATGCGGCGCATCTGCTGCATGCGTTACCTGGTGCCGGACCGCGTGTTCTGCACCACCTGTCCGAGTCCCCTGCTCAACGCGTCCAACAGCGCGTGCCGACCCCCATGACCACCCCATCGAAACGCAGCCTGTGGCGCTCCCTGAAGGACGGCATCCGCCTGGCGCGGCCGTACTTCGGTTCATCGGAGCGGGCCATGGCCCGCGCCCTGTTCATCGGCGTGATCGCGCTCCAGCTGGCCATGGTCGGCATCGACGTCGCCATCAACCACTGGCGCGGCGCCTTCTTCGAGGCGCTGCAGCAGCGCAACGGCGGCGAGTTCATGCGGCAGATGTGGATCTACTGCGGGATCGGCGTCGGCTTCGTGCTGGTGAACACCTTCCAGACCTACGTGACGCAATGGCTGTCGATCCGCTGGCGCCGCTGGATGAGCGACGGGCTGGCCGCGCGCTGGCTGGACGGGCCGGTGCACTACCGCCTGCAGGTCATGGGCGACGGGCCGGACAACCCGGACCAGCGCATCGCCGAGGACGTGCGCTCGTTCGTGCGCCTGGCGATCTCGCTCACCGTCGGCCTGATCGGCGCGCTGGTCTCGCTGGCGTCCTTCGTGTTCATCCTGTGGGAGCTGTCGGCGAAGGCGCCACTCACCTCGCTCGGTCTGTCGTGGGACCTGCCGGGTTACCTGGTGTGGGCCGCGCTCGCCTACGCGATCGTCGGCACGGTGATCACGCACCTCGTCGGCCGCCCGCTGATTCCGCTGGAGGTGGAGCAGGAGCGGCGCGAGGCGGACTACCGCTACGCGCTGGTGCACGTGCGCGACGACGGCGAGGCCATTGCCCTGGCCCGCGGCGAAGCGTGGGAACGCGCCGGGCTGGCGCGCCGGTTCGAGGCGCTGATGCGCAACACCTTCGCGCTGATGCGCCGGCAGCGCTCGCTCTCGTTCTTCACCATGAGCTACCGCCACGCCTCGCTGGTCTTCCCCTACATGATCATGAGCCCGCTGTACTTCGCCGGCAAGATGACGCTGGGCGTGCTGATGCAGGCGGGCTCGGCCTTCGCGCACGTGCGCACCGCGCTGTCGTACCTGATCACCTCGTACACCACGATCGCGGAAGCCGCCGCGGTGATCCAGCGGCTCACCGAGTTCGAGGCGGCGATCGAGCAGCGCCGCCAGGCGCGCACGGCCTTGCCGATCGCGCCCACCGCCGCGGAGGGTCTGTCGGTGCGGGGGTTGAGCGTGGGCGCGCCCGGCCACGGAGCGCCCATCGCCCAGGTCGATGCGCTGCAGGTGCGGGCCGGTGAACAGCTGCTGATCGTGGGCGCGCCGGGCGCGGGCAAGACCAGCGTGATGCGCGCCGTGATGGGCGCCTGGCCGCTGGCCTCGGGCGAGGCGGCCAGCGGCTTCCTACGGCCCTGGGTGGTGCAGCAGCAGAGCTACCTGCCCCTGGGCGGCAGCCTGCGCGAGGGCCTGCTGTACCCGATGGACGCGGCCGAGGTGCCGCTCGCGTCGGCGGCGGCCGCGCTGGAGGCGGTCGGGCTGCAGCGGCTCGTCGAGCCGCTGTCGACCGACGCGCCGTGGAACGAAGCGCTCTCCGCCGGCGAACGCCAGCGCCTGGGCATCGCGCGGGCCCTGCTCGTGCGCCCCGATGTGCTGTGGCTGGACGAGGCCTTCAGCTCGCTGCCGGCCGATGAAGGACGGCGGCTCTACGGGCTGCTGCGGCGCGAGCTGCCGGCCATGGCCATCGTGGCCCTGGCCCACGAGGCACCGGCGTGGCTGAGCCCGACCCGGGTCATTGCGCTCGCCGGCGCGCCAGGTCGATGAAGGCCTGCAGGTAGTCGGTCTGCAGATCGGCCTCGCGCGCGCCGAGAAAGATCTGCTTGGCGATGCCGCGCGGCCCCAGGCGCACGGGCACCACGTCGACCTTGGCCGCGTACTCCTCCACCAGCCAGCGCGGCAGGGCCGCGACGCCCCGGCCGCTGGCCACCATCTGCAGCATGATGTCCGTGGTCTCGATGGTCTTGTGGCGCCGCGGCGTGATGCCGGCGGGCTGCAGGAACTGGTTGTAGATGTCCAGGCGGTCGGTCTCCACCGGGTAGGTGATCAGCACCTCCTGCGTGAGCTGCCGGGGCTTCACGTAGGGCAGCCCGGCCAGCGCATGGCCCCGCGCGACCACCAGCACCTGTTCGTAATCGAACACCGGCTCGTAGCGCAGCCCGGGCTTGTAGAGCGGGTCGGGCGTGACCAGCAGGTCGATCTCGTGGCCGAACAGCGCGCCGATGCCGCCGAACTGGAATTTCTGCTTCACGTCCACGTCCACGTCGGGCCAGGCCGCGAGGTAGGGCGAGACGACTTTCAACAGCCACTGGTAACACGGGTGGCATTCCATGCCGATGCGCAGGCTGCCGCGTTCGCCTTTCGCGAACTGGCGCAGCTGGTCTTCCGCCTGGTCCAGCTGCGGCAGCACGCGCCCGGCCACGGCCAGCAGGTACTGCCCGGCCTGCGTGAGGCGCAGGCTGCGGCCTTCGCGCAGCCAGATGTCGGTGCCCAGCTGCTGCTCCAGCTTCTTCATGCTGTGACTCAGCGCCGATTGCGTGACGCACAGCACCTCGGCCGCCGCCGTCAGCGAGCCCTGTTTCTCGACTTCCTGCACCACGGCGAGATGGATGCGTTCCAGCATGATGAATGAGTGAAATTCATGAATACGTGAAATAAGACCATTTTACTTCATCGATCCATTTGCCTACCATCCGCCGCTCTTTCCTTTCAATTTCCACCTCAGAGCGGCCCATGACCACCCTCCACAACCTCGGCTTTCCCCGCATCGGCGCCCGGCGCGAACTCAAGTTCGCGCTCGAGTCCTACTGGAAGGGCGAGTCCTCGCGCGACGCCCTGAAGGCGCTCGGCGCGCAATTGCGCCAGCGCCACTGGGCCGACCAGGCCGGCCTGGACTTCGTGCCCGTGGGCGACTTCTCGTTCTACGACCAGGTGCTGGACATGAGCTTCACGCTGGGCAACCTGCCCCAGCGCGTGAGCGGTTTCCATGGTGATGCGCTGGACAACCTGTTCCGCGTGGCCCGGGGCCGCTCGGCCCAGGCCGTGGAAGAGCACGGTGCCTGCTGCGGCGGCGTGGCCGCGGGCGAGATGACCAAGTGGTTCGACACCAACTACCACTACATCGTCCCCGAGTTCACGGCCACCACCGACTTCCAGCTCGACGCCTCGCGCCTGCTCGCGCAGCTCGCCGAAGCCCAGGCCCAGGGCGTGAAGGCCAAGCCGGTCATCGTGGGCCCGGTGACCTACCTGGCGCTGGGCAAGGCCAAGGACGGCAGCGACAAACTCGCGCTGCTGCCGCGCCTGCTGCCGGTCTACACGCAGCTGCTGGACGCGCTGGCCGCGCAGGGCGTGGAGTGGGTGCAGATCGACGAACCGCTGCTCGTCACCGAACTCGACGCCGAGTGGCAGCACGCGTTCAACACCGCCTACCACCACCTGAAAATCTGCCGCACCAAGCTGCTGCTGGCCACCTACTTCGGCCCCCTGCTGGAGAACAAGTACCTGGCCGCGAACCTGCCGGTGGCCGGGCTGCACATCGACACCCTGGACGCGCGCGACGACGTGCTGCCCCTGATCCACCTGATGCCCGCGCACAAGGTGCTGTCGCTGGGCGTCGTCAGCGGGCGCAACATCTGGAAGACCGACCTCACGGAACTGCTGGACTGGCTGGAGCCGCTCGCGCAGCGCCTGGGTGAGCGGCTGTGGATCGCGCCCTCGTGCTCCCTGCTGCACGTGCCGGTGGACCTGGGCAGCGAACAGAAGCTGGACGCCGAGGTGAAGTCCTGGCTGGCCTTCGCGCTGCAGAAGCTCGATGAACTGAAATTGCTGGGGCGCGCGCTGAACGAAGGCCGCGACGCCGTGCGCGACGAACTCGCCGCCAACCGCGCGGCGCTGGCGGCGCGCCGGGCGTCGGCGCGCGTGCACAAGCCGGCGGTGCAGGCCGAGGTCGCGGCGATCGACGCGCGCCTCGGCCAGCGCCAGAGCCCCTATGCCGAGCGCGCGCCGCGGCAGGCCGCGCTGCTGAAGCTGCCGGCCTACCCCACCACCACCATCGGCTCGTTCCCGCAGACGGCGGAGATCCGCCACGCGCGCAGCGAGTTCAAGGCCGGGCGCCTCGACGCGGCGGGCTACCGCGCGGCCATGCAGGCCGAGATCGCGCGCAGCGTGCGCGAGCAGGAAGCGCTGGGCCTGGACGTGCTGGTGCACGGCGAGGCCGAGCGCAACGACATGGTGGAGTACTTCGGCGAGCAGCTCGACGGCTATGCGTTCAGCCAGTTCGGCTGGGTGCAGTCCTACGGTTCGCGCTGCGTGAAACCGCCCATCCTGTTCGGCGACATCGCCCGGCCCCGCCCGATGACGGTGGAATGGATCACCTACGCGCAGTCGCTCACGGACAAACCCATGAAGGGCATGCTCACCGGGCCGGTCACGATCCTGAACTGGTCCTTCGTGCGCGACGACCAGCCGCGCTCGGTCTCCTGCCAGCAGCTCGCGCTGGCGATCCGCCAGGAAGTGCTGGACCTGGAACAGGCCGGCGTGCGGGTGATCCAGATCGACGAGGCGGCGCTGCGCGAAGGCCTGCCGCTGCGCCGCTCGTCATGGCAGGACTACCTGGGCTGGGCGGTGGAATCGTTCCGCCTCACCGCCAACGGCGTGCGCGACGAGACGCAGATCCACACCCACATGTGTTATTCGGAGTTCAACGACATCCTCGCCTCGATCGCCGACATGGACGCCGACGTGATCACCATCGAGACCTCGCGCTCGGACATGGAGCTGCTCGACGCGTTCGACCACTTCAACTACCCGAATCAGATCGGCCCGGGCGTCTACGACATCCACTCGCCCAACATCCCCACGCAGGACCACATCGTGCAGCTGATGAAGAAGGCGGCGCGGCGCATCCCCGCCGAGCGCCTGTGGGTGAACCCGGACTGCGGGCTCAAGACCCGCCAGTGGCCCGAGGTCATCCCGGCGCTGGGCAACATGGTGGCCGCGGCGCGGGCCTTGCGCGCATCGGCCTGAGGCCAGCCCCCCGGCCGGGATCAGGCCAGGCCGCCGGCCGCGCCGGGCAGGTCGCGCCGGGGCCGGGGGTGGCGCTTGCCATTGAGCAGCTGGCTGATCCAGGTGTGGCGCACGAAGAGCTGGTAGCTGCCCAGGCAGACCAGCGTGGTGGCCGTGATGTTGATGGCGATCTTGAGCAGGGCGGGCAGTGGCAGCTGGTACAGCAGCGCGCCGAACAGGATGGTGAACGGGAAGTGCACCAGGTAGACCCAGTAGGCGCTCTCCGCGAGGTAACCCAGCACCCTGTGGCGCGACTGCAGGAAGCGCAAGGCCAGGCCGATCGACGCGAAGGCCCAGAGCCAGGCCGCGCAATGGAAGCTGTAGGCGCCCAGCAGCATGGGGCCGTGGCGCTGCGTCACCAGGCCGGACAGCAGGTAGAACCCCAGGCCGAGTGCCGCGAAAAGCCCCCAGCGGCGCTGGAACTGCGCGAACAGCACCGCCTGCTGCCCATGCAGCATCAGCCCGAAGCCGAAGTACACGCCGTAGTGCACCCACTCGTTCCACGGCGGCAGGAAGGAGCCCGAGTTCACGATGAAGCCACGCGGGTAGCCGGCGGTGGCGGCCAGCAGCGGCAGCGCCAGCAGCGCGAAGCCCCAGGGCCGGCGCGCCACCCAGGCGAGCACCGCGCCAGCGGGCGCGAACCAGCGCCGGGGCAGGCGCATCAGCCCGGCGGTGATCACGCAGAACCACAGCAGCAGCCACAGGAACCACATGTGCATGGTGCTGATGCCGCGGTCGGGCACGTTCGCGGCCACGGCCAGGTCGAACCCCCATTGGTTGAGCGCCAGCCGGTTCAGGAACAGCAGCGCCGCCAGGCTGGTGAGCACCCACAGGATGGGCCAGAAGATCGCGAACGGCAGGGCCAGGCGCGCGAGCCGGTTGCGCAGCAGGCCGCCCGGGCCGCGCGATTCGGCCAGCAGCGCCGCGAAAAAACCCGCCAGGATGAAGAAGGCGGGCATGCGGAACACGTGGATGAAGCTCACCAGGGCATCGGCGAAGGCCGTGCGCTGCTCGTCGAGCCAGACGTTGGGCATGGGGTGCGTCGTGTAGACCGCCGCCACATGCAACACGATGCCCAGCCACATGAGGATGGCGCGCAGGTTGTCCAGCGCGTGGAGGCGGACCCCAACGGGCGCGGGCGCAGCGTGTTCACTCATGAGAGCGCGACATTAGCAGTTCGTGGGCGTTCGCGCCACCACCCGCGAGACCCCGCCAGCCGGCGGGGAGCGGCCGCTCAGCCCGGGCGGATGTGGTTGCGCTGGATGACCTCGGCCATGGCGGCCGTGTCGCTCTTGATGCGGCGCGCCAGGCCTTCGGGGCCGGTGCCGGCGACCTGCCAACCCTGGCCGAAGATCTTCTGGCGGATGTCCTCGCGGCGCACGATCTCGGTCAGCAGGGTGGCCAGGCGGTTCACGTGCGCCTTGGGCAGGCTGTTGGGCGCGGCCACGGCGTTCCAGATCTCGAGCTGGAAGTCGCGCACGCCGGCCTCGCTCAGGCTGGGCACGCCGGGCACCAGGCTGCTGCGGCCGGTCGACGTGACGCCGATGGCCTTGAGCTTGCCCGCCGTCACCTGCGGCATGGCCAGGCCCGGGGGCAGCAGCGACATCTGCACCTGGCCCCCCAGCATGGCGGTGATGACCTGCGGGTTGCCCGGGTACGGCACGTGCACCGGCGCGATGCCGGCGCGGCTCTTGAGCAGCTCCATGCCCAGGTGGGCCACGGTGCCCACGCCGGGCGTGCCGTAGTTCCACTTGTCGCCGGAGGCGCGCGCGGCGGCGATGTAGGCCGCGCCGCTCTCGGCCACGCTGGCGGGCACGCTGAGCACCAGGGGCGCGACGGCGATCAGCGAGACGGGGGCCAGCTCGGTGATCGGGTCGTAGGTGGTGTCGGGGTTGAGGATCTTGGCGATCGTCATGTTGCCGTTGATCATCAGGCCGATGGTGTGGTCGTCGGTGGCGCGGGCCACCGCCGCGGCGGCGATGTTGCCGCCGGCTCCGGGCCGGTTCTCGATCACCACCGGCTGGCCCAGGGCCTGCTGCAGCGGCTCGGCGAGGAGGCGCGCGGTGAGGTCGGGCGAGGAACCGCCGGGGAAACCCACGATGATCTTCAGCGGCCGGCTGGGCCAGGCGGCCTGGGCGTGCGCGCTGGGCAGCACGGTGGAAGCGGCCACGGCGGCGGCGGTGGCCAGGGCATGGCGGCGGGTGACGGGGGTGTTCTGGAAGTTCATGTCTGCCTCTGGTTTCGGGATGGATGCACAAGGATTCTCACTGCTCCGGAGCGCGAGCCGCAACGAAAGAAGTGCACCCTCCAGAGGCATCAAGGGTCCGGCTGCGCCGGCCCGAGATGCCGTCCCCCCTCGAAGCGCCGGAGGCGCGCCACGGAGGGGGGAAGCCGCGCAGCGGCGCAGGGGGGTGTCTCATCATCTCATCGGCTCGGGCGGTCCGTCGTAGAGCCACGTATTGTCCAGCAATCGTTCGCCCAGCATGCTCATGGCGGAGTCCCGCGCCCAACGCAGCATGCCCTGGGCGTGGAAGACCACGCCGTTGCGCTGCGAGAGCTTCTGCACGCGCGCGTTGCGCTGCCAGCGGGTCCGGGCGTAGCGCGACAGCCGCAGCGCCCAGTCGCTGCCGGCCTCGCGGTCCTGCACCAGGCGCCCGAGCGTCCAGGCGTCCTCGATGGCCATGGCCGCGCCCTGCGCGAAATAGGGCCGCATGGGGTGGGCCGCGTCGCCCAGCAGGGCCACGCGGCCGCGCGCCTGTTCGTGCGGGCCGCGCAAGGCGGGCCGGTCGTTCAGCGGCCACAGCGTCCAGTCGGGCACGGCCGCGACCATGGCCATCAGCTCGCCGCAGGCCGGGCCCAGGGCGCGCCGCAGGTCGCTGGCGTGGGCCTCGTGCGTCCAGCCCTGGGGGTCGTCGCCGGGCGGCAGCTGGCCTTGCACCACCGCCACGAGGTTGAACCAGTCGCCCTGCTTCACCGGGTAGTGCACCACGTGCAGGCGCGGCGCCAGCCAGGCCGTGACTAGGTTGGCGCGCAGGGGCGTGGGCAGGTCCACCGAGCGCACCATGCCCCGGTAGGCCAGGTGGCCGGTGGCGCGCACGGGCGGCCCGCCGAGCAGGCCGGCGCGCACCCGGCTCCACAGGCCATCACAGCCGATCAGCGCCTCGCCCGACAGCGTCTCGCCCTCCTCCAGCGCCACCTGCACGCCCTCGCCGTCTTCCGTCCAGCTCGCCAGCCGCGCGCCCAGGCGCAGCTGCACCTCGGGCCGGCGCTGCACCGCGCTCAGCAGCAGGCCGTGCAGGTCGGCGCGGTGCAGGGTGGCGTAGTGCTGCCCGTGGCGCGCCAGCGCCAGGGCGCCCAGGCGCAGGTGGCCGAGCTGGTTGGCCCGGTGGGCGTCGCGCACGCGCAGCGCCTCCGGGAACGCGGCGCAGGATTGCAGGGCGTCCATCAGGCCCCACTCGGCCAGCACGCGCACCGCGTTCGGCCCGAGCTGCAGGCCCGCCCCCACCTCGCCAAAGGCCTCGGCCTGTTCCAGCACCACCGAGCGCACGCCCGCGCGGGCCAGCGCCAGGGCGCAAGCCAGTCCACCAATGCCACCGCCCGCCACGATCACTTGTTGGTTCATGCGCGCGATTGTGCCGCCCCGGCCGGGCTGCGTGAGGTAGCGCACCAACAAGGCTGGGGGAACGCGATAGGCTGGCACTTCGATCACCCGGAAAGGACCTCCGATGACCGCCTCGCTCCAGCCCGCCACCGCCCTGGCCCGGGCGGCCAGCCAGCCCTACCCCAACGACAGCAGCGAGTACCGCGCCGCGCGCACGGCGCTGCTGGCCGAAGAGATCGAATTGCGGCGCCACATCGAGCGCGTGGCCGCGCAGCGGCGCGCGCTGCCGCCGGGCGGCGTGGCGGCCGATTACGAGTTCCGCGACGAGAACGGCAAGACGGTGGGCTGGAAGGCGCTGTTCGGCGCGCACGACACGCTGGTGACCTACTTCTGGATGTACGGGCCGCAACGCGAGCGGCCCTGCCCGATGTGCACCGCGTTCATCGGCTCGCTCGACATTCCCGCGCGCGACCTCTCGCAGCGCGTGGCGCTGGCGGTGATCGGCCGCTCGCCGGTGGAGCGGCAACTGGCCTTCGCGCGCGAGCGGGGCTGGAAGAACCTGAAGTTCTACGCGACGGTGGGCGACCGCTTCGCGCGCGACTACCGGGGCCTGGCACCCAATGGCGAGGAGTGGCCCGCGCTCGATGTCTGGGTGCGGCGCGACGGCCAGGTGCGGCACTTCTGGGGCTCCGAGCTCGGCGGCACGGCCGACCCGGGCCAGGACCCGCGCGGCGCGCCCGACCCCACGCCGCTGTGGAACATCCTGGACCTCACGCCGGGCGGGCGCGGCACGGACTGGTACCCCAGACTGGACTATGGCAACGGCGCCTGAACGCGCGCTTGCCGAGGGGCGAAGGGATCAGGCTTTCAGCCGGTCTTCGATGAACGCGACGACGCGCTCGAGGCGCTGCACGACCAACAGCTCGCCCGGCATGTCCGCGAACTGCGCCCGCGGCCCGAAGGCGATGACGGGTTTGTGGAACGCCAGGCACAGGCGCACCTCATCGCGGGTGCCGTGCGCACCCGGCAAGGCCACGACGACGTCGCTGCTCAGCACGTTCACGTGGTTGCGCGTGTGCAGCCCGGGTGGATCGGATGCGGCGCGGCGCGGGAGCGGCGTGACGATCCGGATGTCGACATGCGCGTTGGGGTAGCCCTCCAGCGGCCGGAAACCGTGCTCGGGGTCGGCCAGGGTGGGCAGCACCCCGATGGCGCAACCGCGCCGGCCGGGGTGTTCGTGAAACGCCTTGCCCACGCTCGCCATCACGCCCTGGCCACCGCCTGTGAGCAGGTGGTGGCCGGCCTCGGCGATCCACGCGCCCAGTGGTCTGGCGAGCCGGTTCCAGGGTCGGGAGCCCGAACCCATGACGCCGATGACGGCCATGGCACCCGGGGACGTTCAGAACGCCTGGACGTTCCACTCGTAGTCGAGCGCCACGGCGCTCACCGCGGCCAGGCGCTCCTCGGGCGACTGGGACAGCGACGCCAGCAAGCGCGCATTGAAGGCGTCGAGCGTCGCTTTGGCCTGGTCCGCCTGCGCGGGGTCCACCGCCTGGTCTTCGAACTTCTGCACATAGGAGTGGGCCGCGACGCCCACCACGAAATACAGCGCGGCGTTGTCCGGATCCGTCTTCATGAGGGCGAACGCGCCTTTGTAGAACGCCTTGAACTGGTCGGTTCCCGCCAGGCCCTGCGCAAACGTCTGCGCGATGTGTTGAAAAGTCATGCCGGAGGTTCTCCTTTAAGCGGGGACAGGGGACACGGGGGAGGATGCGATGCCACCATGGGCCTCGGACCACGCCCCCGGGGTTCGAAGAAATGCGGCCCATTCCGCGAGGGCCGATGGGTCGAACCCATCGCGCCCGCGCGCGGCATCCAGCACGTCCTGCCAGGTGCACAGGGCATGGACCCGCATCTGGTGCGCGTGCAGCATCGCGGTGGCATCGAAGGTGCCGTAGTCGAAGACCACGAAGACGTCGCGGACCACGGCACCCCGCGCGCGCAGTGCCTGGCAGAAGGTGAGCTTGGACAGGCCCGCGGCCATCAGGTCGTCCACCAGCAGCACCGCCGAGCCGGGCGCCACCACCCCTTCCACCTGCGCCTGGCCCACGGCCCGCTTGCGAACGTATTGCAGGGGCAGGTTCAAGGCATCCGCCATCCAGGCCGCGAAGGCGATGCCGCTGGACTCTCCTCCCGCCACGGCGGCCAGGCCCTCCAGGGCGCCGGCGGCGCGAAGCCGGGCCAGGGCCTGCTCCAGCAGCACCTGCCGCGTCCGTGGAAACGAAATCAGTCGCCGGCAATCCATGTACACCGGGCTGGCCCAGCCCGATGGCAAGCGGAAAGGCTCGTCGGTCCGGCAGCTGACGCAGCCCGCCTCGATCAGCAGCTCGGCCACCGCGTGGGCGGAGGATGGGTTGGGCATCATGGCAACTCCGTCAATGGATCCACCCGCTCCAGCAGGCGCCGCAAGCGCTGCGCGCCCGTGCGGCCCTTGTAGGCGCTCTTCCAGAGGCGGCCGATCATGTCCTCGTACAGGCGCACGGCTTCGGGTGAGGCGGTCACGGTGGCAATGCCGTTGCGCACGTTGGGCAACTCGCCCAGCCGGAAAGGGCTCACCGCCAGCACGGTGCGCTGGTTCCCGGAGAACAGCTGGAAGGTCGACGAGGGCATGGCATCGTCGATCAGGCCGATCTGCACATTCAGCGGCTCGCTCTCCATCAGATCGGCAATGCGCACCACTTCGTTGCGCGCGGCCCGCACGCGCTGCATCCGGACCTCGTGCGGGAGATCGACCCGCCCGACCAGCCCCGTCAGCACGAAGCGCTCCAGCTCGCGCATGCCGATCAGGCTCACGATGCTCATGCGGCGCTGCTCGAAGAACCGCCGACGCTCGGCCAGGATGGTCAGCATGTCCTCCACTTCGCCCTGGCGCGCTTTGCCCTGGGACTTCGGCGAGGCCTCGAGCAGCATTTCCCGCAGGTGCGTGAGGTACTCGTCGGAGGTCAGCAGCAAGGAAATGGGTTCGAAGTGGGCCAGGATGCGGTCGGATGTCTGCTCGAGCTGGCGCATGCGTTCGAACAGACCCAGGGCGTTCGAGTAGTACTCGACCTCCACCCCCAGCAAGGAGGCCAGCGACGTGTTCAGCAGCTGGGCCAGCCTTTCCAGGGTCTCGATCTTGACGATCTCGCCCTTCTCCATGCGGTACACCACCGCGCGCGACACGCCGAGCTGCTCGGCCACATCCTCGGCCTGCAGCGACGCGCCGATGCGATAGGCCTTGAGCCGGTTGCCCAGGTCCGCATAGTCAATCGAGGAAGCTGGCGGCAAGACGGGTGTGCTCATCTCTTTTTCACTCGGTCGAATCAAAAAAGAGAATATAGGGCACCTGCTGGAAAAGACATACCGGCATCGGGCGGGTGAGCCAGTCCCGCCGCGCACCGTTCGGCGGCGCACCCGCATGCCAGGGGGAAGAACGGACGAATTCATGGGCAGGCTCCGGGCCGTGGGTGCTCGATGGGAAAAGGGGGTCGTGCTCATGGCGCCGGGCGCACCTGCCAGGGCACGGTGCTCCCGCCCAGGAAAGGGTGGATCGCCGCGCCGCCGGGCAGCGCCACGTTGTCAGGCACCGCTTGCGGCGCGCGCAGCAGGGTGAGGGTGTCCTCGTTGGGCGAGAGGCCGTAGAACCGGGGCCCGTTGAGGCTCGCAAAGGCCTCCAGGCGATCGAGCGCGCCGGCCTGATCGAAGACCGTGGCGTAGGCCGCCAGGGCGGTGGGCGCGTTGAAGATCCCGGCGCAGCCGCAGGCGGATTCCTTGAACGCGCGCGCGTGGGGCGCCGAGTCGGTGCCCAGGAAAAAGCGCGCGTCGCCCGAGGTCGCCACCTGGATCAGGGCCAGCCGGTGGCGCTCCCGCTTCAGGATCGGCAGGCAGTAGAAGTGCGGCCGGATGCCCTGGGTGAAGATGGCATTGCGGTTGAACAGGAGGTGCTGCGGCGTGATGGTCGCGCCCAGGCGCCCGCTGTGATCGGACCGCACCACCTGCGCCGCCTCTTCGGTGGTGATGTGCTCCAGCACCACCTTCAGCGCGGGGAAGTCGCGCAGCAGCGGCTGCAGCGTGCGCTCGAGAAACACCGCCTCGCGATCGAACACGTCCACCGCCGGGTCCGTGCTCTCACCGTGCAGCAGCAGCGGCATGCCGATGGCCTGCATGCACTCCAGCGCCGGGGCCACCTTGGCCATGTCCGTCACGCCAAATTCCGAATGCGTGGTGGCGCCCGACGGGTACAGCTTGACGGCGCTGAACACGCCCTCTTCGTGGCCGCGGCGCAATTCGTCGGGCGGCGTGTGATCGCAGAGGTAGGCGGTCATCAGGGGCGTGAAGCGATCGCCCGCGGGCACCGCGGCCAGGATGCGCGCCCGGTAGGCGCGGGCCGCCTCCACCGTGGTCACCGGCGGCTGGAGGTTGGGCATGACCATCGCCCGGCCGAACGACCCTGAGGTGTAGGGCAGCACGGTGGCCAGCACGTCGCCATCGCGAAGATGCAGGTGCCAGTCGTCGGGGCGTCGGATCGTGATCAGGTCGGTCATGGTCGGCCTCTTCAGGCGATGCGGCTGGCCGCGACGGAGAGCGCCTGCACGCCCAGCATGAAATCGTCGAGGTCCATGGACTCGTGCGGGTTGTGCGAGCCGTTCTGGTTGCGGATGAACAGCATCGCGCTGGGAATGCCCGCGTTGGCGAACAGCGCGGCGTCGTGCCCGGCGCCGCTGGGCAGGACCTCGTAGGCCGCCCCCTGATCCGCGCAAGCCTGCGACAACAGGGCGCACAGGCGCTCGTCCATGGTGGCGGGCTCGCTCAACAGGCGGCGGTCGAAGTGGAAGCTCACACCCCGCTCACGGGCGATCGCGCTCACCTCGGCCTGCACCAACTGGTAGAAGGCTTCGAGCGTGTCCGTGCTTTTGCTGCGCGCCTCCAGGCTGAAGCCCACCTGACCGGGAATGCGCGAAATGGAGTGTTCCGCCGGGTCCGTCTGCAGAATGCCCACCGTCACCACCAGGTCGGTGCCGCGTTCCAGCAAGGCCCGCCAATGGGCGTCCAGCCGCATGACCAGGTCGGAGACGGCGAAGACGGCGTCGTGGCGGAGCCAGCGCGGCACCACGCCGGAGTGCTGGGCATCGCCCAGGCACTCGATGCGGTTGTGCCGGACGTTGCCACGGATGCCCGACACCACGGCCAGCGGCAGCTGGCGCGCCACCATCACCGGCCCCTGCTCGATGTGGAGTTCGATATAGGCCTTGACCGCCGCCTTGTCGATGAGCACGTCCTGCGCGCGGACCGCCTCGATGTCGGCGCCGCTGTGCTTCATGCAATCGGCCAGGCACTCGCCGGTGCTGCGCTGGCGCAGCGCCAGGTCCTCGGCGCCCAGCTTGCCGAACAGGGCGCCGGAGCCCATGTAGGCCTTGCCGAACCAGGCGCTTTCCTCGCCCCGGAAGGCGATGGTCTGGATGGGCACCGCGGGACTGACGCCCTGGCGCCGCAGGGCCACCTGGCACAGCAGGCCCGCCACGACCCCGGCCAGACCGTCGAAGTTGCCGCCTTGCGGCACCGAGTCGATGTGCGAACCGATCCAGACCGAAGGCCGGTCCACCGGCGCGTCCGGCAGCGAGAACACCACGTTGGCGGCCCGGTCCGAGGTGGCCACCAGCCCCTCCGAGCGCGCGAAGTCCCGCAGGTAGTCCGCCGTGGCGGTTTCGCCCGGGCCGTAGCTTTCCCGCGTCACGCCCACCCCGTCGAACGAGAGTTCACGGACATCGGCAAAGAGTTTTTCGGCCAGGGGCCGAAGTTCAACAAGGTTCATGGCAGTCGCCGGCGGTGGGCATCAACCCGATTGCTGGGCAAAGCGCAACCAGCGGTCGGACAGCTGCCGATCCAGCCGGACCTGACCGGTCAACTCGCGGACGTGGGTCACGCCGGTCTCGTCGCAGAAGGCGTGAAGCCCATCGATGATCTTCTGCATCGCACCGGGATCGATGAACGACGCGGTGCCGACCTGGACGGCACTGGCACCGGCCAGCATGAACTCGACCGCGTCCTCGGCGTTGGAGATGCCGCCGCAACCGATGACCGGGATGCGCACGCTGCGGTAGCACTGGTGCACCATGCGCAAGGCAATCGGCTTGATGGCGGGCCCGGACAAGCCGCCCATCACATTGCCCAGCTTGGGCTTGCGGGTGCGGACGTCGATGGACATGCCCAGCACCGTGTTGCCCATCACCAGGGCGTCCGCCCCGGCTTCCTCGGCGGCTTTCGCCACGGCGGCAATGTGCGATGCGTTGGGGGTGAGCTTGACCCAGAACGGGTGCTGGGTTCGCCGCCGGATGGCGCTCACCACCTTGTAGGTGGTTTCGGGCGTCATCGCGAAGGCCATGCCATCGGCCTCCAGGTTGGGGCACGAGATGTTCGCCTCGATCACGGCGACCTCCGGCAGCGACATCTCCTCGATGGCCTGCGCGAACTCGTCCACCGTGTCGGCCGAGATGGACACGACGACCGGCGTGTCGAACCGCGTGTAGGGCGGCAGCACCTCGCGCCGGTAGTGTTCCAAGCCTTTGCTCGGGATGCCAATGGAATTCATCATCCCGCCGTGGGTTTCGGTCACCCGCGGCGTGGGGTTGCCCGCGCGGGGTTTCGGCGAGACGCTCTTGATCACCAGCGCGCCCAGGCGGTTGAAGTCCAGCGCTTCGGCGTATTCGATCGCGAAGCAGCCGGAGGCGGGCATGACGGGGTTGCGCAGCGCGACGTCGCCCACTTTGACATTGAGATCAGCCAAACTCCACCTCCCCCACCACCTGATCGATCGAGAACACCGGGCCTTCGCGGCAGACGCGCAGGAACCGCTTGTCGCCGCCGTGATCGAACAGCCGCACACAGGAGAGGCAGACCCCCATGCCACAGGCCATCCGCTGTTCCATGGCGACTTCACCGCGCGTCTGCGGATAGTCCTTCAGCACCTGCTGCAGCAACATGAGCAGGCGGTGCGATCCACAGGTGTAGACCACGTCGTGGTGCTGCGCGTCCATCAGCCGGCGCACCAGGGCCTCGACCGCCTCGACCGACGAGCTGCCATCGCTGTCATGGACCACGTGCACATCGGCCTGCGCACCGCGCAGGAATTCGTCGCGCATCAGGTCCTGGGGTGCGCGTGCCGACATCACCGCCGTGATGGCGATGCCCGAGCGCGCCGCCAGTTGCAGCAAGGGCGCCATGGTGGCCAGGCCGACGCCCCGCGCCACCACCAGGATGCGCCGGACACTGGCGTCCAGCACGAAGGTGTTGCCCAGCGGGCCGACGATGTCCATCTGCCCCCCCACGGCCAGCGTCGCCAGGGCCTTCGTGCCCAGGCCGGTCACGTTGTAGAGGAATTCGATCGTGCCGGGTGCGGGGCCGACGCCATAGACGCTCATCGGCCGCAGCAGGAAGGGCTTCATGTCGTCGGTCGACGGGCACTTGAGCTGGTAGAACTGCCCGGGCCGGGTGATGGCGGCGAGATCCACCTCGGTGGTGAGCCGGAGGTACTTGTAGCGGTCGTTGACCCAGCGGTGCTCCACCACCTCGCAGCGGTGCGAGGCCACCGCCTCGGCATTGCGCTGGAAGCAGGCGCGCTCGGTCATGGTGGCGCAGGCCCGTGGTGCGGCCGGGAGACGCTGGAGCGCTTCGGTCATTCCAGCTCCTTGCCCTTGAGTTCGGGAATGAGGAACACCGTGGCCACCATGTCCAGCAGGTAGATGGCGGCCAGCAAGGCGATGGCGATCTGGAACGAATAGGCACTGACCAGCGCCCCCACGACCACGGGCCCGAACCCACCCACGCCGCGGCCGATGTTGAACAGCACGTTCTGCGCCGTGGCACGGGCCTCCGTCGGGTAGGCCTCCGACATCAGCGCACCGTAACCACCCAGCATGCCGTTGACGAACATGCCCAGCACGGCACCCGCCCACAACATCTGGATGGGGTCGGTCAGTTGCGAATAGAACAGCACCATGGCCACGGCGCCCGCCTGGAACAACAGGAAGCTGGGCTTGCGGCCGATGCGATCGGCCAGCTGGCCGAAGATGAAGATGCCAGCCATCATCCCGAGGATGGTCACCGAGGTCCACAGGGCCGATTTGGTGAGGTTGAATCCGAGCTGCTTGGCCAGAAAGCTGGGCATCCAGATCATGATTCCGTAGTAGCCGAAGTTCTGCACCGAGCACAGCACCACGATGCCCGCGCTGATCTTCGTGGTCGCCTTGTCCTTCACCAGCAGCCTGAAGGCCTGCCCCTTCGACGCCGGCCTGGCGGCCTGGCGCACGAACACCTCGGGTTCATGCAGCTTGTTGCGGATCACCCAGGCCACCAGGGCGGGCAGCACCCCCACCAGGAACATGCCACGCCAGCCGATGACGGGCAGGAGCAAGGGCGTCAGCAAGGCGGCGCCGAGCACGCCACATTGCCAGCCCAGCGCCACGTACGAGGACACCCGCGCGCGGTGTTTGGCGGGCCAGGCCTCGGCCGCCAGCGCCATGCCGATGCCGAACTCCCCGCCCAGGCCGATGCCCGCGATCGTGCGGTAGATCAGCAAGTCCCAGTAGCCCTGCGCGAACGCGCACAGGCCGGTGAAGACGGCGAACAGCACGATGGTCCAGGTGAGCACCCGGATGCGCCCGTACCGATCGCTCAGCGCCCCGAAGACGATGCCGCCAAAGACCGCGCCCACCAGGGTCCAGGTCACCAGGGACCCGGCCTGGCTGGGCGTCAGTTGCAGCTCGGCCGAGATCGCGCTGAGCATGAAGCCCAGGATCAGCAGGTCGAATCCATCCATCGCATAGCCCACCGCCGAGCCCGCCAGGGCTTTCCAGCTGTAGCCATCCACCGCATCTTTCTTGCTCATTTGAGTCTCCACCCCACAGGGCTTTCGTTGCACGGGACATCGCCGCAAGGCTTCGGCGAGGTTCGACATCTCTTCTATGTTTTGATACTAGTATCTTTTTTGATACTTGTCTCGATCATGAGATAAGTGTTTTCCCGGATGCGACGGCCGGTGATGCGGCGTCGAGGCGCGCGCAGAGGCCCGCGCCTCATGGCCGAGGGCGCGGTGCGATGGGAGGGAAATGGGAGGCGCTCAGCACCGGTTCTGCAGGCGCAGCCGGTGGGCCGGAACGGTTCGCCGTTCAGGCCTTCTTCGTGGCGCGCCGACGCACGGGCCGCTGCGCCACGTGCCGGCGCGTGCCCTCGGCGTTCAGAGGATGCGGTTGAACCAGAGCACCGACAGGCCTGCCGACAGCAGCGCGAGCAGCGAGGCGGCCAGGGCCAGCAGACCGGAGATTTCGGTTTCCTTCTTCTCCACCGTCAGCCGCGAGCTCAGGGTCTCGTAGACCTTCTTGAGGTTCTCGGCGGTGCCGGCGTAGTAGTACTCGGCCTGCGTGGCGCGCGCCACTTCCTTGAGGCTTTCCTCGTCGAGCCGCACGCGCATGGACCAGCCTTCGAAGCCGATGATCTCGCCGTCCACCGTGCCCACGCCCACGGTGTAGACGCGCACCCCGCGCTCGGCCGCCATCTTCGCGGCCTCGGCGGTGTCCACGCCGGTGGTGCGCTGGCCGTCGGTGAGCAGGATGATCGCGGCCGAGGTGTAGGAGCCCGGGGCCACCGGCGTGAAGGTCTTCTCGTCGGGCTTGGGCTGGTCGAGCGAGCGGCCCTTGGGCGCGAACGGATCGGTGTTGCGGCTGTAGGTCATGTCGCCGAGGTTGATGCGCTGCTCGGGGAACAGCTCGGAGAGCGAGACCACGATGGCACTGCCGATGGCGGTGGCGCGCTGCAGCTGGAACTTGTCGATCGCGGTGACCAGGTCTTCGCGGCTGAGCGTGACGGGCTGCACCACCTGCGCCGAGCCCGCGAAAGCGACGATGCCGACCTTCACATGGCGCGGCAGTTCGGCCAGGAAAGCCTTGGCCGCGTTCTGCGAGGCCACCAAGCGGTTGGGCTTGACGTCTTCGGCGCGCATGCTGCCCGAGACGTCCATCGCCAGGATGATGGTCTGCTGGGTCGAGGGCAGCACGATGGTGGCCATGGGCCGCGCCGAGGCCAGCAGCATGATGCCGATAGCCAGCAACAGCAGCACCGGGGGCACGTGGCGGCGCCAGCCCGGGCCCTTGCCCATGGCCTCGCGCACGATGGACAGGCTGGCATAACGCAGCGCGGTCTGCTTGCGCCTTCGCAGCAGCCACACGTAGAGCAGCACCAGCAGCGGCAGCGCGAGCAGCAACCACAGCAACTGCGGCCAGAGAAAGGTGACGGGCCAGTTGTTCATGATGGACGGGCTCCTTCGCGTGGGACGCCGCTGAAGCTGCGGCGGTCCCGGGTAGGCAACTGGGTGGGCACAGGGCGTGCGCCGGTGCCGTTGCGCGTCTCGCGCAGGCGGCGCTTGCGCAGGTCGATGAAACGCAGCACGGCCTCGGCCAGGTCGTCGTCGGTGGACAGCTCCAGGGTGTCGACGCCGGCGCGGCCCAGGCTTTCACGCAGCTGCGCCTCGCGCTGCGCGGCGATGCGCGCGAAGCGCTGGCGAAAGCCCGAGTCGTGCGTGTCGACCAGTAGCTGTTCGCCGGTCTCGGCGTCCCGAATCGGGATCAGGCCGAGGTCGGGCAAGTCGAGTTCGAGCGGGTCGAGCAGGCGCACGGCGACCACGTCGTGGCGGCGCGCGAGTTCGCCCAGGGGTTTCTCCCAGCCGGGCTCGCTGATGAAGTCGGACACCACGAACACGGTGCCGCGCTGGCGCACGGTGTGCACGGCGGCCTTGAGCAGGTCGGCGAGCTGGGTCACGCCGTTCTTCGCGTTGGCGTGCACCGGCGGCTGCAGCACCATCTGCATGAGCCGCAGCACCTGGGTGCGGCCGCCGCGCGCGGGCAGCACCGCGTCCACCACGGGCTGGCCGCGCGAGCCGTAGAGCACGGCGCCCACGCGGTTGCCGTGGCGCCCGATCAGGCGCGCGAGCACGGCGGTGAAGTCCAGCAGCACCTGGCTCTTGCGCTGCTCGCCCGAGCCGAAGTCCACCGAGGGGCTGAGGTCGAGCAGGAACCAGGCGGCCATCTCGCGGTCTTCGGTGAACACGCGCACGTGCGGCGTCTGCAGGCGCGCGGTCACGTTCCAGTCGATGTGGCGCACGTCGTCGTGGTGCTGGTACTCGCGCAGGTCGGCGAGGTCGAGGCCGGAGCCGCGCATGAGGGTGCGGTAGTCGCCCTGCAGCAGGCCGTCGAGCCGGCGCAGCACGGTCCATTCGAGCCGGCGCAGCAGCGCCTCGGCCCGGCGCGCGACCGGCGTGGCGGCGGCCGCGGCGCTCGCCGGGGCCCCGCCCTTCTTGCCGAACAGCCGCCCAAGCATGTCAAGCCACCTTTTTCTCGTGTTCCAACGGCCGGGCCGGCGCGGGAATGTGTTTCATGATGCGGCCGATCAGGGTTTCGCTGGTCAGGCCTTCGGACAGGCCCTCGTAGGACAGCACCACGCGGTGGCGCAGCACGTCGGGCACGAGATCGGTCATGTCTTCGGGCAGGGCGTAGTTGCGCCCGCGCAGCATGGCCAGGGCGCGCGCGCCTTCCACCAGGCCGATGGTGGCGCGCGGGCTGGCGCCGAAGGTGATGAGGTGCGCCATGTCCTTGATGCCGTGTTTCTCGGGCGTGCGCGTGGCCGAGACCAGCTTGACCGCGTACTGCACGAGCGAAGGATCCACGTACACCTGCCGGCATTGCGCCTGCAGCGCGGCGAGCTGGTCGGTGGTGGCCACCGCGTTGACGTTGACGGCCGGGCCGGTGACGCGCTCGACGATGACGAACTCCTCTTCGTCGCTCGGGTAGTCCACCATCACCTTCATCATGAAGCGGTCGACCTGCGCCTCGGGCAGCGGGTAGGTGCCTTCGGTCTCGATCGGGTTCTGCGTGGCCATCACCAGGAAGGGGTTGGGCACCTTGTGCGTTTCGCCGGCGATGGTCACCTGGCGTTCCTGCATCACCTCCAGCAGCGCGCTCTGCACCTTGGCCGGCGCGCGGTTGATCTCGTCGGCCAGCAGCAGGTTGGCGAACACGGGGCCCAGCGAGGTGCTGAAGTCGCCGGTCTTCTGGTTGTAGATGCGCGTGCCCACGAGGTCGGCGGGCACCAGGTCGGGTGTGAACTGGATGCGCTTGAAGCGGCCCTGCACGACGCTGGCCAGCGTCTTCACGGTAAGGGTCTTGGCCAGGCCGGGCACGCCCTCGACCAGCAGGTGGCCCTGGGCCAGCATGGCGACCATGACACGTTCGAGGAACCGGTCCTGCCCGACCACCACGCGCTTGACCTCGTACAGGATCTGCTCCATGAGCTGGGCGGTGTCGGGGGCGGTGCTTTGGTCCATGGAACGCTCCTGTGAAGAAAGGAAGAACTAGAACGGGGGCAGACCGGCGGCGCTGGCGGCGCTCTCGATCGGCACAGCAAAACCGATGCCAAGGAAGGTGCGGTGGCTGGTCGGGTTGAGGATGCCGGTGACGATGCCGACGACCTCGCCGTCCATGGTGACCAGCGGGCCGCCCGAGTTGCCGGGGTTGGCCGCGGCATCGAACTGGATCAGGTTGCCGATCTCCTGCTCGCCCTCGGGCGACTTGAAGGCGCGGTCGAAACCGGAGATGACGCCCGACGAGGTGGAGGGGCCGATGCCGAAGGGAAAGCCCACCGCGACCACCTCGTCGCCGGGCACGAGGTCGCCGGTGGATCGCATGGTGGCGGCGATCAGGTCGTCCGGGATGGTGTGGGCCTGCAGCACGGCCAGGTCGTTCTGGGCCTGCACGCCGGTGATGCTGGCGCCGGATTCGGTGCCGTCGGCGAACACCAGCTTGATGGTCTGCGCGTGCTGCACCACGTGCAGGTTGGTCAGGATGATGCCCTTGTCCACGATCACCACGCCCGTGCCCACCCCCATTTCCTGCTCCTCGCCCTTCTTGTCCTTGCCGTAGGACATGACGCGCACCACGGCGGGGCGGATCTTCTCCGCCGCGCGCGCGGCCTTGGACGGGATGTTCTGGGTGGTGAGGGTGCGCAGCACGGCCGCGTCGATGTCCTTCTGCGTCAGCGCCTTGGGCCCGTTCGCGCTGCCCTGCCAGGCGCTGGCCGCCAGCAGGGCCGCGAGCAGGGCCAGGGCTGACCACATGACGCGCGGGCTGGCCGCCCAGCGGGCGACGGCGGCCCGCCAGCGGCGCCGGCGCGGGATGGGTGCCACCGGGGCGTCGGCCTGTGCAGCGGCCGGCCCGGCGCCTTGAGCGCCCGCCTTCGGCACCCCGGGGCGGGTGGACGGGCTGTACAAGGCAGGCTTTCGCATGGCGACTCCCGAAGGGCAGAACGAAAACACATCATGCCGCGTTGCGGCATCGGGCTCAAGCGCTCAACAATTGCCTGAGGACGTAGGGGAGGATTCCGCCGTCGCGGTAATAGTTCACCTCCACCGGCGTGTCGATGCGCAGAATGACGTTCACCTCGCGGCGCTCGCCGTTGGCGCGGGTGATGACCAGCCGGGCCTCGCTCTGCGGCAGCAGGTCGGGGTGCGGGACCACGTCGATGGTTTCGTCACCGGCCAGGCCCAGGCTTTCCCAGGAGTCACCGGCCTTGAATTGCAATGGCAACACACCCATGCCGACCAGGTTGGAGCGGTGGATGCGCTCGAAGCTGCGCGCCACCACGGCCTTGATGCCCAGCAGCTGGGTGCCCTTGGCGGCCCAGTCGCGGCTGGAGCCGGTGCCGTACTCCTCGCCCGCGAACACCACGGTGGGCACGCCGGCGGCCTGGTAGCGCATGGCGGCGTCGAAGATGCTCATCTTCTGGCCCTGGCCCACGCCGTCGAGCTGGTAGATCGTCCAGCCGCCCTCCTCGCGCGATCCGCCGGGCAAGGGGGCCAGCATCAGGTTCTTGATGCGCACGTTGGCGAAGGTGCCGCGCATCATCACCTCGTGGTGGCCCCGGCGCGCGCCATAGCTGTTGAAATCGGCCTTGAGCACGCCATGCGCCAGCAGCCACTGGCCAGCGGGCGAGTTCTCGGCGATGTTGCCGGCCGGCGAGATGTGGTCGGTGGTGATGGAATCGCCGAACAGCGCCATGACGCGCGCGCCACGCACCGCCGGCGGCTCGGCGGACGCCGTGGCCGCGAGCTGGAAGGTTTCGAAGAACGGCGGCTCGGCGATGTAGGTGCTCTTGGGCCAGGTGTAGGCGTTGCCCGAGACGCCCTTGATGTGCTCCCACAGCTTGCCGGGCTCGCTGGCCACGCGCGCGTAGTTCTCGCGGTAGGCCTTGCCGTTCATGGCGAACTTCATGAGCTGGTAGATCTCGTCGCTGCTGGGCCAGATGTCGCCCAGGAACACCGGCTTGCCGCCCTTGCCCTTGCCCACCGGCTCGGTCATGAGGTCTTTCATGACGTTGCCGGCGATGGCGTAGGCCACCACCAGCGGCGGGCTGGCGAGGAAGTTGGCCTTGAGGTTGGGGTGGATGCGGGCCTCGAAGTTGCGGTTGCCCGAGAGCACCGCGGCGCAGATGAGGTCGTTCTGCGTGATGACGGCGTTGAGCTCGGGCGCGAGGTCGCCCGCGTTGCCGATGCAGGTGGTGCAGCCATAGCCGGCGAGCGCGAAGCCGAGCTTTTCCAGGTAGGGCAGCAGGCCGGTCTGGGTGAGGTATTCGGTGACGATGCGCGAGCCGGGGGCCAGCGAGGTCTTGATGTGCGGCTGCACCTTGAGGCCGGCTTCCACCGCCTTCTTGGCCAGCAGGCCGGCGGCCAGCAGCACGCCGGGGTTGCTGGTGTTGGTGCAGCTGGTGATGGCGGCGATCAGCACGTCGCCGTTGCCGATGGTGAGGTCGCCACGCGGTTCCTTGACCGGCGCGCTGGCACGCACCGGCCGGTTGGCCACCATCTCCACCTCGAAGCGCGGCGCGCCTTCGGGCGTGGGCTTGGCCGAGGGCACGGCCACGGGCGCCATCTCGTTGTCGATCGCGTGGTAGCGCGTGTGCAGCAGCTCGGCCGGACGGTTGAAGCCGTTCTGCTCGTTGGGCTTGCTGAACAGGTCGCAGAACTGGCGCGCCACCTGGCCGAGTTCGATGCGGTCCTGCGGGCGCTTGGGGCCGGCCAGGCTCGGCGTGACCAGGCCGAGGTCCAGTTTGACGACCTTGGAGTAGTCGATCTCGCCGCTGGCCGGCACGCCGAACAGGCCCTGGGCCCGGAAGTAGGCCTCGAAGGCCTCGATCTCGGCGGCGCTGCGGCCGGTGCCGCGGAAATAGGCCAGCGTCTTCTCGTCCACCGGGAAGAAGCCCATGGTGGCGCCGTACTCGGGCGCCATGTTGGCGATGGTGGCGCGGTCGGGCAGCGCGAGCGAGGCCGTGCCTTCGCCGAAGAACTCGACGAACTTGCCCACCACCTTGTGCTGGCGCAGGATCTCGGTGACGGTGAGCACCAGGTCGGTGGCGGTCACGCCTTCGCGCAGGCGGCCGGTGAGCTCGAAGCCCACCACGTCGGGCGTGAGGAAGTACACCGGCTGGCCCAGCATGGCGGCCTCGGCCTCGATGCCGCCCACGCCCCAGGCCACCACGCCGATGCCGTTGATCATGGTGGTGTGGCTGTCGGTGCCCACCAGGGTGTCGGGGTAGTACATGCCGCCCTTCATGTGCACGCCGCGCGCCAGGTACTCCAGGTTCACCTGGTGCACGATGCCGAAGCCCGGAGGCACCACGCCGAAGGTGTCGAAGGCCTGCATGCCCCACTTCATGAACTGGTAGCGCTCGTTGTTGCGCTGGAATTCCAGCTTCATGTTGAGGTCGAGCGCCTGCTTGGTGCCGTAGTGGTCGACCATCACCGAGTGGTCCACCACCAGGTCCACCGGCACCAGCGGCTCGATCTTCTTCGGGTCCTGGCCCAGGCGCTGGGCCACGCTGCGCATGGCGGCCAGGTCGGCCAGCAGGGGCACGCCGGTGAAGTCCTGCAGCACCACGCGCGCCACGGTGAAGGGGATTTCGTCGGTGCGCGCGGTGTTGGGCTGCCATTGCGCGAGCTGCGCCACGTGGTCGGGCGTCACGCGCTCGCCATCGCAATGGCGCAGCACGCTCTCCAGCACGATGCGCAGCGACACCGGCAGGCGCTTCACAGAGGGGTACTGTCTGGCCAGCGCCGGCAGGGAATAGAAGCGGCCGCTCTTGCCCGAGGCGGTCTTGAAGGTCTTGACGGTGGAGGCGAAGGGATGGGCGAAATGGCTGGTCGTGGGCATGTGGGGCTCCTGACGGAATCGGTGAAACACCGGTCCATTCTGTCAGGAGCCCGCTAATCCGTGCTGACGGCCATGAATTGCGTCACAAACGGCCGGTGAGCAGCAGCACGATCACGATGATGAGCACCACCCCGAGCACCCCGCTGGGCCCATACCCCCAGCCGCGGCTGTGAGGCCAGGTGGGAAAGACGCCGAGCAGGATCAGGATGAGGATGATCAGGAGGATGGTTCCAAGCGTCATGGTTGTTTTCCTTGTTCAAAAAGACCGATGGGCACCCGCGACGGCCGGTCCGTCGCGGGCGCCCATCCAGCGTAGGCGCTCGGTGCGCGCACATCTGTGCGCTGGCGCACACGCCTCAGGCCAGGGCGGCCGGCCGCTGGCGACGCAGCGCCATCCATTGCAGCTCGGCCAGCACCAGCACCGCCACCGCCTGCACCACCAGGTAGGCCTGGCCCAGCGGCGTGGGCGAGACCAGGCCGCCGAACAGCAGCGCGAGGCAGGCCGCCATCCAGGCGAAGTTGCCGAGCACCAGCACGCCCAGCAGCGCGCGCGACGGCGTGGCCTGCAGGGCCAGCGTGCCGGCCAGGGCGACGTAGAGCAGCAGCAGGATGCCCGAGGCGCTGAGCAGCGCGCCGGGCAGGCCCAGCAGGGCGGACAGCGAGCCGGTCAGGGCCAGGTGCAGCACGGCGGTGCCGGAGCCGGACAGGGCATCGGCCCAGAGCACGCGGCGCAGGCCGACCGGGGAGGTGAGGGAAGCGATGAGGGACATGGTGCACTCCTTGATGAGGTGAGGACGGATGGAATTCAGGGCATCCGGGGTGCATGGTCGGCCGGCGGGTGCTCGGCGTCCATGACGTGGCAGGTCATGGCCGGGCGGCGCCCGGGTGCCCTACCATGCCGCCCATGAACGCCCTGTCCACCCCCTCCCCGTTCGGCGAACGCCTGCGCCACTGGCGCCAGCGGCGCCGCCTGAGCCAGCTCGACCTGGCGCACGTGGCCGATGTGTCCACCCGGCACCTGAGCTACGTGGAGACCGGCCGCGCCAGCCCCAGCCGCGACATGGTGCTGCGCCTGGTCGACCGCCTCGAGGTGCCGCTGCGCGAACGCAACGCGCTGCTGGAAGCCGCCGGGTACGCCCCGATGTACCGCGAGCGCCCGCTGGACGCGCCCGACATGGCCTCGGCGCGCGCGGCGGTCAAGCGCATCCTGGACTGCCACGAACCCTGGCCCGCGCTGGCGATGGACCGGCACTGGAACCTGGTGATGGCCAACCGCCTGGTGCCGCTGCTGATGGTGGGGGCCTCGCCCCGGCTGCTGGAGGGCCCCGTCAACGTGCTGCGCCTGAGCCTGCACCCCGAGGGGCTGGCGCCGCGCATCGCCAACCTGCGGCAATGGCGCGAGCACCTGTTCGAGCGCCTGCGCCAGCAGATCCACGCCACCGGCGATGAGGCGCTGGCCGCGCTGCTGGCCGAACTCAAGGGCTACCCGGCATCGTTCGGCAACGACGCCGGCACGCTGCCGGGCGAACACCATGGCGTGCTGATGCCTTTCCAGTTCAACACCGGCCATGGCGTGCTGAACCTCGTGAGCACGACCACGGTGTTCGGCTCGCCGGTGGACATCACCCTGCAGGAGCTGGCGCTGGAGACCTTCTTTCCAGGCGATGAAGCGTCTGCAGAGTTGCTCAGGCAACTCGCCGCGCAGGCGTAAAAAAAGCCGCTGCAACCGCAGCGGCTTTTTTGATCCAGGGCGCCGAGGGTCCGGCTCCACCGGCCCTCCAGCGCCGCCCCCGGGGGGTGACGCCGAAGGCGGCGCGGGGGGTCCCTTTTACGCCGTCACACCCTTCGCGGCCTCGGCGTACTCCTCGATCTGGTCGAAGTTCATGTACTGGTAGATCGCCGCGCCGTCCTTGTTCACCACGCCCATGGCTTCGTGGTACTCGGCCACGGTGGGGATGTGGCCCAGCTTGGAGGCGATGGCCGCGAGTTCGGCCGAGGCCAGGTACACGTTGGTGTTCTTGCCCAGGCGGTTCGGGAAGTTGCGGGTGGAGGTGGACACCACGGTCGCGCCTTCGCGCACCTGCGCCTGGTTGCCCATGCACAGCGAGCAGCCGGGCATTTCGGTGCGGGCACCGGCGGTGCCGAACGCCGAGTAGTGGCCTTCCTTGATCAGCTCGCTCTCGTCCATCTTGGTCGGCGGCGCGACCCACAGCTTGACGGGGATGTCGCGCTGGCCGCCCAGCAGCTTGGCCGCGGCACGGAAGTGGCCGATGTTGGTCATGCACGAACCGATGAAGGCTTCATCGATCTTGGTGCCGGCCACGTCGGACAGGGTCTTGGCGTCATCGGGGTCGTTCGGGCAGCAGAGGATGGGTTCCTTGATGTCGGCCAGGTCGATCTCGATCACGGCGGCGTACTCGGCGTCCTTGTCGGCTTCGAGCAGGCTGGGGTTGGCCAGCCAGGCTTCCACCTTCTCGATGCGGCGCTTCAGGCTGCGGGCATCGGCGTAGCCCTGGGCGATCATGTTCTTCATCAGCACCACGTTGCTGGTGAGGTATTCCTTCACCGGCTCGGGGTTGAGCTTGATGGTGCAACCGGCGGCCGAGCGCTCGGCCGAAGCGTCGCTCAGCTCGAAGGCCTGTTCGACCTTCAGATCCGGCAGGCCTTCGATTTCCAGGATGCGGCCCGAGAAGATGTTGATCTTGCCGGCCTTGGCCACGGTCAGCAGACCGGCCTTGATCGCGTACAGCGGGATCGCGTGCACCAGGTCGCGCAGGGTCACGCCGGGCTGCATCTGGCCCTTGAAGCGCACCAGCACGGATTCGGGCATGTCCAGCGGCATCACGCCGGTGGCGGCGCCGAAGGCCACCAGGCCGGAGCCGGCGGGGAAGCTGATGCCGATCGGGAAACGGGTGTGCGAGTCACCGCCGGTGCCCACGGTGTCGGGCAGCAGCAGGCGGTTGAGCCAGCTGTGGATCACGCCGTCGCCCGGGCGCAGGGCCACGCCGCCGCGGTTGCTGATGAAGGCGGGCAGCTCGCGGTGGGTCTTCACGTCCACCGGCTTGGGGTAGGCGGCGGTGTGGCAGAAGGACTGCATCACCATGTCGGCGCTGAAGCCCAGGCAGGCCAGGTCCTTCAGTTCGTCGCGCGTCATCGGGCCGGTGGTGTCCTGCGAGCCGACGGTGGTCATCTTGGGTTCGCAGTAGGTGCCGGGGCGCACGCCGAAGCCTTCGGGCAGGCCGACCGCGCGGCCCACCATCTTCTGCGCCAGGGTGAAGCCGGCCTTGGTTTCGGCGGGTGCCTGCGGCAGGCGGAACACCGTGCTGGCGGGCAGACCCAGGAACTCACGCGCCTTGGCGGTGAGCGAGCGGCCGATGATCAGGTTGATGCGGCCGCCGGCGCGCACTTCGTCGAACAGCACGTCGCTGCGCAGCTGGAATTCGACCAACGTGGCGCCACCCTTGGTGATCTTGCCGTCGTAGGGGTGGATGTCGATCACGTCGCCCATTTCGAGCTTGCTCACGTCCACTTCGATCGGCAGCGCGCCCGAGTCTTCCTGGGTGTTGAAGAAGATGGGAGCGATCTTGCCGCCCAGCGTGACGCCACCGAAGCGCTTGTTGGGCACGAAGGGGATGTCCTGGCCGGTGGCCCAGATCACGCTGTTGGTGGCCGACTTGCGGCTGGAGCCGGTGCCCACCACATCGCCCACGTAGGCCACGAGGTGGCCCTTCTTCTTCAGGTCGTCGATGAACTGCATCGGGCCGCGCTTGCCGTCTTCCTCGGGCTTGAAGGCCGCGCCTTCGCGCGTGTTCTTCAGCATGGCGAGGTAGTGCAGCGGGATGTCCGGGCGGCTCCAGGCGTCGGGTGCGGGCGAGAGGTCGTCGGTGTTGGTTTCGCCGGGCACCTTGAACACGGTCACGGTGATGGTCTTGTCGACTTCGGGGCGGCTGGTGAACCACTCGGCGTCGGCCCAGCTCTGCATCACCTGGCGGGCCTTGAGGTTGCCGGCCTTGGCCTTCTCGGCCACGTCGTTGAAGAAGTCGAACATCAGCAGCGTCTTCTTCAGGCCCTCGGCCGCCACGCTGGCCACTTCCTCGTCGTCCAGCAGTTCGATCAGCGGGTGCACGTTGTAGCCGCCCACCATGGTGCCCAGCAGCTCGGTGGCCTTGGACTTGGAGATCAGGCTCACCTTCACGTCGCCATGCGCCACGGCGGCCAGGAAGCTGGCCTTGACCTTGGCCGCGTCGTCCACGCCGGGCGGCACGCGGTGCGTGATGAGGTCCAGCAGGAAGGCGTCCTCACCGGCCGGCGGTGCCTTGATCAGCTCGATCAGGTCGGCAACCTGCTTGGCGTCCAGCGGCAGCGGAGGAATGCCCAGCGCGGCGCGTTCGGCGGCGTGGGCGCGGTAGTCGGTGAGGAAGGTGGACATGGGGTTCTCCAGTGGGGATGTGAAATTCGTGGGGCAGAAAACAGGTGGGGACGGTTGCCAAGCAAGCTCAATGCCGCAGGGCGGCGGGTTCGGCGAAGTGGGCTTGCACCGTGTCGGGCAATGGCAGGCCGGTCTGGTGCGCGCGCTCCAGCACCTGCCAGAAGTAGCGGTAGCTCGCCCGGTCGTGCAGGCGGCCTTCGAACTGCACCGGCGCCCAGTCGGCGGCCAGGGCGCGCTCGATGAGGGCGGCGGCGGTGTCAACCTCGCTCGCCTGGGGCGCGAACGCGGCCAGGATGGGGCGGATCTGATCAGGGTGGATGCTCCACATGCGCGTGTAACCGAGCTCGCGGGCGGCCTGGCGGGCGGCCTGCTGCAGGGCATCCAGGTGCTTGAACTCGGTCACCACGCAGTGCGAGGGCACCTTGCCGTGCGCATGGCAGGCCGAGGCGATCTCCAGCTTGGCGCGCAGCACCAGCGGGTGCGAGAACTGGCCGGCGGCGCTCATGCCGTCGGCCGGGATGGCGCCGCCGTGCGCCGAGACGAAGTCCATCAGGCCGAAGCTGATGCTCTGCACCCGGGGGTGGGCGGCGATGTCGAACGCGCGGTGCACCGCCGCGGGGGACTCGACGAGCACGTGCAGGGGCAAGGCCCGGGCGCCAGCGGCGTCGAGCGCGTCCGCTGCGCGCTGCACGTCGGCGACCGATTCGACCTTGGGCACCATGAGGTGCGCGAGGCGATGGCCGGCGCGCGCCGCGATGGTGGCCACGTCGGCGTCGAACGCCGGGTGGTCCACCGGGTGCACGCGCACCGCCACGCGCGCCTCGGGCGCCGCGGCCAGGGCCAGTTCGGTCACCAGCGCGGCGTGCTCGGCCTCGCCGCCCACGGGCGCGCCGTCCTCGCAATCCAGCGTGACGTCGAAGACGCAGGTGCCGAACTCCTCGGCCATCTCGGCCTGCAGCGCCAGGCTCTTGCGCATCCGGGCTTCCACCCCGCTGTAGTGGTCGCAGACCGGCAGCGCGAACGCGCCGGCCTGGGCACCGAGCAGGATGTGGCGAGGATGGATCGGAGCCAAGGCGCGGTTACCAGCCGATTACAGGAGGTGCTTGACGCCGTCCTGCTCACCCTTGAGCTCGTCCAGCGTCTTGTTGATGCGCTCTTGCGAGAAGGCGTCGATCTCCAGGCCTTCGATGATCTTGTACTTGCCGCCTTCGGTGGTGACCGGGAAGCCGAAGATCACGTCCTTGGGGATGCCGTATTCGCCATTGGAGGGCACGCCCATGGTGACCCACTTGCCGTTGGAGCCGAGGGCCCAGTCGCGCATGTGGTCGATGGCGGCGTTGGCGGCCGAAGCGGCCGACGACAGGCCGCGCGCCTCGATGATGGCGGCGCCGCGCTTGCCCACGGTGGGCAGGAAGGTGTCGGCGTTCCAGACCTGGTCGTTGATCGCGTCCTTCACGCTCTTGCCGCCGATGGTGGCGAAGCGGTAGTCGGCGTACATGGTGGGCGAGTGGTTGCCCCAGACGGTGAGCTTCTCGATCTCGCCGACCTTGCCACCGGTCTTGGCGGCGATCTGGCTGGCGGCGCGGTTGTGGTCCAGGCGCAGCATGGCGGTGAAGTTCTCGCGCGGCAGGCTGGGCGCGCTTTTCATGGCGATGTAGGCGTTGGTGTTGGCGGGGTTGCCGACCACCAGCACCTTGACGTCGCGGCTGGCGACCTTGTCCAGCGCCTTGCCCTGGGCGGTGAAGATCTGGGCGTTGGCGGCCAGCAGGTCGGCGCGCTCCATGCCGGGGCCGCGCGGACGGGCACCCACCAGCAGGGCGTAGTCGGTGTCCTTGAAGGCGGTCATGGGGTCGCTGTGGGCTTCCATGCCGGCCAGCAGCGGGAACGCGCAGTCTTCCAGCTCCATCATCACGCCCTTGAGCGCCTTCTGGGCCTTCTCGTCCGGAATTTCCAGCAGCTGCAGGATCACGGGCTGGTCCTTGCCCAGCATCTCGCCGGAGGCGATGCGAAACAGCAGGGCGTAACCGATCTGGCCAGCGGCGCCGGTGACGGCAACGCGAACGGGCTTCTTGTTCATGGTGAAAACTCCGGAAAAGGACGTTGGGGAAGAGAGAAATGACGAGGCGGGCGAACCCCCTGGACAGCCCGTGAGTGTACCCTCGCAAACCCTGATACGTCAATTTGTCTTATGTCTTATATAAGATATGATTGAAGCCATGAGCGCCCTCCCGATGGCGCCCGCAAACGCATGGCCACCTCACCCCAGAATCCCACCGACGCGGCACCTGCAGAGGCCGGCGCCCCCGTGTTCGAGAACACCGCGCCGGCCTTCAGCCCGCTGTACCAGCAGATCAAGACCCTGATCCTGCGCAGCCTGCAGGCGGGCGAGTGGAAGCCGGGCGACATGATCCCGAGCGAATTCGACCTGGCCGCGCGCTTTCGCGTGAGCCAGGGCACCGTGCGCAAGGCGATCGACGAACTCGCCACCGACAACCTGCTGGTGCGCCGCCAAGGCAAAGGCACCTTCGTGGCCACCCACGCCGAGCAACACATCCAGTACCGCTTCCTGCGCCTGCTGCCCGACACCGGCACGCTGGAAGACCAGGGGCCGGCCGAGCGCCGCATCGTCGAATGCCGCCGCCTGCGCGCGCCGGCCGAGGTGGCGCGCCAGCTGGCCCTGCGCACGGGCGACGCTGTGCTGCAGGTCAAGCGCGTGCTGGCGTTCGCCGGCATCCCCGCCATCGTGGAAGAACTCTGGCTGCCGGGCGGCCCCTTCAAAGGCCTGACGATCGAGGCGCTGTCGGAAGACAAGGGCCCGATGTACGCCCTGTTCGAAACGCAGTTCGGCGTGCGCATGGTGCGCGCGGTGGAAAAGATCAAGGCGGTCAGCGCCGACGAAGACACCGCCACCCTGCTGGACGTCGCGCCCGGGCACCCGCTGCTGAGCGTGGAACGCCTGGCTTACACCTACAACGACGAACCCATGGAGTTGCGCCGCGGCTACTACCGCACCGACGCACGCCATTACCACAACGAGCTGAGCTGATGGCGCACCCAGCCGGAGCCCCGGATATCGGGGAGCGTCCGAGTGCCGGACTGCGGTTTGGTGCATTGCAATAGAATTTGACGCGCCTTGGCAATAGTTACCAACGAGTTACCAAGCCGCGACGACCCCTCCCTCCCCGGAAGAAAGCCCCACCATGACCGAGTTGACCAAGAAGCGGCCCGAGTTCCGCAACATCAACGCCTTCAAGGATCTCACCACCTACCGCCTGCCTCCGGCAGGCTGGGTGTCGATCCTGCACCGCGCCAGCGGCGGCCTGATGTTCATCCTGCTCCCCCTGATCGTCTGGCTGTTCGACACCTCCGTGTCGTCCGAGCTGTCCTTCGAACGTTTCAGCTCGGCGTTTTCCGCCGGCATCGGCTTCGTGCCGGGCTGGTTCTTCAAGCTCGTGGTGCTGTCCATCATCTGGGCCTACCTGCACCATCTGATCGCCGGCGTCCGCCACCTGTACATGGACGCCTGCCATGCGGTGAGCAAGGAATTCGGCCGCTCTTCCGCCATCGTCACGCTGGTGCTGAGCATCGGCCTCACGCTGGTGCTGGGCGCCAAGCTGTTCGGCCTGTACTGATAGCGACGAGGAAACTGAACATGTCCGTCAACTACGGTTCCAAGCGCGTCGTCACCGGCGCCCACTACGGCCTGCGCGACTGGCTCGCCCAGCGCATCACCGCCGCCCTCATGGCGATCTTCACGCTGATCGTGCTGCTGCAGGTGCTGTTCATCAGCGGCCCCATCGGCTACGAGAGCTGGGCCGGCATCTTCGCCCAACAGTGGATGAAGGCGCTGACCTTCGCCGTCTTCCTGGCCCTGGCCTACCACGTGTGGGTCGGCATGCGCGACATCTGGATGGACTACGTCAAGCCCGCCGGCATCCGCCTCGTGCTGCACGTCTTCACCATCGTCTGGCTCCTGTCCTGCCTGGGCTGGGCCGTTCAAGTTCTCTGGAGGCTCTGAAGCCATGACCGCATCCGCATCCCTTCCCAAGCGTCAGTTCGACGTGGTCATCGTCGGCGCCGGCGGCTCCGGCATGCGCGCCTCGCTGCAGCTCGCGCGCGCCGGCCTCAAGGTGGCCGTGCTCTCCAAGGTGTTCCCCACGCGCTCGCACACCGTGGCGGCCCAGGGCGGCATCGGCGCCTCGCTCGGTAACATGAACGAGGACAACTGGCACTACCACTTCTACGACACCATCAAGGGCTCCGACTGGCTGGGCGACCAGGACGCCATCGAGTTCATGTGCCGTGAAGCCCCCAAGGTCGTCTACGAGCTCGAACACTTCGGCATGCCGTTCGACCGCAACCCCGACGGCACGATCTACCAGCGCCCGTTCGGCGGCCACACCGCCAACTACGGTGAGAAGCCGGTGCAGCGCGCCTGCGCCGCGGCCGACCGCACCGGCCACGCCATGCTGCACACCCTGTACCAGCAGAACGTGCAGGCCCGCACCACCTTCTTCGTCGAATGGATGGCGCTGGACCTGATCCGCGACGCCAGCGGCGACGTGGTCGGCGTGACCGCGCTGGAAATGGAAACCGGCGAGACCTACATCCTCGAAGCCAAGACCACGCTGCTGGCCACCGGCGGCGCCGGTCGCATCTTCGCGGCTTCCACCAACGCGTTCATCAACACCGGTGACGGCCTGGGCATGGCGGCGCGCGCCGGCATCCCGCTGCAGGACATGGAGTTCTGGCAGTTCCACCCCACCGGCGTGGCCGGCGCGGGCGTGCTGCTGACCGAAGGCTGCCGCGGCGAAGGCGCCATCCTGCGCAACGTCAACGGCGATCGTTTCATGGAGCGTTACGCGCCCACGCTGAAGGACCTGGCACCGCGCGACTTCGTCTCGCGCTGCATGGACCAGGAAATCAAGGAAGGACGCGGCTGCGGTCCGAACAAGGACTACATCCACCTCGACATGACGCACATCGGCGTCAACGACATCATGAAGCGCCTGCCCTCGGTCTACGAGATCGGGCACAACTTCGCCAACGTCGACATCACCAAGGACCCCATCCCCGTGGTGCCCACCATCCACTACCAGATGGGCGGCATCCCGACCAACATCCACGGTCAGGTGGTGACTCCGGACGGCCAGGGCAACCAGAAGGTGGTCAACGGCCTCTACGCCGTGGGCGAATGCTCCTGCGTGAGCGTGCACGGCGCCAACCGCCTGGGCACCAACTCGCTGCTCGACCTGCTCGTGTTCGGCAAGGCGGCTGGTGACCACATCGTCCAGTACAACAACAAGAACAAGATCCACAAGCCCCTGCCTGCCGACGCGGCGGACAAGACGCTGGCCCGCCTGGCCCGCCTGGACAACGCCACCGATGGCGAGTATTCGCAGGACGTGGCCAACGACCTGCGCACCGCCATGCAGCAGCACGCCGGCGTGTTCCGCACACAGGCCAGCATGGACGAAGGCGTGGTCAAGATCAACGCGATGCGCGCTCGCGTCGCCGCCATCACGCTCAAGGACAAGTCCAAGGTGTTCAACACCGCGCGCATCGAAGCGCTGGAAGTGGAGAACCTGATCGAATGCGCCCAGGCCACCATGACCTCGGCCGCCGCGCGCCGCGAGTGCCGCGGTGCCCACACGGTGAACGACTACGAGCGCCCGGCCGACGACGCGCAGTTCCCCCTGGGCCGCAACGACGCGGAGTGGATGAAGCACACGCTGTGGCACAGCGCCGACAACAGCCTGACTTACAAGCCTGTCAACCTCAAGCCCCTGACCGTGGAGTCGGTGCCCCCGAAGGTCCGCACCTTCTGAGCCCCTTCACCCAGCACCCACGACGCACGGAGAACAAACCATGGCAAAACGCACCTTCAAGATCTACCGCTACGACCCGGACAAGGACGCCAAGCCCTACATGCAGAGCATCGAAGTCGAACTCGATGGCCATGAGCGCATGCTGCTCGACGCCCTGATGAAGCTCAAGGCGGTGGATCCCTCCATCTCGTTCCGCCGCTCGTGCCGTGAAGGCGTGTGCGGCTCGGACGCCATGAACATCAACGGCAAGAACGGTCTGGCCTGCCTGACCAACATGAACACGCTCAAGGGCGACATCGTGCTCAAGCCGCTGCCCGGCCTGCCGGTGGTGCGCGACCTGATCGTGGACATGACGCTGTTCTTCAAGCAGTACAACAGCATCAAGCCCTACCTGATCAACGAAACCGTGGCGCCCGAGAAGGAGCGCCTGCAGAGCCCCGAAGAGCGCGAAGAGCTCAACGGCCTGTACGAGTGCATCCTGTGCGCCAGCTGCTCCACCAGCTGCCCGAGCTTCTGGTGGAACCCGGACAAGTTCGTCGGCCCCGCAGGCCTGCTGCAGGCCTACCGCTTCATCGCCGACAGCCGCGACCAAGCCACCAGCGAGCGCCTGGACAACCTGGAAGACCCGTACCGCCTGTTCCGCTGCCACACCATCATGAACTGCGTGGACGTCTGCCCCAAGGGCCTGAACCCCACGAAGGCCATCGGCAAGATCAAGGAAATGATGGTGCTGCGCTCTGTCTGAGCGCCCACCCCCGAACCCCATGACCGACACCCCCCTGCAGGATGCCTTGCTGGACGAGCGCGCGCTGAGCAAGCTGCGCTGGCGGTGTCGTCGTGGCCTGCTCGAGAACGATCTGTTCATCGAGCGATTCTTCGCCAGGCACGAATCTGGCTTAACCGTGCGCCAAGCCGATGCACTCGGGCTCTTGATGGACTTGTCCGACAACGACCTGCTGGATCTGCTGCTCGGTCGAAAGCCCCTCCAAGGCGATCTCGAACGCGCGGACGTGACGCAAGTGCTTGCACTGCTGCGCGGCCTGCGACCTCTCTCATCATCCGAGGAACCTGCATGAAACTCGTAGACAACAAAGCCACCCTGTCGTTCTCCAACGGCAGCCCCAGCGTCGACCTGCCGGTCTACGCCGGCAACATCGGTCCGGACGTGATCGACATCCGAAAGCTCTACGCGCAGACCGGCATGTTCACCTACGACCCGGGCTTCCTGTCCACGGCCTCGTGCCAGTCGGCCATCACCTACATCGATGGCGACAAGGGCGAGCTGCTGTACCGCGGCTACCCCATCGAACAGCTGGCCACGCAGTGCGACTACCTCGACACCTGCTACCTGCTGCTCAACGGCGAGCTGCCGAACGAATCGCAGCGGGGCGACTTCCACAAGCTCGTGACCAACCACACCATGGTCAACGAGCAGATGCAGTTCTTCCTGCGCGGCTTCCGCCGTGACGCCCACCCCATGGCCGTGCTCACCGGCCTGGTCGGCGGCCTGTCGGCCTTCTATCACGACAGCACGGACATCAACAACCCGAAGCACCGTGAGATCGCCGCGATCCGCCTGATCGCCAAGATGCCCACGCTGGTGGCCATGGCCTACAAGTACGGCATCGGCCAGCCCTACATGTACCCGAAGAACGACCTGAGCTACTCGGGCAACTTCCTGCGCATGATGTTCGGCACGCCCTGCGAGGAGTACCAGGTCAACCCGGTGCTCGAGCGCGCGCTGGACCGCATCTTCATCCTGCACGCCGACCACGAGCAGAACGCCTCCACCTCCACCGTGCGCCTGTGCGGCTCGTCGGGCACCAACCCGTTCGCCGCCATCGCGGCCGGCGTGGCCTGCCTGTGGGGCCCGGCCCACGGCGGCGCCAACGAGGCCTGCCTGAACATGCTGGAAGACATCCAGCGCAACGGCGGCGTCTCCAAGGTTGGCGAGTTCATGGAGAAGGTCAAGGACAAGAACTCCGGCGTCAAGCTCATGGGCTTCGGTCACCGCGTGTACAAGAACTACGACCCGCGCGCCAAGCTGATGCAGGAAACCTGCAACGAAGTGCTGCAGGAACTGGGCCTGGAAAACGACCCCCTGTTCAAGCTGGCCAAGGAACTCGAGAAGATCGCGCTGGAAGACGAGTACTTCGTCTCGCGCAAGCTCTACCCGAACGTGGACTTCTACTCCGGCATCGTGCAGCGCGCCATCGGCATCCCGGTCAACCTGTTCACCGGCATCTTCGCGCTGGCGCGCACCGTCGGCTGGATCGCCCAGCTCAACGAGATGATCAGCGACCCCGAGTACAAGATCGGCCGTCCGCGCCAGCTGTTCACCGGCTCGGTGCGCCGCGACGTCAAGCCGCTGGCCAACCGCTGATCGGCGTCCGCCCCCCCTGAAAGCCCGCCGCCCGGCGGGCTTTTTTTCGCCTCCGGCCTGCGCAGAGCGGCAAGCCAGCCATCGTCCTTGACGATGTCATAGACTCACTATCTGAGGGAAAATCCTTTCTCGGCCTCTCCAAACGAGAAGCCAACCCCCCATGCTCTCCGAACGCAATTTCGCCCGCCAGATCGACCTCACCTCGCTGCAGCTCTTCGTGGCCGTGTGCGAGCTGGGCAGCATCGGCCGCGCGGCGGAGCGGGAGTTCATCGCCGCCTCGGCGATCAGCAAGCGCCTGTCGGACCTGGAAAGCGCGCTGGGCACCACGCTGCTGCACCGCCATGCGCGGGGCGTGCGGCTCACGCCCGCGGGCGAGGGCCTGCTGCACCACGCGCGCACCGTGCTGTTCGGTCTGGAGAAGATGCAGATCGAACTGGCCGAGTACGCCGATGGCGTGCGCGGGCATGTGCGCGTGCACGCCAGCATCTCGGCCATCGTGCAGTTCCTGCCCGAAGACCTGGGCGCCTTCGCGCGCCAACACCCCCAGATCAAGATCGATCTGGAGGAGCACCTCAGCCCCGAGGTGTTGCGCGCGGTGAAGGAAGGCGCCACCGACCTCGGCCTGTGCAACGGCGCCATGGGCACCGTTGGCCTGCAAAGCCTGCCCTACCGGCGCGACAGCCTGGCGCTGGTGGTGCCGCGCGGGCACCCGCTGGCCAGCGGCGGACCCGTGCCCTTCGAAGCCACCCTGCCCTTCGATCATGTGGGCCTGCACGCCAACAGCTCCATCCACCTGGCCACGCACCAGGCCGCCACCCAGGCCGGCACCACCGTGCGCGTGCGCATCCGCGTGACCGGGCTGGACGCCATGTGCCGCATGATCGCCAACGGCCTGGGCGTGGGCGTGATGCCCGAGCGCGCCTTCCAGTTGCTGAGCACCGGCGATGCGCTGCAGGCCGTGCCCTTGACCGATCCCTGGGCCCAGCGCCAGCTGGTGCTGGTGGCCCGCGATTTCTCCAGCCTGCCCGCCAGCGCACGCCTGCTGGTGGATCACCTCAGTGCCGCCGATGTCCGTCAGGCGGCCTAAAATCCTTCCTCCACGACAAGACCCACGCCATGCCACGCACGCTCTACGACAAGATCTGGGACGAACACGTTGTCCACACCGAAGAGGACGGCACGTCCGTGCTCTACATCGACCGGCACCTGGTGCACGAAGTCACCAGCCCCCAGGCCTATGAAGGCCTGCGCCAGGCTGGCCGCAAGGTCTGGCGCGTGAGTTCGGTGGTGGCCACCGCCGACCACAACACGCCCACCAACGGCTGGGAACTCGGCTACGACGGCATCACCGACCCGGTCAGCAAGGAACAGATCACCACGCTGAACAGCAACATTGCCGAATTCGGCGCGGCCGCGTTCTTCCCCTTCATGTCCAAGCGCCAGGGCATCGTGCACGTGATCGGCCCGGAAAACGGCGCCACCTTGCCGGGCATGACCGTGGTCTGCGGCGACAGCCACACCTCCACCCACGGGGCGTTCGGCGCCCTGGCCCACGGCATCGGGACCAGCGAGGTCGAGCACGTGCTGGCCACGCAGACCCTGCTGGCCAAGAAAGCCAAGAACATGCTGGTGCGCGTGGACGGCCAGCTCGCCAAGGGCTGCACCGCCAAGGACATCGTGCTGGCCATCATCGGCAAGATCGGCACGGCCGGCGGCACGGGCTACACCATCGAGTTCGGCGGTTCGGCGATTCGCGCGCTCAGCATGGAAGGCCGCATGACGGTGTGCAACATGGCCATCGAAGGCGGCGCGCGCGCCGGCCTCGTGGCGGTGGACGACAAGACCATCGAATACGTCAAGGGCCGCCCGCTCTCGCCCACCGGCGTGGAATGGGACCAGGCCGTGGCCTACTGGAAGACCCTGCAGTCCGACGCCGACGCGACGTTCGACGCCGTGGTCGAACTCGACGCCTCGCAGATCGTGCCGCAGGTCACCTGGGGCACCTCGCCCGAGATGGTGCTCGGCATCGACGGTTCGGTGCCCGACCCCGACCGCGAAAAGGACGCCAACAAGCGCGGCGCCATCGAACGCGCGCTGACCTACATGGACCTGTCGCCCGGCAAGCCGCTCAACGACATCTTCGTCGACAAGGTCTTCATCGGTTCCTGCACCAACAGCCGCATCGAAGACATGCGCGAAGCCGCCGCCGTGGTGAAGAAGCTCGGCCAGAAGGTGGCCAAGAACGTCAAGCTGGCGCTGGTCGTGCCGGGTTCCGGCCTGGTGAAGGCCCAGGCCGAGCGCGAAGGCCTGCACGAGATTTTCAAGGCGGCGGGCTTCGAGTGGCGCGAGCCCGGTTGCTCGATGTGCCTGGCCATGAACGCCGACCGGCTGGAGCCGGGCGAGCGCTGCGCCTCCACCAGCAACCGCAACTTCGAAGGCCGCCAGGGCGCTGGTGGCCGCACCCACCTGGTGTCCCCCGCCATGGCCGCCGCGGCCGCGGTGCACGGCCACTTCGTGGACGTGCGCACCTTCGCTTGACCCTTCCTCCTTCCCCCGCAACCACCCTCAGGAGATTCACATGAAACGCATTGCATGGATCGCAGCCGCCTTCGCCCTCTCGCTGACGCTGGCCGCGTGCAACACCTGGACCGGCGTCAAGCAGGACGCCAAGCAAGCCGGCCAGGCGGCCGGCAAGGGCATTGAAAAAGCCGGCGAGAAGGTCCAGGACATCGCCAAATAACAGGCACACATCACCATGCAGAAATTCACCCTCCACAAGGGCCTCGTGGCCCCGATGGACCGCGAGAACGTCGACACCGACGCCATCATCCCCAAGCAGTTCCTGAAGTCGATCCGCAAGACCGGCTTCGGCGAGAACCTGTTCGACGAGTGGCGCTACCTCGACAAGGGCGAACCGGGCCAGGACCCGGCCAGCCGCAAGCCCAACCCCGACTTCGTGCTCAACCAGCCGCGCTACGCCGGTGCGTCCGTGCTGCTGGCGCGCAAGAACTTCGGCTGCGGCTCCAGCCGCGAGCACGCGCCCTGGGCCATCGACCAGTACGGTTTTCGCGCCATCATCGCGCCCAGCTACGCCGACATCTTCTTCAACAACTGCTTCAAGAACGGCCTGCTGCCCATCCAGTTGCCCGAGGCGCAGGTGGCCCAGCTGTTCGATGAAGTCGCGGCCTTCCCCGGCTACCAGCTCACCATCGACCTGGAGCGCCAGGTGATCGTCAAGCCGCAGGGCGAGGAAATCCCCTTCGACGTGCAGGCGTTCCGCAAGTACTGCCTGCTCAACGGGCTGGACGACATCGGCCTCACGCTGCGCTACAAGGACAAGATCGCGGCCTTCGAAGCCGAGCGCCTGGCGACCAAGCCCTGGCTCGCGCACACGATGGCGGCCTGAGCATTTCTCTCGACTCCAACTTCACATCACATGAAAATCGCAGTTCTTCCGGGTGACGGCATCGGCACCGAAATCGTGGCCGAAGCGGTCAGGGTCCTTCAGGCACTCGAGCTGCCGATCGAAATGGAGTCCGCCCTGGTGGGTGGCGCGGCCTACGAGGCCCACGGCCACCCGCTGCCCGAGTCCACCCTGAAACTGGCGATGGACGCCGACGCGGTGCTCTTCGGTGCCGTGGGCGACTGGAAGTACGACAAGCTGGACCGCCCGCTGCGCCCGGAACAAGCCATCCTGGGCCTGCGCAAGCACCTTGGCCTGTTTGCCAACTTCCGCCCGGCCATCTGCTATCCCGAGCTGGTGGGCGCCTCCAGCCTCAAGCCCGAACTGATCTCCGGCCTGGACATCCTCATCATCCGCGAGCTGACCGGCGACATCTACTTCGGCCAGCCCCGTGGCCGGCGCACCGCCACCGACGGGCACTTCCCCGGCGCGGAGGAAGCCTTCGACACCATGCGCTACAGCAAGCCCGAGATCGAGCGCATCGCCCACGTGGCCTTCCAGGCCGCACGCAAGCGCAACAAGAAGGTGACCAGCGTCGACAAGGCCAACGTGCTCGAAACCTTTCAGTTCTGGAAGGACGTGGTGACCGAGGTGCACGCCCAGTACCCCGACGTGGAGCTGGAGCACATGTACGTGGACAACGCCGCCATGCAGCTGGTGCGCGCGCCCAAGAAGTTCGACGTGGTCGTCACCGGCAACATGTTCGGTGACATCCTGTCCGACGAGGCGTCCATGCTCACCGGATCCATCGGCATGCTGCCCTCGGCCTCGCTCAACACGAAGAACCAGGGCCTGTACGAACCCAGCCACGGCAGCGCGCCGGACATCGCCGGCAAGAACCTGGCCAATCCTCTGGCTACAATACTGTCCGCTGCCATGATGCTCAGATTCACGTTCAACCAGACCGAAGCCGCCGACCGCATTGAAACTGCGGTCAGCAGCGTGCTCGCGTCCGGCCTGCGCACCACGGACATCTGGTCGGAGGGCACGACCAAGGTGAGCACCCGCGGCATGGGCGATGCCGTCGTGGCCGCCATCACCAAAACCATTACCAAGGGCTGATACAGCTCCGGTTCGTCACGCCCCTCCCCGGCCAGACGAGCCGGGGCAAAACGGTTTTTTTAACTGAAGGGCGTTGACATGAAACTCGTAGGACTCGTTGGCTGGCGCGGCATGGTCGGTTCCGTGCTGATGGACCGCATGGTCGCGGAGAGCGACTTTGACCTGATCGAACCGCTGTTTTTCTCCACCTCCAACGCGGGCGGCAAAGCCCCTGCGATGGCGAAAAACGAAACCCAGCTGCAGGACGCGCACGACATCGCGGCCCTCAAGCGCTGCGACATCGTCATCACCGCCCAGGGCGGCGACTACACCAGCGAGGTCTACCCCAAGCTGCGCGCCGCCGGCTGGAACGGCCATTGGATCGACGCCGCGTCCACGCTGCGCATGGACAAGAACGCCGTCATCGTCCTGGACCCGGTCAACCTGCCCGTCATCCAGAACGCCCTGGCCCAGGGCGGCAAGGACTGGATCGGTGGCAACTGCACCGTGAGCTGCATGCTCATGGGTGTGGGCGCGCTCTACAAGGCGGGCCTGGTGGAGTGGATGAGCACGCAAACCTACCAGGCGGCTTCCGGCGGTGGTGCCCAGCACATGCGCGAGTTGCTCACGCAGTACGGCACGCTCAACGCCGAGGTCAAGGCCCTGTTGGACGACCCCAAGAGCGCCATCCTGGAGATCGATCGCAAGGTGATCGCCAAGCAGCGCTCGCTCTCGGGCGCCGAGACCGCCAACTTCGGCGTGCCACTGGGCGGCTCGCTCATCCCCTGGATCGACAAGGACCTGGGCAATGGCATGTCCAAGGAAGAGTGGAAGGGCATGGCCGAGACCAACAAGATCCTCGGCATGGGGGAAGGCTTCAATATCCCGGCCATCCCGGTGGACGGCTTCTGCGTGCGCGTGGGCGCCATGCGCTGCCACAGCCAGGCCCTCACCTTCAAGCTCAAGAAGGACGTGCCCGTGGCCGATATCGAAGCCATGATCGCGGCCGACAACGCCTGGGTGAAAGTGGTGCCGAACACGCGCGAAGCGACGATCCAGGACCTGACCCCGGTGGCCGTGACGGGCACCATGACGATCCCGGTGGGCCGTGTTCGCAAGCTGGCCATGGGCCCGGAGTACGTGGGCGCCTTCACCATCGGCGATCAACTGCTCTGGGGCGCGGCAGAACCCCTGCGCCGCATGCTGCGCATCCTGCTCGAGGCCTGACCCATCCGGGGATGGCATCGATGGATGAAGGGTGTGGTTGTTCACGTTGCGCCACTGCAACGCAACAACCCGCCCCGCGACGACAGAGGGTCGACGAAGAAACTCAAGCGGATTCTCAGCTTGTCACTGTAATCCGTTGATGTTAAGGTCAATTCTCGGTTTTTTACGTCGAGGTCAAAGTGCCATCCATCTCCCGCCACACCCCATCCCAACAGACCCGCCCAGTGCCTCCCGGCACGGGTTTACGAGGTCTCGCGCGGTTGCATGCGGTCGCTGCGGCGGCGGTGCTGTGTGCGGGCCTCGTGCACCACAGCGATGCCGAGGCCTTGGCACTCGGTCGTGTGGTGGTGCAGTCAGCCCTGGGCGAACCGCTGCGGGCCGAGATCGACGTGCCGGACATCAATGCGGAAGAAGCCGCCAGCCTGCGGGTGGGCCTGGCTTCCGGCGATACCTTCCGGGCGGCGGGCGTGGACGTCAACGCCGCGCTGGCGACCCTGCAGATCAGCCTGCAACGGCGCGCCGATGGCCGTGCCTACCTGCGCCTGACCAGTTCGCGCCCGGTCACTGAGCCCTTTGTGGACCTCATCGTCGAGGCCAACTGGTCGTCCGGCCGCATGGTTCGCGACTACACCCTGCTCTTCGACCCACCGAATCTGCGCGCGGCCGCGCCTCAGCCGGTGCCCGTGGCGCCGGGCGTGTCTGCCGCCCCGGCCGCCTCAGCGCCACGCCCTGCGGCACCCGCGCCCAGCGTCGCCCAGCCTCAGGTGCAGCCACCCCGAGCCGCGACCCCGGCGCCGGCCGCTGCGGCACCCACACCTGCCCCGGCACCCGCACCGGTGGCGCGGCCCACGCCTGCGCCGGCCGCTCCCAGCAGCGCGGGTGGAGGCCAGGTCCGCGTCAAAGCCGGTGACACCGCCGGCGGCATCGCGGCCGCCAACAAGCCAGCGGACGTGTCCCTGGACCAGATGCTCGTGGCCATGCTGCGACAGAACCCCAACGCCTTCATCTCGGGCAACGTCAACCGCATGAAGGCCGGCGTTGTGCTTGACCTGCCCAGCGCAACGGAAGCCAGCGCCATCGCGCCGAGTGATGCACGCCAGACCATCACGGCCCAGAGCCGCGATTTCAATGAATTCCGCCGCCGCCTCGCGGGCAGCGCGCCCGAGGCGGGTGTCGCCGCCGCCGATCGGCAGGCCGCCGGCCAGGTGCAGACCGAAGTCAAGGAAGCCAAGCCCGCCGCACCGGCCGCCGACAAGCTGACGCTGTCCAAGGAAGCCGCACCAGGCCAGGCCGCCAACGAAGACAAGATCGCCAAGGAACGCCAGGCCAAGGAAGCTTCCTCGCGCGTGGCTGAGCTCTCGCGCAACATCGAGGAATTGTCCAAGCTGGGTGGCGGCAGCGCCCCTGCGCCCGCACCGGCGGCTCCTGCTGCCGCGCCGGCACCGGCAGCGCCTGCAGCGGCGGCCCCTGCGCCCGCTCCGGCACCGGCCCCCACGGTGACCGTGCCCACCGCACCCGCGCCGACCGAGGCAACTCCCGCACCCGCCGCGCCTGCGGCAGAAGCCCCGGCGCCGGCCGCACCGCCGGCCGAGGCCCCAGCGGCCGCCGCGCCTTCCACCACCCCAGCTCCGGTGAAGCCTCCGCTGCCGGTGCCCACGCCGCTGCCCGACGAACCTTCGTTCTTCGACCAGTTGCGCGACAACCCGCTGGCCCTGCCTGTGGCGGGCGGCCTGCTGGCCTTGCTGGCCGGCCTGGGCCTCTATCGCATCCGCCAGCGCAAGCACGGTTCGAGCGTCGACAGCTCCTTCCTGGAAAGCCGCCTGCAACCCGATTCGTTCTTCGGCTCCAGCGGTGGTCAGCGCATCGACACCGCGGAATCCGTGGCCTCCGGCTCGTCCATGGTGTACTCGCCCAGCCAGCTGGATGCGGCAGGTGATGTGGATCCGGTCGCCGAAGCCGACGTGTATCTCGCCTACGGTCGCGACCTGCAGGCCGAGGAAATCCTCAAGGAAGCGATGCGCAGCACGCCCACGCGCGTGGCCATCCACAACAAGCTGCTGGAAATCTACGCCAAGCGCCGCGATGCGCGCGCGTTCGAGGTGGTGGCTACGGAGGCCTACAACCTCACGCAAGGCCAGGGCCCGGAATGGGAACACGCCTGCGAACTTGGCAAGGAACTGGATCCCTCCAACCCCCTGTACCAACCCGGCGGCAGCCCGGCCGTGAAGGTCGCGGCCACGGCGGGCATCGCGGGTGCCGGCCTGAACACCATGCCCTTTGGCGCCAGCACGCTGAACGAGCCCGGCAAGCAAGCCCCGCCGTCCGGCCTGGGCGATCTCGACCTGGATCTGGACTTTTCGCTCGACGAACCCTCGGACGCCGCTCCGCTGGCCGCCCGGGAAGCGGGCATGTCCAGCATGGACGACCTCAAGATGACCGAGGCGCTGACCAATGCCCCTGCGGACGCGAAGGATGGCCCGCCGTCGTCCATGTCGATGGACTTCGACTTGGACTTCCCGTCCGGCCCCGCCCCGCTGCAGGAGCATGCGCCCGAGCCGGTGCAAGCCATGGACCGCACCCCGGCACCCGACATCGACTCGCTGTCGTTCGACGACGGCCCAATCCTCGACCTGGACACCTCGCATGCGGCGGACCACCGCCCCCAGACCCCGCCCCCGGCGGCGGCCGACATGCTGTCGTTCGACCTGAACCACCTCAACCTCGACCTGAGCGCGCCGCCCGTGGAAGACGACGCCACCTCGGCCGGCCGCCTGACGGAAGAAAATCCGCTGGAGACCAAGCTGTCGCTGGCGGAGGAATTCCGCGCCATTGGCGACTTCGAGGGTGCGCGTTCGCTGGCGGAGGAAGTGCTGGCCGAAGCCTCGGGTTCGCTCAAGGCCAAGGCAGGGACTTTCCTGGCCGATCTGGCCTGACGCGCCCTCGGTTTTCGCTTTTGCTCCCACCGCCCCAGGAGCCCAGCCGCACCCGCGTCGCACTGGGCGTGAGCTACAACGGTCGCGCCTACGACGGCTGGCAAAGCCAGCCGGGCGGACGCACCGTGCAAGACCATCTCGAGCAGGCGCTGACGCGCTTCAGCGCCCAGGACGACACGGTGAAAACGCTCTGCGCGGGCCGCACTGATGCGGGCGTGCACGGCCTGATGCAGGTGGTGCATTTCGACACCGCGCTCGACCGCCCCGAGAACGCCTGGGTCCGTGGCACCAACAGCTTTCTGCCCGACAACATCGCCGTGCAGTGGGCACGGCACGTGCCCCAGAGCTTCCACGCCCGGGCCAGCGCCCGCTCGCGCCGCTATGCCTATGTGTTGCTCGAATCGCCGGTGCGCCCGAGCGTGGACGCTGGCCAGGTCGGCTGGGTGTTTCGCCCGCTTGCGCTGGATCCCATGGTGCAGGCGGCGCAAGCCCTGCTGGGCGAGCACGATTTCACCTCGTTCCGAGCGGCACAGTGCCAGGCCCACTCGCCCGTCAAGGACCTGATGCGGGTGGACATCGCGCGCCGCGCAAGCTACTGGCGCTTCGAGTTCGAGGCCTCGGCCTTCCTGCACCACATGATCCGCAACATCATGGGTTGCCTGATCGCGATTGGCAGCGGCAACCGCCCTCCCTCCTGGATGGCCGAGGTGCTGCAGGCCCGCAGCCGCGACGCCGCCGCCCCGACCTTTTCCCCTGACGGCCTGTACTTTCTCGGACCGGTCTACGATGCCGGGCTGGGTCTGCCCGAGCGCACACCCGCTTTCGACTGGCTGCCATGACACCCCACCACCGCACGCGCATCAAGATTTGCGGCCTCACCCGCGAGGCGGACGTGGACACGGCCGTGCGCGCTGGCGCCGATGCCATTGGCTTCGTGCTGTACGCCCAGAGCCCTCGCCATGTGACGGCGCAGCGCGCCGGCGAACTCGCTCGCCGCCTGCCACCCTTCGTCACACCGGTGCTGCTGTTCGTCAACGCCACCCCGGACCAGATCCGCCAGGGCTGCGACGCCGTGCCCCAGGCCCTGCTGCAGTTTCACGGCGATGAGACGCCCGCCGAGTGCCACGCCGCCGGCCGGCCCTACCTGCGCGCGGCGCGCATTCCCACCGGCCCCGCCGGGGCGGGCTTCGATCTTCTAAAATACGCCTCGGACCACTCGGCCGCCCAGGCCATCCTGCTCGACGCGCTCGTCGAGGGCTATGGCGGCGGTGGTCAATCCTTCGACTGGACAGCCTTCCCTTGGTCACATCCACTTCTAAACGCCAGCTCTCGCCTCGTTTTGTCTGGTGGACTCACGCCTGCAAACGTGACCGATGGCATCACGCGCGTGCGGCCCTGGGCCGTTGACGTGAGCTCCGGGGTCGAAGCCGCCAAAGGCATCAAGGACCCCGACAAGATGCTCGCCTTCGTGGCCGCCGTGCGTGCGGCCGATGCGCAGACCCCCTGCCCGACCTGACCCCTTTCATGGGGTCAGGCTGGCAGTCCCACCGAGACACCCCATGCAGACGACCTACCAACAACCCGACGCCCGCGGCCATTTCGGCATCTACGGCGGCAGCTTCGTGAGCGAGACGCTCACCCACGCGATCAACGAACTCAAGGCCGCGTACGCGAAATACCAGCACGACCCCGAGTTCCTGGCCGAGTTCGAGAGCGAGCTGGCCCATTTCGTGGGCCGCCCCAGCCCGGTCTACCACGCCGCGCGCATGAGCCGCGAGGCCGGCGGCGCGCAGATCTTCCTCAAGCGCGAAGACCTCAACCACACCGGCGCGCACAAGGTGAACAACACCATCGGCCAGGCCATGCTGGCGCGCCGCATGGGCAAGCCGCGCGTCATCGCCGAAACCGGCGCCGGCCAGCACGGCGTGGCCACCGCGACCATCTGCGCGCGCTACGGCCTGGAGTGCGTGGTCTACATGGGCAGCGAAGACGTGAAGCGCCAGAGCCCCAACGTCTACCGCATGAAACTGCTGGGCGCCACCGTGGTGCCGGTGGAGTCGGGCAGCAAGACGCTCAAGGACGCGTTGAACGAAGCCATGCGCGACTGGGTCGCCAACGTCGACAACACCTTCTACATCATCGGCACCGTGGCCGGCCCGCACCCCTACCCGATGATGGTGCGCGACTTCCAGAGCGTGATCGGCAAGGAGTGTCTGGTGCAGGTGCCCGAGATGCTGGCCGCCGCCGGCTGCCGCGGCGAACAGCCCGACGCGGTGATCGCCTGCGTGGGCGGCGGCAGCAATGCCATGGGCATCTTCCACCCCTACATCCCCTACGAAGGCACCCGCCTGATCGGCGTGGAAGCCGCTGGCGAAGGCCTGGAGAGTGGCAAACATTCGGCCTCGCTGCAGAAAGGCAGCCCAGGTGTGCTGCACGGCAACCGCACCTACGTGCTGCAGGACGACAACGGCCAGGTGACCGAGACCCACAGCATCAGCGCGGGCCTGGACTACCCCGGCGTGGGGCCGGAGCACGCCTTCCTGAAGGACATCGGCCGCGCCGAGTACGTGGGCATCACCGACACCGAGGCGCTCGAAGCCTTCCACCACCTGTGCCGCACCGAGGGCATCATCCCCGCGCTAGAGTCCAGCCATGCCGTGGCCTACGCCCTCAAGCTGGCCAAGACCATGAAGCCCGACCAGTCCATCCTGGTCAACCTCTCGGGCCGGGGCGACAAGGACATCGGCACCGTGGCCGACCTCTCGGGCGTCGATTTTTACGACAGACCGTCCATGCGCGGGCTCACCGTGAAGGGGGGCAACGCCAAATGAGCCGCATCGAAAACACCCTCTCCCAGCTCAAATCCCAGGGCCGCAAGGCCTTGATTCCCTACGTCACGGCCGGTTTTCCGTTCGCCGACATCACGCCGGACCTGATGCACGGCATGGCCGAGGCCGGTGCCGACATCATCGAGCTCGGCGTGCCGTTCTCCGACCCGTCGGCCGACGGCCCCGTGATCCAGAAGGCGGGCGACCGCGCGCTGGCGCTGGGCATCGGCATGACCCAGGTGCTGGCCATGGTGCGCAGCTTCCGCGAGCGCAACAACACCACGCCGGTGGTGCTCATGGGCTACGCCAACCCGGTGGAGCGCTACGACCAGAAGCATGGCGCGGGCGCCTTCGTGCGCGATGCCAGCCAGGCGGGCGTGGACGGCGTGCTGATCGTCGACTACCCGCCCGAGGAATGCGAGGAATTCGCCGCCTCGCTGCGCGAGCACGGCATGGACTTGATCTTCCTGCTGGCCCCCACCTCCACCGACGAGCGCATGGCGCAGGTGGCGCGCGTGGCCAGCGGCTATGTGTACTACGTGTCGCTCAAGGGCGTCACCGGCGCCGGCACGCTGGACATCGGCCAGGTCGAGGCCATGCTGCCCCGCATCCGCGCGCACGTGAGCGTGCCGGTGGGCGTGGGCTTCGGCATCCGCGATGCCGAAACGGCGCGCGCCATCGGCCAGACGGCCGACGCAGTGGTCATCGGCAGCAAGATCATCCAGTTGCTGGAGAACGAACCCCACGAAAAGGTGGTGGCGGTGGCCATCCAGTTCCTTCGCACCATCCGGAAAGCGCTCGACGCATAACCAGGCCCCCACGCTCCACCGCCGCGCGGGTCGCTGCCCCCCAAGGGGGTTGGGCCTGCCTTGGGGGCGGCCCGGCGGCTGGCCCGCTCCCAGCCTCTCCCATGGTTTAATTCCCTTTGTCCCCCGCAAGGAGAGAAACATGTCCTGGCTCGAAAAACTGCTCCCCCCCAAGATCACCCCTACCGACCCGACCGAGCGCCGCAGCGTGCCCGAGGGCCTGTGGATCAAGTGCCCGAGCTGCGAAGCCGTGCTCTACAAGAACGATCTGGAAAAGAACCAGAACGTCTGCCCGCATTGCAGCCACCACCACCGCATCGGTGCGCGCGCGCGCCTCAATGCGTTCCTGGACGCTGAAGGCCGCTACGAAATCGCCCAGGAAGTGCTGCCGGTGGACGCGCTCAAGTTCAAGGACAGCCGCAAGTACCCGGAGCGCCTGAAAGACGCGCTGGAAACCACCGGCGAGACCGATGCGCTGGTGGTCATGGGCGGCGCGGTGCACGGTGTCAGCCTGGTGGTCGCGTGTTTCGAATTCGACTTCATGGGCGGCTCCATGGGCTCGGTGGTCGGCGAGCGCTTCGTGCGCGGCGTCGAAGAAGCCATCGCGCAGAAGGTGCCTTTCATCTGCTTCACCGCCACGGGCGGCGCGCGCATGCAGGAAGGCCTGCTCTCGCTCATGCAGATGGCCAAGACCAACGCGGCCCTGACGCGCCTGGCCAAGAAGGGCCTGCCCTACATCAGCGTGCTGACCGACCCGACCATGGGCGGGGTGAGCGCGGGCTTCGCCTTCGTGGGCGACGTGGTGATCGCCGAGCCCCGGGCGCTGATCGGCTTTGCCGGCCCGCGCGTGATCGAGAACACCGTGCGGGTGAAGCTGCCCGAAGGTTTCCAGCGCGCCGAGTTCCTGCAGACCAAGGGCGCGGTGGACTTCATCTGCGACCGGCGCGAACTGCGCGCCACCATCGCCAACACCCTGGCCATGCTGCAGCGCCAGAGCGCCGACGCGGTGGTCGACGATTGAGTCCCACCTCCGGGGTTGCCGAGGCGCTCACGCTGTCGCAGCTCCCGCTGTTCCCGTTGCAGACGGTTCTGTACCCCGGTGGCTGGCTTCCTCTGCGCATCTTCGAGGTGCGTTACCTCGACATGATCGGCCGCTGCCACAAGGCCGGCGCGCCCTTTGGCGTGGTCTGCCTGAGCGAGGGCAGCGAGGTGCGGCGCCTTGACCCCGAGGCGCCCCCCGGGGGCGACGGTTTTGCGAAAGAGGTGTTCCACCCCGTGGGCACGCTGGCGCAGATCGAAAGCCTGGAACGGCCACAACCCGGCCTGATGATGATCCGCTGCCGTGGCCTGCAGCGGTTCCACGTGCAGCGCCGCAGCCAGCTGCCCCATGGCCTGTGGGTGGCGGATGTGCGACTCGACGAGCCGGAGGTTGCGGTGCCCGTGCCGGAACACCTGGCCCACACCCGGGACGGCCTGCAGCACCTGCTGCAGAACCTGCAGGAGCGCGACCCGGACAGCCTGGAGCAGTTGCCGCTGCAGCCGCCCTACCAGTGGGATGACAGTGGCTGGGTGGCCAACCGCTGGGCCGAACTGCTGCCCGCGCCGGCCGAGCTCAAACAGCGCCTGATGGCGCTGGACAACCCTTTGTTGCGCCTGGAGCTGGTGTCGGACCTGCTGGACAAGCTGGGCCTGAACCGCTGATCAGCCCGGCAGCAGCGACAGCGCCTGCATGTAGCGCTCGCTGACCATCAGCGTGTCCCAATCGGGGGCGGCCATGCGGGGCAGCAACGCGAGCCGACGTTCTTCGCTCGCCGCGCTGGGCTGCCAGCGACTTTCCAGCACCGCCTGAGAGAGCGCGTCGATCGCCTCGTCGATCGGGGCGCCACCGTCCACCACCGACTGGTTGCAGAGCAGCACCATGTCCCCCCCGGCCGTGAGCGCGGCCAGCGCGGCTTCGGTGAAGCTCACTTCACGGCCACCGATCTGCCGCGCCGCGGCCATGCTGAGGTCGTCGCTGAAGATCGCACCGGTAAAGCCGAGGCGGCGCCGCAGGATGTCCTGCAGCCAGCGCGACGAGAAGCCGGCAGGGCGGTTGTCGACCTTGGGGTAGATCACGTGCGCGGGCATCACGGCCTGCAGGCTGGCCGAGAGCCAGCCGTAGGGCGCGGCGTCCTCGGCCAGGATGGCCTTGAGGCTGCGCCGGTCCACCGGGATCGCGAGGTGCGAGTCGGCCTTGACGAAACCATGGCCGGGGAAGTGTTTGCCGCAATGGCCCATGCCGCTCTGCAGCAGGCCGAGCATCAGGCCTTGCGCCAGCACCGTGACCAGGCGTGGATCGCGACCGAAGGCGCGGTCGCCAATCACCGAGCTCTCACCGTAATCCAGATCGAGCACCGGCGCAAAAGTAAGGTCCACGCCGCAGGCGCGCAGCTCGGCACCCAGCACAAAGCCGGCCGCGGTCGCGGCATTGCTCGCCTGCAGGGCCGCCGCGCCAGCGGGTTCGCCGGCCTTGGGGCCGCGCAGCCACATCTGGCCCAAGGTGGCCATGGCGGGCAGGTGGGTGAAACCGTCGGTGCAGAAGCGCTGCACACGGCCACCTTCATGGTCCACGGCGATCAGCAGGTCGTGCCGCACAGCCTTGATCTGGCGGCACAGCGCGGTGAGCTGGGCCCGATCCTGCCAGTTGCGGCCGAACAGGATGACGCCGCCGACCAGGGGATGGGCCAGGCGCTGGCGGTCCACCGTGGTCAGGCTGTGGCCGGCCACGTCGATGATGAGGGGAGCGTGAGGGTTCATGGAAACAGTTTCGGAAAAGTCAGTCCCGCTCCACCACCACGAAGCTGGCGGCGTAGTCGGTTTCGTCGGTCACGGTCACGTGCGCGCGCAGGCCTTGTGCCTCGAACCAGGTCTTCAGATCCCCGTGCAGGACGATGACGGGCTGGCCGCTGGGCAGGTTGTTGATCTCGCAGCGCCGCCAGGTCATGGGCAGGCGCATGCCCATGCCCACTGCCTTGGAAAACGCCTCCTTGGCGGAGAAGCGGGTGGCCAGGTAACGCAGACCGCGTTGCGGCCAACGCGCGCTGCGCTTTTGCCAGACGGTGAATTCGGCGTCGGTCAGCACCTTGCGCACGAAGCGCTCGCCCTGGCGCTGCAACACGGCCTCGATGCGCCGGATGTCGCAGATGTCAGTGCCGATGCCGTAGATCATGGCGCGAAGGCGTCGGCGATGCAGCGGTGGTAGTCGGCGATGGTGGCGCTGTAGCCCAGTTCCAGCGCGTCCGCGATAAGGGCATGGCCAATGGACACCTCGCTCACCCCCGGCACCGTGCGCAGGAAGGCCGTGAGGTTTTCGCGGTTCAGATCGTGCCCGGCGTTCACCCCCAAACCGGCGTCCAGCGCAGCCTGGGCGGCCGCCTGGAAACGCTGCAATTGCGCCTCGCGCTGCGGCGTGTGCCAGGCGGCCGCATAGGGCTCCGTGTAAAGCTCCACACGGTCGGCGCCCACCGCCTTGGCACCGACCATCTGGTCAGGCTCGGCGTCCATGAACAGGCTCACGCGCACCCCCAGCGCCCGGGCTTCGTCGATCAACGGGCGCAGGCGTTCGGCATCGGCCGGGAAGCCCCAGCCATGGTCGCTGGTGAACTGGCCTTCGCTGTCGGGCACGAAGGTGACCTGCTGCGGCCGCAGTTCGCGCACGAAGCCCATGAGGTTGTGGAACGGGTTGCCCTCGATGTTGAATTCGCGGTCGGGCCAGGCCTTGAGCAGCTCGGCGAGCTCGTGCACGTCGTGCGTGCGGATGTGGCGCTCGTCGGGCCGCGGGTGCACGGTGATGCCGTGCGCGCCGGCCTGCAGGCACAGCGTGGCCGCGCGCGTGACCGAGGGAATGCCCAGGTGGCGGGTGTTGCGCACCAGGGCCACCTTGTTGAGGTTCACCGACAAGGCGGTGGTCGGATGCGGGGATCGGGAGGCCACGGTCATGGTGAGGTCGCTGTGGGGAAGTTCTCTGGGGAGGCGCCCGAATCCAACGGCGTTCGTGGCCGGGTCATGGCTTGCACGTCGAGCATCAGCTGGCGGGTCTTGAACACGCGCACACCGCAATGGTAGTGCAGCAGGTTGCGCAGGGGCACGCGCACCGCCTGCAGGCAGGCCGCGCAGGCGCGCAAGGTGGGAATGAATGGCGCGGGTTCGTCCATGGCGGCCTGCAGGTCCAGCCACTGCTCGCCGGTGAGGGCCTGGCCATCATCGTCCTGCGCGGGCACCAACCCACTCTCGGGCACCAGCACATAGCGGCGCAAGGGGTCCAGGTCGGTCAGCGTGCTGCTCTCCTGGGCCAGGTCGGGCAACAGACCCACATCGCGCAACAACAGCAGTTCAAATGCCCGCAGGATCAGCGGTTGCGCATCGCTTTTCTCCGCCAGCAGTTGCACCGCAGTGGTGAAGTGGTCGAACAAGCGCTCGTGCGGGTCGTCGCGTGCGAGCAGGCGCATGAGCAGCTCGTTCAGATAGCTGCCCGAAATCAGCGCCTCGCCCGTGGGCATGACGTGCCCGCCCTGCCAGTGCGCTGCCTTGAGCGTGCGCACCTCGGCGTCGCCGCTCCAGGACACATGCAGGGGCTGCAACGGCAGCAGCACGGGGCGGAACTGGGAGGTGGGCCGCTTCACGCCCTTGGCCACCAGGGCGATGCGGCCATGGTGGCGCGTGAAGACCTCGAGCACCAGGCTGGTCTCGCTCCAGTCGTAGCGGTGCAGCACGAAAGCGGGTTCGTCGGAGAAGCGTTTCAGGGCCATGCCGTGTGGCCTCGTGTGCCGGTCGGGTGTCCAGCAGCCGCTGGCTTACTCGTAGCCGAACGAGCGCACGCGAGCGTCGTCGTCCGCCCAACCCGAGCGCACCTTCACCCAGAGCTCCAGGAACACCTTGCAGTCCCAGAGCTTCTCCAGTTCCTGCCGGGCCTCGGTGCCGATGCGCTTGAGCTTTTCGCCCTTCTCGCCGATCACCATGCCCTTGTGCCCCTCACGCTCGACCACGATGGTGGCGGCGATGCGCTTGAGCGTGCCCTCCTCCTCGAACTTGTCGATGATGACCGTGGAGGTGTAAGGCAACTCGTCGCCGGTCAGGCGGAACAGTTTTTCGCGCACCATCTCGCTCGCCATGAAGCGCTCGCTGCGGTCCGTCAAGTCGTCCGGATCGTGCATCCAGGGTTGCTGCGGCAGGTATTTTTCGCAGATCGAGAACAGGCGCTGGATGTCCTTGGGCGCCTTGGCCGACATGGGCACGAACTCGGCGAACGGATGGCGCTCCTGCATGGAGCGCAGCCAGGGCGCCAGATCACCGCGGCGGTGCACAAGGTCAAACTTGTTCGCCACCAGCATCACCGGCACGTTGGCGGGCAACAGCGAGAGCACCTTGGCATCGGCCAGGTTGAAATGCCCGGCTTCGACGACAAAGAGGATCAGGTCGACATCGTTCACCGCGCCCAGCACGGTCTTGTTCAAAGCGCGGTTGAGCGCGTTGCCGTGGCGGGTCTGGAAACCGGGTGTGTCCACGAACACGAACTGCGTGGGGCCGACGGTGCGCATGCCGGTGATGCGGTGGCGCGTGGTCTGCGCCTTGCGCGAAGTGATGCTCACCTTCTGGCCGACCAGCGCGTTGAGCAAGGTGGACTTGCCCACATTGGGCTTGCCGACGATGGCGACATAACCACAGCGTTGCTCCGCCGGGTCCACGGGTTCCGCCGCTGGTGGTTCATCCGCCGCCGGATCACCGGTTGGAGCGGCGGCGTCGGCCGTGTCTTTGCCCAGGACCCTGGCCAGCATGGCGTCCAGATCGGGGTTGGAGGAAGGGGGGGTGGCAGGGGCGGACATGGATCAGGAAGGCTGGGTGGTGCGGCTCACCACGGGGGACTCGGTGGACGCGGCGGCGGCGCCCGGGCTGGCGGTCAGGTGCTGCAACATGGCCGCGGCGGCGGCCTGCTCGCCCGCACGGCGGGAAGCGCCAATGCCGCGCTCGCTGCGACCAGTTTCCGTCACGGTGCACTCCACATCAAAGGTCTGCTTGTGCGCTTCGCCGAGCGTGGCCACGACGCGGTAGACCGGGAGTTTCATTTTGCGCGCCTGCAGCCACTCCTGCAATTCGGTTTTGGGGTCCTTGCCCATCGCACTCATCTGGGCGCTGAGCTCAACCCCGCTGTAGAGCCGGTGCACCAGCGCCGCGGCGACTTCGAAGCCCGCGTCGAGGTAGACGGCACCGATCACGGCCTCCAGGGCATCGGCCAGGATCGAGGGTCGCTTGTGCCCACCTGAGCGTTTTTCGCCATCGCCCAGGCGCAGGCAGGCCGAAAGCCCCAGGCTGGAAGCGATCTGGAACAGGGTGTCCTGCTTGACCAGGTTGGCGCGCACCCGGGACAGGTCGCCTTCGGGCAGCTGGTTGAGCTTCTCGAACAGCAGGCCGGAAATCGCCAGGCTCAGCACCGAGTCCCCCAGAAACTCCAGGCGTTCGTTGTGATCGGCGGTGAAGCTGCGGTGGGTCAGCGCGCGCTCGAGCAGGCGCGGGTTGGCAAACGGGTGTTGAAGGCGCTTCTGCAGCGCCAGCAGTTCGGGGCTCAATGGGACCAGCGCCCGCCGGGACGCTGCCGGTCCGTCATGTTCTTCACTTCGAGCGACCTTCGTATTTCATCACCAGGTGCGCCGGCCCCACCAGGGGGATTTCGCGCGCGTAAGCGAAGGAGACCACGACGCGATCCCCCTCCTTGCCCACCGTGAGGTCCTTGCCGGCCACGGCGCGGATGTCGTCGATCTGCGCCGCCTTGTCGAAGATGCTGCGCACCTCGGCCACCGTGCTGCCAGCGGCAGCCTTGTCCACCGCCTTCTTCACGGCGAGGTACTCGATGTAGGTGGGGGCCACCTGCGCGAGGATGACACCCGTGTACGCCAGCAAGACACCGACGATGAGCAGGCCGAAAAAGGTCAAACCCTGTTGTTGTCGCTTCAGCTTCATGTGTTCATCCCCTTGAAACCAACCAGCAGGCTCACTCGAACGACCCGATGCGGCCGAGGTCCCCGAAGTTCATCCAGACAAAAAAGGCCTTGCCCACGATGTTCGCGTCCGGCACGAAGCCCCAGTAGCGCGAGTCCAGGGAGTTGTCGCGATTGTCACCCATCATGAAATAGTGGCCCTGGGGCACCTTGCAGGTAACGCCCTCGACGGTGTACCTGCAGGCGTTGCTGAAGGGAAACTCCGTGGTGCCCTGGATGAAGGCCGGACGGTCGTCGTCGTTGAGGGTGTTGTAGCTGCGCGCGTCCAGGGTCTCGCGGAACTGGCGCGCATAGCGCATGGTCTCGCTGTCGAAGAACTCGGGCTGCGCCACGCGCGGCACCGGCTTGCCATTCACCGTGAGCTGCTTGTTCAGGTAGGCCACCTCGTCGCCCGGCACCCCGATCACCCGCTTGATGTAGTCCAGGCTGGGTTGCGGCGGATAACGGAACACCATCACATCGCCCCGTTGGGGGGTGTGGTTCTCCATGATCTTGGTGTTGAAGACCGGCAAGCGCACTCCGTAGTGGAATTTGTTCACCAGTATGAGATCGCCCACGCGCAAGGTGGGGATCATGGAGCCAGACGGTATCTTGAAGGGCTCGAACAGAAAGGAACGTAGGACGAAGACTGCCAGGATCACGGGGAACAGGCCGGCCGTCCAGTCCAGCCACCAGGGCTGGGCCAGCAGCTTCTGCCGCGCGTTGTCCACGTCGCCTTCGATGTGCGTGAAGCCTTGCTTGAGCAGCGCCTCCTTGCGCGTGTTGTGCTCGAGCAGCAATTGCTGCGCCGCACGGCGGCGGCGGGGCAGGAAAATCAGCTTTTCGGCGATCCAGTAGACCCCTGTCACCGCCGTTGCCAGCATCAGCAGCACGGCGAAGTTGCCCTCCACCACACCGGTGTACCAGGCGACCGCGTAAGCGGCGAACGCCGCCAGGATCACCGCGGTGATCGATGCCATGGCCGCCGGCATCAGTCCTGCACCTGCAAAATGGCGAGAAAGGCCTCTTGGGGCACTTCGACCGAGCCGATCTGTTTCATGCGCTTCTTGCCTGCTTTCTGTTTTTCGAGGAGTTTGCGTTTGCGGGTGATGTCACCGCCGTAGCATTTTGCCAGCACGTTCTTGCGCAGCGCCTTGATGGTTTCGCGGGCGATCACGTTGCCTCCGATGGCCGCCTGGATGGCCACGTCGAACATCTGGCGGCTGATGATCTCACGCATCTTCGCGGCCACCGCACGGCCCCGGTACTGGGCCTGGGTGCGGTGCACGATGATGGACAGCGCGTCGACCTTCTCGCCGTTGAGCAGGATGTCGACCTTCACCACGTCGGAGGCGCGGTACTCCTTGAATTCGTAGTCCATGGAGGCATAGCCCCGGCTGACCGACTTCAGCTTGTCGAAGAAGTCCAGCACGATCTCGCCCAAGGGCATGTCGTAGGTCAGCATGACCTGCTTGCCGTGGTAGGCCATGTTGATCTGCAAACCGCGCTTCTGGTTGGCCAGTGTCATGACCGCGCCCACGTACTCCTGGGGCATATAAAGATGCACCGTGACGATAGGCTCGCGGATTTCCTCGATCCGGCCCTGATCGGGCATCTTGGACGGGTTCTCCACCATCAGAACTTCGCCGTCGGGCTTGACCACCTGGTAGACCACGCTGGGCGCGGTGGTGATCAGGTCCTGGTCGAACTCGCGCTCCAGGCGCTCCTGCACGATCTCCATGTGCAGCAGGCCCAGGAAACCGCAGCGGAAGCCGAAGCCCAGCGCCTGCGACACTTCCGGCTCGTAGTGCAGCGACGCGTCGTTGAGCTTGAGCTTCTCCAACGCGTCGCGCAAGGCGTCGTACTGGTTGGCCTCGGTCGGGTACAGACCGGCGAACACCTGGGGCTGCACTTCCTTGAAGCCCGGCAAGGCTTCGGTGGCCGGGCCGGCGTTGTTGGGCAGCTTCTTCTCCAGCGTGATGGTGTCGCCCACCTTCGCCGCCTGCAGCTCCTTGATGCCGGCGATGATGTACCCCACCTCCCCCGCTTCCAGGGCCTCGCGCGGCTCGTTGGCCGGCGTGAACACACCGAGGTTGTCGGCGTTGTAGACGGTGTTGGTCGCCATCATCTTGAAGCGCTCGCCCTTCTGCAGGCGACCGTCGACCACGCGCACCAGCATCACCACGCCCACGTAGGCGTCGTACCAGCTGTCCACGATCATCGCGCGCAGCGGCGCATCGGGCCGCCCCTTGGGCGCCGGAATGCGCGCGACCACCGCTTCCAGAATGTCTTCCACGCCCATGCCGGTCTTGGCCGAACAGGGAATTGCATCGGTGGCATCGATGCCGATCACGTCCTCGATCTCGCTCTTGGCGTTCTCCGGGTCGGCGTTGGGCAGGTCCATCTTGTTGAGCACCGGCACCACCTCCACACCCAGGTCGAGCGCGGTGTAGCAATTGGCCACGGTCTGGGCCTCGACCCCCTGGCTGGCATCGACCACCAGCAACGCGCCTTCGCAAGCCGAGAGCGAACGAGACACCTCGTAGGAGAAGTCCACGTGGCCCGGGGTGTCGATCAAATTGAGGTTGTAGACCTGACCGTCGCGGGCCTTGTACTTGAGCGCGGCGGTCTGCGCCTTGATGGTGATGCCGCGCTCCTTCTCGATGTCCATCGAGTCGAGCACCTGCTCGCTCATCTCACGATCGGACAGCCCCCCGCACAGGGAAATGATGCGGTCAGCGAGCGTGGACTTGCCATGATCGATGTGCGCGATGATCGAAAAATTGCGGATGTGATTCATCAGGAAAGCGGCTCAGGCACGAGAAAAACCGCGGGTTCACACAGGAACGGGCGGCCATAAAAAAGGGCGCGTCAGCTGCTGACGCGCCCGTAACCAACAATCAATGGCAACTGCGATAGTTGGGGTTTCATTGTAGGCAAAAAGCCTGGAATGCACACCTCCGAACCACCGCCGTTACCCTGTTGCAGCGCAGCAACGTCAAAGTTATGCACAGCTCATTCACAGGAAAATGGGACAACGTGTGAGGCAGCTGTGGATGACTTGGGAACATCCTGCGGCACTTCCACATCGTGGATCGACGTGGCGCATGGGCACAGGAATCTGTTCAGAACAGGGGCTATTTTAGCGAATTCAGTCATGAGACCGACAAGTGTTGTAAGCGTTCACTAACAAAAAGATAATTTTGGGTGCTGCGTACTGTGGAAAACCCCGTGTGGCGAATCGGCCACCGAAAAAAATAACCCCCAATCCCAATCGGGACAGGGGGTTATTGGCCGGAGGACGCGGCTCAGCGTGCTGCGCGGATCACCGCATACTGGGCCCACTCCCCGCGGCGGAACAGCACGTTGATCGGCTTGCTCTTCTCGACCTTGCTCAGGGCAGCTTCGACTTCCTTGACGCTGGCGGTCTCGGTGTTGGCGATCGCCACGATCACGTCGCCTTCGCGCAGCCCCGCACGCGCAGCGGGGCCTTCGGCCGAGGCCACACGCACACCGCCCTTGAGAGTGAGTTCCTTCTTCTCGGCCGCAGTGAGTTCTGCCAGGCTCAGGCCCAGCGCCTGCAGGGCATTGCTGGACTGAGGCTTGGTCGGCTCCGGTGCTGCGGCCTTGGCCTCCGGGCGCTCCGGTTCGAGCTCGGCCACGATGATCGAGAGCTCGCGCTGGCTGCCCCGGCGAAACACCGTCATGCTGCTCTTGTTGCCCGGCTTGGTGTTGCCCACGAGGCGCGGCAAATCCACGGACTTGTCGATCTCCTTGCCGTCGAACTTGACGATGATGTCGCCCGGCTCCACGCCGGCCTTGGCCGCTGGCGAGTTCGGCTCCACCCCGCGCACCAGCGCCCCCTTGGGCTGGCCCAAGCCGATGGACTCGGCCACGTCCTTGCTCACCTGATCGATCTGCACGCCGATGCGGCCACGCGTCACGCGCCCGGTGGCCCGGAGCTGATCGGAGACGCGCACCGCCTCATCGATGGGGATCGCGAACGAGATGCCCTGGAAACCACCCGAGCGCGAGTAGATCTGGCTGTTGATGCCCACCACCTCGCCGCGCATGTTGATCAGCGGGCCGCCCGAGTTGCCCGGGTTGATGGCCACGTCGGTCTGGATGAACGGCAGGAAATCCCCCGTGTCGCGCTGCTTGGCACTCACGATGCCGGCGGTGACCGTGTTTTCCAGGCCGAAGGGGGAGCCGATGGCCATGACCCATTCACCGACGCGCAGGCGATTGATGTCGCCGATCTTGACGGCCGTCAACCCCGATGCCTCGATCTTCACCACGGCCACGTCGGTGCGTTTGTCCGCCCCCACGAGCTTGGCCTTGAACTCGCGCTTGTCGGGCAGGGTGACGATGAGTTCGTCGGCGCCATCGACCACGTGCGCGTTCGTCATGATGAGACCGTCCGCGCTCAGGATGAAACCCGAGCCCACGCCCCGGGGTTGCGCCTCTTCGGACGGTGGCCGCTCCTGGCGGGGGCCGCGCGGCGTCATGCCGGGAGGAATGGGAATGCCGAAGCGGCGGAAAAACTCCAGCATCTGCTCGTCCGGCGCCGAGCCGCCTGGGCCTTCCTTGCTGGCGCGCTCCAGGGTGCGGATGTTGACCACCGACGGCCCCACGAGGTCCACGAGGTCCGTGAAATCAGGCAGCCCACGCACGCTGGCCGCCGGTGGCACAGTGGGAACCTGGGCTGCCGCGGTGGACGAGGTCGCCAAGCCTGCAGCGCCGCTCACCACCAGCGCGGCCGTGGTCAGCATGCTCAGGAGCGGGATTCGCACGGTGTCGGAGCGCGTCATGGAAATCCTTTACAGGTACGCAAAAAAAGAGGATATGCCGAAAAACAAAAGGCCGCCGGGAACAAGGCCGGCCGCCGACGCGAAGCAGGCCATCTCCGGGCGGCCAGGCGACGCATCTACCGGGTTCGCTCCAAGGCGATGGCGAATCGGCGCAAGGTGGCCGCGGGCGCTTCCCCCATCACGGTCAACCAATGGTCGCCCACCCGGCGGTTGACCGAATTCGTGGCGCCCACCGTGGCGGAGGTCTCCTGCGTGTGGCGCTGCGCATCGAACGGCTCGACAAACAGGGACACCGACGCCAGGCCATCCGAGAACACCCATTGCATGGAGGCCTGGCCAGGACCTTGCGCCGCGGCTCCGGGCGTCTCGCGCGTGTGACAGCTCATGGCGGTGAAGCCAGGCACCGGCTCTTTCAGACGCCAGCCCTCCGCCTCCGCGGTGGTCTTTTTCAAGGTGGGCTTGTGGACCTCATAGCCTCGGGTGTCTTTCATGAGCTTTGAGAGCTTGTCCATGCTCACCGGGGCATCGAGCTGCAGCTCGGAGAAGGCCACCTGCTCCAGCACCGCGCCCTGCTCGCCCAGGGTCTGCAGCTTCACCACCAGCCCCGTCTGGCGCTCGGACCAGATGCGGTAGCCGAAGCGAAGGTCGTCGCGCGGCAGAATTTCCACCATGTCGGCCAGATGCCCGGCCACCCGCTGCACACCCACTTCCCGCGCGCTGTAGAACTGCGGGATCAGGTTGCTTGGCGTGCGCAGCAGCTCGGGGAACATGCCCAGCGAATCGCGTTTCTCGACGAACGCGGTTTTCGCCTCTGGCACAAAAGTGATGACCTCCTTGTTGCGGCGAATGGTCGTTCGCGGCGCGCCAGTCAGGGTATCGACCCGCTCCATCTGCTGCGCGCCATCGCACACATGCCAGATCTTCGAGGCCGACATGGCGCTTCCTGCGGACACCACCAGGGTACCGATGTAGGAGCGCTGGTTCGAGGCTTCGTGCATGCGCGTCAGCCATTCGTTGACGCTTCGCACATGGGCCGAGGCCGGTGCGTTCTGCGCATGCACCGGCGCCATGAAGCCCGAAACCAGGGCGACAAGCGCAGCCGCACCCCAGCGCCGGATGACGGGCCTTCCATGTTGAAACCGCATCACGCTCACATCACCACGAAAAGGCAGGGTCAGGACTAGCGCCATGGTGCCTCAGCGTCCTGCGGCGTCGTAAGTGGCATTGCGGATGAAGCCGGTGGGCATCTGTAGCGCCGACATGCCGCCATTCTGGCGGTGTTCGGCCAACAACTCTTCCAGACGCGCGTCGCGGATCAAGGGGCCTTGCCCGGTGTTCACCACCACCGCGTTGGACGGAGCAGCCGCCGCGCTGACCGCCACGGGAGCCGCGGCTTGTTGCGTTGGCACTGGAGCCGAGGCCAGTTGAGGGCCTGCTGCACCGCCCGGGCCCGAGGGCGCACCGCTCAACACCGTCCAGCTCACGGCCATGACGGCCGCCAGCGAGGCCAGCCCGGCCACCATCTTCCAGCGAAAAACCGCGTCATTGGCCGCAGGCACCTGCACCAGCGCTGCGGGCGGGTTTTGCACCAGCAACCGCCCCTCGCCCACGGGCGCCGACTCCGATCGCAGCCGTTCACGCACCCCGGCCAGAAAGTCGCCGGGTGCCTGGGCGGTGGCCACCACGCGGTTGCCACGCAACACATCGCCGATCACCTGGTAGGTGTGCCAACTCGCGAACACCTCCGCGCGGCCTTCATCGGCTGCGAGCAGCCCTTCGAGCAATGCGGCATCGAGCTCGCCATCCACCAGCGCGGACAAAGCCTGCTCCGGGGCAACGAGATCGATCTCTTTCTGAGGCCGAAGGTTCAAATTGACTTGTGCGGCATTCATGATGAATTTCCTGAAATTCCCTACTCGCGGGGCGATGGACAAGCTTTCAATGGCCTGCCCCGCCTCTTCTACCAGCGTTTGCCTGTCTGACGCTCCAGCATTGGCTTGATGCGCCCTGAAATGGCCTCGCGCGCCCGGAAAATCCGGGATCGCACTGTGCCGATGGGGCATTCCAGCGCTGCGGCAATCTCTTCATAGCTCATGCCCTCGATTTCCCGCAGGGTGATCGCCATGCGCAACTCTTCGGGCAGCGCGTCCATGGCGGCGTTGACCGCCTCGGCGATTTCCTTGCTGGCCAGCACTGCTTCGGGCGTTTCGGTGTCGGCCACTCCCGAATTTAGTTCGCGTTCCGGAGCGGAAGTTTCATCGTCTTCCCCGGATTTCATCTGAGACTGGAAGACCAGCGGATCGCGCTTGAGTTCCATGAGCTGTTTTTTGGCCGTATTGACCGCAATGCGGTACAGCCAGGTGTAGAACTGCGCGTCACCCCGAAACTGAGCGAGCGCGCGGTAAGCCCGGATGAAGGTCTCCTGGGCAATGTCCTGGACCAGGTCGGTGTCGCGGACCATGCGCCCGATCAGCCGCTCCACGCGGCGCTGGTACTTGATGACCAGCATCTCGAAGGCACGCTGCTCCCCCGCGAGCGTGCGCTGCACCAGCATGACGTCGCTGTCGGGTGGTGGTGGAGCGGTGTGGTCTTCGAGAGTCATGCGCGCGGAAATATAACCCAGGCCATTCGCCGGCTCATGCGCGGGCCGATATCAGCGCCCGGCGCAGGTCGTTCCAGAGCGCTGGATTGCGACCACGCTCCGCCCAGATCCAGCGCGCGGGCGCGTCTGCGGAACACAGGCGCAACAGCACAGCGCCCTGCCAGTCCATCACCCGCTCCACGCGCTGCAACGGCACGCCCTCGGGGCACGATTCGCTGTACCAGTGCCAGACACCTGCCGGCGTTTCGGGATCGCGCCTTTCCAGCGCACTCCATTTCAGCCGCCCCACGGGAGACCGTCGCCAGGTCCACAGGGCGCCCATCACCCATATGGACCACAGCGTGCCCCCCACCACGCCCGACCAGGAAGCACCGCGGGTCGGGTCGAGCCCATACCACAGGCCCAGGACAGCGGCACCCAGCACGGCCAGAAGCGCGAGCAGGACGCCATACAAACCACAACGCCCCACCGGAAACATCACCGATGGGGCGTTGTGCATGCGGATTCTTCGTGAAGATAGGCGCGATCAGAGCGTTCAGGCGCGCCGGAAAACCAGCGTTCCGTTGGTGCCGCCGAAACCGAAGTTGTTTTTCACGGCCACGTCGATCTTCACGTCCCGCGCCGTATTGGCGCAGTAGTCCAGGTCACACTCCGGGTCCTGGTTGAAGATGTTGATGGTCGGTGGCACCTTCTGGTGGTGCAGCGACAGCACGGTGAACACCGACTCGATGCCCCCGGCGCCCCCCAGCAGGTGGCCGGTCATGGACTTGGTCGAGCTGACCACCATGTTCTTGGCATGGTCACCCAGGGCCGCCTTGATGGCGTTCGTCTCGTTGATGTCACCCAGCGGCGTGGAGGTGCCGTGGGCATTCAGGTAATCCACCTGATCGGCGTTGACCCCCGCGTTGCGCAAGGCTCCCAGCATCGCACGGCGTGGGCCGTCCATGTTGGGCGCCGTCATGTGACCCGCATCGGCGCTCATGCCGAAACCGGCCAACTCGGCGTAGATCTTCGCGCCGCGTGCCTTGGCGTGCTCGTACTCTTCGAGCACCATCACGCCCGCGCCCTCGCCCAGCACAAAGCCATCGCGGTCCTTGTCCCAGGGACGGGACGCGGTCTTGGGATCGTCGTTGCGGGTCGACAGCGCGCGCATGGCGGCAAAACCGCCAATGCCCAGCGGCGACACGGTGGCTTCGGAACCACCGGCGATCATCACGTCGGCGTCGCCGTACTCGATCATGCGGCCGGCCTCACCGATGCAATGCAGGCCCGTGGTGCAGGCCGTGACGATGGCGATGTTCGGCCCCTTGAAGCCGAACTTCATCGACACGTGTCCCGAGATCATGTTGATGATCGAGGCCGGCACGAAGAAGGGAGTGATGCGCCGTGGACCGCGGTTGGTCAGCTCGGTGTGCGTGTCCTCGATCAGCGGCAAACCGCCGATGCCCGAGCCAATCACGCAACCGATGCGCGTGGCCTGCTCCTCACTGAGCTGGTCACCCGTCAGGAGGCCCGAATCCGCCACCGCCTGCATCGACGCAGCCACGCCGTAATGGATGAAGGTGTCCATCGTCCGCGCTTCCTTGGCGGTGATGTACTCATCCAGGTTGAACCCCTTGACCTCTCCTGCAAATTTGCAGGCGAAGTTCGACGCGTCGAACCTCGTGATGAAATCAATGCCGGATTGTCCGGCCAGGAGGTTGGCCCAGGAATCGGCCACCGTGTTGCCCACGGGGCTGATGCAACCCAGACCGGTCACGACGACGCGGCGACGGCTCATCTGTGCTTCAGGCCTTCTGGTTGGCCAACGCGTAGTCGATGGCTTTCTGAACCGTGGTGATCTTTTCGGCTTCTTCGTCGGGGATTTCGATACCGAACTCGTCTTCCAGCGCCATCACCAGTTCAACCGTGTCCAGAGAATCGGCGCCCAGGTCGGCCACGAAGGCCTTTTCGTTGGTGACCTGTCCCTCTTCCACACCGAGTTGTTCGGCAATGATTTTCTTAACACGTGCTTCGATATCGCTCATAGGTCCCTCTGAGGGTGGTTGAAATACAGTCCGCCATTTTAGCCGTGCCGGGAAAGTGATCCCGGGTGGCCCGCCGGGCGGCTGACGCGGCGAGGAAAAGGGGTGAATGCTCCGGACTCAGGACATGAACATGCCGCCGTTGACGTGCAATTCCTGTCCCGTGACATAGGCCGCCTGAGGGCTGCTCAGGTAAGCCACTGCGTGCGCGATGTCGGCGGGTTTGCCCAGATGCCCCAGAGGGATCTGGCCCAACAAGGCTTTTTGCTGTTCTTCGGGCAAGGACGCGGTCATGTCGGTCTCGATGAAACCCGGTGCCACACAGTTGACCGTGATGTTGCGGCTGCCCAGTTCGCGCGCCAGGGCGCGCGTCATGCCCGCCACGCCGGCCTTGGCAGCGGCGTAGTTGGCTTGGCCAGCGTTGCCCGACGCACCCACCACGCTGGTGATGCTGACGATACGGCCATAGCGCTGCTTCATCATCGGGCGGATGACGGCGCGGCTCATGCGGAAGACGGCCTTGAGGTTGGTGTCCAGCACCGCGTCCCAGTCGTCGTCCTTGAGGCGCATGGCCAGCATGTCGCGCGTGATGCCGGCGTTGTTCACCAGCACCTGCAGGCCGCCGTGGGCCTTGACGATCTCGTCGATCAAAGCCTCGGCCGCAGCCGCGTCATTCACATCCAGCTTCACGCCCCGGCAACCGGTGGCAGCGCCAGGCGCGGCCGACAGCGCCGCACCGATGCGCGCCGCGCCTTCGTCGCTGGTCGCGGTACCGATCACGATCAGGCCACGCGTCGCCAGTTCCTGCGCGATGGCCGCGCCAATGCCCCGCGAGGCGCCCGTGACCAGGGCCACCTGGCCCGCAAATTTGATTTCAGACATGGGGATTCTCCAGACTTCAGGCCAGCAAGGCCTTGACCTCGGCCAGCGTGGCGGGGTCGAACAGGGCCGCACCCGTCAAGGACGGATCCACGCGCTTGACCATCGCAGCCAGCACCTTGCGCGGCCCGCATTCGACCAGGGTGTCGATGCCGCGGGCCTTGATCGCACCCACGCACTCGACCCAGCGCACCGGCCCGAAAGCCTGCCGGTACAGGGCTTCGCGGATGCGATCGGGGTCGGACTCCACCGCAACATCGATGTTGTTGATCACGGGAATCTGCGGCGCCGCAAACGGCGTCGCGGCAAGCTTTTCCTTCAATTTCTCGGCGGCCGGCTTCATCAGGCTCGAGTGGAAAGGCGCGGACACCGGCAAGGGCAGCGTGCGCTTGGCACCATGTGCCTTGAGCACCTCACACGCCTTGTCGACGGCGGCCTTGCTGCCCGCGATGACGGTCTGCACCGGGTCGTTGTAGTTCACGGCCTCCACCACTTCGGCGCTGCCGGCACCAAAACTGGACTGTGCCTCCAGGCAACCCGCCACCACGGCCGCGGCGCTCAGGCCCAGCACGGCCGCCATGGCCCCCGTGCCCGGTGGCACCGCCTCCTGCATGGCCTGCGCACGAAAGCGCACCAGCGGAGCGGCCTGTGCGAGGGTCAAGGACCCCGCAGCCACCAGCGCGGAATACTCGCCCAGCGAATGCCCCGCGACCGCCATGGGCAAAGCGCCACCTTCGGCGCGCCAGACGCGCCAGGCCGCCACGCCCGCCACCAGCATCACAGGCTGGGTGTTCACGGTCATGGCCAGCACATCGGCCGGGCCTTCGTGGATCAGCTTGCCCAGGTCTTCACCCATGGCATCCGAAGCTTCCTTCAGCGTCTCCTGAACGGCGGGGTGATCGCCCCACGCATCGAGCATGCCCACGGCCTGAGAGCCCTGGCCCGGAAACACAAACGCAAAATTCTTCATGGAGATATTCAGTTCAGACGAAAGCAGAGAAGGCGGTGCTCAGAAATCGAGCAGCACCGAGCCCCAGGTGAATCCGCCGCCAACGCCTTCGAGCATCAGCGTGTCGCCTTTTTTGACTTGTCCCTGTCGCACCGCGTGGTCCAGCGCCAACGGGATGGAGGCCGCCGAGGTGTTGCCGTGCTGGTCGACGGTGACAACCACCTTGTCCAGCGGCAGTTTGAGCTTGCGCGCCGTGCTGTGCATGATGCGGATGTTCGCCTGGTGCGGAATCAGCCAGTCGATGTCCTCCGTGGTCTTGCCGGCCTTGGTCAGCGTGGCCCGCGCGGTGTCTTCCAGCACGCCCACCGCCAGCTTGAAGACCGCCTGGCCATCCATCTTGAGCAGCGGGTCACCAAGGATCTGCCCGCCGGAGACGTGGCCCGGCACACACAGAATGCCCGTGTGCTTGCCGTCTGCATGGATGTCGGTGGCCAGAATGCCCGGCGTGTCCGAGGCCTCCAGCACCACGGCACCGGCGCCATCGCCAAACAGCACGCAGGTGGTGCGGTCGCTGAAATCGAGCAGGCGGCTGAAGATCTCGGTACCGACCACCAGGGCCTTGCGCGAGGTGCCCGAGCGGATCAATGAATCCGCGACGGTCAGGGCGTAGATGAAACCCGTGCACACCGCCTGCACGTCGAAAGCCGGGCAACCGGCGATGCCCAGCTTGCGCTGCACGATGGTCGCGGTCGAAGGAAAGACCATGTCCGGCGTGGACGTGGCCACGATGATCAGGTCGATGTCGCCCGGCGCCACCTGGGCCGCGGCCAAGGCCTGTCGGCAGGCCTCGACGGCCAGATCACTGGCATAGACCCCGTCGGCCACGAAGTGACGCGCCCGGATGCCGGTGCGTTCGACGATCCAGTCGTCGCTCGTTTCCACGCCGCGCGGTGCCAGCAGCTCGACCATGTCGGCGTTGGTCAGGCGCTGGGGCGGCAGGCTGCTGCCAGTGCCGGTGATGCGGGCGTAGCGTGTCATGCGGGTGAGAGGCGAAATTTCAAAGGGTCGGAATGCTCTTGAGCTCGCTGGGCACGGACTCCGGAGCAATCAGCGGCTTGGCGTGGGCGATGCGCTCCCGCACGTTGTCCAGCAATTTGTTGTGGGCCGCATCATAAGCCCGGCTCAGCGCATGTTCGAACGCAAAGGCATCCGCCGATCCGTGGCTCTTGAACACCAGCCCTTTCAGGCCGAGCAGCGCCGCACCGTTGTACCGGCGGTGATCAACGCGATTTTTAAACGACTTTAAAACTGGATAGGCGACGATGGCCGCCATTTTTCGAAAAATGTTCTTCGAGAATTCTTCCCGGATGAAGCCACTGATCATCGAAGCCAGGCCCTCGCTGGCCTTGAGCGCCACGTTGCCGACGAAACCATCACAGACCACGATGTCCGTCGTGCCTTTGAAAACGTCGTCGCCCTCGATGTTTCCGAAGAAATTCAGATCGCCGGTGTTGGACGCATTTCGCAGCAGAACACCGGCTTGTTTGATGACTTCGCTGCCTTTGATGACTTCTTCACCCACGTTGAGCAGCCCCACCGTCGGCTCCTGCCGACCCGTGACCGCCGCCACCAGAGCCGAGCCCATCACGGCGAATTGCAGCAGGTGCTCGGCCGAACAATCGACGTTGGCGCCCAAGTCCAGCACCGTGGTCGCACCACCCCGGGCGTTGGGCATCTGGGTGGCGATGGCCGGGCGATCGATGCCATCCATGGTCTTCAACACATAGCGGGCGATGGCCATGAGCGCCCCGGTGTTGCCGGCCGAGACGGCCGCCTGCGCGGCACCGTCCTTGACCTGGTTGATGGCCACCCGCATCGAAGAGTCCTTCTTGCGGCGAAGCGCCACCTCCACCGGATCCTCCATGGTCACGACCTCGCTGGCCGGCACCACCTTGCAACGCACGTTGTTGAGCAGTTGGGGCCAGGCGCGAAACACCTCGGGCTTGCCCACGAGCAGAAGTTGCGCCTGGGGATGAGCAGCCAGAAAGGCCGTGCAGGCAGGCATGGTGACGGCCGGCCCGACATCCCCGCCCATGCAATCCACAGCGATGGTGATCATGACAACACCCCGGATCGAGCGCTTTGTGCACCCCAAGAACAAAAAAAGCCCGCATGCAGCATGCGGGCCTGTGCCTCACTGGCCAACCGGACCCCGTTCGCGACACCGCGGCGAGGCCCGTGGCGGCCCGCCATCAGGCTTCGGACTTGTTTTTCAGCACTTGGCGACCACGGTAGAAGCCGTTGGGGCTGATGTGGTGGCGCAGATGGGTTTCGCCGGTGGTGGGTTCCACGGCGATGCCGGGCACGTTCAGCGCATTGTGCGAACGGTGCATGCCGCGCTTGGAGGGGGACTTTTTGTTTTGCTGAACAGCCATGGTGGGCTCCTGAAATCGGTAGGGTCAAACGGAGTGGCACAAACGGAGACCTGAAATCGCTCCGTTCAACCGGTTGCGCGCCTGACCCGAGCACGTCAACGTGCGAATGGATACCAGCGCAAAGCCAAGCATTATAGCCCGAAGGCGGCAATGCCGCCAGCCCCGGGGCCATGGCGCGCCAGAGGCTCACTTTTTGAGCTTGGCCAGTTCGGCAAAGGGGTTCTTGCGGGGCGCCGCGGCCTCGGGAGCGTCCCCGGCCCCCGCCGTGCGCAGGGACACCGGCTCAGGGCAGGTGTCGTGCATGGGCACCAGGGGCAGTTCCATCAACAGCTCATCCTCCAGCACGTCGTGCAGATCGGGCCTGGGCTCCAGGGCCAGCAAGTCCTCTTCGCAGTCGTCATCCTGGGCTTCGGCCGTGGCCTCATCGGCCACGAAACGGAACCAGCGGTCCACGGTCAAGGGCGTGTCCACAGGCGCGAGGCAGCGCTGGCAAGTCAGCGGCACCCGGGCATCGGCCTGCAAATGCAGCCAGACATCGGGCGTGCCGCCGCTGGCCGCCGGCCGCATTTCGCCCTGCGCCCGCCAGCGCACGGGCGTGAGCGTCGCGCCATCGTCCAGGGCCGCTTCGGCCTGGACGCGGGGGAATGCCGAAAGCGGCTCTTCGTCCTGCAGGCTGGCGGCCGCCTGGGCGAAGGCACGCACGTCCAGGCGCCGAGGGTTCCAGGCCGTCTTGGGGGTGTCTTTCATCCGGGCAGTGTAAAAGAATGCGGGGAGAATACCGGGATGACCACCGCTTCCGATCCGTCATCCGACACCCCGTCCCGAGCCCTCATTCTGGGTTCCACATCGCGGTACCGCCATGAACTGCTGTCCCGGCTGGGCGTGCCCTTCGAAGCGATCGCCCCCAACGTGGACGAAACACCCCGGGCCGGGGAAAAGCCGGCGGATCTGGCACTTCGCCTGGCCATTGAAAAAGCCCGGAATGTCGCGCAACGACACCCCCAAGCCGTGGTGATCGGCAGCGACCAGGTCGCTGACCTGGCTGGCGAACCGCTTGGCAAGCCAGGCACCCATGAGCGGGCCGTGGCCCAGCTGAGGCGCATGCGCGGCCAGACCGTGGTGTTCCAGACCGCGCTGGCGGTGGTGTGCCAGGCCACGGGCTTCGAGCACAGCGACATCGCTGCGGTGCGGGTGGTGTTCCGTGACCTGAGCGACGGCGAAATCGAGCGTTACCTGCGCGCGGAGCAACCCTACGATTGCGCCGGCAGCGCCAAGAGCGAGGGCCTGGGCATCGCGCTGCTGGAGCGCATCGACAACGACGACCCGACGGCCCTGGTGGGTCTTCCGATGATCCGCACCTGCCGACTGATTCGCGCGGCGGGGGTGAAGTTGTTGTGAGCGCCCACTCCGAATCACGCGGCACGCTCTACCTCGTGCCCACCCCCCTGGATTTCGGCGTGGCGCAGGCCACGCCCGTGGCGCCCTCCGAGTGGCTCCCCGCCGAGACGCTGGGCACCGCCCGGCGCCTGACTCACTGGATCACCGAAAACGCCAAGAGCACCCGCGCCTTTCTCAAGCGGGTGGACGCCCTCGCCAGCCTGGCCGCCCCCTTGCAGGCGCAGCAGATCACTGAGCTGCCCAGAGCGGCCCACAAGAAGGGGGACCATGCCCCGCAGGCCGAAGGCGACGCACAGGCCCGTGAACTGCTGGCCCCCGCCCTGCTCGGGCACGACATCGGCCTCGTCAGCGAAGCCGGCATGCCCGCCATCGCGGATCCGGGAAGCTCCATCGTGCGCGCCGCGCACGCGATGGGCCTGCGCGTGGTGCCGCTCACCGGCCCCATCTCGCTCATGCTGGCGCTGGCCGCCAGTGGGCTGAATGGACAGAGCTTCGCGTTCGTCGGCTACGTGCCCCAGGACGCCACCGAGCGCGCCAAACGGTTGCGGGAACTGGAAGCCCTGGCCCTGAAGACCGGGCAGACGCAGATCCTCATCGAAACGCCCTACCGCAACACCGCCCTCTTGCAGGCGCTGCTGCAAACGCTGCATCCGCACACACGCCTGGCCGTGTGCGGGGCACTCACCTTGCCGCAGCAGGTCTGCCGCAGCGCGCTGGTGCAGGAGTGGAAGCGCAACCCCCAGACCCTGTCCGGCGAGTTGCCGCTGGACGCGCCCTGCGTCTTCCTGCTGGGCCGCTGAAGCCCGGGCTCAGACGCCCAGACGCTTCAGGTGCGCGCGCACCGAAGCGCTGAGTTCGGTGTTGGCCAAGGCCAGATCGATCGTGGCCTCCAGAAAGCCTTCCTTGCTGCCACAGTCGTAGCGCTTGCCGGCGTAGCGGAAGGCCTGCACCTTTTCCTTGCCGATCAGGGCCGCGATGCCGTCGGTGAGCTGGATTTCGCCCCCCGCGCCACGCGGTTGCTGACGGATGCTCTCGAACACCGCCGGCGTGAGGATGTAGCGACCGGCCACGGCCAGGGTCGAGGGGGCCACGTCGGGCGCCGGCTTCTCCACCATCGCGAACACCTCGGCCAGCGCCTGGTTGGCGCCGTGCACGTCGACGACGCCATAGCGGCGCGTCTCGGCGCGCGGCACGTCCTGCACCGCGAGCACCGTGCCCGGGCTGGACTCGTAGGCCTGCACCATCTGCTGCAGCACGGTGGCACCGCCCTGCGCCTGGTCCTGGCCCATCATCAGGTCGTCGGCCAGCAGCACCGCGAACGGCTCGTTGCCCACCAGGCGCTCGGCGCAGAGCACCGCATGGCCCAGACCCAGCGCGCGAGGCTGGCGCACATAGACGCAGTCCATGTCGTCGGGTTTGATGGAATGCACCAGCTGGAGCAGGGCGGACTTGCCCGCGGCCTCCAGCTCCATCTCCAGTTCGTAGGCGGTGTCGAAGTGGTCCTCGATGGCGCGCTTGTGGCGCCCGGTCACGAAGATCATTTCGCGGATGCCGGCGGCGTAGGCCTCCTCCACGGCGTACTGCATCAGCGGCTTGTCCACCACCGGCAGCATCTCCTTGGGGATCGCCTTGGTGGCCGGCAGGAAACGGGTGCCCAGGCCACCCACGGGAAATACGGCTTTGCGGATCGTCATCTTGGTTTGGCTCGCATGTTCGTGAAGAAAGGCTCACCATGTTAACGGCGCACACGCCGACGTCCATCGAAAGGCTACACTGCAGCGGATTGAAAGCGGGGTTCCCCCCACTGGTTCAACCCACTCCCATCCGGCATGAGCATCACCCCCGTCATCCTTTGCGGAGGCTCCGGCACCCGTCTGTGGCCTCTGAGCCGCCAGAGTTTTCCCAAGCAGTTCGTGCCTCTGGTGGGCGACAAGAGCCTGCTGCAGCTGACCCTGGACCGCTTGGCCTGGTGCGACAACCCGGTGATCTGCGTGGCCGCCGAAGACCACCGTTTCCTGGTGGCCGATGCGATCGAAGCGGAAAACGTGCCCGGGCAGGTGCTGCTCGAACCGGCGGCGCGCAACACCGCCGCGGCCATGGCGCTGGCCGCCCTGCTCGCCCGCTCGAAGGACAACGCCGATCCCCTGCTGCTGTTCTGCCCCTCCGACCACCACATTCCCGATGCTTCGGCCTTCGCCCAGACCATCCGCCAGGGTGTCCCGGCCGCCGAGGCCGGCGCCATCGTCACCTTCGGCGTGATGCCCAGCTTCCCGAGCAGCGCCTACGGCTACATCCAGCAGGGCGATGAGCGCGCCGATGGCAGCCGCAAGGTGGCCCGCTTCATCGAAAAACCCGCACCGGCCGCCGCCCAGGCCTTGCTGCTGCAAGGCAACGTGCTGTGGAACGCGGGCATCTTTCTCGCGCGCGCCAGCACGCTGCTGGCCGCGCTCGCCCAGCACGCCGCCGACATCCTGCAGGCCTGCGAAAAGGCCATGGCCAGGACGCGGCAGGACCGGGTGGGCCAGATCCAGTTCGTTCGCCCCGACGCCGAATCCTTCCTCGCCTGCCGCTCGCAGAGCATCGACTACGCGGTGATGGAGCCGCACGACGACGTGGCCGTCGTGCCCTTCCAGGGCCAGTGGAGCGATGTCGGCAGCTGGAACGCGGTGGCCGAACTGAGCGACGCCGATGGCGAAGGCAACCGCATCACCGGGCAGGGCCACGCGCTGAACGCGCGAAACACCTTCATCCACGCGCCGGGCCGCACCGTGGTGGCGCTGGGCACACAGGACCTGCTGATCATCGACACCCCCGACGCCTTGCTGGTGGCCCAGCGGGACCATGCCGAGCAGGTGAAGGACGTGGTGGCCCACCTCTCGCAGCGCAAGGTGCCGCAGGCCGCGATGCACCGCCGCGTGGCGCGCCCCTGGGGCTGGTACGACAGCGTCGACATGGGCGAGCGCTTCCAGGTCAAGCGCATCGGCGTGAAGCCGGGCGCCTCGCTCAGCCTGCAGAAACACCACCACCGCGCCGAACACTGGATCATCGTCAAGGGCACGGCCGAAGTCACGCGTGGGCAGGAGGTGTACCTGCTGTCGGAGAACCAGTCGACCTACATCCCCATTGGCGAAGTGCACCGGCTGCACAACCCCGGCAAGATGGTGCTGGAGATGATCGAGGTCCAGTCGGGCAGCTACCTCGGCGAGGACGACATCGTGCGGCTGGAAGACATCTACGGCCGCCAACCCGACCCCGCCACCAAGAAGTAAAAAAATGAAAGTTCTGCTCACCGGCGGCGCCGGCTACATCGGCAGCCACACCGCCGTGGCCCTCATCGAAGCCGGCTTTGAACCGGTGTTGCTGGACAACTTCGCCAACAGCCACCCCGTGGTGTTGGACCGCCTCGCGCGCATCACAGGGCAGACGATGCCGTTCGAAGAAGGCGATGTGCTGGACACGCCCTGGGTTGAAGAGGTGCTGCGCCGCCACCGTCCTGTGGGTGTGATCCATTTCGCGGGCGACAAGGCGGTGGGCGAAAGCGTGGCGCTGCCCCTGAAGTACTTCCACAACAACATCGGTGGTGCGGTCAGCCTGCTGCGCGCCATGGAGACCGTGCACGCGGAAGACCCTTCGATCGCGCCCACGCTGGTGTTCTCCAGCAGCGCGACGGTGTACGGCGATCCGGCCACCGTGCCGATCACCGAGGACTTCCCGCGCAGCCACACCAACCCCTATGGCCACAGCAAACTGGTCATCGAAGACATGCTCACCGCCCTGTGCGCGGCCCGTCCGGCCTGGCGCGTGGGCACGCTGCGCTATTTCAACCCGGTCGGTGCCCACCCCAGCGGCCTGATCGGCGAGGACCCGGCGGGCATTCCCAACAACCTGATGCCCTACGTGGCGCAGGTGGCCGTGGGCCAGCGCGAACACCTCAACGTGTATGGCAACGACTACCCCACGCCCGATGGCACGGGTGTGCGCGACTACATCCACGTGCAGGACCTGGCCGCCGGTCACGTCGCCGCCATCAAGGCCCTGCTGAGCCGGGGTGAGAGCTTCACGGTGAACCTGGGCACGGGCAGCGGCCACAGCGTGCTGGACGTGGTGCGCGCCTTCGAACAGGCCAGCGGCCGCCCGGTGCCCTACCAGATTGCCCCACGCCGCGTGGGTGACGTGGCCCAGTGCTGGGCCGACCCGGCGCTGGCCTTGCGCCTGCTGGGCTGGCAGGCGAAGCACACGCTGGACCAGATGTGCGCCGATGCCTGGCGCTGGCAGAGCGGCAACCCCAACGGCTACAAGGGCTGAACCCGCCCCGGGGCCCTCACTTCAGCTGCACGCCGGCCGCACGGGCCGCCAGGAACATCCCTTCGCCCATGCTGGCGCCAAAGCGCTTGGCCAGGCGCAGGCCCACGTTCTCGCGGCGCGTGTAGTCCACGATCTCCTCGGCCTTGACGATCTCGCGCGCCACGTAGTCGAGGTTGCCCAGGCCGTCGGCCAGGCCGAGCGCCACCGCCTGTTGGCCATTCCAGACCAGGCCGCTGAAGGTGTCGCCGTTCTCCTTCAGGCGATCGCCACGGCCCTTTTTCACCACCTCGATGAACTGGGCGTGGATCTGGCCCAGCATGGTCTGGATGTAGGCCTTCTGCGCCTCGTCCTGCGGGCTGAACGGGTCCAGCATGGCCTTGTTGGCCCCAGCGGTCATGAGACGGCGCTCGATGCCGAGCTTGTCCATCAGGCCGGTGAAACCGAAGCCGTCCATCAACACGCCGATGCTGCCGACCAGGCTGGCCTTGTCCACGTAGATGTCGTCCGCCGCCGCGGCGATGTAGTAGGCGGCCGAGGCACAGGTTTCTTCCACCACCGCATAGACCTTCTTGTCGTGCAGACCCTTGAGGCGGGTGATCTCGTCGTTGATGATGCCGGCCTGCACCGGGCTGCCGCCGGGTGAGTTGATCAGCAGCACCACGGCCTGCGCGCCCTCGTCCTCGAACGCGGAGCGCAGCGAGGCCACCACGTATTCGGCGCTGGCTTCGGCCCCGCTGGCGATCTCCCCCTTGATGTCCACCACCGCCGTGTGCGGGGTGCTCACCGTGGTGGTGGTGTTGCTGGTGTAGGCGAACCAGGCAATGGCGCCGAACACCGCCAGCCAGAGCAGCCGGCTGAACATCTTCCAGCGGCGCGCGGACTGCTGCTCGCGGATGGTCGCGAAAACCAGTTTTTCCAGGGTGGCGCGCTCCCAGGCCACGCCCGGCGTGCGGTCGCTGGAGGCGTTGGCGGACGGGCCGGGGAAATCGTCGTTCATGGTCGAAGGCTCTCAGAATTCAAGGGGTTTGAGGTGGTATTGTGACCGCCAGTGGACCACCCCGTCGTGCTCCACCAGTTCGATCTTGACCAGCCCGCCCCGGCATGGCCCACCCTGGCAGGCACCGGTGTCGGGCTCGTACACCGCGCCGTGCGTGGCGCAAAGCAACCAGCGGCCGCTGTCGTCGAAAAACCGATCGGGCTGCCAGTCCATTTCCATCGCCACGTGGGTGCAGCGGTTCAGGTAGGCGTGCGGCTGGCCGCGGTAGCGGATCGCGAACGCGCGGCAGGTCTGGCCCGCGTACACCACGTCGAACGACACGGCACGCCCCCCATCGACCAGATCCCGGCTGTTGCACAGCGCGTAGACCGGATCGTCGGAGGGGATGCTCATGGCCGGCTCAGGCGTGGGCGTTCAGCCAGTCGTGCAGTTCGCGCACCGAGTGCGCCACGTGCAAGGGGTTGAGCACCGCGAAGCTGGCCGGTTCGTGCGCGCCGTAGCTCACGCCCACGCTCGCGCAGCCGGCGTTGACGGCCATCTGCAGATCGTGCGTGGTGTCGCCGACCATCAGGGTGCGCTCGGGCGCCACGCCGAACTCGCGCATCAGCTCGTGCAGCATGCGGGGGTTGGGCTTGCCCGCGGTCTCGTCGGCGGTCCGTGAGCCATCGAACACGCCCTGCAGCTCCACCGTGTGCAGCACCTCGTTGAGACCCGCCCGGCTCTTGCCGGTGGCCACCGTCAGCCAGTGGTGGCGGCGCTTGAGCTCGGCCAGCAGCGGCAACACCCCTTCGAACAGGCTCAGCTCGTGCTGCGCCGCCATGTAGTGGTGGCGGTAGCGCTGCCCGAGCTCGGGGTAGCGGTCGGGTGGCACGTCGGGCGCGGCGTGGGCCAGGGCCTGCATGAGGCCCATGCCGATCACGTAGCTGGCCGCCTCGCGGGTGGGCGCCACACCCCCGACATCCACCACCGCCGACTGGATGCAACGGGTGATGAGCGCGGTGGAATCGAACAGGGTGCCGTCCCAGTCGAAGGCGATGAGATCGAATTGGCGCGGGCGCATGGGGTCAGGCACAAAGGGTTTGCGCATGGTGGCGCAAGTGGTCTTCGATGAAACTGGCGATGAAGTAATAACCGTGGTCATACCCCTCGTGCCGGCGCAGCGTGAGCGGCTGGCCGGCCTGCGCGCAGGCCGCCTCGAACAGGTGGGGGTGCAGCTGGGCGGCCAGGAAATTGTCCGCCAGCCCCTGGTCGATCAGCAAGGGCGGCGCCTTGCGCCCGGCCTTCACGAGTTCGGTGGCGTCGTGCGCGGCCCAGGTGGCGCGGTCGTCACCCAGGTAGCCACCGAAAGCCTTCTCGCCCCACGGGCACTGCGTGGGCGCGGCGATCGGCGCAAACGCCGACACGCTCTGGTACAGCCCGGGGTGGCGCAAGGCCAGCGTGAGCGCTCCGTGGCCACCCATGGAGTGGCCAAAGAGGCCGACGCGGTCGTCCCGCGCGGGAAACTGCGACAGCACGAGCCCGCGCAACTCTTTCGTGACCCAGCTTTCCATGCGGAAGTGCGTCGCCCAGGGCGCTTGCGTGGCATCGAGGTAGAAGCCCGCGCCGTGGCCGAAGTCCCAGGCCGCGCTCGCGCCCTCGATGCCGGTGTCGCGCGGGCTGGTGTCGGGCGAGACCAGCATCAGGCCCAGCTCGGCCGCCACGCGCTGCGCGCCGGCCTTGATGGCGAAAGTCTCCTCGGTGCAGGTCAGCCCCGCCAGGTAGAACAGCACCGGCACCGGGCCCTGCGCGGCCTGCGGCGGCACGAACACGCCGAACTTCATCGGCAGGCCGATCCCGGCCGAGGCGTGGCGGTAAAAGCCCTGCACGCCGCCGAAGCAGCGGTGCTCGCTCAAGGTCTCCAGCACCATCAGAACTCCACGACAGCGCGGATGGACTCGCCGCGCTTCATCAGCGCGAAGCCCTCGTTGATGTCGGCCAGCTTGAGCTTGTGGGTGATCAGGTCGTCGATGTTGATCTTGCCGTCCATGTACCAGTCCACGATCTTGGGCACATCGGTGCGGCCCCGCGCGCCGCCGAAGGCCGAGCCTTCCCATTTGCGGCCGGTGACGAGCTGGAACGGGCGCGTGCTGATCTCGGCACCGGCCTCGGCCACGCCGATGATGATGCTGCGGCCCCAGCCCTTGTGCGTGCACTCCAGCGCCTGTCGCATCACCTGCGTGTTGCCGATGCACTCGAAGCTGTAGTCGGCCCCACCGTCGGTCAGCTGCACGATGGCATCGACCACGTTCTCCACCTCCTTCGGGTTGATGAAGTGCGTCATGCCGAACTTGCGCGCCATCTCCTGGCGGGCGGGGTTGAGGTCCACACCGATGATCTTGTCCGCGCCCACCATCTTCGCGCCCTGGATCACGTTCAGGCCAATGCCACCCAGGCCGAACACCACCACGTTGGCGCCCGCCTCCACCTTGGCGGTGAAGATCACCGCGCCGATGCCGGTGGTCACGCCGCAGCCGATGTAGCAGACCTTGTCGAACGGGGCGTCCTCGCGGATCTTGGCCAGCGAGATCTCGGGCGCCACGGTGTAGTTGCTGAAGGTGCTGGTGCCCATGTAGTGGAAGATGGGCTTGCCGTCCAGGCTGAAGCGGCTGGTGGCATCGGGCATCAGGCCCTTGCCCTGCGTGCCGCGGATCAGCTGGCACAGGTTGGTCTTGCGGCTCAGGCAGAACTTGCACTGGCGGCATTCGGGCGTGTACAGCGGAATGACGTGGTCGCCCTTCTTGAGCGTGGTCACGCCCGGGCCCACGTCGACCACGATGCCCGCGCCTTCGTGGCCCAGGATGGCCGGGAAGATGCCTTCGGGGTCCGCGCCCGAGAGCGTGTAGTAGTCGGTGTGGCAGATGCCGGTGGCCTTGATCTCAACCAGCACCTCGCCGAATTTCGGCCCCTCCAGGTCCACGGTTTCAATGGTCAGGGGCTGGCCTGCTTTCCAGGCCACGGCGGCTTGCGTCTTCATGGTGTGCTCTGCTCGGAGGTTGTGAAATCGGTCACGAGGTTACCGCAGATCACACCCCCTCACCGGAGCGACATGACAAGACCCGAAACACCGCGGAACTGGCTTTGCCAGGCCGCAGGTGTTGCCCCCTGAGGGGGTAGCGCGAAGCGCTGCGGGGGTCACTCTGTCTTCGCGCCGCCCTTGAACCATTGGCCGATCAAGGCGCGCTCTTCCTCGGTGAGCCCGGTCGCGTTGTTCATCGGCATCAGCCGCGTGACCACCGCCTGCTGGTACACCGCCTGCGCGTGCTGCTTGAGCGCATCGGGCGTGTCCAGCCGCACGTTCTTGGACTGCAGCGCCTCGCCATGGCACATCACGCAGCGCTGGTCGATCACCGGCTTGACCTGCGCATAGCTCACGGTGGCGGGCACCGCCACCGCCTGCACCGGCGCCGGCTTGAGCCAGACGATCAGCGCAATCAGCGCCACCACGCCAGCTACCGCATACGGCCAGGGGTGCTTGTTGCGGCCCAGCTTGTAACCGTGGCGCATCACGAAGAACTGGCGGATCGCCGCGCCGGCGAACATCATGCCGATGAGGATCAGCCAGTTCTGCGGGTGCGTGTAGGTGAAGCTGTAGTGGTTGCTCAGCATCGCGAACACCACCGGCAGCGTGAAGTAGGTGTTGTGCACGCTGCGCTGCTTGCCGCGCTTGCCGTGGATGGGGTCGACCGGTCGGCCGGCCTTGAGGTCGGCCACCACCGTGCGCTGGCCCGGGATGATCCAGAAGAACACGTTGGCGCTCATGGCGGTGGCAATCATCGCGCCCACCAGCAGGAAGGCCGCGCGCCCGGCGAACAGCTGCGTGGCCAGCCAGGCCGCCACGCACACCAGCACCAGCACCAGCGCGCCCACCTTGGCGTCACCGTTCTCCTTCTGGCCCAGCGTGCGGCAGATCGCGTCGTACAGCAGCCAGAACACCACCAGGAAACCCAGTGCGGTGGCGATCGCCGCGGCCGGCGACCACTCGAACACCTTCGGGTCGATCAGGTAGACGCTCGGGCTCCAGAGGTAGGAGATGAGGAACAGCGCGAAGCCCGAGAGCCAGGTGGAGTAACTCTCCCAGTAGAACCAGTGCAGATGGTCGGGCAGCTTGGGCGGCGAGACCGCGAACTTCACCGGGTGGTAGAAGCCGCCGCCGTGCAGGGCCCAGAGTTCGCCACTGACACCGTCCTTCTTGAGCTGCTCGTCCTCCGGCGGGGTGAGGCTGCTGTCAAGAAAGACGAAATAGAAAGATGAGCCAATCCAGGCAATGGCCACGATGACGTGCAGCCAGCGAAGCAGCAGATTGGCCCAGTCGAGCAGGTAAGTTTCCATGGCACCTCAAGGCAAGGTCAGGGCTTGCGACTCACCACCGCGGGCGCTCTGAGTCGTCTGAGGGCCGCGTTTGAGTGTTGTGGGAACACCCGCTCCGCTGCGACCGGTCGGCCAAAGTGTATACACTTTTTGAGAACATTCAAGAGGTCATGCGCGCATCGGCCGTGGTTTCGCAGACAAGCAACAACTGCGCCACCACCGAGGCGGCGATCACGGCCGGCGCCTTGCCCTGGATGCCCGGCAGGCCGATGGGGCAGGCGATGCGCGCCAGCTCCGCCTCGCTGAAACCGCGCTGGCGCAGGCGGCGCTGGAAGGTCGCCCACTTGGTCTTGCTGCCGATCAGCCCCACGAAGCCCAGATCGTCATGTTGCCGTTGCCGTTGCAGGCAAGCCGCCACGATGTCGAGGTCTTCGGCGTGCGAGAAGCTCATGATCAGCACGCTGGAGCGCGGCGCCAGGTCGCGCACCGCGAGCTGCACCGGTTCGGAGTACTCGGTGCGCACCCCGATCGGCAGGTCGTGCGGAAACACCTCGTCCCGGCTGTCGATCCACGTCACATCGAACGGCAGCGGCGCCAGCGCCTGCACCAGGGCGCGGCCCACGTGGCCACCGCCGAACAGCGCCAGCGGCGCATGGCCAAAGGTCAGGCGCTGGCGCAGCGCCTCGCGGCAGGAGGCATCGACCAGTTCGAATTGCAGCACCAGGGCCCCGCCGCAGCACTGGCCCAGGCTGGGGCCCAGGGTGACCGCCTGCGACCAGGCGGCGGGCCGCTCGCTGGCCCCGCGCCCCAGCGCCTCGCGCGCATGCCGCATCGCGTCCCACTCCAGGTGCCCGCCACCGATGGTGCCGACCGCGCCACCCGCCGCGCCCGCGAACACCGCCATCCACGCACCGGTTTCGCGCGGCACGGATCCGCGCGTCGCGCCGACCGTCACCAGCACGGCGCGCTCCGTCGCCAGACGCAATAAAAAGGCTTCAAGGTCTGAGAGCATCTGTGGCGCCGCCGTCAAAAAAGAGGTATGGACACGCAATCGGAATCGAGGACACCCAGTATCCGCCCCTACTGTACCCACGCCCTACCGAAAACGCCCATACACTTCATCCGCCCCGCCATATGGTCCAGCCGAAGACCCCGCCCGACCCCCGATCCCTTTGCAGGTCAGCCACCATGAGAGACATCACCCCCGCTCCCCGTCCGGCCCCGCGCGCGGACGCCGCCGACCAGCCCCGCGCGCCCTGGGGCTGGCTCGGCCTGTGCACCGCCGCCCTGCTGGCCGCCTGTGCCGCGCCGCTGCCCCCACCGCCGCCACCGCCACCGCCCCCACCACCGGCTCCGGTGCCCGCACCGCCGCCGCCCGTGAGCGCCCTGCCCGCACCCGACTTCATTTCGCACGCCGCCTCGCCGCACGACTACCGCAAGGACGGCGCGCGCCACATCTACGAACGCAATGCCCACCGCATTTACAAGGGCCAGCTGCCGCCCCTGATGCATGCCGTGGGTGTGCTGCAGGTGCAGGTCGATGGCCGCGGCAATGTGCAGAACATCAACTGGATGCGCGCGCCCAGCCATGTGCCCGACGTGATGCGCGAGATCGAGCGCACCGTGCGCGCCGCCGCCCCCTTCCCCGCGCCCGTGCGCATGGGCAGCGTGACCTACACCGAGGTCTGGCTGTGGGACAAGAGCGGCAAATTCCAGCTCGACACGCTGACAGAAGGCCAGCGTGACAAGTAGGCCTCGATCCCTTCGAAAAAAAACCCGCCATCCGGCGGGTTTTTTTTATGCCCGCTCAGCTGCCCCGGTAGGTGGAGTAACTCCAGGGGCTCACCAGCAGCGGCACGTGGTAGTGCTGGTCGGTGTGCGCCACGCCGAAGTCCAGCGACACGCGGTTGAGGAAATTGGGCTCGGGCAGCTTCACGCCCTTGGCCGCGAAATACCCCGTCACGTCGAACACCAGCCGGTAGGTGCCCACCTTCAGGCTGGCGTTGTCGTACAGCGGCCCGTCCGGGTTGCGCCCGTCCGCGTTCAGCGTGAAGCGTTTGACGAGCGTGGCCTTGTCGCCCTCGGTGGTGTGCAGTTCCACCACCATGCCGGCGGCAGGGCAGCCGTGCATCGTGTCCAGAACGTGTGTGCTCAAGCCCATGGTGTGTTGTCCTTCCAGTGTTTGATGGTCGACCGAAAGTGTATACACTTTTTGTTTTTCTGGATATGATGCGCCGCATGGAAACCTCCAGCACCCTGCACATCGTCGAGTCGCTCACGCGGGCCATCGTGGAGCACCGGTTGCACCCGGGCACCAAGCTGGCCGAGCAGAAGCTGGCCGACCACTTCGGCGTCTCGCGCACCCTGGTGCGCCAGGCCTTGTTCCAGCTCTCGCAGAACCGGCTGATCCGGCTCGAACCGGCGCGCGGGGCCTTCGTGGCCACGCCCTCGGTGCAGGAGGCGCAGCAGGTGTTCGCCGTGCGCCGCATGCTCGAGGTGGAGATGACGCGCGCCTTCGTGAAGACCGTGACCAACGCCAAGATCAAGGCGCTGCGCGAACACGTGGCGCAGGAAAAGATGGCCGTCAACAACGAGGACGTGGCCGGTCGCACCGAGTTGCTGGGCGACTTCCACGTGCGCATGGCCGAGCTCATGGGCAACCAGGTGCTGGCCGAGCTGCTGCGCGAACTCATCTCGCGCTGCGCCCTGATCACCCTCATGTACCAGAGCAACCAGGCCGCCGAACACTCGAACGACGAACACGCCGACATCGTCAAGGCCCTGGCCGCGCGCGACGAGGAACTGGCGGTGCGCCTGATGAACGAACACCTGCTGCACGTGGAGGAAAACCTGACCTTCGACCGCAAGCTGCCGACCAACGACATCTCCATGGCCTTGTCATGACGCTTTACGACTCCACGCGCGATTACCCGCGCGATCTGGCCGGCCACGGCCGCGATGTGCCTCATGCCCGCTGGCCCAACGGCGCGCGCATCGCCGTGCAGTTCGTGCTGAACTACGAAGAAGGCGGCGAGAACAGCGTGCTGCATGGTGACGACGCGTCCGAGCAGTTCCTGTCCGAGATGTTCAATCCCGCGGCCTACACCGCGCGCCACATCAGCATGGAAGGCATCTACGAATACGGCTCGCGCGCCGGCGTCTGGCGCATCCTGCGCGAGTTCGAGCGGCGCGGCCTGCCGCTCACCGTGTTCGGCGTGGCCACCGCCCTGCAGCGCAGCCCGGACGTGACCGCCGCTTTCAAGGAGCTGGGTTACGACATCGCCTGCCACGGCCTCAAGTGGATCCACTACCAGAACGTGGACGAGGCTACCGAGCGCGCCCACATGGCGCAGGCCATGCAACTGATCGAACGCCTCACCGGCAGCCGGCCCCTGGGCTGGTACACCGGCCGCGACAGCCCCAACACGCGCCGCCTGGTGGCCGACTACGGCGGCTTCGAATACGACAGCGACTACTACGGCGACGACCTGCCGTTCTGGATGAAGGTGCGCAAGACCGACGGCAGCGACGCGCACCAGCTCATCGTGCCCTACACGCTGGACTGCAACGACATGCGCTTCGCGCTGCCCCAGGGCTACTCGCATGCCGACCCGTTCTTCCAGTACCTGAAGGACACCTTCGACGCGCTCTACGCCGAAGGCGACCCCGACGGCCTGGACCGGCCCAAGATGATGAGCATCGGCATGCACTGCCGCCTGCTCGGCCGGCCCGGCCGCATCACCGCGCTGCAGCGTTTCCTGGACCACATCCAGCAACACGACAAGGTCTGGGTCGCGCGGCGCCTGGACATCGCGCGCCACTGGACAGCCACCCACCCCTTGACGCCCCCTGAACATGCCGCCTGAGGCCGCCCCCATGCCCATCACCCTGGAACAACTCAACCGAGCGCCGCTGGCCGAAGCCACGCAGATGCTCGACGGCCTCTACGAACACTCGCCCTGGATCGCGGAACAGGCGCTGGCCCAACGCCCCTTCGCCTCGCTGGCCGCGCTCAAGCACGCCATGGTGACCGTGCTCAACCAGGCCGGCCGGGAGCCGCAGCTCGCGCTGATCCGCGCCCACCCGGAACTCGCGGGCAAGGCCATGGTGGCCAAGTCGCTCACCGCCGAGTCCACCAACGAGCAGACCAAGGCCGGCCTCACGAACTGCACGCCCGAGGAGTTCGCGCACATCCAGCAGCTCAACGCGCAATACAACGCGAAGTTCGGTTTCCCGTTCATCCTCGCGGTGCGCGGCCCGCGCGGCGTCGGCCTGAACAAGCGCGAGATCATCGCCACCTTCGAGCGCCGTCTGGGCCACCCGGTGGACTTCGAGCGCGCCGAGTGCCTGCGCAACATCCACCGCATCGCCGAGATCCGGCTGAACGACAAGTTCGGCTTCGAGCCCACCGTCGGCCACCGCGTGTGGGACTGGCACGAAGACCTCGCGCGCCACAGCGACCCCGGCTTCGCCGAACACGGCCAGCTCACCGTGACCTACCTGACCGACGCGCACCGCGCCTGCGCCGCCGACATCGCTGCCCGCATGCGCGACTGCGGTTTCGACGAGGTGCACATCGACGCCGTGGGCAACGTGGTCGGCCGCTACCACGGCAGCACGCCCGATGCCCCGGCCCTGCTCACGGGCAGCCACTACGACACCGTGCGCAACGGCGGCAAGTACGACGGCCGCCTGGGCATCTTCGTGCCCATGGCCTGCGTGCAGCAGCTGCACACTGCGGGCCGGCGCCTGCCGTTCGCCTTCGAGGTGATCGGCTTCGCCGAAGAGGAAGGCCAGCGCTACAAGGCCACCTTCCTGGGCTCGGGCGCGCTCACCGGCCACTTCAACCCCGCGTGGCTCGATCAGCTGGACGCCGATGGCGTGAGCATGCGCGACGCCATGCGGCACGCCGGCCTGCCCGCCACGCTGGAGGCCATCGGGGCGCTGGAGCGCGACCCCTCGAAGTACCTCGGCTTCGTGGAAGTGCACATCGAACAGGGCCCGGTGCTCAACGAGATGGATCTGCCGCTGGCCGTGGTCACCTCCATCAACGCCAGCGTGCGTTACCTGTGCGAAGCCGTCGGCATGGCCAGCCACGCCGGCACCACGCCCATGGACCGCCGGCGCGACGCCGCCAGCGCGGTGGCCGAACTCGCGCTCTACGCCGAGCAGCGTGCCGCCGCCGACGGCGACTCGGTCGCCACCATCGGCATGCTGCAGGTGCCCGGCGGATCGATCAACGTGGTGCCCGGCCGCTGCCTGTTCTCGCTCGATCTGCGCGCGCCCAGCAACGAACAGCGCGATGCGCTGGAGCGCGACATCCTCGCGCAGCTGCGCGGCATCTGCGAGCGCCGCGGCATCGGCCTGAAGACCGAAGAAACCATGCGCGCGGCGGCCGCGCCCAGCGCACCCGCCTGGCAGGCGCGCTGGGAAAAGGCCGTGGCCGCCCTGGGTGTGCCGCTGCACCGCATGCCCAGCGGTGCCGGCCACGACGCCATGAAACTGCACGAGGTCATGCCGCAGGCCATGCTCTTCGTGCGCGGCCTCAACAGCGGCATCAGCCACAACCCGCTGGAGTCCACCACCAGCGACGACATGGAACTGGGCGTGAACGCCTTCTCGCACCTGCTCGACCAACTCGCCACCGAACACCCGAACTGAACGCCATCATGACCACCGAACACCAACTGGATGCCTGGATCGACGCCCACTTCGACGAGGAGGTGCGCTTCCTGCAGGAACTCGTGCGCGTGCCCACCGACACGCCACCGGGCAACAACGCGCCGCACGCCGAGCGCACCGCCGAGCTGCTCGGCGCCATGGGCCTGAAGGCCGAACGGCACGCCGTGCCCGCCAACGAAGTGGAGGCCGCCGGCCTGCAGAGCATCACCAACCTGATCGTGCGCCGCCCCTACGGGCCGGGCAAGACCATCGCCCTCAACGCCCACGGCGACGTGGTGCCACCCGGCGAAGGCTGGACGCACGACCCCTACGGCGGCGAGGTGGTGGACGGCCGGATCTACGGCCGCGCCACGGCCGTGAGCAAGAGCGACATCGCCAGCTTCACCTTCGCGATCCGCGCGCTCGAATCGCTCAACGCGAAGCTGGCCGGCGGCGTGGAACTGCACGTGACCTACGACGAGGAATACGGCGGCGAGGTCGGCCCCGACTGGCTGCTGAACAAGGGCCTGACCAAGCCCGACCTGATGATCGCCGCCGGTTTCAGCTACCAGGTGGTGGTGGCCCACAACGGCTGCCTGCAGCTGGAGGTGACGGTGCATGGCGACATGGCGCACGCCGCCATTCCCGACAGCGGCACCGACGCGCTGCAAGGCGCCACCCACATCCTCAACGCGCTGTACGCGCTCAACGCCGACTACCTGAAGGTCACCTCCCAGGTCGAAGGCATCACCCACCCCTACCTCAACGTGGGCCAGATCAGCGGCGGCACCAACACCAACGTGATCCCCGGCAAGGTGGTGCTCAAGGTGGACCGCCGCATGATCCCCGAGGAAGACCCGGCCGAGGTGGAAGCATCGCTGCGCCGCACCATCGAACAGGCCGCGGCCAGCTTCCAGCCGCCGCGCGGCGGCCGTGAGCTCAAGGTGGACGTGCGCCGCATCCTGCTCGCGCGCGCCATGAAGCCGCTGCCCGGCAACCAGCCGCTGGTGCGGGCGATCCAGAAGCACGGCCAGGCCGTGTTCGGCGAAACCATCCCCGCCGTGGGCACGCCGCTCTACACCGACGTGCGCCTGTACGTGGAGCGCGGCATCCCCGGCGTGATCTACGGCGCGGGCCCGCGCACGGTGCGCGAATCGAACGCCAAGCGCGCCGACGAGCACCTGCAGCTCGACGACCTCAAGCGCGCCACCAAGGTGATCGCGCGCACCCTCTTCGAGCTGCTGCAACCCGCCTGAACCATCCATGAAACACCGCGCCCGGCGCGGTCTTGAGGGCTTGAACGCGTGACACAATGAACCCGCATTCAAGCTCTCTGGAGACAACATGACCCCTGCTGAACAAGCCCTGCGCGACGCCGCGTTCGAGTATCACCGCACGCCCTCGCGCGGCAAGATCGCCGTCACCCCCACCAAGCCCCTGTCCAACCAGCGCGACCTCTCGCTGGCCTACTCCCCCGGCGTGGCCTACCCCTGCCTGGCCATCGAGGCCGACCCCGCGATGGCGGCCGAGTACACCTCGCGCGGCAACCTCGTGGGCGTGGTCACCAACGGCACGGCCGTGCTCGGCCTGGGCGACATCGGCCCGCTGGCCGCCAAGCCCGTGATGGAAGGCAAGGGCTGCCTGTTCAAGAAGTTCGCCGGCATCGACGTGTTCGACATCGAGCTCGACGAGAAGGACCCGGACAAGCTGGTCGAGATCATCGCCTCGCTCGAACCCACGCTGGGCGGCATCAACCTCGAGGACATCAAGGCACCCGAGTGCTTCTACATCGAGAAGAAGCTGCGCGAGCGCATGGGCATCCCGGTGTTCCACGACGACCAGCACGGCACAGCCATCATCTCGGCCGCCGCCCTGATCAACGGCCTGGAGCTGGTGGGCAAGGACATCGGCTCGGTCAAGCTCGCCGTCAGCGGCGCGGGCGCCGCCGCCATCGCCTGCCTGGACGTGATGGTGGGCCTGGGCGTGGCGCGCGACAACATCTTCGTCTGCGACTCCAAGGGCGTGGTCTACGAAGGCCGGCCCGGTGGCTACGACGAGTCGAAAGCGCGCTACGCGCAGAAGACCGACAAGCGCACGCTGGCCGACGCGGTCGACGGCGCCGACGTCTTCCTGGGCTGCTCGGCTCCGGGGGTGCTCACGGCCGAGATGATGAAGACCATGGGCCCCAAGCCCATCGTGCTCGCCCTGGCCAACCCCGAGCCGGAGATCCGGCCCGAGCTGGCCAAGGCCGTGCGGCCGGACTGCATCATCGCCACCGGCCGCAGCGACTACCCGAACCAGGTCAACAACGTCTTGTGCTTCCCGTACATCTTCCGCGGCGCGCTCGACTGCGGCGCCACGCGCATCACCGAAGAAATGAAGCTGGCCTGCGTGCGCCAGATCGCCGAGCTCGTGAAGAGCGAGACCAGCGAAGAAGTGGCCAACGCCTACGCCGGCCAGGACCTGAGCTTCGGCCCGGACTACATCATCCCCAAGCCGTTCGATTCGCGCCTGATCCTGCGCATCGCGCCGGCCGTGGCGCAGGCCGCCGCCGATTCCGGCGTGGCCACGCGGCCCATCACCGACATGGACGCCTACCGCCAGCAGCTGGGCCGTTTCGTGTACCAGACCGGCATCCTGATGCAGCCGATCTTCAACGCGGCCAAGGCCTTGCCGAAGAAGCAGCGCGTGGCGTATGCCGACGGTGAGGACGAGCGCGCGCTGCGCGCGGCGCAGATGGCGATCGACGACCAGCTCGCGCTGCCGATCCTGATCGGGCGCCCGGCGGTGATCGAGGCGCGCATCGCCAAGGCCGGCCTGCGCATGAAGCTCGGGCAGGACGTGCAGAACGTCAACCCGGAAGACGATCCGCGCTTCCGCCAGTACTGGGAGCACTACCACCAGATCATGGGCCGCCACGGCGCGACACCCGAGGTGGCCAAGGCCGCCGTGCGCCGGTCCAACACCATCATCGGTTCGCTGATGCTGTCGCTGGGGGATGCGGATGCGCTCATCTGCGGCCTGGTCGGCGGCTTCATGACGCACCTGGAGCGCATCGACAACGTGCTGGGCCGCCGCCAGGGCGCGGGCCTGTACGCCTCGGTCAACGCGCTGATGACGAACCGGGGCCCGGTCTTCATCGCCGACACGTACGTCAACGAAACGCCGTCGGCCGAGGAGCTGGCCGAGATCGCGTGGATGGCGGCGCAGGAAGTGCAGCGTTTCGGGCTGCCGCCCAAGGTGGCTTTCCTGTCGCACTCCAGCTATGGGTCGAGCAAGCGCGCTTCCGCTCGCAAGATGGCCGATGCGCGCGACCTGTTCGTGGCGGCGCACCCCGAGATCGAGTGCGACGGCGAGCTGCACGGGGACGCCGCGCTGCAGCCCGAGATCCGCGCCGCCTACCTGGCCGAGACCACGCTGACGGGTTCGGCGAATCTGCTGATCTGCCCGAACCTGGATGCGGCCAACATCCTCTACAACGTGATGAAGACGACCACCAGCGGCGGCGTCACCGTCGGCCCCATCCTCATGGGCGCGGCCGGCACGGTGCACATCCTCACGCCGGCGGCCACGGTGCGGCGGGTGCTCAACATGACGGCGCTGGCGGCGGCCAGTGGTGTGGTGAAGAACTGAGTCTTCTCGCTTGTGTTTGGGAAGGGGCGCCTCGGGCGCCCCTTTTTTCGCCTGCACCTCGCGGGCCCAGGGACGCCCGGCACTCTGCTCCGCGGGTGTCCCCCGCCCCGGCTTCGCCGGGGCTCCTCCTTTACCCCGCTGCGCAGAGCGCCGGGCATCCCTGGGCCGAAGTGATGTAGGCACACCCACCCTCGGTCTTTCAATCGCGAGCGCCTGGAGGTCGTTGGTGACGAGGGGGTGTGGCGCAGCGACGTAAAGGAGGAGGAGGACCGGCGCAGCCGGTCCGGGGGACAGTCGCGGAGCCACGCCCCCTCGGCGCCGGCGACCGGTGCCACAGGAAAGCGAATCACCCGTGAAACAAGCCAGCCGCCGGTCCGAAACCGGGTTTCCCCTAGGCCGAGCCCAATTCGACAGTACACATAATCTGTATACAGTTTTGCATGCATTGAAGCCGAACCACGCCCCTCAAGGAGACCCCCATGTCCACCTCCGTCCACCCGGTTGATGAAGTCCTGCCCCCCGGCAAACTCACCGCGCTCGGCCTGCAACACGTGCTCGTGATGTACGCCGGTGCCGTCGCGGTCCCCCTCATCGTGGGCCGCGCGCTCAAGCTCAGCCCCGAGCAGGTGGCCATGCTCATCTCCGCCGACCTCTTCTGCTGCGGCCTCGTCACGCTGATCCAGGCCCTGGGCGCCACCCAATGGTTCGGCATCAAGCTGCCCGTGATGATGGGCGTCACCTTCGCCTCCGTCGCCCCCATGGTCGCCATGGCCAACACCAACCCCGGCATCCAGGGCGCGGGCCTCATCTTCGGCTCCATCATCGGCGCGGGCATCGTCTCCATCCTCATCGCGCCCATCGTCAGCCGCATGCTGCGCTTCTTCCCACCCGTGGTCACCGGCACCATCATCGCGGTCATCGGCATCAGCCTCATGCGCGTGGGCATCAACTGGATCTTCGGCAACCCCGTCGGCGCCACCAGCCCCTTCGTCCCCAACACCGAGCACATCACCTGGCTGCACACCGTGAACGAGGCCACCGCCAAAGGCCTGGTGCCCGACATGCCCAAAGGCCTGTCCATCGCCAGCAGCGTGCCCAACCCCGCCTACGCACAGCCCGCCCACATCGCCATCGCCGCCATCGTGCTGGCCGCCATCCTGCTCATCGCCAAATACGCGCGCGGCTTCATCGCCAACATCTCGGTGCTGCTGGGCATCGTCGTCGGCGCCGTGGTCGCCGCCGCCACCGGCCTCATGACCTTCGAGAAAGTCAAACACGCCAACTGGTTCGATGTGGTGCTGCCGTTCGAGATCGCCATGCCCATCTTCGACCCCATCCTCATCCTGACCATGAGCCTGGTCATGATCGTGGTGATGATCGAATCCACCGGCATGTTCCTCGCGCTGGGCGACATGACCGACCGCAAGATCGACCAGAAGGCCCTGACCGCGGGCCTGCGCACCGATGGCCTGGGCACGCTCATCGGCGGCATCTTCAACACCTTCCCCTACACCAGCTTCTCGCAGAACGTGGGCCTGGTCGGCGTCACCGGCGTCAAGAGCCGCTTCGTCTGCGTGGCCGGCGGCGTCATCCTCATCGTGCTGGGCCTGCTGCCCAAGATGGCGGCGCTGGTCGAGTCCCTGCCCACCTTCGTGCTGGGTGGCGCGGGCCTGGTGATGTTCGGCATGGTGGCCGCCACCGGCATCCGCATCCTGGCCGGCGTGGACTACAAGGGCAACCGCAACAACCTCTTCATCGTGGCGGTCTCGATCGGCTTCGGCATGATCCCGCTGGTCGCACCCAACTTCAAGATGTGGATGCCGCACGCCATCCACCCCCTGATCGAGTCCGGCATCCTGCTGGCCTCCATCAGCGCGGTCGCGCTCAACCTGTACTTCAATGGCAGCCGGGGCGACACCAGCGCCGCCATCGAAGCGGCCAAACACGCCGAGGCGCACTGAGCGCTTCGCCCGCGCCCTTTCGACAAGGCCCCTTCGGGGGCCTTTTTCATGCGCGCACCGCGCCCGGACATGGTGCAAGCCCCGATGTGGTGCGCACCATTCAGGGTTAGTCTCGATGACGCACCGAACGTCTCGAACAAGAATCTGTATACAAATTCTGTGCTCAAAAGGCGCCCCGGCGCCTTTTTGCCGCCCACGCTTTGCTGGCACCTTTATTGCTGATGACAAGGCATGCCCGGGTGACAGCTGAGCACCCCCCTGCAACCCCGCCCATCACAGGAGAACCCATGAACAAGCGCCACCTCATCAAGATCACCGCTGCCCTGGCCGCGGCCGCCGCCTTCGGCAGCAGCGCCCACGCGCAGACGCCGATCAAGTTCCAGCTCGACTGGCGTTTCGAGGGTCCTGCCGCGCTGTTCCTGCAACCCGCCGCCAAGGGCTACTTCAAGGCCGCCGGCCTGGACGTGACGATCGACTCCGGCAACGGCTCGGGCGGCACCGTCACCCGCGTGGCCTCGGGCAGCTACGACCTGGGCTTCGCCGACCTGGCCGCGCTGATGGAATTCCACGCCAACAACCCGGAAGCGCCGAACAAGCCGGTGGCCGTGATGATGGTCTACAACAACACGCCGGCCGCGGTGCTCGCGCTCAAGAAGAGCGGCATCACCAAGCCCGCCGACCTCAACGGCAAGAAACTTGGCGCCCCGGTGTTCGACGCCGGCCGCAAGGCCTACCCGATCTTCCAGAAGGCCAACAACCTCTCCAACGCGAACTGGACTTCGATGGACCCGCCGCTGCGCGAAACCATGCTGGTGCGCGGCGACATCGACGCCATCACGGGCTTCTCGTTCACCTCGCTGCTCAACCTCGAGGCGCGCGGCGTGAAGACCGAGGACGTGGTCATCATGCCCTTCGCCGATCACGGCGTGAAGCTGTACGGCAACGTGATCATTGCCTCGCCCAAGATCATCAAGGAGAACCCGGCTGCCGTGAAAGCCTTCCTGACCGCCTTCGCCAAGGGCGCCAAGGAAGTCATGGCCAACCCGGCCGCCAGCATCGATACCGTGAAGGCGCGCGACGGCATCATCAACGTGCCGCTGGAAACCCGCCGCCTGGTGCTGGCCATCGACTCCGTGGTCGCCAGCCCCGACGCGCGCAAGGAAGGCTTCGGCCAGGTCAACCCCGGCCGCCTCTCGCTGATGGCCTCCCAGGTGTCGGACGCCTACGGCACCAAGACCCGCATCGACCCGGCCACGATCTGGAACGGCTCCATGCTGCCCTCGGCCGCCGAACTCAACGTGCTGCCCCCCGCCAAGAAGTAAGAACGGCCACCGGCCGCCAGCCCGCGGCCCCGGCCAGCCACCCCACGGCGGCTGGCCTTTTTTTCAGGAAGACGACCCCATGCAAGACCCCTCCAGCGACCAGCCCTTCGTCGATTTCGACCAGGTCTGGCTGGCCTACAACGAAGACCTGCTGGCCCAGAACGTCTTCGCGGTGGAAGACATCAACCTCAAGGTCAAACGCGGCGAGTTCATCGCCATCGTCGGTCCCTCGGGTTGTGGCAAGTCCACCTTCATGAAGCTCACCACCGGGTTGAAGATGCCCAGCATGGGCAAGATCCGCATCGACGGCCAGCCCGTCACCGGCCCGCTGAAGATCTCGGGCATGGCCTTCCAGGCGCCCTCGCTGCTGCCCTGGCGCACCACGCTGGACAACGTGCTGCTGCCGCTCGAAATCGTCGAGCCCTACCGCAGCCAGTTCAAGGACCGGCGCAAGGAATACGAGGAACGCACGAAGAAGCTGCTGGCCAGCGTGGGCCTGGGCGGCATGGAGAAGAAGTTTCCCTGGGAGCTCTCGGGCGGCATGCAGCAGCGCGCCAGCATCTGCCGCGCGCTGATCCACGAGCCCAAGATGCTGCTGCTCGACGAGCCCTTCGGCGCGCTCGACGCCTTCACCCGCGAGGAACTCTGGTGCACGCTGCGCGACCTGTGGGAGGCGCAGCGTTTCAACGTGATCCTGGTCACGCACGACCTGCGCGAATCGGTCTTCCTGGCCGACACGGTGTACTGCATGAGCCGCAGCCCGGGCCGCTTCGTGGTGCAGCGTGAGATCCCGATCCCGCGCACGCGCGACCTGGAGGTGACCTACACCAAGGAGTTCTCCGACATCGTGCTCGAGCTGCGCGGCCACATTGGCGCCATGCGCAAGGCCGGCACCGTCATCAACCAATAAGGAAGCGGGAGTCAAAGAACATGCAACAAAAACACCTGGAACGATGGTCGCCGTTCCTGCTGCTGCTGGCCATCGTCATCCTCTGGGAAATCATCACCCGGGGTTTCGGCGTCTCGGAATTCATCTTTCCGAGCCCTTCACGCATCTGGGAGCAGACGCTGGAACACAAGGTCACCATCCTGGGCCACGCCTGGCGCACCTACTGGGTGACCATGGCCGGGTTCGGCATCGCCATCGTGGTCGGTGTGCTGCTGGGCTTCCTCATCGGCAGCTCGCGCCTGGCGTATGCGGCGGTCTATCCGCTGATGACGGCGTTCAACGCCCTGCCCAAGGCGGCCTTCGTGCCGATCCTGGTGGTGTGGTTCGGCATCGGCGTGGGCCCGGCGATTCTCACGGCCTTCCTGATCTCGTTCTTCCCCATCATGGTGAACATCGCCACCGGCCTGGCCACGCTGGAGCCTGAGCTGGAGGACGTGTTGCGCGTGCTGGGCGCCAAGCGCTGGGACGTGTTGACCAAGGTGGGCCTGCCGCGCTCGATGCCGTATTTCTTCGGTTCGCTGAAGGTGGCGATCACGCTGGCCTTCGTGGGCACGACGGTGTCGGAGATGACGGCGTCGAACGAGGGCATTGGTTATCTGCTGATCTCGGCGGGTTCGTCGATGCAGATGGGTCTGGCCTTCAGCGGTCTGCTGGTGGTGGGCGTGATGGCGATGGCCATGTACGAGCTGTTCAGTTTCATCGAGAAGCACACCACGGGTTGGGCGCACCGCGGCTCGCAGAGCGCATGAGTCCGGAACAGGTGGCGAAGCACCTGCGCCGCGCCAACGGGGTGGCACGGCGTGCGGCGGGCATGGGCCGGCATCCGTTCGGGGCCTTGCTGGTGGCGCCGGATGGGGAGACGGTGTTGGCCGAGCAGGGCAACATCGACACGGTGAACCACGCGGAGTCGACGCTGGCCCGCGTGGCGGCCGACAACTATCCCGGCGAGTACCTGGCGCGCTGCACGCTGGTGACGACGTTCGAGCCTTGTGCCATGTGCACGGGCACGCTGTATTGGGCCAACATCGGGCGCGTGGTCTATGGCGCGAGCGAGGAGGCCTTGTTGGCGTTGACGGGCAGCCACGAGGAGAACCCCACTCTGTCGCTGCCCTGCCGGGAGGTTCTTGCGCGGGGGCAGAAGGTCATCGAGGTCATCGGGCCTGTGCCCTCGCTGGAGGCCGAGATGCTGGAGCCCCATCTGGGGTTCTGGGCGTCTCGCTGAGTTTTTCTCCGGCCGACGGCGGCCATCGGCGAGAGGGGAATGGCTCCGCGGATGTCCCCCGGGTCGGCTGCGCCGCCCTCCTCCTTTACTCCGCTGCGCCATTCCCCCCTCGCCGATGGCCTAAGGGCGTTCGGTCTGTTTTCGCGCCAACGTCACGTCGGCCTCGTGAGCGGGTGGCGTTCTGCGCAGCGGGGTAAAGGAGGAGACCCGGCGAAGCCGGGTCGGGGGACACCCGCGGAGCAGAGCGCCGCCCGCTCACGAGGCCCGCGAGGCAGCAGCGAGAAAGACTACCGATGCACCTCCACCTCCCCAGCAGAGGAAAGCAGGGCCATCAACCGCCGGCGAATCAGAATCCCGGGCCGATCGGAGTCCATTGAAAACTCCACCCCACGCCGCCGCAGATCCACCACCGCGTCCGGGTCGGTGGACTCGAGAATGTCCTTGTCCTCCCGCGTGATCTCATCGTCGAAGTCGATCAGCATCTGCGCCGGACAATCCGCCTCCGTGTCGTTGCGAAACAGCCATTGGCACAACTGCATGCGCCCATCGTCGATCGGCGTGAACGCATTGATGATCACGTGGCGCACCCCACTCGGGTACTCGATGTCCAGCCGCCGCGAAAACGGCTGGTAGTAGGCGTTGCGCATGTGCCGCTGCGTGATCGCCTCCTTCACCCCGCTGATGCGCTGGAATTTCTCCGGGTTCACCGCGTCGATCACCGTCTCGGCATAAAACCCGGCCTCGTTCTCCACCAGCTCGTACTTGCTCGGCGCCGGCGACGCCGCCACACCGAAAGTCGCGCGGTGCACGAAACTGAAGTGCGAGTTGTCGAACGAATTCTCCAGCGCGCGCACCGGGCTCGTGTGCCAGGTCTCGTAGAACTGGAAGATCGTGCGCCAGCCCTCCGCCTCGAACTCCGGAATCGCGGGAATCTCCGCCACCGGATCCTCCAGCGCCACCCACGCATAGCCATGGCGCGCCGTGCAGTGGTAGGCCGTCGTGCCGTAGTCCTTGGGAATCTCGCGCTCCGGCGGGTACTGCGGAATGTTGATCACGCGGCCGTGCCGGTTGTAGACCCAGCCGTGGTAACCGCACTGGAGGTTGCCGTTCTTGCACCAGCCCTTGCTCAGCTTCGCGGTGCGGTGGCAGCAACGGTCCTTGAGCGCGGCCGGCTCGCCGTGTTCGTCGAGAAACAGAACGATGTGTTCGCCCAGCAGGGTAAAGGGCTTGGGGCCGTCGGCCAGCATCGACAGCGGCATGACGGCGTGCCAGTAACGGCGGAAGACGGGTTGTTGGGTGACCAGCATGGTGAAGGCGCTCCTGAAAGAAATGGCTTGAGGGTGGGGTCTCAAGAGCAATTTCCCGCCCCGCATTGCACGGGGTTGAACGCTTCTACTCTGGCCCTGCATGCTAGCAAAAGGCAGGCCACATCGGGTTGGCATGCCTCGTGCATACCCGCACCTCGCAGAGTAGAAGCGTTCAGCAGATGGTGCCCCCACACCGCCCGCCCGGAAATTGCTCTTGTACGTCTCCCGTGGCCACTCACATGGCCTGCGGGAGTGGAACAAGCCCACCGTCCGGAGCCTTGCCATGCAACGCCGTCACTTCCTCGCTTCCTCTTCCGCCGCCGCCGTCTCGGCCCTCGCCGCCCCCACCGTCTGGGGCCAGGCCTCACCCAAGCTCACGCCCGTCAAGTTCACGCTGGACTTCCGCATCACCGGCCAGACCTCGCCCTTCTTCCTCGCCCAGAGCAAGGGCTACTACAGGGACGAAGGCCTGGACGTGAGCATCGACGTGGGCTCCGGCTCGGTCGCCTCCATCACGCGCATCGCCAGTGGCGTCTACCAGATGGGCCTGGGCGACATCAGCTCGCTGATCGAGTTCCAGGCGACCCAGAGCGGCACGCCTTTGGTGCAGGCCGTGTACCAGTACTACAACCGCGCACCGTTCGCGATCATTGGCCGCAAGGACCGGGGCATCACCACCGACTTCCGCAGCCTCGAAGGCAAGAAGATCGCGGCCGCCGCCGTCGAGTCCACGCGCCGCGCCTGGCCCATGGTGGCGCGCAGGCTGCGCGTGAAGAACGACCTCTTCCAGTGGTCCACCACCGACTTCGCCTCGCGCGACAACGTCGTCGTGCGCGGCGACGTGGACGGCGCCACCTACTTCCACGACTCCGCCGTCTCGCTGTTCGCGCGCATGAAGCTCGACGAACTCTCCATCCTCGAATACACCAGCGCCGGCGTGAACCTGTACGGCAACGCCATCCTCGCGAGCAACGCCATGATCACGCAGAACCCCGCCGCCGTGGCCGGCTTCCTGCGCGCCACCAACCGCGCCATCCAGGAGAGCATGGCCGATCCGGTCGCCGCGATCGCCGCCACCAAGCTGCGCGAGCCCATCCTCAACGAAGCCGTCGAACTCGAGCGCTGGCGCATCACGCAGCGCTACATCGCCGCGGCCGACACGCGCAGCCACGGCCTGGGCGATGTCTTCAAGCGCACGCTGGAACAACAGGTGGACGAGGTCGTCGACGTGTTCGGCCTCAAGGCCCGCCCCAGCGTGGAAGGCGTGTTCAACCGCGCCATGCTGCCGGCCGCCGGCGACCGGGTGCTCAAGGCATGACGACGGCCACCCTGAACGAGCGCGACGGCGCCTACCTGCGCCAGGCCATCGGCTGGGCGCGCGTGGCGCGCGAGCGGGGCAACCGCCCTTTCGGCGCGGTGGTGATCGCCGGCGACGGCCGCGTGCTCGCCGAGGCCTGGTGCAACACCGGCGAGACCGGCGACTGCACCGGCCACGCCGAGACCAACGCGGTGCGCCAGCTCAGCCCGGTGGTGGACCGCGAGACGCTCTCGCGCGCCACGCTCTATTCCTCGGCCGAACCCTGCGTGATGTGCGCGGGCGCGATCTTCTGGAGCAACATCGGGCGCGTGGTGTTCGGCATCGACGCGGTGAGCCTGCGCGTGTTCCGCGGCGAGCGCGCCGAGCAGCGCGATGCCGAGCTGTCGTGCCGCGATGTGTTCGCGGCCTCGCCGCACCGCATCGAGTGCATCGGCCCCGCGCTGCTGGACGAGGCGAGCGAGCCGCACCAGGGCTTCTGGAAAACCTGAGCGCACCGGAGCGCCCCGTAAACTCCCCGCATGCCCTGGCACGCCCAACTCGACCTGAACTACCGCCGCGACGACGCCCAGCGCACCGTGCTGCAGCACGCCCACACCGGGCCGCTGCGCATCCTCAAGAGCCTGTACCCCGAAGGCGAGGGCATCTGCCACAACGTGGTGGTGCACCCGCCCGGCGGGCTGGTGGGCGGCGACGTGCTGGACCTGCGCGTGCGCGCGGGCGCCCAGGCGCACGGCCTGCTCTCCACACCGGGCGCCACGCGCTTCTACCGCTCGGACGGCCCGGCCGCCACGCAGCAGGTCACGCTCGCGCTGGAGGCCGGCGCGCGGCTCGAATGGCTGCCGCTCGAAGCCATCGCCTACCCGGGCTGCCTGGCGCACAACACCCTGCGCGCCACACTCGCCGAAGGCGCCGAGCTGATCGGCTGGGACGTGTGCGCCCTCGGCCTGCCCACCGCCGGCCAGCCCTTCGATCGCGGCCACCTCACCCAGCACCTGGAGATCCCGGGCCTGTGGCTGGAGCGTTCGCACATCGACGCGGCCGACACCCGCCTGCTCGAATCGCCCCTGGGCCTGGCCGGCCAGCGCTGCCTGGGCACGCTGTGGCTGGCCTGCGGCAGCCCGCTCGCGCGCGAGCGGCGCGAGCACCTGCTGGAGACCGTGCGCGCGCACCTGGACGGTGACCTCCAGGGCGTGCAGGCCGGCGCCACCTGCCCCAATCCGCAGATGCTGGTGCTGCGCGCGGTGGCGCCGCTGGTGGAGCCCTTGATGGCGCTGTTCCAGCGCGTCTGGGGCGGGCTGCGCACCGAGGCCTGGGGCCTGTCGGCGGTGCCGCCGCGCATCTGGCGCGTCTGACCCGCCCCAGGCTGGGGCGGCGACCGTTCGTCTGCTGCCCGAAAAGCACCGGAATCGCCACCCTCTTCTCCCCCTCATGGTGCGTGGCGCTGGGCAGAATCCTGACATTGCCCCTTTTGCGTCCGCTCATGCCTTCCGCACCCAACCAGCTCCACGACGCCCATGCGCTCGTGATCGAGGGCAACCTGCAATCGCGCTCCATCCTCGTCGCCCAGCTGCGCGACCTGGGCGTGGGCACGGTCGTGCAGTGCTCGCGCCTGACCGACGGGCGCCGCAAGCTCGAGATGGCGAGCTTCGACGTGGTCATCTGCGAACAGCGTTTCGAGCGCGAGTCCGGCTCCGGCCAGGACCTGCTGGACGACCTGCGGCGCAACCAGCTGCTGCCCTTTCACACCGTGTTCGTGATGCTCACGGCCGAGGCCTCCTACGCCAGCGTGGCCGAGGCCGCCGAGTCGGCGCTGGACGCCTACCTGCTCAAACCCCACACCGCCTCGCGCCTGGCCCACCGCATCGTGCAGGCGCGTGTGCGCAAGCAGTCGCTGCAGGACATCTTCAGCGCCATCGACGCGCAGGACTTCGAGCGCGCCGCCAACCTGTGCCAGACCCGGTTCGAAGCGCGCCAGTCCTACTGGCTGTACGCCGCGCGCATCGGCGCCGAGCTCATGCTGCGCGGCGGCCGCGTGGACGAGGCCCAGACCCTGTATCAGGCCGTGATCGAGGCCAAGACCCTGCCCTGGGCCCGCCTGGGCGTGGCGCGGGCCCAACTGGAAAACGGCCAGCCGGCCAAGGCCGTGACCACGCTGGAGAGCCTGATCCGCGACGACGACGCCTACGCGGACGCCTACGACGTGATGGGCCGCGCCCAGTTCGAGCTGGGCAACTTCCAGAGCGCGCTCACCACCTACGAGATGGCCACGCGCCTCACGCCCTCGTCCATCAGCCGCCTGCTCAAGCACGGCATGCTGGCCTACTACACCGGCGAGCGCAGCGAAGGCGTGGAGCTGCTCGACCGCGCCACGCGCCTGGGCCTGGACTCCAAGATGTACGACGCGCAGGCCCTGTTGCTGCTGGCCTTCGCCCGGCTCGACAACAACGACGCGCGCGGCCTGCAGCGCACGGTGGACCAGCTCACCCGGCTGCGCGACCGCAGCCACGCGCCCGCGCGGCCACACCGCCTGCTGGCCATGGCCGAGAGCCTGCTCGCGCTGCAGCAGCAGAACACCACGCGCGCCGTCGACGACGTGCGCCGCCTGACCGACAGCGTGCTCACGCCCGACTTCGATTTCGAATCCGCCTGCAACCTGCTCGCCCTGATGGGCCGGCTCGCGATGCGCTCCCTGCCCATGCAGGACGCCGAAGGCGCGGTGGACCGGCTCGCGCTGCGTTTCGGCACCAGCCGCGCCATGACCGAGCTGCTGGCCTGCGCGGCCGGCAGCGATGCGGGGCATGCCGAGCGCATCCGCGCCGCCCACGGCCAGGTGCTGCGCATCTCGCAGGACGCCATGGCCCTGAGCCTCAAGGGCGACCCGCAGGGCACGGTGCAACAGCTGCTCGAAGCCGGTGAACGCACCGGCAACGCCAAGCTGATCGAGTCCGCGCACCAGGTGCTGCAGCGCCACAGCGAGCGCATGGACAGCTACCCGGCGCTGCAGGAACGCGTGGAGGCGCTGCGCGCGCTCTACCGCACCACCGCGCCCATCACCCGCCTGGGCGAGCACACCAGCAGCGGCCAGACCCCGCCGGGCGGCGTCTCGCTGTCGGCCGGCTACAAGCCGCCCAGCCCCGAAAGCCTGACCGGCACCACCGCCCAGCCCGCCGCCTGAGCGCCTCAGAGCTCGCAGAACAGGCGCACCACCTGTTCGCGGAACCAGCGGTTGTCCGGGTCGCTCTCGAAGCGGTGGCTCCAGTGCAATGAGACGGTGAAGTTGCAGTCCACGAACGGCGGCTGCACCATCACGCAGCCACCCGAGGCGACAAAGCCGCGCGCGATGTTGCCCGGCATCACCACGCAGAGGTCGGTCGCGCTCACGATCGAGGGCAGCACCATGAAGTGCTCGGTGGTCAGGCGCAGGCGGTCCTGCAGGCCGGTCTGCTCCAGGATGCGCAGCGTGTCGCCGTGCGAACGCACACCCACGAACTCCAGCTTCTGCAAGGCCTTGAGCTGCGCCGCCCCCTTCAGGCGCTTCAAGGGTGCATGCATGGGATGGCCGGCGCGCATCAGCACCACATAGCGGTCGCGCAGCAGCTCGGTGCGCTGCGTGTCCTTCACCAGCGGCAGGAAACCGAAGGCGAAATCGATCACCCCGGTGTCCAGCGCATCGGCCAGCTGCGCGTGGGCCACCGGGCGGCTGGCCACGCGCACACCGGGCGCGAGCTGTTGCAGGCTGACCATGAGCTCGGGCAGGAAGCGGTTCTCGCCGATGTCGCTCATGTGCAGGCGGAACAGCCGGCGCGAACGCTGCGGGTCGAAGCCGGTGGACTCGTTGATCGCCTGCTCGACGATGGCCAGCGCGTTCTGCACCGCGCCCGCCAGGCGCTCGGCGCGCGGCGTCGGTTTCACGCCGCCGGGCGTGCGCACGAAGAGCGCGTCCTCCAGCAGCAGCCGCAGGCGGCCCAGTCCGTGGCTCGCGGCCGGCTGGGTCAGGCCCACCTGCTCGGCGGCGCGGCTCACGCTGCCGGCGCGGTAGATCGCCGCGAACAGGCGCAGCAGGTTCAGGTCGATGTCGTTGATATGCATGGCATTGATATTTGATATCCCCTTGATCTTATTGCCGAATATGTCACAGACCGTGAAACTCCGCGACTCAACAACAAAACCCACCGGAGACAAGATGAACAAGAGGACCACCCTGACCTGGCTGGCCGCGGCCGCCGGCCTGTGCGCCCTGGCCGCCCTGCCCGCCCACGCGGCAGACCCCACCGAGATCCGCATCGGTTACGCCATTTCCAAGACCGGTCCCTACGCGGGCGGCGCCAGCACCACCGTGCTGCCGAACTACCAGCTGTGGCAGCAGGACCTGGAAAAGTCGGGTGGCATGCTCATCAACGGCAAGCGCGTGCCGGTCAAGTTCGTCGAGTACGACGACCGCAGCAGCTCCGAAGAAGGCGTGCGCGCCGTCGAGCGCCTGGTCAACCAGGACAAGGTCGACTTCATCCTGCCGCCCTGGGGCACGGCGATGAACCTCGCGGTCGCGCCCATCCTGGACCGCCACGGCTACCCGCACCTGACCACCACCATGATCACGGACCGCATTCCGCAGCTGCGCGAACGCTGGCCCAACACCTTCTTCTTCACGCTCACCTCCACCGACTACGCCAACGGCGTCATCGACCTGCTCACGCGGCTGCGCAGCGAGGGCAAGATCAAGGGCGACGTGGCCATCGTCAACGTGGCCGACCAGTTCGGCGTGGAATTGTCCAAGGCGGCGCGCGACGGCCTGAAGAAGGGCAACTTCAACGTCGTCTACGACCAGAGCTACCCGCTGGGCTCGCAGGACCTGCAGTCCATCCTGAACGAAGTCAAGCGCCGCGACCCCGAGGTCTTCCTGGCCTTCAGCTACCCGCCCGACACGCTGGCGCTGACCGACCAGGCGCGCGCCGTGGGCTTCAACCCCAAGCTGTTCTACACCGCCATCGGCACCGTGTTCCCGGTCTTCAAGGACCGCTTCGGCGCCAACGCCGAAGGCGTGCTGGGCCTGGGCGGCGTGAGCCCCGAACTGCCGGTGACCAAGGCCTACCGCGCCCGCCACCTGGAAGTCTTCAAGAAGGAAGCCGACTACAACGGCAGCGCGGTGACCTACGCCACGCTGCAGGTGCTGCAGCAGGCGATCGAGCGCGCCAACAGCATCGAGCGCAAGGCCGTCTCGGCCGAAATCGGCAAAGGCGGCTTCAACACCGTGATCGGCCCGGTCACGCTGAAGAACCGCATCTGGAGCGAGGCCTCCTCGGTCGGCCAGTGGCAGAACGGCCAGTTCCAGCCGGTCTCGCCCGCCAATGCCATCGGCGTCAAGCCGGTCGCGCTGCCCAAGCCGGCCTGGAAACAGTAACGCGTCACACCGCCCGCACGGCACCGCCCGAACCACGCGCAGACGTGGCGGGCGGCTCGCCTTTTTTTCTTTCTCCCACGGTAACGCTCCATGGCATTGATCGACGCCCTGCTCAACGGGCTCACACTGGGCGGCGTGTACGCCCTGATCGCGATGGGCCTCACGCTGCAATACGGGGTGGCTCGTATCATGAACCTGGCCTACGGCCAGATGCTGATCGCCGCCGCCTTCGCCGCCTACGCCCTCTTCACCACCTTCGCGCTGAGCCCGCTGCTGGGCCTGCTGCTGATCGCGCCGGCCGCCTTCGCCCTGAACTGGCTGCTCTACCAGCTGCTGCTCACGCCGCTGGTGCGGCGCGCCAAGACCAGCGAAGCGCTGGAGGTGGACAGCATCCTGGCCACCTTCGGCCTGCTGTTCGTCATCGAAGGCATCGTGCTGGTGATCTTCGGCGGCAACTACTACAACTACGACTACCTGGGCCAGGTGATCACGCTGCTGGGCTCGCCGCTCAAGGCCAACCGGCTGCTGGCCCTGGGCTTCGCGGTGGTGATCGGCGTCGGCCTCTACCTCGTGCTGCACCACACACGCCGGGGCACGGCCCTGCGCGCGGTCGCGGTCTCGCCCACCTCGGCGCAGCTGGTCGCGATCGACGTGCGCAAGGCCGCCGCCTTCGCGTTCGCGCTGGGGGGTGGCCTGGTGGCCGCCAGCGGCACGCTGGTCAGCATGTTCTTCACCATCAACGCGTCCATGGGCGTGGTCTTCACCATGAAAGCCCTCATCGTCGTGATCATGGGCGGCGTGGGCAACCTCATGGGCTGCCTGGTGGCGGGCCTGCTGCTGGGCCTGACCGAAAGCCTGGTGGCCACCTTCGTGGCGCCCGGCCTCACGCTCGCGGTCACCTTCGGCCTGTTCCTGCTGGTCCTCATCATCCGCCCCACGGGCATGTTCGGAAAGGCCGGGGCATGAAGCGCGGCGACATCGTGTTCGTCACGCTCGGCGTGGCGGGGCTGGCGGCCTGCGCGCTGCTGCCCTTCTTTGGCAGCGGTTACGCCATGTCGATGGCGATCAACCTGCTGATCTTCACCGTGCTGGCCACGGCCTGGGCCCTGTTCTCGGGGCCCACGGGTTATGTCTCGCTGGCCACGGTGGCCTTCTTCGGCCTGGGCGTGTACGTGGCCGCGGTGTTCGGCGAGGCCTGGCCCTGGCCGGCGGTGCTGGCCACGGCCGCGCTCGCCGCGCTGGCGGTGGCGCTGCTGGTGGGCCTGGCCACGCTGCGGCTGCGCGGCGTGTACTTCGTGATCTTCACCTTCGGCCTGGCCGAGCTGATCCGCCAGGTCGTGACCTGGTACGAGGCCAACCACTCGGGCTCGGTCGGGCGCTACCTGTTCCTGGACATCGAGCAGAAGCACATCGTCTGGCAGCTCACCGCGCTGGCCGCGCTGGTCTACCTCGCGGGCTGGCTGGTGAAGCGCTCGCGCGTGGGCCTGGCGCTGCGCATGATCGGCGACGACGAGATGGTCGCGCGCCACTGCGGCGTGCACACCACCTTCGCCAAGCTGCTGGTGTTCGGCATCAGCGCCATGTTCATGGCCCTGGCCGGCGCCATCGTGGCGCCGCGCTGGACCTACATCGACCCGACGATCGCCTTCAACCCGGTGGTCTCGTTCCAGGTGCTGATCATGGCCCTGCTCGGTGGTGCCGCGCGCCTGCACGGCCCGGTGCTCGGCGTGATCCCGCTGGTGCTGCTGTTCGAGTTCCTCTCGGCCAACTTCCCGAACTACTTCAGCATCCTGCTGGGCTGCACCTTCCTCGTCATCGTGTACCTCGCGCCGCGCGGCATCGTGGGCCTGATGGACCGTCTGCAGGGAGGCAAGGCATGAGCACCCCCCTGTTGCAGGTGAACGGCCTGGTCAAGCGCTTCGGCGGCCTGGTCGCGGTCAATGGCGTGGACTTCTCGGTGGCCCAGGGCGAGATCGTCGGCCTGCTCGGGCCCAACGGCTCGGGCAAGACCACGGTGATCAACCTGATCTCGGGCGCGCTGCCGCCCACGGCGGGCTCGGTGACCCTGCACGGCCAGGAACTGACGGGATTGCCGGCCTTCCGCGTGGCGCGCGCCGGCGTGGCCCGCACCTTCCAGCTGGTGCGCGTGCTGGGCTCGATGGACTGCGTGGAGAACGTGCAGGCCGGCCTGGCCTTCGGCACGCAGAACCTGCCGCAGCGCGCCTCGCGCGCGCAGGCCCTGAAGCTGCTGGAGCGCGTGGGCATGGCGGACTTCGCCCACACCACCGCCAGCGAACTCACCTACATCAACCAGAAGCGGCTGGAGCTGGCGCGCGCGCTCGCGCTGCAACCGCGCCTGCTGCTGCTGGACGAATGGCTGTCCGGGCTGAACCCGTCCGAGCTGGTGGACGGCATCGCCCTGTTGCGCTCGCTGCGCGAGGAAGGCATCACCATGCTGATGGTCGAACACGTGATGGAGGCGATCCGCGCGCTGTGCGACCGCTGCGTGATCATGAACGCGGGCAGCCGCATCGCCGACGGCCCGCCGGCCGCCGCGCTGGCCGAACCGGCCGTGGTGCGCGCCTACCTGGGAGACGACGATGCTTGAAGTCAGCCAGGTCAGCGCGAGCTACGGCCACCACGTGGCGCTGCAGGGGGTGGACCTGCGCATCGGCGCGGGCGAGGTGGTGGTGATGCTGGGCGCCAACGGCGCCGGCAAGTCCACCCTGCTCAAGTGCATCGCGCGCCTCATTCCCTCCCTGCCGGGCAGCCGCATCGCGCTCGACGGCCAGGACCTGCTGGCCCTGCCCGCCCACGCGGTGGTGGAAGCCGGCATCGCCCTGGTGCCCGAGGGCCGGGGCATCTTCGGCGAGCTGAGCGTGCGCGAAAACCTGCAGCTCGGCGCCCACGCGAAGCGCGCGCGCGCCGGCGAGAAGGAGCAGCTGCAGCGCGTGCTGTCCATCTTCCCCAAACTGGAACAGCGCATGGGCCAGATGGCGCAGACCATGAGCGGTGGTGAACAGCAGATGGTGGCCATCGGCCGCGCGCTGATGTCGCAGCCGCGCGTGCTGCTGCTCGACGAGCCCTCGCTCGGGCTCTCGCCCATCATGACGGGCGAGCTGTTCCGTGCGCTGGCGCAGATCCGCACCCTGGGCGTGAGCGTGCTGCTGGTGGAGCAGAACGCCCGCCGCAGCCTGCGCATCGCCGACCGGGGCTACCTGCTGGAGAACGGCCGCATCGTCGGCCAGGGCTCGGCGCAGGACCTCGCGCAGGACCCGGCCGTGCAGCGCGCCTACCTGGGTGGCGCGGCCGCTGGAGCCACCGCATGAGCGCCACACCGCACCTGCGCTCGCGCCCCGAGACCGTGGTCTGGGGTTTCCTTGCCCCCGACGTGCCGCCGGTGCTGCGCATCGCCTCGGGCACCACGGTGGACATCGACACCGTCAACGCGCTGTGCGTGCCGCCCGACGCGCCCGAGGCCTTCTTCGAGCGGCACCGGCTCGAACTCACCGACGCCGCGCGGGACATCTGCGACATCGTGAAAACCGTGCCCAAGGGCGTGGGCCCGCACGTGCTCACCGGCCCCATCCACATCGAAGGCGCCGAACCGGGCGACGTGCTGGAGGTGCGCATCCACGAAGTCGAGCCGCGCGCACCGCACTACGGCGTCAACTTCACGCGACCCGGCGCCGGCAGCCTGCCCGATCTGCTGCCCGAACCACGCACCCAGGTGCTGCCGATCGACATGGCGCGCCGCACCGCCCGCTTCCGAGAGGGCCTGGACATCCCGCTGCGGCCCTTCATGGGCATCCTGGCGGTGGCGCCCACCTCGCGCGTGTCGTCGATCCCGCCGGGGCGCTTCGGCGGCAACATCGACCTCAAGCACCTGGTGCCCGGCGCGCGCCTGTACCTGCCGGTGCAGGTGCCGGGCGCGCTCTTCTTCACCGGCGACGGCCACGGCGCGCAGGGCAACGGCGAGGTCAACCTGACCGCGCTGGAAACCTCCATGACCACCCGGCTGGAGTTCGTGCTGCATCCCCGCCGCGCGCTCGCCTGGCCCATGGCCGAGACGCCCAGCCACTACATCGTGATGGGCCTCAACGAAGACCTCGACACCGCCGCCGCCGACGCGGTGCGGCGCGCGGTCGAGGTGCTGCAGGCCTTCGCGGGCGTGGACACGGGCGAGGCCTACGCGCTGGCCAGCCTGGTGGTGGACTTCGAGGTCACCCAGCTCGTGGACGGTGTCAAGGGCATCCACGGCTGCATCCCCAAATCGCTGCTCGCCCCCACGGCCGAGGCCTGGTGGGGACCCATGCCATGACAACCCCCGAACCCCGGACAGAAAGGACCCCCGTGTCGGACTTTGAAGGACAACATTGCGTGCTCACCGGCGGTGCCGGCAGCATCGGCCTGGCCGCCGCCCGCCAGCTGCTCGCGCGCGGCGCCTCGGTGCACCTGGTGGACCGCGACCCGGCCCTGCTGGAAGCCGCGCGCCAGGCGCTCGCGGCCGAAGGCCACGGCGAGCGCGTGGGCACCAGCGCCGCCGACGTGAGCGACAGCCGCCAGACGCAGGACTACCTGGCGCAGGCCGTGGCGCGCGCGGGCGCGATCGATTTCCTGTTCTGCAACGCCGGCCTCAACGGCGAGATCGTGCCCATCACCGCCTACCCCGAGGACGTGTTCGACACCGTGATGGCGGTCAACGTGCGCGGCACTTTCCTGGCGCTCAAGCACGGCCTGCCCCTGATGCGCGACGGCGGCAGCGTGCTGATCACCTCCAGCGTGATGGGCGTCACCGCCGACCCCGGCGTGAGCGCCTACGCCACCTCCAAGCACGCGCTGATCGGCCTGATGCGCGTGGCCGCCAAGGAAGTGGCGCCGCGCGGCATCCGCGTCAACGCCATCGCGCCCGGCCCCACGACCAACGGCTTCCAGAACGACATCGAGCGCCGCCTGAGCGACGTGGTGGGGCGCGACGCCACGCAGATGCTCAACGAGGCCATCCCGCTGCACCGCCACGCCCAGCCCGAGGAAATCGCGCGCATGGTGGTGTTCCTGGCCTCGGCTGGCAGCAGTTTCTCCACCGGCGGCGTGTTCATGGCCGACGGCGGCATGCACATCTGACCCCATGCAAAACGAAAGGACCCCACACCATGCCCGAACTCGCCACCCATGAATTCTGGAAAGACCTCAAGCCGATCGAGAAGGTCTTCCAGCCCGATGCCCTGCCCGAGGTCTACATCCCCAACGCGCCGACCGAGGACGAGCGCCTCTACGTGCCCTTCACCGAGACCGTGTCCTCGCGCCCGCTGTGGATCTCGCCGAGCCAGAACAAGTGGTGCGACATCCTGATGGCCAGGAAGGCCGGCCTGGTCAACCGCCACTACCACCCGCATCAGGTTTTCGCCTATACGATTTCCGGCAAATGGGGTTATCTTGAGCACGAATGGACCGCGACCGCGGGCGACTTCGTCTACGAGACCCCGGGCGAGGGCCACACGCTGGTGGCCTACGAGCACAAAGACCCGATGAAGGTGTTCTTCATCGTCGAAGGCCCGCTGATCTGGCTGGACGATCAGGGCGAGTCGAACGGCTACTTCGACGTGCACCAGTACATCGCCCTGTGCCGCGCCCATTACGAGAAGGTCGGCATCGGTGCCGCCTTCGTCGACACCCTGTTCCGCTGACCCTGGAGAGCCCGCACCGTGGAAGTTTCATTCAGCCAGGAAATCGAATCGCTGCGCCTGGGGGACGGCCAGACCTTCCACGGCGAAGGCATCCTCGCCATCACCAAGGCCTTGCTGCAGTCCGGCGTGGCCTACGTGGGCGGCTACCAGGGCGCGCCGGTCTCGCACCTGCTCGACGTGATGGTGCAGGCCAAGCCCTACATGGACGAGCTCGGCGTGCACGTGGAAGCCTGCTCCAACGAGGCCTCGGCCGCGGCCATGCTGGGCGCGTCCATCCACTACCCGCTGCGCGGCGCGGTCACCTGGAAGTCCATCGTGGGCACCAACGTGGCGGCCGACGCGCTCTCCAACCTGGCCTCGCCCGGCGTCACCGGCGGCGTGCTGGTGGTGGTGGGCGAGGACTACGGCGAAGGCGCCAGCGTGATCCAGGAGCGCACGCACGCCTACGCGCTCAAGTCGAGCATGGTGCTGCTGGACCCGCGGCCCGACCTGGAGCGCATGGTGCACATGGTCGAGCAGGGTTTCCGCCTGTCCGAGGCCTCGAACATGCCGGCGCTGATGGAGCTGCGCATCCGCGCCTGCCACGTGCGCGGCAGCTTCACGGCCAAGGACAACGTCAAGCCCGCGCTCTCGCGCCACAACCTGATCGAGGAGCCGGCGAGCTTCGACTACAACCGCCTGGCCCACCCGCCCGTGACCTTCCGCCACGAGAAGCTCAAGAGCGACGAGCGCATTCCGGCCGCGCGGCGCTACATCGTCGAGCACGGTCTGAACGAGCACTTCGACGGCGCGCACCAGGACCTGGGCCTGATCGTGCAGGGCGGCCTGTACAACACCCTGATCCGCGCGCTGCAGCAGTTCGGCCTGGCCGATGCCTTCGGGCGCAGCGCCATCCCCATGCTGGTGCTCAACGTCACCTGCCCGCTGGTGCCGCAGCAGCTCACCGACTTCTGCGTCGGCAAGCGCGCGGTGCTGATGCTGGAAGAGGGCCAGCCCGAGTACATCGAACAGGAGCTCGCCACCCTGCTGCGGCGCGGCGACATCCAGACGCCTCTGCACGGCAAGGACATGCTGCCCAACGCGGGCGAGTACACCGCCGAAGTCATGGCCAACGGCCTGGCGCACTTCATCGGGCGCTACCTGCAGGACCCGGCCACCCAGGCCGTGACCGACGCCGCGCGCGCCTGGCTGCAGGGCAACCAGACGCGCCGCCAGGAAGCCGCGCAGCAGCTGCAGGCGCCGCTGCCCGCGCGCCCGCCCGGCATGTGCGTGGGCTGCCCCGAGCGGCCGGTGTTCTCGGCCCTCAAGCTCGCGCAGCAGGACGTGGGGCCGGTGCACATCGCAGGCGACATCGGCTGCCACGCGCTGGCCACCTTCGAGCCCTTCTCGTTCGGCCACTCCATCCTGGGCTACGGCATGAGCCTGGCCAGCCGCGCCGGCGTGTCGCCGGTGATGAAGCGGCGCGTGCTCTCCGTCATGGGCGACGGCGGCTTCTGGCACAACGGCCTGCTCACCGGCGTGCAGTCGGCCCTGTTCAACGGCGACGACGCGGTGCTGCTGATCTTCAAGAACGGCTACACCTCGGCCACCGGCACGCAGGACATCATCTCGACCCCCGGCGACGAGGCCAAGGAAGCCGCCGCCGACAAGCTGCAAAGCCTGGCCCACACCAACCAGACCATCGAGACCACGCTCAAGGGCCTGGGCGTGCAATGGATGCGCACCGTGCACACCTACGAGGTGGACACGGTGCGCGCCACGCTCACCGAGGCCTTCACCACCGAGTTCCAGGGCCTGAAGGTGATCGTGGCCGAGGGCGAATGCCAGCTGGAGCGCCAGCGCCGCATCAAGCCCTGGATCGCCAGCCTGCTCAAGAAGGGCCGGCGCGTGGTGCGCGTGAAGTACGGCGTGGACGAGGACGTGTGCAACGGCGACCACGCCTGCATCCGCCTCTCGGGCTGCCCCACGCTCACGCTCAAGGACAACCCCGACCCGCTCAAGGTGGACCCGGTGGCCACCGTCATCGACGGTTGCGTGGGCTGCGGCCTGTGCGGCGCCAACGCGCACGCGGCGACGCTGTGCCCGTCCTTCTACCGCGCCGAGGTGATCCAGAACCCGCGCTGGCACGAGCGCCTGATCCATTCCCTGCGCGGCAGCGTCGTGCGTCTGCTCCAACCGGCCTGAACATGCCTACGTCCCAACAACCCATCTCCCTGCTGCTCTGCGCCCTCGGTGGCGAGGGCGGCGGCATCCTCACCGACTGGCTGGTGGACACCGCGCGCCACGCGGGCTACCCGGCGCAGGCCACCTCCATCCCCGGCGTGGCGCAGCGCACCGGCGCCACCACCTACTACCTGGAGGTCTTCCCGGTGCCCACGGCCGACCTGGGCGGGCGCCGGCCGGTGTTCGGCCTCAACCCCCTGCCCGGCCGGCTCGACGCGCTGGTGTCCTCCGAGCTGCTCGAAACCGGCCGCCAGATCACCAACGGCCTGGCCTCCAGCACGCACACGCTGGTGATCAGCTCGTCCGCGCGCGCCCTGACCACGGGCGAGAAGATGGTGATGGGCGACGGCCGGCGCGACAACGCCGAACTGCTGGCTCTGGTGAACAAGCACAGCCTCGCGCGCCACGTGCTCGACATGGCCGCGCTCACCAGACAGGCCGGCACCGTGGTCAGCGCGGTGATGCTGGGCGCGATCGCGGGCAGCGGCCTGCTGCCCTTCGCACGGCGCGACTACGAGGCGGTGATCGCCGAGAGCGGCGGCGGCGCCAAGGCCAGCCTGCGCGGCTTCGCGCTCGCCTTCGACGCGGTGAACGCGCAGCGCACCCAGGCCGCCTACGTGGAACAGGTGCTGGCGACCGAAGGCGCCGCCGCGCCCGCGCCGCCGCAGGCCGCCCTGCCCGAGGCGCTGCGCCGCGAATTCCCGCTGGAGGCGCACGGCATCATGGCCCTGGGCCATGCGCGCGTCTGCGAGTACCAGAACGCGGCCTACGGCGAGCGTTATGCCCAGCGCCTGCGCCGCGTGCTGGCCGCCGAGACGCTCGGCGACCCGAAGAACCTGCACGGCCACCGCACCACGGTGGAGATGGCGCGCTGGGTCGCGCTGTGGATGGCGTTCGACGACATCGTGCTGGTGGCCGACCTCAAGAGCCGCGCGAGCCGCCAGGCGCGCGTGCGCGGCGAGGCCAAGGCCGGCCAGGACGACCTGCTGCGCGTGTACGACCACTTCAAGCCCGGCGCGCCCGAGTTCGCCGCGATGCTGCCCGAGGGCCTGGCGCGGCGCGTGCTGGCCTGGGACCGCCGGCGCGTGGCCGCCGGCCAGGCGCCCTGGGCGCTGCCGCTGAAGATCGGCACGCACTCGGTGCTGGGCATGCTCGCGCTGCGCGGCCTGGCCGCGTGCAAGCGCCTGCGCCCGCTGGGCAGCCGCTTCCACACCGAGCAGGCGCTGATCGACCGCTGGGTCGACGCCGTGGTGCAGCTTGCCGCCATGCACGCCCCGCTCGCGCACGAGGTGGCGCTGTGCGGCCGCCTCATCAAGGGCTACGGCAGCACCAACGAGCGCGGCAAGGACAACCTGCTGCACATCATCGACCACCTCGCCCTGCCCGCGCTGGCCGACCCGGCCAGCGCCACCCAGCGCGGCCAGGCCGTGGCCGCCGCGCGCAACGCCGCGCTGAGCGACGAGGCCGGCAAGGCGCTGGACCAGGCGCTGCGGCAACACGGCGCGCCCGCGCGCCCCGTCAAGGCACAGCCGATCCGCTGGCAGCACAATCCCCGGCTCAAGGCCAAACCGGCCTCGACGCCCTGACTTTCCGTTTTTCACAACAAAGGAGACCCGCATGAAGCACCACCCCACCCCCCTGTCTTCGCTGCCCTGGCGCCGCGCGGCGGCCACCGCCCTGCTCACCCTGGGCACCGTGACGGGCGCGCTCGCGCAGGCCTTCCCGGACAAGCCGCTCAAGGTCATCGTGGGTTTCCCGCCCGGTGGCGCGGCCGATCAGATCGCGCGCCTGGTGTCCACGCCGCTGGCCACCGCGCTGGGCCAGCCGGTGATCGTGGAGAACCGGGCCGGTGCCAACGGCAACATCGCGGGCGAGGCGGTGGCGAAATCGCCCGCCGACGGCTACACCCTGCTGCTGAGTTCGGGCGGCATGGTCTCGGTCAACCCGCACCTCTCGCGCATGAGCTTCGACCCGGTGAAAGACCTCACCCCGGTGGCTTCCGCGGCGCGCGTGCTGGTCTACCTGATGGCGCGGCCCACGCTGGAGGTGAAGAACGTGCAGGAACTGGTGGCCATGGCCAAGGCCAACCCTGGCCGCATGAGCTACGGCTCGGCCGGCAACGGCAGCTCGCCCCACCTCGCGGGCGAGATGCTCAAGGCCCAGACCGGCATGTTCACCGTGCACGTGCCCTACCGGGGCGCCGCGCCCGCGCTCAACGACCTGATGGGCGGGCAGATCGACTACTACTTCGACCCCGGCATCGGCCTGGCCCACGCCAAGGCCGGGCGCACCAAGCTGCTCGCCGTGGGCAGCCTCAAGCGCTCGCCGCTGTTCCCCGACGTGCCCACGCTGGACGAAGCCGGCCTCAGGGGCTTCGACGCCGACACCGTGTTCGGCTTCTACGCCCCGGCCGGCACGCCGCCGGCCGTGATCACACGCATCAACACCGAGGTCAACAAGATCCTGGCCACCGCCAGCGTGAAGGAACGCATCACCGCGCTGGGTGGCGAAGCCCTGCCGCTCACGCCCGCCGAATTCGGCAAGCGCGGCATGGACGACTCGCAGCGCTTCGGCGCGATCATCCGCGACCGCAAGATCACGGCCGACTGAACGCGCGGCGGGCCTTCATCACGCCATGTAGACGGCGATGAAGGCCAGCATGAAGATCTGCAGCACGCCCATGGCGGGCAGCATGAGGGGCATGTAGTGCACGACGGAGTCGAAGATGTCCTCGGCCTCCTCGTCGGTGTAGACCCTCAATTCCGGGTCCGAGTAGTCCTTCGGATGCTCGGCCAGGGCCTGGTCGGGGGCGGGCTGGGTGTGCGGGGTGTGCATGGCGGTCCTCTCGCAGTGAGTGATGCGCCTGGGCGGGCAAACGGTGTTCCCGCGCCCTCCGCCTCACTGTCCGGGGGGCGTGGACGGATCATCCCCCTTTTCGGCAAATCCTTCCACCCACCCTGACCTTGCGGCTCAGATCGCCACCAGCTGCCGGATGCCCTTGGCCTGCATCTCGCTGCCCGGCCCGCTGGCGATCACCTCGCCGCGCTCCATCACGAGGTAGTGGTCGGCCAGGGCCTCGGCGAAGTCGTAGTACTGCTCCACCAGCACGATGGCCATGTTGCCCCGGTCCGCCAGCATGCGGATCACCTTGCCGATGTCCTTGATGATGTTGGGCTGGATGCCTTCGGTGGGCTCGTCCAGGATCAGCAGCTTGGGGCCGGCGGCCAATGCCCGCGCGATCGCGAGCTGCTGCTGCTGACCACCCGAGAGGTCACCGCCCCGGCGGCCCAGCATCTGCTGGAGCACCGGGAACAACTCGAACAGCTCGGCCGGGATGGGCGTGCTGCCCTTCTTCGTCGCCAGGCCCATGAGCAGGTTCTCGTGCACCGTGAGGCGGCCGAAGATCTCGCGGCCCTGCGGCACGAAACCCACGCCCAGGCGCGCGCGCTCGTAGGGCGTGGCCTTGTGGATCGGCACCCCGTCGAGTTCGATGCTGCCGCTCTTGATGGGCACCAGGCCCATCAGCGACTTGAGCAGCGTGGTCTTGCCCACGCCGTTGCGCCCCAGCACCACGGTCACCTTGCCGAGTTCGGCTTGCAGGCTGACGTTGCGCAGGATGTGGCTGCCGCCGTAGTACTGGTTGACATCTTTGACGTTCAGCATGGATCTCACCTTCCGAGGTACACCTCGATCACCCGTTCATCCGCCTGGACCTGATCCAGCGTGCCTTCGGCCAGCACAGACCCATCGCACAACACCGTCACCTTCTCCGAGATCGTGCGGATGAAGCTCATGTCGTGCTCCACCACCATCAGCGAATGTTTCCCCTTGAGAGACTGAAACAGCTGCGCCGTGCGCTCCGTTTCCTCATCCGTCATGCCCGCCACCGGCTCGTCGAGCAGCAGCAGCTTGGGGTCCTGCATCAGCAGCATGCCGATCTCCAGCCACTGCTTCTGCCCATGGCTCAGGTTGCCGGCCAGGCGCGAAGCGCTGTCGGCCAGGTGGATCGTGTGCAGCACCTCCCCCAGCCGGTCCTTCTCCTCGCCGGTGAGCACAAACAGCATGGAATGGCGCACCCGCTTGTCGGTGGCCAGCGCCAGCTCCAGGTTCTCGAACACGCTGAGGTGCTCGAACACCGTGGGCTTCTGGAACTTGCGCCCGATGCCCATGGCGGCGATCTCGGCCTCGCGGTAACGCAGCAGGTCGATCGTGCTGCCGAAGAAGACCTGGCCCGCGTCGGGCCGGGTCTTGCCGGTGATGATGTCCATCATCGTGGTCTTGCCCGCGCCGTTGGGGCCGATGATGCAGCGCAGCTCGCCGGGCGCGATGTCCAGGCTCAGGCCGTTGATGGCCTTGAAGCCGTCGAAGCTCACGTGCACGTCTTCCAGGTACAGGATGCGACCGTGCGTGGTGTCCACCTCGCCGCGCACCAGCGGGCGCGAGAAACCGGCCTGGCGGCCGCCGGATTCGGTGGCGCCGCCCAGGGCGAGCGCGGCCACGCGTTCGGCGCGCTTCGCGCCCTCTTCCATCAGGTCGGGCGTCATGCCGGGTCTCCCTTTTTGTTCGGGCGCAGTTTCTTCATCAGGCCCACCACGCCCTGCGGCAGGTAGAGCGTGACGACGATGAACAGCGCGCCCAGCACGTAGAGCCAGTATTCGGGAAAGGTCACGGTGAGCCAGCTCTTGGCGCCGTTGACGATGAAGGCGCCGAGGATGGGGCCGATCAGCGTGGCGCGGCCGCCCACCGCGGCCCAGATCGCGATCTCGATGCTGTTGGCCGTGCTCATCTCGCCCGGGTTGATGATGCCGACCTGCGGCACGTAGAGCGCGCCGGCCACGCCGCACATCACGGCCGAGATGGTCCAGATGGTGAGCTTGTAGGGCAACGGGTTGTAGCCGCAGAACATCACGCGGCTCTCGGCGTCGCGCACCGCCTGCAGCACGCGGCCGAACTTGCTCTTCACCAGCCAGCGCGCGAACAGGTAGAAGCCCAGCAGCGTGAGGCCGGTGAGCACGAACAGCGCCATGCGCATGTTCTGCGTGGCCAGCGGCAGATCGAGGATGCGCTTGAAGTCCGTGAAGCCGTTGTTGCCGCCGAAGCCGGTCTCGTTGCGGAAGAACAGCAGCAGCGCGGCGAAGGTGAGCGCCTGCGTGATGATGGAGAAGTACACGCCCTTGATGCGCGAGCGGAACGCGAAGTAGCCGAACACGAAGGCCACCAGACCCGGCACCAGCACGATCAGCAACAGCGTGGCGATGAAGCTGTCGGACAGCGCCCAGTGCCAGGGCAGCTCCTTCCAGTCCAGGAACACCATGAAATCGGGCAGCTCGCTCTTGTAGTTGCCGTCGGTGCCGATCTGGCGCATGAGGTACATGCCCATCACGTAGCCGCCGAGCGCGAAGAACAGGCCGTGGCCCAGGCTCAGGATGCCGGTGTAGCCCCAGATCAGGTCCATGGCCAGCGCGCAGATGGCGTAGCACATGATCTTGCCCAGCAGGCCGACCATGTAGTCGCTCAGGTGGAAGGCGCTGCCCTCGGGCACGAACAGGTTGAGCAGCGGCGCCACGGCGCACACCACCAGCAGCGCGACCACGAAAGCGCTCCAGCCGGCGCGCGTGAGCAGCGGGCCGTGCGAGGGCAGGACGACGGGGGCGCTCATGCCTCCCTCCCTTTCATGGCGAAGATGCCCTGAGGTCTCTTTTGAATGAACACGATGATGAAGACCAGCACCGCGATCTTGGCGAGCACGGCGCCGGCCCAGCCTTCGATGAACTTGTTCAGCATGCCCAGGCCGAGCGCGGCGTACACCGTGCCCGCGAGCTGGCCCACGCCACCGAGCACCACCACCATGAACGAGTCCACGATGTAGTTCTGCCCGAGGTCGGGGCCCACGTTGCCGATCTGGCTCAGCGCGCAGCCGGCCAGGCCGGCGATGCCCGAGCCCAGCGCGAAGGCGTAGGTGTCGATGCGCGCGGTGTTCACGCCCATGCACGAGGCGATGGGGCGGTTCTGCGTCACGCCGCGCACGAACAGGCCCAGGCGCGTCTTGCCGATCAGCAGCGTGACGCCCAGCAGCACCGCGAGCGCGAAGCCGATGATGATGATGCGGTTCCAGGGCAGGTTGAGGTTGCCCAGCAGGGTGATGCCACCACTCATCCACGAGGGGTTTTCCACGCCCACGTTCTGCGCGCCGAACAGGCTGCGCACGGCCTGCATCAGCACCAGGCTGATGCCCCAGGTGGCCAGCAGCGTCTCGAGCGGCCGGCCGTAGAGGAAGCGGATCACCGTGCGCTCCATCGCCGCGCCGACCAGGCCCGAGGCCAGGAAGGCCACCGGCAGGGCGACCAGCAGGTACCAGTCGAAGTACTCGGGCAACGAGGCCCGGAAGAAGCTCTGCACCAGCCAGGTGGCGTAGGCGCCGATCATGATCAGCTCGCCGTGCGCCATGTTGATCACGCCCATGAGGCCGTAGGTGATCGCCAGCCCCAGCGCGGCCAGCAGCAGGATGCTGCCCAGGCTGATGCCGGTGAAGGCCTGGCCCAGCGCGCTGCCGATGGCCAGCGTGGTGTCCAGGCTGGAGAGGGATTCCTTCAGCGCCGCCTTGACCTGGGCGTCTTCTTCCTTTTCCATCTGCGCCGTCAGCAGCGGGCGCACGATGGGTTGTTGGGCCTCGCCGAGTTTCCGCGCGGCCGAGAGGCGCTGCGCCGGGTCCTCGCTGGCCAGCAGCACGGCGGCGCGCGCGAGCGCCAGGCTCTGGCGCGCGCGCGGGTCCAGGTCACCGGCCAGGGCCTTGTCGATCAAGGCGAGCTGGCTGGTGTCGGGCTCTTCGAAGGCGGTGCGCTGCAGGGTGCTCGCCGCTTCGCGCTGGCGCTCGGGCGGCGCGCCCACCAGCTCCATGCCGGCCAGCGCGTTCTCCATCGCGCTGCGCAGGCGGTTGTTGACCATGATGTCGCCGGCGTCCTCGGGCAGCGCCGCGAGTTTCTCGCCGGTCACGGCGTCGATGGCGCCCTCGCCTTCGGCGATGAGCACCCGCTCGCCCTGCACGCGCACGGCCTCGTCGGCCATGGCCTTGATCAGTGCGGTGGCACGTTCGTCCGGCTCGGCGGCCAGGCGGTTGAGCGTGTCGATGCGGGTGTCGGTGTCGCCGTCCACCAGCGCGAGCGCGTCGGCCGGGGTGAGCGCATGCGAAACACTCAATGACAACCACACCGCGAGCCCCAACCAGCGGAGCCATTGAAACTTCATATCCATCCCCAAAAGCAGGATCCGATGGCGCGCCAACACGCCAGAACCAGGGGCATCGAGGGTCCGGCTCCGCCGGCCCAAGATGCCGTCCCCCCTCCCAGCGCCGAAGGCGCGCCAGAGAGGGGGGAAGCCGCGTCAGCGGCGCAGGGGGGTGTTACTTCTTGTCCGGCACGTTCTTCTTGCCCTTGTTCTCGGCGATGTAGTCGCTCCACGGATCGGCGACCACCGGGCCCGGCGTCTTCCACACCACGTTGAACTGGCCGTCGGCCTTCACCTCGCCGATGAACACCGGCTTGTGCAGGTGGTGGTTTTCCTTGTCCATGGTGCTGGTGAAGCCACCCGGCGCCTTGAAGGTCTGGCCGGCCATGGCGGCGATGACCTTGTCGGTGTCGGTGGACTTGGCCTTGGCCACGGCCTGGGCCCACATGTTGATGCCGATGTAGGTCGCTTCCATGGGGTCGTTGGTCAGAGGCTTGTCCTTGTGGCCGGGGATGTTCTTCGCCTTGGCGTAGGCGCTCCACTTCTTCACGAACTCGGTGTTGGCCGGGCTCTTGATGCTCATGAAGTAGTTCCAGGCGGCCAGGTGGCCGACCAGCGGCTTGGTGTCCACGCCGCGCAGCTCTTCCTCACCCACCGAGAAGGCCACCACCGGCACGTCCTTCGCCGAGAGGCCGGCGTTGCCCAGTTCCTTGTAGAACGGCACGTTGGAGTCGCCGTTGATGGTGGAGACCACGGCCGTCTTCTTGCCGGCGGACGCGAACTTCTTGATGTTGGCGATGATGGTCTGGTAGTCCGAATGGCCGAAGGGGGTGTACTCCTCCATGATGTCGGCATCGGCCACCCCCTTGCTCTTGAGGAAAGCGCGCAGGATCTTGTTGGTGGTGCGCGGGTACACATAGTCGGTGCCCAGCAGCACCCAGCGCTTGGCCGAGCCGCCGTCCTTGCTCATCAGGTATTCCACGGCGGGAATGGCCTGCTGGTTGGGCGCGGCACCGGTGTAGAACACGTTCTTGCTCAGCTCTTCGCCTTCGTACTGCACCGGGTAGAACAGCAGGCCGTTGGCCTCTTCCACCACCGGCAGCACCGACTTGCGCGACACCGAAGTCCAGCAGCCGAAGATCACGGCGACCTTGTCCTGCGTGAGCAGCTGCTTGGTCTTCTCGGCGAACAGCGGCCAGTTGGAGGCCGGGTCCACCACCACGGGTTCGAGCTTCTTGCCGAGCACGCCGCCCTTGGCGTTGATCTCGTCGATGGCCATCAGCACCGTGTCCTTGAGCACGGTTTCCGAAATGGCCATGGTGCCCGAGAGGCTGTGCAGCACGCCGACCTTGATGGTCTCCTGGGCGTGGGCGCTCAGACCGGTGAAGCCGAGCGTGGCGACTGTGGCCGCGGCGGCCAGGGTCTTGAGGGTGAATCGGCGGGCGTTTTGGGGGGTCTTCGACATGGCGCTTCTCCAGTGTTCCAGGGGTCCCTTGGAAGGGGTGTTGGGCGCCGCCGGCCCGCCTTCTTCAGGCGGTGCTCGACGGACAACTGGATGCTAGGGAAGACCCTGGATGGCGTATGTACGCCACGTGGCGTACGCCGCTGGCGCCGATGTCAGCAGCAGCGCCCGGTGGCGGAGCCGTAGCGCGCGGCCTGGCGTTCGCGGAAGAACGCCTCGTAGTTCATCGGCTCCTGGTCCGGGTGCGTGGCCCGCATGTGCTTCACGTAGCTGCCGTAGTCCGGCACACCGACCATGAGGCGCAAGCTCTGCGTGAGGTAGCGCCCGGCCCGCCCGAGGTCGTCGAGCAGGCCGCCCGCGCCGGTGGCGGAGGGATCAGCCACCGACGCTGGCGCCGGCCGGCAGCGCTTCGTAGGGGGTTTCGGCCACGCTCGGCTTGCGCTCGGCGCGGGCCTTGAGCACGCTCTTCACGCTGTAGAACAGCACGCTGAGCACCACGAACATGAACAGCGCGCACAACACGGCGTCCAGGCGGTTGTTGAAGACGATGCGCGACATGGCCTCGGGCGTCTTGGCCGGCGCCAGCAGCACGCCGTTCTGCAGCGCCTCGGCGTAGCGGCTGGCGTTGGAGAGGAAGCCCACCTTCACGTCGGCCGAGAAGATCTTGAGCCAGCCCGCGGTGAGCGTGCAGACCAGCAGCACGATCGCCGGCACGATGGTGACCCAGGCGTAGCGGTCCTTCTTCATCTTGAACAGCACCACGGTGCCCAACATCAGCGCCACGGCGGCGAGCATCTGGTTGGCGATGCCGAACAGCGGCCACAGCGTGTTGATGCCGCCCAGCGGATCGACCACGCCCTGGTACAGGAAGTAGCCCCAGGCCGCCACGCACAGGCCGGTGGCGATCAGGTTGGCGGGCAGCGAGTCGGTGCGCTTGAGCGCGGGCACGAAGCTGCCCATCAGGTCCTGCAGCATGAAGCGGCCGGCGCGCGTGCCGGCGTCCACGGCGGTCAGGATGAACAGGGCTTCGAACAGGATGGCGAAGTGGTACCAGAAAGCCATCATGGTCTGGCCGCCCACCACCTGGTGCAGGATGTGCGCCATGCCCACGGCCAGCGTGGGCGCGCCACCGGCGCGCGCCAGGATGGTGTTCTCACCCACGTCCTTGGCGGTCTGCACCAGCATCTCGGGCGTGATCACGAAGCCCCAGGTGGAGAGCGTCTGCGCCACCGCTTCGGGCGTGCTGCCCACCAGGGCGGCCGGGCTGTTCATCGCGAAGTAGATGCCGGGCTCGATGCACGAGGCTGCCACCAGCGCCATCACGGCGACGAAGGATTCGGCCAGCATGCCGCCGTAGCCGATGAAGCGCGCGTTGACTTCGTTGTCCAGCATCTTGGGCGTGGTGCCCGAGGAGATCAGCGCGTGGAAGCCCGAGACCGCGCCGCAGGCGATGGTGATGAACAGGAAGGGGAACAGGTTGCCCGACCAGACCGGGCCGTCGCCGGCCGCGAACTGCGTGACCGCCGGCATCTGCAGCGGCGGCGCGACGACGACGATGCCGATGGCCAGCGCGACGATGGTGCCGATCTTGAGGAAGGTGGAGAGGTAGTCGCGCGGCGCCAGCAGCAGCCACACGGGAATGGAAGCGGCGACGAAGCCGTAGCCGATCAGCATCCAGGTCAGGGCCTTGCCGTCGTAGGTGAACAGCGGCGCCCAGGTCGGGCTCTCGTGCACCCACTGGCCGCCCACGATGGCCAGCATCAGCAGCACGAAGCCGATGATGGAGACTTCGCCGATGCGACCGGGCCGGATGAAGCGCAGGTACACGCCCATGAACAGCGCCACCGGAATGGTGGCCGCCACGGTGAAGGTGCCCCAGGGCGATTCGGCCAGGGCCTTCACCACGATCAGCGCCAGCACCGCGAGGATGATGATCATGATCATGAAGGCGCCGAACAGCGCGATCAGGCCCGGCACGGTGCCCATTTCCTGCTTGATCAGGTCGCCCAGCGAGCGGCCGTCGCGGCGCGTGGAGATGAACAGCACGATGAAGTCCTGCACCGCGCCGGCGAAGACCACGCCGGCCAGGATCCACAGCAGGCCGGGCAGGTAGCCCATCTGCGCGGCCAGCACCGGGCCCACCAGCGGGCCGGCGCCGGCGATGGCGGCGAAGTGGTGGCCGTACAGCACGTACTTGTGCGTGGGCACGTAGTCCAGGCCATCGTTGTGGCGCCAGGCTGGCGTCATGCGCGTGGCGTCCAGGCCGAGCACCTTGGTGGCCAGAAACAGGCTGTAGTAGCGGTAGGCGATCAGGTAGACGCAGACCGAAGCGACCACCACCCAGAGGGCGCTGACGGCTTCACCCCGTCCCAGCGCCACGGCCGCGAGCGCGAAAGCGCCCAGCACGGCCACGAAAAACCACCCCAGGTGGCGACCCAGTCCAGACATGCTTGTCTCCTCTTGTGCCGCGACCTCGCCGATTCGGGCCGCCGTGCGACGGGCAGTATCGGCAACCGGGCGCACGCGCACATCCGTTGCACCGCGCGCCGGACCGCGTGGCACCACTTAGGTGGAAACCCGTATCAGGGGATTTCGCGGGCGTGCTCGACGGCGTACTTGATCAGTTCCGCCTGGCCCTCCAGGCCCAGCTTGCGCTTGATGCTCTGGCGGTGCGTTTCCACCGTGCGCACGCTCAGGTCCAGCGCCTTGGCGATCTGTTTGCTCGACTCGCCCCGGCCCAGCGCGCTCAGGATCTGGCTCTCGCGCGGCGTGAGCAGCGGGCGCGGCGCGGGCTGGCGGAACAGCCGGCTCGAGACCCCGGGGCTGAGAAAGGTGCCACCGGCCACCACGGCCTCGATGGCGGCCACGATTTCGCCGGCCGGCGCGTCCTTGAGCACGTAACCCCGCGCGCCGGCCTGCAGCGCGCGCTGCACGTACTCGGGGTTGTCGTACATGCTGAACATCAGCACGCGCAGGCCGGGCCAACGCGCCAGCATGGCCTGCGCCAGGTCGATGCCGTTGCCGTCCTTCAGGCCCACGTCCTGCAGCACCACGTCCACCGCCAGGCCGTCGAGCAGGCGCATGGCCTCGGCGGCATGGCCGGCCTCGCCCACCACCACCAGTTGCGCCACGCTCGAGAGGCGCGCGCGCAGGCCCTCGCGCACCATGGGGTGGTCGTCGACCAGAAGGATGCGGATGGTGTCGTTCATGTCGATGCTTCTATCTGGGTGCCGTGGCCGGGCTCGGCCTGGATGCTCAGCCGCCCGCCGATCGCGGCCAGGCGCTCGCGCATGTTGCGCAAGCCAATGCCTCGCTCGGGGTGCAGGTGCACGGCCGCGCTGTCGAAGCCCCGGCCGTCGTCGGTGACGCTCATGCGCACGGTGCCGCCCGGTCCGAAGGCCAGCACCAGCTCCACCTGCCTGGCCTGCGCGTGTTTGGCCACGTTGGTCAGGCTCTCCTGCGCCACGCGGAAGAGCGCGGTCTTCACCTCGTCGGGCAGTTCGCGCTCGGCGCCTTCGATGCGCACCGCCACCGGCAAGCCGCTGGCGTCCTCGAACTCCTGGCCCAGGTGCTGCAGCGCGGCGGGCAGGCCGAGGGTGTCGAGCAGCGCCGGGCGCAGGCGGTGCGAGAGGCGGCGCACCTCCACCAGGGTGTGGTTGAGCCCCTGCAGCGCCTTGGCCAATGGCGCGGGATCGCGCGTGTCGGCCCCGGCTTCCACCAGCAGCTTGGTGGACACCAGGGTCTGGCTGATGCCGTCGTGCAACTCGCGCGCGAGGTGGGCGCGTTCGTCCTCCTGCGACTGCTGCACCTGCCGCGCCAGCAGGCGCAGCTTGTTCTCGGCCACGCGGTGCTCGCTCAGGTTCAGCGCCAGGCCGCTGGCGCTGATGAGCGCGATGCCGAACACCGCGATGCCGGCGATCCACAGCAGCGTGGTGGCGATGTTGCGGTTGGCCTCGCCCTCGATGCGCGTGAGCGTGGCCTGGATGCCGTCCAGGTACAGGCCGGTGCCCAGCATCCAGCCCCAGCGCTCGTAGGCGATCACATAACCGAGCTTGGGCGTGTCCTGCCCGCTGGAAGGCTGGCGCCACAGGTAGTCCACGAAGCCGCCACCGGCGCGCGCCTGGGCGATCAGGCGCTGGATGGTGGGCCGGCCCTGCGGGTCGCGCAGCTCCCACAGGTTCTGCCCCACCAGCTCGGGCTGGCGCGAGTGCATGAGCACGCGGCCCTGCAGGTCGTAGACGAAGAAATAACCGTCGCGGCCGTAGTCCAGCGAGGCCAGCAGGCGCAGCGCCTGCTCGCGGTCCGCCGCCTCGTTGCCGCCCCGGTCGTACAGCGGCTGCACGGTGCTGGCCGCCAGGGCCACGTAGTTGCGCAGCTCGGCGCGCCGCGCCTCCAGGTAGGTGCGCTCCACCAGGGCGTATTCGCGCCTGGCCAGATCGCGCTCCTGGTGCTGCACGGCCAGCGCGATGAGCACGAGCGAGGCCAGCAGCGGCAGGATGGCCAGCAGGAGGATCTTGGTTCGCAGTCGCATCGGGAAGGAAGGGACGCCGTGGCGCCATTCTGCGCCGAACCAGCGGGCGGGCTCAGCCGCCGTGTTGGGGTTGCAATTGCGGCACGCGGTTGATCGCCATGGCGGCGGCGGCCGTGCGCGTCTCCACCCCCAGCTTGGCGTGTATGCGCTCCAGGTGTTTCTTCACCGTGGCCGGGCTGGCACCCAGGATGTCGCCGATGTCGCGGTTGATCTTGCCCTTGACCACCCAGTACAGCACCTCGGCCTCGCGCGCGGTGAGGCCGAAGGCGGCGGCCAGGCCGGAGAGCACGCTGGCGTCCGAGGTTTCCTGCATCACGATGAGCCAGTCGCCGCCCTCGCCGTTGACCTCATCGCCCACGCACTGGTGCAGGCGGAAGGTGAGGCGGCGCGGGCCGTTCTCCAGCGTGAGGCGCGGCGGCTCGCGCTGCGCCAGCGCCTCGCCGAGGTGGCGGCGCAGCCACTGCAGCACGGCCGGTGGCGTGGTCGGCGCCTCGGTGCCGCAGTGGTGGCGCAGCAGGTCGCGCGCCAGCGGCGTCTGCCACATCAGGCGGCCGTCGCGCTCGCGCACGGTGATGGTGGCGTAGCCGAAGGCGTCGAGCGCGTTGCGCGCCTGGCTGCGCTCCACCGCGCCCTGGCGCGCGTGGCGCGCGCTGCGCAGGTGCACGCCCATGCGCGCCATCACCTCGCGCGGCTTGATCGGTTTGGTCACGTAGTCGGCGCCGCCCGCGTCGAGCGCGGCCACCAGGTGCTCGGTGTCGGTCAGGCCCGTCATGAAAATGATGGGGATGTGCGCCGTGGCCGGCTGCGCCTTGAGCCGGCGCGCGACCTCGAAGCCGTCCAGCCCGGGCATCACGGCGTCGAGCAGCACCACGTCGGGCAGGGCCTGGGTGGCGCGGCGGATGGCGCTTTCGCCATCCAGCGCCACGAGCACGGTGTAGCCCGCCTCGTCCAGCGCGTCGTGCAGGGGCGCCACGTTGTCGGGCACGTCGTCGACGATGAGCACCACCAGCGCGTCCGTGAGCGGCCGCGCGGTCGATGGCGCCAGGGTTTCAACCGGGTGCGACATGGTGTTGCAGCAGTTGCTGTTCGATGGTTTCAAAACGGAATTCGCGCGCCAGCGTGCGCAGGCCCTGCGCGAACGCGGCCTGCTCGGGGCGGCGCTGCACCCACTCGTCCAGCCATTGCACGATGCCCTTGTAGTAGCCCAGGCGCACCAGTTCCAGCAGGGGTTCGAGTTCGTCCCTCGTCGCGGGCGCCGCGGCGGCCACCGGCGCCCCGGCGCGCTCGGGCGAGGCTTCGGTGATCCAGGCCAGCGACAGGCGCTGGCCGAGCCAGCCCAGCAGGTCCTCGCGCCGCACCGGCTTGACGAAGAAGTCCTGCGGGCGGTGGCCGAGGTCGTTCTCCAGTCCCTTGTCGAAGGCGTTGGCCGAGACGATGGCCATCGGCACCGCACCCCAGCCGCGCGCGCGCAGGCGGCGCAGCGTCTCCCAGCCGTCGATGCCGGGCATCGCCAGGTCCATGAAGACCGCGTGCGGCGCACCGGGCTCGCCGGGCTGCAGGCCGTCGAGCAGGGCCAGCGCGTCGTGGCCGCTGGTGGCGAGCATCACCTCGAAACCCAGGGGCGCGAGCCAGCGCGCGAGCAGTTCGCGGTCGGCCTCTTCGTTGTCCACCACCAGCACGCGGCGGCGCGCGCCCTGGTAGCCGGCGTGTTGCGGCACCGCGGTGGGCGCGGGCAGCTGCACGCCGTGCAGCTCGGGCAGGAACAGGCGCACGGTGAACACCGAGCCCTGGCCCGGGGTGCTGCGCACCGTCATCTCGCCGCCCATGAGGTCGGCGAGCATCTTGGCGATGGTCAGGCCCAGGCCGGTGCCGGTGGCCGTGCCGTGCACACCGGCCTCTCCCTGCCCGCGCGCGAAGGGCTCGAACACGCGGTCCAGGTCCTGCGGGTTCATGCCGGGCCCGGTGTCGTGCACCTCGAACTGCGCCATCTCGCGCGCGTGCGCCACCCGCAGCCGCACCTCGCCGCTGCGGGTGAACTTCACCGCGTTGCCCAGCAGGTTGATGAGGATCTGGCGCAGGCGTTTCTCGTCGGCGCGCACGGTGTCGGGCAGGCGGCTGCCGGTGTCGAACGAGAAGCGCAGGCCCTTGGCCGCCGCCTGCAGCTCGAACATGCTGGCGACCTCGCGCATGGCGTCGGCAAACGCCATGGGCCGCACGTCGAGCGCGAGCTTGCCGGACTCGATGCGCGCGATGTCCAGCGTGCCTTCGATCAGCGAGAGCAGGTGCTCGCCGCCGCGGTGGATCACGCGGATGGCCTGCGCGCGGTGCGGCGCCACGCCGGTGTCTTCCTGCAGCAGCTGCGCGTAACCCAGGATGCTGTTGAGCGGCGTGCGCAGCTCGTGGCTGATGGTGGAGATGTAGCGCGTCTTGGCCTGGTTGGCCTGCTCGGCCGCGCGGCGCGCCTGCTGCAGCGCCTCGTCGGTGCGCTGGTGCGACTCGATCTCCTGCATCAGCAGGCGCGTCTGCCGGTTGGACTCTTCCTGCGCCACCTCGCGGCTCTTGTGCGCGAGCACCAGCCACCAGGCCACGGTGGCGGCGATGAGCAGCAGCACCGCGTACACGCGCACGAAGCCCGAGCGCAGCGCGGCGTCGAGCAGCGAGGTGTTGGCCGCCACGCCCAGGCCCTGGGCCAGGCCTTCCACCTCCTGCCGGTAGAGCAGGCCCAGCACGGCCGCGAGCACCGGCGCCACGATCATCATGAGCAGCAGGTAGTGCGCCAGGCCCGCTTCCAGGTAAGGCCACACGCGGCGCGGCAGCACGCGGCGCAAAGCGCCCATCCACTGCTCGGAGAGGCGCGCGTGCGGTTTGCAGAGGTCGCCGCAGCGCGCGTCGAGCGTGCAGCACAGCGAACAGATGTGGCCCTGGTACGCAGGACAGTGCGCCATGTCAGGCGCCTCGTACTCGCGTTCACAGATGACGCACGTTTGGACAACACCCCCCGCGCCGCCTGCGGCGTCACCCCCCTGAAGGGGGGCCGCACTGGCGGCCTGGCGGAGCCAGATCCGCGGTGCGCCTGGCGGCACCTCTCCACCGCTTCTGGCGATGTAGTAACGCCCCTGGGTCAACCACGCGATCACCGGTGCGGTGATGAGCGCCGTCACCATCGCGATCACCGCCGAGAACGCCTGCGCCGTCGGCCCCAGCAGGCCCATGTGGGCCACGATGGACAGCGCCGAGGCCAGGCCCATGGCGCCCACACCGACAGGGTTGATGTCGTACAGGTAGGCGCGCTTGAACTCGATGCCCTTGGGCGACCAGCCCAGCGGCTTGTTGATCACGAGATCGGCCACCACCGCCATGATCCAGGCGATGGCGATGTTGGAGTACAGGCCCAGCACCTCGCCCAGCGCCTGGAACACGTTCATCTCCATCAGCATGAAGGCGATCAGCGTGTTGAACACCACCCACACCACGCGGCCCGGGTGGCTGTGCGTGATGCGCGAGAAAAAATTGCTCCAGGCCAGCGAGCCCGCGTAGGCGTTGGTGACGTTGATCTTGAGCTGCGAGACCACCACGAACAGCGCCGTGGCCGCCACCGCCCAGCCGTAGTCGGCGAACACGAACTCGTAGGCCGCGAGGTACATCTGGTTGGGGTCCACCGCGCGCTCGGGCGGCACCATGTGGCTGATGGCCAGGTAGGCCAGCAGCGCGCCGCCCAGCATCTTGACCACGCCCAGCACCACCCAGCCCGGCCCGCCGGCGAGCACGCCCAGCCACCAGCGCAGCGCGTGGCCGGGCTCCTTCGCGGGCATGAAGCGCAGGTAGTCGGCCTGCTCGCCCATCTGCGTGATGAGCGCGATGCCCACCGTGAGCGCCGCACCAAACAGGTGCCAGTCGAACACCGCGCCCGCACCAGATTCGCCCCCGTAACGCACCACGTTGGTGAAGGTCTCGGGCGCCATCCAGGCCACCGCCCCAAAAGGCACCACCATCATCACGACCCACAGCGGCTGGGTCCAGACCTGGAAGCGGCTGATGACCGAGACACCGTGCGTCACGAGGGGGATGACCACCAGCGCGCAGATCAGGTAGCCCCAGGCGGGCGGGATGTCGAGCGCGAGTTCGAGCGCGTAGGCCATCACCGCCGCTTCGAGCGCGAAGAAGATGAAGGTGAAGGACGCGTAGATCAGCGAGGTGATGGTCGAGCCGATGTAGCCGAAGCCCGCGCCGCGCGTGAGCAGGTCCATGTCCACCCCGTGGCGCGCGGCGTAGACGCTGATGGGCAGGCCGCCCAGGAAGATGATGAGGCCGGTGCAGAGGATGGCCAGCGCGGCGTTGACGAAGCCGTACTGCACCAGCAGCGTGGCACCCACGGCCTCGAGGATCAGGAAGGAGGCGGCACCGAACGCGGTGTTGGCCACCCGCCATTCGCTCCACTTGCGGAAACGCTGCGGCGTGTAGCGCAGCGCGTAGTCTTCCATGGTCTCGCTGCCGACCCAGCTGTTGTAGTCGCGGCGCACCTTGATGATGCGCTGCGGCGCGTCCTGCCCGGCCGGCGGCGGGGCGCTGGCGGGCGGGGAAGGCGGTGGGGGCACGGCGGGGTTCACACGGGGATTTCGCAGCTTTCATGCCACGCCGGGCCTGGGGCACGGGAATTGCTGATTCCAGGGCAACTTGTATGCTCAGGCTCCCTTGACGATCGCGCACCACCATGGAACTCACGCCCCGAGAGAAAGACAAGCTGCTGATCTTCACCGCCGCCTTGCTGGCCGAGCGGCGCAAGGCGCGCGGCCTCAAGCTCAACTACCCCGAATCGGTGGCGCTGATCAGCGCGGCCGTGATGGAGGGCGCGCGCGACGGCAAGACCGTGGCGCAGCTGATGAGCGAAGGCCGCAGCGTGCTCACCCGCGCCGATGTGATGGACGGCATCGCCGAGATGATCCCGGACATCCAGGTGGAAGCCACCTTCCCCGACGGCACGAAACTCGTCACGGTGCACCAGCCGATCGTGTGACCCCATTCAGGATTCAGGAGACCCCATGACTTTCGCCTTCTTCCTCAAGCGCGCCCTGCCCGCCCTCACCCTCGCCGCCCTGTCGTTCTCCGCCGCCGCCCATGTGGGCGATGCGCACGACCACGGTGGCCTGCTCACCGGCTTCCTGCACCCCATCACCGGGCTGGACCACCTCGCCGCCATGCTGGCCGTGGGCGTGTGGAGCGCCATGACCACGAAACGCCTGTGGGTCGCACCGGTGTCGTTCGCCGCCCTGCTGCTGGCCGGCGCGCTGATGGCGCAGGCGGGCGTGGCCTTCCCCGCCATCGAGCCGATGATCGCGGCCTCCATGCTGGTGGTGGGCCTGCTGCTGGCCGCGCAGGTGAAACTGCCCGAGGCGGCGGGCGCGGTGCTGGTGGGGGCCTTCGCGCTGTTCCACGGCGCGGCGCACGGACAGGAGCTGGCCGATGGCGCGGCCCTGGCCGGCATGGTGCTGGGCACGGCCGTGCTGCACGCGGTGGGCATCGGCATGGGCCTGGGCCTGAAGCGCGCCGACCACTGGCTGCCGCGCGTGGCCGGCGGCGTGGTGGCGCTGATGGGCCTGAACATGGGCTGGTCCCTGCTGGCGGGCTGAAGCCATGATCCCCGGCGAACTCTTCACCGACGCGGGCGAGCACCCGCTCAACCCCGGCCGGCGCACGATCACCCTGGTGGTGAAGAACGGCGCCGACCGCCCGATCCAGGTCGGCTCGCACTACCACTTCGCCGAAACCAATGGCGCGCTCGACTTCGACCGCGCCGCCGCGCGCGGCATGCGGCTGAACATCGCCAGCGGCACCGCCGTGCGGTTCGAGCCCGGCCAGCAGCGCACCGTCGAGCTGGTGGACTACGCGGGCGACCGCATCGTGTACGGCTTTCGTGGCCTGACCCAAAGCGCCCTCTGAAAGACAGCCCATGGCAAGCATCCCCCGCAGCGCCTATGCCGACATGTTCGGCCCCACCGTCGGCGACCGCCTGCGCCTGGCCGACACCGGCCTGGTGATCGAGATCGAGAAGGACTACACCCTGGCCGCCGGTGGTTACGGGGAGGAAGTGAAGTTCGGCGGCGGCAAGACCATCCGCGACGGCATGGCGCAAAGCCAGCGCACCCGCGCCGAAGGGTCGGTGGACACGGTGATGACCAACGCGGTGATCATCGACCACTGGGGCATCGTCAAGGCCGACATCGGCTTGAAGGGCGGGCGCATCGTCGCCATCGGCAAGGCCGGCAACCCCGACACCCAGCCCGGCGTGGACATCGTCATCGGCCCGGGCACCGAGGTCATCAGCTGCGAAGGCCACATCGTCACGGCCGGTGGCATCGACAGCCACATCCACTTCATCTGCCCGCAACAGGTGGACGAGGCCCTGACCTCGGGCGTGACCACCATGCTCGGCGGCGGCACCGGCCCGGCCACCGGCACCTTCGCCACCACCTGCACGCCCGGCCCCTGGCACATCGAGCGCATGCTGCAGGCCGCCGACGGCCTGCCCATGAACCTGGGCTTCCTGGGCAAGGGCAACGCCAGCCTGCCCGCCGCGCTGCACGAGCAGATCGACGCCGGCGTGATCGGACTGAAGCTGCACGAAGACTGGGGCACCACGCCCGCGGCCATCGACAACTGCCTGAGCGTGGCCGAAGAGGCCGACGTGCAGGTCGCGATCCACAGCGACACGCTCAACGAATCGGGCTTCGTGGAAAACACCATCGCGGCCACCAAGGGCCGCAGCCTGTGCGCCTTCCACACCGAAGGCGCCGGCGGCGGCCACGCGCCCGACATCCTGCGCGTGGTCGGCGAGGCCAACTTCCTGCCCTCGTCCACCAACCCGACCATGCCCTACACCGTCAACACGCTGGACGAGCACGTGGACATGCTCATGGTCTGCCACCACCTGGACGCGGGCATCGCCGAGGACCTGGCCTTCGCCGAGAGCCGCATCCGCCGCGAGACCATCGCGGCCGAGGACATCCTGCACGACCTGGGCGCCATCAGCATGATGAGCAGCGACAGCCAGGCCATGGGCCGCGTGGGCGAGGTCATCATCCGCACCTGGCAGACGGCCGACAAGATGAAGAGCCAGCGCGGCACGCTGCCCGAGGACAGCTCGCGCCATGACAACTTCCGCGTCAAGCGCTACATCGCCAAGTACACGATCAACCCGGCCATCGCGCACGGCATCGCGCACATCGTCGGCTCGCTGGAAGTGGGCAAGTGGGCCGACCTGGTGCTGTGGAAGCCCGCCTTCTTCGGCGTGAAGCCGGCGCTGGTGCTCAAGGGCGGCAGCATCGCGCTGGCCGCCATGGGCGACCCCAACGCCTCCATCCCCACGCCGCAGCCGGTGCACTACCGGCCCATGTTCGGCAGCTTCGGCGGTGCCACCGCGAAGAGCAGCCTGACCTTCGTCTCGCAGGCCGGCCTCAAGGCCGGCGTCGGCGAACGCTACGGCCTGCAGAAAACCCTGTCGGCCGTGCACGGCGTGCGGGGCGTGACCAAGGCCCACATGGTGCACAACGCCCTGCTGCCGAAGATGGAGATCGACCCGCAGACCTACGCGGTGCGCGCCGACGGCGTGCTGCTCACCTGCGAACCCGCCACGCGCCTGCCGATGGCGCAGCGCTATTTCCTGTTCTGAGCGCCGCGATGCTGCAAGTCTCCAAGCTCATCCCCCAAGGCCAGGGCCTCGCCAAGCCGCTGGTGCAGCGCGCGGCACAGCTGGTGCTGGACTGGGACATCCGCCAGAAAAGCCGTTTCGACGCCACCACGACCGACGAGCGCCACGTGGGCGTGTTCCTGCCGCGCGGCACCGTGGTGCGCGGCGGCGACGTGCTGCTCACGCAGGACGGTTCGCTGCTGCGCGTGGTCGCCGCGCCGCAGCCGGTGCTGCGCATCACCGCCTGCCCCGACCACCCCGCGCAGGACCAGGCCTTCGACCTGATGCGCGCGGCCTACCACCTGGGCAACCGGCACGTGCCGATCGAGCTGCGGCCCGACCACCTCAAGATCGAACCCGACCACGTGCTGGCCGACATGCTGCGCGCCATGCACCTCACCGTGGTGGAGGCGCGCGAGCCCTTCGAACCCGAGGGCGGTGCCTATGGCGCCCAGGGCGCGGGCCACGGCGGCCATGCCCACGGGCACGGCCATCACCACAGCCACGGCCACGATCACCACCACGGACATGACCAAGGCTGACGCGGGCCACCCCGTGCCCGAGCGCTCCGCCGCCAGCCTGCTGCAGATCCTGTGGCTGGCCTCGCCCGCGCTGCCCGTGGGCGGCTTCTCCTATTCCGAGGGCCTGGAGGCCGCCGTGGACGCGGGCCTGGTGCACGACGAAGCCAGCGCGGCCGCCTGGCTCACCGACCAGCTGCACCTGGGCCTGGCGCGCAGCGACCTCGCGGTGGCGGCCCAGGCCATCCCCGCCTGGCGCAAGCAGGATCTGCCTCGCGTGCGCGCGCTGAATCACTGGGTGCTGCAGACCCGCGAAACGCTGGAGTTCCGCCTGCAGACCGAGCAGATGGGGCGCTCGCTGCTCGAGTGGGCGCGACAGCTCGGCGAGCTGGGCGCGGGCGTGTTCGAGCAGTTGCAAGCCGCCGACCTGAACCCACCCACCTACCCGGTGGCCTGCGCCTGTGCCGCCGCGAGCGCGCAGGCCAGCGTGCGCGACAGCCTGGTGGGCTATGCCTTCGGCTGGGCCGAGAACCTGGTGCAGGCCGCCATCAAATCGGTGCCGCTCGGCCAGAGCTCGGGCCAGCGCATGCTCGCGCGGCTGGCGCAACAGGTCCCCGATGCGGTGGACCACGCCATGGCCCTGAGCGACGACGCCCGACAGGCCTTCAGCCCCATGCTCGCGATTCTTTCCGCGCGCCACGAAACGCAATACTCTCGCCTCTTCCGCTCCTGAGCACGCGCCCCCCTACAAGGAGACCGCCATGACCACCGCCCTGCACCACATCCCCCGCCGCACCAAGACCCTGCCCCCCTTGCGCGTGGGCATCGGCGGCCCCGTCGGTTCGGGCAAGACCACGCTGCTGGAAATGCTCTGCAAGGCCATGCGCGGGCGCTACGACCTGATCGCTATCACCAACGACATCTACACCAAGGAAGACCAGCGCCTGCTCACCGTGAGCGGCGCGCTGCCGGCCGAACGCATCATGGGCGTGGAAACCGGGGGCTGCCCGCACACCGCGATCCGGGAAGATGCCTCGATCAACCTCGAAGCCATCGACCGCATGCTGGACCAGTTCCCGAACGCCGACGTGGTGTTCATCGAAAGCGGCGGCGACAACCTGGCCGCCACCTTCAGCCCCGAACTCAGCGACCTCACGATCTACGTGATCGACGTGGCCGCGGGCGAGAAGATCCCGCGCAAGGGCGGCCCCGGCATCACCAAGAGCGACCTCTTCGTCATCAACAAGACCGACCTGGCGCCCCACGTGGGCGCCGACCTGGAGGTGATGAAGGCGGACACCGCGCGCATGCGCCCCGATGCCGCGCGCCGCCCCTGGGTGATGACCAACCTCAAGACCCTGACGGGTGTGGACGAGGTGGTGCGCTTCATCGAAACCCGGGGCATGCTGCGCAGCGAATCCCGGGAGCCCGTGCCGGCCTGAAGCGGCGGGCAGGCTAAAATCTCGCCCTTGTCATCGCTCCCGGAGACGTGGGTGAGCGGTTTAAACCAGCAGTCTTGAAAACTGCCGACCCGCAAGGGTCCGTGAGTTCGAATCTCACCGTCTCCGCCAGAACCAGAAACAGCAACGGGCCCATGGGGCCCGTTGCTGTTTCTGGTGCGGACAACGCGGTTCGCATCGGCATCACTCCTGTTGCATGGTGAAAAACAACCCTGACAAGGTGCTCCGGCAGGTCAGTTTGGGGCAGCCGGATCACCTCGCCATGCGGGCTGCCTTCACTGGCCCAGGCTGACGCTGGTGCCGGCGACGGCGCGCAGACCGGCCTGACGCACTTGCTCGGCCTGTTGCGCGGTGGCGATCACCGGGTACGCGGCGTCATTCTCATTCACCAGGCCCAGGCGCTGGGCTTCTTTCAGCTCGGCCACCACTTGGGCGCGGGTCTTCTCGAAACCGGCGGGCACCTCGAACTTCACGATGTCGGTGTCGGCCAGGCGGCCGGCGTCGCGGGCGGCGATGGCTTGGGCACGGACTTCGTTGCGGCTCAGGCTGGAGCCCGTGGCAACTTCGAATTTCACGATGTCGGTGTCGGGCAGCTGGCCGGCGTCGCGGGCGGCGATGGCCTGGGCTTGCACTTCAGCGCGGGTCAGCGGCGCGCTCTGGGCCATGGCGGCACCGGCAACAGCCGTCAGCATGAGGGGGATGAGGACACGGGTCGAGAGTTTCATGATGCTTCCTTGAACGGTAGGTTGAATGGATGGATGGAGGTTTGGATGGAGGTTTGTGCCGCCTTGGTTTCGGCACAGGAGAGACTGTAAAAACCGGGTCTGTCATTTTCAGAACGCGAGAATTACGGATTCGTAATGCAGCAAAACGGGCAATTCCGTGACAATTCGGTGTCGTGCAAGGCCTTTTGCCGCCTTGTTGTCCCTCCATCCGGTCACTAAGCCCCACTCCCATGCGCGTGCTGGTCATTGAAGACGAATCCAAGCTGGCGGACTACGTCAAGCGGGGTCTCTCCGAGGCCGGTTACACCGTGGACGTCGCCCGCGACGGCATCGAGGGCCGCTACCTCGCGCTCGAAGGCGACTACCAGTTGCTGGTGCTGGACATCATGCTGCCCGGCATCGATGGCTTCGGCGTGCTCGCGGCGCTGCGCGAGAAGCGCAACACGCCGGTGTTGATGCTCACCGCGCGCGACCGCGTGGAAGACCGGGTGCAAGGCCTGCAGGCCGGCGCGGACGACTACCTCGTCAAGCCCTTCGCCTTTTCCGAACTGCTGGCCCGCGTGGCCGCGCTGCTGCGCCGGGGCCCCGCCGCCGTCGCCGAGGCGGCCAACACCCGCATGGCGGTGTGCGACCTGGAGATGGACCTGATCAGCCGCAAGGCCTGGCGCGCCGGCCAGCGGCTGGACCTCACGGCCAAGGAGTTTTCGCTGCTGGCGCTGCTGGCGCGCCGCAAGGGGCAGATCCTCTCGCGCACCACCATCGCCGAGCAGGTGTGGGACATGAATTTCGACTCCGACACCAACGTGGTGGAAGTGGCGGTGCGCCGCCTGCGCTCCAAGATGGACGATCCCTTCAAACCCAAGCTGCTGCACAACGTGCGCGGCATGGGCTACGTGCTGGAGGAACGCACATGAACACCTCGACGACCGTGCTGGACGCGGCCCCGGTCCTGGGCGGCGACAAGCCCGCCGAGGCGCCCTGCACCTATTCCATCGGCCGGCGCCTCTCGCTGCTGCTGGCCGTGCAGACGGTGATCGGGCTGGGCGTGCTGCTGGCCTTCATCTATGGCGCCACCTCCATGCTCTTCATCGCCAAGCACGAGGAAGAGCTGCGCAGCTACAGCACCGTGCTGGTGGACGTGTCGCGCGAGGCCTACGCCCAGGGTGGCGAGGCCGAAGTCAAGGCCAAGATGGCCTGGCTGGCCGAACGCCGCCCGGGCACCTTCGTGCAGATGAACCGCGCCGACGGCAGCGAGTTCTACCGCGACGCGGCACCCACCTTCGACGTGAACCAATCCACCGCCCGCGGCATGGATTTCGCGGTGCCGACGGCGACCGGCGGCCTGCTGCAGGGCAAGGTGGTGCTGGATTGTTCGCAGGACGCGAAGACCGCCCGCCGCATGGCCCTGTTGCTGGTCGGTGCCGTGCTGGCCGGGGGCGCCCTGGTCGGCTGGGGCACTTTCTGGCGCGTGCGCTGCAGCCTGCGCCCCCTGCTCGACCTGGCCGCCCAGACCAAGGCCATCGACGCGCGGCGCCTGGGCCAGCGCATCTCACTGGCCGAACCGGCCGAAGAACTGCAACCGGTGATCGACCAGTTCAACGGCCTGATGCACCGCGTCGAGCGCACCTATGTACAGCTCGAGGGTTTCAACGCCGACGTGGCGCACGAGCTGCGCACCCCGCTGGCCAACCTGATCGGCCAGACCGAGGTGGCGCTCAGCCGCGAGCGCAGCGTGGCCGAACTGGAGGAAACGCTGCACTCCAACCTGGAAGAGCTGCAGCGCATGGCGGCCATCGTCAACGACATGCTGTTCCTGGCCCAGGCCGATCGGGGCGTGAAGGCCCGCCGCAGCGCACCGGTGAGCCTGGCCGAGCTGGTGCAACAGGTGGTGGAGTTCCACGAAGCCCCCATGGACGAGCGCGGGCTGCGCGTGACCATCGAGGGCGATGCCCACCTGTCGGTGGATGCGCCTTTGATCAAGCGCGCGATCTCCAACCTGCTGGGCAATGCGATCCGCTACGCCGACCAGGGCTCCGCGCTGTGCGTGCGCATCGCGCCCGAGTCGGAAAGTGGCGCGCGCCTGTGGGTGGAAAACACCGGGCCGTCGATCGAAGCCTCGCACCTGCCGCGCCTCTTCGACCGCTTCTTCCGCGCCGACGCCGCGCGCTGCGAGATGGAAAAACCACACCATGGCCTGGGCCTGTCCATCGTGGCGGCCATCGCGCGCATGCACGACGGTTTCCCGGCGGCCGAATCCAGCGGTGGCACCACGCGCGTGGGCTTCAGCCTGCAGACCACCGCGGCCAGCGCCTGAGCGCGCCCGGCGGTTCAGTCCGCCAGGAACAGTTCCTGCAGGTCGCTCAGGAAATCGAAGCCGCGTTCGGTCGGCCACACCCGGGTGGCATCGCGCGCGATCAGCCCCTTCTGCTCTGCCTGCGCCAGGGCCGGCGCGATGCTGGAGAGCGGCAGGCCCGTGCGCTCCATGAACTGCAGCAGCGTGAACCCGTTCTTGAGCCGCAAGGCGTTGAGCATGAACTCGAAGGGCAAGGCCTTGCGCGAGACTTCGTCGGCGCTCACCACGGCGTTGCCCGCCAGCGCGCGCTCCATGTACAGGCGCGGCTCGCGCACACGCACCGGCCGTGCCACACGGTGCGCAAAGCTGAGCTTGCTGTGCGCGCCGGCGCCGATGCCCAGGTAGTCGCCGAACTGCCAGTAGTTGAGGTTGTGCCAGCACTGGTGCCCCTCGCGCGCATAGGCCGAGACCTCGTAGCGCTGCATGCCCGCTTCGTCGGTGAGCTCGGTGATGCGGTCCAGCATGTCCCAGGCCTCGTCCTCCGGCGGCAGCGCGGGCGGGTACTTGGCGAAGTAGGTGTTGGGTTCGAGCGTGAGGTGGTAGATCGAGATGTGCGGCGGCGCGAACGACAGCGCGGTGCGCACGTCGGCCTCGCAATCGGCCAGCGTCTGCCCTGGCAGCGCGTACATGAGGTCGAGGTTGAAGGTGTCGAAGGCCTGCGCGGCCTCTTCCACCGCGGCCAGGGCCTGATCGCGGTCGTGCACCCGGCCCAGCGCCTTGAGGTGGGCGTCGTTGAAACTCTGCACGCCGATCGACAGGCGCGTCACGCCCGCGTCGCGGAAGGCGCGGAAGCGGTCTTTCTCGAAGGTGCCGGGGTTGGCCTCCAGCGTGATCTCCGCATCGGCCTCCAGCCGCAGCATCGCGCGCACGTCGCCCAACAGGCGGTCGATGGCCGCAGGCGAGAACAGGCTGGGTGTGCCGCCGCCGATGAACACGCTGTGCACCGTGCGGCCCCAGATCAGCGGCAGCGAGGCCGCGAGATCGGCGCGCAGGGCCTCGAGGTAGGCGGTTTCGGGCAGCGCCTTGCCGGGCGCGGCGGTGGCCGTCCATTCGTGCGAGTTGAAATCGCAGTAGGGACACTTCTTCAGGCACCAGGGCAGGTGGATGTAGAGCGACAGCGGGGGCAGGCTCTGCAGCTGCAGCGTGCCCGGGCGCATCCAGTGGCGCACGTCGTTCCAGGCCGGGTCGGCCTGGCCCGCGGCGGCCGGCTGGCCGCCGGGCCAGGACATCGGCACGCCGGTGGGTTCGCTCATGGTGTGTCCGAGGGCGCGGGCGAGAACCAGCGCTCACGCATCAGTTCGAGCATCTGCCGCGCCGCGCGGCCCCGGTGGCTGTTCGCGTTTTTCACCTCGGTGGGCAATTGCGCGAAGGTCTGGCCGAACTCGGGCAGGTACATCACGGGATCGAAACCGAAACCCTTGTCGCCGACCGGCTGCTGCGTGATCAGCCCGGGCGCGCGGCCGGTGGCCACGAGCGGCTCGGGGTCGTCGGCGCTGCGCCGCCACCAGATCGGCGATGCCTTTTTCGGCCAGGGCCAGCAGCGTGTTCATCTCGTCGCGCGTGAAGG
>NZ_JBXAIO010000008.1:0-295523 GCF_058796355.1 Hydrogenophaga sp. GW823-FHT04C09 | reverse complement strand
GATAGGGTTCTTACGTGGGTCAGCTTTAAATGGAAATTGCAGCTCTAACTGGGTCAGTTTTCAGCGGAAGACAACATCCAGGAGACACCTCACCATGCGGATATTGCTCGCCGAAGACGATGCCGATCTTGGCAACTGGCTCACCAAGGCCCTGGCGCAGAACGGTTTCCTGATCGACTGGGTGAACGACGGTCGCCTGGTCCGCCGCAGCCTCAAGGCCACGCGCTACGACGCGCTGATCCTGGACCTGGGCCTGCCCGGGGTGGAGGGCCACGACGTGTTGGCCGATCTGCGCGAGGCGGACCAGCGCCTGCCCGTGCTGATCCTCACCGCGCGCGATTCCTTGATGGAGCGCGTGAGCTGCCTGCACGGCGGGGCCGACGATTTCCTGGCCAAGCCTTTTGAACTCGCGGAGCTGGAAGCCCGGTTGACGGCGCTGATCCGGCGTTCGCACGGGGTGGACCACGCGCGCTTCGCGTGCGGCCCCTTGAGCTACGACAGCGCGAGCCGGCAGTTCCGCCTGCAGCAGGAGGTGTTGACCTTCACGCCGCGCGAGCACGCGGTGATGCGCGCGCTGATCCAGCACAGCGGCGAGCCGCTGTCCAAGCGCGAGCTGGTGGAGCGCGTGTTTTCCGATGAGAGCGACGTGCACCCCGAGGCGATCGAGGTGCTGGTGCACCGCCTGCGCAAGCGGTTGGAGGCTTCGCCGGTGCGCATCACCACGCTGCGCGGCATGGGCTACCTGCTGGAATGCGCGCCATGAAGCCGCCCCGGCGCTGGCTGCGGTCGAGCATCCGGCGGGCGCTGCTGGTGGTGCTGATTCCGGGCATGTTGCTGGTGTTCTCGGCCGAGCTGTGGCTGGCCTGGCGCACGGCCAGCGACGCGGCGGACGCGGCTTACGACCGCTCGTTGCTGGGCGCGGTGAAGTCGATCGACTCGAGCATTTCCACCGCGAGCGGTGGCCTGGGTGTGGAGCTGCCGTACCGCATGCTGGAGTTCTTCGAGCTGACCGCCAACGGCAAGGTGTATTACCGCGTGGCCTCGGAAGACGGCCTGGTGGAGATCGGCAGCCCGGGGCTGCCCGCGCCGCCCCAGCCTTTGAAAACCGGTGTGCCCCAGTTCTACGACGGTGAGTATTTCGGCGAGGCGGTGCGCGTGGGCAGCTACGCGCGCGAGCTGTCGCCGCCGCTCACGGGCGAGGCGGGCTCGCAGCGCGTGGTGATCCAGGTGGCCGAGACGCTGGAGGCGCGCAACGATTTTCAGGACGCGCTGGTGATGCAGTCGGTGGCGCGCGACTTTTTTCTGGTGGTGGTGGCGAGCGCCTTGTTCGGCCTCACCATCGCCTGGGCACTGCAGCCGCTGGCACGCCTGCGGCAGGACGTGGAGTCGCGCTCGCCGCAAGACCTCACGCCGATCGCGAGCGACGACGTGCCGGCCGAGCTGCTGCCGCTGGTGGGCGCGATCAACCACCACGTGGAGCGCAACCGCGCGCAGAGCGAGCAGCAGAGGCGTTTCGTGGACGACGCGTCGCACCAGCTGCGCACGCCGTTGACCACGCTGTCCACGCAGGTGGCCTATGCGCTGCGCGAAGACGACCCGGCCGCGCTGCGCACGGTGGTGGACGACATCCGCTCGCAGCTGGACGAGACCATCCGCCAGACCAACCAGATGCTGGCGATGGCCAAGGCCGACAGCGCGCCGCCCGCGCCCGAGGCGCTGGACGCGGTGGTGATGGCCGAAGACCTGATGCGCCGCTGGTGGCCCGTGGCGCGCCAGCAGGGGGTGGACCTGGGCCTGCACGCGCCCATGGCCACGCTGCCGTTCCGGGGCGAGCCCGCGCTGTTGAACGAGGCTTTGTCGAACCTGCTGCACAACGCGATTCGCCACGGGGGCGAGGGCGGCCACGTCACGCTGTTCCTGGGCGGCGAAGGTGGACAGGTGTGTTTCAGCGTGGTGGACGACGGGCCGGGCATGCCGCCGGAGGAGTTGCAGCGCGTCGGGGAGCGCTTCTTTCGCGGCAGCGGTGGCCGGCAGTTGCCGGGCTCGGGCCTGGGCCTGTCCATCGCGCGTTCGGTGGCGCTGCGCCATGGGGGCGCGATGCAGGTGCGGCCCGGTCCCGATGGGCGCGGGCTGGCCGTCGTGCTGGCACTGCCCGCCGAGTTCGCGGGTTAACCCTCGGGGTTTCGCTCCCGCGCTGAAAGCGTCCTGAAAGTGCGTTTTTTTTACAGTGGCCTGCCACGCCGAGCCTGCGCGGGCATTCAGCAAGCAGCCACAACGAGGAGACAGCTTCATGAAATTCTTACCCCGCCTTCTGGCGATCGCCCTGGTGACGGGCGCCCTGTCGGCGCACGCGGCCGGCGCCCTGGAGAAAACCGAGTGCATCGCGCCCGCCAAGCCGGGTGGCGGCTTTGACCTGACCTGCAAGCTGGTGCAGAGCGCCCTGGTGGAGGGCAAGTTCATCGCCGACCCGATGCGCGTGACCTACATGCCGGGCGGTATCGGCGCCGTGGCCTACAACACGGTGATTGCCCAGCGCCCCGACAGCGCGAACACCATCATCGCCTTCTCGGGCGGCTCGCTGCTGAACCTGGCCCAGGGCAAGTTCGGCCGCTATACCGAGAACGACGTGCGCTGGCTCTCCGCCATCGGCACCGACTACGGCGCGGTGGTGGTGGCCGAGGGTTCGCCTTTCAAATCCCTGAAGGACGTGATGGCCGCGATGAAGGCCGACCCCACCAAGGTGGTGTTGGGCGCGGGCGGCACGGTGGGCAGCCAGGATTGGATGAAGGCCGCGCTGACCGCGCGCGCCGGTGGGGTCAACCCCAAGTCCATGCGCTACGTCGCGTTTGAAGGTGGCGGCGAGGCACTCACGGCCTTGCAGGGTGGCCACATCCATGTGTTCACCGGCGATGCCGCCGAGGCCCAGCAGCAGATCAAGGCGGGTGCCAAGGTGCGCATCCTCGCGGTGATGCACAACAAGCGGCTGAGCGGTGACATGGCGCACATCCCCACCGCGAGCGAGCAGGGCTTCGAGGTGGAGTGGCCCATCATCCGCGGCTTCTACCTGGGGCCGAAGGTCAGTGACGCGGACTACAAGGTCTGGGCCGACACCTTCACCAAGATGATGGCCACGCCGGCCTACAACGCCCTGCGCACGGAGCGCGGCCTGTTCCCGCTCGCGATGACGGGCGCCGAGCTGGACGCGTATGTGAAGAAGCAGGTGGCGGGTTACCGCAAGCTGGCCGACGAGTTCGGGCTCGCCACCACGCCCGCCAAGTAAGGCCATGAGCGATCGAGCACTTGGCGCGGCGTGTGCCCTCGCGTCCGTGGCCATGACCGCGGCGGCGCACGACTACACCGCCGCCTTTTCCTACGAGCCTTTGGGCCCGCGCGCCTTCCCCTTGCTGCTGGCCGTGGGGCTGGGTCTGTCGGGGCTGTGGCTGATGTTCCGCCCCACACAAGGCGCTGATGCTTTCAAGGGCGTGCCCTGGGTGCCCACGCTGTGGTGCGCGGGCGCGATCCTGGCGTATGCCGCGCTGTTCCAGGCCCTGGGTTTCGCGCTGGCCACGGCGCTGATGACGGTGCCGGTGGGCATGGCGTTTGGCGGCAGCTGGCGCAAGGCGCTGGCGGGCGGTGCGGCGCTGGGGCTGGTGCTGTACCTGTTGTTCGACAAGGTGCTCGACGTGGTGCTGCCCGTCGGCCCGCTGGCCGCGTGGCTGGGAGGTCTGTGAGATGGATGTGCTCAAACACCTGATGGAAGGTTTCGGCGTGGCCTTCAGCCCCGTCAACCTGGTCATCGCCGCGCTGGGTTCGTTCATCGGCACCATCGTCGGGCTGTTGCCCGGCCTGGGGCCCATCAACGGCGTGGCCATCCTCATGCCGCTGGCCTTCGCGATGAAGCTGCCGCCCGAGACCTCGCTGATCCTGCTGGCGGCGGTCTACATCGGCTGCGAGTACGGCGGGCGCATTTCCTCCATCCTGCTCAACGTGCCGGGCGACGCGGGCGCCATCATGACGGCGCTCGACGGTTACCCGATGGCGCGCCAGGGTTTGGGTGGCGTGGCGCTGTCGATCTCGGCCTGGAGCTCGTTCGTGGGCTCCTTGCTGGCCACGGTGGGCATCGTGCTGCTGGCGCCGCTGCTGGCGCAGTGGGCGCTGTCGTTCGGCCCGGCGGAGTATTTCGCGCTCATGTGTTTCGCGTTCGCCTGCATCGCGGGGCTGATGGGCGATGCGCCGGTGAAGGCCGGCGTGGCCGCGATGATCGGCTTGGCCATGTCCTGCGTGGGGCTGGACTCGAACTCCGGCGTGTACCGCTTCACGGGTGGCGACATCCACCTCTCCGACGGCATCCAGTTCGTCGTGGTCGTGATCGGGGTGTTCTCCATCAGCGAGATCCTGCTCATGCTGCAGGAGCACCACAGCAGCACGGGTGTCATCACCCAGACCGGCCGCATGCTGTTCAACCTGCGCGAGATGGCGGCCACCTGGTGGGGCACGGTCCGCTCCAGCGTGCTGGGCTTCGTGGTGGGTGTGTTGCCCGGTGCGGGCGCCACCATCGCCAGCGCCATGGCCTACTCGATGGAGAAACGGCTGACCGACAAGGAGGGCACGTTCGGCCAGGGCGACATCCGTGGCGTGGCCGCGCCCGAGGCGGCCAACAACTCCGCCGCCACCGGCTCCTTCGTGCCCATGCTCACGCTGGGCATCCCCGGCTCGGGCACCACGGCCGTGATGATGGGCGCGCTCTCGCTCTACAACATCACGCCGGGCCCGGCGCTGTTCACGCAGCAGCCCACGCTGGTGTGGGGGCTGATCGCCTCGCTGTTCCTGGCCAATGTGATGTTGCTGGTGATGAACATCCCCATGGTGGGATTCTTCACCCGCATCCTCAGCGTGCCCAACTGGTTCCTGGTGCCGTCCATCCTGGCCGTGAGCAGCGTGGGGGTGTACGCGGTGCACGCCACCACCTTCGACCTGATGCTCATGGTGGGGCTCGGCTTCGCGGCCTACCTGTTGCGCAAGCAGGGCGTGCCGATGGCGCCCTTGATCCTGGGCTTCGTGCTGGGCGACCTGATGGAGCAGAACCTGCGCCGCGCGCTGTCCATCAGCAACGGCGATGCGGGCATCCTGGTCGGCAGCCCGATTTCCATCGGGCTCTGGCTGAGTGGCGGCCTGATGCTGTTGCTGCCGGTGCTGATGCGGTGGCGGTCGCGGCGCAGGCCGCCGATCGGCGCCATCGCGCCGGTCGGGAAGTAACCGCGCCTTCAGCGCTGCGCCATGCGCGTCGGGGCGAACATGCTGCGCCCCAACCAGCGCCAGAGCCGCTGGCCGTTGCGGCCCGCGCCTTGCACCGTGAGGCTCCCGGACTGGATGGCCTGTTCGGGGTCGCTGTCACCGGTCCAGATTTCGGTGAGTGCGCGCACCGTCGAGTCGACCAGCACGCTCACGTCGTGACCCGGGTCGTCGCGGCAGAGGTCGGCCTCGTGGTGCTCCACCACGAGCCACCATTGCCGCTCGGCCGCCGGCGCATCGCTGAACCGGAAGTGGACGACGGTGCGTTCTCCGTCGGGAAACGCTTCCAGGCGCGCGAAGCGGCGAATGTCCCACATCAGAAAGCCTGCATCGAGTTGCTCGTGCCGCAGCCGGCTGCCGATCCAGCGCGCGCCCCAATGGCCGATGCCGACGACGATCGGTCGCAGTTCTTCGCCTGCGGGCGTCAGGTGGTATTCCCAGTTTTTCTCGACGCGCCGCCGCTCGAGGACGCCGATCTCTTCCAGCTTGCGCAGCCGCTGCGTCAGCAGCGTGGCCGACATGCGCGGCACGCCGCGGTGAATGTCGTTGAAGCGGTGGCTGCCGCAGAGCAGCTCGCGCACCACGAGGGGTGTCCACAGCTCGCCCAATACCTCGGCGCCTCGGGCGACGGTACAGAACTGCATGTAGTCGATCATGCGGGCCAGTCTATCGGTGTGCCGCCGGCTTGCCTACTCCAGATTCTGGACTTGAGGCTGCCTGGCATCGGGCTTAACTTGAAGACCGACCGTGCAACTCGCACCGGTCTTTTCAAGGAGCACTGCCATGACCGAGACCCTCATTGCCTCCCCCGCCGCCCCGGCTGTTTTCGATGCCGAGAAGTTCCGCCAGTCCACGCGCGCGCAGTGGGAGAACGCCGCCGAAGCCTGGGACCGATGGGCGCCCTTGCTGGCCCGCTGGCTGGGCCCGGCGACCGAGGTCATGCTGGACATGGCGGCCGTCGGCCCCGGTTCGCGCGTGCTCGACGTGGCGGCGGGCGCGGGCGAACAGACCCTGGTCGCCGCGCGCCGCGTGGGCGCGAATGGCCACGTGCTGGCGACCGACATCTCCCCGGCGATCCTGCGCCACGCGAAATCGGCGGCCGAGCAGGCCGGCCTGTCGAACGTGGACACCCTGGAACTCGATGGTGAGCGCCACGACGTTTTGCCTCGCGCCTCTTTTGACGCGGCGGTCTCGCGCGTCGGTCTGATCTACTTCCCCGACCAGCAACGCGCCCTTGCCGGCATCCGCCATGCCTTGAAGCCGGGCGGGCGGTTCGCCGCGGTGGTGTATTCCACCGCCGAGCGCAACCCTTTCTTCGCCGTGCCGGTCGGCATCATCCGGCGCCGCGCGCAGCTGCCGCCGCCCCTGCCCGGGCAACCGGGGCCGTTCTCCCTGGGCGCTGAGGGCGTGCTGGCGAAGACGCTGGAGCAGGCGGGTTTTCGGGACGTGGAGGTGCGCAGGGTCGATTCCCCCGTGCACCTTCCCACGGCCGCCGAGTGCGTGCGGTTCGAGCGCGAGTCCTTCGGGGCCCTGCACCAGATGCTGGCGGGCCTGAGCGAGGACGAACGCGCCGACACGTGGACGGAGATCGAGCAGGCCCTGGCCCGCTTCGAAACCGAGGCGGGTGGTTTCGTGGGCCCTTGCGAGATGCTGGTGGGGGCGGGCACGCGCTGATCCGGGGGGCACCAAACGGCCCATTCGCTTCGGGCCGGTGTGCGACAGAACGGCAATGAGCGCGGCGGAAGATGGTGGCAAACCCACAACCCCACGAGGTCATGCCATGTCTTCCGTCCCGTTCTCCCCCGTTCGCCGCCGCCTGCTGCAGGGCTCCGGCGCCATCGCCGCCACGCGCTTCACCGGCCTGATGGGCGCGCTCTACGCGAGCAACGCGCGCGCCGCCACCGGCAAGCAGGCGGTCTCCGCCGTGTCGCCCTATGGGCCGGTCTCGCCGGTGAACGACATGACCACCGGCCTGCCGCTGCTGCAGTTGCCGGCCGGCTTCAGCTACCGCAGCCACGGCTGGACGGGCGACGCCATGAGCGACGGTTTCCCCACCCCGGGCAACCACGACGGCATGGCCGTGGTGACTTCGCGCCGCGTGGGTCGCAGCAGCGAACTGGTGCTGGTGCGCAACCACGAACGCGGCCTGGTGGCCACGCCGGGCGAGGCCATCCAGGCGCCCCATGCCTACGCCACGACCGAGGTCAACGGCATCATCACCGTGTTCTACGGCGGCCAGCCGATCCGCATCGGCGCGGGCGGCATCGTGACCAACCCCGCCGCACCCGCGCCCGCGCCTTTCGTGGGCTACCCCGCGGGCGGCACCAGCAACCTGCTGTTCCGCGACGGCCAATGGGCCGGCTCGGTGGGCTCGCTCAGCGGCACCCTGGGCAACTGCGCGGGCGGCCCCACGCCCTGGGGCACCTGGCTCACCTGCGAAGAAACCATTTACGACTTCTCGGGCATCGGCGGCAAGAAGCACGGCTACGTGTTCGAGGTGGCCGACGACGCGGCCGAGTCGATCGCCCAGCCCATCGTGGGCATGGGCCGCTTCATCCACGAGGCGGTCGCGGTGGACCCGGCCACGGGCCACGTCTACGAGACCGAAGACAACCGCAATGTGGCAGCCTTCTTCCGCTACGTGCCGGACGACACCTCGGGTCAGCTCGGCAGCCTGCACCACGGCGGGCGCCTGCAGGCCGCGCGCATCAAGACCCTGGTGCGTCAGGCGCGGCCTTCGACGCTGGCCCAGGCCAACGACCAGGGCTTGCTGAACCCCGACATCGGCGACGAGTACGAGCTGGAGTGGGTCGACATCGCCGACCCGGACGCCGACCCGGTGGTCGTGGTCGGCCAGCCCGGTGGCGTGAGCATCGGCTTCGCGGCCGGCCCGACCTACCAGGCCTTGAGCCAGGGCTGCGCGCGCATGAGCCGGGGCGAAGGCATCTGGTACTCGGGCGGCAAGCTGTTCATCGTGGACACCGCCGCCGGTGTCGACGGCAACGGCCGCGTGGGCCAGGGCGAGGGCGCGGTGTGGGAGCTGACGATCTCGACCATGCGCCTGCGCGCGGTTTTCGTCAGCGGCCACCAGACCGCCGGCAACAACCCCGACAACGTGACGGTGAGCCCGCGCGGCGGCGTGGTGCTGTGCGAAGACGGCGGTGGCTCCACCGACGCCTTCGGCACCGGCTCGCGCCTGCTGGGCCTGAATCCGGCGGGCGAGGCCTACATCCTGTGCAAGAACAACCTCAGCCTGGACGCCGGCCAGATCGCCACCGCCGGCAAGACGGTGGGCGCGGCGGACTACCGGGGCTACGAGTTCTGCGGCGCCTGCTTCGACCCGACCGGCCGCATCCTGTTCGCCAACCTGCAGACGCCCGGCATCACGGTGGCCATCGTGGGCCCGTGGACCAAGGGCAACCTCTGATGCCTGCGCGGACGGCGTGCGCGCCGTCCTACAAAGAGGCATCGCGGCGGCTGACATGCCAGACGATCCAGGCTCCCTACGATGGGGTATCTCTACAAGGAGCACACCTCATGAACACCATCATTTACATCGTGGGCCTGGTCGTCGTCATTGGCGTCATTCTGAGTTTCTTCGGCCTGCGCTGAAGCGGTGGCGTTGCCTGACAGCGCCCCTCCTTCAGTCGACGTCGGTGGCGGTGTTGGTGTGCGACAGTGCATACAGACCGCGCACCGCGCCGATTTTTGCGCCCGCGCCGGTAAGCACCGCATCGGACAGCTCCGTGCCGGCCAGGGCCTGCAGTGACGCGAGGTCGTAGCCGCAGACGATGAAGATCCAGTCGGCTGCGAGGTCCGGTCCCCCGCGAATTTTCTGCTCTGTCGTGGTCTCGATTTTGGGGGCCTGGTGGACGAGCAGGTGTCCGGCCGAGACGCCGGGGCGCGACCTGAACGCGTTGGCCTGTGTGCGCAGATGATCACGCAGCCGCTCGGCGGCACCTTCGCTCGGTGAAAGGCGCACCGTGAGCGCGTGGCGCGACAGCGCGCCGCCAAAGCTCTCGAGTACATGGCACTGGCTGCGCACCATGTGGCGGTGATGCGGCATCATCTTCGCGGACCAGGTGGTGGGCGCATTGAGTCGACCCAGGTAGCCAGGTGACGCCAGGGTCTCATAAGCCTCGAGTTCGTACAGCACGAAGAAGCCTTCGCCGCCATCGGCAGCGGACCAGCGCGAGCCGCGGTGGAATCCCGGTATCGCCATGCGTTCCGGGAAGTGCTCGTGCGTGTGCCAGTCCTCGAATTCGGCCCTGAAGGCGGGCGCAATGTCCCACCACATGGCCACGGCTCCTTGACCCAGCAGCGCCATGGTGTTTCCTGGCTTCGCCGTGCCCGCTGTCAGGCGGTGGCGCGCGCTTCGCGCACCAGCTCGACGAGCGCGCGCAGGCCCGCGGTGTACGAGCGCCAGCCCAGGCCCTGGATCGTTGCCTTCACCGCGGGCGAGATGATCGAGTGATGTCGCCACTGCTCGCGCGCGCCGATGTTCGACATGTGGATCTCGAGCACTGGAAATGGCATGGCCTTGATCGCGTCGTGCAGCGATACGCCGTGCTGGGTGAGTGCCGCGGGGTTGAGCAGCGCGCCGGCCGCCACATCGATGTTGTCGTGAAAGCGGTCCACCAGCACCCCTTCGTGGTTGGACTGGTGAATCTCAAGCTCGACCTCCAGTTCCACCGCGAGCGCACGCAGGCGGTCGTTGATCTCCGCGAGCGTGGTGGTGCCGTAGATATGGGGTTCGCGCCGGCCGAACAGGTTCAGGTTCGGTCCGTGCAGGACAAGGATTTTCATGGGGTTCAGAGCTTGGAGACCCGCTCCAGTTCGGCTCTGAAGAGCGTGACGACCGCGGGGTCGTACGCGGCGGAGAACTTGTCGTAGACGGGACGGACGTCGGCCCGCATGCGGGCCAGTTCGGCGGCTGGAATGTCGTTGTAGATCATGCCTTTGGCCTTGAGCTCGCCCAGCGCTTTGCCTGACACCTCTCGGCTGACGACACGTTGCCAGTTCTGGGCTTCGGTGGCGGCTTCCTGAAGAATCTTCTGCTCCACCGGCGAGAGGCGGTCCCAGAAACGTTTGCTGATCTGGATGGGGTTGGTCGCGTAGACGTGGTTGGTGCCGCTCACGTACTTCTGCACTTCGTAGAACTTGCTCGACTCGATGACCGCGAAGGGATTCTCCTGCCCGTCGACCGCTTTGCTGTCGAGCGCGCCATACAGTTCGGCAAACGGCATCGGCAGGGGGTTGGCCTTGAATGTCCTGAAGGTTTCCAGGAACACCGGGTTGGGGATCACGCGCAGCTTCAGGCCTTCCAGATCAGCGCCCTTGGTGATGGGCCGCTTGCTGTTGGTGACGTTGCGGAACCCCAGATCGAAGAAGCCCAGCACCACCAGGCCCTTTTCCGGCAGTTTGGCGCTGAGCATCTTGCCCAGCGGGCCGTCCACCAGCGCATCGGCCTGCCGCTCATTGGCGAACAGGAAGGGGAAGTCCAGCAGGCCAAATTCCTTGACGATGCCATTGAGCGAGGTGGTCGATGCCACCAGCATCTCCTGCACGCCGCCTTGCAGGGCTGCTTGCTGCTGCAGCTCGTTGCCGAGCTGGGACGACGCGAACTCCTGCACCTTGATCTTTCCGCCGGTCTTGGCGGCGACGATCTCGGCGAACTTGCGCACGCCCAGGCTGGTGGGATGGCCCGCATTGTTCAGATGGCCAAACTTGATGGTGCGTTCCTGGATGTCCTGCGCAGCCGCCCCGCTGGCCAGGCCCAACGAAAGAGCGGCGGCCAGCGCGGCCAGCGATACCTTGATTTTCACGTGTGCTCTCCTTGAAAGGGCGTCAGAATCGAATTTGACAGTGTCGATGGGAATGTTATTCCATTTGGAATCGTATTCCATTTTTGGCATGTGTTGCAATAGTGGAATCCATGGCCATCAACCTCGACCGATCCCTCGCCGCCCTTGAATACCTCGCGGCGCGCCCCGAAGGCCAGCCTCTGGCCTCGATTGCGGACGACCTGAACATCCCGCGCAGCGCATGCCACCGCATGCTCAGCGACCTTGTGCGTTGCGGCTGGGTGCGCCAGATGCGCGAGCACGGCGACTACGCGCTCACCACCAAGCTCGCCGCACTGGGTCTCAACTACCTGAGCGGGTCCGGCATCGTCGACATCGCGCAGCCGCTGATCGACCGCATGGCCGAGATCTCGGGCGAGCTTGTGCGCCTGGCCATCGTTGACGGCGAACGCCTGACCTTCGTTGCCAAGGCGCAGGGCGCCAAGGCGGGCCTGCGCTACGACCCGGACACGGGCACCGATGTGCGCCTGTCGTGCAGCTCGGCAGGCCATGCATGGCTGGCCACCCTGCCCGAGAACCAGGCGCTGGAGATCGTGGCGCGCCAGGGCTTTGGCAGCCGTGAACAGTTCGGGCCCAAGGCGCCCAACACTGTGAAGGCGCTCGCGAAAATCCTTGAGGACACGCGCCGTCGCGGCTACAGCACGATCAATGAAATGTTCGCGCCCGGCATGAGTGCCATGGCGGCTGCGATCCAGCGCCCGGGCGAAGCCGCCATCGGCGTGATCACGATCGCAGGCCCGCTGATCCGCTTGACGGAATCGCGCATGCAGGAACTCGGGCCGGCGCTGATGGCGATCTCTGCCGAGCTGGCGTTGGCCAGCACCTCTTCGCCCATCTTCGAGCGCTACCGCGTCCGCGAGACCGAGGCCAGTTGAGTCCCGTCGGGTGTGCCCGGCCTGCCGCGCCTGCTACCGTGTGGGCATTCGCCACCCTTCCGGAAAGCCCACCATGCGCCATTTCCTCGCTCCCTGCCTGCTGCTGCTCGCCGCCACCACCACCGCCGCCCATGCCGAAGAGATCGGCTCGGTGGATACGGTGTTCAAGTTCATCGGGCCCGACCACAAGATCGTGGTCGAGGCCTACGACGACCCCGGCGTGACGGGTGTCACCTGCTACATCTCGCGCGCCAAGACCGGTGGTCTCAAGGGCGCCTTCGGCCTGGCCGAGGACAAGTCCGAGGCGTCCATCGCCTGCCGGCAGGTGGGCCCGATCGCCATCGCCAAGCCCATCAAGGAACAGGAAGAGATCTTCAGCGAGCGCACCAGCCTGATCTTCAAGCGGCTGCGCATCGTGCGCATGGTGGACGCCAAGCGGCATTCGCTGGTCTACCTCACGTACTCCGACCGCGTGATCGAAGGCTCGCCGCAGAACTCGGTGGCGGTGGTGGCGGTGGACCGCGCCACGCCGATGCCGGTGAAGTGAAGGGCGTTATCCTGTTCGGCCCTTGACCGATCGCCTTTCATGACATCCGATACCCAAGAACCCATTCACGAAGCCCGCGTCTGGAGCGACGAACACTGGACCGCCCGCGTCATCAAGAACGACGACGATGACGGCTGGGCCGTCGCCATGTACCTGGACAACGGGGCCGAACCGGCGCTGGTCGGCCCCTGGACCATGGGCCGCGACAAGAAGAACCCCAAGCCGCTGGACACCGCGGCCTTCAACACCCTGGTGAAGACCGCGAAAGAGGTGATCCGCCGCTCCGAGCAGCAGCGGCACGCGGAGCTGAACAAGAACGTGACCGTGGCGGTGGACGGGCAGCGCATCCGCGTCGCCCTGGCCATCGTGCCCGACGAGGAGGGCGCCACCGCCACGCTGCGCGCGCTCGACGAGTTCGACGCCGAGCTGGCCTGCGTGCCCGTGCCGCCCACCTTCAAGCTGAACGTGGACAGCGCGCAGGCCTGGATCGCCGCCGGTTTCGAGAGGCCCGCGCGATGATCGACGGCCTGGTCGCCGGGCGCCTGATGGGCGAGGCCTCCCGCCGCGTGGACAAGGCCGGGCGCGGCTACATCGTGGCCCGCGTGCTGGCCCGCAACCGGGCGGACGAGGAATTCATCGTCAACGTGATCGCTTTCGACGAGGCGGTGGGCCAGGCGCTGGTGGCGCTGCGCGACGGCGAGTCGCTCAGCCTCTCGGGCGGGCTCACGCCCAAGGTCTGGACGGACAAGCAGGGCATTGTTCGCCCCAGCCTGGACATGGTGGCCACCCACGTGCTGTCGGCGCACCAGCCCGGCGCCGGGGCTTGACCCCGCTTGCCCCAAGGGCGCGCGCCTCTGCGAAAATCGCCCGGATGAACGCGACCAACACCACCGAACTCATGAACACCCTGGGGCTGCAGGCCAAGGCGGCCTCGGCGCTCATGGCCAAGGCCAGCGCGGCCACCAAGCTGGCGGCCCTGCGCGGCCTGGCCGCGCTGCTGCGCGCCAACGTGGACGCGCTGCAGGTGGACAACGCGAAAGACCTGGAGCGCGCCCGCGCCAATGGCCTGAGCGAACCCATGGTGGACCGGCTCAAGCTCACGCCCAAGGTCATCGAGACCTGCGCCCAGGGCTGCGAGCAGCTCGCGGCCATGCCCGACATCATTGGCGACATCAGCGGCATGAAGCAGATGCCCAGCGGCATCCGCGTGGGCCAGATGCGCGTGCCCATCGGCGTGTTCGGCATGGTCTACGAGAGCCGGCCCAACGTGACGATCGAGGCCGCCTCGCTGTCGATCAAGAGCGGCAACGCGGCCATCCTGCGCGGCGGCTCCGAGGCCATCGAATCCAACCGCGCCCTGGCCGCGCTGGTGCAGCGCGCGCTGACGGACGCCGGCCTGCCGGCCGACGCGGTGCAACTGGTGCCGACGACGGACCGCGCCGCCGTGGGCCAGCTCATCACCATGCCGCAGTACGTGGACGTGATCATCCCGCGCGGTGGCAAGGGGCTGATCGAGCGCATCAGCGCCGAGGCCAAGGTGCCGGTCATCAAGCACCTGGACGGCAACTGCCACACCTACGTGGACGAGCCCTGCGACATCGCGCTGGCGGTGAAGGTGACCGACAACGCCAAGACGCAGAAGTACAGCCCCTGCAACGCCACCGAAAGCCTGCTGGTGGCGCGCGGCGTGGCGGCCGATTTCCTGCCGAAGATCGGCGCCATCTTCGCCGCCAAGGGCGTGGAGATGCGGGCCTGCGCCGAGAGCCGGGCGATCCTGGCGGCGGTGCCGGGCGCGAACCTGAAGGAGGCGACCGAGGCCGACTGGTCGGAGGAGTACCTCGCCCCGGTCATCAGCATCAAGCTGGTGGCGGGCGTGGACGAGGCCATCGCCCACATCAACCGCTACAGCAGCCACCACACCGACGCCATCATCACCACCGACCACGTGCACGCCCAGCGTTTCCTGCGCGAAGTGGATTCGGCCAGCGTCATGGTGAATGCGAGCACCCGCTTCGCCGACGGTTTCGAGTTCGGCCTGGGCGCCGAAATCGGCATTTCCACCGACAAGTTCCATGCCCGTGGCCCGGTGGGCGTGGAGGGCCTGACCTCGCTCAAGTACGTGGTGCTGGGCGAGGGCGAAGTGCGGGGCTGACGCCCTGAAAGACCGGCCGTGAAACGCCCGGTGCGCCTGCTGGCATTCCTGGCCCTGGCGCATGCGGGTGGGGCCGTGGCGGGTGAAGCGGCGCAGAACTGGTTCAACGACCCGTTCTTCCAGATCTCGGCCGCCGTGTCCGACTGCCCCCGGCCGGCGGGGCCGTTCATCACCGAGCGCGAGCGACTGGCCCAGACGCACCGGCGCGCCGAGAAGGGCACGACCTGCTGGCTCGCGAAAGCCTGCGATCGCCCCAACGCCTTCGCCTACGACCAGGACATCGCCACCGCCTTTCGGCAGGCCCTGAAACGGCGCCCCGCGTTCACCGCCGACAGCACGCTCTGGGTGACGGTGCAGGGGCGTGTGGTGTACATCGAGGGCTGTGCCCGGCGCCAGGCCGTGGCGGCGCAGGCCGAGGCCTTTGCGCGGGCGTTGCCGCACGTGCAACAGGCCAGCGCGATCATCCGCCACGACCCCTCGGCGCGCCCGCCCTACCGGACCGCCGCCGACCGCCCCTGAGGGCGTTCACCAGGAGTGAAGAGACCATGTGCCGCAACATCAAGACTCTGTTCAATTTCGAGCCGCCCGCGACCGAGCTGGAGATCCGCGACGCCTCGCTCCAGTTCGTGCGCAAGCTCAGCGGCTTCAACGTGCCGTCGCAGGCCAACGAAGCGGCGTTCGACCGCGCGGTGGAGCAGGTGGCCGCGACAGCGCGCGAACTCATGGCCTCGCTGCGCACCACCGCCGCGCCGCGCAACCGCGAGGTGGAGGCGGCCAGGTCGAAGGCGCGCTCGCTGGCGCGTTTTGGACCAGGCTGATTTGATAATTAATTAGAACTTTTCGTCTAAAATACTCAACTTGTTTAACAAAAATTGAGTAAAAAGATGAAGATTTTCTTCGCGGCCACGCTTGCGGCCCTGACAACGGCATGTGCTTCCTTGCCCATGCCTCTGGCCGAGGGGGCCCCCAAAGTTGATCCCTCGAAACCGCTGTATCTGATGTCGGTGCGCGTGAACAATGAACACAAGCCGAGGTGGAAGCCAGATGTGCTTGGTGTTCTTCTGGATGCGCGTGGAGGCCTGGCAAAACCTGAGCAGGTGGCCTTTCGGATGGACGGCAAGGGCCGTGTCGTCTCACCTGCAGAAGACGGAAGCGTGACCTACCTATTGCGTTTCACGGTCGATAGTGCGGCGTACACCCTTCGCGGCCTTAACGCCATGAGCGCTGCGTTTCCCGTACTGGGCACTTATTTCGTGCCTTTGCACTCCGAACTGCCCTTGGCAACCGCCGGCGCTCACTACCTTGGGGCGGTCAATGCGGTGATTCGCGAACGACGGGACAACGAATTCCGTGCAGGCCCTGTTATCCCATTGATTGATCAGGCGATTGCGGGGGCTTCGACCGGGACTTTCGATATTGAAATCACGGACGCCTACGAGAGAGATGTGGCTCTTTTCAAAAAGACCTTTACCGCTTTGGACGGAGTGGAAATCCAGAAGGCTGTATTGCCGCCTTGGAGCCGGAATGATGCCCAGACCTATTGGGAAAAAAACTGAGCCTCAGCGCCGCCCCGGCCAGTCCGTCCCGCCTTCCCCTTCGAACACCGCGCGCAGCAGGTTGCCGGCCTGGGAGGCCAGGGTCAGCAGGCCCCAGATGAGCAGCCAGGGGCTGGCGCGGGTCGGGCGCATGCCGCTGTCCCACCAGTAGGCGAAGCCGCCGGCCAGGGCGAACAGGGCGCCCAGCAGCAGGAACACCCCCATCAGCAGCACCCGCAGACCGGTGCTTTCGGGTGGCCGCCACACGCTGAACCAGGCGGCCAGGGCGGTCATCAGGGCGAAAATCGTCATCGGAACCCTCCCTCGGGCCGTTATGGGGCCGCTTCCAGGCGCTGGAACCGGCTTGAAATTGGCGTCATGCGCCCCCATTACACTGGTTGCCTCCCCAGCCGCCAATACCCCTCCCCCTATGGTCCCGCACCTCGTCACCGCCCTGACCGGCCCCATCAACGAGCTCGAGCAGCGCATCCTCGAGTCCACCCCGGTGATCGAGCGCTGGTTCCGCCTCGAGTGGATGGAGCACACGCCGCCGTTCTACACCTCGGTGGACGTGCGCAACGCGGGGTTCAAGCTGGCGCCGGTGGACACGAACCTGTATCCCGGCGGCTGGAACCACCTCACGCCCGAGATGCTGCCGCTGGCGGTGCAGGCCGCGATGGCGGCGATCGAGAAGATCTGCCCCGAGGCCAAGAACCTGCTGCTGGTGCCCGAGAGCACCACCGACACCTTCTACCTGAGCAACCTGGCGCAGCTGCAGCGCATTTTCTACATGGCCGGGCTCAATGTGCGCCTGGGCTCGCTCTCCAACGACATCAAGGCCCCCACCACCATCGAGCTGCCCGGCGGCGACAAGGTGGTGCTGGAGCCGCTGCTGCGCAGCAAGCGCCGCCTGGGCCTGAAGAACTTCGACCCCTGCACCATCCTGCTCAACAACGACCTGAGCGCGGGCGTGCCGGGCATCCTGGAAGACCTGCACGAGCAGTACCTGCTGCCACCGCTGCACGGCGGCTGGGGCACGCGGCGCAAGAGCCACCACTTCAAGGCCTATGAAGAGGTGTCCAAGCGCTTCGGCAAGCTGCTGGGCATGGACCACTGGCTGATCAACCCGATGTTCAACCAGTGCGGGCAGGTGGATTTCAACGAAGACGCCGGGCTGGAATGCCTGCGCAGCAACACCGACGCGCTGCTGGGCAAGATCCGCCGCAAGTACAAGGAATACGGCATCAACGAAAAGCCGTTCGTGGTGGTCAAGGCCGACAACGGCACGGGCGGCATGGGCATCCTGACCGTGCGCGACGCCAAGGACATCGACAACCTTTCGGCCAAGACCAAGGCCCGCATGGCCGTGGGCCAGGCCGGCCAGGAGGTGCACGAGGTCATCATCCAGGAAGGCGTGCTGACCAACGAGCGCATCAACAGCGCGGTGGCCGAGCCCGTGGTCTACATGATGGACCGCTACGTGGTCGGCGGCTTCTACCGCGTGCACGCCGACCGCGGCGTGGACGAGAACCTCAACGCGCCCGGCTCCAGCTACGTGCCGCTGGCTTTCGAGCAGAGCGCGCAGCTGCCGCAGCCCGGCCAGAAGCCCGGCGCGAGCGTGCCCAACCGCTTCTACATGTACGGCGTGATCGGCCGCCTGGCCATGCTGGCGGCGAGCTACGAGCTGGAAGCCACCGACCCGGACGCCGAAGTCTACGAGTGAGTTGCTGCGGCGCAACATTCGGCGCGGGCGCCGCCGTTTAGAGCGCTGAGCCGGCAGACAAGGCCCCGCCGGCGGGCGCACAATCGCGTTCCCTCGACAACCGAACCCCGTGCCAACAGGCCGGGGTTGTTTTGTGTCCGCTTCCAAATCGTCACTGGCTGCGCTCACCCTCGGCGCCATCGGCGTGGTGTACGGCGACATCGGCACCAGCGTGCTGTACGCCGTCAAGGAGGTCTTCGGCTCCGGCCACGTGCCTTTCACCCACGCCAACGTCTACGGCATCCTGTCCATCCTGTTCTGGACGCTGACGGTCATCGTCTCCCTCAAGTACGTGGTGCTGGTGCTGCGCGCCGACAACAACGGCGAAGGCGGCCTGATCGCGATGCTCGCGCTGGCCTCCATGGCGGTGAAGGAGCGGCCCGCGCTGCGCCAGACGCTGCTGGCCATCGGCATCTTCGGCACCGCGCTGTTCTATGGCGACGGCGTCATCACGCCGGCGATCTCGGTGCTCTCGGCCGTCGAGGGCCTGGAGGTGATCTCGCCGCACTTCAAGCACTACGTGGTGCCCATCACCCTGCTGGTGCTGTTCGCGCTGTTCGCGGTGCAGAAGCGCGGCACCAGCGGCATCGGCCGCTTCTTCGGCCCGATCACCCTGGCCTGGTTCCTCACCATCGCGGCGCTGGGCGTGTCGCAGATCGTGGGGCACCCCGAGATCCTGGGCGCGCTCAGCCCGCTGCACGCGCTGCGCTTCATGTGGGCGCAGCCCGGCACCAGCTTCATCATCCTGGGCGCGGTGGTGCTGTGCGTCACCGGTGCCGAGGCGCTCTACGCCGACCTCGGCCACTTCGGCAAACGCCCGATCCGCCTGGCCTGGTTCTCGGTCGTCATGCCCTGCCTCACGCTGAACTACTTCGGCCAGGGCGCATTGCTGCTGGCCGACCCGGCGGCCGTGAAGAACCCGTTCTTCAACATGGCGCCCGAGTGGCTGCTGCTGCCGCTGGTGATCATGGCCACCATGGCCACGGTGATCGCCTCGCAGGCCCTGATCACCGGCGCCTTCAGCGTGACCAAGCAGGCGATCCAGCTCGGTTACCTGCCGCGCCTGAAGATCCAGCACACCAGCGTGAAGCACACCGGCCAGATCTACATGCCGTTCGTGAACTGGAGCCTGTTCACCGCCATCGTGCTGGCGGTGGTGATGTTCAAGTCGTCCAGCAACCTCGCGGCGGCCTATGGCATCGCGGTCACGCTGGACATGCTCATCACCACGGTGCTCACCTTCTACGTGGTGCGCTACAGCTGGAAGTACCCGCTGTGGCTGTGCGTGCTGGCCACCGGCTTCTTCTTCCTGGTGGACCTCGCCTTCTTCAGCTCCAACCTGCTCAAGCTGTTCGCCGGCGGCTGGTTCCCGCTGCTCATCGGCGGCGCGGTGTTCACGCTCATGATGACCTGGAAGCGCGGCCGCTCGCTCATGACCGAGGCGCAGCACGCCGAATCGATCGAGCTGAACAGCTTCCTCGATGCGCTGTTCATCGCACCGCCCGTGCGGGTGGAGGGCACGGCGGTGTTCCTCACGGCCGACATCGGCACCGTGCCCAACGCCATGTTGCACAACCTCAAGCACAACAAGGTGCTGCACGAGCAGAACCTGTTCGTCACCGTGCGCAGCCAGGAAGTGCCCTGGATCGGGCTGAACAAGCGGCTGGAGATCGAGCCGCTGGGGCACGACTGCTGGCAGGTGGTGGTGAACTACGGCTTCAAGAACGACCTGGACCTGCCCGAGGCGCTGTCGGCCATGCGCGGGCGCGGCTGCGACATGGGCCCGATGACCACCAGCTACTTCCTCTCTCGCGATGTGGTGGTGCCCACCATCGGCAGCGGCATGGCGCCCTGGCGCGAGAAGCTGTTCGCCCAGATGCACCACAACGCGAGCGCGGCGGCCGAGTTCCTGAACCTGCCGAGCAACGCGGTGATCGAGCTGGGCTCGAAAGTGGAGATCTAGGGGTCAGATTTTCCGGAAGGACGCCTGGTGGTCCGAGATGGTCTTGCTCAGCCGGTCCAGCCGCTTCTTCAGCACGGCCTCGGCGAGGGATTTGTCCTGGACCTCGTTGCGCGGCACATCGGGTGGGTAGACGCCCGGTGAGCCGACGGGCGACATGGACCAGTGGTACGCCAGGGTCAGGAACGAGCCGGCATCGACGATGACACCCTCGTCGGGATCGTATCTGTAGCCGGCGTCGTCCATGATGTGCGCGACCTCCGGGTCGGTGCACGGCATGAGGCCCGCCTTCAGAAGCACCTCGGCGACTTCACTCAGCCGCCACTCGCCCACAGGCTCGCGCGATGTCGGCAGGGCCGTGCAGCCGCCGGCCTGCAGGCAGCGCAGGGTGTGGGCCGCGCAGTTGTTGGTCCAGGCACCCGCGGAGGAGGTCTCGCGCTCGCCAGGCGGCAGCATCAGGGGTTCGTGGGGGAAGCGTTGGCCCGGCACGGAGACGGTGCTGGTCAGGCCGCGGCCGAAGGCGCCTTTTTTCTCCAGCAGATGTTGGTCGGGATCGGTGCCGTAGGCGAGCGACCGGGCGTTCACATAACTCTCGTGCGCGGTGCGATCGTTGAATTCGCGCAAGGCGGCCCAGTTGTTCAGGTGGGCGAACTGGACCATGGGCGGGCCGGAGAGGTCGTATGAATGCCGGATCGGCAACGTGGTGAGCTCACGGGCCTTGTCGCCCAGCACCCGCTGGTGAAGGTCCGTGGTGTCGTAGGTGTTGGACGGCACCCCGACGATGCCCGGCATCAGGTTGCTCACAGGGTCTTGGGCCGATACCCTGATGGACTCGTGGTGGCAGACCGATGCGCCGCCATCCGGGGCGAACGCCATCAGCGAGACGTGGGTGATGCCACCCTTGTAGGTGTCCTGGTGGTAGCAGATGGCCGCCACGCCTTCGTGCGGCTGGCACGCCCGCAACCGCTTGCCGAGCCCGTTGAAGAAGGTGGTGCCCCAGGTCTCGTCGTGCTCGAAGATCTCGCCGAAGATCAGCCCCTTGGCCGCCAGGTCGGCGCACATCCTGTCAAAGACCTCCTTGGACAGCCCGGACGCTTCGAGGAACTGGCCGTGGAAGCGCTGGTTGTCGAGTCGTTCGGGGGCCGCCACGCCCTTGACGGGTCGAAACTGGATGGCACCGTTGTCGTCCGCCCCGAAATGCACCTGGGCCAACGCGCCGACATCCTGGGGATAGCGGCAGTCGGCCAGTGAGGCGGCGAAATGCATCACGGCCCGGGGTGAGCCCTCCAGTCGGGCCCATGCCACCAGGACCGCCCTGACGAAATCGACGCAGTTGGGGGCGTGCCGGGGCGCCTTGCCGTCGATCAGGAATGCGCGGAGGTCTTCGGCGCTGAGCATGTCGATGGGCTTGTCACCGCGCAGGGAGTAGAGGCCGAATTCTTCACCCCCGATGACCCGCGCCAGTGCTTCGAGGTGTTGGGGGGTGAGTTCACCGACGCCCGTGGACCGAGGGGTGTTGTCGAAGCGCTGTTCTGCCCACCGCGGGAGCGCAAGCCAGGTGAGGTTCTCGTATTCGACGTCTTTCCCACCCATGTCGGTGTGGATGGTGTCGCGGCGACGCACCGGCGTGTGGTTGTCGGGCTGATGGCCGATGGACCCCGGGCGTTCGGCGTCTGCGGGCTGGCCCAGGAAGCTTTGGAGCGAGGTGAATTCCGTGGCGTTCAGTCGGAAGGCGATGTGGCCGGTCTTCGACAGCGCGCCCTCGGGGTTGCGCCTCGTCTCGCTGAACAACAGCTGGGCGAATGGTTTGGCGTGGACCTTGACGAATGCGCTGCCCACGTGGGGGAGGCAGGTGCCGAGGGCGTTCCTGATGATGGGGTTCATGAGGGGCTCAGGCGCTGGCCAGCGCGGTGCGGGCCTGGTTGACGCGCGCCTGCAGCCAGGCCGGCAAGGAGGGGGTGCGTTCCAGCGCGTCCAGGGGCACGTCGAAGCGGTACGCCACCTTCCCCGAATTGGGCACGACCACGAAGCAGCCCGACACCTCGTCATTGGCGCGGGCGTTGTACTCCAGCAGTTGAATCTCGTTGCCGGGTTGATGGCCGAGGTCGACGTACACGACGAGACCCGAATCGCCTTTGGGAATCAGTCCGACGATGGTGCCGTCCACCTCGAAGTGAGGGGTCCGGGCGGTGCCCTGCCAGTTGTCCAGCTGGGTTTGCTCAAAGAGCTTGTGCATCAAGGCGGCATAGCGCATGGTGGGATCCTGGTTGAACGGCCGGGCCGTCTCGAGCGCGACCCGTCAGGAAGTAGTGCGGGGCCTGGCGGTTCGGTTCCGTCGGCGCCCGCCGAGCAGGGTTCCGGGGCCATTGCCGGTGGCCCCCGTGCGTTGTGCCGCCGCCCGGCACAATCGCCCGATGTCTTCCACCGCGTCCCCCTCCTTTTTTCGAGACGTCAACCTCTCGGCCGCCACGGCTGGCTTCGTGGCCGTGCTGGTGGGCTTCACCAGCTCGGTGGCCATCGTCTTCCAGGCCGCGCAGGCGTTTGGCGCCACCCCCGCGCAGATCACCTCCTGGATGTGGGCGCTCGGCCTGGGCATGGGCCTGTGCTCGGCCATTCCCTCGCTGGTGCTGCGCCAGCCCGTCATGATCGCCTGGAGCACGCCGGGCGCGGCGGTGCTGGCCACGGCGGGCCTGGCCGGCGGCTTCACCATGGCCGATGCCGTGGGGGCTTTCCTCATCAGCGCCGCGCTGATCGTGCTGGTGGGCGCCACCGGCTGGTTCGAGCGCGTGATGAACAAGATTCCGATGGCGATCGCCTCGGCCCTGCTGGCCGGCGTGCTGGCGCGCTTTGGCCTGCAGGCCTTCGCCGCCGCGCAGACCGCGCTGCCGCTGGTGGTGCTGATGCTGCTGGCCTACCTGTTGGGCCGGCGCCTGCTGCCGCGTTATGCGGTGCCGCTCACGCTGGCGGTGGCCATCGCCTACGTGGTGGCGCGGGGCCAGTTCAATGGCGGCGCGGTGAGCTTCGAACTTGCCATGCCGGTGTTCACCATGCCCGTCTTCAGCCTCGCCGCGTTCACCAGCCTGGCGCTGCCGCTGTTCGTCGTCACCATGGCCTCGCAGAACCTGCCGGGCGTGGCCGCGATCCGCGCGGCGGGTTACGACATGCCGATCTCGAAGATCATCACGCTCAGCGGCGCGGCCACGCTGGTGCTCGCGCCCTTCGGCGCCTTCGCGCTCAACCTCAGCGCCATCACCGCGGCCATCTGCATGGGCCCCGAAGCCCACGCCGACCCGAAGAAACGCTACACCGCCGCCGTGGTGTGCGGCGGCATCTACGTGCTGATCGGCCTCTTCGGCGCGGCCATCACCGGCCTGCTCATCGCCTTCCCGCGCGAGCTGGTCATGGCCATCGCCGGCATCGCGCTGCTGGGCAGCATCGGTGGCGGCCTGCACGCCGCGCTCAAGGACGACGCGCACCGCGAGGCCGCGCTCATCACCTTTCTCGTCACGCTCAGCGGCGTGGTCATCGGTGGCATCGGCTCGGCCTTCTGGGGCGTGGTCGCCGGCGCCGTCGCGCTGCTTGTGCAACAGTACGGACTCACCTCGAAAAAGCCCTGAACGAACAACGCCATGAAAAAGATCCTCGTCGTCGCCGACCCGCTCGAAGCCTTCAAGATTTACAAGGACACCACCTTCGCCATGATGCGCGAGCTGCAGCGGCGCGGCCACACGCTGGCGGCCTGCGAGCCCGAGCACCTGCAGTGGCAGAGCGGCCAGCCGGTGACGGCGCAGGTGCGCCACGTCACGCTCACCGGTGACGCCGAGGCCTGGTTCACCACCACGCGCGAAGGCCGCGAGCCGTTGCACAGCTTCGATGCCGTGCTGATGCGCAAGGACCCGCCGTTCGACAGCGAGTTCTTCTACGCCACGCACCTGCTGGAGCAGGCCGAGCGCGAAGGCGCGCGCGTGTTCAACAGCCCGCGCGCGCTGCGCGACCACCCGGAAAAACTCGCGCTGATGGAGTTCGCGCGGTTCGCGCCGGCCACGCTGGTGACGCGCCGGCCCGAGGCCATCCGCGCCTTCCACGCCGAGCACAAGGACATCATCCTCAAGCCGCTCGACGGCATGGGTGGCATGGGCATCTTCCGCGTCGGGCCCGACGGCATGAACCTGGGCTCCATCATCGAGACGCTGAACCAGGGCGGCGCCACCAGCGTGATGGTGCAGCGCTACCTGCCGGAGATCGTGCTGGGCGACAAGCGCCTGCTGCTGATCGGCGGCCAGGTCGCGCCCTTCGTGCTCGCGCGCATTCCGCAGGGCAGCGAGGTGCGGGGCAACCTCGCGGCCGGCGGCAAGGGCGTGGCCCAGCCGCTGAGCGACACCGACCGTGCCGTGGCCGAGGCCATCGCCCCCACGCTGGCCGCGCGCGGCCTGCTGCTGGTGGGGCTGGACATGATCGGCGACAAGGTGACCGAGATCAACGTCACCAGCCCGACCTGCTTCCAGGAGATCCAGCAGCAGACCGGTTTCGACGTGCCCGCGATGTTCGTCGACGCGCTGGAGGCGGCGCTCGCATGAGCGACACCCCCGCGCCTTCGGCCCAGCCGCGCAACCCGCTGCACGGCCTCACGCTGGAGGCGATCCTCACCGCGCTGGTGGACCACTACGGCTGGGACGGCCTGGGCGAGCGCATCCCGGTGCGCTGTTTCAACATCGACCCGAGCATCCCGTCCAGCCTGCGTTTCCTGCGCAAGACGCCGTGGGCGCGCGAGAAGGTGGAAGGGCTGTACCTGTTCATGCTGCGCGAACAGCGCCGCGCGGGCCGGGACTGACCAGCGCCAGCAGCGCGGCGGCCAGTGGCACCACCGCCTGCGCCGAACCCAGGGTGGCCAGCGTGGCCGCGCTGAGCAACAGCCAGGCCACCGCGCCGGCGCGCAGCGCCCAAGGCAGGGCGCGCGGGTGGGCGTCGAGGCAGAGCAGCAGGCCCAGCGTCGCGATGGCCGTGGGGTCGGGCGCCAGGCCGATCACCTCGGCCTGCGACCACGGGCGGCCGAAGACCAGGGGCAGCGCGGGATGCGGCCCCACCGCCCACAGCAGCAGGCCCAGGCCGAGCCGGCGGCGGCCCGGTGAGGTGGTGGCGTGGGGCCGGCGCCAAGCGAGCGCGAGCAGGCCCAGCGCCTGCAGCGCGAAGGCGATGGCGAAGGCACTCGCGGCCCAGTTGATCGGGGTGTAGCGCCACCAGAGAAAGCTCCAGGCCACCCAGGCCCACGCGAGCGCCGCGCCGATGAGGCCCACGCGCGCGGCCTGGGCAGGGCGGCGCCACAGGCCGATCGCCAGCGCCATCGCCAGCAGGCTGAAGACCCAGGGCGCCGGCCACCACGCGGCGTTCTGCAGCTCGAACAGCCGCCAGTAGGTGCGCGGCGCGAACATCAGGAAATCCGCCGGCCGGTAGGTCCACCATTCGCTCATGGCGTGGCCCTACAGCGCGGCCACGTCGCGCGCCATGCGCGCGCGCAGCGCCGCGTCGGGCAGGGGGCCGCGCGCCGCGCCCATGTTCTGCCGCAGGTGCGCGACCTGGCTGGTGGCGGGGATCGCGCAGGTCACGCCCGGGTGCGAGACCACGAACTTCAGCGCCACCTGCGCCCAGCCGTCGCAGCCGATCTCCGCCGCCCAACCCGGCAGCTTGTGGCGCGCGAGATCGCGCAGCAGCGCGCCCTCGCGGAAGGGCCGGTTCGCGAGCACCGCGATGCCGCGCTCCTGCGCCAGCGGCAGCAGGCGCTGCTCGGCCTCCCGGTCGAGCAGGTTGAGGCTGAGCTGCACGAAGTCGATCGGCTGGGTGCGCATGGCGCGTTCGAGCTCGGTGTGCCGCCGGCCTTCGGAGGTGGTGATGCCCACGTAGCGCAGGCGGCCTTGCGCCTTCATCTCGAACAGGCGCGGCAGGTGACCTTCCCAGCCCAGCAGGTTGTGCACCTGCATGAGGTCGAAGCGCGGCACGCCCCAGAAGGCCCGCGAGGCCTCCATCTGCGCGGCACCGCGCGCCGCGTCGCCCACCCACACCTTCTCGGCCGAGAACAGCGCGGCCGGGTGCCGGAGTTTCGCCAGCGCGTGGCCGATGGTGGGTTGCGAGGAGCCGTACATGGGCGAGCTGTCGATCAGCCGCCCACCGGCCTCGAAGAAGGCGCGCACCACCTCGGCACAGGCGTCGCGCGCCTGCGGGTCGTTGCCCACGTTGAAGGTGATCCAGCTGCCCAGGCCGACGACGGGCAGGGCCTCGCCGCTGGCCGGGATGCGGCGCGTGAGCAGGCCCGGTGCCGCCGGGTTGGCGGCCCAGGCCGGCCAGGCCGCGGCCAGCGGTGCGCCGAGCGCGGCGCCCAGCCACTGGCGGCGGTTGCCGCGGAACGGCGGAGGAAACATGGTGGCCTCCCGTTGGGGCGTGAAAGCCGGTGGGACGTGGCGCGGCGCCGGGAAGTTCCGGCCCGCGCGGCTTACTTCAGCAAGGGCGAGCGCAGGATGATCTGCACGGTGGCGAAGAAGTGTTCTTCCAGCGCCTTGAGCGCGGCGGGCTCGTCGCGCGCGAGCACCGCGTCCACCAGGCGTTTGTGTTCGGCCTTCACGTCGCGGTGGTGGTCGGTGTCCAGCGGCACCGAGAGCAGGCGGTATCGCTCGCTTTGCGCGTAGAGCAGTTCGCGCATGCGCAGCAGCCACACGCTGGGGCAGGCGCTCACCAGCGCTTCGTGGAAGGCGCCGTGGGCCTGGTTCCAGGCCGGCGCCTTGCGCGCCTCTTCGTCCGAGGGGATGTCCTGCAGCCGCTCCATGCGGTGCGCCGCCGCGACGATGCGGATCTCCCACTCCACGTCGCCGTGCTGCATGGCTTTGCTCAGGCAGAGCGATTCCAGCTCCACGCGCGTGCGCGTGAGGTCCAGCAGCTCTTCCCTGCTGACCGGCGCCACGCGGTAGCCCCGGTGGGACTCGGCGACCACCATGCCCTCGGCCCCCAGGCGCGAGAGGGCTTCGCGGATGGCGCCCAGGCTGACCTCGAACCGCTGTTCCAGCGCCTTGATGTTGAGTTTGGCCCCCGGCAGCAGGCGGCCCTCCAGGATTTCCGCCCGGATGAGCTGGCAGACGGTCTCGGCCTGGGTGAGTTTGGCGGCGGGGGTGGTCATGGCAGGCGAGATTGTATGAGGGAATGTACCAATGAGAAAAGAATAGATTATTTGTTGAAGGATACATCGTCGGTGATAGAGTCCCGACCCAGACACATTCACACACAGAGGAGCATTCGATGAAGTTGTTGCGTTTCCAGCGGGACGGGCGTGAAGGCTGGGCGGTGCAGGACCCGGCCAGCGGGGGCTGGCATGGCGCCACCGAAGGCGCCGCCGCCTACCCGGGCGCGCTGGACGCCGCGATCCGCGCGGGCCGCCCGGCGCTGGACGCCGCCGCCGCCGCGATGCGCGCCCAGCCGGCGGTGGATCTCGCCACCGTGCGCTTCCTGGCCCCGGTGGCCGAGCCGCGCAAGATCATCTGCGTGGGCCTGAACTACCGCGACCACACCGAAGAAAGCGGCTTCGAGCAGCCGGCCTACCCCACGCTGTTCTCGCGCTTCAACACCAGTGTGGTGCCGCACGGCGCGCCGCTGGAGCACGCGGGCCTGTCGGACTCGCTGGACTTCGAAGGCGAGCTGGTGGCGGTGATCGGCACCGGCGGCTCGTGCATCCGCCACGAGGACGCGCTCTCGCACGTGCTGGCCTATTCGGTCTTCAACGACGGCAGCGTGCGCGAGTACCAGTTCAAGACGCCGCAGTGGACCATGGGCAAGAACTTCGACCGCACCGGCGCCTTCGGCCCCTGGCTGGTCACAGCCGACGAGCTGCCGCCCGGCGCGCGCGGCCTTCGGCTGGAAACGCGCCTCAACGGCCAGACCGTGCAGTCGGCCAACACCAGCGACATGGTGTTCGACGTGGCCTCGCTCATCGTGACCATCAGCGAGGCCATCACCCTGGAGCCCGGCGACCTGATCGTGACCGGCACGCCCGCGGGCATCGGCCATGCGCGCGAGCCGCGCCTGTACATGCAGCCCGGCGACGTCTGCGAAGTCGAGATCGAGCGCATCGGCCTGCTGCGCAACCGCATCGAGGCGCGCGCGCCCGCGCCCACCCCTCACCACCCCGCCCCCAAAGAGGAGACAACCGCATGAAGCTCAACCGCCTGCTGGCCGCCATGGCCCTCACCACCTTCGCCGCGCTCGGCAGCACCGCCGCGCTGGCACAGGACTTCAAGGCGCGCAACGCGCGCTTCGGCCACGGCATGGCCGACGCCCACCCGGCCGGCCAGGCCGCGAAGCAGTTCGCCACCGAGATGGAGAAGGCCAGCGGCGGCAAGATGAAGATTGCCGTGATCGCCAACCAGGCCCTGGGCCCGGACCCGCAGATGCTGGCCGCGCTGCAGGGCGGCGTGCAGGAGTTCTACACCGGCAGCGCGCTCGCCATGCTGGGCCAGGTCAAGGAGCTCGGCTTCCAGGACGTGCCCTTCCTCTTCAACACCGAGGCCGAGGCGCACGCCGTGTTCGACGGCCCGGTGGGCGCCCACCTCAACGCCAAGCTTGCGGCCGTCGGCATCCACGTGTTGGGCTGGTGGGAGAACGGCTTTCGCCACATCACCAACTCCAAACGCCCGGTCAACACGCTGGACGACCTCAAGGGCCTGAAGCTGCGCACCCAGCCCAACCCGCTCACGCTCGACGCCTTCAAGGCCATCGGCGCCAACGCCTCGCCGCTGCCCTGGTCCGAGCTGTTCGTGGCACTGGAGACCAAGGCCTTCGACGGCCAGGAGAACCCGGTGGTGCTGATGTACACCCAGCGCTTCTACGAAGTGCAGAAGTACATGACGCTCTCGGGCCACGTCTACTCGCCGCTGATCTTCGCGGTGTCGAAGAAATACTGGGACAGCCTCTCGCCCGACGAGCAGAAGGCGATGAACACCGCCGCGAAGAACGCCACCGCGTTCCAGCGCAAGTCCACCGCCGCCGAGGCCGGCAGCGCGCTGCAGGGCATGAAGGACAAGGGCGTGCAGGTCACGCAGTTCTCGCCCGCCGACCTGCAGGCGATCCGCGACCGCGTGCCGCCGGCGATCGCGCCGCACCTGGAGAAGATCGGCCCCGAGTTCATGACCCTGGTGCGCAGCGAGATCGCCAAGGTGCGCACCGCGTCGAAGTAAGCCCGCCTTCTCAGGCGCTGTTCCTTCCCTCACACGACCGGGCCACGCGCCCGGTCGGCCTTGCCATGACCGCCTCGATTCCCTTGCCAGCCGCCGTGCTGGACGGCTTGCGCCAGCTGCTCGGCGAGCGCCTGTCCACCAGCCCCGCCGTGTGCGAGCACCACGGCCGCGACGAATCCATCTTCGCGCCCATGCCGCCCGCTGCCGTGGCCTTCGCGCGGCACACCGACGAGGTGCTCGCCATCGTTCGCCTGTGCCGCGAGCACCGGGTGCCGCTGGTGCCCTACGGCGCGGGCTCCTCGCTCGAAGGCCACACGCTGGCCGTGCAGGGCGGCGTCACGCTCAACCTGCAGCAGATGGACCAGCTCGTCGCGATCCACGACGAGGACCAGACCGCCACCGTGCAACCCGGCGTGACGCGCAAGGCGCTCAACGCCGCCTTGCGCGACAAGGGCCTGTTCTTCCCGATCGATCCCGGGGCCGATGCCACCATCGGCGGCATGTGCGCCACGCGCGCCAGCGGCACCAACGCCGTGCGCTACGGCACCATGCGCGAGAACGTGGTCAACCTCACCGTGGTCACGCCCGACGGCCAGCTGGTGAAGACGGCGCGGCGCGCGCGCAAGAGCGCCGCCGGCTACGACCTCACGCGCCTGTTCGTGGGCTCCGAAGGCACGCTGGGCGTGGTGGTGGAGGCCACGGTGAAGCTGCACCCGCTGCCCGAATCCATCCTGGCCGCGGTGTGCGCCTTTCCCAGCATCGACGCGGCGGTGCAGGCGGTGGTGCAGACCATCCAGGTGGGTGTGCCGATCGCGCGCTGCGAATTCGTCGACCGCGTGGCGATCCGCGCGCTCAATGGTTACAGCAAGACCGGCTTGCCCGAGCAGCCGCACCTGTTCTTCGAGTTCCACGGCAGCGAGGCCGGCGTGCGCGAGCAGGTCGAGCTGGTGCAGGCCATCGCGGGCGAACTCGGGGGCGAAAGCTTCCAGTGGTCTCACACACCCGAAGAGCGCACGCGCCTGTGGGAGGCGCGGCACAACGTCTACTTCGCCGCGCTGCAGCTGCGCCCGGGCAGCCGCAGCGTGGTGACCGATGTCTGCGTGCCGATCTCGCAGCTGGCCGACTGCGTGAACCAGACCGCGCAGGACCTCGCGCAGTCGGGCCTGATCGCGCCCATCGTCGGCCATGTGGGCGACGGCAACTTCCACGTGCAGATCCTGGTGGACGGCGACAGCGAACACGAGGTGGCGCAGGCCGAGGCGCTCAACGCGCGGCTGGTGGCGCGTGCGCTGGCGATGGACGGCACCTGCACCGGCGAGCACGGCATCGGCCTGCACAAGCAGGGCTTCCTGCTCGACGAGCTGGGCGAGGCGCCGGTGGCGCTGATGCGACAGATCAAGCACGCGATGGACCCGCACAACCTGATGAACCCAGGCAAGATCTTTTCCTTCTGAAGCTCGGCAACGCACCCCATGAAAACCCTCATCCACTGGTACTTCAAGGCGCTCGAGGGGGTCATGGTGTTGTGCCTGGCCGCCATGTGCGTCATGGTGTTCGGCAACGTGGTGCTGCGCCACGTGTTCGACTCGGGCATCAACACCTCGGAAGAGCTCTCGCGCTTCATGTTCATCTGGCTCACCTTCCTGGGCGCCATCGTGGCGATGCGCGAAGGCGGCCACCTGGGCATGGACATGGTGGTGCGCCGCCTCACCGGGCGCACCCGCTGGGTGGCGCTGATGCTCTCCCAGCTGCTGGTGCTCGCCTGCTGCGCCGTGCTGCTCTGGGGGCTGATCCTGCAGCACGGCATCAACGTGGCCAACATCGGCCTGGTCACCGGCCTCTCGCTGGCCATCGTCTATTCGGTCGCCTACCTGTGCGCGGCCTCCATCGGTGTGATGGTCCTCGCCAACATCGTCACCCTGCTGCGCGGCAAGGACCTGCCCGACCCGCAACTCACCGACGCCGCCTGAGCGCCCCTCCCATGATCGTCCTCATCTTCGTTTTTGCGCTGCTCGCGGCGATGGCGCTGGGCATGCCCATCGCCTTCGCGCTCATGGTCTCCAGCCTGGCCATGATGGCCTGGATGGACATCTTCAACGCCCAGATCCTGGCGCAGAACATGCTGTCCGGCGCCGACAGCTTCCCGCTGATGGCGATTCCCTTCTTCGTGCTGGCCGGCGAGCTCATGAACGCCGGGGGCATTTCGCGGCGCATCGTCGCGGTGGCGGGCGCCTGGGTCGGGCACTTCAAGGGCGGCCTGGGCTACGTGGCCATCTTCGCCTGCGTCATCATGGCCTCGCTCTCGGGCTCGGCCATCGCCGACACCGCGGCCGTGGCGGCGCTGCTCATCCCGATGATGCGCAAGGCCGGCTACGACATGCCGCGCGCCTCGGGCCTGATCGCCTCGGGCGGCATCATCGCGCCCATCATTCCGCCCTCCATCGGTTTCGTGATGTTCGGTGTGGTCGGCAACGTGTCCATCACCAGCCTGTTCATCGCCGGCATCGTGCCCGGCCTGTTGATGGCGCTCGCGCTGGTGGGCACATGGATGTACCAGGCCAAACGCGACGACATGCCGCGCGAACCCAAAGTGTCGATGCGCGAGCGCTGGTCGGCCACCTTCGCGGGCGTGTGGGCGCTGCTGCTGCCGGTGCTCATCGTCGGCGGCCTCAAGGGCGGTTATTTCACGCCCACCGAGGCGGCCGTGGTCGCGGTGTTCTATGCGCTCTTCGTGGGCTTCGTGGTGTACCGCGAGCTCAAGGTGGCGCAGCTCTATGCGCTGCTGCTCGCGGCTGGCAAGACCTCGGCCGTGGTCATGTTCCTGGTGGCCGCGGCGCAGGTCACTGCCTGGCTGATCGCCGCCGCCAGCATCCCCATGGTGGTGGCGGACATGCTGCAGCCGCTGGCCGACTCGCCCACGCTGCTGCTGATCGTCATCATGCTGCTGGTGATCGTGGTGGGCACGGCGCTGGACTTCGCGCCCACGATCCTGATCCTGGTGCCGGTGCTCATGCCGGTGGTGCGCATGGCCGGCATCGACCCGGTGTATTTCGGCGTGCTCTTCATCATGAACAACGCCATCGGACTCATCACGCCGCCGGTGGGCACGGTGCTCAACGTGGTCTGCGGCGTCTCCCGCGTGCGGCTGGAGTCGGTGATCCGCGCCGTCTCACCCTACCTGCTCGCGCAGCTCGGGGTGCTGTTCCTGCTGGTGTTCTTCCCCCAGCTGGTGCTGGCGCCACTGCGCTTCCTCACGCGCTGAGCCAGCGGGGCGGGGCGCGGTCCGCGCGCCGGGTACAGTACGGCCCACGTTCAACACCCGGAAAGTGGACTCACGATGGCGACTCGGCGCAGCAACACGGCGGTGCGACAAGGGCGCAAGGTGCTCAACCTCGCGGGTTACGTCACCTCCCACCTCACGGTGCTGGCCAACCGGCTCTCCAGCGGCGCCTCGCGGCTGTACCTCCAGCGCTATGGCATCGGCATCATCGAGTGGCGCGTGCTGGCCATGCTGGCGGTCGAGCCCCGCATCTCGCCGGTGCGCGTCTGCCAGGTCATCGGGCTGGACAAGGGCGCCGTCAGCCGCGAGATGCGCAAGCTCGAAACCAAGGGCTATCTCACGGTGGAGGAAGACCCCGAGAGCCCGCGCCGGCACACGCTGGCGCTCACGCCCGAGGGGTATGCCGTCCACGACGAGGTCATCCGCGCCGCTCTGGAGCGCGAACGCCGCCTGCTCAAGGGCCTGTCGGCCAGCGAGGTGGAGACGCTGCTGGACCTGCTGGTGCGCACCACGGCCAACGTCCCGTTCGTGAACGAGTACGAGCCGCCCGAGGCCGCCCCCGCTCCACGCCCGCGCAAGAAGAAAGCCTGAGGCGGGCGCGCCCGCCGCGCTCAGTCCCTGGCGCGCGCTTCGTCGCCGTCGGTGGGCCGGGGCACCACGTGGCTGAGCGAGGGCGGGATCTCGCCCGTGCCCGGGTTGCCGATGCGGCGGCGGAACAGCTCGGTGCGCGCCAGCAGGATGGTGGTGACCGGCACCGTGAGCGAGAGGAAGATGATGATCAGCCAGGCGTGCAGCGAGAGCCGTTCGTCCTGCGCCGAGAAGTAAACGATGCTCGCCAGCGTGACGCACCAGGCCGAGAAGCTGAAGGCCAGCGCGGGCGGGTGCATGCGCTGGAAGAAGGTCTTGAAGCGCACCACGCCGATGGCGGCGGTGAGCGTGAAGATGCCGCTGAGGATCAGCAGCAGCGCCACCGGGATTTCGGCCCAGAGCGAGACACCGGCCGGCATCATCATTCGATCACCTCGCCGCGCAGCAAAAACTTGGCCATGGCGGCCGAACTCACGAAACCGAAGACGGCGATCAGCAGCGCCGCCTCGAAGTACATCGCGCTGCGGTAGCGGATCGCCAGCACCATGAGCACCAGCATGCCGATGGTGTAGATCAGGTCCATGGCGAGCACGCGGTCCTGCGCCGAGGGGCCGCGGTACAGGCGCAGCAGGCCCAGCGCCATGGCGAGCACGTAACAGGCCAGCGCGAAGACGATGGCGCCAAAGAGGAAGGGACTCATTCGAAGATCTCCATCAGGGGACGCTCGTAGCGCTGCTTGATCAGCGCGATTTCGTGCGGCGCGTCCTTGAGGTCGAAGATGTGCACCAGCAGCGCACTGCGGTCCAGCGCGATCTCGGACCAGATGGTGCCCGGGATCACGCACATGATGGCGGCCAGCACCGCCAGGCCGTTGGGGTCGCGCAGGTCCAGCGGCACGGTGATGAAGCCGCCCTGCGGCATGTGCTCGCCGCGGCCCAGCGTGCCGCGCAGCACGCGCCAGTTCCATTCGATCACGTCGACGCCCACGCGCAGAAAGAGTTTGACGGCCACCCAGGGGTGGCTGAAGCGCACTGGCGTCGGGCGCAGCGACTGCGTGAGCAGCGGCACCGCGAAGCCCAGCACCAGGGCCATGAGCCATTGGCCCAGGCTGTAGGGGTTGTTGAGCACCAGCCACAGCGCGACCAGCGCGAGCGACAGCAGGGGGGCGGGGAACAGGCGCCGCATCATGGCTGCTTCTCCGGCACGGGCACGCCCAGGCGCTCGGCGTTGGTGGGGGTGGGCAACGGCTGGGCCGAGAACACGGCGTCGATGTAGCCGCGTGGGTGGTACAGCGAACTCGCGGTGGCGGCGGTGTAGCGCATCACCGCCTCGCCGCGCACCGTGAACAGCACGCACAGGCCGATCAGCACCGCGATGGGCACGTACTCGGCCACGCGCAGCATGTGCCCGCCGCGCTCCATCGGCGCCCAGAAGAAGCGGATGCCGGTGCGCGAGAGCGCCACCAGCGCGAACAGGCCGGAGGTGATCACCAGCACCATCAGCGTCCAGCTCGCCGCGCTCACCGCTGGTGTGCCGCTCTGCAGCGGCAGCAGCGCCGAGAGCATGGCGAACTTGCCGATGAAGCCGGAGAGCGGCGGCAGCCCGGCCACCAGCACGGTGCAGCAGATGAAGGCCAGGCCCAGCAGCGCGGTGGTCGCGGGGATCGCGCGGCCGATCAGCACTTCCTCGTCCTCGTCGAGGTTGGCGGTCTTGGCGATTTCCAGGTCGGCCAGGGCGAACGGCAGGTGGTCCTCTTCGTCTTCCGGCGCGCGCTGGCTCGCAGGGTCGGTGCGCGAGCGGTCCATGAGCTCGGCCAGCAGGAAGAAGGCCGCCACCGCCAGGGTGGAACTCGGCAGGTAGTACAGCGCGCTGGCGGTGAGCTCGGGCCGCGCGAAGCCCAGCACCGCGAGCAGCGTGCCCGAGGACACGATGACCGAGAAGCCCGCCAGCCGTGCGGGCCGCTGCGAAGCCAGCATGCCGATGGCGCCGAAGGCCAGCGTGGCCATGCCGCCCCAGGCCAGCCACTCGCTGCCGAAGCCCGCCGAATGGCCGGCCTCGGGCGAGAAGAGCAGGGTGGACAGGCGCAGCAACACGTAGATGCCCACCTTGGTGAGCAGCGCGAACATCGCCGCCGAGGGCGCGCTGGCGCTGGAGTAGGCCGGCACCAGCCAGAAGTTGAGCGGCCACATGGCGGCCTTGGCGAGGAAGGCCACGGCCAGGATGGCGCAGGCGGTGTGCAGCAGCGCGCGGTCGGCCGAGGCCACGTCCGGAATGCGCGCGGCCAGGTCAGCCATGTTCAGCGTGCCGGTCACGCCGTAGATCATCGAGGCGCCCACCAGAAACAGCGAGGACGCGGCCAGGTTGATCGAGATGTACTGCAGACCGGCCTTCACGCGCGAGGGCCCCGAGCCGTGCAGCAGCAGGCCGTAGGACGCGGCCAGCATGACCTCGAAAAACACGAACAGGTTGAACAGGTCGCCGGTGAGGAAGGCCCCGTTCAGGCCCATGATCTGGATCTGGAACAGCGGGTGGAAGTGCGCGCCGGCCTTGTGCCAGCGCGCCAGCGCGAACAGCAGCGCCATCAGCGCCACCATCGCGGCCAGCAGCAGCATCAGGCCCGAGAGGCGATCGAGCACCAGCACGATGCCGAAGGGCACGTCCCAGTTGCCGGGCAAATAGACGCCGAACGCGCTCGGCCCCTCGCCCTGCTTGCTCCAGAGCAGCAGCGCCACGGCCACCGCCAGGTTGATCACGGTGGCGCTCAGGCTGATGGTGGCCTTGGTGCGGTGCCGCCGGTCGCCCACGAATAGCAGCAGGCAGGCCGTGACCAGCGGCAGCAGGATGGGCGCGATCATCAGGTGCGGCATGAGCGCCGCGGTGATCGACTGGATCAATCCTCCCGTCACTCCGCGTCCCCCTGTCCGTCCACATGGTCATTGCCGAAGAAGCCGCGCTGCGCGAGCAGCACGACCAGGAACAGCGCGGTCATGGCGAAGCCGATCACGATGGCGGTGAGCACCAGGGCCTGCGGCATCGGGTCGTCGTACTGCAGCAGCGTGGCTTCCAGCCCGGGCGTGAGCACGGGTTCGCTGTCCACCGAGAGCCGGCCCATGGCGAAGATGAACAGGTTGACGCCGTAGCCCAGCAGGCACAGGCCCATGATGACCTGGTAGGTGCGCGGGCGCAGCATCAGCCACACGCCGCAGGTGGTGAGGGCGCCGATGGCGATGGCCATGACGAGTTCCATCAGTGAGCTCCTTCTTCTTTTTCCTGCTCGACCTTGGCCTGGCGGTGGCCGCGCACCGACTGGTGGCCCAGCGCGGTGAGGATGAGCAGGGTGGCGCCCACCACCAGGGTGAAGACGCCGATGTCGTAGAACAGCGCGCTGGCGACGTGGATGTCGCCCAGCAGCGGCAGGTGCAGGTGGGCCGTGTGCGTGGTCAGGAACGGGTAGCCGAACCAGAACGAGCCCAGGCCGGTGGCGGTGGCGGTGAGCAGGCCGGCGGCGATCCAGCGCTGCGGCATCAGCTGCATGTTGGCCTCCACCCACTGCGTGCCCGAGACGATGTACTGCAGGATGAAGGCGGTGGAGAGCACCAGCCCGGCCACGAAGCCGCCGCCGGGTTCGTTGTGGCCGCGCATGAAGAGGTAGACCGCGATCACCGCCGCGATCGGCAGCAGCAGGCGCACCAGCACCGCCGGCACCATGAGGTAACCCTGCGCGGTGTCTTCGGCCAGCTGCGGGTTCACCAGGTCGGTGTCCAGGTCGGCCGGCAGGGCCAGCTGCTGCGGCGGCAGTTCGGTGCTCTCGGGCGAGGGCCGGAAGCGGCGCAGCAGCGCGTACACCGTGAGCGCCACGATGCCCAGCACCGTGATCTCGCCCAGCGTGTCGAAGCCCCGGAAGTCCACCAGCATCACGTTGACCACATTGGTGCCGCCGCCTTCGGGCAGCGCGCGCTCCAGGAAGAAGGGCGAGATGCTTTGCGGGAAGTCGCGCGTCATCACCGCGTAGGACAGGCCGGTCATGCCAGCGCCCGCGGCCAGCGCCAGCAGCAGGTCGCGCGAGCGCCGGGCCTTGGCTTTGGTGCGATCCCACAGCGGTTCGCGGTCGTCCTGCACCTCCAGCCGCTTGGGCAGCCAGCGCAGGCCGAGCAGGATCAGCACCGTGGTCACCGCCTCGACCGAAAGCTGCGTGAGCGCGAGGTCGGGCGCGGAGAACCAGGCGAACGTGATCACGGTGGTGAGGCCGGACACGCTCATGAGCGCCAGCGCGGTGAGCCGGTGGTACTTGGCCTGCCAGACCGCGCCGATGGCCGCGCCCACGCCCACCACCCAGAGCAGCGCGAACATGGGCGAGAACGGCAGCAGCGTGCGATCGCCGGGGGAGAGCACCGGGTTGGGCACGGCCAGGCGGAACGCGGCCACCGCGCCCACCACCGTCACCAGCACCAGCAGGAACAGCTGCGGCTGCAGGCGCCGCGTGCCCAGCAGGCGCAGGGCGCTGCGGGCGGCGGCGGTGAGCCGGGCCATGGTGTGGTGGAACAGGCGCTTGCCGTTGAACAGCCCCACCAGCGGTGCGCGCTGGATGCGCCCGCTCTGCAGGGGCTTGCGCAGCAGCAGGTACAGCACGATGCCACCGGCCAGCGCGAGGAAACTCATCCACAGCGGCAGGTTGAAGCCGTGCCAGACGGCGAGGTCGAACTCGGGCAGGGTGCCGCCCACGACCGGCGAGGCGGCCGTGCCCAGGATGTGCTGGATGGACCACTGCGGCACGATGCCCACCACCAGGCAGGCCAGCACCAGCACCTCGATCGGCACGCGCATCCAGTGCGGCGGCTCGTGCGGCACGCGCGGCAGGTTGGCGCAGGTGTCGGGGCCGAAGAACACGCGCGCGGTGAAACGCAGCGAGTAGGCCACGCTGAACATGCCGGCGATCACCGCCGCCGTGGGCAGCAGGCGCTGGAACCAGGGCGCCGCGCTCACGAACACGGCCTCGGTGAAGAACATCTCCTTGGAGATGAAGCCGTTGAGCAGCGGCACGCCGGCCATGGCCGCGCCGGCCACCACGGTGAGCGTGGCGGTCACCGGCATGTAGCGTGCCAGGCCCGAGAGGCGGCGCATGTCGCGCGTGCCGGCCTCGTGGTCGACGATGCCCACCGCCATGAACAGCGAGGCCTTGAAGGTGGCGTGGTTGATGATGTGGAACACGGCGGCCACCGCGGCCAGCGGGCTGTTCATGCCCAGCAGCGTGGTGATCAGGCCCAGGTGCGAGATCGTCGAGTAGGCGAGCAGGCCCTTGAGGTCGTTCTGGAAGATGGCCGCGAAGCCGCCGATCAGCAGCGTGATCAGGCCCGAGCAGGTGACGATCCAGAACCACTCGTCGGTGCCCGCGAGCACCGGCCACAGCCGCGCCAGCAAGAACACGCCGGCCTTGACCATGGTGGCCGAGTGCAGGTAGGCCGAGACCGGGGTGGGCGCGGCCATGGCGTGCGGCAGCCAGAACTGGAACGGGAACTGCGCGCTCTTGGTGAACGCGCCGAGCAGGATGAGGATGAGCGCGGTGGTGTAGAGCGGGTGGGCGCGGACCACGTCGCCGGCGCGCAGCACGACGTCGAGGTCGTAGCTGCCGACGATGTGGCCGAGCACGAGCACGCCGGCCAGCAGGCACAGGCCGCCCGCGCCGGTCACGGTGAGGGCCATGCGCGCGCCGCGCCGCGCGTCGCGGCGGTGGTGCCAGTAGCCGATGAGCAGGAAGGAGAAGAGGCTGGTGAGTTCCCAGAACAGCACCAGCTGGACCAGGTTGCCCGAGAGGACGACGCCGCTCATGGCGCCCATGAAGGCGAGCAGGAAGGAGAAGAAGCGCGGCACGGGGTCGTCGGGCGACATGTAGTAGCGCGCGTACAGGACCACGAGGGAGCCGATGCCGAGCACGAGCATGGAGAACATCCACGCGAAGCCGTCCATGCGCAGCACGAAGTTCAGGCCGAGGGAGGGCAGCCAGACGAATTCCTGCCGGATGACGCCGCCGGCGGCGACTTCAGGGAAGTACATCGCGGCCTGCACGGTGCAGAAGAGTGCGATGGCGCCGGCCAGTGTGGACTCGGTGTTGCGCGCGTTCGCGGGCAGCAGCGCAGCGATGAGGCTGCCCACGAAGGGGAGGGCGACGAGGAAGATCAGGGAGACGTGCATGTGGCTTCGAGTTTAGTGGCATGAGTTTGCAGGGCCTCGAGGGTTCCCCCGTGGGGGGGGGTGTTGTGGGTTTTTTCTCTTTGCGCTCGGCTGCTTCGCGGTGGGCCGAGGGTGGGGACCGAAACACACCTGTGCACGCAAGCCTTGTGTGCCTGGACCACCCGACCTTGCCCACACAGAGGCGAGAAGCTTTATGGCACCATGCCCGGTTGCCCCGCCAAGACCCAGACGCATGACCGCCCCCCGCCACGGCCCCCTGATCACCAACCTCGTCGCCCAGCTCGCCTTCGGTCTGCTGGCCATGACCATCTGCATCCCCTCGATGCAGGAGTGGGGCGCGATCTTCGGCTCGAGCCAGGCAGCGGTGCAGCTCACCTTCAGCGGTTACGTGGTGGCCTATGGCGGCCTGCAACTGCTGTATGGCCCGCTGTCCGACCGCCTCGGGCGCAAGAAGATCCTGCTGCTCGGCATCGCGCTGGGCGGTCTCGGCTCGCTGCTGGCCGCGCTCGCGGGCGATCTGCTCATGCTCACCGCCGCGCGCGTGCTGCAGGGCGCGGGCTGTGCCGCCGGCATGGTGGTGGGTCGCGCCATGGTGCAGGACCTGTTCGACGGCCCCGAGCGCACCCGCGTCATGGCCTACATCGGCATGGCCATGGGCCTGGTCCCGCCGCTGGCCACCATCATCGGTGGGCAGCTGCATGTGCGCCTGGGCTGGCAGGCCAACTTCGTGCTGCTGACCGGGCTGTCCCTCGTGCTGTTCATCGCCGCCTGGCGCGGCCTGCCCGACCACACCGCCCCAGCCGAACCGCAGCAGACGCACTGGCTGCGCGACATGGCCTCGTCCTACGCGCAGCTCGCGCGAGCCCCAGGCTTCCTGCTCTACGTGGCCCTGCTCTCCATGACCACCGCCACCTTCTACGCCTTCCTCGCGGGCGCGCCCATCGTGCTCGGCAGCTACGGCGTGGGCCCGGCGGGCATCGGGTACCACATCATGCTGGTGCCGCTGGCCTACATCGTCGGCAACTACCTCACCACGCATCTCGTGCACCGCATCGGCGAACGCACCGTGATGCGCCTGGGGCAGGGCAGCTCGCTGCTGGGCATCGGCCTCATGCTCGCGCTCGCGCTGGCCGGGGTGGACACGCCGCTGGCCCTCTCGCTGCCCCTGCTGCTGCTGGGCATGGGGCACGGCCTGCTGGTGCCGCCCACCCTCATCGGCACCGTGGGCCTGCTGCCGGCGCTGGCGGGCGCGGCCGCCGCCGTGGCCGGCCTGATGCAGCAGCTCATGGGCGCGGTGGGCGGTTTCGTGGTGGGTCTGGTGCCGCACGACGGCGCGGTGAACCTGGGCTGGCTGATGCTCGCGCTCTCGGCCTGCGCCGCCGTGGCCATGGCGCTGCTGCAGCGCGGCCAGGCCGCCCGCCCGGCGGCCGGCTGATCACACGCCCGAACAGGGGCGCCGGTATACTGGCCCGACCATGCGCCCTTGGCTTGCCGCCGTCTTCGCCCTGCACCTCTTCCTGAGTGTGGGTGCGTGGGCATTCGGGCCTTCCCATGGGGTGGAGGCCGTTCAGGCCAGCCACGCGCAGAGCCTGGTGATCGAGGCGGTCGCTGCCGCCCAGCCGACGCCCGACGACGGCCTGAGCGCCGACCCTTGGCCCGAGCACGGCCTGGCCGATGCCCAGGCCGACCTGCCCGAGTGCCTGGACGCGCCCATCGCCACCTCCGGCCCGGGCGAACACCTGCGCACACCGTCGCCGCCCCCGGCGCAAGACCTCACGCCGCCCGTGCTCGACGGGCTCCAGCGACCGCCGCGCGGCCTGCTCGCCCTCGCCTGACCGTTTCCGCCGCGCGGCCCTGAGGCCGCTCCGGCGCCCAGGTGTCCCCTTTTTCGCCAGGCCGCTGGCGCCCGTTCCATGGAACTGCTCACCGACCCCAATGTCTGGATCGCGTTCGCGATGCTCACCGCGCTCGAGATCGTGCTCGGCATCGACAACATCATCTTCATCTCGATCCTCGTGGGCCGGCTGCCGCCGCACCTGCGCGACAAGGCCCGCCGCCTCGGCCTGGGCTTTGCCATGCTCTCGCGGCTGGCGCTGCTGTTCACCCTGAGCTGGGTCATGGGCCTCACGGCCGACCTGTTCACCGTGGTCGGCCAGGGCATCAGCGGGCGCGACATCGTGCTGCTGCTGGGCGGTCTGTTCCTGCTCTACAAGGCCTCGCACGAAATCTTCGTCGAGGTCGAGGCGCGCGAGCAGCACGGCCCGGCCGCGACCGACAGCGCCGAGCTCAAGGCCGCCGGCAGCAAGTTGTTCTGGGGAATCATCGGCCAGATTGCCATCATCGACATCGTGTTCTCGCTCGACTCGGTCATCACCGCCGTGGGCATGGTCGACCAGATCAGCGTGATGGTGGCCGCCGTGGTCGTGTCGGTCGGCGTGATGCTGGTGGCGGCCCGGCCGATCGGCAATTTCGTGGACGCCCACCCCTCCGTCAAGGTGCTGGCCCTGGCTTTCCTGGTCATGGTTGGCATGGCGCTCACCGCCGAAGCCTTCGACCGCGAAGTGCCCAAGGGCTACATCTACGCCGCCATGGCCTTCTCGCTCGCGGTCGAGGCGCTCAACATCCGCGCCCGCGCCAAGCGGCAGGCCCTGGCCGCGCGCCAGGGCACCTGACCACCACTTCTTTTTCTCTCACTCACCCTTCCATTGCTTTTCTCAAGGACCCCCATGAACCCGCATCTCGACCTCTCTTCCCCCGCCGCCGCCGGCCAGGCCGTTGCCGTTGAACGCAACCGCGTGCTGCGCAACACCTACTGGCTGCTCGCGCTCTCCATGATCCCCACCGTGCTGGGCGCCTGGATCGGCGTGACCACCGGCATCACCGCGCCGCTCACCGGCTTCCTCGGCATCGCCGTCTTCCTGGGCGGCGCCTTCGCCTTCATGTACGCGATCGAGAAGACCAAGAACTCCGCCGCCGGCGTGCCCGTGCTGCTGGCCTTCACCTTCTTCATGGGCCTGATGCTCTCGCGCCTGATCGGCTCGGTGCTCGGCCTGGCCAACGGCGCGGGCCTGATCATGACCGCCTTCACCGGCACCGGCGTGATCTTCCTCGGCATGGCCACGCTGTCCACCGTCATCAAGCGCGACCTGGGCAACATGGGCAAGTTCCTGTTCATCGGCATGATCATGCTGCTCGTGGCCGGCATCGCCAACGTGTTCATCCAGTCCGGCGCGCTCATGATCACGCTCTCCGTGCTGGCCATCGGCATCTTCTCGGCCTTCATCCTGTACGACCTCAAGCGCGTGCGCGACGGCGAGGAGACCAACTACATCACCGCCACCCTGGGCGTGTACCTGAGCCTGTTCAACATCTTCCAGAGCCTGCTGGCCCTGCTGGGCATCGCCGGCGGCCGCGAGGAGTGAGGCGGGCGCTGCTGCTGGCGCAGGCCGCGCTGCTGGCGGCCTGCGCCGACGGTTACCCCAGCGAGGACGGCGCGCTCCATCTCAGCCACGACATGAAGCTGGACAAGGCCCTGGGTGCCATGCACCACCTGGGCCACCGGCGCCAGCTCGACCACCACTGGCACTACGAGCTGCTGCCGGGCTGCGTGCTGCAGGCCCAGGCCAGGCGCTTCCTGCGCGACCGCGAACCGGTGCAGGTGGCGCTGCGGCGCTCCGTGGCCGTGGTGGAGAAGGACGCCAACACCGGCAGCCACGCGGTGCGCGTGGCGCCCACCGGCGACGCGCAGGGCGTGCTGGTGCTCGATGGCGTGGATGCGCACGACGCCGCGCAGATGAAGTGGCTGGTGGACTTCCTGCCGCGGCACTGCGCGGCAGGTGCCTGAGCGCTGGCGATCAGGCGTTGAGGATCACCTCGAAGCCGCCGTAGATCATGCGCTGGCCGTCGAAGGGCATCTTCATGTCCTTCACGCGCGGGTCTTCCATGAACTTCTTCATGCCCTCGTCGCGCTGGGCGCGCGAGGGCCAGGTGATCCAGGAGAAGACCACGGTTTCGTCCGGCTTGCGCTGCACGGCCATGGGGAACGAGGTCAGCTTGCCGTCGGGCACGTCGTCGCCCCAGGTCTCCACAACGTTCAGCGCGCCGAACTCCTTGAAGACCACGGCCGCCAGGCGGGCGTGTTCGAGGTACTCCTTCTGCTTGTTGCTGGGCACGGCGGCCACGAATCCATCGATGTATTTCATGCTGAATCTCCTGGGGTAGGGGACAAGGGAAGGTGGGCGCCCAAACGCCTCACCTGACCTTACGACGAATCAGGCCCGGGGAGATCGACAGTCCTACCGTCTGTCAGCGCCCTATTTTTGGGGTGCGCCGACCGGCGCGTGCTCGGCCATCAGGTCGACGATCCAGTCGATGAACACCCGCAGCTTGGCGCTGACGTGCCGGTTCGGCGGATATGCCACGTACAGCGGCATCGGGTCGAGCCGCCAGCCGTCGAAAAGGGGCACCAGTTCGCCGCGCGCCAGCGGCTCGCGCGCCATGTAGTGCGGCAGCCAGAGAATGCCCAGGCCGGCGATGCCGGCGGCGAGGTAGGCATTGCCGTCGTCGACCGAGAGCACGTGGCGGCCCTGCACCTCGACGCGTTCGGTGTCCCGGTGCATGGCGTAGGGCACGGCCTTGCCGGTGCGGGCCCAGATGAAACCCACGATGCGGTGGTGCGTGCCGTCCAGCTCCCTCGGGTGCTCGGGCGTGCCCGCCAGCGCCAGGTAGCCCGGCGCGGCGTACACGCCCAACGGCAGATCGCCCACGCGGCGGGCCATCAGCGACTGGTCCCTGAGCTCGCCGCCGCGCACCACGCAGTCCACGTTCTCGTCGATCAGGTCCACCACGCGGTCGCTCACGCCCATGTCGAGCTGGATGTCGGGGTAGCGCGCGTGGAAGGCAGGCAGCGCCGGCACCAGGATCGTGCGGGCCAGCGGGCTGGGCACGTCCACCCGCAAGCGGCCCCTGGGCAAGGCCGACGCGCTGGACAGGCTCGTTTCGGCGTCGTCCATGTCCGCCAGCAACCGCACCACGCGTTCGTGGTACGCCGCGCCATCGGCCGTCACGTTGACCTTGCGCGTGGTGCGGTTGAGCAGCTTCACGCGCAGGCGGGCTTCCAGTTGCTGCACCAGCTGCGTCACGCTGGTTTTGCTCATGCGCAGCGTCTCGGCGGCCTTGGTGAAGCTGCCCGTCTCCACCACCCGCGCGAACGCCTGCATCGCATCGAAACGGTCCATCGAGGCTCCTTGACGGTTCAAAGATTGTTTGGATTGTGCAAACAGTGATTGTTGGCCTGGCCTGTTTATCTGCGTGGCCGACGTCCCTAAAGTCCCTTCATCGCATCAACGGGTCGCTTCGACCCATTCAAGAAGGAATTCCACCCATGGCCACACGCGACGTTGTCTTTCCCGCCGGGCGGCAGGCGCTCTACGAGAGAAACCGCTATTCACCGGCGATCCGCTCCAACGGCTTCCTGTTCGTTTCGGGGCAGGTCGGCAGCCGGGAAGACGGATCACCCGAGCCCGAACTGGACGCGCAGGTCCGCCGCGCGTTCGACAACCTGAACGCCATCCTGAAGGCCGCCGGCTGCTCCTTCGACGACGTGGTGGACGTGACCGTTTTCCTGGTGGATCCCGAAGCGAACTTCGAGAAAGTCTGGGGCATCGTGCCCGAATACTGGGGCGAAGCGCCGCATCCCACGCTGACCGGCGTCGGCGTGACCTGGCTCTACGGTTTCCAGTTCGAGATCAAGGTGATCGCCCGGTTGCCGCAGGGCCAGGGGGGCTGAACGGCCGGTCGCTCTGCGGCTGTTTCTGTGGCTGGATGCGGCGGCAGAAGCGTGTCGCGGTGGCCTTGTCGGGCCCTTCGATCCGGTCCTCCAGCTCATCCAGCACGTCCATCACGCCGGGGTTGGCCCGGTACTTTTTCCTGAGCCGCGCGAGTTCGGCGTCCGTGCCCGTGCAGGTGCGGCACACGCCGCGGTCGATGTCGGCCTGCCGCGCCTTGTCGTAGCCCGCTTCACCGCGCCAGTGGTCGCATTCCTCGCGCCGCTCCAGGAACTGGCGCAGGTCGGTGGGATGCTCCGCCGCCTGGGCGGGCCACCCACCGCCAAGCAGCAGCAGGGTCAGGACGGAGATGAACGTTGCCCGCAGGGCGGGCCGCGTCACTTCTTCTGTTTGGCGACGGCCCGCCCGTAGTCGACGGACATCTTGTCCATGTAGTCCAGCGCGGCCTTGTGCTGCTCGGCATGGAACTGCATCAGCTTCTCGAACTGGTCCGCCGCCACCTCGAACGGCATGCCCACCCCGCGCATGGAGTCCAGCAGCGCCTTCTGGGATTTCAGCACCATCCACCAGGCTTCGTGGGCCTGCTGGGCGGCCGCCTTGGATTGTTCCCAGAGCGTTTTGGCCATGTCGGCCTGAGCCTTGTCGATCATGTGGGTCTCCTGCTTCGTTGAGGGGGAAGGCGGGCGGCGGCGCGGCCGGGCCCTGACGAAGAATATAGGCAATGCCGTCCGCTGGATACCCTGGCTGCCGTGCAGCCGGTCAGGTCGCGGGCGCCGTCCACAGCGCCCAGATGTCTTGCGACAGCTCGAGATAGCGCTCGCGCGGCCCGGCCGTCTCCGCGCCGAACCAGCGCACGAACTCCTCGTGCAGCACGGTGGCCACCTCCTGGGCGGACTGGCAGTCCCGCAGCCTCGGGATGACCGTGCCCGCTTCCGCGTCGTACTCGTCGGTGTTGAAGTGGTAGTTGATCTCGACGGGGTCGCGGCGAAACATGGCACCCGACACCGCGGCGAAAAGTTCGGGGTGCGCCTGGCGCACGCGCTCGCGCTCGACCTGCGTCTGTTGGATGGCCCGCACCAGTTCAGGGGGAATGTCGTCGGCGTTCGCGTTGGCCACCATGGTGTGGTCCTTCCCGTTGGATGGAGGTGAAGCCAGTCTATGCGCGCCGGCCCGCAAGCCGATGCACACATGGGGGAGACGCCGCATCGGGTCGGCCCAGGAACTTGCCGCGCGCCTCTTCGCCTACTTGCTCACCGCGGCCTGCTGTGTGAAGGCCAGCGCCACGAAATCCACGAAGGCCCGCACGCGCGCGGCCAGCTGATGGCGCTGCGGGTAGACGGCGTGGATGGAGGCGTCGGGCGTGAAGTATTGCGGCAGCACCTGCACCAGCCGCCCGTTGCGCAGGTAGCGCTCGATGTCCCATTCGGCGCGCATCAGGATGCCGTGGCCGTCCAGCGCCCAGTTGACGGCGATCTCGCCGTCGTTGGTGGTGAGGTTGCCGCGGGTCTTCACCGCCTCGGTGCTCACCGTCTTGCCGCGCCCGCTGGAGAGGCGCCACACGCCATACGCTTCCTCGCCCTGGCGGATGCCGATGCAGTTGTGTCGGGTGAGGTCGTGCGGCACCTTGGGCACGCCGTGTCGGGCCAGGTAGGCGGGCGAGGCGCAGAGCAGGCGCCGGTTGGGCGCGATCTGGCGCGCGATCATGCGCGAGTCGGGTGGCGCGCCGAAGCGGATGCAGACGTCGAAGGCGTCGTCGGTGAGCGGCGGCGGGTTCACCGAGAGCTGCAGCTGCACCTCCACCTGCGGGTGCTTGCGCACGAAGCGCGAGATGAGTGGCGCAACGTGGCTGCGGCCAAAGCCCAGCGTGGCGTTGACGCGCAGCAGGCCGGTGGGCGTGGAGCGCGAGACGCCGAGCAGCTCCTCCATGTCGTCGATCTCGCCGAGGATGCGGCGCGCGTGCTGCAGATACACCTCGCCCTCGTGCGTGAGGCTCATGCGCCGCGTGGTGCGGTTGAGCAGGGCCACGCCCACGCGCGACTCCATCAGCGCCAGGTGCTTGCTCACCGCCGGGGTGGTGATGCCGAGCTCGCGCGCGGCCGCGCTCAGGCTGCCGGCGCTGGCGAGCACCGAGAAGAAGCCCAGGTCGGCGGGCTGGATGGCGGAACTCATGGCGGTCTCACTGTTGAATCCAGGTTAACGATGGATTCACTTTAGCGGTGTTTCGGAAAACCGTCGAATCCCTACAGTCCACCCATCGACCCACCCCATCAGAGAGACCGTTATGAAGACCTACGCGATCGCGACCATTCCCGGAGACGGCATCGGCAAGGAAGTCGTGCCCGCCGGCCAGCAGGTGCTGGAGGCGCTGGCCGCCACCAGCCACGCCTTCCGTTTCCAGTTCGAGGACTTCGACTGGGGTGGCGACTACTACCGCCAGCACGGCGAGATGATGCCGGCCGATGGCCTGGACGCGCTGCGCGGCAAGGACGCGATCCTGTTCGGCTCGGCGGGCGATCCGCACATCCCCGACCACATCACCCTCTGGGGCCTGCGCCTGAAGATCTGCCAGGGCTTCGACCAGTACGCCAACGTGCGCCCCACGCGCATCCTGCCGGGCATCGACGCACCGCTCAAGCGCTGCAAGGCCGAGGACCTGAACTGGGTGATCGTGCGCGAAAACTCCGAAGGCGAATACGCCGGCGTGGGTGGCCGCGTGCACCAGGGCCATCCGATCGAGGCCGCCACCGACGTGAGCATGATGACCCGCGCGGGGGTGGAGCGCATCATGCGTTTCGCGTTCAAGCTGGCGCAGTCGCGCCCCCGCAAGCAACTGACCGTGATCACCAAGAGCAACGCCCAGCGCCACGCCATGGTGATGTGGGACGAGATCGCGGTGCAGATCGCGAAGGAGTTCCCGGATGTGACCTGGGACAAGGAACTGGTGGACGCCGCCACGGCCCGCATGGTGAACCACCCCGCCACGCTGGACACCATCGTCGCCACCAACCTGCACGCCGACATCCTGAGCGACCTGGCCGCCGCGCTCGCGGGCAGCCTGGGCATCGCGCCCACCGGCAACATCGACCCCGAGCACCGCTACCCCTCGATGTTCGAGCCCATCCACGGTTCGGCCTTCGACATCATGGGCAAGGGCCTGGCCAACCCGGTCGGCACCTTCTGGAGCTGCGTGATGCTGCTCGAACACCTGGGCGAGTTCGATGCGGCGCAACGCCTCATGCGGGCCATCGAGCAGGTCACGGCCAACCCCGCGCTGCACACCGGCGACCTGGGCGGCAAGGCCACCACCGCGCAGGTCACGCAGGCCGTGTGCGAGCTGCTCACCGCGAGCCTGCAGCGCAAGGCCGCCTGAATTCCTTGATGGTTCCCGGCGCAATCCCGCGCCCACGACCGGACGGTTCGTCCGGCGGTTCACACGCACACCGTGCAACAGGAGACAGACATGCAGAACGCCCGACCCATCCCGCGCCGCCTCGTCCTTCAGGGGGCGGCCCTGGCCGCCGCCATGACGGTCACCGGCGCCATGGCCCAGGCCTGGCCGAACCGGCCCATCACGCTCATCGTGCCGTTCCCGGCCGGGGGCACCACCGACGTGCTGGCCCGCGCGCTGGGCGAGCGGCTGCAGCAGAGCCTGGGGCAGCCGGTGGTGATCGAGAGCAAGCCGGGCGCGGGCGCCACCATCGGCGCGGACTTCGTGGCCAAGGCCAAGCCCGATGGCTACACGCTGCTGGTGGGCGCGGTGCACCACACCATCGCGACCAGCGTCTACAAGAAATTGCCCTACGACTTCCAGAAAGACCTGGCGCCGCTCACCACGATTGCCATGGTGCCCAACGTGCTGGTGGTCAACGCCGCCACGCCGGCGAAGAACGTGAACGAACTCGTGGCCCTGCTCAAGGCCGAGCCGGCCCGGGCGAACTACGGCTCCAACGGCAACGGCACGGCCCAGCACCTGATCGGCACGCAGTTCCAGAACAACACCGGCGCCAGGCTCACGCACATCGCCTACAAGGGCAGCGGCCCGCTGGCGACCGATCTGCTGGGTGGTCAGATCCTGCTGTCGTTCGACACCATCACGCCGGTGCTGCCGCACATCAAGGCCGGCAAGCTGCGCCCGCTGGCCGTCACCACTGCCACGCGCTCGCCCGCGCTGCCCGACGTGCCGACGCTGGACGAAGCGGGGCTCAAGGGCTTCAACATCGGCACCTGGTTCGGGGTGCTCGCCCCGGTGGCCACGCCCAAGGACATCCAGGCGCGCCTGAGCAGCGAGATGGTGAAGATCATCAAGTCGCCCGAGTTCCGCCAGCGCATGGCCGACATCGGCGCCGACCCGATCGGCGACAGCCCGGAGCAGATGGCGCAGACCATCAAGGCCGAAACCGAGAAGTTCGGCAAGCTCGTCAAGGACGCGAACGTGGTGATCGACTGAGCAAAGCGCCTTCGTCCACCACGCGGATCGACTCCACCGTGCCCGCGTAACGCGCCAGGCCCCGCAGCAGCACCTCCGCCGCTTCGGGGCCGATGTCTTTCAGCATCTCGCGCTCGGCCTTCTTCACCGCCAGGCCGAAGGCCTTGAGCCATTCGCGGCCCGCCTCGGTGAATTTCACCATGCGAGCGCGCTTGTCGGTCGGGTCCGCCTCGCGCTGCACCAGGCCCAGGCCTTCGCACTGGTCGATCAGCTCGGTCATGGCGGCGTTGGTCATGCGGGCGCGGCGCGCCAGCTCGGTGATGCGCGTGCCTTCCAGGTCGAGGTGGCGCGTCAGGTTCACGTGCGAGAGCCGGGTGTCGGCATGGCCGGCGGCGGCCATGAGTTCGAGCACGCGCGACTCGAAGCGCGTGACGGCGTTGCCCAGCACACGGCCCGCGTTGCCCAGGCGCCAGGCATCGGGCGCGCGGCGCCGGGGTTGAGGGGTTTCGGTTTTCATGCGTACAATGGATTTGCTTAGGTTGCCTAATTAAATCGACGATGGAGACGGGTGTGGCGGAATTCTCGACGCTGGAGCAGGCGCAGGCCGAAGGGGGCGAGCTGCGGGTGGACGTGCTGATCGCGGGCGCGGGCCCTTGCGGGCTGATGCTGGCCAACGAACTGGGCTTGCGCAATGTACCGTGCCTGGTGGTGGACCCCAAGGCCACCACGGCCTTCAACCCGCAGGCCAACGCCACGCAGGCGCGCACCATGGAGCACTTCCGCCGCATCGGCATCGCGCGGCAGATCCGCGCGCTGGGCCTGCCCGGCGACCACCCGACCGACATCGCCTACTTCACCCGGTTCGCGCGGCACGAGCTGGCGCGCCTGCGCCTGCCCACCGCCGCGCAGGCCACCGAGCAGATCAAGTCCCTGGCCGGTTCGTGGAGCGCGGCCGAGCTGCCGCACCGCGTGTCGCAGAAGTACGTGGAAGCCGTGCTGCGCGAGCATGCCGAGCAGCGCACCGGCCGGCGCATCGGTTTTGGCTGGCGGCTGCAGTCCTTCGACGACACCGGCGACGAGGTGGTGGCGCCGGTGGCGCCTGCCGCAGGCGGCCCGGCGGTCACGGTGCGGGCGCGTTACCTGGTGGGGGCCGACGGCGCGCGCAGCGCTGTGCGCGGCGCGCTGGGCATCGAGATGGGCGGCGCCACCGGCCTGCAGCGCCAGTTCATGGGCGGCAAGATGTTCGCGATCTACCTGCGTGCGCCGGCGTTCTACGAGCGGTTTCCGCACGACATCGCCTGGATGTACGTCTCGGTGAACCACGAGCGGCGCGTGTTCATGGCCTCGGTGGACGGGCGCGGCGAGTTCGCCTTCCACGCCGCCGTGCACCCGCACGAGACACCGGAGGACTGGACACACGCCGACGCGCGCCGCATCTTCGCCGAGGCCAGCGGCATGGACATCGACTTCGAGGTGCTGTCCACCGGCGTGTGGATCGCGGGCCATTCGCTGGTCGCCGAGCGTTACCAGCGCGGGCGCGTGTTCATCGCCGGCGACGCGGCCCACCTGTTCACGCCCACCGGGGGCCTGGGCTACAACACGGCGGTGGGCGATGCGGTGAACCTGGGCTGGAAGCTCGCGGCGGTGGTGAAGGGGCAGGCGGACGCCTCCCTGCTGGACAGCTATGAGCAGGAGCGCCGCCCCATCGGTCTGCGCAACACGGCCTATGCGCGCGAGTTCGCCGATTCGGTGGGCCTGTTCGAGGTGACGCCCGAGCTGGAGGCCGAGGGCGCCACGGGCGACGCCCTGCGCGCGCAGGCCAGCGAGGTGCTGGGCGCGCACGTGCGGCGCGAGTTCAACATCCCGGGCGTCACATTCGGCGAGCGCGTGGATGCCTCGCCCACCGTGTTCGGCGACCCGGCCCGGGTGCCGCCCGACCAGGCCAACGCCTACCACCCGTCCACCCAGCCGGGCGGGCGCCTGCCGCACCGCTGGCTGGAGGGCGAGCGTTCGCTGTACGACCTGCTGGGCTTCGAGTGGACGGTGCTGGCGCCGGCCCACGCAGGGGCCGAGGCCACGCGCCTGGCCGAGGCGGGCCGCGCGGCGAGGCTGGACGTGGCCGTGCTGCTGCTGAAAGCGGAAGAGGCGGGCGACCTGCTGGACGAAGGCCTGCTGCTGGTGCGGCCCGATCAGGTGATTGCCTGGCGCGGCGCGGACGTGCCCGAGAACGCCGCCGCCCTCTGGGCGCGTGTGGCACGCACCTGAGCCTTGGCAAGCGGTGCCCGACCGGTGGTGGGGCCCGCGTCGCCTGGGCGACTGGCACCGGGTATTCACTATGGGTTCGGGCGATCTCCAGTCGCATAACCGACTCCCTGCTCAGCCATGCGCGGGCAGGCATCGGTTCCCAACAACGACAGGAGACAAGCTTGAAAACACCTATCAGACTTCGTTTGGCGGTTTTGGCGGGCACGGCATGGCTCGCGGCGTGTGGTGGAGGAGGCGGTGGCAACGAGCCCGCGCCGCCTCCGCCGGTGGTTCCGGAAGAGGCCCGCGCTCAGGACAGCAAGGTCTACACACCGGCCGCGCCGGGCGCCACCACCTTTGCCGTCATGGCCGGCGTGGCGGTCGGCACGGACCGATGGGCCGGCGTGCTCAATGGCGCGTCCTACCAGATCGAGGTGCCGGCGACCTGGAACGGCAAGCTGGTGATGTACGCGCACGGTTATGTGGGTGAAGTGCCGTCGCTCAACGTCACGGCGCCCACGATCCGGCGCTACCTGATCGAGAACGGTTACGCCTGGGCCGCGTCGAGCTACTCGAAGAACTCGTACGACGTGCGCGCGGGCGTGGAGGACACCAACGCGCTCGCGCTCGCCTTCAACCAGATTGCGGCGGCCCGAGGCCGCCCGCTGCCGGCGCCCACGAAGCTGTACATCACGGGCCATTCCATGGGCGGGCACGTCACCGGGGCCGCGATCGAAGAAGAGACCTACGCCACGGCGAAGAACAAGGTGCGCTATAACGGCGCCGCGCCCATGTGCGGCGTGATGGGCGATGCCGAGCTCTTCAACCGCTTCGCGGGCATGCAGGTCGCGGCCCAGGCGATCGCGGGCGTGCCGAGTTACCCCACCAACAAGTGGTCGGAGATCCAGGGCCTGGTCACCACCGCCCTGTTCACCACCTACAACAATGCCAACATCGTGCCGAGCAACCCGCTGGGCGTGAGGTACCTGTCGGTGGTGGAGAACCTCACCGGCGGCGATCGCCCGCTGTTCGATCAGGGGGTGGCGTTCGGCCGCAGCTTCCAGTCGGCCTACGGCGTCTTTGGCAGCGATGGCACGGTCAACGGCATCCTGAACAAGAACGTGCTGGACACCAACGCCTACACCTACATGATCGACGGCGACGTGCCGAACTCCACCGCCCTGAACGCCTCGGTGCAGAAGCTGACGGCCGCGCCCGACGCGAACCGGCTTCGCCGCGACGGCCTGCGCTGGATCCCGGCGATCCACGGCGACTTCAAAGTGCCGGTGGTGTCCATCCACACGCTGGGCGATCTGTTCGTGCCTTTCAGCATGCAGCAGATCTACCGGCAACGCGCGGTGGCCAAGGGCAACGGGAATCTGCTGGTGCAGCGTGCGATCCGGGGCGCGAGCCATTGCGATTTCACCGTGGCCGAGCAGGTGCGGGCGTTTTCGGACATGGTGGCCTGGGCCGAGGGCGGGCCGCCGCCAGCCGGTGACGACGTGAGCACCCCGGCCACCGTGGCCGCCCCCACCTACGGCTGCACGTTCACCGACAACACCATCGGGCCGGACGATGCCGGCTCCGCCGCGTCCTTGTTCCGCCCCGCCATCCTGGGCGCGCTGCCCGGCGTCTGCCCGCCCTGAGGGAGGGTGTCCCCAGCTTCGGTGCGGCAACGCAACCGAGGCTGGGGCGCCGGAATCGATGAGCGGTTGAATCCGAGCGCCCGGTGAAGGCATACGCGGGAGGGGTACTCGATAGGATGGAACGTGGGGTCGCGCCTGGTGTGACGCCCCCGTTCGATACCTATAAACGGAGCCCCACATGCAGTCCTCCCCGCCCATGCCCGGCCTTTCGCGCCGCCAATTCAATGGCCTCGTGGCCGGTGCCGCCGTGTTGGGCGCGCCCGCGTTGCGCGCGCAGTCGGGCAACCGCATCGTGCTTGGCCAGTCGGCCGCGTTCACGGGCGCGGCGGCGCAGCTGGGCATCCAGTTCCACGCCGGGGCCAAGCTGTTTTTCGACCAGCTCAACGGCCAGGGCGGCGTGAGCGGCCAGCGCATCGAGATCGTGCAGCTCGACGACGGCTACGAGCCGGACCGCTGCGCCGAAAACACCCAGAAGCTGCTGGCCAGCGAGGTGTTCGCGCTGTTCGGCTACATCGGCACGCCCACCAGCCTGGCCGCGCTGCCGCTGGCGACCAAGGCGCAGACCCCGTTCATCGCGCCCTTCACGGGGGCCATGGGCCTGCGCCAGCCGTTCAACCGGCTCGCCTTCCACCTGCGCGCCTCGTACAACGACGAGACCGCGCTGATCGTGCGCCAGCTCACCAACCTCGGCCTGAACAAGGTGGCGGTGTTCCACCAGAACGACGCCTACGGCAAGGCCGGCCTCGATGGCACGGTGCTCGCGCTGACGGCGCGCAACCTCAAGCCCGTGGCCACGGCCACGGTGGAGCGCAACTCGGTGGATGTGGCGCAGGCCGTGGCCACCATCAATGCGGCCAAGCCCGACGCGGTGGTGCAGATCAGCGCCTACAAGTCGTGCGCGGCCTACATCCGTGCCGCGCGCGCGGCCGGTTACGGCGGCACCTTCTACAACGTGTCCTTCGTCGGCACGCAGGCCCTGGCCGACGAGCTCGGCAAGGACGGCGCGGGCGTGGTGGTCTCGCAGGTGGTGCCCACGCCGTACAGCGCGTCGCGCCCGATCACGCGCGAGTTCATCGAGGCCATCGGCAAGGGCGGCAACAAGGTGCAGCCCAATTTCTCCAGCATGGAGGGCTTTCTCGCGGCGAAGCTGTTCAGCGAAGGCCTGCGCCGCGCGGGTTCGCGGGTCACGCGCGACAGCTTCATCAACGGCATGGAGGCCATCGGCGAACAATCCTTCGGCGGCTTCCAGGTCTCGCTGGGCCCGAACGACCACGTGGCGTCCAGCTTCGCGGAGCTGTCGATGCTCACCGGCGACGGCAAAGTGCGGACCTGAGGCCTTCTCAGCGGATCGCCGCGTAGCGCTGTTCCATTTCCTGGCGCATGGTCTTGCGCAGCGTGGCCGCCGCGTGCCGGCGGTGCTCGTCGGGCGTGCCGGGTTCGAGCGGCGGCACGGCCTGGGGCTTGCCGTGGTCGTCCACCGCGATCATGGTGAAGAAGCAGCTGTTCACGTGCCGCTGCGCCTGGGTGCGGATGTTCTCCGCGATCACCTTGATGCCGACTTCCATCGACGAGGTGCCGGTGTGGTTCACGGCCGCGAGGAAGGTGAGCAGTTCCCCCACCTGGATCGGCTGGCGGAACATCACCTGGTCCACGCTGAGCGTGACCACGTAGGACGCCGCGTAGCGGCTGGCGCAGGCGAAGGCCACCTGGTCGAGCAGCTTGAGCACGGTGCCGCCGTGCACCTTGCCCGAGAAGTTGGCGGTGTCGGGGGTCATCAGCACCGTCATGCTGAGTTGGTGTCGGGGCAGTTCCATGAATCGGTCCGTGGGTCGGTTGGCGCAAGAGCGGGGCGCAGGCGGGTGATTCTGCAGGCATTAAAGAAGCTGTTTCGAATATCCGGATTTTCAAGCTAACCTCGGGCTCCCCCACCACAGGAGACCATCATCAACACCCGTCTTGTCCCGCTGGCGCTCGCCGCCTTGCTGAGCACCGCCGCCTGGGCCGGCCCTCAAGACCCGTCGCCTTTTGACGGCACGCGTTACGCCCCTCAGAAAGCGCTGTACGACTTCAACTTCGCCAAGCCGCTCGAGGGCAAGGCAGCGTTCGGTTACATCAAGAACCACCTGCGCGCGATCAAGGAATACGGCGACCCGGCGAAATCGCACATCGTGATCGTGGCGCACGGCAACGAGCTGCACGCCTTCTCGCGCCTCAACCGCGCGGCCTACCCCGACATGTACGAGGAGCTCAAGGCGCTGAAGGACGCGGGCGTGACGATCCGCGTGTGCAGCAACGCGGCGCGTTCGCGCGGTTACAAGCCCGACGAGTTCTACGACGTGATCACCGTCGTGCCGGCCGCCGTGATCGACCTGGCCAAGTGGCAGAACGAGGGCTACAGCTACATGTACGCCGAGAGCTTCCCGCGCCTCACGCGCGAGGAGCTCGTGAAGCAGACGATCGAACTGCAGTAAGCCACGGACGGCCGGCTCAGGCCGGGGCGGCGCCCTGCACGGTGGGCGCCGCCTCGGTGAGCGCATCGGCCGCGCGCAGGCCGTCGGCCTCGGTGCGGTAGAGGTGCAGGCGCGGGCCCGTTTCCAGGTGCCCGGCCAGGCGCAGCACGTTCTCCACCGGCAGCTTGATGCCGACCAGGTGCAGTTCGATGCGCTGGTCGTCGAGCTGTTCGCGCAGGCGGCCGAAGGCTTCGGCGCCGGTGGCATCGATCCAGTTGATCGGGTGCGCGATCAGCATCACGTGGCGGGTGTCGGGGTGGGCCGCGATGTGTTCGGACACCGCGCGCTCGAAGCCGTTGGCGGTGGCGAAGTCCAGCGCGGCGTCCATGCGCAGCGCATACAGACGCGGCGCCAGCGGCGGCAGTTTCCAGAGGTGGCGGTCACGCAGGCTGCCGTCGGGGTGCAGGCCCACCTCGATGATGCGCGGGTGCAGCCGCAGGTAGAGGAAGTGCGACAGCGCCATGAGCACGCCCGCCAGCACGCCCCAGTACAGGCGTGGCGCGGCCAGCACCGTCACCGCGAAGGTGATGCCGGCGATCACCGTTTCCACGCGCGAGAGCTTCCACAGCTGGCTGAAGGCGCGCGGCTTGATCAGGCCCATCACCGCCACCAGCACGATGGCGGCCAGCACCGCCAGCGGCACGTGGTGCAACAGCGGGATGAACAGCAGCAGAGTGATCAGCACCACGATCACCGAGAAGATGGTGGCCCAGCCGGTCTTGGCGCCCGCGTACAGGTTGAGCGCCGAGCGCGAGAACGAGGAGCTGGTGGGGAACGCACCGCTCAGGCCCGAGGCCAGCTTGGCCAGGCCTTGGCCGATCAGGTCCTGGTCCTGGTCCCAGCGCTGGCCGCGCTGTCCGTTGTCCACCTTGGCGCTGGACGCGGTTTCCAGAAAGCTCACCAGCGTGATCACCAGCGTGGGCACCACCAGCTGGCCGAGCGTGGCCCAACCCGGCCAGCCGGGCCAGTAGGCGGCGGGCAGGCCCTGCGGCAGCGAGCCGATGACCGCGCCGCCCAGCGCCTCGAAGCCCACGGCGTAGCTGATGGCCGCGCTCGCCACCACCACGGTGAGCACGGTCGGAAAGCCCGGCCGCCAGCGGCGCGCCAGCACCAGCAGCGCGAAGCTGGCCACACCGAAGGCCAGCGAAGGCCAGTGCACGTGGGGCTGGGTGAACAGCGTGTCCCAGCCCGCGAAACCGAGCAGGGCCGGCAGTTGCGAGGCGATGATGAGCACCGCCGCGGCCTGCGTGAAGGCCATGAGCACGGGTGAGTTCACGAGGTTGAGCAGCCAGCCGAAGCGCGCGAAGCCCAGCGCGATCTGCAGCAGGCCGGTGAGCAGGGCGAGCCACACCGCCAGCGCCACCCATTGCGCGCTGCCAGGTTCGGCCAACCCGCTGAGCGAGGCGCCCACCAGCAGGCAGGTGAGCGCGGTGGGCCCGACCGAGAGGCGCGGCGAGGCGCTGAACAGCACCGCGATCAGCGCCGGCAGCAGCGAGGCGTAGATGCCGGTGACCAGCGGCATGCCGGCCAGCGCGGCGTAGGCCACCCCCTGCGGGATCACCATGAGGCCGACCGTGAGGCCGGCCAGGGCCTCGCCGCGCAGGAGGGCGGCGTCGGGGCGCGGCCAGCGGAGGAAGGGGAACAGGCGGTGGAAACGTGACATGCCCCGATCCTACTGAATCGACCGTGGCCTGCCCGCGGGGCCCAGGCGGTTCGTGCGCGCGATCGCTTGATTCGTTCCTGATTCCGCCCAGGCGGACCCACAGCGCCAACCGCGAGGCGAGAGTGGCTCATTCTGTGGGCGTTTCTGTCGCCTCGCACCAAGGATTCGCGCCATGTTGTCAAGCATCTTCCAGCTCTTTCACCATGCCCTCGCACATGCGGAGGCGGATGCCGATCCTGCCGGCGGATGGAAACAGCGCCTCGCGGGCCTGCCCGCGCAACAGGCCGAAGTCCTCGCCGCCAACGACCACCTCCGGGGTTTCCTGGCGGCGGTGATCCGGCACCACGAAGAAGGCCGCATGGCGGAGGGCGCGTGGCCCGAGATCGTCCGGTTCCTGACGGGCAGGCGGGCGGCGCTTCCCCCGTCGGTCGCGCACCTGGGGCCTCAGTGGCCCGGGGCGCGTGACAGCTCGGCGGTCCTGGCCGAACTCTGGCGCTCGGATCGAGGGGGCGCGGATGGGACCCCTGAAGACACCATCGTCCGGTTCCAGGCCGTGTTGGCGCACCTGAAAGAGCAGGCAAGGGGCGAATCGTGGCTGTCCCACGGCTTCAAGGTGGAGTTCCAGGGTCTGTGCCGCGACCCGGCCGTGGGCCCGCTGGACCGCATCGAGGTGGTGGACGTCGCCGAGCTGAAACTCGGCCCCATGGATGGCGAGCAGCTGCGGGGCTGCGTGCAGCGCATCGCCCGGCTCCAGCGCCTGCTGCCCGAGGAGGTGTATCCCTGCATTCACGACGTGCTGATCCGGATTGCCAATGAGGCGAGCTGGCAGCTGGACCTGTTCGGCCCGTCCGAAGAGCGCTTGCTGCCGGCGGCTCAACGCTGCGGCATGTCCTTGGCCGAATAACCCAGGCTCACCGTCGCATCCACCGGGATGGGCGGCACGCTGGCGTCCCAGGCCACCCACTGTTCGCGCATGCGCGCCAGCCGCTCGGGCTCGCGCGCGGCGAGGTTGGCGCGCTCGCGCTCGTCCTTGCCGATGTTGAACAGGTACTCGTGGCCATCCACCTGCAGGTATTTCCAGTCGCCCTCGCGCAGCGCGCGCTGGCCCCGGTGGTTCATGCGCCAGTAGAGCGGGCGCTCGAAGCGCTGCGCGGGGTCGCGCAGCACCTGGAGCAGGCTCACGCCATCCAGGGGCCAGTCCGGGTCGGCCTGGCCGCCGCCGGCTGCGAGCAGGGTGGCCGACCAGTCCATGGTCATGCAGTGCTGGGTGCTCACCGTGCCGGCCGGAATGGCAGCGGGCCAGTGCGCGATCCAGGGCACGCGGATGCCGCCTTCGGTCAGGTCCATCTTGCCGCCCACCAGCGGCCAGTTGTCCGAGAAACGCTCGCCGCCGTTGTCGCTGGTGAAGACGATCAGGGTGTTCTCTTCCAGCCCCTCTTCGCGCAGCGCGGCCATGAGGCGGCCGATGCCCTCGTCCATGTGGTGGATCATGCGGCGGTAGGTCTGCACGTCGCCGCCGTGCAGGTGGAACAGGTTCTTCGCCACGTCCGAGGCCACGTGCGCGTCGTCGCGCGTTTCCCAGGGCCAGTGCGGCGCGGTGTAGTGCAGGCTGAGCAGGAAGGGCTTGCCGGCTTTCGCGTCGGCCGCGCGCTGGCGCACGTGGTCCACCGCGCGCTGCGACAGCACGTCGGTGAGGTACCCCACCTCGTGGTGCTCCTGCTCGTCGATGTAGAGGTCGTGTTCGCCGCTGGACGAGCAGTGGGTGAAGTAATCCACGCCGCCGGCCATGATGCCGAAGAACTCGTCGTAGCCCGAGCGGCGCGGGCCGAACGAGGGCGGGTAGCCCAGGTGCCATTTGCCGATGAGGGCGGTGTGGTAACCGGCCTTCTTCAGCAGCGACGGCAAGGTGGGCACCTCGGGCGGCAGGCCCAGCGTGGTGCTGCCCTTGCTGCGGCTGTTGATGGGCTCTTCCATCGCGCCGCGCAGCCGGTACTGGTAGCGCATGGTGATGAGCGCGAAGCGCGTGGGCGAGCACACCGGCGAGTTGGCGTAGCCCTGGGTGAATTTCACGCCGCCGGCGGCCAGGCGGTCGATGTGCGGCGAGACGGCGCCGAAGTCGGCCTCGCGCCCGCCGTAGCAGCCGAGGTCGGCGTAGCCGAGGTCGTCGCAGACGATGTAGATGAGGTTGGGGCGTTGCTGCGTTGAGGTCATGGTGTGCTCACTCCACCTTCATGCCGGTGGCTTTGACGATCGGGCCGTAGCGGTTGTACAGCGCGTCCAGGCGCTGGCTGGCCTGCGCGCCGGTCAGGCCTTCGAAGAACAGGTCCAGGTGGGTCATGCGGGCCTGCACGTCGGGCCGCTTGAGCGCGTCCACGATGCCCTTCTGCAGCGTCTGCGCCACCGCGTCGGGGGTGGCGGCGGGCACCATCACGGTGTAGAGCACCTCCTGCTCCAGGCTCTTGAGGCCGGCTTCGGCCACCGTGGGCAGCTCGGGCGCCAGGCGGGAGCGCTGGCGGCTGGTGACGGCCAGCGCGGTGATCTTGCCGGTCTGCACGTGCGGCAGCATGCCGGGCGTGGCGAGCACGCCCCCGTCGACCTCGCCCGAGAGCACGGCGGTGACGGCCGGCGTGTTGCCGCGGTAGGGCACGTGGGTGATCTTCGCCCGCGTGGCTTCCTTGATGACCTCCACCGCGAGGTGGCCCGGGCTGCCGCTGCCGGCCGAACTGAAATTCAGCCCCTTGGTCTTGGCCATCTCGACCATGCCGGCCAGGTTCTTGATGCCGGTGGCCGGGTTCACGCCCACCAGCAGGCCGGAAGAGGCCATCACCACCAGGGGCTTGAGGTCGCCGCGCTTGAACGGCATGTTGCCGTAGAGGTGGGGGTTGACGGTGAAGGTGGTGTCGATGCCGAACAGCACGGCGTAACCGTCGGCCGGCGCGCGCGCCACGTCGGCCGCGCCGATGTTGCCGGCCACACCGGCCTTGTTCTCCACCACGAAGGGCTGCTTGAGCGTCTCCTGCAGCACGGCGGCGACCGAGCGCGCGAGCAGGTCCGAGGGGCCGCCGGCGGGGAAGTTGTTGACGAAGCGCACCGGCTTGTTCGGGTAGCCGTCCTGGGCGGCAGCGAAGGGAACGGCGGTGGCCGCGAGCAGGGTGAGGGCGAGGCGGAAGGCGGTGATCTTCATGGAGACAGATAAAAGGAAAAAAGAACTTGGTTTCTCACCGAGCCGTTTGAAGCGAAACAATGCCCACCAGGGGCACCAAGGGTCCGGCTCCGCCGGCCCGAGATGCCGTCCCCCCTCGAAGCGCCGAAGGCGCGCCACGGAGGGGGGAAGCCGCGCAGCGGCGCAGGGGGGTGTTCACGGCTGATACCCGGACTTCTGCACCACGGGGGCCCATTGAGCGCGGTAGGCCGCGAGCATGCGGCGCGTCTGCTCGGGCGTGCTGGCCACCGGGCCCAGGCGCGCGTCGTTGAAGCGGCGCACGGTCTCGGGGTCCTGCATGACCTCGCGGATCGCCTGGCCGAACTGCGCCGCGCGGGCCGCGGGCATGCTGGCGGGGGCGAAGAAGGTGTTCCAGCCGTCGGCGCCGAGGTCCAGCCCGGCTTCCTTGAAGGTGGGGATGGCGGGCGCGAAGGGCGAGCGCTTGGCGCTGGAGACGGCGAGGATGCGGATCTTGCCGGCCTCGTGCTGCGGCAGCAGGGTGTCGAAGGTGTCGAAGGCCACCGGCACCTGGCCGCCCATCAGGTCGGCCAGCAGCGGGCCGGAGCCCCGGTAGCCCACCACCTGGGCCTTCACGCCCGCCTTCTCGCCCACCATGAGGCCGAAGAAGTGGGGCAGGCTGCCAGTGGCCGGCACGCCGAAGTTGGCCTGCTCGGGGTTGGCGCGCAGCCAGGCCAGCAGGTGGTTGAGTTCGCGCACCGGCACACCCGCGCCCACCGCCACCGCGAACTCGTAGCTGCTGGCCTGCGACACCGGCTGGAAATCCTTGTCGGGGTCGTAGCCCGCGTCCTTGAACACCAGCGGCGCGACCAGCATCAGCGCCGGGTTGGCCAGCAGCAGCACGTTCTGGTGGGCCGGCGTGGCCTTGAGCTGCTGGGCCGCGATGCGCCCACCGCCGCCGGTGCGGTTCTCCACCACCACGGTCAGGCCCAGCTTGGGCCCGAGCTTGTCGGCCACCAGGCGCGCCACGCGATCGGACGAACCACCCGGCGCGTAAGGCACCACCACGCGCAGGGGGCCTTCGAGGGCCTGGGCCTGGGCGTGGGCCGGCAGGGCGGTGGACGCGGCAAGCGCGGCGGTGAGGGACAACAGCAGCCGTCGGCGGGGGATCATGGTGGGTCTCCAGAGGGGGAAATTTCCCGAGCAACCCAGCATCCTATGCAGCGACAATCAATTGCAGAAATCAATCATTGCGGGTGTTTTCCCTGATGAGCAACCGAATCACGGCGCCGCAGCGGCAGGCCGACCTGCTGCTGTACCGGCTCTACCGCATCCACACCACCGCCGGGCGGCTGGTGGTGCACATGTGCGAGAGCGAATTCGGCATCACGCGGCGCGAGTGGCGCATCCTGTCCTTCCTGGCCGAGCGCGAGGGCGCGCTCTCGTCCCAGCTGGCCGAACACGCCATGCTCGACCGCGCGCGCACCTCGCGCACCCTGAGCACGCTGGTGACCAAGAAACTCGTGGTGCGCCAGCCTCGCCCGTCGGACCGGCGCGAGGTGCACGTTTTCCTGACCGACGAGGGCCGACGGCTGTATGGTGAGATCTACCCGCGCGTGGCGGCGATCAACCGCGAGCTGGTGGCCGACCTCGATGGCCCTCAGCTCGAACAGCTCGACGCCATGGTGGATGCCCTGCAGGCCCAGGCCGGCCGCATGGTGGCGGCCCGGCCCGAGACCCCGACACCGCAGGACGGTGGAGATTGAGGAGGACCCTTTCATGCAACTCATCGTTTCGGCCGGCGTGATCCTGGCCATCGTTCTGTGGGGCGTCATCGCCCCCGATTCCCTGGACGTGCTGTTCCAGGGTGCGCTGGCGGTCATCACGCGCGACTTCGGCTGGCTCTACCTGTGGGTGGTGCTGGGCCTGGTGGTGTTCGCGCTGGTGCTGGCGTTCAGCCGCTATGGCGATCTCAAGCTCGGTGGCGAGGACGATGAGCCCGAGTTCTCCATCGGCAGCTGGTTCGCCATGCTGTTCGCGGCCGGCATGGGCATTGGCCTGGTGTTCTGGGGCGTGGCCGAGCCGATCTCGCACTACGGCACACCGCCGCCCGGCATCGCGGCGCGCACGCCGGAAGCCGCCAACGCGGCCATGCGCTACAGCTTCTTCCACTGGGGCCTGCACCCCTGGGCGGTCTACAGCATCGTCGCGCTGTCGATCGCCTTCTTCCAGTTCCGCAAGGGCGGCACCGCGCTGGTGAGCACGGCGGTGCAGGCGCTGCCCTGGGCGCCGCTGCAGCGGCTCGGGCCGGTGGTCAACGTGCTCGCGGTGATCGCCACCGCCTTCGGCGTGGCGGCTTCGCTCGGCATGGGCGCGCTGCAGATCAACAGCGGCCTGCACGCGCTGCTGGGCCTGCCGGTGGGCGAAGCCCAGCAGGTCGGCATCATCGTGGTGACCACCGTGTTGTTCCTGGCCTCGGCCGTCAGCGGCGTCACCAAGGGCATCAAGTGGCTCTCCAACATCAACCTGGTGCTTGCCGCCCTGCTGGCACTGGTGGTGTTCGTGGTCGGCCCCACGGTGGTCATCATCGACGCCTTCACTTCCACGCTGGGCAGCTACGTCAGCGAGCTGGTGCGCATGAGCCTGCGCATGACACCGTTTCGCGACAGCACCTGGGTGGGCGGCTGGACCATCTTCTACTGGGCCTGGTGGGTGAGCTGGTCGCCCTTCGTGGGCCTGTTCATCGCGCGCGTCTCGCGCGGCCGCACGATCCGCGAGTTCGTCCTGGGCACCATGCTCGCGCCCAGCCTGGCGGCCTTCGTCTGGTTCTCGGTGTTCGGCGGCACCGCGCTGCATCTCGAGATCATGCAGGGCGTGCCCGTGGCCGACGCGGTGCGCGCCGACGTCTCCACCGCGCTGTTCGCGATGTTCAAGGCGCTGCCCATGACCGCGCTGATGTCCGGCGTGGCCACCGTGCTCGTGCTGCTGTTCTTCGTCACCTCGGGCGACTCGGCCACGCTGGTGCTGGGCATGATGAGCACCGGTGGAGAGGAGAACCCCGGCGCGCGCGTGAAGATCGCCTGGGGCCTGCTGATCTCGGGCATTGCCATCAGCCTGCTGCTGGCCGGCGGCCTCAAGGCCGTGCAGACCGCCACCATCGTGTTCGCCCTGCCTTTCACCGTGGTGATCGTGCTGATGGCCATCGCCCTGTGGCGCGGCGTGCGCGACGACTGGGACGAAGAGCAGCGGCGCGAGCGCGCGCTGCGCCGGCGCATGCGCGACCTGGTGGAGCCGCCGCGCGCGCCTTGAGACAATCGGGCGCATGACCCTCGAACTTCTGCTGGCGTTCGGGAAGAGCTTTCTCTTCGTGTTCGCCGCCATCCTGCCGATCCTGAACCCGGCGGCCACCGCGCCCATCTTCCTCGGCCTCACCGAAGGGGCCTCGCCGTCCACGCGCGCGCTGCTGGCGCGGCGCATCGCGCGCAACATGTTCGCGCTCATGATCGGCTCCATGCTGGTGGGCTCCTACGTGCTCGACTTCTTCGGCATCTCCCTGCCCATCGTGCGCGTGGGCGGCGGGCTCATCGTGGCGGCCTCGGCCTGGCGCCTGCTCAACGCCGGCCACGCCACCCAGGACAGCCGAGCCGAACTGGCCGAGGCGTTCACGCCCGAGCAGGCGCGCCGGCAGGCGTTCTACCCGCTCACCTTTCCCATCAGCTGCGGCCCGGGCTCCATCGCGGCGGCCATCACCGTGGGCGTGGCCCTGCACGACCAGCGCTTCGCGCTCTCGCTGGCCCGCATGGGCGGCGGTGTGCTGGCGCTGTTCGTCATCGGCGTGCTGCTCTACCTGGCGTTCCGTTATGCCGACCGCCTGCTCAAACCCCTGGGCGAAGCCGGCACGGTGATCTTCCTGCGGCTGTCGGCCTTCATCCTGCTCTGCCTGGGTGTGCAGATCGTGTGGGACGGGGTCAGCGAATTGCTGCGGGGCTTGCTGGTGGCGGCGTGAGCGCCGGCGGGGCGGGGAATCTCGTCACCTGACCACTGGGCAGCTTCGCCATGGCGGCGGTGAACAGCGGGTGCGACAACCACCCGGCCAGCCAGGCTTTCAGCGCGGGCAGGGGCAAGCGGTCCTCGAACCAGGCCGGGTCCACCGCCGCGAACTGGCGCACGAAGGGAAAGATGGCGAGGTCCGTGGCGCAGGGGCGGTCGCCGCCCAGCTGGGCGCTCTGTTGCAGGCGGGCGTCCAGGGGTTGAAGCAGCGCGTCCACCGCCTGCGCGCGGTGCCGCGCCGGGTCGGCACCGTCGAAACGTTCGGGGTACTTGGTGCGGTCCAGGTGGTGCTTGAAGGCGCCGTCGCACAAGGACAGCAGCTCCAGATGGGCCGGGCTCTGCGCGCGCGCCCACCAGCCCGCCGGGTCGTGCGCCGAGAACGCCCAGCGCATGATGTCCAGGCTTTGCTCCAGCACCTCGCCGCCGGGCAGCACGAGCACGGGCACCGTGCCCTTGGGCGAGAGGGCCAGCATCTCGGCGGGTTTGTCGCGCAGCACGATCTCGTGCGCGTCGAACTCGATGCCCGCCACCAGCAGCGCCATGCGCGAGCGCATCGCGTACGGGCAGCGGCGGTAGCTGTACAGCAGCGGGGCCACCCCGGCCCCTCAGGCCCGCAGCACGTCGCGGATCGACGGGTCCTTGTCGAACTGCGCTTTCGCGAACGGGCACAGCGCGATCACCTTGGTGTTGTTCGAGCGCACCCAGGCCACCAGCGCGTCGAGCAGCTGGCGGCCCACGCCCTGGCCCTTGAGGCTTTCGTCCACCTCGGTGTGGTCGATGACGATCAGCGTGGGGTTGGTGCGGCTGTAGGTCATCTCGGCGATGCGTTGCGCGCCCTGTTCGACGTAGAAGGCGCCTTTGGAATCCTGTTCCTGGTGCTGGATGGTGTGTTGTGCCATGGGATGGGGGAGGGTGGTTGAGAAAAAGGAAACGGGCTCAGGCCAGCACATCGCGGATCGACGGGTCGCGGCTGAACTGGGCCTTCACGTACGAACAGACGGGCACGACCTTGTTGCCCGTCTCGCGGGCCCAGGCCACCATCGCGTCCTGCAGGTGCTGCGCCACGCCCTGGCCGCGCAGGCTCGGGTCCACGTAGGTGTGGTCCACGACCACCAGCGCAGGGTTGGTGCGGCTGTAGGTCATCTCGCCGACGCGCTGGCCACTGCGCAGGACGTGGAAGGCGCCGCGCGAGCCGCTTTCTTCGTGTTCGATGGCATGTTCCATGGCGGTTCTCCGGTGAAGGTTGCAGGCGTCAGGCTATCACCCGTGCCAATCACCTGTCTGTCGGCGGACACTGACAGGCGCACCGCCGTCTCGGAGTGGGTCGAAAAAAAGCCTGCCAACCCGTGAGGGCTGGCAGGCTTGAAGCCTTGGAGTGGGGGCGCGCTCAGAAATCGTGGCGGATGCCCACGGCGTACAGGCGGTAGTCGCGGGTGGTCACGCCCGCGGCGTTCTCGGTTTCGCCGTCCAGGTAGCCGCCGTACACGCGCGTGCGCTTGGACATGGCGTAGGTCGCGGCCAGGGCGAAGGCCGCGCCCTTGCCGCTGGTGGCGCCGGCGGCGTTCTTGGCCTTGCTGCGCGAGTAGCCGGCGGTCAGCTCCAGGTTGCCCAGCGGCACGCTCACGCCCAGCGCCATCTCGTTGTCCTTGCGGTTGTCGCCGGCCTTGACGTTCTGGTACTGCGCGGAGAGGCGCGCCGGACCGAAGTTGTAGGTGGCGCCGACGGTGGTGTGCTGGCGGTCGTTGACCAACAGCGGCTGGTCTTCGTCCTGGTGGGCGACGCCCAGGTCGAGGTTGCCGGCGCGGTAGCGCGCGCCGATGGCAGTCACCTTGGGTGTGCCGGCCACGTCCTCATCGAGCGCGTAGGTCAGGCCGGCGCTGAAGCCGCCGAAGCTGGGCGAGTCGTAGCGGATCTGGTTGTTCGGGCGGGCGACGTAGGCGGCCAGGCCGGCGCGGTAGGCCTCGACGGCGGAGTTGAACTGCGAGTCGGCCGAGATGTTGTAGGTGTTGCCCAGGTCGAAGATGTCCTTGTAGATGCTGTCGGCCTTGCCCATGCGGACCGAGCCGAAGCCGCCGCTCAGGCCGACCCAGGACTGGCGCGAGAAACCGGCCGCGCCGGTGCCGTCGTCGGCGTTGAATGCCGTCTCGAGCTGGAAGAGGGCCTTGAGTCCGCCGCCCAGGTCTTCGCTGCCGCGCATGCCCCAGCGGCTGTTGGTGAGGTTGCCGCTGTAGAGCTGCGTGGTGCTCACGCCGTTGAGCTTCGTCGCCCCCAGCGAGGCATCGATGCGGCCATAGAGGGTGACGTTCGTTTGCGCCATGGCGCTGCCGGTACAGGCCAGGACGGCCAGAGCCATCAAGCTCTTTTTCATGAGGGATATCTCCTTGTGGTTCGGTCGGAGCCCGTCAGGGCCCCCGCCTTCCACACCGTGCGGAAGGCGGGCGGATTGTAGGCAGAAGAACAAAATTTTCTATCTAAGTAAAAATACCCGGTGTATTTAAAATCATCAGGGTAAACCCCTAAAAAAATGCCCAAAAATGGCGTTGATTCAAGGGATGTGGCGCCTTTACACTGGCGATCGACAAATGATAGATAGCTAAGTATTTTCTTAAATCTGACCAAACCCCTCGATAGGAGATGAGCGATGGAAACGGCTGAAGGCAACCAGTTCTTGACCCAGGTGGGCAAAGGCACACCCATGGGCGAGCTGATGCGGCGGTACTGGCACCCGATTTGCGCGGTGGCCGACATGGACGGCAAGTGGACGAGGCCGGTGCGGCTGCTGGGCGAACGCCTGGTGCTGTTCCGCAACCGCCAGGGCGAACTGGGCCTGATCGCGGAGCGCTGCCCCCACCGGCGCGCGTCGTTCCTGCACGGCATCCCCACGGCCGAGGGCATCCGTTGCCCGTACCACGGCTGGCAGTTCGACGTGGCTGGCAAGTGCATCGAGCAGCCGAACGAGGTCGACAACTGCGCGTTCCGCGACAAGGTGGCCATCGATGCCTATCCGGTGCAGGAGCTGGGTGGCCTCGTGTTCGCCTACCTGGGCCCCCAGCCCGCGCCGCTGCTGCCGCGTTTCGACGGTTTCGTCGCCGGCGGCACGATCCGCATGCTGGGTCGCGCGGAGTTGCCGGTGAACTGGCTTCAGGTGATGGAGAACTCGCTCGATCCGATCCACACCGAGTGGCTGCACGGGCACCACTACGAGTTCCTCAAGGAGCAGGAAGGCATCAAGGTCGCGATCAGCGCCCACCATGTGAAGATCGATTTCCGCGAGTTCGAGTTCGGCATCACGAAGCACCGCCTGCTGGAGGGACATTCGGAGGATGGCGACGACTGGCGCATTGGCCATCCGGTCGTGTTCCCGAACATGCTGGCCGTGGGCAATGGCGACGAGAAGTCGCGCTACTTCTCGTTCCAGATCCGGGTGCCGATGGACGATGAGAACACCTTGCACCTCTGGTACAACGCCTACGTGCCGCCCGAGGGTGTCTCGGTGCCGCAGCGCCTGCTGGACAAGGTGCACACCTACGACGTGCCTTTCAAGGACGACAAAGGCGAGTTCATCGTGGACAACGTGGACGGCCAGGACATGATGGCCTGGATCACCCAGGGCGCGATCGCCGACCGCACCCTGGAGAACCTGGGCGCGTCGGACAAGGGCATCGCCACCTACCGCCGCGTGCTGCGGCGCGAGATCAAGAAGATGCAGCAGGGCCAGGACCCGATCGGCATCGTTCGCGATGCCGCGCGCAACGCCTGCATCGACCTGCCGAACGAGAAGAAGAAGCACCACAACAGCGACGGTTTCGCCAGCTTCATGCTGCGCACCCACGCCAAGTACTCGCCCATCGCACAGGACCTGGTCAACGTGTTCGAGAACCCCAGGCTTCGGGAAGCGACCGAAGCCGCACTGGAAGCGCAGCATGGCTAACCCGGCGCAGACCCGAGGCGGCCTGAGCGCGGAAGACGCCCGGCAGGTGCTCATCGACTCGGGGCTCATCCTCGAGGCCGCGGGCCAGGGCGACCTCACGCGCGGCCACGTGTCGGTGCGCGTGCCCGGCGACCCGACCCACTTCTACATGAAGCCGCACAGCTTCGGCTTCGACGAGATCACCCACGAAAACATCGTCATCTGCAACCTGGATGGCGAGAAGATCGGGGGCGGCGGGCGAAAGCACAGCGAGGTGTACATCCACTCCGAAATCTACAAGGCGCGGCCCGATGTCATGAGCGTGATCCACACGCACCCCACGCACGCCGTGGCCTTTTCGGCCACGGGGCGGACCATGCGGCCGATCAGCCAGCCCAGCGTGGCGTTCCTCGATGGCCTGCCGGTGTACACCGACACCATCGAGCTGATCCGCACGCACGCAATGGGGGCCGGCGTGGCCAAAGCCCTGGGTCCCCACAAGGCCGTGCTGATGAGGAATCATGGTGTGGCGGTGGTGGGCGCCAGCGTCGAGGAGTCGACCATCCTGGCGATCCTGCTGGAGAACGCCTGCGAGATCCAGCTGCTGGCCGACGCGGCCGGTGCCGCCGGGGCCGAGTTCGACCGGGCGTGCATCGAGCGCCTGCACGACACCATCACCAAGACGGAGCAATACACGATCAACTTTGAATACCTGCGACGGCGCGCTATCCGCCAGAAGAGCTGAGAGGCGAGCCATCCAGCCGTTGCGAGCCGCGCCGGGAACACCGCCTGGACCCCATGATGAAGGAGACACAGCAATGAAGAAGATTCTGAAGAAAGTGGTGGCGAGCGCCCTCGTGGTGCTCGGTGCCCAGGGTGCCCTGGCCCAGGGCAGCGTGAGTGAACTGGCCCTGTACCAGGGCCCCGACCGGCAGGCGCGCCTGGTGGAGGCGGCCAAGAAGGAGAACGGGATCACGGTGTACCACTCGTATCCCGCGCTCACCAACGTGATGGCGGCCTTCACCAAGAAGTACGGCATCAAGACCCGCGCCTGGCGCGCAGGCTCGGAGGCCATTCTCCAGCGCGTGATCACGGAGTCGCGCGGCAACCGCTTCGAGGTGGACATCGTCCAGAACAACGCGCCCGAGAACGAGGCGGCCCACCGCGAGAAGCTGCTGCAGGCCGTGCGCTCCCCCTTCACGGCGGAGCTGATCCCTCAGGCCACACCGGCGCACGGCGAGTGGGTCGGCGTCACCCTGGACGTCTGGACCGCGGCCTACAACACCAGCCGCATCACGGAAGCCGAGCTGCCCAAGAGCTACGAGGACCTGCAGGACCCGAAATGGAAAGGGCGCCTGGGCATCGAGGCGAACAACCACGGCTGGTTCGGCACCCTGCTGCTGGAGATGGGCGAGGAGCGCGGGCGCGAGATCTTCAAGAACATCGTGGCCACCAACGGCATCTCCGCCCGCAAGGGGCATTCCCTGTTGACCACCATGGTCGCCTCCGGCGAGGTGCCGCTGGCCCTGACGGTCTACAACTGGAACCCCGAGCAGCTCAAGGCCAAGGGCGCGCCCATCAAGGGTTTCACGCTCAAGCCCGTGATCGCCCAGCCCAGCACCGTGGCCCTGCTGAAGAAGGCGCCGAACCCGGCCTCGGCCATCCTGTTCTACGACTTCATCGTCAGCGAGGAGGGGCAGCGCATCTTGCAGGAGTTCAGCTATGTGACCACGCACAAGAAGCTGCCCCACCCCCTGCGCGACGACGCCCTGCGCTACATCGATCCGGCCAAGGCCATCGACATGCAGAGCGCCTGGCTGACCACCTTTGACGAGATGATCGTCAAGAAAGCCAAGTGATCACCGACATGAGCACTTCGCTGAACGCCGCCGGTGCCCGCCCGGCCAGGGTGCCGCCCTGGCGCAGGCTGGGCGGGGCGCTGAACATGCAGTGGCTGGTGATCGGGGCCTGCCTGCTGGCGGTGGCGTACCTGGCCCTGATGCCGCTGGGCTTCCTGATCTGGCAGAGCTTCTTCACGCCCGACACCGCGGGCGAGGCCTCGCGCTTCACGCTGGAGAACTACGCCCGGGCCTACGGCTCGACCGACACCCTGCACCTCATGGGCAACTCGCTGGTGTTCGCCAGCGGCACGGCGGTGTTCGCCTTTGGCGTGGGCGGCATGCTGGCCTGGATGAACGAGCGCACCAACACGCCTTTCAAGAAGCTGTTCTTCGCGCTCTCGATCATCCCGTTGATCATTCCCGGCATCATGTTCACGATCTCCTGGATCCTGCTGGGCAGCCCGAAGATCGGCCTGATCAACCTGCTGCTGCAGAGCTGGTTCGCCACCGACCACGTGTTCGTCAACGTGTACTCGATCTGGGGAATGATCTGGGTCGAGGGCCTGCACTACTCGCCCATGGCCTTCCTGATGATGACGGCGGCGTTCCGCTCGATGGACCCCTCGCTGGAGGAGTCGGCCCTGATGAGCGGCGCCAGCATCGGCCAGATCTTCTGGCGCGTGACGCTCAAGCTGACCTGGCCGGCGATCTTCGCCTCGATGCTGATCCTGTTCGTGCGCGCCATCGAGGCTTTCGAGGTGCCCGCGCTGCTGGGCATTCCGGTGGGCACGCAGGTGCTGACCTCCGCCATCTACCAGGCGGTGCACCAGTATCCGAGCCAGGTGGGCCTGGCGTCCTCGTACGGCACCACGCTGCTGCTCATCACCACGGCGGGCATCTACCTGCAGTCCCGGCTCACCGGCAAGGGCAGCAAGTACGCCACCGTCACGGGCAAGGGGTTCCGCCCGCGCGTGGTCGACCTGGGCGCCTGGCGCTATGTCACGGCCGCGGTGTTCATCCTGTACTTCGCGCTGATCGTGCTGCTGCCCTTCCTGGTGCTGCTATGGTCGTCGCTGCAGAGCTACTACGCCGTGCCCTCCATGGAAGCGGCGCGCAACATGAGCCTGGACGCCTATCGTTTCCTCTGGGACCACCCGACCATCGCCAACTCGGTGTGGAACAGCCTGCTGCTGGCCTTCGGCAGCGCCACCATCGTGATGCTGATGACCTCGGTGGTGTGCTGGATCGTGATCAAGACCAAACTGCCCGGCCGCTGGCTGCTGGACAACGTGGCCTCCCTGCCGCTGGTCTTCCCGGGCCTGGTGCTGGGCCTGGCGGTGATGGTCTTCTACCTGAATTTCAACATCGGCGTCTACGGCACGCTGTGGATCATGCTGATCGTCTACGTGACGCGGTTCATGCCCTACGGCATGCGCTACAACAGCACGTCGATGCTGCAGATCCACAAGGAGCTGGAGGAATCGGCCCAGATGAGCGGAGCGGGCTGGGGCACGATGTTCTACCGCATCCTCCTGCCCCTGCTCAAGCCGGGCCTGCTGGCCGGCTGGATCTACGTCTTCATCGTTTCGATCCGCGAGCTCTCGGCCTCCATCCTGCTGTACAGCCCGGGCAACGAGGTCATCGCCATCGTGATCTGGGAGCTGTGGGAGAACGGGCAGTTCGTGGAGCTGTCCGCGCTGGGCGTGGTGTTCATCCTGGCCCTGCTGATGCTGGTGATCCTGGCCCAGTACGTGGGACGCCGCTTCGGGGTGAAGGAAATCTGATGAACAAGCAACTGGAGACAAGCACATGCTGCGCGTAAGCAACCTCAACACGCAATACAAGGACAGCCACGGGCGCATCGTCAAGGCGGCGCAGGACATCTCCATCGAGGTGCCCCGGGGCAAACTGTTCACCCTGCTCGGGCCCAGCGGCTGCGGCAAGACCACGACCATGCGCTCGGTGGCCGGCCTGGAGAAACCCGTGTCGGGCAAGATCACGGTGAATGGCCAGCCGGTCTACTGCTCGAGCACCGGCGTCTTCATCGCGCCCAACAAGCGCAACTTCGGCATGGTGTTCCAGTCCTACGCGATCTGGCCGCACATGAACGTGTTCCAGAACGCGGCGTTCCCGCTCGAGGTGGGCTCTAAGAAATTCAGCCGCCGCGAGATCGAGGACAAGGTCATGCGCGTGCTGACGGTGGTGGGCCTGGAGAACTTCGCGGACCGCGAGGCGACCATGCTCTCCGGCGGCCAGCAGCAGCGCCTGGCGCTGGCGCGCGCGCTGGCCATGGAGCCCGAGTTGTTGCTGCTCGACGAGCCGCTGTCCAACCTGGACGCCAAGCTGCGCGAGCGCATGCGCTTCGAACTCAAGCGCCTGCAGCGCGAACTCGGCCTGACCACCATCTACGTCACCCACGACCAGAGCGAGGCGCTGGCGCTGTCGCACGAGATCGCGGTGATGAGCGAAGGCCGCATCCGCCAGATCGGCTCGCCGCGCGACATCTACGAGCGCCCGGCCAACCGCTTCGTGGCCGACTTCGTGGGCCTGACCAACTTCATCGAAGGGGACGTGCGGGCCTGGGTGGGCGAGAACCTGTGCGACGTCAAGACCGGCATCGGCGTGCTGCGGGTCACCGCCTACGAAAAGCTGCCCGTGGGCGCGCGGGTGCTGCTCTCGGTGCGGCCCGAGGACGTGGAGCTCAGCGAACTGGCGCCGGTGGGCGAGAACGTGCTGGCCGCGACGGTCGACGCCAAGGTGTTCCTGGGCGAGTTCATCGACTTTCAGGTCAAACTCGGCGACCGTTCCCTGATGGCGCGCGCGCACCCCTCGCTCAAGACCATGGTGGGTGAGCCCCTGTATGTCAGGATCAACCCCGAAAAATGCATCTGCATCAGCCCGGACTGACGCTTCCATCCACCCCGACCCCGCCTCAAGCCAACCGATCGCCATGTCTCAAGCAGAAAACAACAGGGAAAAAGAAGCCATTGCCGCCGACTGGCGCGGGGTGCTCAACGACGAGCGCCTGGCCCACCTGGTCAAGACCGCGTTCCGCTGCACCTCCAGCAGCCTCTCGCGCCGGCTGAAGCAGCACGATGTGCTCTACGGCCACTGGACCCTGCTGCGCATCCTGTGGCGCGGCGACGGCCTGACGCAGCGCCAGCTCAGCGAGCAGGCCGGCGTGACCGAGCCCTCGACCATCACGGCCCTCAAGGGCATGGAGGCGCAGGGCTATGTCTTCCGCCAGAAGGTGCCGGGCAACAAGAAGAACAACCGCGTCTTCCTCACGCCCAAGGGCGTGGCATTGCGCTCGGCCATCGTCATCTGCGCGGAGGAGGTCAACGCCATCGCCTCGCAGGGCGTGCCGGCCGAGGACCTGGCCACGACGCGGCGCACCCTGCTGGCCATCATCGACAACCTGAGTCGGGACGCCGCCCGGCAGGTGGACGGTGACGACGACCTGGGCCTCGACGGAGAACCGTGATGTCCCTTCCCCTTCGCATCGGCATGCTCGGAATGGGCAATGCCGGGTTGGCCTTCGTCCCTGCGATCGCCCGACACCCCGAATTCGAGCTGGCGGCCTTCGTCGAACCGCACGAAAACGCCCGTCTGGCGGCACAGGCGAAGTACGGTGTGCCGGGCCACGCGACGCTGGCGCAGCTGCTGGCCGAAGGCCCGCGCCTGGACGCGGTCTGCATCGCCTCGCCGACCGAATACCACACGGCCCAGGCGCTGCAGGCCATGGAGGCGGGCCTGCACGTGCTGGTCGAGAAGCCCATGGCCATCGCGCTGGACGACGCGCGGTCCATGGTGCGGGCGGCGCGCGAGCGCGGCGTGGTCCTGCTGGTGGGTCATTCCCACAGCTACGACCTGCCCATCCGCAAGATGCGCGAAGTGATCGCCTCGGGCCGCCTGGGAGGCGTGCGCATGGCCCACAACTGGTGCTTCACCGACTGGATCTACCGCCCGCGCCGCCCTGACGAGCTGGATGCCCGGCAAGGGGGTGGCGTGACGCTGCGCCAGGGTTCGCACCAGTTCGACATCCTGCGGCTGCTGTGCGGCGGCGAGGTTCGCCGCGTGCGCGCCCGCGCCTTCGACCTGGACCGCGGGCGGCGCGCCATCGGCGCGCACTGCGTCTACCTCGATTTCGAGAACGGCGCGGTGGCCACCGCCGTGTACAACGGCTACGGTGGTTTCCAGACCACCGAGATCCTCGGCGGGCTGTCGGAATGGGGCTTCCCCGCCCCCGAGCAGGGCTGGAGCGTGCAGCGCCGCGGCGCCGGCGGCGCGCGCGACGCCGCCGCCGAACTCCAGGCCAAGCAGGCGCGCGCCGGCCAGGTGATTCCGGATCAGGCGCCCTTCCACCCCTTCTTCGGCATCACGTTGGTCAGCTGCGAGGGCGGCGACATCCGGCAGTCGCCACAAGGGCTTCAGGTGTACGACCGCGACGGCGTGGAGGAACTCCGCTTCCCCACCGACCGCAGCCCGCGCGAGCTCGTGCTCGACGAATGGGGCGATGCGATCCGCGGCCGCGCGGCCGCCGTGCACGACGGCCTGTGGGGCATGGCCAACCTGGAAGTGTGTCTGGCGGCCCTCGAGTCCTCCGAGCAGAACGCCGACGTGGCCCTGAACGAACAGAGAGCGGTTCCCGTATGAGCAATGAAGACCTGGCCGTCGCCACGGCCCCGACCCCGTCCACCGTGGACAACGGCTGGATGAGCCTGCAGGTGGTGGGCAAACAGTGCATCGCGAGCGATGTGCACGAGTTCGAACTGGCGCGGGCCGGTGGCGGTGCCTTGCCACCCGCCGAACCCGGCGCCCACATCACGCTGCTCACCCCCAACGGCCTCACGCGGCGCTACTCCGTCTGCAACCGCCCGGGCGAGACGGCGCTCTACCGCATCGCGGTCAAGCGCGAGGCGCAGGGCCTGGGGGGCTCGCGCAGCCTGGTGGACCAGGTGCAGCGGGGGGACCCGGTCTCGGTGTCGCCGCCCGCCAACTACTTCCCGCTGGGCATGGAGGCGCCCTCGTACTGGCTGATCGCCGGTGGCATCGGCATCACGCCCATCCTGTCCATGGCGCGCGCCCTGCGGCAGCGCGGCAGGGCCTTCAAGGTGCTGTACCTCACGCAGATGCCCGAGTCGGCGGCCTACCGCGACGAACTGCTGGCCCCCGATCTGGCGCCGCACGCCACCGTGCACCACAACCACGCCGACCCGGCGCAGCGCTTCGACCTCGCGGCCGCGATGCAGGCCTGCGCGGCCGACGCCCACATCTATTGCTGCGGCCCCCGGCGCCTGATGGACGCGGTGAAGGAACTGGCGCGCGGCCGCCCGAGTGGCACGGTGCATTTCGAGGACTTCGGCACCAGCGAGGTCTCCGATGCGCACACCGACATCCCGTTCAAGGTCCGGCTCTGCAAGACCGGCCAGATGTTCGACGTGCCCTGCGGCAAGACCATCCTGGATGTGCTGCGCGAAGCCAGGGTGCTGGTGCCCAGCTCGTGCGAGAGCGGCACCTGCGGCTCGTGCCGCACCCGGCTCGTGGCCGGTGTGGCCGATCACCGCGACTACGTGCTCGACGAAGACCAGCACGACAGCGAAATCATGATCTGCGTCTCCCGCGCCAAGAGCTCCGTGATCGAAATCGACCTTTGAGAAACCCCACCATGTCCCAACTGCAAATCTCCGTCGCCATGGGCGACTACGACCGCAACCGCGCCCTGTTCGACGGCCGCGTCCAGATCGATGGCTGCGACCCGGTCTACATGCTGCTCAGCCCGGAGGAAATGTTCTTCCGCGCCATGCGCAACCGCGACTTCGACGTCACCGAGCTGTCCTTCTCCAGCTACCTCGTCAAGCACTCGGCCGGTGACAGCCCCTACGTGGCCATCCCGGTCTTTCTCTCGCGCGCGTTCCGGCACACCTCGATCTACGTGCGCAAGGACCGCATCCGGCGCCCCGAGGACTTGAAGGGCTGCCGCATCGGCATCCCCGAGTACCAGCTCACCGCCATCGTCTGGGCCCGCTCGATCCTGCAGGATGATTTCGGCATCCGGCCGGAGGACGTGAAGTGGGTGCGCGGCGGCATCGACACGCCGGGGCGTCCCGAGAAGATCAAGCTGAACCTGCCGCCCGGCGTCGACGTGACGAGCGCGCCGGAAGGCCGCACCATCTCCGACCTGCTCGACCAGGGCGAGATCGATGCCTTCATCGCGCCGCGCCCGCCGAGCGGTCCCGCCCTGAGCAACCCGCAGGTGGGCTGGCTGTTCGACGACCCCACGGCGGCCGCGAAGGACTACTACGCCCGCAAGGGCATCTTCCCCATCATGCACGTGGTCGGTGTGCGCAAGGAGCTGGTGCAGCGGCACCCCTGGTTGCCCGCCGCGCTGTTCAAGGCCTTCAGCGAATCCAAGGCGCGCGCGCTGGAGCTGCTGGCCGACACCTCGGCCACCAAGGTCACGCTGCCGTTCGTGGAGGAGCAGCTCAAGGCCGCGCGCGAACTGCTGGGCAACGATTTCTGGTCCTACGGCGTGGCGCCCAACACCCGGACCCTCGAGGCCTTCCTGCACCACCACCATGCGCAAGGCCTGTCGGCCCGCAAGGTCGAGCTCGCCGAGCTGTTCCACCCGTCGACCTATGAGAGCTACAGCATCTGAGGCCGGCCGCGCCGCCGCCTGCCATGGTCCATCGAATGAGTGAATTCCAGCCCGCCGCCTGGTTGGTGTTCCTGCTGGCGGGGGCGGTCATCGTCCTGGCGGCGGGCATCGTCAAGGGCGCGATGGGCGTGGGCATGGGCATGCTGGCCGTGCCCATGCTGTCCCTCTTCGTGCCGCCGGCCCAGGCCATCGGCCTGATGGTGGTGCCGGTGCTGTGGTCCAACGTGGTCCAGACCATCGAGCGCGGTTCGCCGATCTACAGCGTGAAGCGCTTTCGCTGGTTGATCATGTCGCAGCTGTTGTCCGTCGTGCTCACCGTGCGCCTGACCTCCAGCCTCTCGGCCGACCAGATGAACGTGATGTTCGCCTGCGCGATCCTGGTCTCCGTGCTGCTGATGGCGACCCGGCCCAACGTGCGGATCGCGCCGCGCCACGAGACCGCGGCCAGCGTGCTGGCCGGCATCACGGCCGGTGTGATGGGCGGGGTGTCGTCCCTCACCAGCCCGGTGCTCATCACCTACCTGATGGCGCTGAATCTCAAGCGCGAGGAGTTCATCGGCAGCATCAGCGTCATCTACCTCTTCGGTTCGGTGTTCATGTACTCGGCCATGATCTGGTACGGCCGCTTCGGCGCCTTCGAGCTGCTGGTGTCCTGCGCCACCGTGCTGCCCATGCTGCTCGGGCTCGCGCTGGGCAAGAAGATCCGCTACCGGCTCAGCGAGACGCGCTTTCGCGCGCTGCTGCTGGCCTTTCTGACGGTGCTGGCGACGGTGCTGCTGTTCAAGTGAACCAGGACGCCCTCCCGCCCACGCCCGTGTCCGAACAGGGCCCCCTGGCCTGGAGCGACGAGCTCCTGCTCGGTTACCCACCCATGGACCACCGGCACGAGCAGTTCGTGGCCTGCCTGGGCGACCTGCAGCGCGCGCCCGACGAGATCCTGCTGGTCGCGCTGGAGGCCATGATCGATCACCTGGCCGCGCATTTCGGCGAGGAGGACCGCTGGATGGAAGAGAGCGGGTTTCCGCCCCGCCAGTGCCATGTGGACGAGCACGCGGCCGTGCTCCGCTCGGCCGCCGAGGTGCGCGCTCTGCTGCTGCAGGGCGAGATGGCGCCCTGCCGGCGCCTGGCCGATGCGCTGGAAGACTGGTTCCCCGGCCATGCCACCCACCTCGATTCCGCCCTGGCGCACTGGATGTGCAAGGCCCAGCTGGGCGGCAAGCCGGTGGTCCTGCGGCGACGTTCCTAGCCCCTTTTTCTCTCTCTCTCTCTCCCTTCTCTGCCGACGATGATGGACCTCGACATTCCCCCCACCCAGATCGACGCCGACGTGCAACGCGCCCTGACCGAGGACGTGGGCGCGGGCGATCTCTCCGCCGGCATCGTGCCCGGCGACCGGCGTGCGCGCGCTGTCGTGATCTGCCGGCAGGCCGCTGTGATCTGCGGCGAACCCTGGGTGCGGGCCACGCTGCGCCAGCTGGCCCCGTCTGCCACGGTGACCTGGCGGGTGCCCGACGGCGGGCGTTGCGAACCCGGGCAGGCGATCTTCGAGGTCGAGGGTGGCGCGCGCGAGCTGCTCACCGCCGAACGCACCTGTCTGAACTTCCTGCAGTTCCTCAGCGGCATCGCGACCCGGACGGCGGCCTTCGTCGATCGGGTGCAGGGCACGGCCGCCCGCGTGCTCGACACCCGCAAGACCCTTCCCGGCCTGCGCCAGGCCCAAAAATACGCCGTGCGCTGCGGCGGCGGGCACAACCACCGCATGGGGCTCTTCGATGCGGTGCTGATCAAGGAAAACCACATCCACGCGGCCGGCAGCCTCCCGGCCGCGTTCCGCGCCGCCCAGGCGCTGGCGCCTCAGGCCAGCTTCATCCAGGTCGAGGTGGAAACCCTGGCGCAGCTGGAAGAGGCGCTGGCCATCGGCGTGACCATGGTGCTGCTGGACAACATGCCGCTGGCGTCGGTCCGCCGCGCGGTGGCGATGGCTGGCGGCCGGTGCAGCCTGGAGGTCTCGGGCGGCGTGAACCTGGAGAACATCCGCGCCTATGCCGAGACCGGGGTGGACCGCATCTCGGTGGGCGCGCTGGTCAAGGACGTCACCGCCGCCGACTTTTCCATGCGCTTCGCGGCCTGAGTCCGACCCCCTTGGCGGGGCGCGCGGCTCAGACGTCCTTGAGCACCGGCCCCAGGTCCAGCGTGCTGCGTTGCCCCAGGTCCTTGCGGTGCGCATGCAGCCAGCGGTCCGCCGCTTCGCGCCCCATGGCGTGCAGGTTGGAGAGGAAGGCCCATTGCGTGTTGGTCTTGCTGCCCGCGCCCAGCGCCGCGAGCGAGTCGCCGCCCTCGATCAGGTGCACGCGCAGCCGCTGCACGCGCTGGAACAGCGCGGGGCTGCCGGGTGAGCGCTGCTCGCCGATGACCTGCTTGAGCAGCGCCAGTGTGCGCAGCTCTTTCACCAGGCTGGCGTTGAAGGTCACTTCGTTGATGCGGTCGAGGATGTCGCGCGCGCTGGTGGGCACGCTCTCGCGCTGCGTGGGGTTGATCTGCACCAGCAGCAGGTCGTCGGCGCGGGTCTCGTTGACCAGCGGCAGCAGCGTGGGGTTGCCCGCGTAGCCGCCGTCCCAGTAGGCCTCGCCCTCGATCTCCACCGCCTGGAACAGCAGCGGCAGGCAGGCCGAGGCCAGCACCATGTCGGCCGTGAGTTCCTGCTGGCCGAACACGCGCAGCGCGCCGGTGCGCACCTGCGTGGCGGCAATGAAGAGCTGCGTCTTGTGGCAGCGGCGCGCGCGGTCGAAGTCGATGGTTTCGACCAGGATGTCGCGCAGCGGGTTCAGGTTGAGCGGGTTGAGCTGGTAGGGCGAGAGCGTGTGGCCGAAGGCATCGGCCGCCTGCTGCAGCGGCTCGGTCCAGGGCTTGAGCCAGGGCGCGAGCCAGTCGGTGGCCGGGCCCATGAGCACGCCGATCGGGCTGGTCTGCAGCCGGTGGAAAGGCGAGAGCTCGGCCACGCGCGTCCAGAACTGGCGCAGCACGCGCTGCGCGCCTTCGCGCCCGCCGTCCATGAGGCCCGAGGCCAGCGCCACCGCGTTCATGGCCCCCGCGCTGGTGCCGCTGACGGCGGCGATCTCCAGCGTGTCGTCTTCCAGCAGGCGGTCGAGCACGCCCCAGGTGAAGGCGCCGTGCGAGCCGCCGCCCTGCAGAGCGAGGTCGATCGGGTGTTTGCCGGGGCGGGGGGGCTGGGCCATGGATCACATTGTCAGGGGGGAGGGTGGTGCATTGCACCATGGCCGGGTGACATCGGGCCCGGTCTGGGACAATCGGCGTTTGTTTTCGCGTTCGCATGTCCACCCCCACCCTTGAGCCCTCTTCCGCCGACACCGGCGCATCCGCCGCGCCGGTAGCCGGCCCGCTGGCGCGCGAGGCGATCGCGCTGGCCGCGTTCGACCACGTGGTGGCGCACGCGCCGGGTTACCGCGCGCGGCCGGGCCAGCGCGAGATGGCGGCCCACATCGCGCACACGCTCTCGGGTGTGACCCTGGGCGACGGCGCGGTGGCGAGCGACGCGGCGCTGCCCGCGCGCGGCATCGCGGTGGTGCAGGCGGGCACCGGCGTGGGCAAATCGGCGGCCTACGCGTCCACGGTGATTCCGCTCGCGCTGGCGCAGCAGAAGCGCGTGATCATCAGCACCGCCACGGTGGCGCTGCAGGAACAGCTGATCGCCAAGGACCTGCCCGCGCTGGCCGCCACGCTGCCGCAGCCCTTCAGTTTCGCGCTGGCCAAGGGGCGCGGGCGCTATGTGTGCCGCCTCAAACTGGACCAGCTCAGCGGGGGCGACGCGGCGAGCGCCGACCTGTTCGAAAGCGACGATGGGGGTGGCGACCCCAGCGCGGCCGGCATGGCGGCGCAGGCCGTGGCCTCGGCCGCCGCCGCGGCGCGCTGGCAGGAGCGCGGCGTGCAGTACACCGCCTGGGCCAACGCGCTGGACGGCGGCAGCTGGGACGGCGACCGCGACCGGCTGGACGACCCGCCCGACGGCAGCCTGTGGGCGCCCGTGGCCGCCGAGCGCCACACCTGCACCGCGCGCCACTGCCCCAGCTACAACAGCTGCAGTTACTACCAGGCGCGCGCCAAACTGGCGCAGGCGCAGGTGATCGTCGTCAACCACGACCTGCTGCTCTCCACCCTGGGCCTGCACGCGTTGCCCGCGCCGCAGGACTGCTACCTCGTGTTCGACGAGGCCCACCACCTGGGCTCGGTGGCGCAGGGGCAGTTCACCGCTTCCATGGACCTGATGCGTGGCCACTGGCTGGACAAGCTGCCGCGCGCGGTGGACGAGGTGGCCACCGCGATCGACCACAAGCCCACCATCGATGTGGCCGCGTTCACCAAGGAACTCAAGAGCGCCCAGACCGAGCTGGCGCGGCTCGCGATGCAGCGCATCGGCTCGCTGCCGGCCTGGCTGGACCTCACCGGCCGGTCCGCCGGCCGCTCGCCCGCGCGCGCCGGTGGCGGTTCTTTCAACGACGCCGGCGCGCCGGTGGTGGACCGTTTCGACGGCGGCGTGCTGCCGGCGGAGTGGCTGGAGGTGGTGGGCAAGCTGCACGCCAACGCCAGCAGCCTGCTGAAGGTGTTCGAGGCGCTGGCCACCCAGCTCAAGGCCAATGCGCGCGAGAACCCGGGCGACGCGGCGCGCTGCGCCAAGCTCTACAGCCGCCTGGGCGTGCTCGCGCCGCGCCTGCAGAGCGCGCAGGAAACCGCCAGCTACTGGCAGCAGGCGGCGGGGGACGGGCAGCCGCCCCTGGCCAAGTGGCTGGAGGCCGGTGTGAGCCACGGCCTGGTCACGCTGACCGCGCACGCCTGCCCATTGCAGCCCGGCAGCCTGCTGCGCAACCACCTGTGGAACCAGGTGCGCGCGGCGGTGGTCACCTCGGCCTCGCTCACCACCTGCGGCAGCTTCGATCACTTCCTGCACGAGTCCGGCCTGGCCTGGGACGGCGCGGTGGCCGCGCGCGAGGTGCAGAGCCCGTTCGACCACGCGCGCCAGGGCCGTCTGGTGGTGGTGCAGACCACGGCCGACCCCAAGGACGTGGACGGCTACACGCGCGAGATGCTGGCCCTGCTGATGGCCGACCTGCGCGAGGTCGAGCGCGGCGCGCTGGTGCTGTTCACCTCGCGCGCGCAGATGCGCCAGGCACAGAGCCTGCTGGAGCGCGGCGAACACGGCGCGCTGCGCGATCGCGTGCTGGTGCAGGGCGAGGCCTCGCGCACCGTGCTGTTGCGCCGCCACGCCGAGCGCGTGGCCGAGGGCAAGCCCTCGGTGCTGTTCGGCCTGCAGTCCTTCGGCGAGGGGCTGGACCTGCCCGGCGAGTTGTGCGAATGGGTGTTCATCACCAAGCTGCCCTTCGCCTCGCCGAGCGACCCGGTGGGCCAGGCGCGCGCCGACTGGCTCAAGAGCCAGGGCCGCGACCCGTTCAGCGAACTCGTGGTGCCCGCCACCGGCGCGCGCCTGCTGCAATGGACCGGGCGCGCGCTGCGCACCGAGGCCGACGAGGCGGTGGTCGTTTGTTACGATGCCCGCTTGCTGCGCCAGTCCTACGGACGGCGCATGCTCAAGGGCCTGCCGCCCTACCGGCTGCAGCGCCGCGTGGACGGCGTGCTGACCGAAGCCTGACCTTCCTCACAGAAAGCCCCGCGCATGATCTTCTCCGCCCTCAAACTCATCCACGTGCTGGCCGTCATCCTGTGGGTGGGCGGCATGGCCTTCGCGCACTTCTTTCTGCGCCCCTCGGTGCAGGCGCTGGAGCCGCCGGTGCGCCTGCGCCTGCTGCAGGCCGTGATGAAGCGCTTCTTCTCGGTGGTGCTGTGGGCCTCGCTGGTGGTGCTGGCCACGGGCCTGTGGATGATCGGCCGCACGGCCAAGGAAACGGTGCAGGCCGGCCTGGCCTTCAACATGCCGCTGGACTGGACCATCATGGCCACGCTGGGCATCGTGATGATCCTGATCTTCGGCCACATCCGCTTCGCGCTGTTCAGGCGCCTCACGCGCGCCGTGGCCGCCAGCGACTGGCCCGCGGCCGGCGCGGCCATGGCGTCCATCCGCAGCTGGGTGTTCGTCAACCTGTGCATCGGCGTCGTGATCGTCTGCGTGACGCTGCTGATGGGCTGAACGCCTCCGCCGCGCCGTCATGAGCGTGCCTTCCATGGGGATCTTCCAACGAGGTGGGTGGATGATGGCGTTGCTGACTGCCCTGCTCCAGGGCTGTGCCCTGCCTCCGCTGGAAGGGCGCACCGAATCCCGGGCCCTGGCGCCGGCCGAGGCCGCCGCCACGGCGCTGGGCCGCGTGCTGAGCGCTGACGCGCAGGCCCATCCCGGCGAGTCCGGCATCCTGCCGCTGGCCGATGCGCTGGAGTCGTTCGCGGCGCGCGTGCTGCTGGTGCGCGCGGCCGAGCGCACGCTGGACGTGCAGTACTACATCTGGCGCGACGACATCACCGGCAACCTCTTGCTCAACGCGCTGCGCGAGGCGGCCGACCGCGGCGTGCGCGTGCGCCTGCTGCTGGACGACAACGGCGTGGCCATGGACGGCAAGCTGCTCGCGCTGGACCGGCACCCGGCCATCGAGGTGCGGCTGTTCAACCCGTTCTCCATCCGCCAGCCCAAGGCGCTGGGCTACCTCACGCACTTCAGCCGCGCCAACCGGCGCATGCACAACAAGGCGCTGGTCGCCGACAGCCAGGCCGCCATCATGGGCGGGCGCAACGTGGGCGACGAGTACTTCGGCGCCACCGATGGCGTGCTGTTCGCCGATCTCGACGTGCTGGCCACCGGGGCGGTGGTGCCCGAGCTGTCGGCCGACTTCGACCGCTACTGGGCCAGCGCCTCGGCCTACCCGATCGACCGCATCGTCCCGGCCGGGACGGTGGTGGCGGCACCGGACGCCGCGGTGCAGGCCGAGCGTGATCCGCGCGCCGCGCGCTACCTGCAGGCCCTGCGCGAGTCGCGCTTCGTGTCCGACCTGCTCACGGGGGGCATCGTGCCCCAGTGGGCGCGCGTGGAGATGGTCAGCGACGATCCCCGCAAAGGCCTGGGGCTGGCCGAGAAGGAGGGGCTGGTGACCCACCAGCTGGCCCAGGTGCTGGCGCGCCCGCCGGTGCGCTCGCTGGATCTGATCTCGCCGTACTTCGTGCCCACCGCGGCGGGCGTGGCGGTCTTCGAGCGCCTGGCGGCCAGGGGCGTGCGCGTGCGCATCCTGACGAACGCGCTGGAGGCGACCGACGTGTCGGCCGTGCACTCGGGTTACGCGCGCTACCGCCAGGACCTGCTGCGCGGCGGCATCGAGCTGTATGAGATGCGCCGCAGTGCGGTGGTGATGGGCCGCTCGGGCGTGTTCGGCAGTTCGGGCTCCAGCCTGCACGCCAAGACCTTCGCGCTCGACGGCGAGCGCGTGTTCGTGGGGTCGATGAATTTCGATCCGCGCTCGGCGCACCTGAACACCGAGCTGGGGTTCATCATCGACAGCCCGGCCATGGCGCGCGCGGTCGCCGAGGCCTTCGACCGCGAGGTGCCGGCCACGGCGTACGCGGTGCGGCTCGATGAGCGGGGCGATCTGGTGTGGATCGAACGCCGCGACGGCCAGGAGATCCGCCACACCCACGAGCCGGGCAGCTCACTGGGGCAACGCGCCTGGATCGGCCTGCTGTCGGTGTTGCCGATCGAGTGGCTGCTCTAGCTCGCCGGTGACGGCGGCCGGTTGCCCAGCAGCCGGTGCCACAGACCGGGCAGCGCGGTGGCGAGGTCCGGGCGAGAGCCGTTCAGGGTGGGGCGGTGGCCCCCGTTGGCCCGCTCGGTGTCGGTGCCCAGGTCGAAGCGGAAGGTGTAGTGCGGCTCCTGGCCCATGCGCAGGTCGGTCACGAACAGATGGCCCTCGGTGGCCGACACGCTGTAGAAGCCGTGGGTGAAGGCCGCCATGCGCGCGAGGTAGGGCTCGTTGCGGTGTTGCGCGATCAGGTCCGCGCCGCGCTCATGCACCGTCCAAGTGATCCGCGGGCTGTCGTCCAGCAGCGAGTAGAAGCCCTCGCGGTACTCGGTGGGCGTGGTGGCCACCAGCCGCCAGAGCACGGTGTTGAACGGCGAGGGCGTGACCAGCAGGTGCTCGGCCGCGATGCCGTCGGCCTGCAGGGACGCCTGCGCCACCCGCATGACGTGCTGCTGCGCGCCGACGCTCCAGCCCAGGTAGAGCGTGCTGAGCACCAGCCCGGCGGTGTTCCAGGCCAGGCCGCGCGCGGACTTCAGCCGCAGCGCCGCGACCACGCCCACGATCAGTGGCAGGGTGTAGGCCAGGTCGATGATGAAGACACTGCCCACGGCGAACGGGTAGTCGCTGAACGGCTGCAGCAGCTGTGTGCCGTAGACCGTCATGGTGTCGAGCAGCGGGTGGGTGATGAGCACCAGCCACATCGCCAGCCACCAGCGCCTGAACAGCGCGGCCTCGCCGTGCACGCGCGAGACGATCCAGGCGAGCACCGGCGCGGCCAGCGTGAGCACGAAGAGCGCATGGCTCTCGGCGCGGTGGCGCGTCATGTTGAGGATGGCGTCGCCGTGGTTGATGAAGGCGTCGAGGTCGGGCAGGGTGCCGCCGATGGCGCCCCACAACGCGGCCTTCCACGCGGCGGTGCGCCGGCCCATCACGGCCACGCCCACGGCCGAGCCGAGGGCAATCTGGGTCAATGAATCCATGCGGCGAGCTTAGCCGCCCGGCTTCAAGCCTGCACGGCGATGGGGAAGGTGGCGCGCAGGCCGTCGCTGCCGGGGGTGAAGGGCACGGTGACGGCGGCGCGGGCCTCTTCGTTCATGCGCCGCCAGAGGCCGTCGCGCTCGTTGCCGGGGTCGCCCGCCACGTACAGCTGGGTGGTGAGCAGCTCCTGCCGGTCCAGCCGCACCTTCACGTGGATGTGGGGCGTGCGGCCGGTGTAGGGCACGGGTTTGAGGGTGCGGAAACGGTAGCGCCCATCGCGGCCCACCGTGACCTGGCCGAAGCCCTGGAACGCCGGGTCGGCCCGTCCGCCGTCGCCCGGGTGGTGGTAGCGGCCTTCGTGGTCGCATTGCCAGATCTCCACCACCGCGCCCGCCACCGGCACGCCGGCAAGGTCGGTCACCGTGCCCTCGACCCAGGTCGGCTGGCCCTTGCTGTAGACCGCCTTGCCGTTCTTGAGCAGGTCGGCGTCGCTGTCGGCCGGCAGCGTGACCGGGTAGAACGGGCCTTCGGTCTGGCTCGGCGTGGGCCGCAGGGACTTGCCCTGCGCCAGCGCGGGCGAAAGCCACGCCGGCGCGGCCACGACGGCGGCGCTGGCGATGAGGAGGCGGCGGCGCAGGGGATGGGTGCTCATGCAAGTCTCCTAAGACGGCAGCCTGATTGGAAGGTCTGTCCGAGCGCAAGTTCCACGGTCCGGAACAGCGCGGAACTGGCTTTGCCAAGCCGCTGGTGTTGCCCCCTTGGGGGGGCGCCGAAGGCGGCGCGGGGGGCTTACTTCGTGCCCATCCAGGCGAGCAGCGAGGCGCGCATGGCCTCTTCCACCGACATGTCGATCGGCGTGGTCCAGCTGCGCGGAACGAACACGGTGTAGCCGCCGATCATGTAGCCCATGGGCAGGTAGACCGCCACGTGGTCCAGCTCGGCCAGCCCGGGCGGCAGGCCGGCCATGTTCTGGCGCGTCACCAGGCCGACGATGGTCATCTCGTTGTCCGGCATCTTCAGCATCACCACCTGCTGCTGGGCGTCCTTCTTGTTGGGCGCGAAGTAGTCGGCGAAGCTCTTGAGCGAGGAATAGATGCTTTTGACAACCGGCAGGTTGGTGAACGGCAGCTCCACCCAGGAGAGCATGCGCGCCGTCACGGGCTGGGAGATCAGGAAACCCAGGCCGAAGATCATGGCCGCGCCGATCACGATGCCCAGGCCAGGCAGGTAGAAGTCGCCGACCAGCGGTCGGATCGCCCACATGGCGATGGTTTCCACCCAGACGATGAACAGGTACAGCACGTAGACCGTGAGCGCCACCGGCAGGAAGGTGATCAGGCCGCGGAAGAAGTACTGATAGATCGGTTTCACACGCGGGAGCATACCGCGAGGTGGCTTGCAAACCGCCAGAATGCCCCCATCTGCCCGCTGTTTGCCCCATGCCGGGTGGCATGCCTGGTGTTCGCGCCAGTTCAGGAACTCCCTCGGGGCCAGGAGGCTCTCTCATCCATGAACGGACTCTTCGACTTCTTTGGCCGCGTGCTGCGTGGCGTGATCCGGCTGGCGCTGGCCCTGGCCGCCCTGGTCTTCGTGCTCAGCCTGCTGCTGGCGTCGCTGGTGGTAATGGTCGGCGTCTCGCTCTGGTCGCTGGTGACCGGCCGCAAGCCCGCCCCGGCGGTGGTGTTCAGCCGTTTTCGCCAGACCTCGCAGCGCTACACGCAGGGCGTGTGGCCGGGTGGCGCGGGCGGTGTGCGCCGGCCCATGGGCGATGTGGTCGATGTCGAGGCCACCGAGGTGCCCGAGGCCCCGACCCGCGAACCGGGCGCCCGATCGGGCCCCGACCACACGGCGCGCGTGATCTACTGATCGGCCCGCCGGGCCAGCGCGGCCTCGTACAGGGCGTTGCGTGGCTGGCCGGTGATCTCCGCGCACAGGCGCACGGCGGTCTTCAGCGGCAGTTCGGCCAGCAGCAGGTCCAGCGTGCGCAGCGCCGCCGCGTCCACCGCGCCGGCTTCGGCCGCCTCGGCCGCCAGCGGGTGCACCATCAACACGAACTCGCCGCGCGTGCGGTGCGCGCCGGCCTGCAGCCAGCCAGGCAGGGCCTCGGCGGGCATGGGCGCGATCTCCTCGAACTGCTTGGTCAGCTCGCGCCCCACGGTCAGGGTGCGTGGGCCCAGGGAGGCCAGGTCCTTGGCCAAAGCCTCGATGCGGTGCGGCGCCTCCAGCAGCACGCAGGCGCGCGCATCGGCACCGATCTGCTGCACCTCGCGCTGGCGCTCGGCCGCCTTGGGCGAGAGAAAGCCAGCGAACACGAAACGACCGTCCCAGCCGCTGTGCCCGGCCACGCTGAGCAGCGCGGTGATGCTGCTGGCGCCCGGGATCGGCAGGCAGCGCAGGCCGGCGCCTGCCACGGCGGCGACCAGGCGCGCGCCCGGGTCGCTCACCCCCGGTGTGCCGGCGTCGCTCACGTAGGCGATGCGCTGGCCTTCCTGCAGGCGTTGCACCACGGTCTGCGCGGCCTCGGCCTCGTTGTGTTCGTGCAGCGCCAGCAGCGGCTTGTGCAGGCCGTAGCCCTGCAGCAGCGCGGCGGTGTGGCGCGTGTCCTCGCAGGCCACGGTGTCCACGAGCGAGAGCACCTGCAGCGCGCGCAACCCGATGTCGGCCAGGTTGCCGATGGGGGTGGCGACCATGTAGAGCGCGCCCTGCGGATAATGCTGGTGCCCCGCTGCGTCGCGGGCGGCGGCCAACAGGGATGGAGTGCTTGCAGACAATGTGGACATCCAGAAAACAGGCGGCGCCCTCGGGGAGCGGCGCGGCGAAACAGACCACCAAGGACCGGGGCGACGCCGCGGAGGATGCGGCCCTGGTCCACCTGCGGCGCCATGGCCTGGCGCTGGTGCGGCGCAACTTCAGGACCCCGGGCCGGGGCGGTGGCGAAGTCGATTTGATTATGCGCGAGCCCGATGGCACGCTGGTCTTCGTCGAGGTGCGCCAGCGCGCCAGCCAGCGCCAGGGTGGGGCCGGCGCCAGCATCACCGGGGTGAAACAACGCCGCATCGTGTTCGCGGCGCGGCACTTTTTGCTGCGGCTCGGCTCAGAGCCTGCATGCCGCTTCGATGTGGTGCTGATCGATGGCGCGTTCGACGCGCCGACGCCGGTGCGCATCGAGTGGCTGCGCGCCGCCTTCGATGCCTCCGTGGCATTCTGAGCAAATGGATACACCCCTCACCGCTATGATCGCGCCATGCTTCTGCAACGCATCCAGCAACAGTTCATCGACAGCGCCGACCTGAAGTACCAGTGCGCCCAGTCCCTGGCACCGATGGTGGAGTCGGCCATCGCGGCCGTGCTGGCCAGCGTCACGGGCGGCGGCAAGGTGCTGGCCTGCGGCAATGGTGCTTCGGCCGCGGCCGCGCAGCACTTCGCGGCCAGCTTCGTGGGCCGCTACGAACGCGAGCGGCCCGAGCTGGCGGCGTTTTCGCTCTCGTCCGACGCGGCGGTGCTCACCGGCATCGCCAACGATTTCGATGCCCGCGCGGTGTTCGCCCGCCAGGTGCGCGCGCTCGGCCAGGCCGGCGATGTGCTGCTGGCGCTGTCCACCAGTGGCAATTCGGCCAACGTGCTGGCGGCGGTGGAGGCCGCGCACGAGCGCGAAATGGTCGTGGTGGCGCTCACCGGCGCGCGCGGCGGCCGCCTCTCGATGCAACTGCGCGACACCGACGTGCACCTGTGCGTGCCGCACGAGCTGCCGGCCCGCATCCTCGAAGTGCATCACCTCGTGCTGCACTGCATTTGCGACGGCGTGGACGCCCAGCTGCTGGGCCTGCCCGACGAGTCCAACACCCCTATGGAGAGTGCCTCATGAGCCAGATCAAGAACACCCCTTCCTTTCACCGCATCGCCGCCGCCGCGCTCGCCGTGGCCGCCCTGGGCGCCACGCTGAGCGCCTGCGCGCCCCTGGTGGTGGGCGGCGCGGCCGTGACCGCACTGGTGGCGGTGGACCGCCGCACCTCGGGCGCGCAGCTCGACGACCAGGGCATCGAGCTGAGGGCGTCCAACCGCCTGAAGGACGAGCTGGGCGACGCGCACGCGCGCTACAACCTCTCCAGCTACAACCGCCGCGTGCTGATCACCGGCGAGGCCTCCAGCGAGGCGATCAAGACCAAGGTCACGCAGATCGTGTCCGGCGTGGAGAACGTGCGCGAGGTCATCAACGAGCTGGGCGTGACCAACAGCCCCTCGCTCAAGGAGCGCGCGAGCGACACGCTGATCACCGGCCGGGTGAAGGCCTCGCTGGTGGACGCCAAGGACCTCTCGGCCAGCGCCTTCAAGGTGCTGACCGAGCGTGGCACGGTGTACCTGATGGGCCGTGTGACGCAGCGCGAAGCCGACCGCGCCACCGACATCGCGCGCAACACGCAGAACGTGTCGCGCGTGGTGCGCGTGTTCGAGATCATCTCCGAGCAGGAACTCGCCAGCATCGGCGCCGCCAAGCAGCCGGCGCCCACCAACCCTGCGAAGTAAGCAAACAGCGGCGCCAGGCGCCATCCAGAACACGGCGAAACCGGCTTCGCCGGGCCGCACGTGTTGCCCCCTGGGGGGTGACGCCGAAGGCGGCGCGGGGGGAGCCTACTTCAAGCGTTTGATGAGGCTGGAGGTGTCGAAGCGCTGGCCGCCCATGGCCTGCACGTCGGCGTAGAACTGGTCCACCAGCGCGGTGACCGGCAGGCGCGCGCCGTTGCGCTTGGCTTCGTCCAGCACCAGGCCCAGGTCCTTGCGCATCCAGTCCACGGCAAAGCCGAAGTCGAACTTGTCGGCCACCATGGTCTTGCCCCGGTTGTCCATCTGCCAGCTCTGGGCCGCGCCCTTGCCGATCACGTCCAGCACCTGGGTCATGTCCAAGCCGGCCTTCTGACCGAAGGCGATCGCTTCGGACAGGCCTTGCACCAGGCCGGCGATGCAGATCTGGTTGACCATCTTGGTGAGCTGGCCGGCGCCGCTCTCGCCCATGCGGGTGAAGGCGCGCGAGAAGGCCATGGCCACCGGCCTGGCGGCGTCGAACGCGGCCGCCTCACCGCCGCACATCACGGTCAGGGCGCCGTTCTGCGCGCCCGCCTGGCCACCCGAGACGGGGGCATCCACGAAAGCGATGCCCAATGCCTTGCCCGCGCCATGCAGCTCGCGCGCCACGTCGGCCGAGGCGGTGGTGTGGTCCACGAACACGGCGCCGGGCGACATGCCGGCGAAAGCGCCGTCGGCACCGAGCACGATGGAGCGCAGGTCGTCGTCGTTGCCCACGCAGGCGAACACGATGTCGGCGCCCTGGGCCGCCTCGCGCGGCGTCGGTTTGTGCGCCCCGCCGAACTCGGCCACCCAAGCGGCCGCCTTCGCGCTGGAGCGGTTGTAGACCGTCACAGCGTGGCCGGCGCGCGCCAGGTGCCCGGCCATGGGGTACCCCATGACACCCAGGCCGATGAAGGCGACCTTTCGCGCAGAGGTGGATTCGTAGGTGCGTTCGGCGATGCTGGTCATGTGAAGAAGCTTCCAATACAAGAAATGTCGCGGAACCGGCTTTGCCGGGCCGCAGACATTGTCCCCTTGAGGGGGTGACGCGCGCCAGCGCGGCGCGGGGGTGGGTCAAACTATGGTGAGGTGCTCGGTGCCCGCCGCCAGGTCCAGCGACTTGGCGCGCTGACTGTTGAGCTTGATCTGCAGCCGCAGGTCGTTGAGCGAATCGGCGTTGCGCAGCGCGTCTTCGAGCGTGATGAGGTTGGCCTCGAAGGCGTTGAACAGCGCCTGGTCGAAGGTCTGCATGCCCATCTGGGTGCTCTTCTTCATGATCTCCTTGATCTCGGCGACATCGCCCTTGAAGATCAGGTCGGAGATCAGCGGCGAGTTCAGCATGATCTCCACCGCCGCGTGCCGGCCCTTGTTGTCCTGGCGCGGCACCAGGCGCTGGGAGACCAGCGCGCGCAGGTTCAGCGACAGGTCCATCAGCAGCTGGGCACGGCGCTCTTCGGGGAAGAAGTTGATGATGCGGTCCAGCGCCTGGTTGGCGCTGTTGGCGTGCAGCGTGGCCAGGCACAGGTGGCCGGTCTCGGAGAACTGGATCGCGTGCTCCATGGCTTCGCGGTCGCGGATCTCGCCCATCAGGATCACATCGGGCGCCTGGCGCAGCGTGTTCTTCAGCGCGGCTTCCCAGCTGTCGGTGTCCAGGCCCACCTCGCGCTGCGTCACCACGCAGTTCTTGTGCGGGTGCACGAACTCGATCGGGTCTTCCACCGTGATGATGTGGCCGTGCGTGTTCTCGTTGCGCCAGTCCACCATGGCCGCGAGCGAGGTGGACTTGCCCGAGCCGGTCGCGCCGACCAGGATGCACAGGCCGCGCTTGGAGAGCGCCACGTCCTTGAGCACCTGGGGCAGGCCGAGCTTGTCGATGGTGGGCAGCACGGCGGGAATCGTGCGCAGCACCATGCCGACCTTGCCCTGCTGGATGAAGGCGTTGACGCGGAAGCGCCCGATGGCCGGCGGCGAGATCGCGAAGTTGCACTCCTTGGTGCGCTCGAATTCGGCGGCCTGCTTGTCGTTCATGATGGCGCGCGCCAGCGCCAGCGTGTGCGTGGCGTTCAGAGGCTGCGGCGACACCTTGACGACCGAGCCGTCGACCTTGATCGCTGGCGGAAAATCGGCGGTCAGGAACAGGTCGCTGCCCGAGCGGCTGAGCATGAGGCGCAGCAGGTCGTTGATGAATTTGGATGCCTGGTCGCGTTCCATGAGAGTGTCCTTTGATCAGCAGCGACGGCCGCCGCGCAGGGCCGCCCCAAGCAAGGCCAGCCCCCTTGGGGGGCAGCGAGCCGCGCAGCGGTGGAGCGTGGGGGTCGTCATCTCAGCCCGGGAAGTTCTCGGGGATCTTCGCTTTGCCGCGTGCTTCCGCCGGGCTGATCACATTGCGCTTGACCAGCTCCGAGAGGTTCTGGTCCAGCGTCTGCATGCCCACGCTGTTGCCGGTCTGGATGGCCGAGTACATCTGCGCCACCTTGGCCTCGCGGATCAGGTTGCGGATCGCGCTGGTGCCCAGCATGATCTCGTGCGCCGCGACACGGCCCGAGCCGTCCTTGGTCTTGCACAGCGTCTGCGAGATCACCGCCACCAGCGATTCGGAGAGCATCGCGCGCACCATGTCTTTCTCTTCGGCCGGGAACACGTCGATGATGCGGTCGATGGTCTTGGCCGCGCTGGAGGTGTGCAGCGTGCCGAACACCAGGTGGCCGGTCTCGGCGGCGGTCATCGCCAGGCGGATGGTTTCGAGGTCGCGCATTTCGCCGACCAGGATCGCGTCCGGGTCTTCGCGCAGCGCCGAGCGCAGCGCGTTCGAAAAACTCAGCGTGTGCGGGCCCACCTCGCGCTGGTTGACCAGGCACTTCTTGGACTCGTGCACGAACTCCACCGGGTCTTCCACCGTGAGGATGTGGCCGTACTCGGTTTCATTGAGGTGGTTGACCATGCCGGCGAGCGTGGTGGACTTGCCCGAGCCGGTGGGCCCGGTCACCAGCACCAGGCCGCGCGGGCGCAGCGCGAGGTCGCCGAAGATCTTGGGTGCGTTGAGTTGCTCCAGCGTGAGGATCTTGCTCGGGATGGTGCGGAACACCGCGCCAGCGCCGCGGTTGTGGTTGAAGGCGTTGACGCGGAAGCGGGCCAGGCCTTCGATCTCGAACGAGAAGTCGCACTCCAGGAACTCTTCGTACTGCTTGCGCTGGCTGTCGTTCATGATGTCGTACACCATGCCGTGGACCTGCTTGTGGTCCAGCGGTTCGACGTTGATGCGTCGCACATCACCATGCACCCGTATCATGGGTGGAAGACCGGCCGAGAGATGAAGATCGGATGCTTTGTTCTTGACGCTGAAAGCCAGCAGTTGGGTGATATCCATCCCGGGGTCCCGTGCGGTGTTGAGGTATGACGGCAGATTATGACGACCATTGAACGCAATCTCCAAGGGCTGAAAGAGCGCATTTCGCGTGCTTGTTCACATGCCGGACGCCCCGTGGAGGCGGTGGTTTTGCTCGCGGTTTCCAAGACCTTCGGACCGGACGCCGTTCGTCAGGCGCAGGCCGCCGGTCAGCGGTGTTTTGGCGAAAACTACGTGCAGGAGGGCGTCGAGAAGATCCTCGCGCTGCGCGAGTCGGCTGTTGCGCCGACGCCAACGCAATGGCACTGCATCGGCCCGCTGCAAAGCAACAAGACCCGTTTGGTGGCCGCGCATTTCGACTGGGCGCAATCGGTGGACCGGCTCAAGATCGCCGAGCGCCTGAGTGAACAGCGCCCCGAAGGACTGCCGCCCTTGCAGGTGTGCCTGCAGGTGAATGTGGACGGTGGCCTCACGAAAGCAGGCGTGGCGCCGGCCGAACTGCGCGAACTGGCGCAGGCGGTGGCGCGCTTGCCGAACCTGCGCCTGCGCGGCCTGATGTGCATCCCCGAACCGGCCGAGACCTTCGAAGCCCAGCGCGCGGTGTTCCTGCAGGCGAAGGAGTTGTTTGATCAACTCAATGGCGCGGGCTTGGCACTCGACACGCTGTCCATGGGCATGAGCGACGACCTCGAGGCCGCCATCGCCGCCGGCTCGACCATGGTGCGCGTGGGGCGCGCCGTGTTCGGCGGCCGCCCCGCCAAACTCACTTCCTTGGCTTGACCGTCCCGCAGTCGGCCGACAGCCACTTGCCCTGGCCGTCCATGGTCATGGTCTGGGGCTTCCCCTGGTGCGTGGTGTTCATCACCATCTTCACGGTGTAGGCGGCGTCGCCGCTGAAGGTGTAGGTGCCTTCGCCCGAGGACGAGGGCTTCTTGCAGACGAAACTCATCTTGAGCGCGGTGGCGCTGCGCGAGGTGACGGTGTTGGTGCAGTCGCCATCGCCTTGCATCGGCATGTCCTGCCGAGCAGCCATCTCGGGCGTGATGCAGACCTTCATGGCCATGCCGCCGCCCGGGCCCGGCGTGGGCATGGCCTTGCCCTGTCTGGCCAGCATGTCCTCCATCTGCTTGCGTTGCGCGGGCGGCATGCTGGCCATCTGCTGCTGCATCTGCGCCATGGCCTGGTCCATCTGGGCACTGCCACCGACCTTCTGGGTCATTTCCCACAGGCCGGGTTTGATGCTTTGGGCGTGCGCGGTGGTGGCGGCCAGCGTGACGCCCAGCAACAGGGGGGTGATGGTGGTGTGGTGCATGGCGGCTCCCATGGGTGAGAGTGCCATTGTGCGGCGCCGGGTGGGCGTGTCAACGGCGGCGTCAATGGATCACAAGGGCAGCCGCGAGCTGTTCTTCACCTCTTCCATCACCGCGTAGGTGCGCGTCTCGCGCACGCCGGGCAGCTGCCACAACACGCTGCCGGCGAAGTCGCGGTAGGCGGCCATGTCCGCCATGCGGGTCTTGAGCAGGTAGTCGAAACCGCCGGCGACCATGTGGCATTCCATGATCTCGTCGCGCACCTGCACGGCGGCCTTGAATTCGTTGAACACGTTGGGCGTGGTGCGGTCGAGCAGCACCTCGACGAAGACCATCATGCCCCGCCCGAGCTTGAGCGGGTTCAGCCGCGCCTCATAGCCCAGGATGTAGCCGTCGCGCTGCAGGCGCTGGGTGCGCGCGAGCACGGCGGTGGGTGACAGGGCCACCGCCTCGGCCAGCTTGAGGTTGGTCAGCCGGCCGTCGGCCTGCAGGAGCTGCAGGATCTTCAGGTCGATGCGATCGGGTTCCTGGGTGTCGGACATGGTGGTGAATTATCCGGTTGGAGCTGATATTTTTGGTGAAAAACTCGGTTGATTCGGCGGCACCATGCGTGAATTCACCGATTGCCCGCCTTTCTGGAGTGTTCCAATGCCCCGTGCCCAAGACCGCCTGCCGTTCCCTTACCGCCCCGAAGCCGGCGTTCTCGCCCAGCGCCTGAGCGCCTTGCGCGGTGCCCTGGATTGGGTAGCAGCCGCGGACCATGCGGCACCCTGGGTGCGCGCGGTGCGCGAGAACCCGCCGCCGTTCTGGGCCATGGAGAGCCTGCTCAAGGAGTACCCGATCTCCAGCGCCGAGGGCCTGGCCCTGATGCGACTGGCCGAGGCGCTGCTGCGCGTGCCCGACGCCGAGACCGCGATCGCCCTCACCGCCGACCAGCTGGGCCGAGCCGACTTCGATGGAGCGGCCGACTCGACGCTGGCGCGCCTCTCGTCCACGGCGATCGCCATGTCCAAACATTTCCTGCCGCACGCGGGCAGCGAGCCCGGTCTGATGGCCAAGCTGGGTGCCAAGACCGTGGTGGCCGCGACGCTGCGCGCGGTGCAGTTGCTGGGCCGCCAGTTCGTGTTGGGGCAGACCATCGAGGAGGGCATGAAGGAGGCCGCCTCGGCGCGCAGGCGCCAGGCCAACCTGCGCTTCAGCTTCGACATGCTGGGCGAGGGCGCCCGCACCGACGAAGACGCCCTGCGCTACCTCGCGAGCTATCGCAACGCCATCGCGGCGATCGCGCGCAGCGCCGACCCGGCGCGGCACCCGGGCCAGAACGACGGCATCTCGATCAAGCTCAGCGCCTTGCACCCGCGCTACGAGGACGCGCAACACGACCGCGTGATGCGCGAGCTCGTGCCGCGCGTGTGGTCGCTGTGCGAGGCGGCGGCCGCCGCCAGCCTCAACCTCACCATCGACGCGGAAGAGGTGGACCGGCTCGAACTCTCGCTGGCCGTGTTCGAGGCCCTGGCAACCCGGGTGGCGCAACACTGCCCCCAATGGCAGGGTTTCGGCCTGGCCTTGCAGGCTTACCAGACGCGGGCGGTCGAGCTGATCGAGCATGTGGCGGGCCTGGCACGGCAGCACCGGTTGAGGTTCATGTGCCGCCTGGTCAAGGGCGCGTACTGGGACGCCGAGATCAAGCGCGCGCAGGAGCTGGGCCTGCCGGCCTACCCGGTGTTCACGCAGAAGCCGCACACCGACGTGAGCTACCTGGCCTGCGCGCGGGCCCTGTTCGCGGCGCACGACGCGATCCACCCGCAGTTCGCCACGCACAACGCGGGCACCATCGCGGCCATCCTGCAGATGGCGGCGAAGCAGGGCACGCCGTTCGAGTTGCAGCGCCTGCACGGCATGGGCGAAGGCATCTACCGCGAGGTGTTGAAGAACCCGGCCGTCTCGTGCCGCGTCTACGCCCCGGTGGGCGCGCACCGTGACCTGTTGGCCTACCTGGTGCGCCGCCTGCTGGAGAACGGCGCGAACTCGTCGTTCGTGCACCAGCTGGCCGACGAGTCGGTGGGCATGGACGAGCTGCTGGTGTCGCCGCTGGCACAGTCCCGGCCCGAGGCCCTCGCGTCCACGCTGCCCTTGCCGCCCGACCTGTACGGCCCGGCGCGCCCCAACAGCCAGGGGCTGGACCTCGCGGTGGTCGCGCACCGCGAGCCGCTGCTGGCCGCGCACGCGGCGCTGGTGGTGCCTGCGGTGGCCGAGGCCCGCGCCGCCGACGCGCCGGCCGCCGTGAATGCCGCCGTGCGGGCCTTTGCCGGCTGGAACCACACGCCGCTGGCCGAGCGCGCGGCCACGCTGCGCCGCGCGGCCGACGCCATGCAGCAGCAGATGCCGCGGCTGTGCGCGCTGCTGGTGAAGGAAGCGCACAAGGGTTGGAACGACGCGGTCTCCGAGGTGCGCGAGGCGATCGATTTCCTGCGCTATTACGCGAACGACGCCGAGCGCGTGATGGCACCGCAGGCCCTGCCCGGGCCCACCGGCGAGAGCAACACGCTGCGCCTGGAAGGGCGCGGCGCCTGGGTCTGCATCAGCCCCTGGAATTTCCCGCTGGCGATCTTCACCGGCCAGGTGGCGGCGGCGCTGGTCACGGGCAACACCGTGTTGGCCAAGCCGGCCGAGCAGACCCCCGCCATCGCGCTCGAAGCGGTGAAGCTGCTGCACGCGGCGGGCGTGCCTACCGACGCGCTGCAGTTGCTGCACGGCCCGGGCGATACCGTGGGCGCGGCGCTGGTGGCGCAGCCCGGCGTGGCCGGCGTGGTGTTCACCGGGTCGACGCAGGTGGCCAAGCTGATCCAGCGCGCGCTCGCCGCGAAGGACGGCCCCATCGTGCCGCTGATCGCCGAGACCGGTGGCATCAACGCCATGCTGGTGGACAGCACGGCCCTGCCCGAGCAGGTGGCCGATGCCGTGGTGCAGAGCGCGTTCCGCAGCGCGGGCCAGCGCTGTTCGGCGCTGCGCCTGTTGTGCGTGCACGAAGCCGTGGCCGATGGCGTGATCGCGATGATCCAGGGCGCGGCGAGCGAGCTGGTGGCGGGCGACCCGGCCGATCTGGCCACCGACCTGGGGCCGGTGATCGATGCCGAAGCCTTCGAGGGCATCGGCCGCCATCTGCAGCGCCTGAATGCCCAGGCCCGGCCGCTGCTCGACGCGAACCGCTCGCCGGCCCTGCCTCAGCTGGTCGCGCCGCGCATGTACGAGGTGGGTGGCATCGCCGAGGTGGCGCAGGAGATCTTCGGCCCGGTGCTGCAGGTGGTGCGCTGGGGCGGCGACCCGATGGGCGTCATCCAGCAGATCAACGCGCTGGGCTACGGCCTCACGCTGGGCATCCAGACCCGCATCGACAGCCGCGCACTGGCGCTGGCCGGCGCGGCGCGCGTGGGCAACGTCTACGTGAACCGCAACATGATCGGCGCCGTCGTGGGCGTGCAGCCCTTCGGGGGCGAAGGCCTCAGCGGCACCGGGCCCAAGGCGGGCGGTCCGCACTACCTGCAGCGCTTCTGCGCCGAGCAGACGCTCACCATCAACACCACGGCGGCCGGGGGCAACGTGGCGCTGTTCACCGGGTAACCCTCCGACACGTTTCGACACCCGGCCGGTGCGATACTGGCCGCCGCCATGAGCCCGCCCACCATTCCCGCCGCGCCCAAGCCCCTGGAGGCGGCGCCCTTTCGCCCGCTCGACGCGGGCTGGCTGCAATGGATCGCCGAGAACCGGCTGCGCCATTGCACGCCCGAATCCATGCTGGTCACCATGACCGAGGCGGGCCTGGACCCGGCGGAGTGCGAGCCCGCGATCCGGGCGATGGACAGCGACCCGGCGTTCCTTGCCGCGCGCAAGTTTCAGCAGCTGCAGACCAAGCTCGAATCGGTGATGGCCAACCAGCAGAAGCTGCTGGAGCTGAACCCGCGCTATGGGCAGGTGGAGAAGCGCGGCGACGTGCCGCTGGACGAGTTCGTCGAGAAATACGTGGTGGGCAGCCGCCCGCTGGTGCTCACCGGCGTGGCGCGCGACTGGCCCGCCCTGCAACGCTGGTCGCCCCAGGACCTGCGGGAGCGCTTCGGCCACCTGCAGGTGGAGATCCAGGCCGAACGCAGCGCGGACCCGAATTACGAGGTCAACAAGCTGGACCACCGGCGCAGCGTGGGCCTGGCGAATTTTGTCGATCAGGTGCTGGCCGGCGGCACCACCAACGACTACTACCTGACCGCCAACAACGAGATGCTGGCGCGGCCCGAATTCGCGCCCATCCTGGCCGACATCGGCAGCCTGCCGGCCTTCTGCGACCCCTCGCAGCTGGCGCGCCGCGCCTCGTTCTGGTTCGGCCCGGCGGGCACGGTCACGCCGCTGCACCACGACACGCTCATGCTGTGCCACACGCAGATCGTGGGGCGCAAGCGCTGGCGCTTCATCTCACCCTTGCAGACGCCGCTGCTCTACAACCACTTCGAGGTCTACAGCCCGATCGATCTGGACCGGCCGGACCTCGCGCGTTATCCGCTGTTCAGCCAGGCCACAGTGCTCGAGGTGATCGTCGAGCCGGGCGAGACGGTGTTCCTGCCCCTGGGCTGGTGGCACCAGGTGACGGCGCTGGACGTGAGCCTGTCGTTCTCGTTCTCCAACCTGGCCCTGCCCAACCATTACAGCTTCCAGAACCCCACCATCACCAACTGGTGAGGGGTGGGGCTGCCGCCGTTCAGGACAGCACCAGCATGCCCGCGGTCGGGTTCTGCAGCAGGGCGTCGAGCGCCTCGATGGGCAGGGGCTTGGCGAACAGGTGGCCCTGGAACTGGTCGCAGCCCTGGTAGGCCAGGAAGTCGCGCTGTTCCTGCGTTTCCACGCCTTCGGCCACCACCTGCAGGCTCAGGCTTTGTGCCAGCGCGATGATGGCGCGCGAGATCGCGGCGTCGTTCGGGTCGGTGAGCACGTCGGCCACGAAGCCCTTGTCGATCTTGAGCTGGTCCAGCGGCAGGCGCTTGAGCACCGAGAGCGAGGAATAGCCGACGCCGAAGTCGTCGAGCGAGAGCGTCACGCCCAAGGCCTTGAGCATGCCCATCTTGTCGATGGTGATCTCCATGCGGTCGGCCAGCAGGCTTTCGGTGAGCTCGAGCTTGAGCTTGTGCGGTCGGATGCCGGTGCGTGTGATCGCGGCCATCACCATGTCCACGAAATCGGGATGGCGGAACTGGCGCACGCTCACGTTGACCGCGATGCTCAGGTTGGCGGTCTGCGCCCGGTCGGCCCAGGCCGCGAGCTGCTCGCAGGCCTTCTCCAGCACCCACTGGCCCAGCGGCAGGATCAGGCCGGTGTCTTCGGCCACGGGAATGAAATCGGCCGGGAACATCAGGCCGCGCTGCGGGTGCTGCCAGCGCACCAGGGCCTCCACGCCGGTGATCACGCCCACGCGGTCCACCTGCGGCTGGTAGTGCACGACGAATTGCTGCTCGCTCAGCGCCACGCGCAGGTCGGAGCTCACGGTGGCGTTGGCGCTCACCGTGGCCTGCATGTTGGGGTCGAAGAAGCACAGCGTGTTGCGGCCCAGCGACTTGGCCTGGTACATCGCCAGGTCGGCCTGCTTGAGCAGCTCGCCCACGTCGCTCTGCTGGCCGTTGAACGAGGTCACGCCGATGCTGGGGGTGGCGAAATGCTGGTGGCCGGTGAGCTGGAAGGGCTCTCGCAGCGTGTTGAGCACCTTCTCGGCCAGGGCGGTGGCCTTGAAGGCGGCGGCGTCCGGGTCGGTGCTCAGGTCGTCGACCATCACCACGAACTCGTCGCCGCCCAGGCGCGCGACCATGTCGGTCTTGCGCACGCTCTTGGTCAGGCGCGCGGCCACCTTCTGCAACAGCTGGTCGCCCATGTGGTGGCCCAGCGTGTCGTTGAGGATCTTGAAGTTGTCCAGGTCGATGAACATCAGCGCACCGTGCTGGCCCGAGCGCGCGCTCGCCGCCAGGGCCTGCTGCAGCCGGTCCAGCAGCAGCTGGCGGTTGGGCAGGTCGGTCAACGCGTCGTAGAACGCCAGGTGGCGGATCATGTCCTCGGCGGTCTTGCGCTGCGTGATGTCGCGGCCCACCGCCACCCAGTGCGTCACCTCTTCGGCGGTGGCCTGCACCGACACCACCTCGAGCTCCACCCAGAACATGGCGCCGTTCTTGCGGCGCACCATCAGTTCGGTGCGCGCCTGTTGCGTCTGCTGCAGGCCTTGCGCGAGTTCGCGCAGCTTGGGGATGGCCGGGTCGAGTTCGAGCAACATGCGCGGCGTCTGCCCCAGCACCTCGGCGCGGCTGTAGCCGGTGTGCTGCTCGAAGGCGTCGTTCACGAACACGATGCGCGGCTCCTGGTCGTCGCTGCCCGCGCCGGTCTCGGCGATCACCACGATGTCGTTGAGCCGGGACACGCTGGTCTCCAGCAGCATCAGCTGTTCCTGCGAGCGCCGCCGTTCGGTGACGTCGCGGAAGTAGACCGCCAGGCCTTCGGCGAACGGGTAGGCCCGCACCTCCAGCCATTTGCCCAGCGTGGGGAAGAAGTCTTCCAGTTCCACGCGGCGGTTGGTGTTGAGCGATTTCGTGAGCTGGTCTTTCAGGCGCTGCGAGAGGCCGGCGCTGAAACCTTGCCAGACCTCCAGCCCCAGCAGATCGGCGGTGGTCTTCTGCAGCAGCCGTTCGCTCTCCTGGTTGAGGTAGGTGAAGCAGCACTGCCGGTCCAGCGTGACGAAGGCTTCCGTGATGCTGGCCAGGGTGGTGGTCAGGCGCATCGCCAGGCGCAGCGTGTCCTGCTGGGCCTGCTTCTGCGCCGAGATGTCCTGGATCGCGCCCTGGATGCGCACGATCTGGCCGTTGGCGCGCCGCACGGCGGTGCCCACGGTGCGCACCCACTTGGGCGCACCGCCTTCGACCATCACCTGGATCTCCTCGTCGAAGCCTTCGCCGTACTGCGCGCAGCGCTCCAGACGCTGGCGGATGCCGTTGCGCCACTCGGGGGAGTAGCGCTGCACCATGTCCTCGAGGTTGCGCACCTGCCGGTGATCGGCCAGTCCGAGGATGGTGGCGAACTCGTCCGAGTGCACCACCTCGCGGGTGGAGAGTTGCAACGACCAGCTGCCCGCGCCGGCCGTGTGCTCGGTCAGGTTGAGCCGGCTTTCGCTTTCGCGCAGCACGTTGGCGTTGTACTGCTCGCTTTGTTCGCAGCGGCGCGCCAGCGCCAGCACATCGGCCGCATGTTGCGACAGCAACTGCAGCAGGGGCGTGCCGATCGCCGGCTGTTCGCGCGGGCCGTGGTCGAGCAGCAGCAGGCCGGACTGTCCCACCGCATCGAACACCGGCAGCCAATGTCCGTGGCGCCAAGGGCTGGCGGCCTCGGGCAGCCAGCGCTCCACATCGGCGCGCTCGCGCAGCAGCGCGGTGCAGGCCTCCAGGGCCTTGGCCGCCTGATCCGGGTCGAGCCCGTGCGAGCCCAGAACTTCGGGCGGCGCGTGGGACAGGTCCACCAGCAGCGCCGCGCCCGTGCCCGCGAGCTGCGTGGCCATCTGGGCCAGGCGATCGAGCTCACCGCGCTGGTGAGGCACGGTCCAGGCGCCGGTGCGCTCCATCGCGGTGTCGGCGACCAAAGGGGGGCGGTTGTCGGATCCAGGGCGCATGGCAAGGGGTTTCGGTGGTCGAGGGTGCAGCATACAGACCGTCTGTCATCTGCCGCACACATGGCGGGCGTAAGGTCGACCCAGGCGTGTGAACTTCCGCACGACCTCCCCAAATGTGGGGAATTTTTGTAACATAAATGTTAGATTTTGTTGCTTATGTTCTAACATGGCCCCCATCGCCGATGCCAAGCCTCCGTTTTCACAACACTTTCGCGCCACCGCATCGCCACCACCGCCGATTTGAACTTTGAGGGAGTTGATTGTGAGCACACTCGCAGAACTCAGGCAATACAGCGACGTCTCCAGCCTGAAATCCGCACTGCACCAGCTGTGCAGTGAGTTCGGGCGCATCACGCGGCTCGACATCCTGACCGCCATGCACGAAGGCACCAAGCAGGCCATCTGCTTCCTGCGCATGGAGCGCCCCGAGCAGGAGCAGGTGCTCATGAAAAGCCTGGGCGTGGGCCGCTTCGGAGGTGAAGTCGTCTTCGTGCTGAACCTCAACGTGCCCGTGACGGCCGAGGACGGTCCTTCGTCCCAGTGGGCCGACTCCGACATCTATTGAAAGCACCCCCCGCGTCGCCTGCGGCGCCACCCCCTGAAGCGGGGCGACACTTCGGGCCGGCACAGCCGGACCCTCGGTGTCTCTGGAAAGGGAGCTCCTCGCTCCGGCTCTTTTCCCTGTCTCCCGATTGACCTCTGCGCGCCCTGGCGCCGCGCAGAATTGGCGCATGAATGCCTTGCGCTCTCCCCTGGCCGCTCAGATCGTTCAATGGCTGGTCGCCCCTGGTGACCCGGTGCGCCAGGGCGACGTGCTGGTGATCCTCGAAGCCATGAAGATGGAGCACGAGCTGCGTGCCGAAGCGCCTGGCCGTGTGCTGGAGCTGTTGTTCGCCCCGGGCGAGTCGGTGCAGCAGGGCGACGTCCTGTTGCGCACCGAGCCGGTCGCCCGCGCCGCCACCCCGCCCACCACCGCACCGCAGGAGACCGCCCAGGCCGGGCCGGCCGCGCTCAGGCCCGACCTGCAGCGCCTGCTCGACCGCCAGGCCCGCACGCTCGACGCGGCCCGGCCCGAGGCGGTGGCGCGCCGCCACGCCCTCGGCCAGCGCACCGCGCGCGAGAACATCGCCGACCTCTGCGACGAGGGCGGCTTCATCGAGTACGGCGCGCTGGCGGTGGCCGCGCAGCGCCAGCGCCGCAGCGAAGACGACCTGATCGCCCACACCCCGGCCGACGGCATGGTGACCGGCATCGGTTCCGTCAATGCCGCCCAACACGGCGCCGAGCGGTCGCGCACCGCGGTGATGGCCTACGACGCCACGGTGCTGGCGGGCACGCAGGGCATGCGCAACCACCAGAAGACCGATCGGCTGCTGGGCCTTGCGCTGGCGCAGCGCCTGCCGGTGGTGCTGTTCGCGGAAGGCGGTGGTGGCCGACCGGGCGACACCGACATGCCCATCGTCGCCGGCCTGCATGTGGGCACCTTCGCCGCGTTCGCGCGCCTCTCGGGCCAGGTGCCAGTGCTGGGCGTCGTCAGTGGCCGCTGTTTTGCGGGCAACGCCGCCTTGCTGGGCTGCTGCGACGTGGTGATCGCCACCCGGGGCAGCAACATCGGCATGGGTGGCCCGGCCATGGTGGAGGGGGGCGGGCTGGGCGTGTTCCGGCCCGAGCAGATCGGCCCGAGCCCGGTGCAGCACGCCAATGGCGTGATCGACGTGCTGGTGGACGACGAAGCGCAGGCGGTGGCGGTGGCCCGCCAATACCTGTCGTTCTTCCAGGGCCCGGTCGACGGCGGACGCGCACCCGATGCCCGGGCCCTGCGCGACGTGGTGCCGGAGAACCGGCTGCGTGTGTACGACACCCAGGCGGCGATGGCAGGGCTGGTCGATGTCGGCAGCCTGCTGCCGCTGCGCACCGGCTTCGGCGTGGGCATCCACACCGCGCTGGCGCGCATCGAAGGGCGCGCGGTGGGCCTGATGGCCAACAACCCGCTGCATCTGGGCGGTGCGATCGACGCCGACGCCGCCGACAAGGCCGCGCGGTTCATGCAGCTGTGCAACGCACACGGCCTGCCCATCGTGAGCCTGGTCGATACGCCCGGCTTCATGGTCGGGCCGGACATCGAAGCGAGGGCGCAGGTGCGGCACGTCAGCCGCCTGTTCGTGATGGCGGCGGACCTGCGTGTGCCCTTCTTCAGCGTCGTGCTGCGCAAGGGCTACGGCCTGGGCGCCATGGGCATGACGGCCGGTGGGTTCCATTCGCCGGCCTTCACCGTGGCCTGGCCCACGGCCGAATTCGGCGCCATGGGGCTGGAAGGCGCCGTGCGCCTGGGCTACCGCAAGGAGCTCGAAGCGGAGCCGGAGGGGCCGCGGCGCGATGCCTTGTTCGACCGGCTGCTGGCGCAGCAGGTCGCCAATGGCTCGGCGGTGCAGATGGCGACCACGCTCGAGATCGATGCCGTGATCGACCCGGCGCTCACGCGCGACTGGCTGGTCAGGGGACTGGCGGGGGCGAAGGTGTCAGAGCCCCGCCCGGGGCGATTCATCGACACCTGGTGAGGCCCGAGGAGGGCCCCGGGTTCATCAGATCAGGTCGCCGAAACCGGTGGTGCGCACGCCCGCGCTGGGCAGTTGCGGCGCGGTCTGGTTGATGTTGATCCAGAACTCGCACACGTGCTTCATCGCGCTGAGGAACTGCGAGAACTCGGTGGGCTTGGCGATGTAGGCGTTGGTGCCCGCATCGTAGGCGCGCAGCAGGTCGCTCGGCTCGGTGGAGGAGGTCAGCACCACCACGGGGATGTGATGCAGGTTGTCCGAGCCCTTGATTTCCCGGAGCACGCCGATGCCATCCAGCAGGGGCATCTTCAGGTCCAGCAGCACCAGCATGGGGTTGCTGCCCGAGCGGTTGGTGAAACCGTTGCGGCGGTGCAGGTAGTCCAGGGCCTGCATGCCATCCGAGACGTGCGTCACCCGCCCGTCCAGCCCATGGCGCGCCAAGGCCAGCTTGGTCAGCTCGGCATCGTCGGGATTGTCTTCAACGAGAAGGATGGCGTCGGCGTTTTTGCTCATGGTTCCAGGGCGGCCGGCATGGAGTCGGGAGGAGACTCGAACCCATGGGCGCCTTCAAAAGGTAGCGAAAAATAGAACACACTGCCCTCTCCGAGCTGGCTTTCAGCCCAGATGGTGCCGCCGTGTCGCTCAATGATGCGCCGCGTCAGTGCCAGGCCGATGCCAGTGCCTTCAAACTCCGAGGCGCGATGCAGGCGTTGGAAAACGCCAAACAGCTTCTGGGCGTATTTTGTGTCAAAACCCACGCCATTGTCACGAACAAAGAAGGTATAGCCGACAACAGGGTCCATGCTCCAACCCACCTCGATGCGCGTTCTTTCACGCGGACGGGTGTATTTGTAGGCGTTGCCCAACAGGTTGGCCCAGACCTCGCGCAGCAGCAGGGCGTCGCCCTGCACCACGGGCAGGTCGGGCGCCACCACCCAGTCGACCACCCGGCCTTCGGTGTCGTGCCCGATCTGGCCGACCACCGCATCCACCAGCAGGGTGAAGTCCACCGCCGTGAGGTTCACGGCCGAACGCCCCAGGCGCGAGAACGCGAGCAGGCCGTCGATGAGCTGGCTCATGTGCCGGGCTGAATTGCCGATCGTGCTCAGGTAGCGGGCGCTCACCTCGTCGCATTGGCCACCGAGGTGTTCCTCCAGCAGGCTGACGAAACTGGAGATGTGGCGCAGGGGCGACCGCAGGTCGTGCGAGACCGAGTACGAGAACGACTCCAGGTCCTTGTTGGCGGCGAGCAGCTGCTCGGTGCGCTCGACCACCCGGTTCTCCAGCTCGTCGTTGATGTTGCGCATCAGGTCGTCGAGCCGCTTGGCGTCGGTCATGTCCCGGTTGACCTTGGCGAAGCCCTTGAGTTCGCCGCTGTCGTCGCGCAGGGCAATGAGCACCGAGTGCGACCAGTACTGCGAGCCGTCCTTGCGGGTGTGCCAGTTGTGCAGCTCGTGCTGCCCACGTGAGGCCGCCAGGCGCAGCATCTGCATGGCGCTGACCTTGCCATGGTCCGGGTTGACCGGATCGAACAGCACGCCGTAATGGCGGCCCAGCATCTGCGTGGGCGAATAGCCGTCCATGCGCTGGGCGCTGTCGGTCCAATCGGTGATGATGCCGTCGGCATCCATGAAGAAGATGCAGTAGTCGCGCAGGTTGTCCACCATGAGGCGGAAACGCTGTTCGCTCTCCAGCAGTTCCAGCGAGCGCTCGCTGATGCGTTGCTCCAGTTCCTCGTTGAGGTGGACGACGCGCTCTTCGATGCGTTTGCGGTCGGTGATGTCGATGATCTGCACGAACAGGCCCTGCACCTTGCCTTCGTCATTGAAGTCGGGCAGGTAGCTCGCGCTCACGAAGATCTGCTGGCCATCGATGGTGGGGCGCCAGGTCTCGAAGTGGTGGGGCTGGCCGGCCAGCGCCATCCGCATGCGAGGCTCGATGTCGGCCCAGACGTCGGGTTTCACGCATTCACCGATGTGCCGCCCGATGATGTACTGGGGGTCCATGCCATAGACGCGCAGGTGCTCGGCATTGGCGAACCGGAAATGCAGGCCCGCATCGAGGTAGGCGATCAGGCCAGGCACGTGGTCGGTGATGGTCTGAAGGAAGCGCTGGTTGTCGCGCAGCGCCATCTCGGCTGCCTTGCGCAGCGTGATGTCCACCACCGTGGTGTTGCTGCGCAGGAAGCGGCCGTCGGCATCGCGCACGGCGGACGACGAGAGCAGGGCGTGGAAGGTGCTGCCGTCGCGGCGGCGCATCTCGTACTCCACGGCCTCCAAGGCATCGTCCTTCAGGATCTTCTGCATGCGGTGCTCCAGCAGATCCGTGTGCCGCGGCGCCATCATGTCGCGGAAGGCCATCTTGCCCACCACCTCGTCGCGGCGGTAGCCCAGCCAGTCGAGCTCGGTGTCGTTGATGGACACGTAGATGCCGTTGACGTCGAGCGAGTGGTAGCCGCAGGGCGCGTTGTTGTAGAGGTCCTGCGATTGCCGCAGTGCGCTGTTGAGCTGGCCATTGGCCTGGCGCACCAGGTCTTCCGACGCCTTGCGCTGGGAGAGGTCGATCATCTGGATGATGATCCCCTGCACCTGACCCGCATGCCAGTACGGCGTGTATTCGATGCCGGCGTAGAAGCTGTGCCCATCGGGGAAGGCTCGTTTGCCTTCGAAGCGCTGGATTTCGCCGGACAGCGCGGCGGCCAGGTTCAGGCGCGAGGCCTCGAAATCCTGGGGCCGCGCGATCTGGCTCAGGTGCATGCCGATCAGCTGCTCGGTATCGCCCTGCACCCAGCGCGCGTAGCTGGCGTTGGCGAAGCGGCAGATCAGGTCGCGGTCGAAGAACGCCAGCTGCACCGGCACGCTGTTGGTGATGGCCTGCAGGAAATTGCGCTGTCCCGCGAGGGCGTTCTCGGCGCCCTTGCGTTCGGTGATGTCCACCAGGGTGTTGTTGGTGCGGACGAAACGGCCGTTTTCGTCGACGACCGCCGTGCTGCTGAGCAGGGCCAGGAAGGTGCTGCCGTCGCGGCGGCGGATCGGGAACTCGGCGGCCTCCAGTTTTTCGCCGCGCGTCATGCGCGCCAGGCGCTCGCCGACCAGGTGCTGGTGCTCGGGCGGCACGATGTCGTGGAAGCGCAGCTTGCCGACCACCTCGTCGCGCTCGTAGCCCAGCCAGTCCAGCGCGGTGCGGTTGATCAGCACGAACACGCCGTCGGCGTCCACCGAGTGGTAGCCGCAGGGCGCCTGGTTGTAGAGGGCCTGGGCATCGCGCAGGGCCTGGTGGATGCGCTCCTTGGCTTCGGCCAGTTCGTCGGTGCGTTGCCGCACGCGGGCTTCCAGCTCGACGTTGAAGCGCTGGATCTCTTCCTGCTGCTGGTGCAGCGCGGTGATGTCGCGCGAGACGGCCAGCACCATCACGGGCCGGTTCTGCGCATCGCAGATGGGGGTGACCACCGTGTCCCACCACTTGGGTGTGCCCTTGAAGGTGTTGCCGAACGCCACGAAGCGCGCGCTCTTGCCCTGGCGCGCGCTCTCCAGGGCTTCGCGCGAGAGCAAGGCCCCGTCGTCCGGCCACCAGGTGACCCATTCGCTGTTGCGCACCTGTTCGAAATCGTCCACCTCGACCAGGCGGCAGCCCTGGGCCGTCATCTGCACCACGCGGCCTTGCAGATCGAGCACCTTGGTGCAGTCGGGGCTGCTCGAGATGATCTGGCGGTTCAGCTCGTCCTTGATGCGCGCGTCGGCTTCCAGCGTGCGCATGGGCGTGATGTCCTGCATGAAACCGAGCTGGCTGACGACGGCGCCGTTGGCATCGCGCAAGGGTGCGTTGCGCACCAGCACATGGACCACCTCGTTGCCCGGGCGCACCAGGCGGAACTCCACGCTGAGCGTTTCGGCCTCGGAGATCGCCCGAAACCAGTGCTGCTGCACGCGTTCCAGGTCGTCGGGGTGCACGCGGCTGAACCAGCCGAAGTTGGGGAAGTCCTGCTTCTTCAGCGCGAAGATCGCCTGCAGCTGCTCGTCCACGTGGGTGAGCACGCCCGCGTGGTCGGTGCGAAAGACGCCGATGGGAAAGACGCTGGCCAGGGCCGAGAACAGCGCTTCGTATTCGATCTGCGCGGTGTGCGGAGCCCGGTCCAAGGCGGCCGCTTCCAGCGCGGTTTCCAGAGGCAATGGCAGGTTGGCCTGGCGCTTCAGGTCGGTGCTGTCGGGCTGGCCGCTGAGCCGCTGCGCGTAGCTGCGGCGCAGGTGCTCGTTCTCCGCTCGCAGGGTTTCCAGCTCCAGAAGCAACGCACGCTCACGCTCCACAGCCGAGCGTTCGGTTCTGTGGCTGTCAACGCGTTTGTCCTCCGAGGGAAAAAGGGTGCTCATCCGGCACAACTGTACCCCAGGGCCCTCTTTCTCCAGCGTGATATTTGACAGCTAGAAACGCGGTAGCTCAGGGTGCGCCAAAGCCCCCGCGCGCACCAGCATCCGACCGTATTCAGCACAACGTTGCAGGGTCGGGATGACCTTGCCCGGATTCAGTAGCCCATTGGTATCAAAGGCCCGTTTGACGGCGAACATCTGGGCGTTTTCCTCGGCGGAGAACTGGACACACATGCTGTTGAGCTTTTCCACGCCCACGCCATGTTCGCCGGTGACCGTGCCGCCCATGGCGACGCTGGTCTCCAGGATCTCGGCACCGAACAGTTCGCAGCGGTGCAACTGGTCGGCGTCGTTGGCGTCGAACAGGATCAGCGGGTGCAGGTTGCCGTCGCCCGCATGGAACACGTTGGCGCAGCGCAGCCCGTGCTTCTTCTCCATCTCGGCGATGGCCAGCAGGATGTCGGCCAGGCGCTTGCGCGGAATGGTCGAGTCCATGCACATGTAGTCCGGGCTGATGCGCCCGCTCGCCGGGAACGCGTTCTTGCGCCCGCTCCAGAAACGCAGGCGCTCGGCTTCGTCGCGGCTGACCGCGATGGCGGTGGCGCCGCATTGGCGCAGCACCGCGCTCATGCGGCCGATCTCTTCTTCCACCTCCTCCGGCGTGCCGTCGCTCTCGCACAGCAGGATGGCTTCAGCGCTCAGGTCGTAGCCCGCGTGCACGAAGTCCTCCACCGCCGCGGTCATGGGCTTGTCCATCATTTCGAGGCCGGCCGGGATGATGCCGGCCGCGATCACCGAGGCCACCGCGTCGCCGGCCTTTCGGATGTCGTCGAAGCTGGCCATGATGCAGCGCGCCAGCAGCGGCTTGGGCACCAGCCTGACCGTGACCTCGGTGGTGACGGCCAACATGCCTTCGCTGCCGATCACCAGGGGCAGCAGGTCCAGGCCGGGTGCGTCGAGCGCGTCGCCCCCGAAGGTGACGGGCTCACCCTCGACGGTGAAGCCGCGCACGGCCAGCACGTTGTGCAAGGTCAGGCCGTACTTGAGGCAGTGCACACCACCCGAGTTCTCCGCCACGTTGCCGCCGATGGTGCAGGCGATCTGGCTGCTGGGGTCGGGCGCGTAGTACAGGCCCTGCGGGGCGGCGGCTTCGGAGATCGCGAGGTTGCGCACGCCCGCCTGCACGACCGCGGTGCGCGAGCGCGGATCGATGCGCAGGATGCGGTTGAACTTGGCCAGCGACAGCGTGACGCCCAGCGCGTGCGGCATGGCACCGCCCGAGAGCCCCGTGCCCGCGCCGCGCGCCACCACCGGCACGCCCAGGCCGTGGCAGGCCTTGAGCACGGCAGCGACCTGGCCCTCGGTCTCGGGCAGCACCACCACCAGCGGGCGCTCGCGGTACGCGGTCAGGCCATCGCATTCGTAGGGCACCGTGTCCTCGGCCTGCCAGAGCAGTGCGTGCGCCGGCACCACGGCCTGCAGCGCGCGCACCACGTCGGCCTGCCGTTGCGCGCGTTGCAGGGAGGTGTTTTCGGCGGGGCGGGCGGGTGCGTTCATGTGGGGCCGGTGCGGGTCGGATCAAGGGCCGCTCCAGTCTAGGCCAAAGCTTGCGTGCCGGATTGAAGAAACTTGCAGCGCTTTGTGAACGCTTCGGCGGGCGGTGACGAAGGGCCCTTGAAATCGGCGGGCGGTGGCATCAAGTTGTGTTCACCGCAGGACGCCTGTCGCGCCCTGGAACCTCATCATCCATCAGGAGTTTCTTGCCATGAACAGCCTCATTGCCCGCCGTGGTTTTCTCGACGACTTCTTCAACGACGTCGCTCCCGCCTTCTACGTCAAGCCGCTGCACGGCGACGGCCTGCCGGCGCAGATCCGCGTCGATGTGAAAGAGACGCCCGAGGCCTACACCTTGCAGGCCGAAGTGCCCGGCGTGTCCAAGGACGACATCCACGTCAACGTCGACGGCAAGCTGGTGACCCTGCGCGCCGAGATCAAGCAGCAGGACAGCCAGACCGAGGGTGGCAAGCTGCTGCGCAGCGAACGCTACTACGGCGCCGTCTCGCGCAGCTTCCAGCTGCCGGTCGACGTGGACAACAGCGCCGCGAAAGCGAAGTACGAGAACGGTGTGCTGCAGCTCACGCTGCCGAAGAAGACCGCCGCCGCGGCCCAGCGCCTGGCGATCGAATAAACCCGCGATCCGCCACCGGGCTCGTCAGTTCACGCTCTTCTTGAGCCACTCGGCGAACGCCGCGCATTCCCACCGCTCCATCGCACCGGCCTGCCAGCACAGGTAGTGCGCATGGGGCGATGGGATGTTGCGTGCCGAGATGCGTTCCAGCGAGCCGTTCTCGATCCAGGGCGCGCCCAGCTTGAGGCGCACCAGGGCGACGCCCAGGCCTTGCGCCGCGGCATCGCACATCAGCCCGATGTCGTTGAACGACGAACCCTCGACCGGCTCGGGCCAGTCGAGTTCGTGCGCCGCGAACCAGGTGCGCCAGGGTTCGAGCGGGCTGCGCAACAGGGCGGCGCGCTGCAGGTCTTCCACCGTGTCGAACGGGCCGTTCTCGCGGATGTAGGCGGGAGACGCCAGCGGCGTCACTTCGTCTTTGAGCAGGCAGATGTGCTCCACGTCGGCGTAGCGGCCGGTGCCGTAGCGCACTGTGAGGTCGGCGTCCTCGGCGACCACGTCCAGCAGCGGGATCGAGACCTGCAGCGTCAGGTCGATCTCCGGATAGGCCTCGGTGAACTGGCGCAGGCGCGGCATCAGGATCGAGCGCGCGAAAGTCGGTGTGACGGCCAGCTTGAGCTTGCGTTTTCCCGGCGCCGTGTTGCCGCCCGGAAAACGCTGCAGGATGCCCAGGCCTTCGCGCACGTGGGCCAGGTATTCGCTGCCCTCGGTGGTGAGCGAGAAATCGGCGCGGCCGAACAGCTTGGTGCCCAGGATCTGCTCCAGCTGGCGCACGCGGTGGCTCACCGCGCTGGGCGTCACGTTCAGTTCCTCCCCCGTCTGCGTCACGCTGCGCAGGCGCGCCAGCGCCTCGAAGGTCAGCAGGCACTGGATGGGAGGAATCCGGATGGTCATGGCGCCCCCACGCTCCACCGCTGACGCGTGGTCGCTGCCCCCCGAGGGGGCTGAGCGGCCTTGGGGCGGCCCTGCGGCATCGCGTTCACTTGAACACCACGGTCTTGTGGCCGTTGAGCAGCACGCGGTGTTCGCTGTGCCATTTCACGGCGCGCGCCAGCACCTGGCTTTCGGTGTCGCGGCCGCGCGCGGTGAGGTCTTCCACCGCGTCGGTGTGGTCCACCCGGGCCACGTCCTGCTCGATGATGGGGCCTTCGTCGAGGTCGGCCGTCACGTAGTGGGCGGTGGCCCCGATCAGCTTCACGCCCCGGTCGTGCGCCTGGTAGTAGGGCTTGGCGCCCTTGAAGCTGGGCAGGAAGCTGTGGTGGATGTTGATCGCCTTGCCCGAGAGTTCGCGGCACAGGTCGTTGCTGAGCACCTGCATGTAGCGCGCCAGCACCACCAGCTCGGCGCCTTCGTTCTGGATGATCTCCAGCTGCTTGGCCTCGGCCTGCGGCTTGGTGGCGGCGGTCACCGGGATGTGGTGGAAGGGCACGTTGTAGCTGGCCGCGAGCTGGTAGAAGTCGCGGTGGTTGCTGATGATGGCGCGGATGTCCAGCGGCAGCAGGCCGCTCTTCCAGCGGAACATCAGGTCGTTGAGGCAGTGGCCTTCCTTGCTGACGAAGATGACGGTGCGCACCGGCTCGGCCAGCGGGTGCAGGCTCCACTGCATGGCGAACGGTTCGGCGAACAGCTTCAGGTGCAGGCGCAGGTCGTCCTGGGTGAGCTGGCCGCAGGCGAACTGCACGCGCATGAAGAACAGGCCTGTGGCGTGGTCGTTGTACTGCGCGGCTTCTTCGATGTTGCCCCCGTGCTCCAGCAGGAAGCCGGAAACGGCGTGCACGATGCCCGGGCGGTCCGAGCAGGACAGGGTAAGAACGTAGGTGTGATTCATGGCGTGCGAATTGTCGCAGCAAGGCGCGGTGGGCCTGGCCGAACCCGGCGCAATGGAGCCCCTGGAGGCGGGAGGCGGTGACAAAATGCCGCTTCCCCGTCCTTTTGCCGCAGGAGACGCCCGCATGGCCTACAACGATTTCCGCATGGACAACCAGTGGTTGCCCTTCACGCCCAACCGCAGTTTCCAGAAAGACCCCCGGGTCTTCGTGGCGGCCGACGGCATGTATTTCACGACGCACGACGGCCGCCAGGTCATCGACGGCATTTCCAGCCTGTGGTGCGTGGGCGCCGGCCACAACCGCAAGCCGATCAACGAAGCCATCAAGCAGCAGCTGGACACGCTGGACTACAGCACCGCCTTCAGCGTCAGCAACGACAAGGCCTTTCGCGCCGCCGAGATGATCGCCGCCATGGCGCCGGGCGACCTGAACAAGGTGCTGTTCTGCAACTCCGGCAGCGAGGCCGCCGACACCTCGATGAAGGTGGCGCTGGCCTACCACCGCGCGCGCGGCGAAGGCCACCGCAACATCTTCATCGGCCGCGAGCGCGGTTACCACGGCGTGGGCTTTGGCGGCATGAGCGTGGGCGGCATCCCGGCCAACCGCAAGGTCTACGGCGCCGCCCTGCTGCCGCGCGTGGACCACCTGCGCTTCATCCACGACCCGGTCAAGCACGCCTACGTGCACAACACCGAACCGGTGTGGGACGAAGACCTGCTGCTGGAGCTGGAGAACCGCATCCTGCCGTTGCACGACCCCAGCAACGTGGCGGCCGTGATCGTCGAGCCCGTCGCCGGCAGCGCGGGCTGGTACGTGCCGCCGCAGGGGTACCTCAAGCGCCTGCGGGAGATCTGCGACAAGCACGGCATCCTGCTGATCTTCGACGAGGTGATCACCGGTTTCGGCCGCCTGGGCACGGCTTTCGCGTCGGACTACTACGGCGTGCAGCCCGACATGCTGAATTTCGCCAAGGCCGTGACCAACGGCGTGTTCCCGCTGGGCGGCGTGGTCTGCACCGACCGCATCTACGGCGCCATGATGGGCGCGCACGGCAGCGCGCCGGACCACGCCATCGAGTTCTTCCATGGCTACACCTACTCGGGCCATCCGGTGGCCTGCGCGGCGGCCATCGCCACGCTGGACCTGTTCCGCGAGGAAAACCTGTTCGCCCGCGCGGGCGAGATGGGGCCGGTGCTGGGCGACGCGATGCACAGCGCGCTCAAGGGCTTGCCCCACGTGATCGGCATCCGCAGCCTCGGGCTGGCGGCCGCCGTGGAGCTCACGCCGCAGCCGGGCCTGCCCGGCAAGCGCGCGTTCGACGTGTTCATGGACTGCTACCACCGGGGCGTGCTGGTGCGCAACGCGGGCGACAACCTGGTGTTCGCGCCGCCCTACATCGTCGATCGCGCGCAGATCGAGACCATGGTGGGCACGCTGGCCGACGCGATCAAAAGGCTGGGGTAACCCCCCTGCGCCGCTGGCGCGGCTTCCCCCCGGTGGGGGGACGGCACCTGGGGCCGGCGGAGCCGGACCCTTGGTGCCCCTGGATTCAGCGCTTCATCTGTTGGCGCAGTTCGGCGCAGTGGTCGCGCGGGGGCAGCGCGGGGGTCTGCCACACCGCGTCGGCCGGCGGTGCGCTGGCGTCCTTGGAGGTGCCGGCCTGCGCCATCACCACCTTGTGGCCCACGGACGCGGGCAGGTGCAGGGGCACGCCGAGGTCTTCGCGCACATGGCCGTTGCCGGCCACCAGCAGCACCGTCTTGCCCGGGATGAGGGCCTGCGTGGCCGTCTGCGCCATCGACCGGTCGCGCGCGAGCTGGATGCGGGTCATGGGCGCGATCTGGCTCTCGGGCAGCAGGCCGCAATGGCTCTCGCGGATGCCGTCGCGCTGGCGCTGCAGCACGCTCTCGCTCACCAGGCCGTCCAGCTCGGCCTGGCCCATGGTGCCGCGCATCTGCGCGCGCGGCAGGTTGCCGCCGATCACGGGCACGCCGCTGCGCACGGCGGCCATCACCACCGGGCCGTACACCGGCCAGGGCCAGCCGCTCTGCTCGGTCCAGCCCAGGGCCTCGCGCACGCGCGCCTCGTCGGCGTCGCTGGGCAGGCCTTGCGTGCTGCGCCCCTGTTCGATCATTTCCATCACGACCGCGCCCAGCTGGTCGCGCCGGGCCAGGGCCAGCACCACGTCGCGCTGCAGGGCCTGGTGTTCGGCGGCGTCGTGTTGCTCGCCGAGCAGCAACACCGGCGCGGGCAGCACGCGGTCGAGCAGGGCCGGCACGGTGGTGGGTGGGCGGTGCGCGCAGGCCGCGAGCAAGGACAGGCCCAGGGCAATGGCGACAGCGGTTCGACAGGTCATGCGTGGATACTAAGCGCACCCGAGGCCCCTTCACCTTCCCTTTCCGCGTGTCCTTTCTGCCTGTCTGGCGGCCCGATTCGTGGCCGCGCGTCTGCCTCACCCTGACGATCGCCCTGGCCGCCGCCCTGCTGTGCCGCTGGCTGCGCACGCCCATCCCCTGGATGATCGGCCCGCTGCTGGCGACGGCGCTGGTGTCGGTGCTGGGCATGCGCACCGAGAGCTGGACGCCTTTGCGCAACAGCGGGCAGTGGGTGATCGGCACCGCGCTGGGCCTGTACTTCACGCCGGCCGTGGGCGCGCTCGTGGCCAGCCTCTGGTGGGCCATCGCGCTCGGCATCGCGTGGGCATTGGCCCTGGGTCTGGGTTTTGCAGCCTGGCTGCGCTGGCTGCACGCGGGGCATCTGGTGGCCTTGACGCCGGCGGAGCTGCGCTGCACCACCTATTTCGCTGGCGCGATCGGCGGCGCGTCCGAGATGACGCTGATCGCCGAGCGCCAGGGCGCGCGCACCGATCTGGTGGCGGCCGCGCACAGCCTGCGGGTGCTGCTGGTGACGGTCACCATCCCGTTTGCCCTGCAGTTCGGGGGCGTGAGCGGGCTCGACACCGGGGCGCAGGGCGTGCGGGACGTGCAAGCCCTGGGGCTGCTGGCGCTGGCCGGGCTCACGTTGCTGGGCGCGCTGGCCATGCAGCGCCTGGGCCGCGCCAACCCCTGGTTCATGGGCGCGCTGGTGGTCACCATGGTGGTGACCTTGAGCGGCCACACCCTGTCGGCCATCCCGCAGAGCCTGTCGAACGCGGCGCAGCTGGTGATCGGTGTGAGCCTGGGCGTGCGTTTCACGCCCACTTTCGTGCACACGGCGCCGCGCTGGCTGGCGTCGGTGGCTTTCGCCACACTGGTGATGATGGGCCTGTGCGCCGGCTTCGGCTGGGTGCTGGCGCAGCTGACGGGTTTGCACCCGGTCACGCTGTTGCTGGGCACCGCGCCCGGCGGCATTGCCGAGATGGCCATCACCGCCAAGGTGCTGCAGCTGGGCGTGCCGGTGGTGACGGCGTTCCAGGTCTGCCGGCTGGTGGCGGTGCTGGTGCTGGCCGAGCCGCTGTACCGCTGGCGCCACGGCCCGACATGAAAAAGGCCGCTGGGGTGCAGCGGCCTTTTTTCAGAGGAAGTGCGTTCGTTCAGTGCATGACCACGGGCATCTGGGCCAGCGTGGCATAGCCCTCGAGCGTGTCTTCCACCTCTTCCTGGGACGGCGTGCTCTGCTGCCAGGCGGTGATCTGGAGCTGGAACATCTCGGCCCAGGAGCCGTCGAGGTACACCTCTTTGCCCGAGCGCTTGTCCACGATCTCGAAACCGTGGCGGGGAATCTGCGGGCCGTCGGCCACTTCGTTGTCGCCCTCGACGGGCGCATTGGCCAGGATGTGGACCACAGCGAAGGCATCCGAGTCGTAAAGCATGTGCATGACTGAAATCCTTGAATAGAAAAAATCTGCGTTCCTGACAACCTTATATCGGCAAATACGCGCCGATTTATAGGTCAGATGCAGCTTTACGTGGCGACGTTCCCCCGGACTTCAAGATGCGTGTCTTTTTTGGCACAGATGGGTGTTTGTCCTACAGGTGTTTGCCTTACGGCATCTGGCTGAGTTGCTGATCGGCCACATCGCCGTTCGACTGTTTCACCCGCAGGCGCACGGGCAGGTGGTGCAGGCTGGGCGCGAGCCACATTTCGACCGTGCTGTCGAATTCCTTGCGCGGCTGGCGCACCAGGTGGCGCACCTTGAATTCGCCCGCTGGCAGCGAAATCGTCGATTCTTCGCCCACGTCGAAGCGCCAGACGGGGGCGTCGCCCGTGCCGGCCACCTGCATGTCCACCGTCTGCCCGGTGGTGTAGGCCTGCGGGCGGGCCTGCAGCAGGCTGGCGAGCTGCAGGAACAGGCTCAGGCGGTCCTGCGCCCCCGGCTGCAGCGGTGCCTCGGGCGCGTTGCTGCTGAAGCGGATGCGCTGTTGCGCCGCATCGAAATGGGCGGCTTTCTCGCTGCGGCTCTTGTCGGCGAAGCGCTCGGGCATCAGGCCTTCGGGGCCGATGCGGCCGATGCTGGTCTGCGAGCGGCTGCCCAGCAGCAGCACGCGCATCTCCATGCGGGCCTCGTAGCGGCCGTCGGCCACGGCCCAGTCCAGCGTGCCCTGGGCCTTGTAGCCGATGCCCTTGACGTTGCCGGTCACGTCGTAGTGCAGGCGGGTGCTGGGCGGCGGCGTGGCGGGTGGCAGGGCGACGGGGGCGCTGGGTTTGCCGTCGGTTGCTGCCGACGGCGTGGTGCCGGTGGGCTCGCTGATTGGGGGTGTTTCGGGCGTGGCAGCAGGCGCCGCCACGGCTTCTGCCGGCGCTTCGGGTGCCGGCGCCGGAGGCTCGCTCACGGCCACTTCCTGCGAAGCGATGGCCGGCGTCTCAGCCGGCGCGAGGGCGACGGCCTCGGCGGGTTCGGGCGCTGCCTGGGCCACGGCGACGGGTTCGGGAACCGGGGCGGGGCGGGCCGTGGGCGCCGCCTTCGGAACGGGCTTGGGCCGGGGCGCGGGTTCGGGGCGCGGCGCGGGCGCCGGGGCGGCGGGCACGATCCAGCGCACGGTGCTCACCTGCACCGGCTGCGGGCGCGCTGCCGGGGTGGAGGCGGTGGCGGGCGGTTCGGCGTTCGCGGCGGATGCACTGGCGCCGGTGGCCGGGGGCGCTGGCGCCCGGGCGGTGTCGGGCAGTTGAAGCGTGATGCCGCCGGCGAGCAGGACCAGGTGCAGGCCCAGCACCAGCGCCACCAGCGCGGTGAGCACCGACCCGCGTGGCGAGGCAGAAGGTGACAAGGGCGTTTGGGTCACGGGCTGGAAGGGGCGGGGCGGTGCCCCAGGTCGGCGCTGAGCTGGCGAGCGCAGCGCAGCAGGGCGGTGGCGGTGGCGCCCTGCCAGTCGGTGTCCAGCGTGGCCACGGAGCCGAGCACCACCAGGCCCAGCGCGAGCCGGCCCTGGGCGTCGAACACCGGGGCGCAGAAGCCGCCCACGCCGGGCAGCAGGCTGTGCACCACGCGCGCCAAGCCCCGGCGCCGGGTGTCTTCGAGCAGGGCCTGCACCTCCTGCGGCGACTGGGGCACGTCCACCAGGGGCAGATCGCCATGTTGCGGCAGCTTCTTCAGGCGCGCGAGTTCGTCGCGCACCATGGGGGCGATGCGCTGGGCGTCGCGGCCTTCACTGCCCATGAAGGCGGCAAAGCAGCGGCCGGTGGCCGAGGTCAGCAGCGGCATGACGTCGCCCAGGCGCAGGGTGACGGGCACCGTCTGAGGCGCCTCGATCCAGTGCACCATGGTGGGGCCCTGGTTGCCCCACACCGCGATGGCCAGGGTGTGGCCGGTCTCGGCCAGCAGGCCATCGATGCGTTCGCGCGCGAACTTCACGGCGTCGAGGCGCGCGAGGCTGGCCAGCCCGATGCGCAGCGCGGCGGGGCCGAGGTCGTAGCGCGTGCTCACCGGGTCCTGCACCACCAGGCCCATGCGCTGGAAGCTCACCAGGTAGCGGTGGGCCTTGGCCGCGCTCATGCCAGCCGCGGCGGCCAGGTCGCGCAGCATCAGGGCACCGTCGGCCTGCGACAGGGCATCGAGCAGCTCGAAGCCCACTTCCACCGACTGGATGCCCGCGCGCAACGGTTCCGCGTCGTCACGGGTTTCGGTGTCGATGGCGGGGCGTTGGGCAACAGGCATGTGAATCAGGGTCACGAAGGTTGGACGGTCGGTCGGGCGGTGGGTTCCCCGGGCCGGTGGCGGGTCTTGCAGCGGTTCACGGGGCTTTCGTCTAGAATCCCGTATTTACGAATAGGTGAATCAATTTCACTATCCGTAATTCAAAGACATCCCCCGAGTGTGCCACCGATCCGCCCCCAGGCGGACAATGTGCCCGCTTTGACCCCAACCTGACAGCAGGAGACTTGCATGAAACTCGCCACTTACAAAGACGGCTCGCGCGACGGACAACTGGTGGTGGTCTCCCGCGACCTGAGCACGGCGCATTATGCGACCGGCATCGCCCACAAGCTCCAGCAGGCGCTGGACGACTGGAACTTCATCAGCCCCCAGTTGCACGACCTGTACGTCACGCTCAACCAGGGCAAGGCGCGCCACGCCTTCCCGTTCGACCCCGCCCAGTGCATGGCCCCGCTGCCGCGCGCCTACCAGTGGGCCGACGGCTCGGCCTACATCAACCATGTGGAACTGGTGCGCGCCGCGCGCAACAGCGAAGTGCCGGCGTCGTTCTACACCGACCCGCTGATGTACCAGGGCGGCAGCGACGACTTCATCGGCCCCTGCGAAGACGTGGTGGTGGCCAGTGAAGACTTCGGCATCGACTTCGAGGCCGAGATCGCCGTCATCACCGGCGACGTGCCCATGAGCGCCACGCCCGAGCAGGCCTTGGAGGGCGTGCGCCTGCTGATGCTGGCCAACGACGTGTCGCTGCGCAACCTGATCCCGGCCGAACTGGCCAAGGGCTTCGGCTTCTTCCAGAGCAAGCCGGCCACCGCGTTCAGCCCGGTGGCGGTCACGCCCGACGAGCTCGGCGACGCCTGGCAGGGTGGCCGCGTGCACCTGACCATGCAGTCGACCTGGAACGGCCGCAAGGTCGGCATGTGCGAGGCCGGCCCGGAGATGACCTTCCACTTCGGCCAGCTCGTGGCCCACATCACCAAGACGCGCAACGTGCGCGCCGGCTCCATCGTGGGCAGCGGCACGGTGAGCAACAAGGGCACGGACGTGGACGGCCGCAAGGACTGGCCCAAGGGCTACAGCTGCATCGCCGAGAAGCGCGCGATCGAGACCATCCTGGACGGCCAGCCCTCGACCGCCTTCATGAAGTTCGGCGACACCATCCGCATCGAGATGAAGGGCAAGGATGGCCAGTCCGTGTTCGGCGCGATCGACCAGAAAATCGCGCCGCTGGCCTGAGGCCAGCGTTCAAACAGCGTAGACCTGCTCGATCGACGCGAAGCCCTTGACCTCGATCGGGTTGCCGAAGGGGTCGCAGAAGAACATCGTCCACTGCTCCCCGGGCTGCCCCTCGAAGCGCACCTGGGGTGGCAGCACGAAGTCCACGTCCGCGGCCTGCAGCCGCGCGGCCAGCGCTTGCCACTCCGGCAGCAGCAGCACCAGGCCGAAGTGCGGCATGGGCACCAGGTGCTCGCCCACGCGGCCGGTGCGCTGCGTCTTCAGCGGCTCGCCCAGGTGCAGCGAGATCTGGTGGCTGAAGAAATCGAAGTCCACCCAGGTGTCGGTGCTGCGGCCCTCGGCGCAGCCGAGCACGCCGCCGTAGAAGCGGCGCGCCGCGTCCAGGTCGGTGACGTTGAAGGCGAAATGGAACAGGCTGCGGGTGTGCAGCGCAGCGGTGGACGGGTTCATGGCCGCCAGCATAGACGCTGGCGCGCGGTCGAGCACAATGACCGACAGAACCCCAGCCCTTCAGGAGACCCGCATGAGCAGCCCCGTGGACTACAGCCGCTACCAGACCCTCGCCATCACCCGCCGCGGCCCCACCGTGGACGGCGTGCCTTCCGTGCTCGACATCCAGATGCGCGCCGACGGCCCGGGCGGCAACGGCAAGCTGCCCACCGCCGGCCACGACGGCCACTGGGAGCTCAGCGAGATCTGGCGCGACGTGGGGCGCGACGACAGCGTGCGCTGCGCCGTGTTGCGTGGCAGCGGCATGGGCTTCTCCGGCGGCGGCGACCTCGCGCTGGTGCAGGACATGGCGACCGACTTCGAGGTGCGCACGCGCGTCTGGAAGGAAGCGCGCGACCTGGTCTACAACGTCATCAACTGCGACAAGCCCATCGTCAGCGCCATGCACGGCCCGGCCGTGGGCGCGGGCCTGGTGGCCGGCCTGCTGGCCGACATCTCGATCGCGGCCAAGAGCGCCAAGATCGTCGACGGCCACACGCGCCTGGGCGTGGCGGCCGGTGACCACGCGGCCATCGTCTGGCCCCTGCTGTGCGGCCTGGCCAAGGCCAAGTACTACCTGATGTTGTGCGACCCCATCAGCGGCGAGGAGGCCGAGCGCATCGGCCTGGTCTCGCTCGCGGTGGAGGACGCGGCCCTGCTCGACAAGGCCTATGAAGTGGCCGACCGCCTTGCCAGTGGCAGCCAGACCGCGATCCGCTGGACCAAGTACTCGCTCAACAACTGGCTGCGCCAGGCCGGCCCCGCGTTCGACACCTCCCTGGCGCTCGAATTCATGGGTTTTGCCGGGCCCGATGTGCGCGAAGGTGTGGCATCCTTGCGTGAGCGCCGCGCACCCCGCTACGGCGTGGACGGCTGAGACAGACAAGACCTAGACGGCACGACAGGAGATCTCCATGAGCGACGCCCCCGGCAGCGGTTTCGGCAAATTCGTTCCCGGCTTCGAGTTCCTGCAGAACCTCGCGGGCCAGGCGGCCGGCGGGGTGGCGCAGGGCATCAGCCAGAACATCCCGCAGTTGCCCAACCTCGGCAGCTGGGTGGCGCCCACCTTCAACGTGGAAGACCTCGAGAAACGCATCGAGGAACTCAAGGCCGTGCACTTCTGGCTGGACCAGAACGCCAAGGCGCTGGGGGCCACCATCCAGGCGCTGGAGGTGCAGAAGATGACCTTGTCCACGCTCAAGACGATGAACTTCAGCATGGGCGATGTGGCCAACGCGCTCAAGATCAAGGCCGCCGACACCCTGGCCGGCTTCACCGGTTCACCCGCCGCCGCGCCCACGCCGTTCGCCGGCCTGGAAGTGCCGCCGCGCACCTACGGCACCCCTGCCGAGCCCGAAGCCGCGCCTGCGCCGGCGCCGCGCAAGAAGAAGCCGGCCCGCAAGACGGCGGCCACCGCCGCGCCGGCCGCCGGTGGCGTGGTGGACCCGATGCAGTGGTGGGGCGCGCTGTCGCAGCAGTTCCAGCAGATCGCGAGCAACGCGATGAAAGACGTGGCCAAGCAGACCGCGCTCGATACCACGCGGCAAGTCGCCAGCGGCCTGACCGACCAGGCCCTGAAGACCGCCACCGGCATGGCCGGCAAGGCCGCCCGGGGCGTGGGCCGCGCTGCCGCGCGGGCGGTGGCCCGGCCGGCCGCCAGCCCTTCTGCCCAGCGCCCTGCCGCGAAATCCGCCGCCAAGCCGGCCGCCAGGAGGGCCCCGGCCCGCAAGGCCGCCAGCCGACGTTGAACCTCCCACGCCGCCGTGTTCGCGGCGCGCCGCCTTTTTTCTCATGAAACTCTTTCCTTACGCCCACGCCACCCACCCGCAATGGCGGATGGCCGCCGCTCTCGTGCTCGCGCAACTGCGCGCGCAGATGGCGCTGCCCGAATACGCCAAGTCGCCCTGCCTGGGGCTGCTCTACATCACCGACCACTACGCCGACGAAGCCGAGGCCATCCTCAAGCACCTGAGTGCCGAGCTGTCGTCCGAGGCGATCGACTGGGCCGGCACCGTGGGCGTGGGCATCGCGGCCAACAACGTGGAGTATTTCGACGAGCCCGCGATGTGCGTGATGCTGTGCGATCTGCACCCGGGCCAGTACCGTGTGTTCAGCGGGGTGGCGCCACTCTCCACGAGTGGCCGCCCGGCGATCGCCGACCGTTTCGAGGCGCACACGGCGCTGGTGCATGCCGACGGCGGCACGCCCGAGCTGGCCGAACTCATTGCCGAAATGGCCGAGCGCACGCGCAGCGGCTACGTGTTTGGTGGGCTGGCGGCGAGCCGGCACCAGAGCGTGCAGTTTTCGCTCAGCAGCGCGGGCACCCTCGACGGCCAGGGCGCGGCCAGCGGGGTGTTCCATGGCGGCCTGAGCGGCGTGGCCTTCGGGGCGGACGTGGGCCTGGTCTCGCGCGTCACGCAGGGGGCGCAGCCGGTGGACCGCGAGCGCACGGTCACCGCGTCCGACGGCAACCTGGTGCTGATGCTCGACGACGAACCCGCGCTGGACGTGCTGCTGCGCGAGCGCGTGATCTCGCTGGAGCAACCCGAAGAAGCCATGCCGCGCCTGCGCGCCACGCTGGTGGGGCTCTCGCCGCCGCTGCCCGAGCACAGCGCGTCCTCAGCGCCCGCCCCGCGCGTGCGCGGCCAGTTCGGCACCGAGGTGCTGGTGCGCCACCTGATCGGCCTGGACCCGGGGCGGCGCGGCATCGCGATTGCCGACGTGGCGCCGGTGGGCACGCGCCTGGCCTTCTGCGAACGCAACGCCGAGGCCGCGCGCGCCGACCTCGTGCGCGTGTGCGCCGAGGTGCGTGAAGAGCTCGAACCCGAAGAGCTGGGCCTGTCGATGGCGACGGCGCTCTCGTCCACCGACGTGGAGGCCGGCCCGCATGCCGCGCGTCGCATCGCCGGGGCGGTGTACGTCAGCTGCTCGGGGCGCGGCGGGCCGCATTTCGGCAGCCCCAGCGCCGAGCTTCAGGTGGTGCGCCGCGCGCTCGGCGATGTGCCGCTGGTGGGTTTCTTCGCCGGTGGCGAGATCGCTCACCGCAGCCTCTACGGTTACACCGGCGTGCTCACCGTGTTCACCATGCCCTGAGACGACCGGCCCAGGCCGATGCCGCGCGCCCGCGCGCGCCGCAGCAGGAAGAACACGATGCTGACGTTGAGCAGGTTGAAGCCGATGCCGTTGAGGAAGGCGGCCTGGTAGGAGCCGGTCAGGTCGAAGATCGCGCCCGACATCCAGCCGCCCAGCGCCATGCCCAGCAGCGTGGCCATCAGCACCGTGCCCACGCGCACGCCGGCCTGCATGGGCGCGAAGTGCTCGCGCACGATCAGGGCGTAGCTCGGCACGATGCCGCCCTGGAACAGGCCGAACAGGCCGGAGATCAGGTACAGCGGCACCAGGCCATCGAAGGGCAGGAACATCAGCAGCGCCACGCCCTGCAGCACCGAACCCAGCAGCAGCGTGCGCAGGCCGCCGATGCGGTCGGAGATCCAGCCGGAGATCAGCCGGCTCGCCACGCCCATGCCCAGCATCACCGAGAGCATCTCGGCGCCGCGCGCGGCGCCGAAACCCAGGTCGGTGCAGTAGGCCACGATGTGCACCTGCGGCATGGACATGGCCACGCAGCACGACACCCCGGCCACACACAGCAGGGCCTGCAGCGTGCCGGGCGACAGGCCGAGCGGCCGATCGCCTTGGGCGACGGTCGCGCTGGCGGGCGCAGCGACCGGCACCGGCGCTGCTTCAGGAGGCGGGCGCCGCCGCAGCACCAGGGCCAGCGGCAGCATGGTGAGCAGGCAGAACACGCCGATGAAGGTGTAGGCCTCGCGCCAGCCGCCGTGGTCGATGAAATGCTGCGTCACCGGCGGCCAGATCGCGCCAGCCACGTAGTTGCCGCTCATGCAGATCGCCAGCGCGATGCCGCGGCGCCGGTCGAACCAGCGTGAGGTGTCGGCCACCAGCGGCGCGAAGGTGGCCGAGGTGCCGAGCAGGCCGATGAGCAGGCCTTGCGCCAGGCTGAACTGCCAGAGCGTGGTGGCCGCACCGGCGGCGATGAAACCCAGGCCCAGGCCGACGGCGCCACCGAGCACCGGCACCATCACGCCGAAACGGTCGGACAGCTTGCCCATGAGGATGCCGCCGACGCCGAAGCCCACCATGGTGAGCGTGTAGGGCAGCGAGGCGGCGCCGCGATCCACCCCAAAGTCGGCCTGGATGCGAGGCAGCACCACGGTGACCGAGTACATGCCCACGCCGCCCAGCGTCATGAGCACGAGCGAGACGACCAGCCGCCACCACGCGTAGGGTGATTCGGTGGTCGTCGCGGGGCTCATGCGGCGCGGGGTGTCTGGCGGGCGCGGGCGCGCTCCAGCGTGCGCCGGGCTTCGTGCACCGGCATGCCGTACATGTCGGCGAAGGCCTCCACCGTCTGCCCGCTGGCGTCGAAGGCGCGCAGCAGGGCTTCGTCGCGCGCGGCGCGGCTGGCCGCTTCGGCCAGGGCGTCGGCGGTGATGGCGTTGACGGTCTCGTCGCGCCCCATCACCAGCGTGGCGTAGGCCTCACGGCCCAGGCCCGAGGCCTCGAAGGCCTGCACGATGCGCTGGCGCAGCTTGGGGACCAGGTCTTCCGGCGAGCGGCCCTGGCGGCGGCGGAAGACCTCGATCAGCGCATGGTGCACGTGCTCGGGCGCCAGGGGCTCCACCGGCTGGCCGGCGAGGTCGTGGCGCGGCTGGCCCGAGGCCACCACGGTCAGGTAGCGCGACGAGCGGGTGTGCAGGGCCAGCGCGGCCTTGAGTCCTTCGGCGTCCAGCACGCCTGGGTGGGCGTCGAGCAGGTCCTGGTAGATGCCGCGCTTGAGCGGCTTGAGCACCTCGCCGAAGAGGCCGGGCGCGAGCTGGGCCAACTGGTCGAGCACCGGGTGCTGGCGGGGTGGGCGCGCATCGGTGCGTGGGGCCTTGTTGCGCGGGGCGCCGCGGCGCGCCCGGGCCGGTTGGGCGGTCGCGGGCGCGTCGGGCGGGATGGTGGCTGTGTTCATGGCTGGGAGTGGGGCCGGCAGCGGGGCTGCGAAGTCCGACATCATGCCAGTGCCTGGGATGCGGGCCACCTTCGTCCATGCATGGGGCGCCGGAACGGTCCATGGCACGCCGGCCATTTTTGGATTTCGATAACCTTTTTGTTCATTTCATGCCGGAAAAGCATGGGTTTTGTAGAAAAACAGTGTTATAAATTTCCGCGCGCGGGTGTCTTGAACGGTCCACCAGAGACGGGCTCCGCGCAGCAAGTGCCGATGGGCACCTCATGCCGGCGATGGTCGGATCGCGCCGGATGGTGATGCCCCTTGGTTTCAATCCAACTTGATTCGGGAAAGACCTCGGCATGTTCGATGCATTCGACGAGGGTGGGGGGCTTGGTGCCACCCATCACAGGGGAGAGGGGTGGGGGAGGCCTGGGCGGCACGAGGCAGGCGCGCCCGAGGCCATGGGCGGTGCGGCCGGGCGCGGCGTCACGGGCATGGCGTTTCGGGACGTGCTGCAGCACGTGTACGTGCGTGAAGCCGAACGCGATGCGCACGAGCCCGCCGATCTGCGGCGGCTCAACGGGCGGCTCCTGTGCGTGCTGACCGCATGCCACGAGGTGGACACGGCCCGGCGGCGGCTGATGGGCAGCCTGAACACCCAGCAGACCTTGAAAAGCCTGGCCCACCTCCTCACGGCAAGGGGGGACGCTGGGTTGGGCCCAGGGACGGAGCAGCGCAAGCTCACGGAAATGCTGGCGGACTTGCGATGCACGGTGGAGATGGCCACGGCGATGTGGGAGGCGGCGGGCCGGCACTTCACGCGGGTGACGCGCCTGTTGCCGGCCCAGTTGGACACGAATGGGACCCACTTCATCCCGGCGGCGCCTGCCGAGATCGACCGGCTGGCGCTCGAAGCGCAGCGGCAAGGGGATGAGGCCATTTCGAAGACGCCGGATGGGCATCGCACCTCGGCGAGCGATCGTTTTGCCCAAGCCAGGGAGACCTACCTGCAGGCGGTCATGGATTGGGAGCTGGCGCAAGCCCGATGGGCGCGCGCCGGTCGCGTGCGCCAACTGGCCGAGCCCGGGTGTCACACCGGATCTCAAGGCGCGATGGCGTTCGCTCAGGCCGTGGCCGGCCAGGAATGGCAACGCAGCAACCTGCTCATGCGGGAGGCACATGCCTGCATGACGCGCCATGCCCTCTACGCCGTGGCCCTGCAGTTGCCCGCGCACTTCGGGGTGGGCTGAGGGGCCAGCAAAAGGCCCGCAGCGCCGAGGCGCGTGCGGGCCTGATCGTGAAACCTGGCGGGGCGGCGTCAGAACGGGATGTCGTCGTCCATGTCGTCAAAGCCGCTGGACTGGCGCGCGGGCGCGGCCGCCGGGGCCTGGCGCGGCGCGGGTGCCGGGGCTCGGGGGGCCGCGGCGGGGCGCGAGTAGCCGCCGCCACCACCGCCTTCTTCACCGCCGCCACCGCCCATGCCTTCGCGGCCGCCGAGCAGCTGCAGTTCGGTGGCGATGATGTCCACCGTGTTCTTCTCCACGCCGGACTGGTCGGTGTACTTGCCGTACTTGAGGCGGCCTTCGACGTAGATCGGGCGGCCTTTCTTCACGTACTCGCCGGCGATTTCGGCCAGGCGGTCGTAGAAGGTGACGCGGTGCCACTGGGTGTCTTCGATCATCTCGCCGCTGTTCTTGTCCTTGCGGCGGCTGGAGGTCGCCACGCTGACGTTGGCCACGGCCTGGCCGGACGGCAGGTAGCGGATTTCGGGATCGCGGCCGCAGTTGCCGACGAGGATGACTTTGTTGACGGATGCCATGGTGGTGATGTCCTGAAGAGAGGGCGGGCCCGGGCGCGGCCGGGACGCGGCCTGACATTGTGCCGCAAGTGCCGGCGCGCCGGCCCGTATCGGTCGATACACTGGCCCCCCATGAAAGGCGAACCGGACTTCCTGCAGAACCTGCGCGACGAAATGGGCGGGGGGCGTCAATGGCTGGACCGCGCGGTGGTGATCGTCTATGCCGTGCTGGCGGGCCTCGCGGTGGTGGCGTTCACCTTGCTGGCCGAGGGGGCCTATGCCTTGTACAGCGGCTTGCGCAGCGGCTGGTGGTGGGCGCCGCTGGTGTGGACGCCCGCGCTCACGGCGCTGGTGGTCTGGGCCATCCGCCGCTGGGCCCCCGGGGCGGCCGGCTCCGGTGTGCCGCAGGTGCTGACCGCGCTGGACCCGGCCACGCCCTTGCGCGAGCGCTCGCGCTTCGTCTCGCTGCGGCTGAGCCTGGTCAAGATGGTGGCGGTGTCCGGCGGTGTGCTGGCCGGGCTTTCGATCGGCCGTCAGGGCCCGTCGGTGCAGGTCGCCGCCGGGGTCATGCTGCACGCGCGCCGCTGGCTGTCGCCGAATTCGGGCATCACCCACCGCGAACTGCTGGTGGCTGGCGGCGCGGCCGGCATCGCCGCGGCCTTCAACACGCCGCTGGGCGGCATCGTGTTCGCCATCGAAGAGCTGTCCCGGCGCCTGCAGGACCGCAACAGCGGCCTGATGCTGGCGGCCATCGTGATCGCCGGCCTGGTGGCGGTCTCGGCGTTCGGCAACCTGTCGTACTTCGGGCGGGTGCGGGCCGAGGCCCTGTCGTGGAGCCTGTTCCTGCCTGGCGCGCTGGTGGCCGTGGGCTGCGGGCTGCTGGGCGGGTTGATGTCGCGCCTGATGCTGGCCTCGTTCATCGGCCTGCCTGACCGCTTCTGCGCCTACCGGCGCAAGCGCCCGGTCACCTTCGCGGCGATCTGCGGCTTCGCGGTGGCGGTGATCGCCGTGATCAGCGACGGCACGGCCGTGGGCGGGGGCCACGAACACACCAAGGTGATGCTGGAACAGGTCGGCACACCGGGCGCGTCGCACCAGCCGCTGGTGTTCACGGGCCTGAAGTTCGTGGCCTCGTGGCTGTCGTCGTGGGCGGGTGTGCCCGGCGGGCTGTTCGGGCCCAGCCTGTCGATCGGCGCCGGTGTGGGCGCGGACGTGGCCTGGCTGCTCGATTCTCCGCACGGCGCGGCCCTGATCGCGCTGGGCATGTGCGGTTTCCTGGCGGCCGTGACGCAGACCCCGATCACCGCCATGATCATCGTGATGGAGATGACCGATGGCCACAGCATGGTGCTCAGCCTGATGGCTTGCGCGCTGCTGGCCAGCCTGATCTCGCGCATGATCAGCCGGCCGCTCTACAGCACCATGTCGCAGCTGATGATGCGCTCGATGCGCGATGGTGTGGCGGCTGCGCCGCCGCCGCCCGGCGAGGGTTCAGCGCCGGGCCGCTGAGGGCGGCGGCGCCTGCATCGGCCAGGCCACCACCAGCCACACCAGCATGGCCACGGCACAGACCGCGAACAGGCCTGGCGCGCCGTGCGCGCGCGCCAGCCAGCCGCCCACCGCGCCGCCGACGAAGAAGCCGACGGACTGCAGGGTGTTGTAGACGCCCAGCGCCGCCCCCCGGGCGTGCGCGGGCGCCAGTTTGGACACCAGGCTGGGCTGGCTGGCTTCCAGCGTGTTGAAGCCGATGAAGAACACGAACAGCAGCCCGCCCAGGGTCCACAGGCCGGGTGAGGCGTCGGCCAGGGCCCACAACGCGAGCTGCACCGCGCCGATCAGGGCGATGGCGATCAGGAAGGCCGCGCGCAGCCGGCCCCGGCGCTCCATGGGAAAGAGCACGCCGCCCATCACCAGCAGGGACGCCACCACGGCGGGCAGGTAGACCTGGGCATGGTCCGCCTTGGGCAGGCCGGCGGCCACCAGCAGGGCCGGCACCGCCATCCACATCGCCAGCTGCACCGCGTGCAGCACGAACACGCCCAGGTTCAGGCGCAGCAGGCCCCGGTGGCGCAGCACCTCGGCCAGGCCGGCGCGCAACTGCTGCAGGTCGGAGGGCCGGTGTTCGCGCGGTTCGGGCGGTGCCACCCAGATCACCACGGCGATGGCCAGCAGCGCCAGCGCGCCGGTGAGGGCAAAGATGCCCGAGAGGCCGACCCAGGCCGCCAGCGCGGGCGCCAGCACCAGGGAGAGCGCGAACATCAGCGCGATGCTGGCCCCCACCATGGCCATGGCCTTGGTGCGCACGCTGTCGCGCGTGACGTCGGCCAGGAAGGCCGTCACGGCGGCGGAGATGGCGCCCGCGCCCTGCACCGCGCGGCCGATGGCCAGCCAGGTGAGGTCGGGCGCCCAGGCGGCGATGCCGCTGCCCAGGGCAAACAGCAGCAGGCCGGCCACGATCACGGGTTTGCGGCCGAAGCGGTCGGACGCCAGGCCCAGGGGAATCTGCAGAAAGGCCTGCGTCAGCCCGTACAGGCCCATGGCGAAGCCCACCCGGGCCGCGTCCTCGCCGCCGGGCAGGCGCGCGGCTTCCAGCGCGAACACCGGCAGCACGATGAACAGGCCCAACATGCGCAGCGCGAACACCAGGGCCAGGGAGGCGCTGGCGCGGCGCTCGGCGGGGGTCATGCGGGCGGCGTCGGGCGGCGTGGTGGCCGCGTTGGCGGGGGAGGGGCTCAGGGTGGACAAGGCAGCGGAGGCCGGCAGGGCGGGCAGGGGAGACAGGGGGACGGCGTATTGTCGGCGAAAGGCCGGCGCCCGCCGGGCGGAGGGGCGCAAAACCGCGTGGCGGCTTATCATGTCGGGTTGCCCTGAACCCCGCATCGCGCCTTGAACCAGAACCTTCCCCCGGACCTGAAATTGCCTGGATCGACCGGCGCCGACACCCCCGGGACGCCGCCGTCCGTGGGCGAGCCATCCCCCCGTTACCTGGGCGCCGCCCTGCGGCATGCCAGCGCGTTCCTGTCGGTGCGCGGTGCGCGCACGCACAACCTCAAGAACATCGACCTCGACATTCCCAAGCACGCCCTGGTGGTGATCACCGGGCTGTCGGGCTCGGGCAAGTCCAGCCTGGCGTTCGACACGCTCTATGCCGAGGGGCAGCGCCGCTACGTGGAGAGCCTGTCGGCCTATGCGCGGCAGTTCCTGCAGCTGATGGATAAGCCCGACGTGGACCTGATCGAAGGCCTGTCACCCGCCATCGCCATCGAGCAGAAGGCCACCAGCCACAACCCGCGTTCCACCGTGGGCACGGTGACCGAGATCCACGACTACCTGCGCCTGCTGTTCGCGCGCGCGGGCACGCCGCACTGCCCCGACCATGGCTTGCCGCTGACCTCGCAGAGCGTGGCGCAGATGGTGGACACGGTGCTCGCGCTGCCCGAGGGCACGCGCCTGATGATCCTGGCCCCGGTGGCGCGCGAGAAAAAAGGCGAGTTCACCGAGCTCTTCGCCGACATGCAGGCCCAGGGCTATGTGCGCTTCCGCGTCGACGGCGCGGTGCTGGAGGCCGAGGCGCTGCCGGCCTTGAAGAAAACCGAGAAGCACAACATCGACGTGGTGATCGACCGCATCAAGGTGCGCGTCGACGTTGAGGAAGAGGGCGTGAATCCCTTGCGCCAGCGCCTGGCCGAGAGTTTCGAGGCCGCGCTGCGCCTGGCCGACGGCCGGGCCATCGCGATGGAGATGGACGCGCCGGAAACCCCTGGCGCGGTGCCGCGCGAGCACGGTTTCTCGGCGCGCTTTGCCTGCCCGCTGTGCCACTACACCGTGGGCGAACTCGAGCCGCGCCTGTTCTCGTTCAACTCGCCCATGGGCGCCTGCCCGACCTGCGACGGCCTGGGCCACACCGAATTCTTCGACCCCGCGCGCGTGGTCGCCTTTCCCTCGCTGAGCCTGGCCAGCGGTGCCATCAAGGGTTGGGATCGGCGCAACGGTTATTACTTCGCCATGATCGAGAGCCTCGCGGCGCACTACAAGTTCGACGCCGAGGCGCCCTGGGAGAGCCTGCCCGACGCGGTGCAGCAGGTGCTGCTCTACGGCTCGGGCGAGGAAGAGGTGAAGTTCAGCTACGCGCTCGAATCCGGCGAGCGCGCGGGCAAGAAGATCAGCAAGAAGCACCCCTTCGAAGGCATCGTGCGCAACTTCGAGCGCCGCTACCGCGAGACCGACAGCGCCGCCGTGCGCGAGGAACTGGCGCGCTACCGCGCCGTGCAGCCCTGCCCGGAGTGCGGCGGTTCGCGCCTGCGCCGCGAGGCGCGCCACGTGTTCGTGGGCGAGGGTGAACAGAAGCAGCCCATCTACAAGATCAGCCACGTCACGCTGGGCGAGGCGCTGGCCTATTTCCAGCAACTGGAGCTGCACGGCGCCAAGGGCGACATCGCCGCGCGCGTGATCAACGAGATCCGCCAGCGCCTGAAATTCCTGAACGACGTGGGCCTGAACTACCTCAGCCTGGACCGCAGCGCCGACACGCTCTCGGGTGGCGAGGCCCAGCGCATCCGCCTGGCCAGCCAGATCGGCAGTGGCCTGACCGGCGTGATGTACGTGCTCGACGAGCCCAGCATCGGCCTGCACCAGCGCGACAACGACCGCCTCATCGCCACGCTGCAGCACCTGCGCGACCTCGGCAACACGGTGCTGGTGGTCGAGCACGACGAGGACATGATCCGCACCGCCGACCACGTGATCGACATGGGCCCGGGCGCGGGCGTGCACGGCGGGCGCGTGATGGCGCAAGGCACCTGCGAGCAGGTCATGGCCACGGCCGATTCGCTTACTGGTCAGTACCTCAGCGGCACGCGCCAGATCGCCGTGCCCGCGCGCCGCACCCCCTGGCTGCCGGTGGTGAAGAAGGGCGATGCCCCGAAGGCCGCGCCCGCCAAGCCGCGTTTCCCGCCCAGCCCGGCGGCCGAGCGCCGCGCCGCGCGCGAGGCCGCGCACCAGGCCACGCTGGGCGAGCTGCAGGAAATCCGCGTCGTCAACGCGCGCGGGCACAACCTCAAGGGCGCGAGCGTGGCGTTCCCGGTCGGCCTGCTGACCTGCGTCACCGGCGTCTCGGGCTCGGGCAAGTCCACCCTCGTCAACGACACGCTGTACGCGGCGGTGGCGCGCACGCTCTACCGATCGCACGACGAGCCGGCCGCGCACGACGCGATCGAAGGCATCGAACACTTCGACAAGGTCATCAACGTCGACCAGTCGCCCATCGGTCGCACGCCGCGCAGCAACCCGGCCACCTACACCGGCCTGTTCACCGGCATCCGCGAACTCATGGCCGAGATGCCCACCGCGCGCGAGCGCGGCTACGGCCCGGGCCGTTTCAGCTTCAACGTGGCCGGTGGCCGCTGCGAGGCCTGTCAGGGCGATGGCGTGGTCAAGGTGGAGATGCACTTCCTGCCCGACGTGTACGTGCCCTGCGAGGTCTGCCACGGCCAGCGCTACAACCGCGAGACGCTGGACGTGCAGTACAAGGGCCGCAACATCGCGCAGATCCTGGACATGACGGTGGAGCAGTCGCACGCCTTCTTCAGCGCCGTGCCCACGCTGCACCGCAAGCTGCAGACCCTGCTCGACGTGGGCCTGTCCTACATCCAGCTCGGCCAGAGCGCGACCACGCTCTCGGGAGGCGAGGCGCAGCGCGTCAAGCTCGCGCTGGAGCTCTCCAAGCGCGACACCGGCCGCACGCTCTACATCCTGGACGAACCCACCACCGGCCTGCACTTCGCCGACATCGAACTGCTGCTCAAGGTGCTGCACCAGCTGCGCGACGCGGGCAACACCATCGTGGTGATCGAACACAACCTCGACGTCATCAAGACCGCCGACTGGGTCATCGACATGGGGCCCGAAGGGGGCTCGGGCGGTGGCACGGTGGTGGCGCAGGGCACGCCCGAGACCATCGCGGCGCACCCCGACAGCCACACCGGGTGCTACCTGCGCCGCCTGCTGACGGTCTAGAGGCCTAGTTGTTGCGGTAGGCCAGGCCGACGGTGGCGCCGTAGGCGGTCTGGCGCCCCACCAGCGGGCTGCGCGCGGCCGCGCCTTGCAGCTGCGACACGCCCACGCCGCCGTAGGCCACCCAGTGGCGGTTCAGCGCCGAGGTGATGCGCCAACCCAGCGAGACCGTGTCCCAGCCCGAGCCGATCGCGAACGCCGGCACACCGGTGGCGGCCGCCGGGGCCGGGTCCACGCCGTAGTGCGTCTGCCGGTAGGTGCCGTTGGCCCAGCCCGCACCCAGCGACAGGTCCCAGTGGGTCTGCGAAGAAACGGGGTGGTGGTAGCTCAGGCCATGGTCCACACGCAGGCCGCCGGCGCGGCCCAGCAGGTCTTGCGAGGCCCGCACCGAGTAGGTCCAGCGCTGGCTCAGGGCCGCGTTGGCGCCGACACGGCCGCGCAGCGTGGCGCGCACGTCGGGCAGGCCGCGGAAGACGGCGTCGTCGTCCCACGAGCGCCCCTCGTCGATCGACAGCGAGGTGCTCAGCGACCAGCGGTCGTTGCCGGCCAGCACCGTGCTCACGCCGGTGTCCACGCTCTGGCGGCCCTGGCTGAGCAGGGCGCTGGCGCCCGAGGTGGCGAAGCGGAAGCGCCCGAGTTGAAAAGCCCAGATCGGGCGCAGCCGCAGGCGCTGCTCGACATCGCTGCCGAGTTGCGGCGCGGACGACACCACGGCGGCGCCCACGAGGTAGTCGCGGCTGGCTTCCAGGGCCACGGTGTCGGTGGGGGGCTGCGCCGCGCTCGCCCCGCTGCCCAGGGTGAGCAGGGTCGCTGCGGCCACCAGGGTGGTGGGGCGCATCGCGAACTCAGAACCGGCCGAGGTCTTCGATCGCATCCACCACCATGCCCGTGCCCACGGCGATCATCAGGATGTCGGCCGCCACGCGCACGTACTTGTAGCCCGAGGGGGGCAGGCCGATCTGCACCGACACGCTGTTGGGCACGGGGTAGTACACGACGTCGCGCGGCAACGGATAGCCCATGCGCCACTTCTTCGCCTGGCCGGGGGGCATGCAGCCGTTGTGCTTCTTGGCCAGGCCCGGCGGGCATTTGCCGGCCTTGAACCGGGGCTCGTAGTAATCGTGGGCGATGCGGCGCTGGGGCTCACCGAAGTAGCCGCCGATCTGGATGTTCACCGACACGCTGGACGAGGGCGAGCGTGGCCCGTCGCGGCGGTCGTCCCGCCGGTCATCGCGGTGGTCGTCCCGGTGCTTCTCGTGCTTTTCATGCTTGTCGTGTTTGCCACCCTGCTTGCCGGCCCATTCGGGTTTTTCGGCCAGGGCCGGCAGGCTGCCCAGCAGCATCAGGCTCAGGAAGGCGATGGAGAGGCGCGTGCGCGGTGGGTGGGTCATGTCGTGGGCTTGTGGGGTGTTGTGTCGAACGACCGGGTCCGAGGGGGCGCGGCCTGTCGCGATTCTGGCGTGGCGCGTGGCCGTCGGCGTTACAAGGCGTAAGGCTGTGGCGAGCTCGCCGCGTGGCGCGGTAGATGAATTTCCCCGGTGCTGGCAGACTCGCCGCTCCCCCCGTGCCCCAACGACCCCATGCCCCAGGAAACCGAACTCAAGCTCGAACTGCACCCCGAGGACCTGCCGCGCCTGCTCGCGCACCCGCTGCTGAGCGGGCAGGCACCGCGCCGCGAGCGCCTGTTCAACACCTATTTCGACACCTCCACGCTCACGCTGCGCGCGCAGCGGCTGGCGGTGCGCGAGCGCCGCGTGGGCCGCCGCATCCTGCTCACGGTGAAGACGGCGGGCACCTCGGTGGGGGGCCTGTCGCGCCGCGGCGAGTGGGAGGCCGCTTGCCGCCCCGGCCGCTTCGACTTCGCGGCCCTGGTTGACGACGAGGCGCTGGCGCAGCAACTGCTGTGCGTGGCGTGGCAGCTGGTGCCGGTGTTCCGCACCGACTTCACGCGCCGCAGCTGGACCCTGTCGCACGGCGGGGCGGTGGTGGAGGTGGCGCTGGACCAGGGCGCCATCACCACCGGCAACGCCGAGGGCAACCACCGCCAGGCCATTCTGGAACTGGAGCTGGAGTTGCTCAGCGGCCCGGTCGATGCCTTGCTGGACCTGGCGCACACGCTGGCCCTGGGCCCGAGCGGGCAGGCCGCCCAGGGGCTGCGCCTGCTGCCGGCCCAGCGCAGCAAGGCCGAGCGGGGCTATGCCCTCTTCACCGGCGAACGCCTGCGGCCCAGCAAGGCCGAGCCGCTCGCGCTGGATGCGCAGATGGCGCCGGTGCAGGCCTTCCAGGCCGCCGCGCTGAGCTGCCTGAGCCACCTGCAGGCCAACGAGGCCGGCGTGCGGCCGCCCGGGCCGGATGGCGCCGTGCCCGACCCCGAGTTCGTGCACCAGGCGCGGGTGGCCCTGCGGCGGCTGCGCACCGGCCTGCGCCTGTTCCGGGCCCACCTGCCACGCCGTTTCGTCGCGCACTGGGCGGCCGAGTGGAAAACCCTCGCGGGCCAGCTCGGCGACGCGCGCAACTGGGATGTGTTCGCCACCGAACGCCTGCCCGCGTGGCAACCCGAGGCCGTGCCGGGCGCCGCGATGGCGCCCGCCGAGCAGGCTTTGCTTGATTGGGTGCGGGACCAGCGCCAGGCGGCCCACCAGCGCGCGGCCGATGCTCTGGGTGGATGTGAGCACGCGCTTCGAATGCTGGCATTCACCCGGGCCGTGCTGGCTTTGCAGGCCCGTGGCGAAGCTCCGCAGAGCCTGCCCGACTGGGCGCGCGACACGCTGCGCCAGCGCCACATGGCGCTGCAAGCCGAAGCGCGCCGCGCGCGCCGGCTCGGACCGGAGGGGAGGCACGAACTGCGCATCGTCTTGAAGAAGCTGCGGTATGCGCAGGAATTCCTGGCCAGCGTGTTGCCGCCCAGGCGGCTGGAGCGCAGCACCGAGGCCCTGGCCGATGCGCAGGAGCTGCTGGGGCAGCTCAACGACCTGAGCACCGCGCAGGCCTTGCTGGCCACCGTGCCCGAAGGCCTGGCCACGCCCTGGGTCGAGCGCTGGCAGGCGGCGCTGCGGGACCAGCTGGCATCGGGCCTGCAGGCCCTGCCGGCCATGGAGCGCGCGCTGGCGCGCACACCCACGCCCTGGGGTTGAGCCAGGGCTTCAGACCAGGGCGCTGGGGCGCGTGGCCACGCGGTCGCGCCAGGCCTGCAGCGCGTGGAAGCCCTCGTCGGCGGGCTTGAAGCGCATCAGCCGCGCGAACTCGACGGTGCAGAACGCGGTGATGTCGGCGATGGTGAAGCGGTTGCCGGCCACCCAGGGCTGGCGCTGCAGCTCGGCGTTGAGCCAGGCGGCGGTCTCGCGGGCCTTGGCCACCTGCGAGTGGCCGAAATCGGGAAACTGCGGCTGCTCCAGCGGTGCCAGGCCCGGGTGCGTGTGGCGGATGGCGTTGGCCATGGGCAGCATGAAGTACCACTCCACGCGCCGGTCGGCCATCTCGATGAAGGCACGTTCCTCGGCGTTCTGCCCCATCAGGTTGGGCGTGGGGTAGCGGCCTTCCATCCAGGTGCAGATCGCGCGCGTCTCGGTGAGCACGCGCCCGTCGTCGAACTCCAGCGCGGGTACGCGCGCCAGCGGGCTCTTGGCGCGGTAGCCGCTGGTCTTGTGCTCCTGGGCGTTGAGGTCGATGTTGACCAGCTCCAGCCCGTTGATGTTCTTCTCGACCAGGAACATCAGCACCCGGCGCGGGTTGGGGGCGCGCGGCGACACGTACAGCTTCATGCACCACCCCCGCCCGCCTTCAGGCTCTGGCCGGTTTCCATCAGGCGCCGGGCGTCCTCGGCGAAGCGCTGCGCGCCCTGTTCCCCGTCGCGCTCCAGGTCCATGGTCGAGGCCGGCCGCTCGATGCCGCGCTGCACCGCCGGGCGCGCACGGATCGCGTCGCGCCAGCGCTTGAGGTGGGGCAGGTCGCCGATGTCCACCCCGGACCAGCGGTGGGTGCGCACCCAGGCCCAGTTGGCGATGTCGGCGATGGAGTAGTCGCCCGCGAGGTACTCGTGCTGCGCCAGGTGGCCGTCGAGCACGCGGAACAGGCGCTTGCATTCGCCCTGGTAGCGGTCGATCGCGGCCGGGATCTTCTCGGGAAAGTAGCGGAAGAACACATTGGCCTGGCCCATCATGGGTCCGATGCCGCCCATCTGGAACATCAGCCACTGCATCACGAGCGAGCGCCCCTTCATGTCCGACGGCATGAGCCGGCCGGTTTTTTCGGCCAGGTAGATCAGGCAGGCGCCGGACTCGAACACCGCGAAACCGCCGGCCTCGTGGTCCACGAGGGCCGGGATGCGGCCATTGGGGTTGATCTTCAGGTAGTCGGGCTGCCGCTGTTCGCCTTCGCTCAGCTTGAGCACCTTCAGCGTGTAGGGCAGGCCCAGCTCTTCGAGCGCGATGGACACCTTGTGCCCGTTGGGCGTGGCGGCGGTATAGAGGTCGATCATGCAGAGGCCCGCTGAAGAAGTCGGGCCATCTTAGGGGCACTTCACCGGAGGGCGGTGTCAGGTCGGGAACACCGCGGAACCGGCTTTGCCGGGCCGCAGGTGTTGCCCCTGAGGGGTGACGCGCCGCAGGCGCGGCGCGGGGGGAGCCCTCTAGAGCATAAAGCCCAGGTTGGTGGGGTAGTCGACGCTGTTGAAGTTGCCCAGGTTGGGCAGGATGCCGCTCATCTCGGCGCCCTGCACGCCGAACCAGGTGGCCAGGGTGCCGGCGTACTGGTCCACCGAGGTGCTGGGCAGCAGCCGGCCCTGGCCCACGTGCCACTGGTCGTTGGCGTCGGTGGTGGAGTTGCCCACGCTCACCGGTGGCGCCTTGCCGTAGAAGGCCTTGCCGCGCACCGCGCCGCCGACCAGGAAGTGGTGGCTGCCCCAGCCGTGGTCGGAGCCGTCGCCGTTGTAGCTGAGCGTGCGGCCGAAGTCGGACGCGGTGAAGGTGGTGACCTTGTCGGCCACGTTGAGCGCCGCCGTGGCGTTGTAGAAGGCGGTGAGCGCCGAGCTCACGCGGTCCATCAGCGTGGCCTGGCCCCCGATGAGGTTGTCGTGCAGATCGAAGCCGCCGATGGAGACGAAGAACACCTGGCGCTGGTTGCCCAGCTGGGTGCGCGCGGCGATCAGGCGCGCCACCATCCTGAGCTGGTCGGCCAGGCCGTTGGCGGTGGGGAAGGCGTTGAACGGTGCGTCGGTGGCCGGGAAGGCGGCCAGCGCCGAGGTGAGCGCGCTTTCGGCGCCCACGGCGCGCGCGGTGACGAGGTTGTATTCGTTCTCCAGCACGTGGGTGCGGGTCTGCAGCGCCAGCGAGGTGATGGCCGCGCGCACCGCGGCCGAGTTGTAGACGTTGTTGTTGACCGCGCTGATCTTCACCGCGCCGTTGGTGCTGACCTGGTACGACAGCGCTTGGTCGCCGGAGAGGAACACCGTGTTGCCGGTGACCGAGACGCAGGTGAGCACGCGGTTGGTGTTGGCCGAGAGCGCGAGGTCGCCGATGTGGCCGCCCCAGCCGGTGGTGGCGCCTTCGGGCTGCGACGATTGCCAGACCGACTGCTGGTCGTTGTGCGAGAACAGCTTGGGCGGCAGCGGGTAGGCCACGCGGTTGCTGCCGTGGTACTGTTGGCGCGTGACCGGCGCCACCAGCGGGCCGACGTTGAGCTGCACCGCCGCCACGCCGCTGTTGAACAGGCCGGCCAGGCCGGTCATGGCCGGGTGCAAGGCGTACTGCTTGCCACCGGGCAGGGCCACGGTGGGGTTGAGCACGGTGGGCGTGAGCGCGGCCTGCGCCAGGGCGATGCCGCCGGCCGTGCGGTTCGCGCCGCCGCCGCGGATGGCGCTGTACTGGTCGTAGCTGGCGGTGTCGTAGTTGACGACGGTGTTGGCGTAGTCGTTGCCGCCGTTGAGGAACACGCAGACCAGGGCCTTGTAGTCGGTGGCGTTGAACGCCGCCGCGTCGGCCATGGCCGCGAGGTTGAGCGCGGTGGGCAGGGCCGCGCCGGTGAAGGCCAGCTGGCCGGCCCGGCGCAGGAAGGCGCGGCGGGTGTGCAGATCGGGCTGGATGAAGTGCATGGCAGGCCCCCTTATTTCTGGATCAGGTATTCGGGACAGGCCATGACCATCAGGATGGCGGCCCAGATGCGACGGCGCTTGACGGTGTCGCTGCTGGCCGTGGTCACCGGCGTGGCGTTGAGCGCCGAGACCATGGTGGCGCGCGAGGCGCTGGAGATCTGGCCCGCCGCGAGCACCAGGCAGACGTGGTTCACCAGCGCCGTGGCATCGGCCACCAGCGCGAGCTCGCGGCTGTAGTTGGCCTGCACGTCGTAGGCATAGTTGGTCCACGCCGCCTGCGGCACCCCTGGCTCGGGGCAGTTGATGCCGCGTTCGATCACGCCCTGCATGAAGTTCAGGTAGCCGCCCACGGTGGACTCGTTGACCAGCTGGAACTCGGGCGCGGTGGCGCCCGAGGCCGAGAGCGCCGTGCCCGGTGGCACATAGCCCGGCCGGAAGAAGTTGAACACGGAGGGCGAGCGCAGCGGGCTCTGACCGAGCTGGGTGGCCGCGTTGTTCAGCTCGAAGATTTTCCAGCTGCCGGCCGCCGACGTGACGCCAAAAGTGCGCGCCCACTGGATGAAGCGCAGCATGGGTTCGCGCAGCTTGCCGAAGGTGGTGCTTTGCAGCGAGGCCGGCCCACGTGCCTCATCGTCAAGCAGGATCGCCACCCACACCGCCTTGAGGTCGCCACGCACGCCCGCACCGTTGTCGTTGAAGCGCGATGCGACGCGTGCCACGTAGGCCGGGCTGGGGTGGCTGGTCACCAGGCGCTGGATCATCTGACGCGCGAAGAAAGGGCCGGCGTTCGGGTGGTTGAACAGGGTGTCCAGCGCCATCCGCAGGGCGGTGGGGCCCGGTGTATTGGCCGGCACCGTGGTGCCCAGGAAGCGAGCTTCCAGGTTGGAGTGCCGATTGGCGTTGAACGACATGCGCTTGCCCGCGAAGGCCTTGGACTCGATGGTGTAGTTGTCCACCGGATGGCGCACGCCGTCGGAGGTGTCGAAGTCGTAGCCGGTGAACACGCGCGCCAGACCGGTCACGTCGGCCTGGGTGTAGCTCTCCAGCGGCACGCCGCCGCTGGTCTTGGGCGTGCCGTCGAGGTTGAGTTCGACCACGCCGATGGTGAAGAGCTGCATGACCTCGCGCGCGTAGTTCTCGTCGGGCACGCGGCCGGTGCTGGCGTTCTCTTTCTGGTTGCCCTTGGTATTGAGGAAGTAGCCCATCGCAGGGTGCAGCGTGACGTCTTCCAGCAGCTCGCGGTAGTTGCCGAAGGCGTTGCGCGCCAGCGTGTCCCACCAGCTCGCGTAGGCGTGCGAGCGCCAGGTGAACTCGGCCGAGGCGAGCGAGGCCACGAAGAATTCCGAGAGCGCCAGCGCGGCGCGTTTGCGCATCATGTCCGGCCCGCTCAGAAGCTGGCTCCAGATCATGAAGTCGGCCGGGTACTGGTTGAAGAAATAGCGGTTGGCGTCCACCACGCCGTAGCCCCGGGCCTCCAGCCAGGTCCAGCCGGTGATGCCCTGATAGCGCGCGAACTGGTTGGACAGCCATTGCGCGCAGCCCATGCCGCGCAGCTCGGCCATCTCCGCCGGTGTGGAGGAAAACTGCGCCTGCTGAAGGAAGCGCGCGGCCTCGGCATCGTTCGTGGGGTTGATGTGGCTGTAGCCGGCGATGGGAAAGTCGATCACGCCCACCGCCGGTGCCGCATCGGCGGTGCTGCCGCCACCACCACCGCCACCACAAGCCGCGAGCAGCGCGGCCGCCGCCAGCGGCGCGAGCGCGTGTCGGGACGATGGCGTGGGGTTCTCCGGCGACGAGTCTGGTTCGTGGTGTGCGCCGGCCGCGCTCGCATCGGCCGCGTGTTCAGGCGCTTCTTCGATGTCCATCATGACGATCCCTCCTCGGTTCGACGAGCGCGAGTGTAGGGAGGCGCCTTCAGCGGAAAAGGCCGAATTTCAAGTCGTTACAAGTGGGTGTGGCGCGTTCGCGGCACCCGCCCGGCGGCGCTACCGCCGGGGTTTGCCCGGCGGCCATCCGTCGAAATTCAGGTGCGCGCGGCGCGCAGTTCGTCTCGTGTTTTCTGCGCCACCCGGCGCGCCGCGTCCGCGAAGTCCGCACCGGCCGACGCATACAGAATGGCGCGCGACGAGTTCACGATGATGGGACCGGTGGTCTCATCGCCCTGGGTGCGCAGGCCAGCCTTCACGGTGGCCACCGCATCGCCACCCTGCGCGCCCACGCCGGGAATCAGCAACGGCAGGGTGGGCGCGATCTCGCGCACGCGCTCGATCTCGGCGGGGTAGGTCGCGCCCACCACGAGGCCGAGCTGGCCGTTGAGGTTCCACGGTCCTTGCGCGAGGCGCGCCACGTGTTCGTACAGGCGCGGTTCGCCGTCGATGGAGGCGAAGCGCTGGTTCTGCAGGTCGTCGCCACCGGGGTTGGAGGTGCGGCAGAGCAGGAACGCGCCCTTGCCGTGGTACTGCAGGTAAGGCTGCACCGAGTCGAAGCCCATGAAGGGCGAGAGCGTGACCGCATCGGCGCCGTAGCGCTCGAAGGCCTCGATCGCGTACTGCTCGGCGGTGCTGCCGATGTCGCCGCGCTTGGCGTCCAGGATCACCGGCACCTGCGGCGCCACGCGGCGCATGTGCGCCATCAGCCGCTCCAGCTGCTCTTCCGCGCGGTGCGCCGCGAAGTAGGCGATCTGCGGCTTGAAGGCGATCGCCGTGTCGGCCGTGGCCTCGACGATGGCGGCGCAGAAGTCGTAGATGCGGGAGGCGTCGTTCTTCAGGTGCGCGGGGAAACGGGCGGGATCGGGGTCCAGGCCCACGCACAGCAGGGAACGGTTCTGGCGCTCGGCGGTGCGCAGCATGTCGAGAAAGGTCATGGGCCGATTTTAGTTGGCCGCCTGCCGCGAGGTCTTGGCGGTCCCGCGACGGACACCGCCCCCCCGCGCCGCCTAAGATCACGCCCATGCACGCCCTGTCCCGACAACAACTCGTCCTGCTCGTCCTGCTCACCCTCGTCTGGGGCGTCAACTGGCCCATCATGAAGTTCGGTGTGACGGGTTTTCCACCCCTGACCTTCCGCACCATCTGCATGTGGATCGGGTTGCCGGTGCTGGGCCTGTTCCTGTGGTGGCGGCGCGTGCCCTTCCGCATCCCGCGCGAGCACTGGCGGGAGCTGGCGGTGCTCACGGTGTTCAACATGCTGTTCTGGCACACGCTGGCGATCCTGGCGATCCAGACGCTGTCGAGCGGGCGCGCCGCGATCCTGGGTTACACCATGCCGGTGTTCTCGGCGCTGGTGGGCAGCTGGTGGTTCGGCCAGCGGCTGGCGGGCCGGGCCTGGGGCGGCGTGGCGGCGGCGGCGCTGGGCGTGCTGCTGCTGCTGTGGCACGAACTCACGCAGCTCTCGGGCAAGCCGCTGGGTGTGGTGATGATGCTGGTGGCCGCCGCCACCTGGGCGGTGGGCACGCAGATGATGCGCCGCACGACGATTCCGACGCCCACGCTGACCATCTCGTTCTGGCTCACGGCGCTCACCACGGTGTGGATGACTGTGTTGTCGCTGACCTTCGAGCGCTCGGCCTGGGGCTGGCCCACGCCGGGCATCTGGTGGGCCATCGTCTTCAACGCGCTGGGCGTGTTCGCCTTCGCCCAGGTGGCCTGGCTCTCGCTCGCGCGCGACCTGCCGCCCATCGCCTCCACGCTGTCGGTGATGTTCATCCCCGTGCTGGGCGTCTTCACCGGCGCGTGGTGGCTGGGCGAGGTGCTGCACTGGCAGGACTGGGCCGCCGTCGCGCTGGTGATGGTGGCGATCGCGTCGGTGTTGTGGCCGTCGCGGCGCGGCCCGGCCTAAAGGGCTAGGCGATGCCCACGGCGTCTATCAGCGTGGGGTGGTCCAGCAGCGCCGCTTTCTCGGCGACGATTTCCTTGTGCTTGACCAGCACCACGACCACGTCCGCCGTGAGCGCCTCGGCGAGAGAGGACGCCATGCGCGCGCGGTGGCGCGAGAGCCGATCCGGCAGTTGATCGATGTTGGGCTCGAAGGCCATTAGCTCGACGCCGAGTTCGGCCACCTTCTGCGTGATCTCCAGGGCGGGGCTTTCGCGCAAGTCGTCGATGTCGGGTTTGAAAGCCAGCCCGAGGCAGGCGACCTTGATGTCCGGCATCGTCTTCTGCGGCGCCGAGGCGAGCGCGGACACGATCGCCGACTTGATCTTCTCCAGCACCCATTCGGGCTTGTGGTCGTTGACCTCCCGCGCGCTGCGGATCAGGCGCGCCTCATCCGGCGCCGAATCCACGATGAACCAGGGGTCCACCGCGATGCAATGGCCCCCGACCCCTGCACCGGGCTGAAGGATGTTGACCCGGGGGTGGCGGTTGGCGAGCTTGATCAGTTCCCACACGTCGATGCCCATCTTGTCGCAGATGATGGACAGCTCATTGGCAAAAGCGATGTTCACGTCCCGGAAGCTGTTTTCCGTGAGCTTGCACATTTCAGCCGTGCGCGCGTTGGTGTGGATCAGAGCGCCTTTGACGAAAGTCTGGTACAGGGCGCTGGCCATGTGGGCGGCCTTCTGCGTCATGCCGCCGATCACCCGGTCGTTGGCCACGAGCTCGTGCACCACACGGCCCGGCAGCACGCGTTCCGGGCAGTACGCGATCTGGATGTCCGCCGTTTCGCCTGCGTGCTGGGGAAAGCTCAAGTCAGGCCGCGCACCCGCCAGCCACTCGGCCACCTGCTCGGTCGTCCCCACCGGCGAAGTGGATTCGAGAATCACCAGATTGCCCTTGGCCAGCACCGGCGCGATGGAGAGGGTGGCCGCGCGCACATAGGACAGGTCGGGCTTGTGTCCCTCGGAGAAGGGCGTGGGCACGGCGATCAGAAAGGCATCGGCCGCCTCGGCCCGGGTGGTGGCCCGCAGGTAGCCCTCGTGAACCGCGGCGTGCACCAGCATGTCGAGCTCGGGTTCGACGATGTGGATCTTTCCCTGGTTGATGGTGTGCACGGCATGCTCGGACACGTCGACGCCGATCACTTTTTTCTTGCGGGACGCGAACAGCGTGGCGGTGGGCAGGCCGATGTAGCCCAGGCCGATCATGGAGATGGTTTCAAACATGGGGATCATTCGAGTGGAATCAGAAAGAGAGGGCCTTGAGGCGATCGCGGATGCGCTCGGCGGCGTGCCCGTCGCCATAGGGGTTGTGCGCGCGGGTCATGGTGTCGTAGGCCGCGGGGTCGTCCAGCAGGCGGAAGGCCTCGCGCACGATGGTGCCGCGATCGGTACCAACGAGCTTGACCGTGCCGGCATCGACCGCTTCCGGCCGCTCGGTCGTGTCGCGCATCACCAGCACAGGCTTGCCGAGTGAGGGGGCTTCTTCCTGCACACCCCCCGAGTCGGTGATGAGCAGATGGCACCGGTCCATCAGATAGACGAAAGGCAGGTAGTCCAGCGGCTCCAGCAAATGGACGTTGGGCAGGCCGGAGAGGATTCGGCGCACGGGCTCCTGCACATTGGGGTTGAGGTGCACCGGGTAGACCACCTGCACGTCGCCCCGCCCGGCAATGTCCGCGAGCGCGTGGCAGATGGCTTCGAAGCCCACGCCGAAGTTTTCACGCCGGTGCCCGGTGACCAGGATCAGGCGCTGCCCGGCGTTCAGGAAGGCGAACTGGGCCTCGAAGCGCGTGCGCATGGCGGCGTCGGTCCGCACCCGGTCCGCAATGCCCAGCAGCGCATCGATGACGGTGTTGCCCGTGATTTCGATGCCTTCCGGGTGCACCCCCTCGGCCAGCAGGTTGTCCTGTGAGCGCTGGGTGGGGGCGAAGTGGAGGTCGGCGATCGAACCCGTCAGGCGGCGGTTCAGCTCTTCGGGCCAGGGGGCGTACTTGTCGTGTGTGCGCAGACCCGCTTCCACATGGCCCACCCGCAGCCGCGCGTAGTAGGCCGACAGGCTGGTGGCCAGCGTGGTCGTGGTGTCGCCATGCACCAGCACGATGTCGGGTTTCCATTGCTCGTACACCGATCGCATGCCCAGCAGCACCTGGCTGGTGATGTCCGAAAGGTCCTGGCCCGGCTTCATCAGGTCCAGGTCGAAGTCGGGCTTGATGGAAAAAAGCTCCAGCACCTGGTCGAGCATCTGGCGGTGCTGGGCGGTGACGCAGATGCGGGTTTCGAAGAACGGATCGGCCCGCAGAACGTTGACCACGGGGGCCATCTTGATGGCCTCGGGGCGTGTTCCGAACACGGCAAGTACTCTCATCTCCCTGTTTCTCTTTCTCTGGAATGAAGGGTCTGATCAAACAATCATCACACAAGGGGCGCAGCGAGCTGCTCCATCGCCAGGCACAGGTCGGCCCAGGCCTTGCCCTTGTCGCCGGGGGTGCGCAGCAGGTAGGCCGGGTGGTAGGTCACGATCACCGGCACGCCTTCGTAGCGGTGCACCCGGCCGCGCAGGCGGCCGATGGGTTCGGTGGTCTTGAGCAGCGACTGCACCGCGAAGCGCCCCATGGCCACGATGACCTTGGGCTTGACCAGTGTCACCTGGCGCACCAGGTAGGGCTCGCAGCGCGCCACTTCCTCGGGCTGCGGGTTGCGGTTGGCGGGCGGTCGGCACTTGAGCACGTTGGCGATGTAGGCACCTTGCGCCCCCTCGCCCTGGCGGCTGCGGCCCACCGCGCGCAGCATGTTGTCGAGCAGCTGGCCGGCCGCGCCCACGAAGGGTTCACCCTGCAGGTCTTCGTTTTCACCGGGCGCTTCGCCCACGATCATCCAGTCGGTCTGCACGTCGCCGACGCCGAACACGGTGTTCTTTCGGCCCTTGCACAGGCCACAGGCCTGGCAGTTGGCCACGGTCTCGCGCAGCTCGGGCCAGTCCATGCGGTCCACGTGGCTGGGGCGGGCGGGAGGGGCTTCGGCGGGCGCGAGCGGCGCGCTGCTCGGGGCTGGGGTTGGCACCGGGCGCGAAGGCGCGGTGGCCGGTGGCGCCGCGACCTTGGGCGTCCCGGCGGCGGCCTGGGGTGCCTCCACCACGGGGGCCGCCACGGCCGGCGGCACCGGCCTGGGCGCCCAGACGCGCACGCCCATCTCGGCCAGCATGGCGCGCTGGCGCGCATCGAGCAGCGGAACAAAGGAGGTGTCGAGCACGTCGTCGCTCATCGGGTGCCCCGCGCCGCCATCAGGTTCAGGCTCATGACGATGGCGTCTTCCCGGCGCAGGTGGCCGTCCGGGTAGTAGCCCTTGCGCAGGCCGACCTGCGAGAAACCGTAGCGCTCGTACAGGCGGCGCGCGGCTTCGTTGCTCTGGCGCACCTCCAGCCAGAGCCACTGGGCCTGCTGGCCGCGCGACCACAGCACCAGCGCGTCGAGCATGAAGCGCGCCCAACCCTGGCGCTGGTGGGCCGGCGCCACGGTGATGTTGAGCAGGTGCACCTCGTCCACGCCCGGCATGGCCACTAGGTAACCCAGCAGCACGCGGCCGTCGGCGCGCACGGCCTGCGCCTGTTCACCTGGCAGCGCCTCGCCCAGCAGCAACACCGCCGGGTAGCCGGCCTGCAGCGAATCGTGGAAATGCTTGCGCGACCAGGGGTGGGCGTAGGCCGTGACTTCCACCGCCCGCACGGCGTCCAGGTCGGCCTCGGTCATGGGCTCGAAGGCGATGCGGCGTTCGCGGGTGGCCGGGGGGCGCACGGTGTCCGGCAGTGGCCACACCGCCTGCGGGGGCTGGGTGGCGCCGGGGGTCATGGCCCGCAGCAGGGCGTTCGCGGTGGTGTCCATCGTGAGCCTCAGGGCGTGACGGCCGCCACGGCGGCTCTCAGGCGTTCGCGCTCGTCGGTGGTCTGGGCCACCTTGTCGCGCACGTACAGCGGCAGGGCATCGCGCGCGGCCACCGCCGCGCCCGCGGCCAGCAGGCCGGGCGCCAGGCGCAGCAGCGCGGCGGCCGTGGGCAGGGACGGCAGGCGGATGCCCGGCAGTTCGGCCAGGGCGCTGGCATAGCTGTCGAACACGTTGCCCGCGAGCAGGGTGGCGCCATCGGCCTGAAGGTGTGCGCCCAGGTCGGCCGGCGCGCACAGGCGGGCCGGCGCCAGCGGTGACAGCCCTGCTGGCGCGCAGGCGTAAGTGGCCACGTACAGCTCGCCCATGCGGGCGTCGAGCAGGGCGGCGATGCGCTTGGGCGGGGTCTGGCCGGCGTGCTGGTGGTTCCAGCGGGCCTCTTCGGCCAGGGCGAGGAGGGTGTCGACCGGCAGCACCGGCAGGCCCTGCGGGCGGGCCGCATCCTGCGCTCCGTAGGCCAGGCCCTGGGCCACGGCACAGGCGGTGCGCAGGCCGGTGAACGAGCCCGGCCCCCGGCCGAACACCACGGCGTCCAGGCTGTTCAGGGCCCAGCCCGAGGCATCGAGCAGCTGTTTCACCAGCGGCAGCAGGGTGGTGGACGCCATCGCGCCGCCCGGGCCGCTGTGCTGCCACAGCGGGCCGTCGGGCGCGCCGCTGCCCAGGGCGACCGAGAGGGTGTCGGTGCTGGTTTCAAGGGTGAGCAGGCGCAAGGCGGAAGGCATCCCGGGATTATCGGGCACCGGGTGCCCCCGCTTCCGGGGTGGGGGCGCGCCGCCGGCCATCCACCGCAACGGCCATTCACACGGCCGTGGCCGGTTCTTCCCCGGTGCCGTTTCATAATGAAACACCATGTTCGATATCGACTTCCTCCGCCGTGTGACCGCCTTGCGCCCGGTGCGCGGGCTGGTGCTGAGCCTGCTGGCCGGCCTGGCGCTGCCCGCGTGCGCCCAGATGGCGGGCCGGAGCGACCCCCTGCCGCCCGCGGTGCTGGCGGCCATGAGCCGGGCCCAGGTGCCGGCCAGCGCGCTGTCGGCGCTGGTGATCTCGGTCGATCCCGACGCCCATGAGCGCCTGCGCCACCGCGCCAGCACCCCGGTGAACCCGGCCTCGGTGATGAAACTGGTGACGACCTACGCCGCCATCGACCTGCTGGGCAGCGATTTCACCTGGAACACCCGCTTCTACACCGACGGCACGGTCGAGAACGGCGTGCTGCGCGGCAACCTGTACGTGCGCGGGGGCGGCGATCCCAAGTTCGTGCTCGAACGCATCCAGGAGGCCTACCTGGCCCTGCAGGCCAAGGGCGTGCGCGTGATCCTGGGCGACATGGTGCTCGATCACAGCGCGTTCGAGCTGCCCGCGATCGACCCCGGCGCCTTCGACGGCGAGGCCCTGCGGCCCTACAACGCCACGCCCGACGCGCTGCTGGTCAACTTCAAGTCGGTCATCCTGACCTTCCAGCCCGATCTGGCCAACGGCGTGGCCCGCGTGGTCAGCGAGCCGCCCATGGCCGGCCTGGCGGTCGACGCCTCCGTGCCGCTCTCGCGCGGCACCGCCTGCGGGGACTGGCGCGGCACCGTGCAGGCCCGCTTCGACGACCCGAACAGCATCCGCTTCGAGGGCCGCTACCCGCAGGTCTGCGGCGAACTCAAGTGGCCCGTGGCCTACCAGCAGCCCGCGAGCTACGCCGCGCGCGCGATGGAAGGTCTGTGGCGCGCCAGCGGCGGCTCCATCACCGGCCAGGTGCGCGACGGCACCATGCCGGCCGAGGTGCAGTTGCTGCACGAGGCGCGCTCGCTGCCCCTGTCCGAGGTCATCGTGGACGTGAACCAGTGGAGCAACAACGTGATGGCGCAGCAGGTGTTCCTCACGCTGGGCCAGCTGGCGCCGCCGCAGACGGCCACGCCCGTGCTGGCCATGGTGGCCCCGGGTTCGGCCGCCGCCCGGCTGGTGCCCTCACGCCCGGCGCGCTTCGAATACTCGCGCGAGGTCGTGACCGACTGGTGGAAACGCACCTTCGGCCCCCGCATGCCGGGGCCGGTGCTCGACAACGGCTCGGGCCTCTCGCGCGAGGAGCGCATCACGCCCGAGGCGCTGGCGGGCCTGCTGCACCACGCCGCGCGCCACCCGCAGGGCGTGCAGTTCGTGCAGTCGCTTTCGATCGCAGGCGTCAGCGGCACCGCGGCGCGGCTGGCGCGCGGTGGCCAGAGCGCCGCGCGCGGCAACGCCTGGGTCAAGACCGGCACGCTGCGCGACGTCACCGGCATCGCCGGCTACGTCAACGCGGCCAATGGCGCGCGTTATGTGGTGGTCGGTTTCATCAACCACCCGAATGCACCGGCTGCGCGACCGGCGCTGGATGCCTTGCTGGAGTGGACGGCGTCGTTGCCGGACTGAACCCCGCGTTCACCGCGCCGGAGCGCGACCCGCATCGGATGAAGCAGCCCCGTCCAGGGGCATCAAGGGTCCGGCTCCGCCGGCCCGAGATGCCGTCCCCCCTCGAAGCGCCGAAGGCGCGCCACAGAGGGGGGAAGCCGCAAAGCGGCGCAGGGGGGTGTTCCTCCTCATGCCGCGGCGCGCCTCAGCCGGTCGCGCACGCCGTCCCAGGCTGGGTCTTCCGGTGGCGTTTCCACCCAGATGAGGCGCACGCCGGTGGCGTCCAGCTCGCGCAACACGGCAAAGAGTTCCTGGGCGGCGGCGGCCGCGTCGTCCGGCATGCGCCGGCGCGGCACGCTTCGCGCGGGCTCCACGGGGCTGCGCGCGTAGAGCGCGATGTGCTTCGCGTCGTTGCCCAGCACCTGGAAGGCCGAGCGCAGCTGATGCGCGTCCATCAGCCGCACCTTGGCGCGCGGCGCGTAGTGCGATTCCAGCGTGCCCGAGGCGCGCGGCGCGGCCTCGTCGCGCTCGCGCAGGGGCTGGCCGCAGGCCGCTTCAAGTTGCGCGACGGTGATCATGCCGGGGCGCAGCAGCACGGGGTGGCCGCGCGTGCAGTCGACGATGGTGGATTCGATGCCCACCGGGCAGGCGCCGCCGTCGAGGATCAGCAATTCGTCTTCCGCCAGGCTGGCGAACTCCTCGGCCACGTGCGCGGCGGTGGTGGGGCTCACGCGGCCGAAGCGGTTGGCGCTGGGCGCCGCCACGCCGCTCACGCCGCGCGCGGCGGCCGCGCTCAGCAGGGCCTGGGCCACGGGGTGGGCCGGGCAGCGCAGGCCGACCGAGTCCTGCCCGCCGGCGGCGACCGCAGCCACGCCCTCGCGGCGCGGCAGGATCAGCGTGAGCGGGCCGGGCCAGAAGGCGTGCATGAGCGCGGCGGCAAAGGCGGGGACTTCGCGCGCGTAGTGGTCCACGCCGGCGCGCCAGCCGTGCGCGCCCGGGCCGGGCGCGAGGTGCACGATCAGCGGGTGGTCGGCCGGGCGGCCCTTGGCCTCGAAGATGCGGTGCACCGCCGTGGCGTTGTCGGCATCGGCCGCGAGGCCGTAGACGGTTTCGGTGGGCATGCCCACCAGCGAGCCGTCGGCCAGGCGCTGCGCCGCGCGCTCGATGGCGGCGGGGTCTTGCGCGGACAGCAGCGGCGGTGGCATGGCGCGCCTCAGGCGCCGAGCGCGGGCAGGCCGAGCAGCGCCAGCACCTGCGCGGTGGTCTCGCGCACCTGGGCCACGCTGGCGCCGGTGATGTTGAGGTGGCCCATCTTGCGGCCCGGGCGGGCGCCCAGCTTGCCGTAGAGGTGCAGGTGGGTGCCGGGCAGGGCCAGCACCGCGCCCCAGGGCGGCGACACGGGTGTCCTGCTGGCTTGCGCGCGCACGGCATTGGGCGCGAACCAGAGATCGCCCAGCAGGTTGACCATGATGGCCGGGCTGTGCTGGCGCGGCGTGGGCAGCGGCAGGCCGGCAAGCGCGCGCACCTGGGCTTCGAACTGCGACAGGTCGCAGGCGTTCTGCGTGTAGTGGCCGCTGTTGTGCGGGCGCGGCGCCATTTCGTTGACCACAAGGTCGAGCGCGCCATCGGCGTTCTGCACCACGAAGTACTCGACGCACAGCACGCCCACGTACTGCAGGTGGTTCGCGATGGCCACCGTGCTGGCCTGCGCGCGCTGTGCCAGGGTGGGATCGAGCGCGCCGTCGAAGACCTCGGTGAGGGCGAGGATGCCGTCGTGGTGCGTGTTCTTCTGCACCGGGAAGCTCACGACCTGGCCGTCGGCGCCGCGCGCCACGATCACCGAGCATTCGGCGCGCAGCTGGAGCAGCTTCTCCAGCACGCAGGGCACCTTGTCCAGGTCGTCCCAGGCGGCGGCGAGTTCCTCGCGCGTGGACACGCGCACCTGGCCCTTGCCGTCGTAGCCCATGCGCGCGGTCTTCAGGATGCCGGGCAGCAGATCGGCCGGCACGGCCTTGAGCGAGGCGTCGGTGGTGATGACGGCGTGCGGCGCCGGTGCCACGCCGCTGATGGGCGCGCAGTGCTCGAAGTGGGCCTTCTCCTTCACGCGGTCCTGCGCCACGGCCACGCAGGCGGCGGACGGGGCGACCGGCCGCTGGGCCGCGAGCGTGAGCAGGGCGTGCGCCGGCACGTTCTCGAATTCGGTGGTGATGGCGTCGCAGCGCTGCATCAGCTGGGCCAGGCCCTGCTCGTCGTCGTAGGCGGTCTTGATGTGGTGGTGGCTGACCAGGCCGGCGGGGCTGGCCGGATCGGGGTCGAGCACCACGGTGAAATAGCCCATGGCCTGCGCCGCCTGCACGAACATGCGGCCGAGCTGGCCGCCACCCATCACGCCCAGCGTGGTCTGCTGGCCGCTGTGCACGGAAGGGTTGCCGGGGAGAAGGGTCTTGAAGCTCATGCGGGCAGGGTCATCGCGCGGGCGGCGGCGGTCTGTTGGGCGCGGAAGGTGTCGAGCTTGTGGCGCAGCTCGGGGTCGTGGCTGGCCAGCAGGGCCACGGCGAACAGCGCCGCGTTGGCCGCGCCGGCCGCGCCGATGGCGAAGGTGGCCACGGGAATGCCCTTGGGCATCTGCACGATGCTGTGCAGCGAGTCCACGCCACTGAGGTGTTTGCTGGCCACCGGCACGCCGAGCACCGGCACCACGGTCTTGGCCGCCAGCATGCCCGGCAGGTGCGCCGCGCCGCCGGCCCCGGCGATGATCGCCTTGAGCCCGCGCCCGGCGGCCGCCTCGGCGTAGGTGAACATGTCGTCGGGCATGCGGTGCGCCGAGACCACGCGCGCCTCGTGCGCGATGCCGAAGTCCTGCAGGATCTGCACGGCGTGCTGCATGGTGTCCCAGTCGCTGCTGGAGCCCATGAGCACACCCACTTGGATGGAGTTCATGACGGTGCCTCTGGCCGGTGCGCCCCCCGCGGGGGGCTGGAGCGGTCGCGCGCATGGCAGGGCATGGCGTCTCCGGTAAAGTGTGGATTTTACGTTTGCCCAGGCCGCTCCCATGATCAACGTCACCGTCGCCAACTTTGAAGCCGAGGTCATCGAGGCTTCGATGCACACCCCCGTGCTGGTGGATTTCTGGGCCCCGTGGTGCGGCCCCTGCAAGGTGATCGGCCCGCTGCTGGAGAAGCTGGAGGCCGATTACGCCGGCCGCTTCAAGCTGGTCAAGATCGATTCCGACCAGGAGCAGCAGCTCGCCGCCGCCTTCGGCATCCGCAGCATTCCCACCTGCGTGCTGCTCATGAACGGTCAGCCGGTCGATGGTTTCATGGGCGCGATGCCCGAGGGCCAGATCAAGGCCTTCCTCGACAAGCACCTGCCCCCCGGCGGCGACGAAGCCGAGGCCGAGGCGGTGGAGCCCGATGCGCAGGACGCGCTCGCCCAGGGCGATCTGGACGGCGCGCTGGAGAAGATGCGCGAGGCGGTGCAGGCGGCACCGGACAACGACGACGCGCGCTTCGACCTCGTGAAGCTGCTGCTGGAGATGGGGCAGGACGACGACGCCAAGGTGGCGTTCGCCCCGGTGATCGCCAAGGCCGCGGGCGTGCGCCGGCTCGACTCGCTGCAGCGCTGGATGGCCGCGCGCGATGCGCAGGCCGAGGTGGCCGACCCCGATGCCCGCGCGGCGGAGCTGCAGGCCGCCATCGCCGCCAACAAGCGCGACTTCGAATCGCGCTTCGCGCTCGCGCAACTGCTCATGGCCTACGGCCAGTGGACGGCGGCCATGGACGAACTGCTGGAGATCCTGATGCGCGACAAGGCCTGGAAAGAGGAGCTGGCGCGCAAGACCTTCATCGCCATCCTCGACGTGATCGACCCACCCAAGCCCAAGGTGGCCGAAGGCCAGGTGCCGCCGGAAGACCCGACGGTGGCGACCTACCGCCGCCGCCTCTCCAGCGTGGTTCTCAGCTGATCAGTTCATGAGGCGCGTGAGCGCCTCCTGGTATTTGGCGGCGGTCTTCTCGATCACCTCGCGCGGCAGGCGCGGCGCGGGGGGGGTCTTGTCCCAGGGCTTGCCGCTGACCTGCGCGGTCTCCAGCCAGTCGCGCAGGAACTGCTTGTCGTAGCTGGGCGGGTTCTGGCCCACCACGTAGCTCTCGGCCGGCCAGTAGCGCGAGCTGTCGGGCGTGAGCACCTCGTCCATGAGCACCAGCTTGCCGGCCTTGTCCAGGCCGAACTCGAACTTGGTGTCGGCAATGATGATGCCCTTCTTCAGCGCGATCGCCGCGGCTGCCTGGTAGAGCGCGATCGACACGTCGCGAATCTGCGCGGCGAGTTCGGGGCCGATCATCTCGACCGTGCGCTCGAAGGTGATGTTCTCGTCGTGCTCGCCCATGGCCGCCTTGGCCGCGGGCGTGTAGATTGGCTCGGGCAATTGCGAGGCGTTCTGCAGGCCCTCGGGCAGCTTCACGCCGCAGACCGAGCGGCTTTCCTGGTACTCCTTCCAGCCGCTGCCGGCCAGGTAGCCGCGCACCACGGCTTCCACCGGGATCGGCTTGAGGCGCTGCACCAGCATCGAGCGGCCGGTGACCTGCGGCACCTCGGCGGGCGAGACCACGCTCTCGGGTGCGTCGCCGGTGAGGTGGATCGGGCAGATGTTCAAACCCTTGGGGCCGAGCTGGTCGAACCAGAACAGCGAGAGCCGGGTGAGCAGCTCGCCCTTGCCGGGGATCGGTTCACCCATGATCACGTCGAACGCGCTGATGCGGTCGCTCGCCACCATCAGGATGCGGTCGTCGCCCACGGCGTAGTTGTCGCGCACCTTGCCGCGCGCCAGCAGGGGCAGGGAGGTCAGGGCCGAGGTGTGCAAGGCAGAGGTCATGATCGGATCGGAAAAAAGCAGGACAAGAAAAAAGCCCGTTGAACAGCCAACGGGCTTTGAACCATTCCGGGGGATTATCGCAAGTTGGCGGCGGGATGGGGCCGAAAGTCGAGTCCGCCGGTGCGGCGCCTATTTGGCGGCGAGCCCCAGGCGCTCGATCAGGGTCTTGTCCTTGGCGTAGGTCTCGGCCGCCCACTTGCGGTAGTCGTCGCCGCTGCGGTACCACATGGCCTGGTTGAGCTGGCCCAGCACCTCGATGTGCCTGGGGTCCTCCATGGCCTTCTTGAACGCATCGTGCAGCACCTTGGTGACGGCCGGGTCCATGCCCTTGGGGCCGGCCAGGCCATAGGGCGAGGTGGACACCACGCCGTAGCCGAGCTCCTGCGCGGTGGGCACCTCGGGCCAGCGCTGGGTGCGCTGTTCGCCGAAGGTGACCAGCAGGCGCATCTGGCCGCCGTCCACGTACTTGTCCCAGCCGCTGGCGTCGCTCTGCGCCATCACGTGGCCGCCGAGCAGGGCGGCCTGCAGGTCGGCGTTGCCCTTGAAGGGCACGTGCGTGAGCTGCACCTTGGCGTTGCCGGCCAGCTCTTCCATCAGCAGGTGCGGGCTGCTGCCGGTGCCGGTGGAGCCGTAGTTGATGGCGCCGGGCTGCTTGCGCGCGGCCTCGATGTAGTCCTTGAAGGTCTTGTAGGGCGAGTCGGCCTTGACGGTGAGGCCGAAGGTGTAGCCCGAGACGCCGATGATGTAGGTGAAGTCGGTCAGCGGGTCCCAGTTGGTCTTCTGCATGTGCGGCATGCGCAGCAGGCCGAGCGGGAACTGGGCGATGGTGTAGCCATCGGGCTTGGCGGTTTGCGCCATGGTGCTGGGGCCCAGGGTGCCGCCGGCACCGGGGCGGTTCTCGATCACGATGGGCTGGCCCAGGTGTTTGCTGGCGATCTCGGCGAGCGCACGCAGGTGGCGGTCGGTCGAGCCGCCGGCGGGCCAGGGAATGATCATGGTCACGGGGCGGTTCGGGTACGCGGGCGATTGCGCCTGCGCGAGGCCGAACGGGGCCAGGCCCGCGCTGGCGGCGCTGGCCAGCAGCAGCGCGCGGCGGCGCTTCGAGGGGGGTGATGAGGGGTGTTGCATGCCTTGTCTCCTTCTGTGGTGATGCCGGGTGGGCGGTTGCTCAGGAGGGATGGGGTGTCTGTGCGTCGCGCGCGGCCTGCTGCGCCTGCAGTTCGCGCCACATCACCTTGCCGCTGCCCGAGCGGGGCAGCGTTTCCACGAATTCCACGATGCGCGGGCTCTTGTAGGCGGCCATGTGGCCGTGCGCCCACTCGATCACGTCCTGTTCGCTGACCTGGCCCCGCTGTCCAGGCCGCAGCACCACCAGGGCCTTGACGGTCTCGCCGCGGCGCGCGTCGCGCACGCCGATCACGCAGGCTTCCTGGATCGCCGGGTGGTGGTACATGAGCGCCTCCACCTCGGCCGGCCAGACCTTGAAGCCGCTCGCGTTGATCATGCGTTTGAGCCGGTCGGTCATGAAAAAGTAGCCTTCTTCGTCGACGTGGCCGAGGTCGCCGGTGCGCAGGAAGCGCTGGCCGTCGATCTCGATGAAGGCCTCGCTGGTGGCCTGCGGGTTGCGCCAGTAGCCCTGCATGAGCTGCGGCCCGTGCACCACGATCTCGCCGGTCTCGCCGGCGGGGCGTTCGGTCAGGGTGTCGGGGTCGAGCACGCGCGCGTCCACGTCGAACACCGGCAGGCCCAGGCACTGGGGCTTGGGCCGGTGCGTGGGGTTGATGTGGGTGGCGGCCATGGTCTCGGACATGCCGTAGCCCTCGATGTAGTCCTGCCCGGTGAGCGCCTTGAGGCGCGCGGCCACCGCGTCGGGCATGGCCGCGCCGCCGCCGCGCACGCAGGCCAGGCTGGCCAGGTCGAACTGGTCGAGCTGCGGGTGCGCGAGGAAGTCGATCACCATGGTGGAGATCGCCTGCCACATCGTGACGCGGTAGCGCTGCATGCAGATCGCGGCGACCTCGCGGTCCCAGCGCGAGAGCACCACCAGGGTCGCGCCCGCGTACAGCGGGCCGTTCAGGCTGCCGGAGAGGCCGGTGACGTGGAAGAAGGGCAGCACCGAGAGACAGACCGCGTCCTGCGAGGTGCCGAACCAGCGCACGCCGCCGACCAGCGTGCTCATCACGCTGCGGTGGGTGTGCATGCAGCCCTTGGGCAGGCCGGTGGTGCCCGAGGTGTAGGGCATGGCGCAGAGGTCGTCGGGCCCGGTGGTCAGCGGCCCGGGCGCGCGGGCGGCGGCCACCATGTCGGCCCAGGCCACGAGACCGGGGCCTTCGATGGGTGAGCGCGGCGCGGCCACGAAGTCGGGCACGCGCAGTTCGGTGGGCACGCGCAGGTGGTCGCTGTAGGTGGCGACCACGAGGTGGCGCAGGCCTTCGCCCTCGGTCTCGGTGGTGAGCAGCGGTCGCAGCTGCGGCAACAGGTCCTGCGCCACGAAGGCCGCCTGCGCGCCGCTGTCGCTGAGGCAATGGCGCAGCTCTTCCTCGCGGTTCATCGGGTTCACCGGCACCACCACCGCGTTGGCGCGCAGGATGCCGTAGAAGGCCAGGGCCCATTGCGGGCTGTTCTGCATGCACAGCAGCACGCGGTCGCCCGGCTTCACGCCGCACACCTGTTGCAGGTGCCCCGCGATGTGCTCGGCCTCGCGCAGGAAGCGCGCGTAGCTCAGCGGCGTGTCGTAGAAGACGATGAAGGGCTTGTCGGGAAACCGCGTGGCCGAGACCTCGAGGTTGTAGAAGAGGTTGGTCTGCGGCAGCGTGAGTTGCCGGGGCAGGCCGGGCGGCCAGTGGGCCGTTTGCGAGGGCATGGTGTTTGATTCCGCTTGGCGGAAAACAAGAAGATGAAGATCAATATACGGTCCACGCCTTGGCCGTGTAAATGCCATTCAGGGAAACCGAGCATCCGGCATCCGACGAAAGAGCCTCAGAATTCCGATGCGCGGAATACGGGAGGTGCCGTATTCCGATCTGCAGAAAAAGGAGACATCCCATGGGGCGCCAGCGCCACACGCCAGCGACCCCGCTGGCCGACATCGATCCCGCCGAGGACCGCCGTTTCGTCACCGCCCTGGCGCGCGGGCTCACGGTGCTGCGCAGCTTCGGCCCGTCGGACCGCTGGCTCGCGCACCAGGAACTCGCGCGCCGCACCGGGTTGCCGCAGGCCACCGTCTCGCGCCTCACGTTCACGCTGACCAGCCTGGGCTACCTGCGGCACCGCGCGGCCACTGGCGAGTACGCGCTGAGCCCGGCGGTGCTCTCGCTGGGCTTCAGCGTGTTGTCCAACTTCCAGGTCGGGCGCATCGCGCGGCCGTTCATGGAGACGTTGGCCGAGCACACCCAGGCCGCGATCTCCTTGGGTGTGCGGCATGGCACCTCGGTGGTCTATGTAGCGCACTGCCGCAGCACGGCGCGCCTCATCCTCGGGCTGGACGTGGGCACGCGCCTGCCGTTCGCCGAGACCGCGATGGGGCGTGCGATCTGGTGCGCCACACCACCGGGCATGCGGGCGCTGATCGCCGGCCGGCTGCAGGCGGAAAACGCGGCGCTGTGGCCGGTGCGCGAAGCCGGGCTGCGGCGCGCCGAGGCCGACCACGCCGAGCGCGGCTGCGTGACGTCGGAATCCGAATGGGAGAGCGAGATCGCCGCGATCGGCGTGGGCATCGACCTGGGCGACGGCCGCGAGCCGCTGGCGCTCACCGTGGGCGGGCCGGCCTCGCGCCTGCAGGGGGCCTTGCTGCACGAGAACTTCGGGCCTGCGCTGGTGCGCTCGGGCCGCGAGATCGTGGCGGCCATCCAGGCCGCTGCATGGGAGGATTGAGCGCCATGAAAAACGCCACCGGCGGTGGTGGCGTTTTCGAGGGAGCGGTGGACGCTCAGTTCACGAGCTGGGCGAGTTCGCCCTTGGCGTACTTCGCCGCGACGACCTGCAGGCTCTCGCCCTTGATCTTGCTGCCCTGGCCTTCGCAGCCGAACTCCAGGTAACGGGCCTTGCAGACCTGCTTGGCGGCTTCGCGCGCGGGCTTGAGCCACTCGCGGGCGTCGAACTTGTCGGGGTTCTCGGCCAGGAACTTGCGCACCGCGCCGGTCATCGCCAGGCGGATGTCGGTGTCGATGTTGATCTTGCGCACGCCGTGCTTGATGGCTTCCTGGATCTCCTCGACCGGCACGCCGTAGGTCTCCTTCATCTTGCCGCCGTACTGGTTGATGATGGCCAGCAGCTCGGCCGGCACGGACGAGGAACCGTGCATCACCAGGTGGGTGTTGGGAATGCGCTTGTGGATTTCCTTCACGCGGCTGATCGCCAGGATGTCGCCGGTGGGCTTGCGGCTGAACTTGTAGGCGCCGTGGCTGGTGCCGATGGCGATGGCCAGGGCGTCGAGCTGGGTGGCCTTGACGAAGACGGCGGCTTCCTCGGGGTCGGTCAGCATCTGGCTGTGGTCCAGCTTGCCTTCGGCGCCGATGCCGTCTTCCTCGCCGGCTTCGCCGGTTTCCAGGTTGCCCAGGCAGCCGAGCTCACCTTCCACGGTGACGCCGACCTTGTGCGCCATGTCCACCACCTTGCGGGTCACGTCCACGTTGTAGTCGAACGAGGCCGGGGTCTTGCCGTCTTCCATCAGCGAACCGTCCATCATCACCGAGCCGAAGCCCAGGTTGATCGCGCCTTCGCAGATCTTGGGCGAGGTGCCGTGGTCCTGGTGCATCACCAGGGGGATGTGCGGGTAGGCCTCCATCGCGGCCTGGATCAGGTGCTTGATGAAGGGCTCGCCGGCGTATTTGCGGGCGCCGGCGCTGGCTTGCAGGATCACCGGCGCGCCGACTTCGTCGGCGGCGGCCATCACGGCCTGCACCTGTTCGAGGTTGTTGACGTTGAAAGCCGGAATGCCGTAGCCGTTGGCGGCGGCGTGGTCGAGCAGTTCGCGCATGGAAACGAGCGCCATGAGATTCCCCTTAATCAGTTGGTAACCGTGGTGTAACCCGGCATTTTAACTTTCGACCTGTTGGCCGGAGGTGACGGACTTGTGTCATTTCACACGCCCTTAATGTGCGCCGGCCAGACTGGGTCGAACTTTCCACCCTGCCATGACCCAACTCGACACCCTGCTTTTCCTCTGGATCAACGCCACGGCCGACACGCCGGCCTGGCTGCTCGCGCTGGCGCGCTGGGTGTCCACCGACCTGCCCGCCCTGGCGGTGCTGGGCCTGGTGCCCCTGCTGCTGTTCGGTCCAACCGGGCGCCGGCAGTTCCTCGGCATGTGCCTGGCCATGGTGCTGGCCTGGCTGGCGGTGCGCGGCATCCGCGAAACGGTGCACGTGGCCCGGCCCTTCGAACTGGGCCTGGGCGGGCAGTGGCTCGAACATGCGGCGACGGCGAGTTTTCCCAGCTTTCATGCGGCGGTGGCGGGCGCCTGGGCCCTGGCGCTCACGCTGTTCGCACCGTCGCGCCCACGCCGCTGGCTGGCCGTGGCGGGCGGGGTGGCGCTGGCCATCGCCTGGAGCCGGGTGTTCCTGGGCCTGCACTTCGTGTCGGACATCGCCGTGGGCCTGCTGCTGGGGGCGGCATGCGCGGTGACGGCCCGGCAGGGCTTCGCGTGGCTGGCGCGGTGCCGCGCCGCCTGGCCGGTCAGGCCGGTGGCCGGTTCAGGAAACCGCTGACGCGATCCAGCACCGGCGCCAGTCCGCGCAGCGGGCGTGCCATCGCACCGATCAACGTCGTGTGGTTGACGCGGTCCAACAGCTCGACGTCCACCGGCGTGCCTCGCCTTTCCAGCGCCCGAGCCATGGCGAGCGTGTTGCGCTGCGGGTTCACCAGGGTGTCTTTCCGGGCGGCCAGCAGGAGCACGCGCCGGGGCGTGGCATGGCCCGCGTTGGCGTGGAACAGGGGCTGCGAGTCGGCCGGCGTGTGGGGCCATTCGAAGGCCACCTGCACCTGGGGATTGCCGATGGGCAGGAAATCGTAGGGCCCGGCCAGGCCCACCCAGCCGGCCAACTGGCGCGGGGCCAGGTCCACGCGCGCCAGCCAGCGAGGGTCGAGCGCCAGCATGGCCGCGTTGTAGGCGCCCGCGCTGTGGCCCACCACGAAGACGTGTTCGCGCGAGGCGCCGAACGACGCCGCGTGGTCGGCGGCCCAGCGCACCGCGTCGGCGCCGTCCTCCAGGAACACCGGGTAGCGCACATCGGGGCTCAGACGGTAGTCGGCCACCACGGTGACGATGCCGCGCGAGGCCAGGGCCTCGCCGACGAACCGGTAGTCCGCCCGGTCGCCGCTGCTCCAACTGCCGCCATAGAAGAACACGGCGAGGGGCGCGGCGGTGATGGCAGGGGCGGGGATGTACACGTCGGCCCGTTGGCGCGCGTGGCTGCCGTAGGCCTGGTCGCGCAGCACCGTGTGCGTGTCGCTGCTGACGGTGGCATTGATGAGGCGCAGCGGCGAGCAAGCCTGCAGCCACGGCAGCAGCGCGAGCGTTGCCAGCAGGCGACGGCGTGGCGTGGGGATCGGTGAATGGGTGGTCATTCGGGTTTTACGCGGCCGGGCGGTGGGTGGATTCAAGGCGAATCGAAACCTTTCGTCACAAAACACGGGGAACTGCGGCCCCGCCAAGGCGAACCCTCTTAAGGATCACTTTGCCATTCCGGAACAACAAGAAAGGACTCGCCATGCCCTGCCGCCCCCTGATCGCGACACTGACCGCCGTCTCGGCCCTGCTCGCGCCAGCGCTCTCGCAGGCCCAGGTCACGCTCAAACCCGATGGCCAATGGCGCTACCTGCTGACCGCCGGCGCCAACATCTCCTCGGGCAACAACAACGCCGGCACGCTCAACCTCGCGGCCGAGGGCGCGCGCGAGACCGACGACGACAAGTGGACCTGGGCCGCCAAGGCCGACCGCGCGCGCAGTTCGGGCGTGGACACCACCGAGCGCTACGGCCTGCGCACCCAGTACAACCGCGACTTCTCGGTGGACTGGTTCGGCTTCGGTTCGGGCGAGCTGCTGCGCGACCGGCTGGCCAACATCTCCAGCCGGACCTCGGTGGCCAGTGGTGTGGGCCGGCACGTGTGGCAGGAGGAGCGGGGCTTCTTCGACGTGTCGGTCGGTCTGGGCTACACCTACGACCGCTACATCCGGTCCACCGACATCGCTGGCGCCATGCGCGACCGGTACGGCCGCCTGGAGCTGGTGCTGGCGGAGGAGTCCAGCCACAAGCTCACCGAGACCACCAGCCTGCGCCAGAAGTTCTCGCTGTACCCGGACTTGCGGGATTCGGGCAAATACCGCGCCGTGCTGGACACGGGCCTCACGGTCGCGATGACACAGACGCTCAACCTGTCGGCGGGGCTGAGCTACCGCTACGACAGCGACCCCGGGACCAACCTCAAGAAGGCCGACACGATGTTCGTGACCGGCGTTTCACTTCGGTTTGATTAAGCCGCGCGGCAGATCTTGAGCGTGTTGGTGCCGCCGGGCTGGCCCATGGGTTCGCCCACGGTGATGGCGTAGACATCGCCGGTCTGCACGATGCCGCGCTTCTTCAGGTGCGCCTCGGCGTCCAGCAGCGCGGAGTCGCGGTCGGTGCTGTTGTCCATGAGCAGCGGTCGCACGTTGCGGTAGAGCGTCATGCGGCGTTGGGTCGAGAGGTTGGGCGTCATGGCGTAGATCGGCATGCGCACGTTGTGCCGGCTCATCCACAGCGCGGTGGAGCCCGAGTCGGTCAGCGCCACGATGGCCTTGGCACCCAGGTGGTGGGCGGTGAACAGCGCGCCCATGGCGATGGACTGGTCGATGCGCTTGAAGGTCTTGCCCTGGAAGTCGGCAGACAGTTCGCGGTACTCGGCCTTTTCGGCTTCCGAGCAGATGTTGGCCATCTCCATCACGGTTTCCAGCGGGAAGCGGCCGGCGGCGGTCTCGGCGCTGAGCATCACCGCATCGGTGCCGTCGAGCACCGCGTTGGCCACGTCGCTCACCTCGGCGCGCGTGGGCACCGGGTTGACGATCATGCTCTCCATCATCTGCGTGGCGGTGATGACCACCTTGTCCATTTCGCGCGCAAGGCGGATCATGTGCTTCTGCAGGCCGGGCACCGCCGCGTTGCCCACTTCCACCGCGAGGTCGCCGCGCGCGACCATGATGCCGTCGGACACCTTGAGGATCGCGGCCAGTTCGGGGATCGCCTCGGCGCGTTCGATCTTGGCGATCAGCGCCGGTTTGTGGGCCAGGGCGGCGCCAGCCACATTGCAGAGCTGGCGGGCCAGTTCCATGTCGGTCGCGTTCTTGGGGAAACTCACCGCCACGTAGTCGGCCTTCAGGCCCATGGCGGTCTTGATGTCGTCCATGTCCTTGGCGGTCAGCGCGGGGGCGGTCAGGCCGCCGCCCTGCTTGTTGATGCCCTTGTTGTTGGACAGCTCGCCGCCGAGCTTGACGGTGGTGTGCACCGCCGGGCCGACCACCTTGTTGATGGTGAGCACGATCAGGCCGTCGTTGAGCAGCAGGGTGTCGCCGGCCTTCACGTCGCGCGGCAGCTCCTTGTAGTCCAGGCCCACGCCCTCGATGTCGCCGGGTTCGGTGCGCGAGGCATCGAGCACGAAGGGCATGCCCGGCTCCAGCATGACCTTGCCCTGGGCGAACTTGCCGACGCGGATCTTGGGCCCCTGCAGGTCGGCCATGATGCCGACCTCGCGGCCCGCGCGCTGGGCCGCCGCGCGCACCAGTTCGGCGCGGTCGATGTGGTCCTGGGCGGTGCCGTGCGAGAAGTTGAGCCGGACCACGTTGACACCGGCGCGGATCATCCGCTCCAGCAGGTCGGGGTCGCTGGAGGCAGGACCCAGGGTGGCAACGATCTTGGTGGCGCGCATGGACATGATGGAAGCTGTCTCCAGAAGGGGCCGCGAGGCCGGTTTGTAATTTGGTTTCAATTATCCGTGAAACCAGTTACACGCTGGTTACAGGCCGCCGCCTGTCGCTTTTGTAGGACACGTCCGACACCCCAAGCCGCCGTTGTCCGGTGGGGCGGCGGGCCAGCCGTCCCTACAGTGGAACCACGCGCGAAGGATGCCCTCTGGAACGCCGAAGCCATTCACGGAGGACCTCATGCACATGCCCGCACCTGCCATCGTGGGTTACCTCGCGACCCTGGTGATCGCCGTGTCGGCGGCAGCGGTCCATCCCTGGTTCGACGTCGAGGCCCATTTCGTGCGGGCCGTGGCGGGCATGAACACCGCCGTCTCGGCCCTGGCCACCACGCTCACGCCTTGAGCCGGGCGGCTCTCAGCGCCCGGCGCTGGCGAACACGTTGACCGCCGTGGCCAGCACGATCAGATTGAACGCGAACGACAGCAGGGCGTGCACCAGCGTGAGGTGCCGCATGCCGCGGCTGCGGATGCTCACGTCGGACACCTGAGAAGTCATGCCGATCACCGCGCTGTAGTACAGCAGGTCGAGGTAGTCCGGGTCCTTGCCGTCGGGAAAGCCGAGCCCCCGGTCCGGCGTGTCTGCACTGCCCTGGCTGCGGTAATACACCCGCGCGTAGTGCAGCGTGAACACGCCCTGGATCAGCAGCCACGCGCCGGCCAGCGACAAGGCCATGAGCCCGAGGCTGGACGCGCGTTGCCAGCCTTGCAGCGCCTGCGTGGCCTGTACGTTCATCGCCACCGCCACGAGGCTCGCGCAAGCCGCGGCGGTGACCAGCACGAACAGCATCGCGGCACCCGGGTCTTCGCGTTGCGCGCGCTGCTGGGTGGCGGTTGCGTCCAGCCGCGCGGCGAGGTGCCAGACCAGACCCACGTAGGTGGCGCAGTACACGATCCAGGCCATGAGCCAGGGGGCGGGGCCGGGGAGGTTGGCCCAGGTGGCGCTGGCGGCGCCCACGAGCACCGCCGGCAGCAAGGCCACCGCCTGCCGCTCCCAGGCCGTGAGGTGGGTCAGCCGGTGCGGCAGCGGGTGGGTGGGCCGTGAGCGGGACATGGGCCGGCGGGCAGGGCGGCGCGTTCAGGCCGAATCTGCGGCGGGGGTGTCCACGGTCTTCGCCGGCAGCTCGGCCTCGACCAGGGTGCCCTGGCGTGGCTCGCTGTGGACGTGCAGCTGGCCGCTGTGCGACTCCACCCGCACCCGCATGCCCAGCAGGCCGTGGTGGCCCGCCGGCACGCTGTCGATGTCGAATCCCTGGCCGTCGTCGCGCACCGAGACGCGCACCGTGCTGTCCTCCTGGGCCAGTCCCACCCACACGCGGTGGGCCCGCGCGTACTTCTGAACGTTGGTCAGGGACTCCTGCACCAGCCGGTACACGGTGAGTTCCGCGTCCTTGCCGAGTTCGACCGGCGAGAGGTGCATCTCCACCTCGATGCCCATGCGGCCGGCCGCGTCCTGGCAGAGCATTTCCAGCGCGGGGATCAGGCCCAGCTGGTCCAGCGAGGACGGCCGCAGGTGTTCGATGATGCGCCGCTTCACGGCAATGCCCTCGGTCAGGCGCTGTTCGATGCTGGCCAGGCGCTCCAGCGCCGGGGGCGGCAGGGCGGGCACGCGGCGCAGGCGCGCGATGTCGAGCTTCATCGCGGTGAGCAGGCCGCCCATCTCGTCGTGCAGCTCGCGCGCCACCCGCCCGCGCTCGTCTTCCCGGGCGTTGACGTGGTGGCCGGCCAGGTTGCGCAGTGCGGTGGTGCGCAAGGCCACCTGCGTGGCCAGCCGCTGGTGTTCCTCGGACTGGCGCCGGTCGTTGTCGCGCAACTGGCGCATGAACAGGATCAGCGCCACCCAGGCCACCAGCACCAGCAGGTGGATCGCCAGCCGGTTGATCATCATCGCGTCGTAGAGCGATACCCGCGCCGTCTTCTGGATCGCGGCGGCGCGTTCGAGCACGAATTCGAACTCCTGGCGCAGTTCGGCATAACGCAGGCGGCCCTGGTCGCTCACGGCGAGTGTCTGGGCATCCATGCGCCGGCCCTGCTCAGTCATGCTCACCCACTGGTTCAAGGTGGCCGTGCGCTCCTCGATCCGCTTGCGCACGTTCACCACCGACACGGTGCGCTTGGGGTCCAGCTCTTCCAGCCGCTTGAACGCATCCTGCTGAACCCCCTCCATCTCGTTGATGGCCTCGCGGTAGTTGCTCAGGTCGGCCTGCTGGGCGCTGAGCATGAAGGCGCGCACCGCGACCTCGGCGTCGGTGAGGGCCTGCAGGGTGCGGGCGGCCTGCTGGCGCGCATCGCTCAGCGTGATGCCCTGCATCAGCGTCGAACGCGAATGCTGGTAGCTGGCTTCGTTGACCACCAGCATGATCAGCGCCAGCGCCAGGATGATGGGCATCCCGAAGCGGTTGCGCGCCACACGTTCGATGGAGGACTTGATCATCATCCCGAGGTTGTAGCACGTGGGGCACCGGGCGGGGCCGGATCGCGCTGGCGCAAGGGCAGGCGCGCCATGACGCGGGTGCCCGAGCCCGGCACGGAGTGCACGCTGAACTGCCCGCCGAGCGACTCGATGCGGTGGCGCAGGTTCCTCAGTCCACTGGCCGAGGTGGTGCCCTGGCGGTCGGCAAAGCCCAGTCCGTTGTCCTGCACCTCCACCACCGCGTGGATGCCTTCCTGGGCCAGGCGCAGCGAAACGATCGTGGCGCTGGCGTGCCGCTCCACATTGGACAGCGCGCCCTGCACCACCGCGAACAGCGCCTGTTCGGACGGCACGTCCAGCGTCACGGGCATGAAGGCGAGGTCGATGGTCATGCCCGTCTGCTGCTCGAACTCGGTGGCGCGGTGCTCGATCGCGGCCTGCAGGCCCAGGTTGTGCAGGGCCGATGGCATCAGCTCTTCCATCATGCGCCGCTTCATCCCGATGCCTTCGTCCAGCGAGGAGCTCAGGTGCCGCAGCCGCTCGGTCACCTCCGGGTCGGTGGTGTGCAGCGAGTGGCGCAACCGCGTGAGGTCGAGCTTGGCGGTGGTGAGCAGGGCGCCCAGGTCGTCGTGCAGCGCGCGCGCCAGGCCGCTGCGCTCGCCGTCGCGCATCTCCTGCAGGCCGAGGTTGAGCTGCGCGAGTTCTTCCGTGCGCAGCCGCACCTGGCTCTCCAGCGAATCGCGCTCCATCTGCAGATGGCGGGCATGTTCGATCTGGCTGGTCTGCAGGGCGGCGTTCTTGCGCAGGAAGAACACGTAGGCCAGCAGACTCAACAGCGTCAGAACGTACACGCCGATGTGGCCCACCGCCAGCGTGCGGTAGATGGCCGCGCGCTCGATGCCCAGGCGGCGCTCTTCCGTGACCATCAGCACGTCGGCCACCCGGCGCACCCCTTCCATCTTCTCGCGGCCGATGTCGGTGAGCATCAGCCCGTGCCAGGCGGCGTGGGAGCCGGCGTTGTACAGGGCGATGGTCTCGGTGACCTCCGAGGTTTTTTCGCGCGCGCGCTCCTGCAGGCTGTCCACCAGGCGCAGCAGATCGGGGTCGCTGCGGTAGTGCTCGCGCAAGCGACTGATGGCATGCGCGATGTCGGTTTCGGCGGCCTGGTAGGGGTCGAGGTACTGGGGTCGGCCGGTGAGCAGGTAGCCGCGCTGGGCGGTTTCCATGTCCAGCAGGCGGCGCATCACGGTCTGGATGGCGTTGCGCGCGGTGTCGCGCGCGCCCAGGCTGGCCAGGGAGTCCAGGGCACGCTGGTAGGTCCACTCCGCCCCGGCCAACACCCCCAGCGCCAGCAACACCGCCAGCGCGATGGCCAGCGGGGTTCGCCAGGGTGCGCGGCGCCCAGGGATGGGAGGGGGGGAGGGCATTGGAGGGGCGGGCCGGACCTACTGAAGACCGCCGGGCGCGGTGGCCGAGCCGTCGGAAATGCGTTCGCAATAGGCGATCAAGTCGTCCAGTTCGCACGACTTGTCGAACACCCGGTCCGCCCCCAGCAGCGCGCAGCGCTTGCGGATATCGGGTGTGGCGTAGTTGGTGAGCACCACCCGGCGCGCCGGCACATTCGACTCCTGGGCGGCTTTCAGCACACCCAGGCCCGAGCCGGTGACCAGGAAGATGTCGATGATCATGAGGTCGAACCGATCACCCTGTTGCAGCCAGTGCACGGCCGTCTCTTCGTCGCTGGCGTGCCCGACCACTTCCACATTGGCCAGCTCTTCCAGCGTGGACACCAGGTTCTCATAGATGACCTTGTTGTCCTCGACGATGTAGGTTCTGAGCGGCGACATGGGGCAGGCGGGCGTGAGCGTTCCAAGGATATCCGGTGCGGGCGAATGGCATCCAGGATGCCTTCACGCACAAACGCGGCCATCTTGCCGCGCCTGTGCGTTCCCGCGCCTTCACGGCCGCTGATTTTCGTGTAGGCGGAATCCTACACGCGGCGGCCGTCGCTCGCGGTCAGCGGACCGCGATGTCGTTCTTGACGGATTTCACCCCGTTGACTTCACGCGCCAGGCGCTCGGCCGCGCTCTTTTCACCGGCGGACTTGGCAAAACCCGAGAGCTGCACCGTGCCGTTGAGGGTTTCCACATGGATGGAGGTGGCGGCCACGACCGGATCCTTGGCGTAGGCGGCCTTCACCCGGGTGGTGATGGTGGCGTCGTCGACGTAGGCGCCGACGGTCTGTTGATCGCGGGCCACGGCACAGCCGGTGATCTGAACGACGGCGGTGGCGGCGGCAATGGCCAGCAGGGTGTGTGACAGTTTCATGGGATTCTCCTCGGGGTTGGGTTCTTGGAGCGACCGGCGAGCCCCTGTGGACGGGGCCCGCCGGTGGCGGTGGTGGTCATTTGAAATTCAGAGAGAGATGGGTCTGGGGGCTGGTCAGCCCTTGGCCTCGACGGTCAGGCGGTTTTCCACCTTCACCACGCCTTCGACGGCAGCGGCCAGGACGGTCGCGCGATCTCGGGCGGCGGGGTCGGGTGCGGTGCCCTTGAGTTCCACGTGGCCATTGGTGGTGTCCACGTTGATCTTGAGCGCACTCAGTTGCGAGTCGCCGGCCAGGGCGGCATTCACCTTGGCGGTGATGGCCACGTCGGCGGCGCCCATGGCGATCTTGTCGGCGGCTTCGTTGCCGGCGGCCTTCACGTCCTGAGCGGCGTTGTTGGCATCGGCGCGCAGTTCAGCGCCCGCTGCCTGGGTTTGCTCCACCGTGCTGTCCATGCGCTGGCCCACGGTTTCGTCTTCCTTCTGGCCACAGGCCACGATCAGGCTGGTGGCCATGGCGGCGGCCGCGAGGGCCGCGAGTCGGGTGTTGCGTTTCATGATGTTGTCCTTTCAGATCGCCGGTCAGGCCGACGAAGGTGAATGAAGCAAATTCGCAGGTCAGTGCGGCTTGCGGTCGTTGGGGTTTTCGAACCAGTCGTCGCTGACGCGGCGTTCCCAGTCCGCCACCTGGCGTTCGGCTTCGTCCTTGGCCACGCCGTAGCGCTCCTGGATCTTGCCGGTGAGCTGTTCACGGCGGCCGGCCACGACGTCGAAATCGTCGTCGGTGAGCTTGCCCCACTGCTCGACCATCTTTCCCTTGACTTGTTTCCAGTTGCCTTCGATGCGATCCCAGTTCATGGCGACTCCTTGTGGTTGGGTTGCAGGTACCGGTCAGAAGACCGTGGAGTCACTGTAGGAAATCCGCCGGCTGCCGGATGTCGGGCGGCGGGCCGAGCGTGTGTAGGACATGGCCGATGCGCGGGGCGGGGTTGTAGGAGCCGTCTGACTGCCCCCGGGGAGCCGGCCTGTTAAATTGCTTGCGGCCCCCACAAAAGAGCATCAAGGACACCATGATCAAAGTCGGAATCGTTGACGACCACGCCATCGTGCGGTCGGGCCTGCGCCAGTTCCTGAGCGAACACGTGGACCTGAAAGTGACGGGCGAGGCCAACAACGGTCGTGAGGCCCTCGAACTCGTGCGCGGGGGCGAGGTGGACGTGCTGCTGATGGACATCTCCATGCCAGACCACAGTGGCGTGGACGCGCTGCAGGCCATCAAGGCGCGTTTTCCGGATCTGCCGGTGCTCATTCTCAGCGGCTTTCCCGAAGCGCAGTACGCGACCACGTTGCTGCGCTACGGCGCCAGCGGCTACCTGAACAAGGACTGCGCGCCCGACGACATCGTCACCGCCATCCGCACCGTGGCGCGCGGCCGGCGCTACATCAGCCCGGCCGTGGCCGAGCTGCTGGCCGACAACGCCGCGGGCGATGCCGAGCGCCCGCCGCACGAGCTGCTGTCCGAGCGCGAGCTGCAGGTGTTCCTGCGCCTGGCCAAGGGCGAGACCATCGGCAACATGGCCGAGTCCATGTTCCTGAGCATCAAGACCGTGAGCACCTACCGCACGCGGGTGCTCGAAAAGCTCAAGCTCACGAGCAACAGCGACCTCACCTACTACGCGCTGAAGAACGGCCTGATCCAGTAGGCGGCGTGCGCGCGAAGTGTCGGTGCCGTCCTACGAGACAACGGCGCTCGGGCTTGCAGCTTTCGAGCACCGGTGTCCCTACAGTGAAGGCATCACAACGGTGGTCGTTGTGAACCCACCAAAAGGCCGGACCACCGGCCTCACACAGGAGCCCACCATGCTGCACTACGCCGTGGTTTTCTTTGTCATCGCCCTGATTGCCGCTGTGCTGGGCTTCGGCGGCATCGCCGCCAGCGCGGCCGGCATCGCCAAGCTGCTTTTCGTGGTCTTCCTGGTCATGGCCCTGGTCTCGATCGTGGTCGGCCTGATCCGCAAGCGCTGACGAGCCATTCCGCTCGCTTCACCGCGATGAGGGCCCGACCGGTGTCTGCCGGTCGGGCCTTCGTTTTTTGGCGTCAGCGTTCGCTGCTCACGCGCCAGACCACATTGCCCGCGTCGTCGGCCACGAGCAAGCCGCCGCGCCGGTCGATCGCCACGCCCACCGGCCGGCCCTGGGCCTTGCCATCCGCATTCAGGAAGCCGGTCAGCACATCGACCGGCATGCCGGCGGGGCGGCCCGCCTGGAAGGGCACGAAGATCACCTTGTAGCCGCTGTGCGGCTGGCGGTTCCACGAGCCGTGCTGGCCGATGAACATGCCCTCGCCCACGAACGGCGCGGGCAAGGCGCTGCCACGGGACGAAGCCAGGCCGAGCGACGCGGTGTGCGGGCCCAGCGCGTAGTCGGGTGCGATTGCCGTGGCCACCAGCGCGGGTTGCGGCGGCTGCACGCGCGCGTCCACATGCTGGCCATGGTAGCTGTAGGGCCAGCCGTAGAAGCCGCCGTCGCGCACCGAGGTGAGGTAGTCGGGCACCAGGTCGCTGCCGAGCTCGTCGCGCTCGTTCACCACCGTCCACAGCGTGCGGCCCGAGGCATCCCAGGCCATGCCCACGGGGTTGCGCAGGCCGGTGGCGAAGAGGCGGTGCGCGCCCGTGGCCACATCCACCTGCCAGATCGCGGCGCGGCCTTCTTCGGCGGCCATGCCGCGCTCGCCCACGTTGCTGTTGGAGCCCACGCTCACGTAGAGCCGCTGCCCGTCGGGGCTGGCGATCAGGCCCTTGGTCCAGTGGTGGTTGATGCCGGCCGGCAGGGCCACCAGCGGGGTGCCGGGCGCGCCGATGGTGGTGTCGCCCGTGCGGTACGGAAAGCCGAGCACCGCGTCGGCGTTCGCCACGAACAGGCGCTCGCCCACCAGGGCCATGCCGAAGGGTGAGTGCAGGCCGCTGAGCAGCACCGAGCGGAACTCGGCCACGCCGTCGCCGTCGGCATCGCGCAGCAAGGTGACGCGGTTCGCGCTGGGCACGGCCGCGCCCGCGCGCTTCATGAACAGGCCGGTGACCCAGGCCTTGAAACCGCCCCCGCTGCCTTCCGGCTTGGGGGGCGCGGCAGACTCGGCCACCAGCACGTCGCCGTTGGGCAGCACCAGCAGCCAGCGCGGGTGCGCCAGGTCGCGCGCGAAGGCCGTCACGCGCGTGCCCGGCGCGGGGGTGGGCGCCGCACCACTGGGCCAGCCGACGACGGGCGCCACGTTCACCGTGGGGATCAGGGTCTTGTTCGGTGCCGGCAGGACCGGGTTCGGGCCCGTGCCCTCGGCCACGCTGTGGCGGGCCGATTCGGCGCAGGCGCCGAGCGCCAGCAGCGCGGTCAGGCCCACGGCGGTGCGGGCGCGCCAGTTCGGCGGAGGAAGCAGGTGGGGCCGGGGCATGGGGTTCTTCGTGGCGGGTGGGTTTCCACGGTAGGACCTGTGCCCGGCCCGGTCTGTTCGCCAGCGCACGCGCCGTGCTCAGCGCGCGCGGGCGTCCTCCCGCCAGAGCGGGCGCAAGGCCCACAGCCCCAGCGCGGGCCCGACCGCCAGCCAGGGCAGCAGCGCGCCCAGCGGCACGTGTTCGGCCAGGGACACGAACAGCAGGATGCTCGCGATGGAGATCGCGAAGCCGATGCTGTTGGTGAGCGTGAGCACGCTGCCCACGGCCTGCGGTGGTGCATTGCGAGCGGTCAGCGTGGAGAACTGCGGCGAGTCGCCCGAAACGGTGATGCCCCAGAGCAGCAGCCAGCCGATGAACAGCGGGGTCGGCGCGCCCAGGGCCCAGGGCGCGGCGAGGCAGCAGGCGCCGCTGAGCGCGAGTTGCGTGCCCGCCACCCGCGCGCTGCCCCAGCGCGGCGCGAGCCAGCCCCCGCCCGCGCAGCCGATGGCGCCCGCGCCCAGCACGAGGAACGCGGTCCAGGAAAGCCCCGTGCCCTCGAAGCGCGTGGCCAGCACCAGCGGCACCATCACCCACATGGTGTAGAGCTCCCACATGTGGCCGAAGTAACCGAGCACCGAGCTGCGCACGCGCGCATCCGTCCACAGCGTGGCCAGGGCGCGCCATTGCAGCGTGGTCACGCGCTGGGCTGCGCCGGGCGGGTCGCTGGTGCCGAAGAACAGCAGCAGGCCGCCCGCGGCGGCCAGCGCCGCCACGCCCAGCATGAGCGTGGGCCAGGGCAGGGCGCCGCTGAGCGCGCGCAGCGCGTGCGCGCTGGCCGAGCCCAGCACCAGCGCCCCGATGAGCAGGCCCAGCGCACCGCCCAGGCCGCGCGTGTACCACTGCGCCGCGATCTTCATGCCCACCGGGTAGATCCCGGCCAGGAAAAAACCGGTGGCGAAGCGCCAGACCAGCAAGGCGGTGTGGTCGCGAACCATCCACCAGGCCCCCACGGTGCAGGCCGCACCGGCCAGCGAGCACACCAGGAACACGAGGCGCGGCGCGAACCGATCGGCGATGGCCAGCAGCGCGAACACCAGCGTGCCGGCGATGAAGCCGAACTGCAGCGCCGAGGTGAGCGTGCCCACCGCGCTGGTGGGCCAGCCCAGCTCGCGCTGCAGGTCGGGCATGACGGCGTTGACCGCGAACCAGAGCGAGGTGCCCAGGAACTGGGCCAGCACCAGCACGGGCAGGATGTGGCGGGGCACGGAGGTGTTCATGCCGGCCTCAGCGCCGCAGCTGTGTGAAAGCCTCGAACTCCCAGCTGCGCATGGCCAGCACCAGCGTGTAGCCCTCGCGGTCCTTCTCGCTGAGCTTCTGGTCGGTCTGGTGCTGCTGCGCGAAGTCCTGCGCGACGCGCTGCAGGCGCTCCAGGAAGGCCGGCGCCAGCGTGCGGCTGACCGATCCGTGCACCAGCATCACGCCTTCGCCGCTGCCGTCGAAGCCGCCGGCGAAATAGTCCAGCAGCGCGTGCTCGCGGAAGTAGTTCATCACCGGGCCATGAGGGCGCCAGCGGAAGGTCTTGGCCAGCTTGAGGCGGTAGCGGTTGAGCGGGCGCAGCTCGATGATGCCGATGCGGTCGAGCTGCACCAGGTACTTCACGCACTCGGCCTCGCTCAGCCGGTACTGCGCGGTCATCTGCTCCAGCGTCCACTGGCTGAGCACGCAGATGGCGACGAGCAGCAGCTTCTTGTCGGCCACCACCGCGCGTTCCTGGTCCTGCGACATCTCGCGCAGCAGGGGCTGGGTGTCGGCCACGCGCCGCGACAGCTCCGCGAAATCCAGCTTCAGGGCGCGGCAGATCTCGTCCACGCGCGAGAGCGACATGTCGCCGCCGGCCAGCATGCGCTTGACGCTGGACTCCGCCATGCCGATGGCCTGCGCCAGGTCGGCGTAGGTCATCTGCGCGGCCTTCAGTTCCTTCTTGAGCGCGAGAACGAGGTCGGCGGTGGTGCTCATGGGGTGTCCGGTATCGAGATGCGGTACTTGGGGTTTGGTCTGGATCGACTGTATCGGAAGACGATGCCCGATGGGGTGGGGAGCATGACACTGCGCCGTGCGGCAGAATCCGCCGCACAAGCCCAACAGGAGGAGATGCACATGAGCCCATCCACCGCCACGTCCGCCGTGGCCCATCCGTCTCACGCCCCGGCCCACGAAGGCGGCCAGTTCGCGCTGCTGGGCCAGCGCCGCTTTGCGCCGTTTTTCTGGACGCAGTTCCTCGGCGCGGCGAACGACAACCTGTTCAAGTTCGCCTTCACCGTGCTGGTGACCTACCAGCTGCAGGTGGCCTGGCTGCCCCCCACCCTGGCCGGGCTGGTGATCGGCGCCCTGTTCATCCTGCCTTTCCTGCTGTTCTCGGCCACCAGCGGCCAGCTCGCCGACAAGTACGACAAGAAGACGCTGATCGTCTTCGTGAAGCGGCTGGAGGTGCTCATCATGGCCCTGGCCGCGTGGGCCTTCTTCAGCACGAACATCGTGCTGCTGCTGGCCTGCACCTTCCTCATGGGTCTGCATTCCACGCTGTTCGGCCCGGTGAAGTTCGCCTACCTGCCGCACCACCTGGGCGAGCGCGAGCTCACCGGCGGCAACGGCATGGTGGAGATGGGCACCTTCGTGGCCATCCTGCTGGGCAACCTGGCCGGCGGCCTGATCATCGCCGTGCCCGAGATCGGCGCGCACCATGTGGGCTTCAGCTGCGTGGCGCTGGCCGTGCTCGGCCGGGTGACGGCGCATTACGTGCCCGCCACGCCCGCCACCGACCCGGGCCTGAAGATCAACTGGAACCCCTTCACCGAGACCTGGCGCAACCTGAAACTCGCGCACGGCAACACGGTGGTGTTCCGCTCGGTGCTGGGCATCAGCTGGATGTGGTTCTTCGGCGCGGTCTTCCTGAGCCAGTTCCCCAGCTTCGCCAAGGAGGTGCTGCACGGCAACGAGCAGGTGGCCTCGCTGCTGCTCATCGTGTTCTCGGTCGGCATCGGCACCGGCTCGCTGCTGTGCGAGGTGCTCTCGCGCCGGCACGTGGAAATCGGCCTCGTGCCGCTGGGCGCCATCGGCATGAGCGTGTTCGCCATCGACCTGTACTTCGCCTCGCGCGGCCTGCCGCCGGTGGCCAGCCAGGGCGTGGCCGAGTTCATGGCGGTGTCGGGCCACTGGCGCGTGCTGGCCGACCTGACCCTGCTCAGCCTGTTCGCCGGCTTGTACAGCGTGCCCATGTACGCGCTGATCCAGATGCGCAGCCAGCCCACGCACCGCGCGCGCATCATCGCGGCCAACAACATCCTCAACGCGCTCTTCATGATCGCCAGCGCGCTCATCGCGGGCGCCCTGCTCGGCGCGGGTTTCACGATCCCGCAGATGTTCCTGCTGGTGGGCCTGGCCAATGCGGTGGTGGCGTTCTACATCTTCATGCTGGTGCCCGAGTACCTGCTGCGTTTCGTGGCCTGGGTGGCCTCGCGCTGCGTGTACCGCTTCAAGGTCACGGGCGACGCGCACATCCCCACCGACGGCGCGGCCGTGATCGTCTGCAACCACGTGAGCTTTGTCGACGCGGTGCTGCTCATGGCCGCGAGCCCGCGCCCGATCCGCTTCCTGATGGACCACCGCATCTTCCGCGTGCCGGTGCTGGGCGCGCTGTTCCGGCTGGCCAAGGCGATTCCGATCGCGCCGCAGAAGGAAGACGCGGCGGCCTACGAGGCCGCGTTCGACGCCGCCGCCGCCGTGCTGCGCGAGGGCGAGCTGCTGGCCATCTTCCCCGAAGGCGGCATCACGGCCGACGGTCAGCTGCAGCCGTTCAAGGGTGGCGTGATGAAGATCCTCGAACGCGCCGAGGCCGATGGCCTGCAGGTGCCGGTGATCCCGATGGCGCTGACCAACCTCTGGGGTTCCTTCTTCAGTAGGGTCGAGGTGCGCCACGGCGAGAAGACCGCCATGGTCCGTCCGTTCCGGCGCGGCCTGTTCAACCGCGTCGGGCTGAACGTGGGCGAACCGATGCCGTCTTCGGCCGTGACGCCCGAGGCCTTGCAGGCGCGCGTCGCCCAGCTGCTGCACTGATGGCTGATCGGGTATCGCAAATCGATACCCGATCAGCCATTTTTCGATACAGGTCGAGTTTCCCGGGTCTTTCGAGGCGCGCCAGCGGCACCATCGCGGCTCCTCAACAACCCCAAGGGTTTTCACATGGCCTCGAACCGTTCTTCCCTCATCGTGATGCGCGACACCCGTGCCTGGCAACTGCAGGTGTGGGTCTCGTTCGGTGTCGCCGTCTTCCTGTGCGCCACCGGCCTGGCCTGGCTGCCGGGGCAGTCGCTGGACCGCGCGTTCATGGTGATGGGCTACGTGTTCTGTCTCTCGACCGTGTTCGTGTTGTCCAAGGCGGTGCGCGATGGCCAGAAGGCCGCGCTCAGTGGCGAGGCCGAAACGCCGATGTGGCGCATCGTGGTCTGGGGCGGTTTTGCCGTCGCCATGGGCCTGACCGGCTGGGGCCTGATGCGCATGGAGATCAACGACACCTACCGCGCCTACCTGGGCGTGAGCTGGCTCTACCTCGTCACCTCGGCGTTCACGCTGGCCAAGACCCTGCGCGACCGCCACGAGGCCGACCTGAGCGAGGCCCAGATTCGCGGCCGTCAGCAGGCGATGCAGGAACGCGCCGCCGGCACCGCCGAATGAACCGACCCACCCCTTCTTTTCTTTTTCAGCCGGAGTCTTCCATGAACACGTTCAAACTGAAATCGATGTCGCTGCTCGCCAGCGTCTGCCTGGCCTTGTCCCTGGCCAGCGCCCCGGCCCGGGCGCAGAGCGAGGCCTCGGCCGCGTTGTCCCTGTTGCCCGTGGCGTCCGTCGTCGTCACCGCCTCGGCGGGCGCGGCGGCCGTCAGCGTGCTGCCGGTGGCCTTCTCCACCGCCGGTGCGGTGCTGGTGGTGAAAACGGTGGAGAGCACCGCGCGCGGCACGGTCTATGTGCTGGAACGCGCTTCCGACGGCGCCCGCGCCAGCGTGGAGGTCGCCGGGCGCGCGGCCTCGGGTGTGGTGGTCGGCGTGGGCACCGTCGTGGCGGTCAGCGTGATCGGCACCGGCGTGCTGCTCTCGGCGGCGGGCGAGGTGCTGGCCTTCATCCCCAACGAGCTGGGCCGCGCCCTGCTGCACAACGAACGGGTGACGCAATGAAGGCCGCGCTGCGTTTCGCTTGCGGATGCGCTGCCGCGTTGATGTTCACGGCGGTGGCCCACGCCGGCCGATCCTGCGAACAGAAGCCGCTCACCGCGCACACCATCGAGCAGGGCATGGCGCTGGCGCAGAGGACCGCGCAGGCGCTGGACGCCGAGCACGCCCGCAGCGGCGCGCGCGTGGTGGTGCTGGGCCGCGCCGGGCAGGACCTGAGCAAGTACCAGCTGCGCTACTCGCACCTGGGCTGGGCCTACAAGACGGCGCAAGGGCCCTGGCGCGTGCTGCACAAGCTCAACCAGTGCGGCACCGCCACCGGCGACCTGTACCGCCAGGGCCTGGGCGAGTTTTTCCTGGACGACCTGTGGCGCCAGGAAGCCGCGTGGGTGGTGCCGGCCCCGGCCCTGCAGGCGCCGCTGTTCGAGCTGTTGAACGACCCCCGGCGCTCGGTGGCCCTGCACGCGCGGCCCTACAACCTGGTGAGCTACGCCTGGGGCCAGCGTTACCAGCAGTCCAACCAGTGGGCGATCGAAACCCTCGCGATGGCGGCCGAAAGCGGTGTCGGCACGCGCGAACAGGCCCAGGCCTGGCTGCGTTTCAAGGGCTACCAGCCGACCACGCTCAAGCTGGGCGCGTTCACGCGGCTCGGCGCGCGCGCCGGCACGGCCAACGTGGCCTTCGACGACCACCCGAACGAGAAGCGGTTTGCCGACCGCATCGAGACCGTGACGGTGGATTCGGTGTTCGAATGGCTCTCTCGCAGCGGCATGGCGTCCGCGCCGCAGGCGCTGGCGTTGTAAAACGGTGCAACTTTCTGGAGGACTGAACATGGGCAAGGCATTGCGTTGGTCGGAGAAGTGGTTCCACCGAGGCCTCTGGCTGGTGGCCTTCGTGTTCGCGTGGTTCCTGGTGGGGCTGGGCAGCACCATCGTGGGCGACCTGCCGCAGGTCGAGCAGCAGCGCACGCTCGACGACTTTCTGGACCCGCAGCGTGCGCCGCAGGTTCGGCAGGTCATCGAGACCGCGCAACGCAGGGCGCGCGAGGCCCGGGACGCGCTCGATCAGGCGCAGCTTCAGCACCAGGCCGCGCAGGCCAACCACCGCGCGGCACGCGACACCTTCGGCAACTGGTTGAATACCCGCCAGGCCACGCAGCGGCCCGAGCAGGACCCGGAACTGATCGAGCGCACGCGGCAGCTCGACGGTTACCGCCAGGCCGAGCGCGAGGCGCTTGCGGCGGTGGAGTCACAACGTCAGGCAGCGCTTGACGCGCGGCAGGTGCAGCAGCGCGCCCAGGATGAACTGCAGCAGATGCAGGAAGACGCGCGCCAGTCCTACGAATCGGCCCAGCGCGCGCAGGAGCTGCGCGTGTTCCTCTACCGGCTGGCGCTCACGCTGCCCCTGCTGGTGGTGGCGGGCTGGCTGTTCGCGAAGCAGCGCAAGAGCACCTACTGGCCCTTCGTCTGGGGCTTCATCTTCTTCGCGCTGTTCGCGTTTTTCGTCGAGCTCGTGCCTTACCTGCCGAGCTACGGCGGTTATGTGCGCTACATCGTGGGCATCGTGCTCACGGTGATTGGGGGGCGCTACGCGATCCAGGCGCTGCAGCGTTACCTCGAGCGCCAGCAGCAGACCGAGGCGCTGCCCGATCGGCAGCGCCGCCAGGAGCTGGACTACGACCTCGCGCAGACCCGCCTGGCCAAGGGCGTGTGCCCGGGCTGCGAGCGCGCGGTGGACCTGAAGGACCCGAAGAACGACTTCTGCCCGCACTGTGGCATGGGCCTGCACAACCACTGCACGGCCTGCCAGGCGCGCAAGAGCGCGTTCGCGCGGTACTGCTACTCGTGTGGTGAACCGGCGGCGAAGGTCGAGAGCTAGACCCCGCGCGCGCGATCGGTCTTGAACTTCGCCTGGAAGGCGCTGAAGGTGCCGGCGTCCAGCGCCTCGCGCACCTCGCGCATGAGGTTCAGGTAGTAGTGCAGGTTGTGGATGGTGGTCAGCATGGGGCCGAGCATTTCGCCGCAGCGGTCCAGGTGGTGCAGGTAGGCGCGGCTGAAGCCGTCGCGCCCGCCGTCGGCCCAGCTCACGCCGCTTTTCCCGGCGCAGGCGTGGCAGGTGCAGGTGGCGTCCAGCGGCTGGTGGTCGGTCTTGTGGCGCGCGTTGCGGATCTTCAGGTCGCCAAAGCGCGTGAACAGCGTGCCGTTGCGCGCGTTGCGCGTGGGCATGACGCAGTCGAACATGTCCACGCCGTCGGCCACGCCCTGCACCAGGTCTTCGGGCGTGCCCACGCCCATGAGGTAACGCGGCTTGTGCGCGGGCAGGCGGTGCGGCGTGTGCGCCATGATCTGCAGCATCTGTTCCTTGGGCTCGCCCACGCTCACGCCGCCGATGGCGTAACCAGGGAAGTCCATCTCGACCAGTGCGTCCAGCGACTCCTGGCGCAGGTGCTCGAACATGCCGCCCTGCACGATGCCGAACAGCGCGTTGGGGTTCTCCAGCCGCGCGAATTCGTCCTGCGAGCGCTTGGCCCAGCGCAGGCTCATCTCCATGCTCTTGCGCGCCTCGGCCTCGGTGGTGAGGTGGCCGTTGGTCTCGTACGGCGTGCACTCGTCGAGCTGCATCACGATGTCGCTGTTCAGCCCGGTCTGGATCTGCATGCTGACCTCGGGCGACATGAACAGCTTGTCGCCGTTGACCGGCGAGGCGAAGGTCACGCCTTCTTCGGTGATCTTGCGCATCGCGCCGAGCGACCAGACCTGGAAGCCGCCCGAGTCGGTGAGGATGGGTTTGTGCCATTGCTCGAAGGCGTGCAGGCCGCCGAAGCTTTGCATCACCTCGCGGCCCGGGCGCATCCAGAGGTGGAAGGTGTTGCCCAGGATGATCTGCGCGCCCATGTCGTGCAGGCTTTGTGGCATCACGCCCTTGACGGTGCCGTAGGTGCCCACGGGCATGAAGATGGGGGTCTGCACCACGCCGTGGTTGAGCGTGAGGCGGCCGCGGCGCGCGTGGCTGTTTGGGTCGGTGGTGAGCAGGTCGAACTGGAGCATGGTGGGTCTCTTGGGGGACGGGTGTTCAGGGTGGGCTGGGCGCGATCACGATCACGCTGCGGTTGCGGTCTTCGACGATCCACAGGCGGCCCTCGGCGTCGAGGGTGATGCCGGCGGGGGTGCCCAGCGGGCGCACGCCCACCTGGGCGTGCCAGCCGCTCACCAGGTCTTCGCGCGCGCCGCCAGGGCGGCCGTGTTCGTCGAGCCGCCAGGCCACGACGCGGTGGCCGCCCGTGCGGTAGCCATGCCAGACGGCGAGCAGGCGACCGGCGAACGGACCGGTGGTGAGGGCCTGGGGCGCGCTGAGCAGTTGCAGCGGGGCCACGTGCGCCGGCCAAGCCGCGTGGGCCGCCGTGTGCGTGGCGCAGCGCGCCCGGCCTTCGTAGCCGCGCGCCGGCACGGCCTTGCCGCGCGCATCGCTCACGCAGTAGGGCCAGCCGTAGGACGCGCCGTCCTTCAGCTCGTTGAGTTCCTCGGCGGGCAGTGCCGCGTCGGTGTAGTCCACCGAGTTCTCGGCCTGCCACAGGCGCACCGTGCCGTCGCGCGCGCTCGTGCCGGCCAGGCCGAGCGAGTTGCGCAGGCCGGTGGCCAGGGCCTGGAAGCTCTGCAGCGCGAAGTCCGCGCCGCCGAAACGGGCCACGTAGACCGCGGCGCGCGGCTGCGGGCCGGTGAGTTCGCGGCAGGGCTGGGGCTGCTGCTGGTCGTCGCCCCGGCAGGCGTCGGTGACCGAGCCCAGGTTGACCAGCAGGCGGCCATCGGGCGTGAAGGCCAGTTCCTTGAGCGGGTGCGCGCCGCCGGTGGGCAGGCCGGTGATCACGTCCTGCCGCTGCACCGCCTCGCCCACCGGCGTGCGCCACACGGTGCCGGCTTCGCCGATGTAGACGCGGCCGTCCGGCCCCAGGGCCAGGCCGTGCGGGCGGTCCAGGCCGCTGGCGAGCACGCGCACGCGCCCGGCCTCGCCGCGCGCGAGATCGGTGCGCAGCTCCAGCAGGCGGCCTCGGCGCGGCTCCCAGTTGCCCATGTCGATGATCCAGAACCGGTGCGGCGCCACGGCCAGCAGGCGGCGCGGCATGCGCAGGCCATCGCGCGCATCGGCCACCAGGCCCGCGCACCAGCCATCGGGCACCTTCAACGCGATGCCCGGGTGGCCGTCGCAACGGCCCTTAGCCGCGTACAGGGGCTGGGCGGCTGGCGCGGCGGGGGGCAGCAACAGGGCGAGCAGGGCCAGGAGCAGAGGGCGCATGGTGAGACGGTTCAGGCGCGGCGCAGCAGCATGGCGTCGCCATAGCTGAAGAAGCGGTAGCGCCCGGCGATGGCGTGGTCGTACAGCGCGCGGATGCGGTCGTAGCCGGCGAAGGCGCTCACCAGCATCATCAGCGTGGACTGCGGCAGGTGGAAGTTGGTCACCATCAGGTCCACCACGCGGAAGCCGAAGCCCGGGGTGATGAAGATGTTGGTGTCGCCCTGGGTCTCGCCCGAACGCGCCCAGCTCTCCAGCGTGCGCACGGTGGTGGTGCCGACCGCCACCACGCGGCCGCCGCGCGCGCGGCAGTCGGCGATGGCTTGCAGCGTTTCGGGGGGAATGGCGTAGCGCTCGTGGTGCATCACGTGGTCTTCGATGCGCCCTGCCTTCATGGGCGCGAAGGTGCCCGCGCCCACGTGCAGGGTGACGCTGGCGCGGCGCACGCCGCGCGCGTCGAGCGCGGCCAGCACGGCCTCGTCGAAGTGCAGGGCGGCGGTGGGCGCGGCCACCGCGCCCGGCACGCGCGCGAACACCGTCTGGTAGCGGCGCTCGTCGTCGGCCTCGTCGGCGTGGGTGATGTAAGGCGGCAGGGGCACGTGGCCGTGGCGCGCCATCAGCTCGTAGGGCGTGTCACCGGCCGGGCCGTGCAGGCGGAAGCGGAACAGCTGGCCCTGCTCGTCGGGCCAGCGACCGAGAAAGACCGCGTCGAACCCGCCGCCCTTCAGGCCGCCGGCCATGTGCAGGCGGCCGCCGGGCTGGGGCTTCTTGCTCACGCGCAGGTGGGCCACCACCTCGTGCGCCGTGCCGTCGCTGGCCTCGTGGGGCAGCAGCACGCGCTCGATCAGCATTTCCAGCTGGCCGCCGCTGGCCTTCTGGCCAAAGAGGCGCGCCTTGACGACCTGGGTGTCGTTGAACACCAGCAGGTCGCCGTCGTTCAACAGGGCGGGCAGCGCGCGGAACACGCGGTCCACCGGCGCGGGGCCGGTGCCGTCGAGCAGGCGCGAGGCGCTGCGCTCGGGGGCGGGGTGCTGGGCGATCAGCTCGGGGGGGAGGTGGAAGTCGAAGTCGGCGACGGTGAAGGGGCGCGCGACGGTGTCGGGGAAAGAAGAAGCGGTCATGCTGCTTGAGGGCCGAACAAGGCCCGTGCCAAGTGAAAAGGAGGGGTTGGGAACCGGGCAGAATTGTCCCATGCCCGACGCCACCCCTGCCCGCAAGCCCCTGTCTGCCCCTCAGAAGGCCTTGCACAAGCTCGGGTTGGTGCGCGACATCGACCTGGCCCTGCACCTGCCCCTGCGCTACGAGGACGAGACCCGCATCGTGAGCCTGCGCGGCGCGCGCGACGGCCAGCTGGCGCAGATCGAGGGCACGGTGACGAACAGCGAGATCAGTTTTCGCCCGCGCCGCCAGCTGCTGGTGACGCTGGACGACGGCACCGACACCTGCACGCTGCGTTTCTTCACCTTCTACCCGGCGCACCAGAAGACGCTGGCGGTGGGTGAGCGGGTGCGCGTGCGCGGCGAACTGCGCGGCGGCTTCCTGGGCTGGACCATGGTGCACCCGGCGTTCCACGCGGCCGGTGGCGAGCTGCCCGACGCGCTCACCCCCGTCTACCCCACCAGCGCGCAGCTGCCGCAGGCCTACCTCCGCAAGGCCGTGGCCAGCGGCCTCAAGCGCGCCGACCTGAGCGAGACGCTGCCGCCCGCGCTGCTGGGCGGCCTGCAGGCCGTGGTGCGCGGCACCTGGACGCTGCGCGACGCGCTGCAGTACCTGCACCACCCGGGGCCGGACGTGTCGCTCGACGCGCTGGAAGACCGCAGCCACCCGGCCTGGCAGCGCCTCAAGGCGGAGGAGTTGCTGGCGCAGCAGCTCTCGCAGTTCACGGCCAAGCAGGAGCGCGCCGCCTTGCGCGCGCCCGCCCTGCGCGCCGCTGCGGGCGGGCTGCACGAGCAGCTGCTGGGTGCGCTGCCGTTCGCGCTCACCGCCGCGCAGCGCCGCGTGGGCGAGGAGATCGCGCGCGACCTGCTGCGCCAGGTGCCCATGCACCGGCTGCTGCAGGGCGATGTGGGCTCGGGCAAGACGGTGGTGGCGGCGCTGGCCGCCGCCATCGCCATCGACGCGGGCTGGCAGTGCGCGCTGATGGCGCCGACCGAGATCCTGGCCGAGCAGCACTTCGCCAAGCTCATCGGCTGGCTGGAGCCCTTGCTCGCGCCGCTGGGCAAGCGCGTGGCCTGGCTCACCGGCAGCCAGAAGAAAAAGCAGCGCGGCGAGATGCTGGCCCTGATCGCCAGCGGCGAGGCCGCGCTGGTGGTGGGCACGCACGCCGTCATCCAGGACCAGGTGGTGTTCAAGCACCTCGCGCTGGCCATCATCGACGAGCAGCACCGCTTCGGCGTGGCGCAGCGGCTGGCGCTGCGCAGCAAGGTGGGCGTGGCGGAAGACGGCACCGAGCAGGAGCCGCACCTGCTGATGATGACGGCCACACCGATTCCGCGCACGCTCGCGATGAGCTATTACGCCGACCTCGACGTGTCGACCATCGACGAACTGCCGCCCGGGCGCACGCCCATCGTCACCAAGGTGGTGGCCGACAGTCGCCGCGCCGAGGTGATCGAGCGCATCCGCGGCCAGCTCGGGCAGGGCCGGCAGGTCTACTGGGTCTGTCCGCTGATCGAGGAGAGCGAGGCGATCGACCTCTCGAACGCCACAGCCACGCACGCCGAGCTGTCGCAGGCCCTGCCCGGCGTGCTGGTCGGCCTCTTGCATTCGCGCATGCCGGTGGCCGAGAAGAAGGCCGTGATGTCGCTGTTCACCGGTGGGCAGATGGGCGTGCTGGTTTCCACCACCGTGATCGAAGTCGGGGTGGACGTGCCCAACGCCTCGCTGATGGTGATCGAACACGCCGAGCGCTTCGGGCTCTCGCAGCTGCACCAGCTGCGTGGGCGCGTGGGGCGCGGCGCGGCGGCCTCGGCCTGTGTGCTGATGTACACGCCGCCCGATGGCGGGCGCCTGGGCGAGACCGCGCGCGAGCGCCTGAAGGCCATGGCCGACACCAGCGACGGCTTCGAGATCGCGCGCCGCGACCTGGAGATCCGCGGCCCGGGCGAGTTCCTCGGCGCGCGCCAGTCGGGTGCGCCGCTGCTGCGCTTCGCCGACCTGGCGACCGATACCCACCTGCTCGACTGGGCGCGCGAGGCCGCGCCGGTGATGCTCACCCAGCACCCGGCGGCGGCGGAAAAACACATCGCGCGCTGGCTCGGCGGCAAGGCCGAGTACCTGAAAGCCTGAGTGAATGGCTGAGGCGCCCTGCACGCCGCGGGCCACGGGCGCAAAATAGCACCCCATGACGCTCACCGAACTCAAGTACATCGTGGCCGTGGCGAGGGAGAAGCACTTTGGCAAGGCCGCCGAGGCCTGCTATGTGTCGCAGCCCACGCTGTCGGTGGCCATCAAGAAGCTGGAAGAGGAACTCGAGCTCAAGATCTTCGAGCGCAACGCCACCGAGATCGCGGTGACGCCGCTGGGCGAGGAGATCGTGCGCCAGGCGCAGACCGTGCTGGAGCAGGCCGCCGCCATCAAGGAGATCGCCAAGCGCGGCAAGGACCCGCTGGCCGGGCCGCTGCGGCTGGGCGTGATCTACACCATCGGCCCCTACCTGCTGCCCGACCTGGTGCGCCACGTCATCGACCGCACGCCGCAGATGCCGCTGATGCTGCAGGAGAACTTCACCGTCAAGCTGCTGGAACAGCTGCGCCTGGGCGAGATCGACTGCGCCATCCTGGCCGAGCCCTTTCCCGACACCAACCTCGCCATCGCGCCGCTGTACGACGAGCCCTTCCTGGCCGCCGTGCCGCACACCCATCCGCTGGCGAAGCAGGAGCACATCACCAACGAAGAGCTCAAGCGCGAGACCATGCTGCTGCTGGGCACGGGCCACTGCTTCCGCGACCACGTGCTGGAGGTCTGCCCCGAGTTCGCGCGCTTCTCGAACGACGCCGAAGGCATCCGCAAGAGCTTCGAAGGTTCCTCGCTGGAGACGATCAAACACATGGTCGCCGCCGGCATGGGCGTGACGCTGGTGCCGCGCCTGTCGGTGCCGTCCTCGGCGCTGGACGGCGCGAGCGCGCCGGGCCAGGACTTCGGCGATTCGTCCTACGTGCGTTACCTGCCGTTCCAGGGCGAGGCGCCCACGCGGCGCGTGGTGCTGGCCTGGCGGCGCAGCTTCACGCGCTACGAGGCCATCGCCGAACTGCGCAACGCCATCTACGCCTGCGAGCTGCCGGGCGTCAAACGCCTGTCCTAGTTTTTCCTTTCCATTCACCATCCCAAGGAGCACACCATGGCCAAACCCCGAGGCACCGTCACCGCCCCCGCGATCAACATCGGCATCGGCGAGAAGGACCGCGCCGCCATCGCCAAGGGCCTGTCGCAGCTGCTGGCCGACACCTACACGCTGTACCTGACCACGCACAACTTCCACTGGAACGTGACCGGTCCGATGTTCACGTCGTTGCACACCATGTTCATGACGCAGTACACCGAGCTGTGGAACGCGGTCGATCCGGTGGCCGAGCGCATCCGCTCGCTGGGCCACGCGGCGCCGGGCAGCTACGCGCAGTTCGGCAAGCTCAGCTCGGTGCCCGATGTGCCGGCCACGCCGCCCAAGGCGCTGGAGATGGTGCGCATCCTGGTGCAGGGCCACGAGGCGGTGGCGCGCACCGCGCGCCAGTTGTTCCCCGTGGTGGAGAAGGCGGGCGACGAGCCCACCGCCGACCTGCTGACGCAGCGCCTGACGGTGCACGAGCAGACCGCCTGGATGCTGCGTTCGCTGCTCGAGGAGTGATTCGCCTGCCATGGTTGCCGCCACCTCGCCCGCGCCGTCGCGCCTGTCGCTGTACCTCGACCTGATCCGCTGGAACCGGCCCGCGGGCTGGCTGCTGCTGCTCTGGCCTTCGCTGGCCGCGCTGTGGGTGGCCGCGGGCGGTTTCCCGGGCTGGCACCTGCTGGCGGTGTTCGTGCTGGGCACCATCCTCATGCGCAGCGCGGGCTGCTGTGTGAACGACGTGGCCGATCGTGAATTCGACAAGCACGTCAAGCGCACGGCGCAGCGCCCGGTCACCTCGGGCAAGGTCTCCACGCGCGAGGCGCTCGCGGTGGGGGCCGTGCTGGCGCTGGCGGCCTTCGGGCTGGTGCTCACCACCAACACGCTCACGGTGCTGATGTCGTTCGCCGCGCTGACGATCACGCTGATCTACCCCTACGCCAAGCGCTATGTGTCCATGCCGCAGGCGGTGCTGGGTGTGGCTTTCAGCTTCGGCGTGCCGATGGCGTTCGCGGCGGTGCAGTCGCAGGTGCCGCTGCTGGCCTGGGTGCTGATGGTGGGCAACCTGTTTTGGGTGTTGGCCTATGACACCGAGTACGCCATGGTGGACCGCGACGACGACCTGCGCATCGGCATGAAGACCTCGGCCATCACATTGGGCCGGGCCGATGTGCCCGCTGTCACGGGCTTCTACCTGGTGTTCCTGGCGATCTGGACGGCCACGCTCTGGGCGGTGGTGAATCCCTGGGTCTGGGGCGCCATGCTGGTGGTGGCGCTGGCCCAGGTGGTCTGGCACTTCACCTTGATCAAGGAGCGCACGCGCGAGGGCTGCTTCAAGGCCTTCCGGCTCAACCACTGGTTGGGCTTCACGGTGTTTGTGGGCGTGGTGCTCGGGTTGCTTTGAGTTTCGATCGTTGGACCTCGCGGCCGGCGGGCGCGGTGTGCTCTGCTCCGCGGCTGTCCCCCGGCGGCTGGTGCCGCCTCCTCCTTTACGCCGCTGCGCAGAACACACCACGCCCACCGGCGCAGGAGCGGCTTTCTCGTTTGTGACACCCGCTCGCGGATGCGGCGTGCTCTGCGCAGCGGCGTAAAGGGGGAGGCCGGCGCAGCCGGCCGGAGGACAGCCGCGGAGCAGAGTGCGCCGCGTCCGCGAGCAGCGAGAGAAACAACGTAACGTTTACTTCCCGAACTCGCGCCCAAGCTCCTCGGCGCGTTTCTGTGCCGCGAACAGCGCCTCTTCAAACTGGGCTTTCACACCCGCCGCGTCCATCGACGTGAGCGCGGCGTAGGTCGTACCACCTTTGGATGTGACGCGCTCGCGCAGCGTCTGTGGCGGGTCCTCCGAGCGCTGGGCCAGCGTGGCCGCGCCGACGAAGGTGCCCACCGCGAGCTGGTAGGCCACCTCGGGCGGCAGGCCCATGCGGGCACCCGCGTCGCGCATGGCTTCGAGGAAATAGAACACGTAGGCCGGACCCGAGCCCGAGAGCGCGGTCACGGCGTCCAGCTGGGCCTCCTCGGCCACCCACACCAGGTCGCCAGTTGTCTTCACCACGGCCTCCACCAGCGCGCGGTCGGCGTCGCTGGCGCCCGCGCGGGCGAACAGGCCGGTCATGCCCAGACCGACCAGGGCCGGGGTGTTGGGCATGGCGCGCACGATGCGCTGCGTCTGCAACCAGCCGGCCATGCTCTCGCTGGTGATGCCGGCGGCCACGCTCAGGTGCAACGCCTCCTTCAGGTGCGGCGCGCTGGCCAGCGCGGCTTCCTTGAAGGTCTGCGGCTTCACGGCCCAGACCACCAGGCCCGAGGGCTGGAGCGCGGGGCCGGCCGCCGGCAGCACGCTGACGCCGGGAAACTGCTGCGCCAGCTTCGCGCGCTGTTCGTCCCAAGGCTCGACGATCTGCAAGGCGCTGGCGGGATGGCCCTGGCGGACCAGGCCGCCGACGATGGCGCTGGCCATGTTGCCGCCGCCGATGAAGGTGATGGTGGGGTGGGTGGAGGTGTTGCTCATCGCGCCATTGTCGCGCGTCGCATCAGGGCGCGACGGTCTGGCGCACGGCGTGTTCCCACTGCGCCATCTTCTCGGCCGCGCGCTCGCGCGAGAGCGTGGGGTGGAAGGTGCGTTCGGCGCGCCATTGTTTCGAGAGTTCGTCCAGCCCACCGTAGATGCCGCTGTGCAGGCCGGCCAGGTAGGCCGCGCCGAGCGCGGTGGTTTCGATCACCGCCGGCCGCACCACCGGAATGCCCAGCAGGTCGGCCTGGATCTGCATCAGCAAATTGTTCGCGCAGGCGCCTCCGTCCACGCGCAGTTCGCTCACCGGCACACCGCCGGCGGCCAGCGCGTCGCGGCTCATGGCGTCGAGCAGGGCCGCGCTCTGGAAGGCGATGCTCTCCAGCGCGGCGCGCGCGATGTGGGCCATGGTGGTGCCGCGCGTGAGGCCGGTGATGCTGCCGCGCGCCTCGGGTTGCCAGTAGGGCGCGCCCAGGCCGGTGAAGGCGGGCACCAGCACCACGCCGCCCGCGTCGGGCACGCTCTCGGCGAGCGACTGCACTTCGCTGCTGGAGGGGATCGCCTTCAGGCCGTCGCGCAGCCACTGCACCACGGCGCCGCCGATGAACACGCTGCCCTCCAGCGCGTACTGCTGTGGCCCGGGTGGTTGGGCGGTGGCGGTGGTGATGAGACCGTTCTCGCTGACCTGGAAACGTTCGCCGGTGTGCATCAGCATGAAGCAGCCGGTGCCGTAGGTGTTCTTGGCCATGCCGGCGGTGAAGCAGGCCTGGCCGAAGAGCGCGCTCTGCTGGTCGCCGGCCACGCCGCCGATCTCCAGCGGCGCGCCCAGCCACTCGGCCTTCATGCGGCCGAAGTGCGCGCTGGAGGGCAGGGCCTCGGGCATCAGGCGCTTCGGGATGTCGAGCAGGGCCAGCAGCTCGTCGTCCCACTCGCGCGTGTGCACGTTGAAGAGCATGGTGCGCGAGGCATTGCTCACGTCGGTCACATGGCGCTCGCCGCCGGTGAGCTGCCAGATCAACCAGCTGTCCACGGTGCCGAAGGCGAGCTCGCCGCGCTCGGCCTGCGCGCGCGCCCCGGGCACGTGGTCCAGGATCCACTTGAGCTTGGTGCCGGAGAAGTAGGCGTCGATGCGCAGGCCGGTCTTCTGCAGCACGGTGTCGCTCGCGCCGCGCTCGCGCAATTCGGCGCAGGTGTTCTCGGCGCGACGGTCCTGCCAGACGATGGCGTTGTACACCGGCTCGCCGGTCTGGCGGTTCCACACCAGTGTGGTCTCGCGCTGGTTGGTGATGCCCACGGCCTGGATCTGGTCGGCGCGCAGCTTCGCCTGCTTCAAGGCCTCGCGCGCGGTCTCCAGCTGCGTCTGCCAGAGGTCGCGCGGGTCGTGCTCCACCCAGCCCGGCTGCGGGTAGATCTGGCGGAACTCGCGCTGCGCCATGGTGACCACGCGGCCCTGGCGGTCGAACACGATGCTGCGCGAGCTGGAGGTGCCCTGGTCGAGGGCGAGCAGGTAGGTCATGGCGTCTTCCGGGAGAACAGTGTTGGTCAGGCGTTGTCGGTGCCGATGCCGGCGCGCACGCACTCGACGTTGGCCTGGGCCAGCAGCTCGTCGAACGGCGGCGGCGGCGCCACGTCGGTGAAGACCACGTCGATGTCGTCCAGCCGCGCGAGCTCGACCATGGCGGGGCGGTTGAACTTGCTGTGGTCGGCGGCCAGCCAGACCTCGCGCGACTGCTCGACGATGGCGCGCGCCACCTTCACTTCGCGGTAGTCGAAGTCGCGCAGCGTGCCGTCGGCCTCGATGCCGCTGATGCCGATCAGGCCGATGTCGACCCGGAACTGGCGCATGAAGTCCACCGTGGCCTCGCCCACGATGCCCTGATCGGCGCCGCGCACCAGGCCGCCGGCCACGATCACCTCGCAGTCGGGGTTGGTGCTCATGAGCGAGGCGATGTGCAGGTTGTTGGTGATCACGCGCAACCCCCGGTGGTGCTGCAGCTCGCGCGCCACGGCCTCGATGGTGGTGCCGATGTTCATGATCAGCGAGCAGCCGTTGGGCACGCGCCGGGCCACGGCGCGGGCGATGCGCGTCTTGGCGTCCGCCTGCATGGCCTGGCGCTGGCGGTAGGCGATGTTCTCGGTGGTCGAACCCGGTTGCCGCACCCCGCCGTGAAAACGCGACAGCAGGCCGGCCTCGGCCAGGCGCTGCACGTCGCGGCGCACGGTCTGCAGCGTGACGCCGAAGCGCTCGGCCAGGGCTTCGATGGTCTGGGGACCGTGGGCGCGCACTTCGTCGAGCAGCTGGGTGTGGCGGGGGTTGAGGTTCATCGGGGCGGGCGGTCGTGGGTGAAAAGGCCACCCGAACATAACGGAATTCTTTTGGGCCCTCCTCAGGGTAAGTACCGAATAAAAAGGAACATAAACGAACAACATAATCGGCAAAACGAATCGCCGCCTGCTTTCGGGTGTGCGCTTTTTCACACTGGGACTCGAATGCAGCTGTCACTGGAGCACGTGGGCAAGACCGTCGGGCCAACGGCCCACCTCTATCCCCAGAGCCTGAACCTGGCCCCGCGGGAGGTGACGGTGTTGCTGGGCGCGACCCAGGCCGGCAAGACCAGCCTGATGCGCGTGATGGCCGGGCTGGACACGGCCACCATCGGCCGGGTGCTGGCCGACGGGGTGGACGTGACGCGGGTGCCGGTGCGCCAGCGCAACGTGGCCATGGTCTACCAGCAGTTCGTCAACTACCCCTCCATGACGGTGGCGCAGAACATCGCCTCGCCCATGCGCCTGCGCGGCGAGCGCGGCGTGGACCAGCGCGTGCGCGAGCTGGCCGCGCGCCTGCACATCGAACCCTTCCTCGACCGCCTGCCGGCCGAGCTCTCGGGCGGCCAGCAGCAGCGCGTGGCGCTGGCGCGGGCCCTGGCCAAGCAGGCGCCGCTGATGCTGTTCGACGAACCCCTGGTGAACCTGGACTACAAGCTGCGCGAGGAACTGCGCGAGGAGCTCACCCACCTGTTCGCCACCAGCGACTCCACCGTGGTCTACGCCACCACCGAGCCGGGCGAGGCCCTGCTGCTCGGGGGCCACACGGCGGTGATGGACGCGGGTGAGCTGCTGCAGTACGGCCCCACGGCCGAGGTGTTTCATGCGCCCAGGAGCATTCGCGTGGCGCGCGCCTTCAGCGACCCGCCGATGAACCTGATGGCCGCCGAGGCGGTCGCGGGCGGTGTGCGCGTGGCCGGCGGCGAGGTCTGGCCCCTGGCCTTGCCGGCCGACGCGCCCGCGCGGCTCACGCTCGGCCTGCGCGCCGGTGGCCTGCGGGTGGTGCAGCGGCCCGGCGACGTGGCGGTGCCCGGGCGCGTGGAGCTGGCCGAGATCGCGGGGTCGGACACGTTTGTGCACGTGCACACGGCCGTGGGCGAGCTGGTGGCCCAGCTCACCGGCGTGCATGACTGCCCGCTGGGCGATCCCATCACGCTGTACCTGCGGCCCGATCAGCTGTTCGTCTTCGATGCCGAGGGCCCGCTGGTGCAGGCCCCGGCGCGCGCGGGGAGGGCGGGCTGATGGCACGCATCGAACTCGACCTGGCGCACGCCTACCGGCCCCATCCCAAGGCGGACGAGGATTACGCGCTGCTGCCGCTGCAGATGACTTTCGAGGACGGCGGCGCCTACGCGCTGCTCGGCCCCTCCGGTTGTGGCAAGACCACCATGCTCAACATCATCTCGGGCCTGCTCGCGCCGTCGCAAGGCACGGTGCGCTTCAACGGCGTGGACGTGACGCGCCAGAGCCCGCAGCAACGCAACATCGCCCAGGTGTTCCAGTTCCCGGTGATCTACGACACCATGACCGTGGCGCAGAACCTCGCGTTCCCCTTGCGCAACCGCAAGGTGCCCGAGCCCGAGATCAAAGACCGCGTGGGCCGCATCGCGGAGATGCTGGAGATGAGCCACCAGCTCGACCAGCGCGCGGCCGGCCTGTCCGCCGACCAGAAGCAGAAGATCTCGCTGGGCCGGGGCCTGGTGCGCTCGGACGTGTCGGCCGTGCTGTTCGACGAGCCGTTGACCGTGATCGACCCGCACCTGAAATGGCAGCTGCGGCGCAAGCTCAAGCAGATCCATCACGAACTCAAGCTCACGCTGATCTACGTGACGCACGACCAGGTGGAGGCGCTGACCTTCGCCGACGAGGTGGTGGTGATGACGCGCGGTCGGGCGGTGCAGGTGGGCGCGGCGGCGGCGCTGTTCGAGCGGCCGGCGCACACCTTCGTGGGCCACTTCATCGGCTCGCCCGGCATGAACTTCCTGCCCGCGACCAGCGTGCGCGGCGGTGTGGTGGTGCTGGAGCACCCGCTGGCGCTCACCAACGGCCAGGTGCTGCCCGAAGGGCCGGTCAAGCTTGGCATCCGCCCCGAGTACCTGGCGATCGGCCAAGCGGGCGAGCCCGACACGCTGCCCGCGACGGTGACGCGCGTGCAGGACATCGGCACCTACGTGATGGTGACCTGCGAGGCGGGCGAACACCGCCTCAAGTGCCGGCTGGCGCCCGAAGCCAGCGCGCCCGGGGTGGGCGAGACCGTGCACCTGCGCGTGCTCGGGCGGCATACCTGCTTTTACAAGGACGAGGTGCTGGTGGCATGAGCAATACAACCAAACCCGTGAACCAGAAGGCCTGGTGGCTGGTGCTGCCGGTGATCCTCTGCGTGGCCTTCTCGGCCGTGCTGCCGCTGATGACGGTGGTGAACTACTCGGTGCAGGACGTGCTTTCGCCCGACCGCCGCGTGTTCGTGGGCACCGAATGGTTCGCCGCCGTGATGCGCGATGAAGAGCTGCACCTGGCGCTGTGGCGGCAGATCCAGTTCTCGCTGGCGGTGCTGCTGGTGGAGATCCCGCTGGGCATCGCGCTGGCGCTGTCCATGCCGGCGCAGGGCTGGAAGTCCTCGGCCGTGCTGGTGCTGGTGGCGCTGTCGCTGCTGATCCCGTGGAACGTGGTCGGCACCATCTGGCAGATCTTCGGCCGCGCCGACATCGGCCTCATGGGCTACTTCCTGCAGTGGGCCGGCATGGACTACAGCTACACCGGCAACCCGGTGCACGCCTGGTGGACGGTGCTGATCATGGACGTGTGGCACTGGACACCGCTGGTCGCGCTGCTGGCCTTCGCGGGCCTGCGCAGCATCCCCGACGCCTACTACCAGGCCGCCAGCATCGACGGCGCGAGCAAGTGGGCCGTGTTCCGCTACATCCAGCTGCCCAAGATGCGCGGCGTGCTGATGATCGCGGTGCTGCTGCGCTTCATGGACAGCTTCATGATCTACACCGAGCCCTTCGTGCTCACCGGCGGCGGCCCCGGCAACGCCACCACCTTCCTCTCGCAGTACCTCACCACCAAGGCGGTGGGCCAGTTCGACCTCGGCCCGGCGGCGGCGTTCTCGCTGATCTATTTCCTCATCATCCTGCTGTTCTGCTTCGTGCTCTACAACTGGATGCAGAGCCTGGGCACGTCGGAGAAGGAGCAGGGTCATGGATAAGCGCCGTTTCAGGAAGAGGACGCTCTTCCTCATCGCCTACCTGGTCTTCGCGCTCCTGCCCATCTACTGGATGGTCAACATGAGCTTCAAGACCAACCAGGAAATCCTCTCGTCCTTCACCCTGTGGCCGGCCGAGTTCACCTGGGCCAACTACCGGACCATCTTCACCGACCCGTCCTGGTACTCGGGCTACATCAACAGCCTGATCTACGTCGGCATCAACACCGTGATCTCGCTCACCGTGGCGCTGCCGGCGGCCTACGCGTTCTCGCGCTACCGCTTCCTGGGCGACAAGCACGTGTTCTTCTGGCTGCTCACCAACCGCATGACGCCGCCGGCCGTGTTCCTGCTGCCCTTCTTCCAGCTCTACACCACGCTGGGCCTGATGGACACGCACATCGCCGTGGCCATGGCGCACCTGCTGTTCAACGTGCCGCTGGCGGTGTGGATCCTGGAAGGCTTCATGAGCGGCATCCCGCGCGAGATCGACGAGACGGCCTACATCGACGGCTACAGCTTCCCGCGCTTCTTCTTCACCATCTTCCTGCCGCTGATCAAGGCCGGCGTGGGGGTGGCGGCGTTCTTCTGCTTCATGTTCAGCTGGGTCGAGCTGCTGCTGGCGCGCACGCTCACCAGCGTGAACGCCAAGCCCATCGTGGCGACGATGACGCGCACCGTGAGCGCCAGCGGCATGGACTGGGCCACGCTGGCCGCGGCCGGCGTGCTCACCATCGTGCCGGGCGCCATCGTCATCTGGTTTGTGCGGCACTACATCGCGAAGGGCTTCGCGATGGGCCGCGTCTGAGGAGCTTCACCATGTTTCAGTGGATGGTCTGGACCACACCCGTGGCCGTGTTCTTCACCTGCATCGCGCTCATGCTCGCCGGCATGACGCTGTGGGAAGTCAAGGCGCCCACCGTCGAGCGCAAGGGCTTCCTGCCCATGGTCACCTCGCGCGGCGACCGCCTGTTCATCGGCCTGCTCGGCGTGGCCTACATCAACCTGGCCTTCATCGGCCTGGCGGGCTGGTTCGCCCAGTGGTTCTCGCTGGAGCAGGAGCCCAGCATCTGGATCGCCTTCGTGCTCTCCATGGGCTGGCTGCTGCTGGTGATGCGCAAGGGCTGAGCGAGCCGGTTTTCTTTGTGGATTCGGCCCAATGCTTCCCCGGGGCCGAGATCTCTCACACACCGGGGAAGCACACCGCTAGAGGAGACGACATGAAATTGCGACACACCACCCTGGCCCTGGCCGCGTTGCTGGCCATGGGTGCCTTGCCCGCGTGGGCCGACGAGGCCGCCGCCAAGAAGTGGATCGACAGCGAGTTCCAGCCCTCCACCCTCACCAAGGCCCAGCAGGCGGCCGAGATGAAGTGGTTCATCGACGCGGCCGCCAAGCTCAAGGCCAAAGGCGTGAAAGAGATTTCGGTAGTGTCCGAGACCATCACCACGCACGAGTACGAGAGCAAGACGCTGGCCAAGGCCTTCGCCGAGATCACCGGCATCACCGTCAAGCACGACCTGATCCAGGAAGGCGACGTGGTCGAGAAGCTGCAGACCTCCATGCAGTCGGGCAAATCGATCTACGACGGCTGGATCAGCGACTCCGACCTGATCGGCACGCACTACCGCTACGGCAAGATGATGAACCTGACCGACTACATGGCCGGCAAGGGCAAGGAGTACACCAACCCCGGCCTGGACATCAAGGACTTCATCGGCACCAGCTTCACCACCGCGCCCGACAAGAAGCTCTACCAGCTGCCCGACCAGCAGTTCGCCAACCTCTACTGGTTCCGCGCCGACCTGTTCGCGCGCCAGGACCTGAAGGACAAGTTCAAGGCCAAGTACGGCTACGACCTGGGTGTGCCGCTGAACTGGAGCGCCTACGAAGACATCGCCGAGTTCTTCACCAACGACGTCAAGACCATCGACGGCAAGCCGATCTACGGCCACATGGACTACGGCAAGAAGGACCCGTCGCTGGGCTGGCGCTTCACCGACGCCTGGCTGTCCATGGCCGGCACCGCCGACATCGGCATCCCCAACGGCAAGCCGGTGGACGAATGGGGCATCCGCGCCTCGGCCGATGGCTGCAACCCGCAGGGCGCGAGCGTCTCGCGCGGTGGCGCCACCAACTCGCCGGCCGCTGTTTACGCCCTCACCAAGTACATCGACTGGATGAAGAAGTACGCGCCCAAGGAAGCCACCGGCATGACCTTCGGCGAAGCCGGGCCGGTGCCCGCGCAGGGCCAGATCGCGCAACAGATCTTCTGGTACACCGCCTTCACCGCCGACATGACCAAGCCCGGCCTGCCGGTGGTGAATGCCGACGGCACGCCCAAGTGGCGCATGGCGCCCGGCCCGAACGGCCCCTACTGGAAGCAGGGCATGCAGAACGGCTACCAGGACGTGGGCTCCTGGTCGTTCTTCAACGGCCACGACGAGAACAAGACCGCGGCGGCCTGGCTGTACGCGCAGTTCGTGACCGCCAAGACCACCTCGCTGAAGAAGACCATCGTGGGCCTGACCCCGATCCGCGAGAGCGACATCCAGAGCAAGGCCATGACCGACCTCGCGCCCAAGCTGGGCGGCCTGGTCGAGTTCTACCGCAGCCCGGCCCGCGTGGCCTGGACGCCCACCGGCACCAACGTGCCCGACTACCCCAAGCTCGCGCAGCTCTGGTGGCAGAACGTGGCCCAGGCCGTGACCGGCGAGAAGACGCCCCAGGCCGCGATGGACAACCTGGCCGAGCAGATGGACCAGGTCATGAGCCGCCTGGAGCGCGCCGGCATGGAGCGCTGCGCGCCCAAGCTCAACCCCAAGGGCGATCCCAACAAGTACCTGAGCGACAAGGCCGCGCCCTGGAAGAAGCTGGCCAACGAAAAGCCCAAGGGAGAGACCATCGCCTACGACCAGCTGCTCAACGCATGGAAGAATGGCAAGGTCCGCTGATGTGATGCATCGGCTTTTGTAGCAACCGTCCTCCGCGCCGCCTGGGTGCGGAGGACCATCCACCTCCCCATGAAACGCGCAGAACTGCTTGAATCGCTGTCCCGCCATGGCGTGTACGACCTCGCGGTGGTCGGTGGCGGGGCCACCGGCCTGGGGGTGGCGCTCGATGCGGCGCTGCGCGGTTTCTCCGTGGTGCTGCTGGAGTCGCACGACTTCGCGGGTGGCACCTCCTCGCGATCCACCAAGCTGCTGCACGGTGGTGTGCGTTATCTGGCGCAGGGCAACCTGGCCCTGGTGCGAGAAGCCCTGGCCGAGCGCGCCACGGTGCTGCGCATCGCGCCGCACCTGGCGCAGCCGCTGCCCTTTGTCATGCCGTCCTATCGATGGTGGCAGACGCCTTTCTACGGCCTCGGCCTCAAGCTGTACGACCTGCTGGCCGGCGGCGCGGGCCTGGGCCGCACCGAATTCCTCAACCGGGCGCAGGCACTGCAGGCCCTGCCCGGCGTCAAGCCTGACGGCCTGCGGGGCGGGGTGAAGTACTGGGACGGCCAGTTCGACGACGCCCGCCTGGCGCTGGCGCTGGCGCGCAGCGCCGAGGCCGCGGGCGCCCGCGTGTTGAACTACGCCGAGGTCACGGCGGTGCGCCAGCTCGCAGGCGCCGATCAACCGATGTCGGTGCTGGACGTGACCGACCGGCGCGGCGGCGGTACCTTCCCCTTGCAGGCCCGCTGCGTGGTCAACGCCGCGGGCGTCTGGGTGGACGCCCTGCGCGACCGCACCCAGCCGCCGGTGAACCAGGGTGGCACGCCCTCCCACATGGTCAGCCCCAGCCAGGGGGTGCACGTGGTGGTGGACCGCGATTTCCTGCCCGGCGGCCACGCCCTGCTGGTGCCCAAGACCCGCGATGGCCGGGTGCTGTTCGCCGTGCCCTGGCTCGGCAAGCTGGTGCTGGGCACGACCGACACCCCCCGCCGCGACCTGCCGCGCGAACCGGACGCCTTCGCCGAAGAGCTGGAATTCATCCTCAGCGAAGCCAGCCAGGCGCTGAGCCGGCCGGTGCGCCGCGCGGACATCCGAAGCCTCTGGGTCGGCCTGCGGCCCCTGGTGGCGGCGGCCGAGGCGGCCGAGGGCGGCACCAAGGTGTTGTCGCGCGAACACACCATCGTGGTGGATGCCAATGGCCTGGTCACCGTCACCGGCGGCAAATGGACCACCTACCGCGCCATGGCCGAGGACGTGCTGGAGCGCTGCTTCGCCAGCCGCCTGCTGCCGCACCGCGCCGGTGGCCAGAGCGCCGGCCACGTGCTGCTGGGCGCCGGGGCCACCGCCAGCCCGGTCACGCCGCTGTATGCGCCACCCGGTCTTCACTTATATGGGACCGAAGCCCCGCAGGTGGGGGCCTGCCCGGGGCAGGCGAACCTGCTGGGTGCCGGATTGACCGAGGCCATGGTGCGCTATGCCGCCCGCTTCGAGTACGCCCAGACCGTGGAGGATGTGCTGGCCCGGCGCTGGCGCGTCCTGTTCCTGGATGCCACCGAGGCCGCCCGCCTGGCGCCCGCCGTGGCGGCGATCCTGGCCGACGAGCTGTCCGGCGACCCGGAACTGGCGGCTTTCCAGGCCCTGTGCGCCCGGTATCTGCCGGTTTCTGCATCCCCAGTTGACGCGCCGGCCGCATCCATGCCATAATTCGCGGCTTCGCTTGAAAAGGCGAAGAGCTATCTGCCCACCGAAGGGGGTGAGCCGGGTGCAATGCCCGGCAAGCCTTCAACGACGGGCCCAAGACTGATCACTCCCGGCCGTGGTGGCTGGGGGGATTCAAGTTGGGACTTAAATCAAATGATTCAAACGCAATCTCGACTCGATGTTGCTGACAACACGGGCGCGAAGTCCGTGATGTGCATCAAGGTGCTCGGCGGCTCCAAGCGTCGTTACGCCAGTGTGGGCGACGTCATCAAAGTCAGCATCAAGGAAGCAGCGCCCCGTGGCCGCGTCAAAAAAGGCGAGGTTTACAACGCTGTGGTGGTCCGCACCGCCAAGGGCATCCGTCGTCAGGACGGCGCCCTGATCAAATTCGACGGCAACGCAGCAGTGTTGCTCAACGCCAAGCTGGAGCCCATCGGCACCCGCATCTTCGGACCGGTCACGCGCGAACTGCGCACCGAGAAGTTCATGAAGATCGTGTCGCTGGCGCCCGAGGTTCTCTGAGGACTCATCATGAACAAGATTCGTAGTGGCGATGAAGTCATCGTGATTGCCGGTCGCGACAAGGGCAAGCGCGGCAAGGTGCTGCAGCGCAGCGACGACAGCCGCCTGGTTGTCGAAGGCGTGAACCTCGTCAAGAAGCATGCCAAGCCGAACCCCATGAAGGGCATCACCGGCGGCATCATCGAAAAGACCATGCCCATCCACCAGTCCAACGTCGCCATCTTCAATGGCGCCACCGGCAAGGCGGATCGCGTGGGCATCAAGCTCCTGGCCGACGGCAAGAAAGTGCGCGTCTTCAAGTCCAGCGGCGAAGAAATCAAGGTGGCATGACCATGGCACGTTTGCAAGAAGTTTTCCGCGACACCATCGCCCCGGACCTCATGAAGAAGTTCGGCTACAAGTCGACGATGGAAGTGCCGCGCATCACCAAGATCACGCTCAACATGGGTGTGAGCGAGGCCGTGGCCGACAAGAAGGTCATGGACAACGCCGTCGGCGACCTGACCAAGATCGCTGGCCAGAAGCCGGTCGTGACCAAGGCCCGCAAGGCCATCGCGGGTTTCAAGATCCGTGAACAGCAGGCCATTGGCTGCATGGTCACCCTGCGTGGCGCGCGCATGTACGAATTCCTGGACCGTTTCGTCACCGTGGCGCTGCCCCGCGTGCGCGACTTCCGTGGCATCTCCGGCCGTTCGTTCGACGGTCGCGGCAACTACAACGTTGGCGTCAAGGAACAGATCATTTTCCCTGAGATCGAGTACGACAAGGTCGATGCCTTGCGCGGTCTCAACATCAGCATCACGACGACCGCCAAGAACGACGAAGAGTGCAAGGCTCTTCTGGCCGGTTTCCGTTTCCCGTTCAAGAACTGAGGTGGCGCGTGGCTAAACAAGCACTACTCCAACGTGAACTCAAGCGCGAGAAGCTCGCCGCCAAGTTCGCCAAGAAATACACCGAACTCAAGGCGACGTCCAACGACGCCAAGAAGAGCGAAGAAGAACGCGATGCAGCCCGCCTGGCGCTGCAGAAGCTGCCCCGCAACGCGAACCCGACCCGTCAGCGCAACCGCTGCGAGATCACCGGTCGTCCGCGTGGCACCTTCGCCCACTTCGGCCTGGCCCGTGCCAAGGTCCGTGAAATGGCGTTTGCCGGTGAAATCCCCGGCATCACCAAAGCCAGCTGGTAAGCATTAGGAGAACCACAAATGAGCATGAGTGATCCTATTGCTGACATGTTGACCCGCATCCGCAACGCACAGATGGTCGAGAAGGCCGTTGTGACGATGCCGGCTTCCAAGGTCAAGGCCGCGATCGCCCAGGTCCTGAAGGACGAGGGTTACATCGACGGGTTCCAGGTCAAGAGCACCGACGGCAAGAACGAACTTGAGATCGCTCTCAAGTACTACGCCGGTCGTCCCGTGATCGAGCGCATCGAGCGCGTGAGCCGTCCCGGCCTGCGCGTCTACCGTGGCCGCAACGCCATCCCCCAGGTTCAGAACGGTCTGGGCGTGGCCATCGTCACCACGCCGCAAGGCGTGATGACCGACCGCAAGGCACGCGCTACCGGTGTCGGTGGCGAAGTCCTGTGTTACGTCGCCTGATGCGGGCATTGAGGAGAAATTAATGTCACGTATTGGAAAACTGCCGGTCACCGTCCCAGCCGGGGTGGAAGTCGCCGTCAAGGACAACCAGATCAATGTCAAGGGTGCCCTGGGTGCCCTGGCGCTGACGCTGAACACGCTGGTCAAGGTTGAGAACAAGGCCGGCACGCTGACCTTCGTCCCCGTGGACGAATCGCGCGAAGCCAATGCCATGTCCGGCACCATGCGCCAGCTGGTCAACAACATGGTCAATGGTGTGAGCAAGGGCTTCGAGAAGAAGCTGACGCTGCTGGGCGTGGGCTACAAGGCCCAGGCACAGGGTGCCAAGCTCAACCTGACGGTTGGCTACTCCCACCCCGTGGTGATGGACATGCCCGCCGGCATCAAGGTGGAAACCCCGACGCCGACCGAAATCCTGATCAAGGGTTCCGACCGCCAGCGCGTGGGCCAGATCGCTTCCGAGGTGCGAGCCGTTCGCCCCCCCGAGCCTTACAAGGGCAAGGGCATCCGTTATGCGGATGAAAAGGTCGTGATCAAGGAAACCAAGAAGAAATAAGGACCAGGATCATGTTGACCAAAAAAGAGCAACGTCTCCGCCGCGCCCGCCAAACGCGCATCCGCATTGCGCAACAAGGCGCCGTGCGCCTGAGCGTGAACCGCACCAACCTGCACATCTACGCCAGCGTCATCTCCGACGACGGCGGCCGCGTGCTGGCTGCTGCATCGACCGCCGAAGCCGAAGTGCGTGCCCAGATCGGTGGCGCTGGCAAGGGTGGCAACACCGCTGCCGCTGCCTTGGTGGGCAAGCGCATCGCCGAAAAGGCGAAGGCCGCCGGCATCGAGAAGGTGGCGTTTGACCGTTCCGGTTTTGCTTACCACGGCCGGGTGAAAGCCCTGGCAGACGCGGCTCGTGAAGCCGGTCTGCAGTTCTGATCAAACGGAATACACAAAATGGCTAAATTTACGGCAAACATCAACAAAGAAGCGAACGAAGACGGTCTGCGCGAGAAGATGATCGCGATCAACCGCGTGACCAAGGTGGTCAAGGGCGGTCGCATTCTCGGTTTCGCAGCGCTGACCGTGGTCGGTGATGGCGATGGCCGCGTGGGCATGGGCAAGGGCAAGGCGCGTGAAGTGCCGGTGGCCGTGCAGAAGGCCATGGAACAGGCCCGTCGCAACATGATCAAGGTGTCGCTCAAGAACGGCTCGCTGCACCACAGCGTGCACGGCGAGCACGGCGCTTCCAACGTCATGATGCTGCCGGCTTCCAAGGGTACCGGCATCATCGCTGGCGGCCCGATGCGCGCGGTGTTCGAAGTGTTGGGCATCACCGATGTCGTGGCCAAGAGCCATGGCTCGAGCAACCCCTACAACCTGGTGCGCGCCACGCTGGACGCACTGAAGAATTCGACGACCCCTGCCGACGTGGCTGCCAAGCGTGGCAAGTCCGTCGAAGAGATCCTGGGTTGATTGGAGCGATCATGACCACTCAAAACACCGTCAAGGTTCAACTGGTGCGCAGCCCCATTGGAACCAAGCAATCCCACCGCGACACCGTCCGTGGCCTGGGCCTGCGCAAGCTCAACAGCGTCAGCGAGCTGCAGGACACGCCCGCCGTGCGCGGCATGATCAACAAGATCAGCTACCTGGTCAAAATCGTCTGATCGGAGTCACTGACATGCAACTCAATACCATCAAGCCTTCCGAAGGCGCCAAGCATGCCAAGCGCCGTGTCGGCCGCGGCATCGGTTCGGGCCTGGGCAAAACGGCAGGTCGTGGCCACAAGGGCCAGAAGTCCCGTTCGGGTGGCTACCACAAGGTCGGTTTCGAAGGCGGTCAGATGCCGCTGCAGCGCCGTCTGCCCAAGCGCGGCTTCAAGTCGGCGCAACTGCAGTTCAACGCTGAAGTCACGCTGGCCGACCTCAACGCCCTCGACGTGAGCGAGGTCGATGTGCTCGTGCTCAAGCAGGCTGGCCTGGTGCCTCACCTGGCCAAGCGCGTCAAGGTGATCAAGACCGGCGAGATCACGCGTGCCGTGACCCTCAAGGACATCGCCGCGACCGCGGGTGCCAAGCAGGCCATCGAAGCCGCTGGCGGCTCCCTGGCGGCCTGATCGGACTCGAACGGAAGATTCCTGTGGCAACTGGATCCACGTCCCTGGCCAAAACCGGAAAGTTCGGCGACCTGCGTCGCCGGCTGGTGTTCCTGTTGCTGGCGCTGGTGGTCTACCGCATCGGTGCACACATTCCTGTGCCCGGCATCGACCCCGCGCAACTGGCGCAATTGTTCCAGGGGCAGCAGGGCGGCATTCTGAGCCTGTTCAACATGTTCTCGGGCGGTGCGCTCTCGCGCTTCACCGTGTTCGCGTTGGGGATCATGCCGTACATCTCGGCCTCGATCATCATGCAGCTCATGACCTACGTGGTGCCCACGTTCGAGCAGCTGAAGAAAGAGGGCGAGGCCGGACGCCGCAAGATCACGCAGTACACGCGCTACGGCACGCTGGCCCTGGCCATTTTCCAAGCCATGGGCATTGCCCTGGCCCTGGAAGGTTCGCCTGGTCTGGTGATCGATCCTGGCATGGGCTTCCGCCTGACGGCCGTGGTCAGCCTGGTGGCCGGCACCATGTTCCTGATGTGGCTGGGTGAGCAGATCACCGAGCGCGGTCTGGGCAACGGCATCTCGATCCTGATCTTCGCGGGTATCGCGGCCGGTTTGCCGAGCGCCATTGGTGGTCTGCTGGAGCTGGTGCGCACCGGTGCCATGAACATCCTGGTGTCGATCTTCATCATCGCGCTGGTGATCCTGGTCACCTACTTCGTGGTGTTCGTGGAACGCGGCCAGCGCAAGATCCTGGTGAACTACGCACGCCGTCAGGTGGGCAACAAGGTGTACGGAGGCCAGTCCTCGCACCTGCCGCTCAAGCTGAACATGGCTGGCGTGATTCCGCCGATCTTCGCGTCGTCCATCATCCTGCTGCCCACCACGGTGGTGAGCTGGGTGAGCACCGGTGACTCGACCCGCTGGTTGCGCGACATCGCGGCGGCGCTGTCACCCGGTCAACCGATCTACGTGGCGCTGTACGCCGCGGCCATCGTTTTCTTCTGCTTCTTCTACACCGCACTGGTGTTCAACAGCCGCGAGACGGCCGACAACCTGAAGAAGAGTGGCGCGTTCATTCCAGGCATCCGCCCGGGTGACCAGACCGCCCGCTACATCGACAAAATTTTGTTGAGGCTGACACTGGCTGGCGCTGTGTACATCACCGCCGTGTGTCTGCTGCCCGAGTTCCTGATCCTGAAGTACAACGTGCCGTTCTATTTCGGCGGCACCTCCCTGTTGATCATCGTGGTGGTCACCATGGACTTCATGGCCCAGGTTCAGAATTACATGATGTCGCAGCAATACGAATCGCTGCTCAAGAAGGCCAGTTTCAAAACCTCCCCTTGAACTTCGCTTATGGCCAAGGACGATGTGATCGAGATGCAGGGTGAGGTGATTGAAAACCTCCCCAACGCGACCTTCAGGGTCAAGCTCGAAAACGGTCATGTGGTGCTGGGGCATATCAGCGGCAAGATGCGGATGCATTACATCCGGATCCTGCCGGGGGACAAGGTCAAGGTAGAGCTCACGCCCTACGACCTCACCCGAGCGCGAATCGTGTTCCGCTCGAAGTGAATGGTCAGTTGTTGAATGTTTTAGGAATATCTAGGAGAAGACTATGAGAGTTTCGGCTTCGGTCAAGAAAATGTGCCGCAACTGTAAGATCATCAAACGGCATGGCGTCGTGCGAGTCATTTGCACCGATCCGCGTCACAAGCAGCGTCAAGGCTGACCGGTTAGTTAAGAGGACCCAACATGGCTCGTATTGCAGGCATCAACATTCCGCCGCACAAGCACGCCGAAATCGGCTTGACGGCAATCTTCGGCATTGGCCGCACCCGCGCTCGCAAGATCTGCGAAGCCTGCGGCATCGACTACGCCAAGAAGATCAAGGATCTGAGCGACGCGGAACTCGAAAAAGTGCGCGACCAGGTCGGTACGTTCACGATCGAGGGTGACCTGCGTCGTGAAACCACGATGAACATCAAGCGTTTGATGGACATCGGTTGCTACCGTGGCTTCCGCCACCGCCGTGGTCTGCCGCTGCGTGGTCAGCGCACCAAGACCAACGCCCGTACGCGCAAGGGTCCCCGCAAGGCCGCCCAGTCGCTGAAAAAATAAACGGTTAGAAGGACCCTCATGGCCAAGTCTCCCTCCAGCAGCGCATCCGCCCGCGTTCGCAAGAAAGTCCGCAAGAACGTTGCCGACGGCATTGCACACGTGCACGCCTCGTTCAACAACACGATCATCACCATCACCGACCGCCAGGGCAACGCACTGTCCTGGGCTTCGTCGGGTGGCCAGGGCTTCAAGGGCTCGCGCAAATCCACGCCTTTCGCTGCCCAGGTGGCTTCGGAAGTGGCTGGCCGCGCCGCCATTGAACAAGGCATCAAGAACCTGGACGTCGAGATCAAGGGCCCCGGCCCTGGCCGCGAATCCTCGGTGCGCGCCCTCGGCGCCCTGGGCATCCGCATCAACTCGATCTCCGACGTGACCCCGGTGCCGCACAACGGCTGCCGCCCGCAGAAGCGCCGCCGCATCTGAGGCACGACCGCGCTGATCGCGGTATAATTGAAGGCTTTTTTCGAGCGCCACCGCAGTCGCCTGCGGTGGCATTTTTGCTAAGCCCACCGCCATCTCCCCTGAGGGATGGCTCCCGCAACAACCGGTTGCGGCAGTGAAACCAAGGAAACCAACGTGGCACGTTACCTCGGCCCCAAGGCCAAACTTTCCCGCCGTGAAGGCGCCGACCTGTTGCTCAAGAGCGCCCGCCGCTCGATCAGCGACAAGGCCAAGTTCGACTCCAAGCCCGGCCAGCACGGCCGCACCTCGGGCCAGCGCACCTCCGATTTCGGCGTGCAGCTGCGCGAGAAGCAGAAGGTCAAGCGCACCTATGGCGTGCTGGAGCGCCAGTTCCGCCGCTACTTCGCCGAAGCCGATCGCCGCCGTGGCAACACCGGCGCGAACCTGTTGTTCCTGCTCGAAGCGCGCCTGGACAACGTGGTGTTCCGCATGGGCTTTGCCTCCACCCGCGCCGAAGCCCGTCAGATCGTGTCGCACAAGGCGATCACGGTGAACGGCCAGTCGGTCAACATCCCGTCGTACTCGGTGAAGGCCGGTGACGTGATCGCGGTGCGCGAGAAGTCGAAGAAACAAGGCCGCGTCATCGAAGCCCTCGAGTTGGCCAAGCAGATTGGCTTCCCGGCTTGGGTCGACGTGTCGACCGACAAGGTCGAAGGCGTGTTCAAGAAGTCGCCCGACCGCGATGAGTTCGGCTCCGACATCAACGAATCGCTGATCGTCGAACTGTACTCCCGTTAATTCCGTTCCCGGCCGGCATCCTCGCGGTGCGGTCGGGCCATGCTCCGTCTGCCTTATCGGTGTAACGAGCCGAGGGTCCTGAAGGAAGTTTGAATGCTGAACAATCTGCTGAAGCCCAAGACCATCAACGTCGAGCAAGTCTCGACCAATCGCGCCAAAGTCACGCTCGAGCCCTTCGAGCGTGGTTATGGCCACACGCTGGGCAACGCCCTGCGCCGGGTTCTGCTGTCGTCCATGACCGGCCACGCGCCGACCGAAGTCACCATCGCGGGTGTCGTGCACGAGTACTCGTCGATCGACGGCGTGCAGGAAGATGTTGTCAACATGCTCTTGAACCTCAAGGGCGTGGTGTTCAAGCTGCACAACCGCGACGAAGTCACGCTGAGTCTGCGCAAGGATGGTGAAGGTGTCGTGACGGCTGCCGACATCCAGACGCCGCACGACGTCGAGATCGTCAACCCCGGGCACGTGATTGCCACCCTGTCTGCCGGCGCCAAGCTGGACATGCAGATCAAGGTGGAAAAGGGCCGTGGCTATGTGCCAGGCAGCCTGCGCCGCAACGACGACCAGACGCGTTCGATCGGCCGCATCGTGCTCGACGCCTCGTTCTCGCCCGTCAAGCGCGTGAGCTACACGGTGGAAAGCGCCCGCGTCGAGCAGCGCACCGACCTGGACAAGCTGGTGCTCGAGATCGAGACCAACGGCTCCATCGGTCCGGAAGAAGCGGTTCGCGCCTCGGCCAAGATCCTGGTCGAACAGCTCGCGGTGTTCGCGCAGCTCGAAGGCGTGGAACTCTCGGCGTTCGATGCCCCGGCGCAGCGCAGCTCGCAGCAATTCGACCCGATCCTGCTGCGTCCTGTGGACGAGCTGGAACTGACAGTGCGCTCGGCCAACTGCCTCAAGGCCGAGAACATCTATTACATCGGTGATCTGATCCAGCGCACCGAGAACGAGCTGCTCAAGACCCCCAACCTGGGTCGCAAGTCGCTCAACGAAATCAAGGAAGTGCTTGCCTCGCGCGGCCTGACCTTGGGCATGAAGCTTGAAAACTGGCCGCCTGCCGGCCTGGACAAGCACTAAAGACCGCAGCGTCTGGCCAAGGAGGCCAGACCCGGACCAACTCCCAGTACCTGATACGGCTGGGGGCAAAACACTGAAAGGATGAAAAAATGCGTCACGGACACGGACTTCGCAAACTCAACCGCACCAGCGAGCACCGCCTCGCCATGCTGCGCAACATGATGAATTCGCTGCTCACGCACGAAGCCATCAAGACCACGGTGCCCAAGGCCAAAGAGCTGCGCCGCGTGGTCGAGCCCATGATCACCCTGGCCAAGGAACCCACGCTGGCCAACCGCCGCCTGGCGTTCGACCGCCTGCGCGACCGCGATGTGGTCGTGAAGCTGTTCAACGAACTGGGCCCGCGCTTCAAGGCCCGTCCCGGTGGCTACACCCGCATCCTGAAGATGGGTTTCCGCGTGGGCGACAACGCGCCGATGGCACTGGTCGAACTGGTGGATCGTGCAGAAGATGCCGCCCCGGCGGCCGACGCTGACAAAGCGTGATAGAATACAAGGCTTGACGCGGAGTGGAGCAGCCTGGTAGCTCGTTGGGCTCATAACCCAAAGGTCGCAAGTTCAAATCTTGCCTCCGCAACCAAAAAACCAAGCGTTTGCTTGTCATTGAAGCCCACGGTCACGTGGGCTTTTTTGTTTCTGTCGAGGCTTTGAGCGAAGCCGGTGGCACCGCACGGTGCGCCCCGACTTCCATGGTCAACGCACAGACGAAGCGCGATCGTTGCCCGCGCGCCAGCCTCGCAGCAGGAGCGCGTTGCTCACCACGCTCACGCTGCTGAGCGCCATGGCCGCACCCGCCACCACCGGATTGAGCAAGCCCGCCGCGGCCAGCGGGATGCCGATGACGTTGTACGCGAAGGCCCAGAACAGGTTCTGGCGGATCTTGCGGTAGGTGCGGCGCGAGATGTCGATCGCATCGGCCACCAGCGCCGGGTCGCCGCGCATGAGCGTGATGCCGGCCGCGTGCATGGCCACGTCGGTGCCGGTGGACATGGCGATGCCCACATCGGCTGCCGCCAGGGCCGGCGCATCGTTGATGCCGTCGCCGACCATGGCCACCGACCGGCCGCCGGCCTTGAGCCGGTTCACGATCGCTGCCTTGTCCGCCGGCAGCACCTCGGCCTCGATGTGGTCGATGCCCAGCGCACCGCCCACCGCCGCCGCGCTGCCCCGGTTGTCGCCCGTGAGCATCACCGTGCGCACGCCCATGGCCTGAAGGCTCTTCACCGCGGTGATGGCGCTGACCTTGGGGGCATCGCCAAACGCCAGCAGGCCCACCAGCACCGGCGACTCCGTCACGTCGGCCAGCCAGGACACCGTGCGGCCCTCTTCCTGGAGCTGCTGCGAGGGCCCGGCCAGCGCGGTGGTGTCCACGCCGAGCTCCTGCATGTAACGCGGGCTGCCCAGGCGCAGTGCGCGGCCCTGCACCTCGGCCGACATGCCGCGCCCGGGCACGGCACTCACCTTGGCGGCCGAGAGCGTGGGCACGCCGGCCGCTTTCGCGGCGTCCATCACGGCGCGCGCCAGCGGGTGTTCGCTGCCGGCCTGGATGGCCGCGCTCCACGACAGCAGCGCCGCCTCATGGCCGGCTGCCGGCAGGGCCGACACCAGCTGCGGCTTGCCTTCGGTCAGCGTGCCGGTCTTGTCGAAGGCCACCGTGTCGATGCGGTGCGCCACCTCCAGTGCCTCGGCGTCCTTGATCAGGATGCCGTGGCGCGCGGCCACCCCGGTGCCGGCCATGATGGCGGTGGGCGTGGCCAGACCCAGCGCACAAGGACAGGCGATCACCAGCACCGCCACCGCGTTCAGGATGGCTTGCTCCCACTGGCCCGTGGCCAGGCCCCAGCCCAGCAGGGTGATCGCGGCGATCACCAGCACCACCGGCACGAAGACCGCGCTCACGCGGTCCACGATGCGCTGGATCGGGGCCTTCTTCGCCTGGGCCGATTCGACCATGCGCACGATCCGCGAGAGCGTGGACTCGGCGCCCACGGCCGTGGTCTCCACCAGCAACAGGCCCTCGGCATTGACCGCGCCACCGGTGACCTTGTCGCCCGCGTGTTTGGCCACCGGCAGGCTCTCGCCGGTGATCAGCGATTCGTCCACCTGGCTGGAACCAATGGTGACGATCCCGTCCACCGGGATGCGTTCACCCGGGCGGATGACCACGATGTCCCCGAGTTTCACGCGCGCCATGGGCACGTCCACATCGCCGTAGGGCATGCGCACCCGCGCCACGTCGGGCTTGAGGGCGTTGAGGGCCGCGATGGCGGCGGTGGTCTGGCGCTTGGCGCGGGCCTCCAGCCACTTGCCCAGCAACACCAGCGTGATGATCACGGCCGAAGCTTCGAAGTACAGGTGTGGGGTGCCGTGCTCGGCGTGCTTGAACAGCAGGTACAGGCTCAAACCATAGCCCGCGCTGGTGCCCAGGGCGACCAGCAGGTCCATGTTGCCGGCACCGGCGCGCACGGCCTTCCAGCCCGCCTTGTAGAAGCGCGCGCCCAGCCAGAACTGCACGGGCGTGGCCAGCGCGAGTTGCAGCCAGCCATTGATCATCCAGTCGGCGCCGAACAGCATGCCGACCATGGGCAGCACCAGGGGCAACGAGAGCGCGGCGGCCAGCGCCACGGGCCACCAGGGTTCGCCTGGGCGGGCCGCGGGTGGTGCGGCGGCGCCTTCCTCGAACGGTGTGGCGTGGTAGCCGGCCGCGTCCACCGCGGCGACCAGGGCATTGGGTGACGTCCCCACCGCTCCCACGGTGGCCCGTTCGGTGCCCAGGTTGACTTCGGCGGCCTGCACGCCGGGCACCGCCTTCAGGGCTTTTTCGACGCGGCCCACGCACGAAGCGCAGGTCATGCCTTCAATCGTCAATTCAAAGGTTTCAGCGCCCATGCTGTACCCGGCTTTTTGCACCGCAGCCGCCAGGCTGGCGCCCGTGGTGGTGGCGGTGGCGTTCACGGTGGCCCGTTCGGTGGCCAGGTTGACGCTGACTTCGCTGACGCCGGCAACGGCCTCCAAGGCCTTCTCCACGCGGGTCACGCACGAGGCGCAGGTCATGCCTTCGATGGGAAATTGGTGCTCGGTGAGCGCAAGGGTGGTGGTGTTCAAGGGGGTCTCCGGTAGGTTGAGACCTCGGATGCTCAGCCTTGACACGGTGGTCAGGTCAACCACCGGCGCCACTTGACCTTGCCTCCGTGGCAATGCCCAGAGTGCGGATTCCCTCAACTTTCACGGAGTCTTCCATGCACGAGTTCCACCTCCCCGAAATGACCTGCGGCCACTGCGCCTCCAAGGTGAGCATCGCCCTCAAGCGCCTCGACGCGGCCTGTGACATCCAGCTCGATCTGCCGCAGCGCAAGGTCCAGGTGCGCAGCGACGAAGACCGCGCCGCGCTGATCGACGCGCTCAGCGAAGCCGGCTACCCACCGGCCTGACGACCGTTCGTCAAGGCCCTCGGTGGGGGCCTTGACCTTCCCACGGTGTCAAGCTGCATCCTCCCTTCATTCCACATTCCATTCCCCACCCGACCTCACGGAACACACCATGACCCCCTTGATGAACATTGGCGAAGCGGCCGCCGCGGCCGGCGTGTCGGCCAAGATGGTCCGCCATTACGAACAGATCGGCCTGCTGCCCGCGGCCGAGCGCAGCGAATCGGGTTACCGCCTGTACGGTGAGCGCGAGGTCTCGGTGCTGCGGTTCATCCGGCAGTCGCGCCGGCTGGGTTTTTCGGTGGCGCAGATCGCCGAGCTCATCGGCCTGTGGAGCGACTCGCGGCGAAGCAGCCGCGAGGTCAAGGCCGTGGCCCAACGCCACCTGGCCGACCTGGAAGAAAAGCGGCGCGAGATCGAGCAGATGATGGACGGGCTGTCGGTGCTGGTGCAGGCTTGCCATGGCAACGACCAGCCCCATTGCGCCATTCTCGACAAGCTCTCGCTGCACAGCCCGGCCCAGCACCAGCCAGAGCACAAGCCCCAACTCCGGAAGGGGCGCCTGCCGCGCGACGAGGTCGCCGGCGAACGTTCTTCCAGCCCCATCGACCTCATGGCCTGGATGCGCGGTGTCCAGGTGCACCAGGCCGGCCAGCCCGATCGCTGAGCACCGGACCAACACCAGGGATTCGAATTTTCAGGAGGAACCGACATGGACCAGCACGCACATCACCACCACCCCGCGGCGCCCGCGCCTGCGCCCGTGGCGCAAGGCAAGCCGGGCACGGTCTACACCTGCCCCATGCACCCGGAGATCCGGCAGGACCACCCGGGCAACTGCCCCAAGTGCGGCATGTCGCTGGAACCCGTCCTGCCCGAACTGGACGACGACGAGAACCCGGAGCTGGTGGACTTCCAGCGGCGGTTCTGGTGGACCTTGCCCCTCACGGTGGTGGTCGCCGTGCTGGCGATGTTCGGCCACAACCTCGGCTGGTTCGACATGGCCACGCAGAGCTGGATCGAACTGGTGCTGAGCATCCCGATCGTGCTGTGGGCCGGCTGGCCGTTCTTCGTGCGCGGCGCGCAGTCGGTGATGAACCGCAGCCCCAACATGTGGACGCTGATCGCGCTGGGCACCGGCGCGGCGTTCGTCTACAGCGTGGTGGCCACGGTGGCGCCGCAGGTGTTCCCCGACTCCTTTGTTTCGATGGGGCGTGTCGCGGTCTACTTCGAGGCGGCGGCGGTGATCATCTCGCTGACCCTGCTGGGCCAGCTGCTGGAACTCAAGGCGCGGTCACAGACCTCGGCCGCCATCCGCGCGCTGCTGGGCCTGGCACCCAAGACCGCGCGGCGCATCACGGCCCAAGGGCAGGAGGAAGACGTGCCGCTGGCCCACGTGCACGTGGGCGACCTGCTGCGCGTGCGCCCCGGCGAGAAGGTGCCCACCGACGGCACCGTGGTCGAGGGCCGCAGCTCGGTCGATGAATCCATGCTCACCGGCGAGCCCTTGCCGGTGAGCAAGCAGGCCGGCGACAAGCTGATCGGCGCCACGCTCAACACCAGCGGTGCCCTGGTGATGCGCTCCGAGCACGTGGGCTCGGACACCGTGCTCTCGCAGATCGTGCAGATGGTCGCTCTGGCTCAGCGCTCGCGCGCGCCCATGCAGCGCATGGCGGACCAGGTGGCGGGCTACTTCGTAATGGGCGTCGTGGCGGCGGCGCTGCTCACCTTCTTCGGCTGGGGCCTGTTCGGCCCCGAGCCGAGCTGGGTCTATGCCCTCATCAATGCGGTGGCCGTGCTCATCATTGCCTGCCCCTGTGCGCTGGGCCTGGCCACGCCCATGTCCATCATGGTGGCGACCGGGCGCGGCGCCACCCACGGGGTGCTGTTCCGCGACGCCGCCGCCATCGAGAACCTGCGCAAGGTGGACACGCTGATCGTCGACAAGACCGGCACCCTCACGGAAGGCCGCCCGAGCTTCGAACGCGCCGTGGGCCATGGCGGCTTCTCCGAGGACGAGGTGCTGCGCCTCGCCGCCAGCCTGGACCAGGGCAGCGAACACCCGCTGGCCCACGCCATCGTGACCGCCGCGAAACAACAGGGCCTGGTGCTGGACAAGCCCGAGCAGTTCGACTCCGAGTCCGGCATCGGGGTGCGGGGAGTGGTGGGCGGCAAGGGCCTGGCCCTGGGCAACACCGCGCTGATGCAACAGCTGGGCGTGGACGCCTCGCCCCTGGCCGCCGAGGCCGAAGCGCTGCGCGCGCAGGGCGCCAGCGTCATGCACCTGGCGGTGGACCAGGCGCTGGCCGGCCTGCTGGCCGTGTCCGACCCGGTCAAGGCCACCACGGCGGATGCGCTGAAGTCGCTGCGTCGGGCGAATGTGCGCGTGATCATGGCCACGGGCGACGGGCTGACCACCGCGCGCGCGGTGGGACAGCGCCTGGGCATCGATGAGATCCACGGCGAAGTGAAACCCGCCGACAAGCTCCAGCTGGTGGAACAGCTCCAGGCGCAAGGCCGCGTGGTGGCCATGGCCGGCGACGGCATCAACGACGCGCCGGCCCTGGCCCGCGCCGATGTGGGCATCGCCATGGGCACGGGCACCGACGTGGCGATGAACAGCGCCCAGCTCACCCTGGTCAAGGGTGACCTGCGCGGCATCGCCACGGCCCGCGCGCTCTCGGTCGCGACCGTGGCCAACATGAAGCAGAACCTGGCGTTCGCCTTCCTCTACAACGCCCTGGGCATTCCGCTGGCCGCGGGCCTGCTGTACCCGTTCACGGGCTGGTTGCTGTCGCCCATGATCGCCGCGCTGGCCATGAGCCTGAGCTCGGCCTCGGTGATCGGCAACGCCTTGCGGCTGCGCGGCGCGGCGATCCGGGAAGACTGAGGAGGGACCTTCATCCCGCGTCCCGCTGCACGAAGAAGGTCAGGCCCGCGACCCGTTCCAGCAGCAGGATCGCCAGGAAGGTCACCAGCACCGACAGCGTGGAGATCGCCGCCAGCACGGGCGTGGCCTCGTCCTGGATGAAGGTGAAGATCTGCACCGGCAGCGTCGTGATGTTCGGACCGACGAGGAACATGGTCACGGTCACCTCGTCGAAGGAAATGATGGCCGAGAACAGCAGCGAGGTGAGCAGGCCGGAGCGGCACAGCGGCAGCACGATGTCCCACAGCGCGCGCCACTCGGACGCCCCCATGACTTCGGCCGCGCGGATCAGGTCCGGGTCGATGGAGCGCAGCGCGATGTGCACCGGGCGGTAGGAAAAGGGCAGCACCACCATCAGGTGCGCCAGCACGATGGCCAGCGAGGTGCCGACGATGTCGAACTTGGCGAGCAGCACGACGGTGGCCACGCCCATGGCCGCGTGCGGAAAGAACAGCGGCGCGAAGATCAGCAGCTCCAGCAGGTGGTTGAGCCGCGGCGCGTAGCGGATGGTGAAGTAGGCCGTCATGAAGCTGACGGCGGTGATCACCACCGAGGCGACCGCGGCGATCCACAGGCTGGTCCAGGCGGCACGCAGCCAGCGCGGGTCGGTCAGCGCCTCGATGTACCAGCGCCAGGACAGGCTTTCCGGCGGGAACTGGAAGTAGCCCGTGCCGTTGAACGAGGCGCCGAAGACGATAAAGATCGGCAGCGGCAAGGCCAGCAGCAGCGCGATGCCGAGGTAGCGGGTGAAGCGGTGGTTGTCCGTCATGCTCATGCCTGTCCGCGCAAAGCCCGCCGCTCGATGGCCTTGAAGAGCACGAGCGAGAGGAAGGAAATGGCCAGCAGGCACAGCGACCAGGCGGCGCCCTTGTTCATGTTGTAGGTCGACATGACTTCCTGGTAGATCTGCGAGCCCACGAATTTCTGCGTCACGCCGCCCAGCAGCAGCGGCGTGACGATGGCGCCGATGCAGGCCAGGTAGACCACCATCAGAGCGGTGAAGGCCCCGGGCAGCGACAGCGGCAGCACCACCCGGCGAAAGGTCTGCAGGCCGGTGGCGCCCAGCGCGTTCGAGGCCTCTTCCAGGTTCGACTCGATCGCCAGCAGCGACGACAGGATGGAGATCACCGCGAAGGGCATCAGCACGTGGGTGAGCCCGACGATGATCCCGAAGTCGTTGAACATCAGCGGCAAGGGCTCGTCGAGCACGCCGATCCAGGCCAGCATGGCGTTGATGAAGCCCTTGGGGCCCAGCAGGATGATCCAGCCGTAGGAGCGCACCACCAGGCTCACGAGCCAGGGCACCAGCACCACGATCAGCAGCTGGTTGCGCCAGCGGTCGCCCGCGCGCCAGAGCAGCAGCGCGATCGGGTAAGCCAGGAGCACCGCCGAGAAGGAGACCAGGATGGAGGACAGCACCGTGCGGGCGAAGGCCAGCTGGTAGTCGGGCCGGTCCAGGATCTGCTGGAAGTAGCGCAGCGACACCGTGCCGCGCTCGATGAAGGCGTTCGAGAACAGCATCACCACCGAGGTGAAGAACAGGCCGAGCACGATCGCGACCGGCAGCAGCAGCAACAGCCGCGAGGGCGGCAGGCGTTCGGCGCTGGCGTTCACGCGGCCTCTCCGAAGGCCCGGGCGCTGGCACCGGCCAGCGGTGCGTACACGCGCGCCTTGTCCGGATCGAAGTGCAGGTGGCAGGCCGATCCTGGTGCGAGGTCGCGTGGCCGCTGTTCGGACATCACGATGGAAGTCAGGCGGCGCCCGGCGGCCTGCAGGACCAGGCGCGAGACCGGGCCCAGCGAGATCACATCGACCAGTTGCGCCGGCAGCCGGACATGGTGCGCGGGCACCTCGCCGCTGGAGACCACCAGGCTCTCGGGCCTCAGGCACAGCGCGGCCGCATCGCCCACGGCGGGTGTGAACCCCTGCGCGGCCGATGCCGGCACCCTCATCTCACCTGCCTCGGTCTGCAGCGCGAGGCTGGTGCCCACGGCCGTGACGCGGGCGGGCAGCTCGTTGAGTTCGCCGACGAACTTGGCGACGAACAGGTTGGCCGGCGCGGCATAGATGGTGGAGGGGTTGGCCACCTGCTGAACGCGGCCCTGGCTCATGACCACGATGGTGTCGGACATCAGGGTGGCCTCTTCCTGGTCGTGCGTGACGAAGACGAAAGTGGTGCCCAGCTTGCGCTGGATGTCCTTGAGCGCCACCTGCAATTGTTTGCGCAGCTGCAGGTCCAGCGCCGAGAGCGGTTCGTCGAGCAGCAGGATGGACGGCTCCAGCACCAGCGAGCGCGCCAGCGCCACGCGCTGCTTCTGCCCGCCCGAGAGCTGCGCGATGCGGCGCTCGCCCAGGCCGGCAAGCCCCACGATCTCGATGAACTGCGCCACCCGGCGCGCGATCTCGTCCTTGGGCCGGTGGCGCAGTTGCAGACCGTAAGCGATGTTCTCGAACACGTTCAGGTGCGGGAACAGGGCGAGGTTCTGAAACACCATGCCGATGGGGCGGCGCTGCGTCGGGATGCCGGCCATGTCGGCGCCATCGATGCAGATGCGCCCGCGGCTGGGCGAGATGAATCCCGCGATCAGCCGCAGCAAGGTGGTCTTGCCGCAACCGGAAGGACCCAGCAGCGTGACGAAGCTGCCGGGCTCGATGGACAGATCCACGGCCGAGAGCACCTCCGTGTCTCCGTACGACTTGGCCACCGTTTCGATCCGGATGGCGCCGATCTGGCGTTCATTCAATTGAGCACTCACCGCATTCCTGTACTGGTTGGGACATCTGTTGTCCGCACGCAGACCGGCGCTGGCATTGCCCCGCGCCGGCCCGGGCACGGGCCTGGGCCGCCTGAAAGGCGGGCTTACTTGGGGGCCTTGCCCGCCCGCGACATCAACTGCTCGACCTTGTTGATGCGCTCTTCGTGGTGGGTCGAAATCTGCCGCCAGTCCGGCACGTACAGGCGGGTCTTGAGTTCCTCCTGCGTGGTGCCCAGCGACTCCACGTACTCCGGCGGCAGCTTGGCGTTGCGGTTGGTCGGCAGGTTGCCGCCCGCCATCGCGGTGGCGACCTGCGACTCGGCGCTGACCAGCTTGTTGAGGTAGGCGATGGTTTCCTTGCGGTTGCCCGAGCCCTTGGGCGAGACCGCGAGGTAGGAGAGCATCAGCCCGCCTTCCTTGGGGATCACCATCTTCAGATGCTTCATGCCCTCGCGGTTGAGGTGCCAGATGCGCGTGGAGTACATCGGCAGCGCGATGACCTCGCCCGTGCCCAGCAGCGTGTTCACGTGCGCCAGCGAGGTGTAGGTGGTCAGCGCGTTGTCGATCAGGCCCTTGAGCAGGGGCATGCCGGGCTCGATGTTGGCCGCGTCGCCGCCGTTGGCGCGCGCCATCATGGTCAGGTCGTAGGCCGAGCCGTAGACCGGGCGGGTCACGCTGAGCTTGCCCTTCCACTTGGGGTCGGCCAGGTTCTTCCAGGAGCTGAAGTCCTCGGCCTTGGCGAAGTTGGCGTTGTACGCGATGCCGTAGTAGGAGTAGTAGGTCGAGACGCCGACAATGCGCCCGTCCTTGTTGCGCAGGACCGTCTCGGGCGTGAGGTTCCTGACCTCGGGGAGCTCCTCGTCGGTGAAGGGCTCCAGCAGGTCCGTGTCGGCCATGGCGACGCCTTCGAAGAAGGTCACATCCACCACGCTGTACTGCTTGGCGGCCGGTGAGCGCACGGCCCCGGCCGTGTTCGGCACCTCCACCATGCGGGCGGCGATGCCGGTGGCCTTGGTGAAGGGCTCCTGGACTTTCTCGCGCAGCATCTTCGCGCCGCCACCTCCCCAGGTGGCGTGCACGACGTCCGCCAGCAGCGGCGGGGATGAGGCCAACGTGGTCAAGCCAATGAGCAACAAGCTGAGTCTGGCGCGCATATCGATGTCTCCATGTGAGTGATCTGGCCCGCTTCGCAGCAGCGGAGGCGGTGCGTCACTGTCCGCGAACGGGCGAGCTTCTGTAAAGTTCCTTTGCGGGCTGATTTCATAATTATTCTTCATGATCTTTTGCGAGGGCGGCCACGACGCCCGGGGCAGCCTCGTTGTCGCCCGCCAAAAGCCCTTTCTCCGAGGAGAGGAGCTAGGGTTCTCCCCATGTGTCGGTCCACCCCGTCCGAGGCTGCGCGGGCTGCCGGATCGCCCTTGCGCCCACTCGAACATAACTTTTTTGAATCAAATACCTTCGCCCCGGCCCTATCCCCTGAAAAGCGCTGCGCCTAGCATGGCGGCGCCCCCCAACCGCGCTCAACCAAGCCCCCAGGAGACCACCACATGAACGGAGCCGAGACCGTCGTCAGGACACTCGTCTCGCAGGGGGTAGACCTCTGCCTGGCCAACCCCGGCACCTCGGAGATGCACTTTCTCGCGGCCATGGACACGCAACCCGGCCTGCGCGCGGTGCTCGCCTTGCACGAGAACGTGGCGACCGGTGCCGCCGACGGTTTCGCGCGCATCGCCGGCCGGCCCGCCTCGACCCTGCTGCACCTCGGGCCGGGTCTGGCCAACGGGCTGTCCAACCTGCACAACGCCAGCCGCGCGCTCTCGCCGGTCGTGAACATCGTCGGCGACCACGCGGTGGCGCACCGCCGCCTGGACGCGCCGCTGACCTCCGACATCGAGGCGCTCGCGCGCACCGTGGGCGTGGCCACCCGCACCGCGCTGCCCGGCGCGGACATCGCGGCCGAGACCGCCTCGACCATCGCCCAGGCGCGCGGGCCCGTGCCGGGTGTGGCCACGCTGCTGCTGCCGGCCGACACCGCCTGGTCCGAGGCCACCGAGCGGCCCGTGGCGGCGCGGGCCGCGGAGCCGCCGCCCTCATTGCCCGATGCCGCCACGCTGGACGCGGCCGCCGCAGCCCTGCGCTTGCCCGGCGCCGTGCTGTTCCTCGGCTTCGGCGCGGTGCGCGGCGAGGCGCTGGAAGCGGCCGGGCGCATCGCCGCCGCGACGGGGGCGGCCCTGGTCGGCCAGACCACCAACCCGGTGCTCGAACGGGGCCTGGGCCGGGTCTGCGTGGAGCGCCTGCCGTTCGCCGCCGATGCCGCGCTGCGGCGCCTCGCCGGTGTGCCGGCCATGGTGCTGGCCGGTGCGCGCGCGCCCGTGGCCTTCTTCGCCCGGCCCGATCAACCCGGCCGGCTCTGGCCGCCCGGCTGCGCGCTGGTGGAGCTCGCGGCGCCGCACGCCGATGCGCAGGCGGCGCTGCTCGCGCTGGCCAATCGCCTCGGCGCGCATTCGGCGGCGGGCGTGCGGCGCCACCAGGCCGAGCCGGCGCCCGGCGGGGACAGCTGGATCGGCCAGGCGCTGGCGTCCTCGCTGGTGGAGGGGTGCATCGTCGTCGACGAGGCCCTGACCCATGCGGTGGCCATTGCCTCGGCCACCGCGTCGGCGCCACCGCACCTGTGCCTGCAGAACATGGGAGGCTCCATCGGCTACGGCGCGCCGGCGGCCACGGGCGCCGCCCTGGCCGCTGGCGGTCGCCCGGTGATCACCCTCATCGGCGACGGGTCGGCCATGTACACGATCCAGGCCTTGTGGACGCAGGCGCGCGAGCAGCTGCCCGTGATCACGCTGATCATCGCCAACCGCGCGTACCGCATCCTGGAGCTGGAGGCCGCGCGCATGCAGGTGCACCCACCGGGGCCGGCCATGCAAGCCGCGCTGCACATCGGTGCGCCCGATCTGAACTTCGTCCAGCTGGCCGAGGGCATGGGTGTGCCGGGGCGCCGCGTGCACAACGCCGCGCAGCTGGCCGCGGCCTTGGCCGAAGGCCTGCTCGCGCGTGGCCCCCTGCTGATCCAGGTCGACATTTGAATGGAGGCACCTCCCATGAGCCGAGTCTTCATTGGCGGCATCGCCACCGAATCCAACTCCTTCGCCGCGGTGCCCACCGTGATGGCCGACTTCGAGCAAGGGGGCCTTTTCCATGGCGACGCCACGCGCCACCCGCCGGCGCATTTCACCGCGCCGCTGCACCAGTGGCGCGCGCACGCCGAGGCCGCCGGGCACACCGTCGTGGAAGGGCTGATGGCCAGCGCCCAACCGGGCGGCGTCACCACCGCGCGCACCTGGGCCCGCCTGCGCGACCGCTTGGTGCAGGACCTGCGCGAGGCCGGCCCGCTCGACCTCATCCTGCTCAACCTGCACGGCGGCATGATCGCCGACGGCGAGCCCGACTGCGAAGGCGCGCTGCTGCAGGCGGCGCATGAGATCGCGCCGCAGGCCGTCATCGGCTGCGAGCTGGACCCGCACTGCCACGTCACCGACCGCATGGTCGATCACGCCGACCTCATCGTCACCTACAAGGAATACCCGCACACCGACATCGTCGCGTGCGCCGACGAACTGTGGCGGCTCGCGGCCCGGACCCTGGCCGGCGAGGTGCGCCCCGTGGCCGCGCGCGCCGAGTGCCACATGCTGTCGGTCTGGCACACCACGCGCGCGCCGATGAACGACTTCGTGCGCGAGATGAAAGCCGCCGAGCAGCGCGACGGCATCCTGTCCGTCAGCTTCTGCCATGCCTTCGCCCTGGGCGACGTGCCCGGCCTGGGCTCGCGCATGCTGGTCTATGCCGATGGCGACGTGGCGGCCGCGCAGGCGCTGGCCGACCAGATGGCCCAGCGCATCTGGTCGATCCGCGAGCAGACGCGCACGCGCTGGCTGGGCGCCGCCGACGGCGTGGCCCAGGCCCTGGCGCGCAGCGGCGCGAAGCCGGTCGTCATCGCCGACGTGTCCGACAACCCCGGCATCGGCGCGGGCGCCGACCACACCGAACTGCTGGTCGAACTGATCCGCCAGCGGGCCCGGGGCGCGCTCATCGGGCTGCTGTACGACCCCATGGCCGTGCAGCTGTGCCTGGGGGTGGAGGAGGGCGCCGCGCTGCACCTGCGCGTGGGCGGCAAGTTCGGGCCGCGCTCGGGCACGCCGCTGGACCTGCGCGTGCGCGTGCAACGCATCGCGCGCGACCAGCAGCAGACCACGGTGGCGGGCCAGCGCATGCCGGTGGGCAACCTTGTGCTGCTCGAAACCGAAGAGGGCGTGCGCATCGTGCTCAACGACGTGCGCACGCAGACCTTCCACCCCGACGCCTTCGCCGGCGTGGGCGTTCACTGCGCGGACTGTCCGCTCATCGTGCTCAAATCCACGCAGCACTTCCATGCCGGCTTTGCGCCGCTGGCCGGCGAGATCCTGTACGTGCGCAGCTCGGGCGCGGTGCCGTTCGAAGGCCCGGTCTCGCCCTACCGCCAGCGCGATGGCGACTACTGGCCTTGTGTGGAATGGCCCACGGGATGGCAACATGCGAGGGCCATGCCTTCGTGAGCAGCCGCCACCGCGCTGCGTGGGCGTGAAGAACGAGGGAGACGACACGACATGCGCATCAACCACCGCCAGCTGGAAGCCTTCCGGCAGTTCATGGAGTCCGGCACCGTGACCGCCGCCGCCGAGCGGCTGTACGTGACCCAGCCCGCGATGAGCAAGATGCTCGCGGCGCTGGAGTCCGACCTGGGCCTGACCCTGTTCGTGCGCGAGAAGAAGCGGCTCACGCCCACCGACGACGCGCGGCTGCTGTACAAGGAGGTGCGGCGCCTGCTGACCTCTGTCACCGCCATCGAACGCTTCGCGCAGGACCTGCGCAACATCCGCGCGGGCGACCTGCGCATCGTCACCGCCGCTTCGCTCGGCCACACGCTGGTGGCCGACGCCGTGGAGGTCTTTTCGCGCGAGTACCCCGAGGTCAACGTCGCGCTCGAAACCTCCTCCTCGGTGGGACAGGACCTGCTTGCTCAGAACGTCGACATCGGTTTCTCGGTCACCCAGTTTCATCACCCGGCCCTGCACAGCGCGCCGCTGTTCCACACCGATGCGATCTGCGTCGTGCCGCAGGGCCATGCGCTCAGCACCCGCGAGCGCATCGTGCCGGAAGACCTGGACGGCGTGGACTTCATTTCCTTCCAGCGCGAGAGCCGCATGCGCCACATCACCGACGCCGTGTTCGAGCAGAGCCGCGTGAGCCGGCGCATGCACATGGAGGTGTTCTCGTCGGCCGAAGCCAATGCCCTGGTGTCGCGCGGCTGCGGCGTGGCGCTGGTCGAGCCGATCAACGTGCACTGCGGCCACTGGCCGCGCGTGGTGGGCATCCCCTTCGTGCCTTCGATCGAGTTCACCTTTTCGTGGATGCGTCCGCGCGAGCGCGGCAACGCGCGCCTGAGCGACCGCTTCCTGGAAATCCTGACCCAGCGCGTCGCGGACATCGCCGAAGGCCGTGCCACGGACCTGCCGCGCCTGGCCCTGCGGCTGCCCTCGCGCGAGCGAGCGGCGGCGACCCGCACCGACTGAGTTCCCCCTCACCTTCATTGCCCATGCCCGACACTGGCCGCCACTACCTCGCCATTCCCGGACCCTCGGTGATCCCCGACCGCGTGCTCAACGCGATGCACCGCTCCGCACCCGACATCTACGCCGGCGCCCTGCCCGAGATGGTCCCCGCGCTCTACGATGACCTGAAGGCCCTGGTGCGCACGCGGCACCACGTGGCGGTCTATATCGCCAATGGCCATGGCGCCTGGGAGGCGGCGAACACCAACCTCTTCAGCCGGGGCGACGCCGCCCTGGCCCTGGTGACGGGCCGCTTCGGCGAAGGCTGGGCGCAGACGGCGGAGGCGCTGGGCGTGGCGGTGACGCGCCTGGATTTCGGCCTGCGCGGCGCCGTGCAGCCGGCCCGCGTCGAGGCCGCGCTGCGCGCCGACACCGAGCGCCGCATCCGTGTGGTGCTGATGTCGCACGTCGACACCACCACCTCGGTGCGCAACGACATTGCAGCGGTGCGCGCCGCCATCGATGCGGCGGACCACCCGGCCCTGCTCGCCGTCGACGGCATCGCCTCCGTCGGCTGCGACGTGGTCGAGATGGACCGCTGGGGCATCGACGTGCTGGTCGGCGCGAGCCAGAAAGGCATGATGGCGCCCCCCGGCCTGGGCTTCGTGTGGCTCAGCGACAAGGCGCGGCTGGCTGGCCAGTCGTCGGGCTGGCGCACGCCCTACTGGGACTGGACGCTGCGCACCCAGCCCGAGCTGTTCTACCAGCGCTTCGGTGGCACCGCGCCCACGCACCACCTGTTCGCGCTGCGCGCCTCGATGGACATGATCCTGCACGAGGAAGGGCTGGAGGCCGTGTGGCGGCGGCATGCGCGCCTGGCGCGCGCGGTGGCCGCCGCTTTCGAGGTCTGGGGCGCGGACCCGTCGGCCGACATCTGGCTCAACGTGCCCGACCCCGACAGCCGCTCGCACGCCGTGACGACCGTGCACTTCCCCACCCCCATGGCCACGCGGCTGCGCCAATGGCTGCAGGCCCACGCGGGCGTGACGCTGGGCGTGGGCATCGGCATGGTGCCCGAGGGCGATCCCGGGGCCGACGGCTTCCTGCGCATCGCCCACATGGGCCACGTGAACATGCACATGACGCTGGGCGTGCTCGGCGCGCTGGAAGGCGCGATGGCCGCGCTCGGCGTGGCGCACACGCCGGGTGGCGCGGCCAGGGCTGCCTCGGTGCTGGCCGCCTGAGGCCTCAGCGCGCGGGTGGGTAGGGCAGGGGGCCGCCCGCGCCGTCCAGCGCCGGCCAGTGCGCGGCCCAGGGCATCGCGGCCTCCAGGCCGGCCGCGGCGGCGAGCAGCCGCGCTTCGCCGTTCCACGGCCCCACGAGCTGGATGCCCAGCGGCAGGCCGTCGGCGTCGAAACCCGCGGGCACGCTGAGTGCCGGGTGGCCGGTGAGGTTGAACAGGCCCGTGTAGCAATACCACTGCGCGCGCAGCGCGCCCACCGCCACACCGTCGATCACCAGCGGCTCGTTCTGACCCTGGTCCACGCGCGGCGCAGCCGACGAGACGGTGGGCGTGAGCAGCAGGTCGTGCCGGGCCAGCATCACTTCGACCGAGCGGTACAGCGCGCTGCGATCGGCCGGCGCGCGCTGCACGTCGGCCAGCGTCTGCGAGGCGCCTTCCTCCAGCGCCTCGACCAGGGTCGGGTCCATGAGGTCGCGGTGCGTGGCCAGCATGGGCCGCAGGCGGATGTTCTGGTAGGCCCGCATCATGGTGACGAGCAGCTGGCGGCCGTTGTCCACCGGCGCTTCGTGCCGCCGCACCGTGGCGCCCGCGTCCTCCAGCGCCCGCACCGTGCGCTCCAGCGCCGCCGCCATGCCCGCCGAGATGCGTTCGTTGCCCATGCGCTCGATCACCAGCACGCGCAGGCCGCGCAATCCCTCGCGCCCGCGTTGCGCGCAGGCCAGGAAGTCCGGCGCGGGCGCACCGCGCGACCAGGGGTCTTCCGCCGCCGGGCCCGCCGTCACCTGCAGGCCCAGCGCCAGGTCCGCCACCGTGCGCGTCGCCAGCCCGAGGGTGATGAAGTTGGTGAACAGCTCCACCGCGTTCTCGTTCGGAATGCGGCCCAGCGTGGGCTTGAGCCCGAGCACGCCGCAGGCCGACGCCGGGATGCGCGCCGAGCCGGAGCCGTCGGTCGTCAGCGACAAGGGGCCCAGGCCCGAGGCCACGGCCGCGGCCGAGCCGCCGCTGGAGCCGCCCGGCGAATGCCCGAAGTGCCAGGGGTTGCGCGAGTGGCCGTGGCGCGGGCTGGAGGTCAGGGCCTTGTGCCCGTACTCCGGCGTCGTCGTCTTGCCCAGCAGCACGCCGCCGGCCGCGCGCAGGCGCGCCACCGCGACCGTGTCGCGCGCCGGCACGTTGCCCGCGAGCAGGTGCGAGCCGAAGGCGGTCTCCAGGCCGGCCGTCGCCAGCAGGTCCTTCACGCTGAAGGGCACGCCTCCCAGCGGGCCCAGGGGCTCGCCGCGCGCCAGGCGCGCGTCCAGCTGGTCGGCCGTGGCCAGCGCGCCTTCGCCATCGACCCGCGCGTAGGCCGTGATCTTCGGGTCGACGCCCTCGATGCGCTCCAGCACCGCGCGCGTGATTTCGCGGACGCCCAGCTCACGCCGGGCCACGGCCTGCGCGATCTGCGTGGCACTCCATTGGTACAGGGCTTGGTTCATGCATCGATTCCGTGAAAGGTTCCAGGACAGGCCGGGCGCGCTGGCCGCGCCAGGTGCCCGGATCATCCCCGCAGGGGCAAGCCCCAGGCAAATGTTAATTCGCAGCATCTTCATTCCCTGGTGGCATGAGCCGCGCGGCGCGCTGGCGTCCATAACGTTGAGGCATCAACTCCGCGCCAATCGGACTTTGACGCCTCGTGACGGCGGCCTTTCAATAGGCGCATCGCCCCTCGGGGTCCACCCACACGAACCGCATGAACCGCAGCGACGACCTCTTCACCACCGATTTCCGCGCCGAACCGTACTGGTGGAATGAGTTCCGTCCCGCCCCCCTGCAGGGCAGCGATCCCGGGCGCAGCCACGACGTGGCCGTGGTCGGGGGCGGCTACGCCGGACTGGCCGTCGCGCTCGAAGTCGCGCGGCACGGCCTGTCCGTCGTGGTGCTCGAAGCCGGCCTGTTCGGCGACGGGGCCAGCACCCGCAGCGGGGGCGCGCTCAGCGCGGGCCTGAGCATCGGCAAGAGCCTGACCGGCAAGGCCCTCGACTACCCGCCCGAGGTGGTCGACATGGTGGTGGGCTGGGCGCGCGATTCGTTCGCGCACCTGGAGCGCTTCATCGAGCGGGAGAACATCGATTGCCACTTCGAGCGGCGCGGCCGCTTCCTGGGCGCCTGCGCGCCGCACCACTACCAGTGGCTGCAGGCGCGCTTCGACAAGCTGCAGCGCAGCGGCGCGAAAGATTGCTGGCTCATCGGCCGCGAGCAGCAGCGCGAGGAGATCGGCAGCGACTACTACCACGGCGGCCTGGTCTTCAACGCGGCGGCCAAGCTGCATCCGGCGCTGCTGTACCAGGGTTACTTGCGGGCCTGCCAGCGCCATCCGGCGATCACCCTGGTCGATCAAAGCCGCGTCCAGCGCCTGGCTCGCGACGGCAGCGGCTGGGCGCTCGACACCGAGCGCGGCCGCTTCAGCGCGCGCCAGGTGGCCGTCTGCACCAACGGCTACACCGACAACCTCGTGCCCCGCCTGCACCACCGCCTGGTGCCCGTGGCGAGCCACATCATCGTGACCGACGAGATCCCTCCCGCGTTGGCGCGGCGCATCTCGCCCAACGGCCGCACCTTCTCGGAGACGCGGCGCATCATGCATTACTTCCGGCTCACGCCCGATGGCCGGCGCGTGCTCTTCGGCGGGCGCTCGCGCTTCACCACCACGCCTTTCGAACTCAACGCCCGGCTGCTGCACGCCGGCCTGGTGCGCCGCTTTCCCGAACTGGCCGAGGTGCGCGTGGCCCGCGCCTGGCAGGGCAACGTGGCCTTCAGCGGCGATGCGCTGCCCCACGCCGGTGAGTTCGACGGCGTGCACTACGTGGCCGCCTGCTGCGGCGGCGGCATCACCGTGATGCCCTACCTGGGCACACAGGTGGGCCTGAAGATCGCCGGTGCGATCAAGGGGCCGACCGACTTCGACCGGGTGACGCTGCCCCGCATACCCTTCTACCGCGGCAAGCCCTGGTTCCTGCCCATGGTGGGCACGGCCTTCCGGCTGGCCGACTACGTTGATGAAAACCTGCGCTGAACCGGACGGACCATGCCCTCACTCTCCTCGCTCCACCAAGACATCCACGCTGCCCGCGAGGCGCTGACGCCCGCCTTTCTCGCGCGCACGCCGCGAAGCCGCGCGCTGTCCGAGAGCGCGCGCATCCACCTGCCGGGCGGCAATACGCGCTCGGTGCTGCACGCCGACCCCTACCCGGTCTACATGGCCTCGGCCGAAGGCGCGGAATCGATCGATGTGGACGGCCACCGCTGCGTCGACTTCGTCGGCGAGTTCTCCGCCGGCCTGTTCGGTCACAGCGACCCGGTCATCCGCGCGGCGGTCCAGGCCGCGCTGGAACGCGGCTGGGTGATGGCCGCGCCCATCGCCGAGGAACAGCGGCTCGCGGCGCTGCTGGCGGCGCGCTTCCCATCGATCGAACAGGTGCGCTTCTGCAACTCCGGCACCGAAGCCAACCTGCTCGCGCTGGTCACCTGCCGCGCCGTCACCGGCCGCTCCACCATCCTGGCCTTCGAGCAGGGCTACCACGGCGGCGTGCTGACCTTCTCCGACCGCGCCTCGCCCATGAACGTGCCCTTCGACGTGCGGCTGGCGCGCTTCAACGACCTGGACTCGGTCGCCGCGCGCGCGCGGGAAGTGGGGAAGGACCTGGCCGCGATCATCGTCGAGCCCATGTTGGGCGCGGGGGGCAACATCGCCCCCTTGCCCGGTTTTCTCGCCGGCCTGCGCCGCCTGGCCGACCAGGCCGGCGCCTTGCTGGTCTTCGACGAGGTGAAGACCTCGCGCCTGGGGCCGGGTGGCATGCAGGGCCGCGAAGGCGTGACGCCCGACCTCACCACCCTGGGCAAATACCTCGGCGGCGGCCTGCCGCTGGCCGCCTTCGGTGGCCGCGCGGACATCATGCGCCGCTTCGACCCCGCCGACGCCCAGGGGCTCAAGCACGCCGGCACCTTCAACAACAACGTCTTCTCGCTGCACGCCGGCGTGGCGGGGATCGGCACCGTCTACACCCCGGAGCGCGCGGCCCGCTTCACCGACTGGGGCGATGCCGTGCGCGAACGCATCAACACGCAGTACCGCGCCATGGGCCTGCCCATGCAGGCCACGGGCGTGGGGTCGATCCTCTCGCCCCATTGCGGCAGCGCGCCCATCCATTCGCCGGGCGACATCCCGGCCGCCAGCGCCGCCATCGGCAAGCTGCTGCACCGCGCGCTGCAGCTGGAAGGCGTGCTGGTCTGCGCGCGCGGCGACATCTACCTCTCGCTGCCGATGACCGAGGCGCACATCGACCGGCTGCTGCAGGCACTGGCCGGGTTCGGGGAACGGTACCGGGGCCTGATCGAACGGGCGGCCGGGTAGCGCACGGCAGGCGAGGGTCGGCGAAGCTCACGATAATGGGGGCTTTGCGATGGCGCCCCAGTCCGGGCGCCGGGCGATGGCCTTCGTTGATGAACCAATCCAGTTTTGAATTTGACGCGCCGGGCGAGGCGCAACCTGCGCCCGTCCCCGCCCCCGCTCCATCCCGCGCCAGGCGGCCAGCGCCGACAGCGCCGACAGCGCCGACAGCGTCGGCCCTGACGCTGGAAGACATGGCCCGGCGGCTGGAGCAGGACCCCGACTTCCGCGTCCTGCGCCGACTCGTCCCCCTCATGGATTTCGGCCCCCCGCCGCTGGCCGCGCAGGTCCGGCGGGTGCTGGTGCTCGACACCGAGACCACCGGCCTGTCGCACCAGGCCGACAAGATCATCGAACTGGCCATGCTGCTGGTGGACGTGGACCTCGCTTCGGGCCTGCCGTTCGGGCCGGTGACGCTGTTCGAAGGCTTTGAAGACCCGGGCATGCCGATCCCGGCCGTGGCCCAGCAGGTGACCGGCATCAGCGACGACATGGTGGCGGGGCACCGGCTGGACGATGCGCAGGTCGAGGCCCTGGTGGCCCGGGCCGATCTCATCGTGGCGCACAACGCCGGCTTCGACCGCCCTTTCGTGGAAGCGCGCTTCCCCGGCTTCGCGGCCAAGGCCTGGGCCTGCTCCTTCGCGGACATCGACTGGAAGGCCGCGGGCGCCGAGTCGGCCAAGCTCAGCGCGCTGGCGCAGAACCACGGCTGGTTCTACGACGCCCACCGCGCGCAGGTGGATTGCCACGCCCTGCTGCAGGTGCTCTCGCGGCCCGTGGGCCCGCAGGGCCCGGCCACCGGCCTGAACCGGCTGATCTCGGTGGCGGCCCAGGCCAGCTTCAAGCTGCGCGCCACCGGCTCGCCGTTCGAGTCCAAGGACCTGCTCAAGGCCCGGGGCTACCGGTGGGACGGCGATGCCAAGGTCTGGTACTGCACCCTGGCCGACCAGGAACGCCTGGACGCCGAGCTCGAATGGCTCAAGGCCGAGGTCTATGGCCGGCGCCAGGCGCGCGTGGAGATCGAGGCCCTGGACGGCCTGGTCCGCTACTCGGCCCGACCGGGCGTGGTGTCGCAAAGAGGGCTGTAAGAACCCCTTTCCCGGGCGCAGCGGCCCTGGCTTTGTCCTTTACAGTGGCCCCACCATGTCCCAAGCCGACGACGACAGCCTCTCGCCCATCGCTCCCCTGCGTCTGCCGGTGTTCCGCATGTTGTGGACCACCTGGCTCATGGCCAACATCTGCATGTGGATGAGCGAGGTGGCGGCGGCCTGGATGATGACCTCGCTGACCACCAAGCCGCTGTGGGTGGCGCTGGTGCAGACGGCCGCCACCTTGCCCGTGTTCCTGCTCGGCCTGCCCAGCGGGGCGCTGGCCGACAACCTGGACCGCAAGCGCTACTTCCTCTTCACCCAGCTGTGGGTGGCGGCGGTGGCCAGCCTGCTGAGCGTGGTCATCTTCCTCGACGTGATGACGCCCCCGCTGCTGCTGGTGCTGATCTTCGCCAACGGCATCGGCATGGCGATGCGCTGGCCGGTCTTCTCGGCCATCGTGCCCGAGCTCGTGCCCCGCTCGCAGCTGCCGGCGGCGCTCGGGCTCAATGGCGTGTCGATGAACGCCTCGCGCATCATCGGCCCGCTGGTCGCCGGCGCGCTGATCGCCAGCGCCGGCAGCGCCTGGGTCTTCCTGTTCAACGCGCTGCTGTCGATCGGGGCGGCCATCATCATCAGCCGCTGGAAGCGCGAGCACACCCCCAACCCGCTGGGCCGCGAGCGCCTGGGCTCGGCGATGCGCGTGGGCCTGCAATACGTGGCGCAGTCCTACCTGCTCAAGGGCGTGCTGCTGCGCATCTCGATCTTCTTCTTCCACTCCACCGCGCTGATGGCCCTGTTGGCCCTGATCGCGCGCGGCATGCAGGACGGCGGCGCCGGCACCTTCACCCTGCTGCTGGCCGCCATGGGCGCGGGCGCCATCACCTCCACCGCTTTCCTGCCGCGCCTGCGCCGCCGCTACTCGCGCGACGGCCTGGTGCTGCGCGGCGCCGCGGTGCAGGCCACGGCGATGGCCGTCATGGCCGTGACCCACCAGCTCTGGATCGCCGTGCCCGCGATGTTCCTCGGCGGCGCGGCCTGGATCACCGTGGCCAACACGCTCAGCGTGTCGATCCAGATGGGCCTGCCCGACTGGGTGCGCGCGCGCGGCATGTCGATCTACCAGATGTCCATCATGGGCGGCAGCGCGGCGGGCGCCGCGCTCTGGGGCCAGGTCGCCACCTGGACCAGCGTGCCCATCTGCCTGGGCATCGCCGCCGTCAGCGGCATCAGCGCCATGGCGGCCGTCAACCGCTGGATGCCCGACGCCGGGTTGGAAGACGACCTCACCCCCAAGCGCATCTTCCCCGCCCCGTCGACCCCCGAGCCGCCGGGGCATGGCCATGTGATGGTCAGCATCGAGTACCGCGTCGACCCCGCGCGCGCGGCGGAATTCCGGTTGCTGATGCTCAACGAAAGCCGGCGCGGCCGGCTGCGCCACGGCGCCCTGTCCTGGGAATTGCTGCACGACATCAACGACCCGGGCCGCTTCGTCGAGGTCATCGTCGACGAGTCGTGGACGGACCACCTGCGCCGCTTCGACCGCGTCACCGCCGCCGACGTCGCGCTGCGCGACCGCAAGCTCGCCTTTCACCTCGGCGACGAACCGCCGCGCGTCACCCGCTGCCTGATGGAAACCACCGTCTGAACGGCGGCGCGCAGGCCGTTCAGCGCTCGATCGGACGCTCGGCCTCGGTCAGTTCACGGCGCGCCTCGTCCAGCTTGGCCTGGCGCTCGGCCAGCTTCTTCGGGTCGCCTTTCTGCTGAGCCTCGCGCAGGCTCTTCTCGCGCTCGGCCACCTTCTTCTGCGCCTGTCTGATCTCGGCGCCGCGCTCTTTCTCCAGCGACGCGTCGGTGCAGTTGGCCTGGTTGGCGCGCAAGGCCTTCTTCAGCCCCGCCACTTCCTGCTTGCGGCCGTGCTCGGTGGCGTTGGCCAGCTGGGCCTCGATGTTGCGGCGCTTGGCCTGGCAGGCGGAAGGGGATTCGTTGGCGAACGTCGGCGCGGCGAACACCAGCAGGACAGAGACGCTGCACAGGGCGGCGATGGCTTTCATGGGCGGTTCCTTCCTCGGGGGCACGAAGCGGCCATGATAGGCCCGGGCGCTATGGGCCGGCGCCGGCTTTCTGCGAGAGATCCCGGGCGGCCTCCAGCAGGCATTGGGCGATGTGCTGGACCTGCGCATCGTCTACGCGCGCGCTCGGGCCATACACCGCCAGCGAGCCCACCACCTTCGAGCCGGCCGAGAAAAACGGCGCGGCGATCGCCACCGCGCCCCGGATCAGCTCGTCGCGGCTGATCGCGTAGCCGGCCTCGCGGATGCGCACCAGCTCGTCCAGGTAGGCTTTCTGGCGCGCCTTCGGGATGCGGCCCTCGATGTAGTGCAGCGCATCGGGCGCGAACGCGAGAATGGCGCGCCCGCTCGCGCCCAGGATCACCTTCTCGCTGTGGCCCACGCCGCGCTTGAAGCTCAGCGGCTGCGCGCTCGGCATCTCCGCCACGCACACCCGCTCCTCGCCGTGGTGCACCAGCAGCGCCACCGTCTCGCCCGTCTGCTCCCATAGGCGCCGCATCATGGGCTGCGACAGCGTGGCCAGGTCCAGGCCCGAGGTCCACATGTGCGCTAGGTGCGCCACCGACGGGCCGAGCTGGAAACGCTGCGGCTCGCCCACGGACACGATGAAACCGCGCAGCTCCAGCGTGCGCAGCAGCCGGTACAGCGTGGGGCGGCTCAGGTCCACGCGCTTGAGCAGCTCGCTCGCGCTCAGCTGCCGGTCGCCCGCGCGAAAGGCCATCAGGATGTCCAGCGCGCGGTCCACGGCGCGCACGCCTTCGTTGCTCTTGTCGATGCTCATCGCCATCTCCCGGGTGTTGGAGCCCACATTGTATGAAATGCGTCCGCCTGATGGACAGTCGGCTCATTTTCTTTGACATGGATCAAGTGCCATTTAAAAATGGACATCTGTCTCACCTGACGTACAAGCAACCCACCCCACGGAGTCCCCCAGTGAACAAGGAAATGTCTGAAACGCTCACCCGCGTCGGTCCCGGCACCCGCATGGGCAACCTCATGCGCCGCTACTGGGTGCCCGCGCTGGCATCGAGCGAAATCCCCGAGGCCGACGGGCCGCAGGTGCGCGTGCAGCTGCTCGGCGAGAAGCTGCTGGCCTTTCGCAACACCGACGGCAAGGCCTGCCTGATCGGCGAGTTCTGCTCGCACCGCGGCGTCTCGCTCTACTTCGGCCGCAACGAGGAAAACGGCATCCGCTGCGCGTACCACGGTGTGAAGTTCGACGGCGATGGACAGTGCGTGGACGTGCCCTCCGCGCCGCAGGCCTGCGCGCGCATGCACATCAAGGGCTATCCCTGCGTCGAGCGCGGCGGCATCGTCTGGACCTACATGGGCCCGGCCGACCAGCAGCCCGCTCCGCCCGAGCTGGAGTGGTGCACGCTGCCGCCCGAACACGTGTTCGTCTCCAAGCGCTTGCAATACAGCAACTGGCTGCAGGCCATGGAAGGCGGCATCGACACCGCCCACGTGTCCTACGTGCACCGCTTCGAGGTCGACACCGATCCCATGCACCAGGGCGTCAAGGCGCTGGACTACATCAAGGCCGACGGCAACGTGAAGTTCGAGATCGAGCAGACGCCCTTCGGCCTGAGCCTGTTCGGCCGCCGCAACGGCGAGCCCGATTCCTATTACTGGCGCATCACGCAGTGGCTGTTCCCCTGGTTCACGCTCATCGCGCCGTTCGGCGACCACGCGCTGGGTGGCCATGTGTGGGTGCCGATCGACGACCACAACTGCTGGGCCTGGAGCATCAACTGGCAACCCGGCCAGCCGCTCACCGAGGAAGAGCGCACCGCGATGCAGGAGGGCAAGGGCATCCACGTCGAGTACGAGGCGCCGGGCAGCTTCATCCCCAAGCAGAACCGCGACAACGACTACGGCATGGACCGCGTGGCCCAGCGCGAAGACCGCTCCTACAGCGGCGTCTTCGGCTTCTCCGCGCAGGACTACTCGCTGCAGGAAAGCATGGGCACCATCCAGGACCACGAGGCCGAGAAACTGCTGCCCACCGACAAGGCCATCGTGATGGCGCGCCGCATGCTGCACGAAGCCGCGCTCGGCCTGGAGCAGGGCCAGACGCCGCCCGCGCTCGACGCCAGCGCACAGCACGTGCGCCCCGCCGGCGTGCTGCTGCCCAAGGAGCAGGACCCGGTGGCCTGGGCGCGCGAGGAACTCGCCGACGCCACGAAGAAACCGGTCTTCAGCCTCTGAGCGGCTTCCCCTTTTCCCCCACGACAGACCAACACAGGAGACACCCATGAAGTCCCATCTCAAACTCGCGGCCGCCGTCGCGCTCGCGGCCTGCGCGGCCACCTCGGCCTGGGCGCAAGGCGCCGACTGGCGCCCGAGCAAGCCGGTGCGCATCATCGTGCCCATCGTCGGCAGCACCAACGACGTGCTCGCGCGCCTGATCGGCCCCGAGCTGCAGAAGGCGTTCGGCCAGCCCTTCGTGGTCGAGAACAAGCCCGGCGCGGGCGGCAACATCGGCGCCTATGAAGTGGCGCGCTCCGCGCCCGATGGGCACACGCTGCTGATCGGCTACAACGGTCCGCTGGCGATCAACGTCACGCTGTTCGACAAGATGCCCTACGACCCGGTGAAGGACCTGGCCCCGATCACGCTCGCGGTGAAGGCGCCGCAATACCTGGCGGTGAACCCCGCCTCCGGTTTCACCGACGTCAAGGACTTCATCGCCAAGGCCAAGGCCAACCCGACGAAATACACCTACGGCTCGATCGCCATGGGCAGCGCCTCGCACCTCACCATGGAAATGATGAAGTCGGCGGCGGGCTTCCACATGACGCACGTGCCCTACCGGGGCGCGGGCCCGGCCGTCACCGACCTGATCGCGGGCAACATCCAGGCCGGCTTCTTCGTGCCGGGCAACGTGCAGGGCTTCGTGAAGGAAGGCCGCCTCAAGCTGCTGGCCTCCACCGGCCCCAAGCGCTTTCCCAGCACGCCCGATGTGCCCACGCTCGCCGAGTCCGGCCTGAAGGACTTCGAGGCCACCTCGTGGATCGGCCTGCTCGCACCCGCTGGCACGCCGCCGGCCATCATCAACCGCTACAACGAAGAGATGGTGCGCATCCTGAACTCGCCCGAGATCCAGAAGCGCCTGCACGAGATGGAGTTCGACATCATCGCGGGCTCGCCCAAGCAGTTCAGCGACTGGATCGGCACCGAGATCGTGCGCTGGGGCAAGGTCATCAAGGCCACCGGCGCCAAGGCGGAGTGAGCGACCCATGAGCGAACCCCAACGCGAACCCCGTCTGGCGGGCAAGACCGCGCTGATCACCGGCGGGGGCGCCGGCATCGGCGCCGCCGCGGCCCGGCTGTTCTGCCGCGAAGGCGCGGCCGTGCTGCTGGTGGACGCCGACGCCCAGGCCCTGGCGCGCACCCAGGAAAGCATCCTGCAGGCCATGCCGCAAGCGCGCGTGAGCACCGTTGCCGCCAACGTGGCCGACGAGGCCGCCGCGAAAGCGGCGGTGGCGCAGTGCACCGGGCAATGGGGTGGGCTCGACATCCTGGTCAACAACGCGGCCATGCGCAACTACACCGCCGCCGCCAACGCCACGGCCGCCGAATGGCAGGCCATGGTGGGCGTGAACCTGGTGGGCATGTCCAACTACTGCGGCGCGGCCCTGCCGGCCCTGCGGCACAGCGGCGCGGGCGCCATCGTCAACGTCTCGTCCTGCTACGCCGTGACCGGGCGCAAGGGCATGGCGCTGTACGACGCGACCAAGGCGGCTCAGCTCGCGTTCACGCGCAGCCTGGCCTTCGAGGAAGCGCCGCACGGCGTGCGCGCCAACGCCGTCTGCCCCGGCTCCACACTGACCGACTTCCACGTCGGCCGCGCGCAGGGCGCGGGCAAGAGCGTCGAGCAGCTCAAGACAGAGCGCAAGGACAGCTCGCTGATCGGCCGCTGGGCCTCGCCCGAAGAAATCGCCTGGCCCATCGTGTGGCTGGCCTCGGGCGAAGCGTCCTTCATCACCGGCACCACGCTGATGGTCGACGGTGGGCTGCACATCATGTGAGGCGCCAGCGATGTCGTCCATCCCCTTGCAGGCCCTGGTCCACAACCTCCGGCACGAGGCCACGGGCATCGTCAGCGTCGAGCTGCGTCCCGTGGCGCCGTGCACCGCCTTCCCCGTGGTGGAGGCCGGTGCCCACATCGACCTGCACCTGGGCAAGGGCCTGGTGCGCAGCTACTCGCTCACCAACCCGGGCGAGAGCCACCGCTGCGTGGTCGCCGTGCTCAACGACCGGCACAGCCGGGGCGGCTCGCGCTACGTGCACGAGCAGCTGCGCGTGGGCCAGGTCATCGCCATCGGTGCGCCGCGCAACCACTTCCGGCTGCAGGAAGACGCGCCGCGCAGCGTGCTGCTGGCCGGCGGCATCGGCGTCACACCGGTGTTCGCCATGCTCCAGCGCCTGGCCGAACTGCAGCGCCCGGCCTGGCTCATCTACTGCGCGCGCAGCCGCAAGGAAGCGGCCTTCGTGGCCGACATCGAGACCCTGGTGCGGGCGCACCCCGCCCTATCGCTGCGCTGCCACTTCGACGACGAACACGGCGGGCCACCCGACCTCGTGCAACTGCTCGACGGCCACGCCAAGGACACCCACTTCTACGCCTGCGGCCCCGCGCCCATGCTCGACGCCTACGAACGCGCCTGCGCGCAACTGGGCCAGGCGAACGTGCACCTGGAACGCTTCGCCGCCGGCGCGCCCGTGGCCGACACCACGGCCGCGGTGGGCTACAGCGTGGAACTGCGCAAGTCCGGCAAGACCGTGCAGGTCGCGCCCGGCGTGGTGCTGCTCGACGCCTTGCTCGACGCCGGCGTGACCCTGGACCACAGCTGCCGCGAAGGCGTGTGCGGCGCCTGCGAGACCAAGGTCATCTCGGGCGACGTGGAGCACCACGACCTCATCCTCACCCAGCAGGAGCGCGCGGCCAACAAGTCCATGATGGTCTGCGTCTCGCGCTGCCGCTCGGGCCGCCTCGTGCTCGACGCCTGAGCCCACCCCACCCGCCGCGCGGCCCTTGCGCGGCTCTTTTTTCGGCGGTAATATAACAACGTTACTGAAACGTACCGTTGATACATGAACCCTCCCCCATCGAGTTCCACCGGCCCCTGGGCGTCCAGCGTGCGCGACATGAAGCGCGTGGCCATCCTCGCCGCCGCGAGCGAGGTGTTTGGCGAAGAGGGCCTGCAGGGCGCCACCATGCGCCAGATCGCGCAGCGCGCCGGCTGCACCACCGGCGCCATCTACCCGCTGTTCGCGAGCAAGGAGCTGATCTACGCCGAGCTGCTCGCCACCTCGCTGGCCGACCTGCACGCCCACGTGTCCGCCGCCGCCAGCGGCGCGGGCGCGGGCCTGCCGCACGAGCGCGCCGCCAAGGCCTTTCTCGACCACTACCTCGCGCGCCCCTACGAGGTGAACCTCGGCCTCTACGCCTTCAACGGCCTGAAGAAACTCGGCGTCGGCAAGGAACACGACCTCGCGCTCAACAAGGCGCTGATGGACACCCTGGTGCTGCTCTCGCCGCACGCCCGGCGCAGCCGCCACAGCCCGCCCGACGCCGAGGCCATGGCCACCTTCGCGCAGCTCATCGGCACGCTGGTGCTGCACCAGGCCGGGCGCCTGCAATTCGCCAAGCTTTCCCCCAGGCAGCTCATCGAGCATTCATTGACCACCCGCCGGCGCGCCGCCGGACAGCAGGAGACATGACACATGGCAGTGCGAACCGAAAAGAACGGCCCGGTCTGGACCATCGTCCACAGCCGGTTTGACGAAGCGCGCAACGCGATGGACCCCGAGAGCGCCGATGCCCTCGTGGCCGCGCTGCAGGCCTTCGACAAGGACTCAAGCGCCTCCGTGGCCGTGCTCTGGGGCGAGGGCGGCGCCTTCTGCGCCGGCTGGGACCTGAAGTACGCCAGCACCCTGAACGACCGCGAGAAGTTCGACGCCGACATCTCGCGCGGCCTGGCCTTCCCCATGGGCGCCAACGACGCGCCGCGCGGCCCGCTCGGGCCCACGCGGCTCGAACTCTCCAAACCCGTCATCGCCGCCGTGGAAGGCCCGGCCGTCGCCGGCGGCATGGAGCTCGCGCTGTGGTGCGACATCCGCGTCATGGCCGACACCGCCTACTTCGGCGTCTACTGCCGGCGCTGGGGCATCCCCTTGCTGGACGGCGGCTCCGTGCGCCTGCCCCGGCTCGTGGGCCAGGGCCGCGCGATGGAAATCATCCTCACCGGCCGCAAGGTGCCGGCCACCGAAGCGCTGGCCATCGGCATGTGCGAGAAGGTGGTGGGCGAGGGCGGTGCGCGCGCGGCCGCCGAGGCCATGGCGCAGGAGATCGCGCGCTTCCCGCAGGCCGCTGTGCGCGCCGACCGCCGCACCGTGCACGAAACCTACGGCCTGCCCCTGCGCGAAGCCATGCGCCGTGAATGGCACAACGGCGTGGAGGCGCACTGGGAGCAGGGCGCCGACGGCGCGGGCCGCTTCGCCGCCGGCCTGGGCCGCAGCGGCGATTTCAAGACGATCTAGAAGCACCCCCCTGCGCCGCTGCGCGGCTTCCCCCCTCCGTGGCGCGCCTTCGGCGCTTCGAGGGGGGACGGCATCTTGGGCCGGCGAAGCCGGACCCTCGATGCCTCTGGTGGGCGTTGCTTCAGGCGCCCTGCGGCGCGGGCTGGGCCGAGGCCGGCAGGCCGAAGATCTTGTCGAACGCCAGGTTGAACACGAAGGTGTAGACCAGGAAGAACACGATCAGGCCCAGGTCCAGCACGAAGGCCTGCCAGAGCGAGATGTCCAGCCACCAGGCGAACAGCGGCACCAGCGTGATCACCAGGCCCCCTTCGAAACCGATGGCGTGCGCCACGCGGCGCAGCACGCTGCGCCCGCGCTTGGCCTGGCGCGCCTCCCAGCGCTCGAACAAGGTGTTGTAGACCAGGTTCCAGATCACCGCGATGGCCGAGGCGGCAATGGCCGCCACGCTCGCGTGGCCCATGTTGGCGCCCGACAGCAGGGCCAGGCCCGTGGTGGACATGGTGATGGCGATGATCTCGTAGAGGGTGATGTAGACGACTTTGCGTTTGATGCCTTGCATGGCGAACTCCGATTTTCCTGGCCTCCGGGCCAGTGTGGCTGAGGCAATGAGCGCATGGTAGGTCGGCTTGGCTGACGATAAAAGTCAGATACTTTCAGAAAATCTGATAAGTTAGCCGCCATGGCCTTTTCCAGCGACAACGTGCGCGTCTTCCTCGCGGTGCTCGACGCCGGCTCGTTTTCGGCCGCCGCGCGCCAGCTCGGGCGCGTGCCCTCGGCCGTGAGCATGACCATTGCCCACCTGGAAGCCGAGCTCGATCTCGTGTTGTTCGACCGCAGCGCGCGCGAACCCAGACCCACCGACGTGGCGCGCGCGCTGGAGCCGCAGGCCCGGCAGCTCGCCAGCCAGCTGCGCCAGCTGCAGGCGCACGCCGAAGGCCTGCACCAGGGGCTGGAGCGCCAGCTCACCATCGCCATCGCGCCCGAGCTGCTGTCCGCACCCTGGAGCCAGCCGCTGGCCGTGCTGGCCACCGAGTTCCCCGCGCTCATCGTCGAAGTGCTGTCCGCCCCGCAGGCCGATGCGCTGCGCATGCTGCACGCGGGCGACGCGCAGCTCGCGCTCGTGTTCGAGCGCCCGGGCACCGATGAGCGCGAAGGCTTTCAGGAACTGGGTCAGGAAATCCTGGTGGCGGTGATTTCACCTTCTCACCCCGAGGTGCGGGCGCGCCAGGGCCAGCTGCAGCTGAACGACCTGATCGACATCCGCCAGATCGCCGTGGTCAGCCGCGACCCGCGCGGGCGCGACCCCCGCCTGCTGCTCTCGCGCCACATCTGGCGCACCGACAGCCACCTCGCCACGCTCAGCCTGGTGCAGGCCGGTCTGGGCTGGGCCTACCTGCCGCGCAGCCTCATCGCGCCCATGGTGGCGGCCGGCACGTTGACGGAAATCCGCTTCAACAACATCAGCAACCAGCTGCGCGTGTGGGTGGACGTGGTGTGGCACACCGACCGGCCCATGGGCCTCGGTGCCAAGCGCTTCATCGAGTTGATGCGGCAGGCCGCGACGAGCGGAGCGGCCTGAGCCGGGCGCTCAGACCAGCGCGTTGACCTGCGTGCCCAGCGAGCCGCCGCTGGCCAGCGGCAGGGCGGCCGGCAAGGCGTTGAGCATCGCCATGGCGCTGGACGACTGGATGTCCTGCGCCTTCTTCAGCACCTGGATCTGCACTTCGCTGGTGACCTGATCGCGCTTCATGTCGGCGACGGCGTGAACAAGGGCGGCGGGAGAAACGTCCATGGGGCTTCCAAGCGGGGAGAAAAGATGCCCCTTGTATCGGCCGCTCCCGGGCGAACTTGACCGGCCTGTGGGCCGTTCAGCCCGCGCGGAACTCCCCCGGCGCCACGCCATAGCGCTGCTTGAAGCGCCGGTAGAAGGTCGACACCTCGCCAAAGCCCGCCGCGAAACCGATCTCGGCCGTGCCCAGGTGGCGCGACGCCGGGTCGCGCAACAGCGCGTGCGCGCGCGCCAGCCGGGCGCGCGTGAGGTATTCGTGAAAACTGCCGTCCGACAGCGCGAACAGCTGGTGCAGCGTGCGCAGCGACACGCCGAACGCCCGCGCCACGCGCTCGGGCGTCAGGTCCATCTCGCTCGAGCGCTGCTCCACCTGCTGCTGCACGCGCAGCAACAGCGCGCGCCGCCGCGCCAGCCGCGTGGGCTCGTGCTGATCGGGGCCCGCCCCCACCGCACCCGCCACCAGCGCGCACAGCGTGCCCAGGGCCATGTCCCGGCTCGTGGCGGAAAGCCCCGCGTGGTGCCGCAACAGGCCGTCGAGCCAGTTCGCGATCAGCTCGCGCTCGGTGTGCGCGCGGTCGATGTGGTGCATGGGCAGCCGCTCACCCGAGCGCAGCGCCAGCAAGGGGTGCAGCCGCGCGCGCTCGATGCGCCAGAGGCGGAAATCGAACACCCCGTCGGTGCCGGTGCGAAAGGCCAGGTTGGGGTCGGCGATCACGATGTCGCCGGCCTCGGCCACACAGCGCTGGCCCTGCTGTTCGAACCACGCGCGGCCCTGCCGCTGCAGGTACACGTAGTAGGTGTCGCCCGGGCACTCATCGATGTCCTGTTCACGGCGCTGCACCAGGTGGCCGTCGCAGACGATGTCGGTCACGTCCAGCGCGCCCAGGTGGCGCCGCGCGATCGCGCCATGGAAGGGTGGGCGCGGGTGCACCGCCGGCTGGCGCTGCGGCGTCAGCGCGTACACGTGCTCGCAACACGCCTCGCGCCATTCGTCGAAGCGCGTGGCGGCCGGCACGCTGTCGGTGGACCACTCCGTGAGCATGGTGGAACTGCCTCCTGGTTGGGACGGCTGCCAGTATCCAGCGTTTTGATCAAAACGAACAATATCGCGGGAATATGAACAGAAGCGAATCGATTGAGCGGCTTGTGCTCAGGAAGCCGGGCACGGCCCGGGCAGGCTATGCCAGCGGCGTGGCCTGCAGGCCGCCCACGACAAAGCGCACCAGGTACTTCGCGGCATCTTCAATCGGTGGGGCGGTGAACTCCGCACCCAGCAGCGTCAGGATCCGGTCGTGGGCGTTGTGGGCGTAGAAGAAGGCGCCAAAGAGAAACACCATGCGCCAGTAGAACTCCTTGTCGTCGAGGTGCGTGCAACGCCGATGCAGCTCCTGCATGAAGTCCTTGGCGAACCCGTCCACGATCGATCCCATCGCTTCCCGCACGTCGGGGGATGGGTCGGCCAGCATGCGGCCATAGAAGCTCCGGAACGCGTCGCGCTGCTCCGCGGCGGCGCCCGCCACACGCAGCGAAGGCTCCATGGCGGCCAGCAGCAGGTCCTCGATGGGGGCGTTCGTCTCCACGGCGGACGAGAGCCGGGCCATGCGCTCCGCCATGATGGGCCCGAGGCGGCGCTCCAGCACGGCGCGACACAGCGCCTGCTTGGAGCCCCAGTAGTAATGGAACATGCCGAGGTTGACCCCGGCGGCTTCCGCGATCTGGCGAATGCTCGTCCCGCCATAGCCCTGGGCCGCGAACAGCTGCTCCGCCGCGTCCAGGATCAGCGCCTGCGTGTTGGGGCGTTCTGATTCGCCCACGGCCTCGGCGCGTGGGCGCCTGCCGGTCGGACTCAACTTTTTCGTGGCCATGTGCTCTCCCGCGCCCGCCGTCGAGCGCTCAAATCGGTTCGGCCATTGTGCCTGTTGACATAAAGTCATACGTGCGTATAAACTCAAATTACACGAACGTATAAACATGAAACTCATCGACCTCAGCACCTTGTTGGACCCCCAGGACCGAGACCTTCTGCCGCCATCGCTCAGTGCAGCGGCCGGCGTTGTCGCTCCCCGGATCGAATACCAGCGCCCCGACGAAGCCGAAGGCAAGGACCGCTTCTGCGCGTTTTTCGGCTGCACCCACGAAGACCTCCCGGACGGGGAGGGCTGGGGGTCGGAAGTCCTGACCGACATGTCCTCGCACTGCGGCACGCACGTGGACGCGCCGATGCACAGCGGCTCCCGCTGCGCGGGCCAACCGGCCCGGACGATCGATCAGATTGCCCTGGACGAGCTCTATTGCCCGGGCGTCGTGCTCGACTTGCGCGCCATGGTCGAGCCTTGTGGCGCGATCACCCCCGCCATGCTGAACGAGGCCCTGGGCACGGCCGGCGTGGGCGACATCGCCGGCCACGCGGTGCTGCTGCGCACGGGGCAGGAGCGCTTCCGGATCGGGGAGCCGGGCTTTTTCCAGTACCCGGGCATGACGCGCGAAAGCACGCTCCATCTCACCGGCCTGGGCGCCAAGGTGCTGGGCACCGACGCCGTGGGTTGGGACCGGCCGTTTCCCACGATGGCGGCCGATTTCCGCCGCACCGGCGACCGCCGGTATCTGTGGGACGCGCACAAGGCCATCACGGAGTGCGAAGCCTTCATCGTCCAGCAGCTCTGCAACCTGGAAGCGCTGCCGGCCAGCGGTTTCCACGTCGGCTTCTTTCCGATCAAGCTGGCGCGCACCAGCGCGGCACCCGCCCGCGCCGTCGCCTTCCTTCCCGACCTCCTGAAGACGCCATGAAACTCGTCACCTACCGATCCGCGCCCACGCAGCCGCCCCGGCTCGGCGTTCTCCAGGGCGATGGCGCCCTCCTGTGCCTGACCAGCCGGCATGCGGGCGACGCCCGCTTTTCGTCCATGGCCGCCCTGCTCGCGGCAGGCGAAGACGCGCTCGCGCAGGCGCGCCGGGATGCCGAGGCCCACCGCCCCGGGCATCCGAACGAAGTGCCACCCGGCGGTTATGGGTTGTTGACCCCGCTCGAACGCCCACCCCTGATGCGCGACTGGGGCACGATGACGGCGCACCCGAAGTTCTTCCTGGCAATGCGCGCGCGCCAGCGCGCGCAGGCCAGCCCGGATCCCGCGGCGGCCCTGGAAGCGGCGCGCCAGGAAGGCCAGCTGGATCTGCCCGCCAACTGGTTCAGCGTGCCGCGCTTCTACACCGCCAACCCCTTGAACCTGGCCGGGCCCGGCCAGGCCATCGAATGGCCCGCCTTCGCGCAGAAACTCGACTACGAGCTGGAACTCGCCATCGTTCTGGGGCGCACGGGCAGGGACATTCCCCAGCACCGGGCGCGCGATTTCATCCTGGGCGTGACCCTGTTCAACGACTTCACGGCCCGCGACGTGCAGGCGGCCGAAGGCCAGCCCGCGGGCAAGAGCAAGGACTTCGATGGCGCCTACGCGCTGGGCCCTTGCATCGTCACGCTGGACGAGCTGCCCGACCTGTACAAGCTGCGCGTCACCTCGCGGCTCAACGGGGAGACGCAGACGGTGGACAGCACGGCCAGCATGGAAATCGGCTTCGAGGACCTGATCGCCTACGCCAGCCGGTCCTGCACCTTGCACGCCGGGGAGGTGTTCGCCTCGGGCACCTTCGCGCGGGGTTGTGGCGTGGAGACCGGCCGGCTGCTGCAGCCCGGGGACCGCATCGAGCTGGAGGCCGAGCACATCGGCATTCTGGAGAACACCATCGTCGCGTCCGGCGCTGCCCTGAAAGGCGGCGCATGAGCTCTGCCGTCTACATCGTGGGCGTCGGCATGACACCGACCGGCAAGTTCGCCGATGCCACGCTGCACCAGCTCACCGCCACGGCGGTGCGCGCGGCGCTGGCGGATGCCGGGGCCACCGGGGCGCAGGTGCAGATGGCGTACTTTTCCAATGTGGCGGCTTCCTACCTGCAAGGCCAGCACATGGTGGCCGGCCAGGTCGTGCTGCGCGAACTCGGCATCGCCGGGGTGCCCATCGTCAACGTCGAGAACGCCTGTGCCAGCGCCTCGACGGCCTTCTGGCTGGCGTGCCAGAGCGTGCGCAGCGGCAGCGCCGACATGGCGCTCGCGGTGGGGGCCGAGAAGCTGTACGACGCGAACAAGTCCAAGTCCTTCGAGATCTTCGGCGGCGGCTTCGATGTGACCCGCCAGGGCGAGCTGCTGGCCTACCTGGAGCGCCTGAAAGGCGCGGCCGGCGCGCCGGCCGACCCGGCGGCTTCTTCGCCGCAGCGAAGTGTCTTCATGGACATCTACGCGGCGCTGGCCGTGAACCACATGCAGCGCCACGGCCTGACGCAACGCCAGCTGGCGGCCGTGGCGGCCAAGAACCACGCGCACTCGGTGCACAACCCGCTCGCGCAATACCGCGATGCGTGGTCCATCGACGAGGTGCTGGCCGCCCGTGCCATCGCCGACCCCCTGACGCTGCCGATGTGCGCGCCGATCGGGGACGGGGCCGCGGCCGTGCTCGTCTGCAACGCGGCGGGACTGCGGCGCCTGTCCGGCGCGGCACCCGTCGATGTGCTGGCTTGCCAACTGGTGAGCGGTCTTCCCCGCCACGACGACGACGTGGACCTCGCCATCACGCGCCGGGCCGCCCTGGCCGCCTACGAAGGCGCGGGCATCGGGCCCGAGGACGTGGACGTGGCCGAGGTCCACGATGCCACCGCGTTCGGCGAAATCCTCCAGACCGAGGCGCTGGGTTTTTGTGCCCGCGGCGAAGGGGGCGTGTTTGCCGAATCCGGCGCGACGGCGCTCGGCGGATCGCTGCCCATCAATGTCTCGGGTGGACTCGAATCCAAGGGCCATCCGATCGGCGCCACCGGTCTGATGCAGATCGCCGAGCTGACGCAGCAGCTGCGCGGGCAGGCGGGCCCGCGACAGGTCGCGGGTGCGCGCGTGGCCCTCGCGGAGAACGGTGGCGGATTCATCGAGAACGAGGAGGCCGTCGCTTGCGTCACCCTCCTTGGCGCCGGCCGCCAGAGACGAGCTTGAACACCCAAAGGAACCCTGACATGAAACGAACCCCCATCCCCCGCCGCCACGCGCTGGCGTGCCTGGCCAGCCTCGCGGTGGCATCGCCCCTGTGGGCACAAACCCCCTGGCCCAGCAAACCCATCCGGCTGGTGGTGCCCGCCAGCCCGGGCAGCGGCCCGGACGTCATGGCGCGCCTGATCGGCGATCGGCTGGCACGGCGCCTGGGCCAACCCATCGTGGTCGAACCGACCCCGGGCGCCTCCGGCATCCTGGGGGCCGACAAGGCCCTGAACGCGCCACCGGACGGCTACACCTTTCTGTTCGGATTCAACCAGCTGATGACCATGAATCCGCACATCTACGCCAAGCTCCCCTACGACCCGGTGCGCGGCATCGCGCCGGTGAGCCTGATCTCCAAGGGGGGCTATGTGCTGCTCGCCAGCCCGTCGGTGCCTTTCGATGACGTGGCGGGCATGATCAAACATGCGCGGGCCCATCCCGGCGCCCTGGTCTATGCGTCCTTCGGCAATGGCAGCGCGCCCCACCTGGGCATGGAGCTGCTCAAGCAGCGCGCCGACATCGATCTGCTGCACGTGCCCTACCGCACCAGCGCGGCGGCCAACACCGACCTCATGGCCAACCAGATCCACGTCAAGATCGAAACGCAGTCCTCGGCCGTTCCGCTGGTGCGCAGTGGCAAGGTGAAGGCCCTGGCGGTCACCACGGGCACCCGCATGAGCGCGCTGCCGGAAGTTCCCACCCTGAAGGAGACGGTGCCCGGTTTTGAGCTCACCGGCTGGAACGCCGTCTGGGCCCCCGCGGGCACACCGGCGAATGCGGTGGACCAGATGTCCCGCGCCATCCAGGCCACGCTGCAGGAACCCGAACTGCGCAAGCGGCTCGGTGACATGGGCATCGATCCCCAGGGCTCGATGCCCGGCGAGCTCGACCAGTTGACCGTCCAGGAATCCGCGCAGTGGGGCAAGCTGATCCGGGAAAAAGGCATCAAGGCGGATTGAGCATGGCACCCGCGACCCCGCACACGATCGCCGATCTGGTGGAAGCCTTGGCGCGCGAGCGCGGCGACGATCTGGCCCTGACCTTCGTCGACCACGCCGTGGCGAAGGAGGAGGAAGGCACCCAGCGCCGAACCTATGCGCAGCTGTGGCGGGCCGCCACACGCCTTGCCACCGGCCTGAGCCAGCAAGGTTTTCGCCCCGGTGAACGGGTGGCCCTTCTCATGGCCAACCACCCGGAATTCGTGGAGATGCTGGTCGCCAGCGGCCTCACCGGGCTCACGCTGGTGCCCATGGACCCTCGCACGCCCCCCGAGCGGCTGGCCTACATGCTGACCAAGACGCGCTGTTCGCTGCTGATCGCGGAGCCCGAAGCGCTGCAGGGAGCGCTGGCGGTGCGTGGCGCCTGCCCCGACCTGCGTTTGATGGCGGTGCTCGGCCACCCCGCCGCGCCCCTGGTCGCGGGCGTGGTGCCTTACGACAGCCTGCCCGCCGCCACCGGGTCGCCCGCGCTTGCCGCCCTTCGGCGCCCCGCCGACGAGGACATGCAGATCCTCTTCACCTCGGGCACCACCGGGAACCCCAAGGGCATCGTGTACAGCCACCGCAAGTTCACCGACACGGCCCGCATGGCCGCCACGGCCTTCGGGTACGGCCCGGGCGACAGGCTGTACTCCGGACTCTCGCTGACCCACGCCAACGCTCAGCTGGTGACCCTGGGCGCGGCCCTGGTCCGCGGGCTGCCCGTGGTCTTCTCGCGGCGGTTCAGTAAGCGCCGGATGTGGCGCACGGTGCGTGAGCACCGCTGCACCAGCCTGACCTTGCTCGGTGGCATGACCACCGCCATCTACTGCGACCCCGCGACGCCGGCCGATCGCGACCACCAGGTGCGCCTGGTGGTGTCCGCCGGCATGCCGGCGGCCATCTGGAACGACTTCGAACACCGCTTCGGCGTGAGCCTGCTGGAGTTCTACGGCACCGCCGAGGGCGGCCTGACGATGAAGCCCGCCGGGGTCGGGCCCATCGGCAGCATCGGCCAGCCGCCACCTTCGCTGAGCACGCGCATCGTGGACGGCGCGGGGCAGGACGTGGCACCCGGCGAGCGGGGCCAACTGCTGATCCGCTCCTCGGACGGCACGCCTTTCCAGGTGTCCTATGTGGACGACCCCGACGCGTCCGAAGCCAAGTGCCGCGGTGGCTGGCTGTGGACGGGCGACGTGGTGCACGCCGATGCGCAGGGCTGGCTGTTCTTCGACTTTCGCCTGGGTCACGGCATCCGCCGCAATGGCGACTTCATCGACGCCGCGGCCATTGAAAAGGCGCTGGCCGAAACCGCGCTGGTGGACGACGTCTTCGTGTTCGGTGTGCCTGCCGCGTCCCGCGTTCCCGGCGAATCGGATGTGGTGGCGGCGGTCGTCTTCAAGCCGGGAGCGCCTGTCCAGCGGGAACCCGCTGTCGCGGCGCTCCACGCCGCCTTGACCCGGCCCGTGGTCCTGCAGCAGGTCCTGCCCTTGGATGCCATTCCCAAGACCGCCTCGGAGAAACCCCTGGCCCGCGTGCTGTGCCAGCTCCTGGTGGACCGACCGGATCAGGCCCTGGATTGGCCGGCATCGACGCCGTTGAACACATGAGCACGGCCTGAATGAGCTTTTCGCGCGCGCATTGCCAAGCCTTGGCGCGCGGTTTGCGAAGACAGCTGGCCTGAGTCTGCGCAAGATGGCGGTGTGTGCCTTGACGCTTCCTCCCCTTCGCGCTGCTGCGACACCCCGCCACCCACCACGGTCCTGATCGCCGACGACCACGCGCTGGTGCGCGACGGCATGCGCGGCCTCGTGGCCGGCCTGCTCGGCGAGGTGGTCTGCCTGGAGGTGGGCGATGGCGACGCGCTGATGCGCGCGGCCCAGGCGCACCCGGCGGCCGGGCTGGCCCTGGTGGACCTGAACATGCCCGGCATGGAGCGCGGTTTTCGCCTGGCCGAACTCGCGCACCGCCACCCGGGCCTGCCGCTGGTGGTGATCTCGGCGCTCACGTCGCCCGACGTGGTGCGGCGCACGCTGGAGATTCCCAGCGTTCACGCCTTCGTGCCCAAGAGCGCGCCCTCGGCGCAGATCATGGCCGCGATCGGCGCGGCGCTGCAGGGCCGAAAGCTGCCTTTCGCGCACCGCGCCCCCGAAGCGCGGCGGCCCGAGGTGGTGCTCACGCCGCGCATGGAAGAGGTGCGCCAGCTGCTGCGCCAGGGCATGAGCAACAAACTCATTGCGCGCACGCTGGGCATCAGCGAGGGCACGGTGAAGAACCACATGAGCGAGATCTTCAAGGCGCTGCAGGTGTCCAACCGCACGCAGGCGGCGCAGCTCGACGCCGACCGCCTGTGAAGCCCGCTCGGGCCGGGCTCAGCGCGCCGACAGGAAGTCGCCCGCTTCGAGCAGCACCAGCTCGTTGTCGTCTGCCTTGTTGGGGTCGCGGCTGCTGGAGAACGGCAGGTTGTTGTCGTTGCCCACCACGATGTGCCGCGCATCGACGATGTCCACGTTCTCGATGGTGAAGAACGGGAAGGTGAGCACGCCGTTGTTCAGCGGCTTGCGGGCCAGCTGGTTCGGGTCGGCGATGTTCATCAGGTCGATGTAGCCGATCTTGCGCAGGGGGCCGCCCACGTGGGCTTCGTTCAGCTCCACCTTGTAGACCCGCTTGAACTTGGCCAGGTCGTGGAAACAATCGGCGCGCTTCGTGGCTTCCGGGCAGGCCTTGTCGGCCGTGCCTTCGCCGTTGTCGCGCTCGATGATCAGGCCTTCGGTGGGGCTGATCATGTTGAAGTCGCCGATGGCGTGGTGGTTGGCCTCCAGCACGTACTTCCAGTGGCGACCGGTCCACTTCTCCGTCTTCACGTCGAACTCCAGCACGCGCAGGTACTGCCTGCCGTCGATGGCTTCCGGCGCCTTGGTGGCCTCGTCCCACACGGCACCCTCCAGCAGGGGGTAGAGCTTGCTGCCGTCGGGCGATGAGGCCATGCCCTCGAAGCCCTTGGAACGGCGCACCTGGAACTTGACCTCGCCGCCCTGCGCACCGGGCGTCTTCACCGCCGGGTGGTCGGGCGAAACCACGGTCTTGCCATCCACCTGGGTTTCGTACACCGCCTTCACGCGGCCCTTCATGTCGGCCTTGATCAGGTAGGGGCCGAATTCGTCGCCGATCCAGAAGTGGCCGTCCGCGATCTGGAAGCTCTCGGTGTCGAGGTCCGAGCCCGTCAGGTAACGTTGTGCCGTGCCCTCGTGCACGATGCGGAACGGCACCTTCTTGTCGGGGTCGTGCAGGAACACGGTGCCCAGGCGCTTGAACTGCCCGCTCTTGAAGTCCACCCGGTAGTGGTTGAGGAACAGCATGAAGTCGGGCGAGTTGGCCTTGGCGCCGGCGCCGTTGTCCGTCAGCAGCCAGTAGCTGCCGTCGGCCATGCGCTTGATGCCTGAGTGGCCCTGAACAGGCTGGCCCTTGAAGGGCAGCGACACCCCCGTGGGCCGGCCGGCGGACAGGCCTTCCACGCTGCCGATGGCCTCGACGCGGCGGTCGGTGGTGAACTTGCCGCTGACGCGCAGATCGGCCGGCGCGTCCTTGGGCGCGGCGATCAGGGTCTGCGCGGGCAGCAAGGCGTGCCCGGCGAGGGTGGCCGGGTAAGCGGTCTGGGCCTGGGCGGAGAGGCTCAGGCTGGCGACGGCCAGGGCGAGCAGGGCAGGGGGGTGCAGCTTCATGAGAGGGTGCCTTCGTTGGGGTCAATGGACGCGGATCGGGGCCGAGCTTGCCGCCCTGCCATGACAGCGGTGCGACCTTTTGATGACGGTGTGTTGACGGCCTCGCACGCCATGCCAGGCGTTGGCGCGCGCATTGCGAAGACAGGCGGCCCGCCGGTGCGCAAGATGCCGGCATGCACCGGGACGCCCTTTCCCCCCGCGCGCGCCGGGACGATCAGCCCGACCCCGAGGACAGCGCCCACACGGTGGCCTCGCTCTGGGCCTTGCGCGCCTGCGAGCTGCTGTGCGCGCTCATGTTCGCCACCGCCCTGCCCTGGCAGCAGCCGGCCGCGTGGTTCTCGGTCATCGCGGGCATGGGCCTGCTGCGCTGGTGGCACGTCAACCGCCCGGCGTTCCGCGCCCTGCCCAAGGCGCGCCGCCAGCGCGCGTACCGCCTCTACATGTGGGTGCTGATGGCCTTCGTGGGCAGCGCCTGCTGGTTCCTCTACGTGCCCGACAACGTGCCCATGCTCGCGGTGCTCATGAGCTACCTGCTGGGCAATGCCACGCTGATCGCGGTGCGCCTCACCGGCGATGTGGTGCGCACCACCATCGCGCTGTGCCTGGCGGTGCTGCCGACCTCGGTGCGCCTGATCGTCGACGGCCTGGGCGGCCACACGCTGCTGGTGCTGATGGGCATCGGCGGCATCCTCATGACCATCACCATGGTGTTCCTCTCGCGCGCGCAGGAGATCGGCGTGATGCGCCAGGTGGAGCAGCGGCGCCGCGCCGAGGCGGCGGCCGACACGATCGCGGCGCTGGGGCTGGCGAAGTCGCGCTTCTTCGCAGCGGTGAGCCACGACCTGCGCCAGCCGGTGCACGCCATCGGCCTGTACCTCGCGCCGCTGGTGAGCCTGGCCGAGCGCGCGCAGGACCGCGCGGCCCTGCGCGCCATCGACGGTATCGGCCAGTCGTGGCGCGCGCTGGACGACCTGCTGTCGCAGGTGCTGGACCTCACGCGCATGGACTCGGGCGTGGTGCAGGCCGAGCTGCGGCCCACCGAACTCGCGCCGCTGGTGGCGAGCCTGGTGCGCCAGCACAGCGCCGTGGCCGAGGCGGCGGGCGTGCGCCTCGTCGCGCTGGCGCGCCCCGAGGCCTTCGCGCTGGCCGATGGGCTGATGCTGGTGCGCGTGCTCTCCAACCTGATGGACAACGCCATCAAGTTCTCGCCCGCCGGGGCCACCGTGCTGGTGGCGCTGCGCTGGGGTGACGGTGGGTGTTGGCGGCTGCAAGTGCGCGACGCGGGCCTGGGCATCGCGCCCGAGGCGCAGGCGCGCATCTTCGAAGAGTTCGTGCAGATGCACAACGAGGCGCGCGACCGCCGCCAGGGCCTGGGCCTGGGGCTGGCGATCGCGCGGCGGCTCGCGCTGCTGATGAACGGCGACATCGCGGTGCGCTCGGCGCTGGGGCAAGGTAGCTGCATGACGGTGAGCCTGCCGCGCGCCGAACCACCACCCGAGGCCGCGCCGGCGCCGGCGCACGAAGCGCATTCGATGCCGGGCGCGCTGCTGCCCCTGCCCGAGCACGCCGTGCCCTCGCCCGCGTTCGCGGTGGAGCGCGTGCTGCTGGTGGAAGACGACTCGCTGGTGGCCGGCGCCACGCGCGACCAGCTCGTGGGCTGGGGCCTGCAGGTGCTGCACGTGGAGACGGCGGCCGAGGCGCTGGCGCAGGCGGCGTATGGCGACGTGGCCATCTGCGACGTTCGGCTGCCGCACGCGGCCTCGGGCCTGGACCTCGCGCTGACCCTGCGCGAGCGGGGCCAGCGCGTGCTGCTCATCAGCGGCGAGACGCACGCGGCCTTGCGCGAATCGGCCGCGCGGCACCGCCTGCCGCTGCTGATCAAACCGGTGTCGAGCGCGCAGCTGCTCGCGGCCTTGCAAGGGCTGTAGGCGCGTGCCCATGTCCTTCGGGACATGACCAATTTCACGTGGTTGCGAACGGGGTGCGTCGGTAGATTCAAAACCCTGCCACGCCGCCCGTGTGGCGGGCCCGACCGAAGGAACCCCCATGAGACACCAGTTCTCGCCCGATCTCGAATCGCCCCACGCGGCCCCCGCCGTGGTGCCGAGCCCACGCCCACCGCGCGTGGGCCGTTTTGCCGAAACGCGCGGCACGCCCTCGCTGCGCCGCGCCTACGGCTGGCTGTGCCGCTGCGCGCCCGCCGTGGCCGCGCGCCTGGCCTACCGCCAGCTCGCCACGCCGCCGCGCGCGGCGCTCGGCAAGTGGCCGCTGGCGGTGCGCGAGCAGACGCGCCCGCGCCGCCTGCCGTGCGGCGCGGGCGAGCTCGCGGTGTACGAGTGGGGGCAGGGGCCGGCGGTGCTGCTGGTGCATGGCTGGGGCTCGAACGCCATGCACCTGGGTCGCATGGTAGGCCCGCTGTTGAACGCGGGCTTTCGCGTGGTGGCCTTCGATGCGCCGGCGCATGGGCGCTCGTCGGGCCACCGCACCGACATGGTGGAGTTCGCCAACGCCGTGGCGGCCGTGGCGCGCCACGCCGGTCCGCTGCACGCCGTCATCGGCCATTCCTTCGGCGCCGCGATGGCGATGTTCGCCGCGCGCGACTGGGGCGTGGCCACCTCGCGGCTGGTGCTCATCAGCTCCTTCAACCACTGCAACTGGTTCGTCGAGATGTTCGCGCGGCACATCGGCCTCACGCCCGAGGTGCTGGGGCGCGTGCGCGAGCTTTTCGTGCAGCGCTACGGCGGCCGGCTCGACTGGGGGCGCATGTCGGTGCTGGAGATGGCGCGCCAGGCCGGCCTGCCCGCGCTGCTGGTGCACGACGAGACCGACGAAGAGATTCCGTTCGAGCACGGGCTCTCGCTCGCGGCCGCGATGCCCTGCACGCAGTTCAAGGCCACGCACGGCCTGGGGCACCACCGCGTGGCGCGCAACCCCGAGGTGATCCGCCGCGTGGTGGATTTCCTCGCGCACTGAGGAGGTGGCCATGCAGAACCCGCCTTTCTCCTCGTTCCCCCATCGGCTGGCCCTGGTGCTGGGCAGCGGCGGTGTGCGCAGCATCGCGGCGCTGGGCATCGCCGAGCGCCTGGCGCGCGAGGGCATCCGGCCCGATCTGGTGGTGGGCTGCAGCTCGGGCGCGCTGTTCGGCGCGCAGGTGGCACAGGGTATGCACGGCGAAGAGGCCGTGCGCCTGGCCACCACGCTGTGGTCGGCCGAGCTCACGCAGCAGCGCCGCTGGCGCGCCTACCTGCAGCTCATCGCGCCCAGGCTCGCGGGCTTTGGCGAGGGCTTCGCGCTGCGCGACGACCGCCTCATCGCCGAGCGCATCGGCAACGCCTTCGGCGACGCGCGCCTGGAGCACCTGCCCACGCCGCTGCGCGTGGCCGCCACCGACGCCGCCACCGGCCAGGCCGTGGTGCTCACGCAAGGCCGCCTGGTGGACGCGCTGCGCGCCAGCATGGCGGTGCCCATCCTGTTCCCCAGTGTGGCCATCGGCGGGCGGCGCCTGGTCGATGGTGTGCTCTCCGACCCGCTGCCCCTGGCGGCGGCGGCCGATGCGCGCGTCGTGCTCTCGCTCGGTTTCTTCGGCGGCCTGCCGCGCCGGGTGGACCGCGTCTCGCGCCTGGTGGCGCAGACCAGCACCACGCTCATCAACAACCTGATGCAGGCGCGCACCGAGGCCGCGCAGGCCCGGGGGCAGAAGCTGATCGGCCTGGAGCTGGACCTGGAGCGCCCGGTCGGCCTGTGGGAGACCGCCGCCATGCCGGCCCTGTTCGAGGCCGGCTGGCGCGCGGCCGAGGCGCGGCTGCTCGACATCGTGGCCGCGCTGGAGGCCGCGCAGGCACCCGAGCGCGAGCTGACCTTCATTGAATGAACCCCTCCCCATGGAACTCAGACGCATGACCCACACCACCGTCCACACCGAGCGCTACGCCCACTGCATCGCCGCCTCGCGCCGCGTGCGCTGGGACATCGAGCACGACGTGATCCGCGCCCGCCGGCTCGACTTCGGCAAACCCTTCCTGCCCGACGGGCTCTCGCGCATCAGCCGGCTCGATTTCCTGAAACCCGCCGAGCAGCTGCGGCTGAGCCAGGTGCAGGGCCGCACCTACGCCAACATGTTCGGCCTGGTCGAGCGCTTCATCGGCATCCAGATGCTCTCGTGCAGCCGCCACCACTGGTTCGGCGACCAGGTCGCGCTGGAGGCGCTGGTGCGCTTCACCGACGAGGAACTCAAGCACCAGGAGCTGTTCCGCCGCGTCGAGCGCCTGGCCGCGGCGGGCATGGCCGAAGGCTACGAGTTCCTGCCCACCGCGAACGCCGTGGCCTCGCAGGTGCTGGAGGCGTCCACCTGGGCGGTGCTCGCGCTCACCTGCCACATCGAGCTGTTCACCCAGGTGCACTACCGCCAGAGCATCCAGCCCATGGAAGACATCGCCGGGCTCTACAAGGACGTGTTCCTCTTCCACTGGAAGGAGGAGTCGCAGCACGCCATCCTCGACGAGCTGGAGTGGGAGCGCGAACACGGGCGCCTCACGCCGCGCGAGCGCGACGTGGCGGTGGACGACCTGATCGGCCTGCTGGGCGCGATCGACGGCATCCTGCGGCAACAGGCCACCGCCGACGCGCGTTATTTCACCGACACCAACCCGCGCCGCTTCGCGCCGGGACAGGACGCCCGCCTCGCCGCCGGCCTGCTGGGCGCCTACCGCTGGCAGTACATCGGCTCGGGCCTGCAGTCGCCGCGCTTTCGGCAACTGCTGGTGGCCATGACCACGACGCCCCAGCAGCAGCGCATCCAGGCGGCGCTGGCGCCGCTGTTGTCCTGAACCGTTCACAAGGAGTCATTGATGTCACGCAGATTTCTTCTCCACGCCGCCCTCCTGCTGGCGGCGGCCGGTCCGGCCGTTGCGCAACCCATGGGTATCGAGCGGGCCCACCACGCCCACTACATCGCCGAGTACGAGCGCTCGCTCGCGCTCTACGAGCAACTGGCCGCGCTGGGCGATGCCGAAGCCGCCGAGCGCGCGGGCTTCATGCTGATGCAGGGACCGGCGGCCTACGGTCCGCGCGTGCCGCGCGACGTGGCGCGCGCCACGGCCTGGCTGGAGCAGGCCGCTCGCGCCGGGCGGCCGCACGCGGTCTTCCTGCTCGGCATGGGCGAAGGTTCGGATTAACCCAGCGCCGCCGTCGCCTGCCGCGCGATGTGCTCCGCGTCGACCTGGAAGAAGGCGCGCAGCGCGGCGCGCGTGTCGCTGCGGCCGAAGCCGTCGGTGCCCAGCGTGTGGAAAGCCCGGCCTTCAGGCACGAAGGCGCGCACGCTCTCGGGCACGGTGCGCACGTAATCGGTCGCGGCGATCACCGGGCCCGCGCTGTCGGCCAGCAGTTGCGTGAGGTGCGAGCGCTCGCCGCGCGCCACGCCGTCGCGCGCCAGCTCGCTCCAGCTGGTGATGCTGAACACGTGCACGCCGATGCCTTGTTCGGCCAGTTGCGCGGCGGCCTTGAGCACCTCGGTGAAGATCGCGCCCGAGCCCAGCAGGGTCACCTGCTGCGCCGCGTTGTCGGGCCCGAAACGGCCGAAGCGGTACGCACCTTGGAGCACGCCCTCGGCCGCGCCTTCGGGCAGGTCGGGCTGGGCGTAGTTCTCGTTCATGAGCGTGACGTAATAGAACACGTCCTGCTGCTCCACCAGCATCTCGCGCATGCCCGCGTCCAGGATGACGGCGAGTTCGCCCGCGAAGGCCGGGTCGTAGGCCTTGCAGTTGGGGATGGTGGCGGCCACGAGATGGCTGCTGCCGTCCTGGTGCTGCAGGCCTTCGCCGCCCAGCGTGGTGCGCCCCGAGGTGGCGCCCAGCAGGAAGCCGCGCGAGCGCTGGTCGGCCGCGGCCCAGATCGCGTCGCCCACGCGCTGGAAGCCGAACATGGAGTAGTAGATGTAGAAGGGCAGCATCGCCAGGCCGTGCACGCTGTAGCTGGTGGCCGCCGCCGTCCAGCTCGCGATGGCGCCGGCCTCGCTGATGCCTTCTTCCAGGATCTGTCCGTCCAGCGCCTCGCGGTAGCTCAGCACCGAGCCGATGTCTTCGGGCGCGTAGCGCTGGCCCACGCTGCTGTAGATGCCGACCTGCTTGAACAGGTTGGCCATGCCGAAGGTGCGCGCCTCGTCGGCCACGATGGGCACGATGCGCGGGCCCAGCTGCCCGTCTTTCAGCAGGCCGCCGAGCATGCGCACGAAGGCCATGGTGGTGCTCATCTCCTTGCCGTCGGCCTTGAGCGCGAAGGCGGCGTAGGCGTCGATCGCGGGCACGGGCACCACCTCGCAGGCGGTCTCGCGCCGGGGCATGGCACCGCCCAGGCGGGCGCGGTGCTCGCTCAGGTAGCGCATCTCGGCGCTGTCGTCGGCGGGCTTGAAGAAGGCCAGGCCGGTGGCCTGCTCGTCGCTCAGCGGCAGGTTGAAGCGGTTGCGGAATTCGATCAGGTCGGCGCCGTCGAACTTCTTCTGGCTGTGCGTGGTCATCTTGCCCTGGCCCGCGCTGCCCATGCCGTAGCCCTTCTTGGTCTGCGCCAGGATCACCGTGGGTTGGCCGGTGTGCGCGGCGGCGGCCGCGTAGGCGGCGTGGATCTTCACCAGGTCGTGGCCACCGCGCTTCAGGCGGTCGATCTGCTCGTCCGTCATGCCCTGCGCCAGGCGGGCCAGTTCCTCGTTCTGGCCGAAGAAGTTGTCGCGGTTGAAGCGGCCGTCCTTGGCGGCGAAGGTCTGCATCTGGCCGTCCACCGTGTGGGCGAAGGCGCGCACCAGCGCGCCGGTGACGTCGCGCGCGAACAGGCCGTCCCAGTCGCTGCCCCACACCAGCTTGATCACGTTCCAGCCCGCGCCGGCGAAGAGTTTTTCCAGCTCGTCGATGATGCGGCCGTTGCCGCGCACCGGGCCGTCCAGGCGCTGCAGGTTGCAGTTGACCACCCACACCAGGTTGTCGAGCTTCTCGCGCGCGGCCAGGGTGAGCGCGCTCATGCTCTCGGGCTCGTCCATCTCGCCGTCACCGAACACGCCCCACACCTTGCGGCCCGCGCAGTCCTGCAGGTTTCGGTGCGTGAGGTAGCGCATGAAGCGCGCGTGGTAGATCGAGCTGATCGGACCGATGCCCATGGAGCCGGTGGGGAACTGCCAGAAGTCGGGCATGAGCCAGGGGTGCGGGTAGCTCGAGAGGCCGCGCGCGCCGCTGGCCGGTGCGGTGATCTCCTGGCGGTAGTGCAGCAGGTCGGCTTCGCTGAGCCGGCCTTCCAGGAAGGCGCGCGCGTACACCCCGGGCGCGCTGTGCGGCTGGAAGAACACCAGGTCGCCGCCGTGTTGTTCGCTGCGCGCATGGAAGAAGTGGTTGAAGCCGGTCTCGAACAGGTCGGCCGCGCTCGCGTAGCTGGCGATGTGCCCCCCGAGTTCGCCGTACGCCTGGTTCGCGCGCACCACCATGGCCAGCGCGTTCCAGCGCATCAGCGAGGCCAGGCGCTCCTCGACCGCGAGGTCGCCGGGGAAGGCGGGCTGGTCCTCCACCGCGATGGTGTTCACATACGGCGTGTTCAGCTCGGGCTGCCAGCCGATGCGCTGCTGGCGCGCCAGGCGCGCGAGTTCGTCGAGGATCTGCCGCGCGCGCGCCGGCCCCTGGCTGGCCGCCAGCGAGAGCAGGGCATCGCGCCATTCGAGGGTCTCTTGTGGGTCCGGATCGGTAGAGAGGGACTCGCTGAAATGCAGCTGCTTCGAAACGTCGTTCATGGTGGGTTCTCCTGGATCAGGCACTGTAGGCGCGCCCCGCTGGCAGTTGGTGTCGATCGGATGCACGGCCACGTGGTCGGTAGGCATAAAATGCTTCGATCATGAAGACAGACGGCACAAACCACTTCGATGCCACCGATCTGAAGATTCTGGAAGAGCTTCAGAACGACGCCAGCCTGTCCAACGTCGAGCTGGCGCGGCGCGTGCACCTCTCGCCATCGCCCTGTCTGGCGCGCGTGCGGGCGCTGGAGGCGCGTGGGCTGATACGCCAGTACGTGGCGCTGCTGGACGCGAAGCAACTCGGGCTGCACCTCAACGTGTTCATCTCCATCAGCCTCAAGCAGCAGAGCCGCGAGGCGCTGGAGGAATTCGAGGCGCGCATCGGCATCCGCGACGAGGTGATGGAGTGTTATCTGATGACGGGCGACGCCGACTACCTGCTGCGCGTGGCCGTGCCCGACATGCCGGCGCTGGAGCGCTTCATCCTGGAGCAGCTCTCGCCGATCGCCCAGGTGGAGAAGATCCGCTCGAGCTTCGCGCTCAAGCAGGTGCGCTACAAGACCGCGCTGCCCCTGGCCGGTTGAGCGGTCGGCCCATGTTCAGCCTGAGGCACATCGAGGTTTTCCACGCCATCATGCGCGGCGGCACGGTCACGGCCGCCGCGCGCATGTTGAACGTGACGCAGCCGGCCGTGAGCGCGACGCTCAAGCACATGGAAAGCCGCATGGGCATGAAGTTGTTCGAGCGCGCCGGTGGCCGGCTGTTGCCCACGCCCGAAGCGCGGGCGCTGCTGCCCGATGTGGCGGGCATCTATGGCCGCATGGACGCGATGGAGCGGCTCGCGCAGGACCTGGCGGGCGGGCGGCTGGGCACGCTGTCGATCGCGGCCTCCTCGCCGATTGCCAACGGGTACGGGGCCGCTGCCGTGGCGGCCTTCATCGCCGACAGCCCGGGTGCGCGCGTCACGCTGCAGTCCCTCGCTTCGCCTCTGGTGCTGGACCGCGTGGCCAGCGGCGAGGCCGAGCTGGGCGTGGCTTACGAACCGGTGCTGCACTCCGAAGTCGTGACCGAGGTGCTGGTGCACAACAGCGTGGCCTGCGTCATGCGCAGCGATCACCCGCTGGCGGCGCGGCCCGAGATCCACATCGAGGAACTGGCACCGCACGGCCTCATCACCTACCTGCCGCAGGCGGTGCTGCGCCCCTATGTGGACCGCGCCTTCAGCCAGGCCGGCGTCACGCCGGACATCCGCGTGCAGGTGGGGTTGTCGATCACCGGCATCGCGCTGGCGTACCACGGCGCGGGCATCGCGCTCGTCGAGCCGCAACTGCTGGCCTCGCTGCCCTTGCCAGGGCTGGTGGCGCGGCCCCTGTTGCCCCGGCTCGAAGTGCGGACGCTGCTGCTGCGGCACAAGACGGCGCCTTCGTCGGTCCTGCTGGACAAGTTTCTGCCCCACCTGCGCAAGGCGGCGGCCCCGAACTGAGCCCAGGGGTCCCCCGGGCATAAAGCGGGCTTATGGCCTGGGCCCGATTGGTGATTGGCGCCCACGGCGGGTCCTTCATAGACTGCCCAGCCAGAACACCCGACCTGGACAGAGACCCACCATGAACACCCACCCGCCGGCGCAGGCCGGCCGATCCGTCTACCAACCCGAACAGGAAGGCCTGTACTTCCCCCAGCCGCCGCAATTCGCGACCTTCGCCGAGGAACGCCTGCACCGCAAGCAACGCCTGGCGGCGGTGTGCCGCGTGTTCGCCCGGTTCCGCTACGAATACGGTTTTGCCGGCCATGTGACGGTGCGCGACCCCGAGCACACGGACCTGTACTGGACGAATCCTTTCGCCATGGACTTCGGCCGTGTGCGCACGTCCGACCTGCTGCTGGTCGACCACGACGGCAAGGTGCTGGAAGGCCGCTGGGCGGTCAACCGGGCCGGCTTCGTGCTGCACGCCGCGATCCACGAGGCCAACCCGCACATCGTGGCCTCGTGCCATGCGCACACCACGAACGGCATGGCCTGGGCCGCGCTCGGCCGCAAGCTCGACCCGATCACGCAGACGGCCGCCAGCTTCCACAACGACCACGCGCTGATCGCCGAAGAGGCCGGTGCCGTGGTGGTGCAGCGCAGCGCCGGCGCGAGCGTGGCCGCGGCGTTCGGCGAGAACAAGATCGCCATTCACCAGAACCATGGCCTGTTCTCGGCCGGCCGCGACAGCGTGGACGAAGCCGCCTGGTGGTTCATCGCGGCGGAGCGGGCCTGCGAAATCCAGCTCAAGGCCGAAGCCACGGGCCATCCGCTGCAGCACATCGGCGCCGAGGCGGTGGCCCACTCGTCGACGCACCTGGGCACGCCCTTCATCGCGTGGCTGCATTTCCAGCCCATCTACGACGCCATCTGCCGCTCGGACCCGGACCTGTTCGACTGATCCTTTCCTTTTCCTCACAACACCGACGGAGACATTCTTCCCATGTTCAACACCTTCAAGCGCACCGCCGTGCTGGCGGCGATGCTGGCCTCGACCCTGACCACCGCCCACGCCGCCTGGCCCGACGACAAACCCATTGAAATCGTCGTCGGCTTCGCCGCTGGCGGCGAGACCGACATCATGGCGCGCGGCCTGGCGCCCTTCATCCAGAAGCACCTGGGCGGCAAGGCGAACCTGGTGGTCATCAACAAGGTGGGCGCCTCGGGCGAGATCGCCAACGCCTATGTGCAGCGGGCCGCCGGCGATGGCTACACCCTCGGCGTGGTCAATGTGCCGCCGCTGCTGTTCGTGCCGCTGACCAAGAAGGCGCAGTACGACCCGAAACAGCTCTCGCTGCTGGCCCGTGTGGTGAGCGACCCCACCTTCCTGGTGGCGCGCGCCAACAGCCCCTACACCTCGCTCACGCAGGTGGTGGCCGCGCTCAAGGACAAGCCCAACTCGCTGACCTTCGGCTACAACGGCGTGGGCACCAACGGCCACCTGGCGATGCTGCAGCTGCAACTGGCCACCGGCGTGAAACTCAACGACATTCCGTTCAACGGCTCCAGCCAGTCGAAGAACTCGCTGCTGGGCGGCCACACCGATTTCATGTTCACCAGCCTCACCGCGGTGCCCGCGCCCGAGAAGGAGGCCGTGCCGCTGCGCATCGTCTCGCAGTTCATGGAAACGCGCGCGCCGGCGATCAAGGACGTGCCCACGGCCAAGGAGCAGGGCATTGCCGTGGTGATGCCGTCCGACCGCGGGTTCGCCGCGCCCAAGGCCGTGCCGGCCGACATCCAGGCGCGGCTGCAACAGGCGATCGCGAGCAGCCTGAAAGATCCCGAATTCCTGAAGACCGCGTCGTCCTATGCGTCGGTGATCAGCTACCTGCCGGGCGCCGAGTGGCAGCGTTCGCTGGATGCCAGCCTGCCGATGCTGGAGGCGCTGGCGGCCAGGATGCCGAAGGAGTAAGGCAGGGCCTTTGAGCTCACAGCAGGGGCCGCGCGCTGCGCGCGGTGTCCTGCAGCACCGGCAGGATGCGCTTGACCGCGAGTTCGCTGGTCTCGTTGTTCATGGGCATGGTCACGCTCATCGCGCCCAGCAGCTCGTCGTTGTGGTCCCACAGCGGCACGGCGATGCCCCGGTAGTTCATCTCCAGCTGCTGCTCCGAAATGGCCCAGCCCTGTTGGCGCGCCTGCACCAGGTTCTGCTGCAGCTGCTGCTTGTCCAGCACGGTGTGCGAGGTGAAGGGGCGCAGCGTCTGCGCCGCGAGCCAGGGTTCCCAGAAGCCCGGCCCGAGCGCGGCCAGGATCACCATGCCGGCGGCCGTCAGGTGCGGCTGCACGCGCGAGCCCAGCATGTAGCCGGTGTTGAGGTGGCGCTGCGTGCCGCTGCGCGCGATGTAGACCAGCTCGTCGTGGTCCAGCACGGCGCTGTAGGCGACCTCGCCGGTGCCGGCGGTCACGCGCTGCAGGTAGGGCTGCACGGCGCGCGGCAGGCGCGCCGATTCCAGGTAGGCCTGGCCCAGGCGCATCACGCGCGGCGTGAGCCAGAACAGCTTGCCGTCGGTGGTCACGTGGCCGGTGTGCACCAGCGTGAGCAAGTACCGGCGGGTGGCGGTGCGCGTCATGCCGCAGCGCTGCGCGGCCTGGCTGGCGGTCAGGCGCGAGTGTTCGGCGTCGAAGGCCTCGATCAGGTGCAGGCCCTTCTCCAGGCCGGCGATCCAGTCGCGGCGTTCCATGTCCTGGGGGGCGTTGTAGGGTGGTGGCGGCATGCGGTGGATTCTGCCGGCTGCGTTCAGGCGCTGGCCAGGCGCAGCGCCAGGAAGTCCACGAAGCAGCGGATGCGCGAGGCCAGCTCGGTGTTGCGGTAGTAGACCGCGTGCACCGGCTGGCGTTGCTCCAGCGTGTCGCGCATCAGCACCTGCACCAGGTCACCCCGGGCGCGGTCGGGCCCGGTCATGAAGTCGGACAGGCAGGCGATGCCCGCGCCCGCGAGCGCGAGCTGGCGCACCGTCTCGCCGCTGGAGGCGGCGATGGTGGGCGTGATCGCCAGGCCGTCGCCGTCGGGGTGGCGCAGCGGCCAGGTGTTGAGCACCTCGGGCTGGGTGAAGCCCAGCAGCGCGTGGCGCATCAGGTCCTCCACCTTGGTCGGCCGGCCGGCCTTCTTCAGGTAGGCCGGGCTGGCGTACAGGCGCAGGCGGTACGAGGTGAGCGGCCTGGCGTGCAGCGTGGAGTCGCGCAGCGTGCCGATGCGCACCGCCACGTCGGCGCGGTGCTCGATCAGGTCGATGATGCTGTCGCCGCTGTGCAGCTCCAGCTCGATGTCGGGGTACTCGGCCAGGAAGTCGTTCACCAGCGGCACCAGCACGTGCAGGATGAAGGGCGAAGCCGCGTTCACGCGCAGCTTGCCGGCGGGTTTGAGGTGGCGGCAGGCCAGTTCGTCCTCGGCGGCCTCGACCGACTGCAGGATCTCGCGCGCCCGCGCGAGGAACAGCTGGCCTTCCTCGCTCAGCTCCAGGCGCCGCGTGGTGCGCCGCATCAGCGTGGTGTTGAGCTTCTGCTCCAGCCGGCTGAGCGCGCGGCTGATGCCCGAGCTGGTCTGGCCCAGCTGCTCGGCGGCGGCGCTGATGGAGCCCGTGTCCACCACGGTCCTGAAGGCGAGCAGTTCGTCGAGGGTGGTCTTCATTCTTGAATTTTCGGCACAAATGTTGTTCCAGGCAACCGCTTTTTCTCAAGAAAGAACCGGCCCACACTGCGAACCTTTCCAGCCCTTCGGAGTGGTTTCATGCCTTTAGCCTTGCTCGCGCTGACCATCAGCGCCTTCGCCATCGGGACGACCGAGTTCGTCATCGTCGGCCTCATCCCCACCATCGCGGCCGACCTCGGCGTGAGCCTGCCCTCGGCCGGCCTGCTGGTCAGCCTGTACGCGCTGGGCGTCGCCGTGGGCGCGCCGGTGCTCACCGCGCTCACCGGCAAGCTGCCGCGCAAGACGCTGCTGCTCTCGCTGATGGCGCTCTTCACCGTCGGCAACCTGCTGGCCTGGCTCTCGCCGGGCTACGAGACGCTGATCGCCGCGCGCGTGCTCACCGGCCTGGCGCACGGTGTGTTCTTCTCCATCGGTTCGACCATCGCCACCGGCCTGGTGTCCAAGGAGAAGGCGGCCAGCGCGATCGCCACCATGTTCAGCGGCCTCACCGTGGCGCTGGTCACCGGCGTGCCGCTGGGCACCTTCATCGGCCAGCACTTCGGCTGGCGCGCCACCTTCCTCGCGGTCGCCGCGCTGGGCATCGTGGCCATCGTCGGCAGCCTGCTGTTCGTGCCGCGCAAGCTCGCGCACAGCCAGCCCGCCTCGCTGCTGCAACAGCTGGCGGTGCTCAGGCAACCGCGCCTGCTGCTGGTGTACGCGATGACGGCCGTGGGCTACGGCGGCACCTTCGTGGCCTTCACCTACCTCGCGCCCATGCTGCAGCAGGTCACCGGTTTCCAGGCCAGCGCGGTCGGCGGCGTGATGCTGGCCTACGGCCTGTCGGTGGCGGTGGGCAACCTCTGGGGCGGCAGGCTGGCCGACCGCAAGGGCCCCATCCCCGCGCTGAAGATCATCTTCTCGCTGCTCGCGCTGGTGCTGCTGGTGCTGACCTTCACCGTTTCCAACCCCTGGCTCATGGTGCTGACCGTGCTGGCCTGGGGCGCCGTGGCCTTCGGCAACGTGGCCGGCCTGCAGGTCTATGTGGTGCAGCAGGCCGAGCGCTTCGCGCCGCGCGCCATCGACGTGGCCTCGGGCCTGAACATCGCGGCCTTCAACCTCGGCATCGCGCTCGGCGCCTGGGGCGGTGGCTGGATCGTGGACGGCATCGGCCTGCGCCACACACCCTGGATCGGTGCGCTGGTGGTGCTCGGCGCGTTCGGCCTGACCGTGTGGAGCGGCCGCCTCGACGCGCGCGACCCGGCACCGGCCCGCAGCGGCGGACGCACAGCGGCGTACGCTGGTCACTGACTCCCTTTTTTTTGAAAGACACACCATGAACACCCCCATCCCTTCCTTCGGCCTCGGCACTTTCCGCCTGCAGGGCCAGGTCGTCATCGACGCCGTGCGCCAGGCACTGGAACTCGGCTACCGCCACATCGACACCGCGCAGATCTACGGCAACGAGGCCGAGGTCGGCCAGGCCATCGCCGAGAGCGGCGTGCCGCGCCGCGAGCTGTTCGTCACCACCAAGGTCTGGACCGAGCACCTGGCCGCCGAGAAGCTCGTGCCCAGCCTGCAGGAGAGCCTGCGCAAGCTGCGCCTGGACCAGGTGGACCTCACGCTGATCCACTGGCCCTCGCCCGCGGGCGCCGTGCCGCTGGCGGATTCGCTGCACGCGTTGCAGGCCGCGCAGGCCCAGGGCCTGACGGCGCACATCGGCGTCTCCAACTTCACCATCCCGCTGCTGCGCCAGGCGATCGACGTGGTGGGCGCGAAGGCCATCGCCACCAACCAGATCGAGCTGCACCCCTACCTGCAAAGCCCGAAACTCGTGGCCTTCGCGCGCGAGCAGGGCATCCACCTCACCTCGTACATGACGCTGGCCTACGGCAAGGTGCTGGGCGATGCCGTGGTCACCGAGCTGGCGCGCTCGCGCGGCTGGACACCGGCCCAGGTGGTGCTGGCCTGGGCGCTGCAGCGCGGCTTCGCGGTGATTCCTTCGTCCACGAAGCGCGAGAACCTGCAAGGCAACCTGCTCGCGCCCACGCTGCGCCTGAGCGACAGCGAGCTGGCGCGCATCGACGCGCTGGACCGGGGCGAGCGCCTGGTGAACCCCGACGGCCTGGCGCCGGTGTGGGACTGAGCGGCGGCGGCCCCTCAGGCCCGGGCCGCGCGGCGTGAGGCCTGCCGCGCCGCGCCCGGCGAGGTGCCGACCCAGCGCTTGAAGGCGCGGCTGAAGGCGGCCTCGGACTCGTAGCCGTGGCGGCTCGCCAGGTCGGCCAGCGGCGCGTCGTCTTCCTTGAGTTGCGCCAGCGCGAGGTGCATGCGCCAGCGCGCGAGGTACTGCATGACCGGCTCGCCCACGCGCGCCGTGAAGCGGGCCGAGAGCGCGGAGCGCGACATCGCCACCTCCGAGGCCAGCGAGGCCACCGTCCAGGGCCGGGCGGGGTCGAGGTGGATGAGCGCGAGCGCGCGGCCGATCTGCTTGTCCTGCAGCGCGCCGATCCAGCCGGTCTGCGCGGCCGGGTCCTGCGCCATCCAGTTGCGGATGGCCTGGATCACCAGGATGTCCGCCAGCCGCGTGATGATGGTCTCGCCCCCAGGCAGCAGCGTTCGCGCCTCCGACATCATCAGCCGCAGGCTGTGCTGCATCCACTCGTGCTGCCCCGCGCTGGCGCTGTCGACGCAGAGCAGTTTCGGCAGCAGCTTCACGAGCCGCTCGGCCGCCGGGTGATCGAAGCGCACCACGCCGCAGACCATGCTGGTGGGCGCACCACCGCCGCCGTGGCGCAGAACTTCATAGCGCTCGCTGACGGTCTGGCGCGGCAGGTCGAACAGCGCGACGGTGGGCACGTCGGGGCCGCTGTAGAAGGCATGGCCCTGGCCGTGCGGCACCAGCGCGAACTCGCCGGCGCGCAGCAGCCGGGGCGCCACACCGGGCACCGCGATCCAGCATTCGCCGGCCGTCACGACGTGGAACATCAGGCAGTCGTCGAGCGCGGGCAAGGCCACCGACCACGGCGCCGTGACCTCGGAGCGGCAATAGAAGCTGCCGCTCATGCGCAGGAAATGCAGGGCCTCGCCGAGCGGGTCGATGGCGGGCCAGAGGTCTTTGGCTTTCATGCCGGGGAGTATCGGCCGGTGCGGTGCCATCGTCCAATGCACCTGGACGAATGGTCATGAAAGAGCGCTTCTGAATCATTGTTGATCCCACGTGGCCTGCGGACACTGGACGCCTGGCAAGCCGGCACATTCGTCGGCACCGATCCCAAGGAGATTCGACATGACCACCCCCTCACCCACCCTGGTGCTCGGCGGCCACGGCAAGACCGGCCGCCGCGTCGCGCAGCGCCTGAGCGCGCTCGGCCGGCCCTGGCGCATGGGCTCGCGCAGCGCCACGCCCCCGTTCAGCTGGGACGACCCCGCCACCTGGGCACCGGCCCTGCAAGGCGCGGGCTCGGTCTACCTCTCGTACTTCCCCGACCTCGCCGTGCCCGGCGCGGCGGACACGGTGGGCGCGTTCGCGCGGCTGGCCGTGCAGCGCGGCGTGCGCCGGGTGGTGCTGCTGTCCGGGCGCGGGGAAGAGGGCGCGGAACGGGCCGAGCAGGCGGTGCAGGCCTCGGGCGCCGACTGGACCGTGGTGCGCGCCACCTGGTTCAACCAGAACTTCAGCGAAGGCGGTTTCCTCGACGGCGTGCTCGCCGGTGAACTGGCGCTGCCGGTGGGCGACGTGGCCGAGCCCTTCGTGGACGCCGACGACATCGCCGACGTGGCCGTGGCCGCGCTGACGCAGGACGGCCATGGGGGGCAGGTCTACGAGCTGACCGGCCCGCGCCTGCTCACGTTCGCGCAGGCGGCCGAGGAAATCGCGCGCGCCATCGGCCGGCCGGTGCGCTGCACACCGATCCCGCTGGACGCCTTCACCGACGCGATGGCGGCGCAGGGCGAGCCGCCGGAGGTGGTGGAGCTGCTGCGCTACCTGTTCAACGACGTGCTGGACGGCCGCAACGCCCACCTGGCCGACGGCGTGCAGCGCGCCCTGGGCCGGGCACCGCGCGACTTCGCGGACTTCGCGCGGGACGCGGCGGCCCAGGGCGCCTGGTCGCCGCGCTGACGCGCCGCCCGGGCCGGGCACAGCGCGGTACCGAACAGACCCGCAGGGCCGCCACCGATGTAATGGCCCATCGTGCCTTCCGGCACCGGAGCACGCCTTGCTGGCCATCATCATTCCCGCGAACAACGAAGAAGAGGCCATCGGCGTCTGCCTGCGCTCGGTGTCGGCCGCCGCCGCCTGCCCGGGACTGGCGGGCGAGCAGGTGCTGACCATCGTGGTGCTGGATGCCTGCACCGACGGCACGGCGGCCATCGCCCACGAGGCCGGCGCGGTCACCACCTCGGTCGACGTGCGCAACGTCGGCATGGCCCGCGCGGCGGGCGCGCGCCTGGCCCTGGCCCTGGGCGCGCGCTGGCTCGCCTTCACCGATGCCGACACCACCGTGGCCCCCGAATGGCTGCACGAGCAGATGGCCCTGGACAGCGACGCGGTGTGCGGCACGGTGAGCGTGACCGACTGGGGCGTCTATGGCGATCCCATGCGCCGCCACTTCGATGCCACCTACACCGACGCCGATGGACACCAGCACATCCATGGCGCCAACCTGGGCGTCAGCGCCGAGGCCTACCACCGGGCGGGAGGCTTCGAGCCGCTCGCCACCCGCGAGGATGTGGCCTTCGTGCTGGCGCTGCAAGCGGTGGGCGCGCGCATCGCGTGGTCGGCCGCGCCGCGCGTCGTGACCAGCGCGCGCAAGCTGTTCCGCGCGCCCGGCGGATTCGGTTCGACCCTGCTTGCCCTGGCCCAGGGTCGCCTGCCGATGTCCTCAGAGCGTGGGGCATGAGCCCTCCCGGCGCCCGCGCATGCCTGCGCGCGCGACTGAGCGGCGCGCTGGCCCGGCTGGACCCCGACGCCGGCCCGGCGCAGGGGCTGGCGGAACTGGTGCACCAGGGCCTGGACGAGGTGCCTTTGCCTGCCCAGGGCCGCACCTTGATGCGGTGGCAGCTGCTGTGTGCGGTCGCCGAGCATGACCTGTCGCTGGCCAAGCTCTATGAAGGGCACCTCGATGCCCTGGCCGTGCTGGCGGAGGTCGCACCCGGGACGCCGCGGCCGGTCGGCTCCACCTGGGGCATGTGGGCCTCGGAGGCGCCGGGCGGGCGCACCCGTTTCGAGGCCTGCGCAGCGGACGAAGTGCGTTTGAACGGTCGCAAGGCCTGGTGCTCCGGTGCCGCGCGGCTGAGCCACGGTGTGCTCACCGCCTGGTCCGCCGATGGCACGAAGCCACAACTGGTGCGCGTGGCCATGGCACAGCCGGGCGTGTGCGTGTCGGACGCCGCGTGGCAGGCGGTCGGCATGGCGGCCAGCGCCAGCGGGGACATCACGTTCCAGGACGCGGTGGGCCACCGCGTGGGCGACGCAGGCGCCTACCTGCAGCGCCCGGGTTTCTGGCAGGGCGGCGCGGGCATCGCCGCCTGCTGGCATGGCGGAGCCCTCGCGCTGGCGAACACCTTGCGCCGGGCGATTGCCGAAGCGCCTCCCGAACAGCGCAGCGCCTTCCGGATGGCCGCGTTGGGCCGGGTCGACGTGGCCTTGCAATCCACGGCCGCCTTGCTGCGCGAGGCTGCGAGGTGGATCGACGAGCACCCCGCGCGGGACGCCAGCGCGCTGGCCTTGCGCGTGCGGCTGTGCGCCGAGCGCAGCGCCACCCTGGTGCTGGACGAAGCGGGCCGCGCGCTGGGCGCCACGCCGTTCTGCCGTGACCGGCGCTTCGCGCGCATGGCGGCGGACCTGCCGGTCTACCTGCGCCAGAGCCACGCCGAACGCGACCTGGCCGCGCTGGGCGAGCGCACGGCCGCAGCGGAGGGCGCGCCATGGTCGCTGTAGAAACGCCTCGGCGGATCGAAGGCGAGGGCACCAGCGAACCCACCTGGCAACGCTGGCTGGCCGCCACTCCGTGCTCGGAGCTGTCGATGGCGCAGGCGCTCGCGCCGTCGCAGCGCCTCGTGGTGGTAGCGCCCCATCCCGACGACGAGGTGCTCGCCTGCGGTGCGCTGGTGGCCATGCATGCCGCGCGCGGGGGCGAGGTGGTGTTCGTCGCCGTGACCGACGGGGAGGCCAGCCACGCCGGGCTGTCCCCGCCGGGCCGCTGCGAGCTGGCGGCGCAGCGCCGCGCGGAGCGGCTGCGTGGCCTGGCGCGGCTGGGCATCGCGGAACCGCAGGTGCACATGCTGGCCCTGCCGGACGGCGACGTGCAGGCCCAAGGCGGCTTGCTGCGCGGCTGGTTGCTGTTCTTCCTGCGCCCTGGCGATGTGGTGGTGAGCACCTGGGAAGGGGACGGCCATCCCGATCACGACAGCACCGGCCGCGTCACCCAGGGCGCGTGCCTGCGCGTGGGCTGTCGTTTCCTCGCGGCGCCGGTGTGGATGTGGCATTGGGCCGCCCCCGCCGACGCGCGCGTGCCCTGGCACCGCCTGCGCCGCCTGGCCCTGAGCACCGACGCCTGCGCGCGCAAGCAGGCGGCGCTGGCGGCCCACGTCACGCAGCTCACGCCGCGCAGCGCCAGCGTGGGCGCGGTGCTGGGCCCCCACCTGCTGGCGCGGGCGGCGTGGCGCCACGAATACTTCTTCGTCTGACCATGCCCAACGTCCCGAGCCCGTGGCACTTCGACGAGCTGTTCCGGCAGAACGACGACCCCTGGGGTTTCCGATCGCGCTGGTACGAGGCGCGCAAGCGCGCGCTGACGGTGGCCTGCCTGCCCACGCAGCGCTACACCAGCGGGTACGAGCCGGGGTGCGCCAACGGTGAACTCTCGGCGCAATTGGCCGAACGCTGCGAGCGCTTGCGGGTGTCGGACGTGTCGGCCCGTGCGGTGGAGCTCGCCCGCGCCCGGCTGGCCGCGTTTCCCCACGTCGAGGTGGTGCGGGCGCACCTGCCGGCCGATTGGCCCGTGGGCCGGTTCGACCTGATCGCCATCAGCGAACTGGGCTACTTCGTGGACGTGGCCTCGCTCGATGCCATCGCCGGGCAGGCGCGCGAATCCCTGCTGCCCGGCGGCACGGTGCTGGCGTGTCACTGGCGCCGCCCCATCGATGGCTGCGCGCTGGACGGCGACGCCGTGCACGAGCGGCTGGCGCGGGGCCTAGGGCTGCCCACGCTGTGCGAAGTGCGCGAGGCGGACTTCGTGCTGCACGTGTGGAGCAGCGACCCGCGCTCGGTCGCCGAGCGCGAAGGCTTCGACTGGTAGCGCCGGCCTCGTGGTGGATCAGAGGGCGCGGGGCTTGTCCGGCACCTGCGTCAGCAGATCGGCCAGTTCGTCCGCGTGTTCCTCTTCCACCTCGAGGATGGACTCGAACAGCCGGCGGGTGGTGGGGTCGTCCGCACCGACGAACTCGATCGCGTGGCGGTAGCTGTCGATGGCGATGCGCTCGGCCACCAGGTTCTCCCGGATCATGTCGCCCAGCGTGGCGCCTTCGACGTACTCGGCGTGGCTGCGCTTCGTCAGGGTGTCGGGCGAGAAGTCGGGCTCGCCGCCGAGCTGCACGATGCGCTCGGCCAGCTGGTCGGCATGGCCCTGTTCCTCGTTCGAATGGACCAGGAACTCGGCCGCGGTGGCTTGCGAGTGGATGCCGCTGGCCATGAAGTGGTGGCGCCGGTAGCGCAGCACGCACACCAGTTCGGTGGCCAGTGCCTCGTTGAGCAGGTCGATGACTTCCTGGCGGTTGGCGCTGTAGCCGGCGGTCACGGCGCCCTCTTCGATGTGCTGGCGCGCGGACTGGCGCAGTTCGGTGATGTCGAGGGGTTTCAGGGGCTGGTTCATGGTGTTCTCGGGTGGGGCGGAAGGGGTTTTCTGCAGGCGGCATCTGGGCCGCCTCCAGCATGGATCGCCGGCCCGGCCGCGTCGGTGCTTTGGCGCACAGACCTGGCGTCTCGACCGCGTGTGCCTGCGGACGGTCTCCTTTCTGCGCCGTTGCGTGCCGCGTCGGGCTACCCGGCGCATGTCCAAGCTCATCAACGATGTGCTGGACTTCACCCGAGGGCGGCTGGGTCCGGCATGGGCATCCACATCGAACCCGTGGCCCACATCGAGTCCGCGCTTCGGGACGTGGTGGCGGAATTGCGGGATGCGCACCCGGCGTCCACCGTCGTCGAGCGGTACCACCTGTCCGGGTCCGTGGCGTGCGATGTCGGGCGTGTCCAGCAACTGCTGTCGAATCTGTTAGCAACGCGATCGTGCACGGCGGTGAGCCGTCGTCCGTCGAGGTCGCTGCAAACCTGGACCTGAACTGGTTCGAGATTTCGGAGCTCGTCGAAAGAGGCGGGCACCTGTTTCACGGCCAGGCTTCCAGCGATGCGGGAGGTCACGGCGATCGCGTGACCCTGGCAAGGCTCAATCCTGCGGCAGCAGCTTGCCCGCGATCGCCGCCGCCGCCGAGCGCGTCTCCACGCCGAGCTTCTCGAAAACGTGCTCCAGGTGCTTGTTCACCGTGCGGTGGCTCATGCCCAGGATGTCGGCGATGTCGCGGTTGGTCTTGCCCTTGGCCAGCCACGACAGCACCTCGGTCTCGCGCGGCGTGAGCGCGATGTCGCGCAGGCGCTGCGCGGCGTCGCTGTCGGGCGGCGTGAGCGTGAGCAGCAGCATGGCTTCGCCCAGGTTGCCCTGGCCCATGTGGCGCGCCAGCAGGCGGCCGTGGCGGCCGAGGTCGCGCGTCGTCTCGCGCTGGTTCAGCGAGGCGCCCAGCCATTCGCGCGCGCGCTGGCCGGCGGCGGCGTCCTGGCCGAAGGCCAGCGCCAGCCAGGCCGTGGCCTGGGGCGAGCGCCAGGCCAGGCGGCCCTGCGTGTCCAGCACCACCGTGCCCATGCCGGCCACGTCCACCGCTTCCTGCGCCAGGCGGGTCACGCGCGCGTTGCGCACGTGGGTGGCCAGGCGCGCCATCACCTCGGGAATGCGCAGCGGCTTGACCACGTAGTCCACCCCGCCGCTGGCGAAGCCGCGCAGGATCTGCTCGCTTTCGGACAGACCGGTCATGAAGACGATGGGCACGTGCGACCAGGCCGGCGTGGCCTTGAGCCGTTCGCACAGCGTGAAACCGTCCATGCCGGGCATCACCGCGTCGAGCAGCACGCCGTCGGGCACGGCGACCTCGAAGCGCTCCAGGGCTTCGTCGGCGTCGCGCGCGGCGAGCACCACGTAGCCCTCGGCGACCAGCGCGTCGCCCAGCATGCGAAGGGTGTCCACGGCGTCGTCCACCACCAGGATCACGGGGGGCGTGACCGACGGCGGCACAGGGGCCATGGGGTCAGGTGTCGATGTCATCTTCCGTCAGCTCCGCGGTGTCTCTGAGGTACTCGATCAGGGTCTGGAAATCGAAGCGGTCCGCGCAGGACTGCAGCAGCGCCAGCGTGGCGGCGTGCGCGGGTTCGGCGGTCTGGGCCTGCCACAGTCGCTGGCGCAGCGCGGCGGCCTGCCCCTGGCGGGCCAGGCGCTGCAGCTCCTCGCGCAGGTCTTCGGGCAGCGGCAGGCCGGTGACGCGGTGGCGCACGAAGCTCACCGGCGGGGTGGCCGGCGCCTGCTCGGTCACCCACTCCAGTGCCAGCGCGTGCTGGAGCGCGTCGAGCAGTTCCGACTCCATCATGGGCTTGGCGACGAAGCCCTGGCAGTCCAGCGCGGTCAGCTGCTCGGGCCGGTTGTCGAACAGGTTGGCCGAGACGAACACGATGGGCAGGCGGGAGGCGGGCAGCAGCTGGCGCACGGCGGCGGCGGTCTGCCAGCCATCGAGCCCGTCCATGGTGAGGTCCAGCAGCAGGCCGTGGGGCGCGTGCTGTTCGATGATCTCCAGGCATTCCTGGCCGCTCGCGGCCTCGCGCACCACGAAGCCCAGCGGCACCAGGATGCTGGCGAGCAGCTGGCGGTGCAGCGGCTGGTCGTCCACCACCAGCAGGGTGCGGCGCTCGCCGAGGTAGCCGGTGACCGCGCGCAGCGTGGAGGGGATGGGCAGCGGGTGTTTCGGGTCCGAGGGGATGGGCGGCAGGTACAGGCGCAGCGAGAAGGTGCTGCCGTGGCCCGGGCGGCTTTTGAGCAGCAGCTCGCCGCCCATCATGTCGGTGAGCAGGTGCGTGATGGTCAGGCCCAGGCCGGTGCCGGTGTCCGCCGCGCGCCGCCCGGCGCTGCCGCGCTCGAAGGGCAGGAAGATGCGCTTCTGGTCCTGCGCGGCGATGCCGATGCCGGTGTCGATCACGTCGATGCGCGCCACCTGCTGGCGAAAGTCCAGCCGCAGCGTGACCTCGCCCTGGTCGGTGAAGCGCACCGCGTTGCTCAGCAGGTTGATCAGGATCTGGCGCAGGCGCTTGGCGTCGGCCCGCACCCAGGCCGGCAGCTCGCCTTCCTGCTGCACCACGAAGCGCAGGCCCTTGGCCTCGGCCTGCGGGCGCACCATGCGCTCCACGTCTTCCAGCAGCTGGCCCAGCGGCAGCGGCACCGGGTCGAGCTTGAGGCGGCCGGCCTCGATGCGCGCGAGGTCCAGCGAACCGTCGATCAGCGCGTGCATGTGCTGGCCGCTGCGCTGCATGGTGGCGATGGTCTCGCGCACCCAGACCGAGATCTCGTTGTTCTTCAGCAGGATCTGCGCATAGCCCAGGATGCTGGTGAGCGGCGTGCGCAGCTCGTGCGTCATGCCGGCCACGTAGCGCGTCTTGGCCTGGCTGGCGGTCTCGGCGCGGTCGCGCGCGGACTGCAGCTCGGCATCGGTGCGCTGGTGGGCGTCGATCTCCCGCATCAGCAGCTGCGTCTGCCGCTCGGACTCGTCCTGCGCCATGCGCCGGCTGTCGGTGGTCAGCACCACCCACCACGAACACACCGCCGCCAGCAGCACCAGGAAGGCGTAGATCTTGAGCAAGGGCGATTGCAGGGCCTCGGCCGGCGCGTGCAGGCTCTCCTGCAGGTAGACCATGCCGATCAGGAAGGCCATGACCGCGCTCAGCGACAACCAGACCGCGAGGAACTGGCCGGCGCGGAAGTTGACCCGCACCATCGCGCCCTGCGGCAGCACGGCGGCGAGCGCGGCGCGCACCTGATCGATGGCGCGCGAGTTGGTCTTGCAGCGGTCGTGGCAGCGCGACTCGAGCGAGCAGCACAGCGAGCAGATGGGCGCCTGGTAGGCCGGGCAGCTGGCCATGTCTTCCGACTCGAACTGGTTCTCGCACACCGAGCAGCGCACCGCCTCGCCGGGCGCCCAGCCGCCCGAGGGCGTGCGCGCCAGGTAGTACCTGCCCTGGGTGGCCCAGGCGATCAGGGGCGAGAGCAGCAGCGCCAGGCCGAGCGCGATGAAGGGCGAGAAGGCCGCCGCGACTTCGCCCATCACGCCCGCGTAGGCCAGGCTCGCCACCAGCGCCGCGATGATCATGGAACCCATGCCCACCGGGTTGAAGTCGTACAGGTAGGCGCGCCGGAACTCGATGCCCTTGGGGCTCAGGCCCAGGGGCTTGTTGATGATGAGGTCGGCCACCAGCGCGCCGACCCAGGCGATCGCCACGTTGCTGTAGACGCCCAACACCTTCTCGATGCCGGCGAACACGCCCAGCAGCATCAGCAGCGTGGCGATGCAGACGTTGAACACCAGCCAGACCACGCGGCCGGGGTGGCTGTGCGTGACGCGCGCGAAGAAGTTGGACCAGGCCAGCGAGCCGGCGTAGGCGTTCGTCACGTTGATCTTGATCTGCGCCAGGATCACGAACACCACCGTCATCGCCACCGCCAGCCCGGGGTGGCCCACGGCCTCGGTGAAGCCGGCCAGGAACATCTGCGTGGGCTCGGTGGTGCGCTCGGGGTTCACCTCGAACTGCATGGCGGCGAACGCGAGGAAGGCGCCGCCCACCATCTTGAGCATGCCCATGACGATCCAGCCCGGGCCCGGGATCAGCACCGCGGCCCACCAGCGCCAGCGGTTCTCGCGCTTGCGCTCGGGCATGAAGCGCAGGAAATCCACCTGCTCGCCGATCTGCACCACCAGCGAGAAGATGACGGCCGCCGCCGCGCCGAACATCAGCGGGTGGAACTCGCTGCTGCCCGAGCGGATGCCGGTGAGGCTGGTGAAGTCGCGGTACAGCTGGGGTTGCGAGAGCCCGATCCACACGAAGGGCAGCACCAGCAGGAACAGGTAGAGCGGCTGCGTCCAGGCCTGCAGCTTGGAGATGAGGGTGATGCCCCGGATGACCAGCGGAATGATCACCACCGCCGAGATCAGGTAACACCAGGCCAGCGGCCAGTCGGTCGCCATCTGCAGGGCCAGCGCCATGATCACCGCCTCGATGGCGAAGAAGATGAAGGTGAACACCGCGTAGATCAGCGAGGTGATGGTCGAGCCCAGGTAGCCGAAGCCGGCGCCCCGGGTGAGCAGGTCCATGTCCAGCCCGTAGCGCGCGGCGCAGTAGGCGATGGGCAGGCTGGTGAAGAAGATCACCAGCCCCACCACCAGGATGGCCCACATGGCGTTGGCGAAGCCGTAGTTCACCGCGATCGCGCCGCCGATGGCCTCCAGCGCCAGGAAGGACAGCGAGCCGAAGGCGGTGTTCGCCACCCGCCACTCGCTCCATTTGCGGAAGCTGCGCGGCGTGTAGCGCAGGGCGTAGTCCTCCATGGTCTCGTCGGCCACCCACGAGTTGTATTCCCGGCGGAACCGGAAGATTTTCTGCGTGGCGACGGGGTGGGCGGGCTCGGGCGAGGGCATGCCCGGGACGCTAGCAAGAACCGGCCCTACCCACCAGACGGGGCCTCTACGTTATTTGACGTATGGGCCGGATCAAGGGCTTTCCCTAGTCTTCACCCCAGTCGGCACACCGCCGGTTCCACCGCCCCAAACGTCCCAGGAGTCCTCCATGAAGCACCCTTCCGATCCGAATGCCCAGCCGTCCGAATGTCTCGAAACCCCGGAAGCCAGCCGCCGCCGCGTGCTGCAGATGCTGGGCGTCGCCGGCCTGGCCGGCCTGCCGGCCTGGAGCTTCGGCCAGCCCACGGCCTCGGTGAACACCACCAAGCTGGCCGTGACCGACACCGAAGTCACCGTGGGCCAGCTGCATTCGTCCACCGGCACCATGGCGATCTCGGAAACGGGCTCCATCCAGGCCGAGCAGCTCGCCATCGACGAGATCAACGCCATGGGCGGCATCCTGGGCCGCAAGATCAAGGTGATCAAGGAAGACGGCGCCTCCGACTGGCCGACCTTCGCTGAAAAGTCCAAGAAGCTGCTGATCAACGACCGCTGCGCCGCCGTGTTCGGCTGCTGGACCTCGGCCTCGCGCAAGGCAGTGCTGCCGGTGTTCGAGAAGGAAAACGGCCTGCTGTACTACCCCACCTTCTACGAAGGCCTGGAGCAGTCCAAGAACGTGATCTACACCGGCCAGGAAGCCACGCAGCAGATCCTCTACAGCCTGGACTGGGCGCAGAAGGAGAAGAAGGCCAAGACCTTCTTCCTGATCGGCTCCGACTACATCTGGCCGCGCACCTCGATGAAGATCGCGCGCAAGCACATCGAGAACTTCCAGAAGGGCAAGGTCGTCGGCGAGGAGTACTACCCGCTGGGCAGCACCAACTTCGGCTCGCTGATGAACAAGATCAAGCTGCAGAAGCCCGACTGCATCTTCTGCGCGGTGGTGGGTGGCTCCAACGTGGCCTTCTACAAGGCGCTCAAGGCCGCCGGCATCACCGGCGACAAGCAGCTGCTGGTCACGCTCTCGGTGACCGAGGACGAAATGACCGGCGTGGGCGGCGAGAACTTCGCCGGCTTCTACTCGTCGATGAAATACTTCCAGACGCTGGACAACGCGAACAACAAGAAGTTCGTGGCCGCCTTCAAGGCCAAGTACGGCAAGGACGCGGTGATCGGCGACGTGACCCAGGCAGGTTACCTCGGCCCCTGGCTGTGGAAGGCCGCGGTCGAGAAGGCCAAGAGCTTCGACGTGGACAAGGTGGTGGCCGCCTCGCGCACCGGCATCGAGCTCACCACGGCGCCCGAGGGCTACGTGAAGCTCGACCCGAACCACCACCTGTGGAGCAAGTCGCGCATCGCCATGGGCATGCCGGACGCGACCTTCAAGGTGGTGGCGGAGTCACCCGAACTGATCAAACCCGATCCGTTCCCCAAAGGCTACCAGTGAGCTGACCCACCCTGCCGCGGCGCACCCACGCCGCGGCCGCCTCCCTTCTTGCCCTGGAGTCTTCAACATGAGTTTCAACGACCTGCTCAACATCGGCCTGATGCAGGGCTTCGCCGGCCTGAGCCTGTTCGCGGTGCTGCTGCTCATGGGCCTGGGCCTGGCCATCATCTTCGGGCAGATGGGCGTGATCAACATGGCGCATGGCGAGTTCATGACCATCGGCGCCTACACCGTCTTCCTGGGCTCGACGCTGGCCAATGCGATCAGCCCCGGCGCGGTGGCGGCGTACTTTCCGTTCGCCATCGTGGCCGCCTTCTTCTTCGCCTTCATCGCGGGCTGGCTGGTGGAGTGGGCGCTGATCCGCCACCTGTACAAGCGCCCGCTGGACACGCTGCTGGCCACCTGGGGCATCAGCCTGGCGCTGCAGCAGTGCTTCCGCACCTTCATCGGCCCCAAGGAAGTGAGCCCCACGCTGCCCGACTGGCTGCTGGGCTCCTGGGCACCGGCCGAAGGGCTGGACATCCCCATCAACGGCATGTTCGTGCTGGCCCTGGCCATCGTGGTCACCGCCGGCGTGCTGGTCGCGCTGCACAAGAGCCGCTGGGGCCTGCGGGTGCGCGCCACGGTGAGCAACCGCGTGATGGCCAACGCCATCGGCATCGACACCAGGAAGACCGACCGACTGACCTTCGCCATCGGCTGCGGCATCGCCGGCGTGGCCGGCGCGGCCTTCACCACCATCGGCTCCACCGGCCCGACCTCGGGTTCGCTCTACATCGTCGACGCCTTCCTGGTTGTCACTTTCGGCGGCGCGGCCAGCCTGCTGGGCACCGTGGTCTCGGCCTTCGGCATCGCCCAGACGCAGTCGATCACCGAGTTCTTCATGGCCGGCTCCATGGCCAAGATGCTCACGCTGTCGCTGATCGTCGTGATCCTGATGCTGCGGCCTCAGGGTCTGTTCGCATCCAAGGTGCGTCGTTGATTTCTTTGTCTCCCGGAGTCCGTCATGAACGCCCTGAAAGCCTGGATCACCCGCTACCAGCTCGCCAGCCTGGTCTTGCTCACCGTGCTGCTCGCGGTGGTGCTGCCGCTCAGCCTCGACATCTTCCGCCTCAACCTGGTCGGCAAGTACCTCACCTACGCCTTCGTGGCCATCGGCCTGGTGATGCTGTGGGGCTATGGTGGCGTGCTCAGCCTGGGGCAGGGCGTGTTCTTCGGCCTCGGCGGCTACGCCATGGCGATGTTCCTCAAGCTGGAGGCCTCCGACCCTGAGGCCACCAAGATCCAGTCCACCCCCGGCATCCCGGACTTCATGGACTGGAACCAGCTCACCGAGCTGCCCTCGTTCTGGGTGCCGTTCAAGAGCTTTCCGTTCGCGCTGGCCGCCGTCATCGTGGTGCCCACGCTGCTGGCCTGGCTCGTCAGCTTCGCCATGTTCAAGCGTCGCGTGGGCGGGGTGTACTTCGCCATCATCACGCAGGCCGTGGCGCTGATCCTCACGGTGCTCATCATCGGCCAGCAGGGCTACACCGGCGGCGTCAACGGCATGACCGACCTCAAGACCCTGCTGGGCTGGGACACGCGCACCGACAGCGCCAAATACATCCTGTACTACGTCTGCGTGGGCCTGCTGGTGCTGTCCATCGTGGTCTGCCGCTGGATCCAGACCAGCAAGCTCGGCACCCTGCTGCTGGCCATGCGCGACAAGGAAGACCGCGTGCGCTTCTCGGGCTACGACGTGGCCGACTTCCGCATCTTCGTGTTCTGCCTGGCGGCCGCGCTGTCGGGCATCGGTGGCGCGCTGTTCACGCTGCAGGTGGGCTTCATGTCGCCCAGCTTCGTGGGCATCGTGCCCTCGATCGAGATGGTGATCTACGCCGCCGTGGGCGGGCGCATGAGCCTGGTGGGCGCGGTGTACGGCGCGCTGCTGGTCAACGCCGGCAAGACCTTCTTCTCGGAAAGCTTCCCCGACCTCTGGCTGTTCCTGATGGCGGGCCTTTTCATCGGCGTGACCATGGCCTTCCCCATGGGCCTGGCCGGCTTGTGGGAAAGCAGGATCGTGCCGTGGTGGAAGTCGCGCCAGGCCGCGCTGCGCGAGGCCTCGGCCGCGCGGCCCCAGCCGCCTTCGCCGCCCCCTCATGCACCGATGGCCAAACCCAAGGCCGAGGTGAAGTTGCCCGACGGCACCCGAAGCCAAGGCGTCTGAGCCCACGGAGAACCTCATGAGCAACACCGACTTCGCCCTCTCCGTGGAAGACCTGACGGTTTCCTTCGACGGCTTCAAGGCCATCGACGCCCTCACGCTCTACGTCGACAAGAACGAGCTGCGCGTGATCATCGGCCCCAACGGCGCGGGCAAGACCACGCTGCTGGACCTGATCTGCGGCAAGACCAAGGCCAGCGCGGGCAGCATCAAGTTCAAGAACGAGGAAATCATCAAAGTGCCCGAGCACAAGCGGGTGCGCAAGGGCATCGGGCGCAAGTTCCAGACGCCGTCGATCTACGAGAACCTCTCGGTGTTCCAGAACCTGGAGGTGTCCTTTCCCTCGGGGCGTTCGGTCTGGGGGGCGCTGGCCTTCACCGCCACCGAGGAGATCCAGGCCCGCGTGAAGGCGGTGGCCGAGGACATCGGCCTGGGCGACAAGCTGGAGACCGAAGCCGGCCTGCTCTCGCACGGGCAGAAGCAGTGGCTGGAGATCGGCATGCTGCTGATGCAGGAGCCCGAGCTGCTGATGCTGGACGAACCCATCGCCGGCATGAGCGCGCGCGAGCGCGACCTGACCGCCGAGCTGCTGCAGCGCATCTGCCAGAACCGCGCCGTGATCGTGATCGAGCACGACATGGACTTCGTCAAGAAGATCGCGCACAAGGTCACCGTCATGCACCAGGGAAAGATCCTGGCCGAAGGCCCGATGGACCAGGTGCAGGCCGACCCCAAGGTCATCGACGTGTACCTCGGCCACTGAAGGAGTCACCACCATGCTGAAAGTCAAGGACCTCGTCGTCGCCTATGGCCAGAGCCAGGCGCTGCACGGCATCTCGTTCGAAGGCCGCGAGAACGAAACCGTGGCCATCATGGGCCGCAACGGCATGGGCAAGACCACGCTGTTCAAGAGCCTGATCGGCGTGCTGCCGGTCAAGAGCGGCCACATCTCGGTGGCCGGCCAGGAGGTCTCGCAGCTGGAGAGCTTCCAGCGCGTGGCCAAGGGCATCGCCTACGTGCCGCAGGGCCGCATGATCTTCCCCACGCTCACGGTGGAAGAGAACATCCAGACCGGCCTGGAGAACGCCAAGGACAAGACCATCCCCGAAGAGATCTACGCGCTGTTCCCGGTGCTGTGGGACATGCGCCGGCGCAAGGGCGGCAACCTCTCGGGCGGCCAGCAGCAGCAGCTGGCGATCGCGCGCGCGCTCGTCACCGACCCCAAGGTGCTGCTGCTCGACGAGCCCACCGAAGGCATCCAGCCGTCCATCATCAAGGACATCGCCAAGGCGCTCAACGAGATCCGCAAGATGCGCAAGATCACCATCGTGGTCTCCGAGCAGGTGCTCTCGTTCGCCATGGACGTGGCCGACCGCCTGTTCGTCATCGAGGGCGGCCGCCTGGTGCACGAGACCGACCGCGCCGACACCGACCAGCAGCGCATCAAGTCCTACCTCTCCGTCTGATTCCCCCCTTTCCCTTTCCCGTCCACCCCAGGAGCACAAGCCATGCCCGAGACCCTCATCAAAGTCGATCTGAACGCCCCCGCACCGTCCAACGAAATGGTGCACAACCGCTGGCACCCGGACATCCCGATGGCCTGCTGGGTCAACCCGGGCGACGACTTCGTGCTCGAGACCTACGACTGGACCGGCGGCTTCATCCAGAACAACGACAGCGCCGACGACGTGCGCGACATCGACCTCACCACGGTGCACTACCTCAGTGGCCCGGTGGGCGTGAAGGGCGCCAAGCCCGGCGATCTGCTGGTGGTCGAGCTACTCGACATCGGCGCCAAGGACGACAGCCTGTGGGGCTTCAACGGCTTCTTCAGCAAGAAGAACGGCGGCGGCTTCCTCACCGAGCATTTCCCGCAGGCGCAGAAATCGATCTGGGACTTCCACGGCATGTTCACCACCTCGCGCCACGTGCCGGGCGTGAAGTACGCCGGCCTGATCCACCCGGGGTTGATCGGCTGCCTGCCCGACCCCAAGATGCTGGAGACCTGGAACACGCGCGAGCAGGCGCTGATCGACTCCGACCCGGCCACCAGCGGCCTGGCCAACCCGCCTTTCGCCGGCACGGCGCACATGGGCAAGCTCACGGGCGAAGCCAAGGCCAAGGCGGCGGCCACCGGCGCGCGCACCGTGCCGCCGCGCGAACACGGCGGCAACTGCGACATCAAGGACCTCTCGCGCGGCTCCAAGGTGTTCTTCCCGGTCTACGTGGACGGCGCGGGCCTCTCGGTGGGCGACCTGCACTTCAGCCAGGGCGACGGCGAGATCACCTTCTGCGGCGCCATCGAGATGGCCGGCTGGGTGCACATGAAGGTGTCCATCATCAAGGACGGCATGGCCAAGTACGGCATCAAGAACCCGATCTTCAAGCCCAGCCCGATCACGCCGACCTACAACGACTACGTGATCTTCGAGGGCATCAGCGTGGACGAGAGCGGCAAGCAGTACTACCTGGACGTGAACGTGGCCTACCGCCAGGCCTGCCTGAACGCCATCGAGTACCTGAAGAAGTTCGGCTACTCGGGCGCGCAGGCCTACTCCATCCTGGGCACGGCGCCGGTGCAGGGCCACATCAGCGGCGTGGTGGACGTGCCCAACGCCTGCGCCACGCTGTGGCTGCCGACGCAGATCTTCGACTTCGACATCAACCCGAACGCGAGCGGCCCGATCAAGCACCTCGACGGCTCGGTGGTGATGCCGCTGTCGCCGGACCTCTGAGGCCCTCGCCATGCCGACCTACGACTACGACTGCCCGTCCTGCGGGGGCTTCGATGCGTTCCGCTCCTTGAGCGAGCGCAACGAGCCCGCCGCCTGCCCGGACTGCGGCACCGCTTCGGCACGCGTCTTCGTGAGCGCGCCGCGGCTGGCGCTCATGGACGGGGGCACGCGCACCGCCATCGGCATCAACGAGCGCGCGCGCCACGAACCCAAGACCTCGCGCGACTACCAGCGCCTCAAGCACCCGGCGAGCTGCGGCTGTTGCAGCTCGGGCCGCAGCAAGGCGACGGTGACGGCGCCGAACGGCGCGAAGGCCTTTCCGAGCAAGCGCCCCTGGATGATTTCCCATTGAGACCCCCTTCCTTCGTGGGCCGGCGCTGGTTCGTCGGCGGGTCGACGTTGTTTTTTTGCGTTGCACCGGTCATCGGCGCCCAGGGGGAGCGGCTCCGCTCATGTCCCCCGGTCTGGGCTTCGCCCAGCCCTCCTCCTTTACTTCGCTGCGCCGCTCCCCCTGGGCGCCGATGACCTCATTGGCACTCGGTCCGTTGGCGATCCAGCATCCCTTCTGGCGCATGGGCCTCAGGCGTTCTGCGCAGCGGGGTAAAGGAGGAGGCGGCACCAGCCGCCGGGGGACACCCGCGGAGCAGAGCGCCTGAGACCCATGCGCCTGCGAGGTAGTCGCTTGGATTCGCCAGCGTGAACCTGTCACCCTAAGGGTTTGTCGGGTGGTCTACCCCTGGGGGGTATTCTTGACAGCGTCACCGCCAGCGCCTTCAATGGGGCTTTCGTCCCTGGAGATGTTCATGCGCCTTGTTGTCCTGTGCTCTTTCGCCGTTGCCGCCCTGATGCCCATCGCGTCCTTTGCCGAGGGCCCGAGCTGCAACGCCGCCGCCGCCGAGAAGAAACTCGCCGGCGCGGCCAAGACCTCGTTCCTGAAGAAATGCACGCGCGACGCGGCGGCCAGCTGCGACATGGCGGCGGCCGAGAAGAAACTCGCGGGCGCCGCGAAGACCAGCTTCAACAAGAAATGCAACCGGGACGCCGTGGGCTGATGCCCCGGCCGCCGGCCGCGTTCAGAGGCTGGTGAGTTCGCCGTAGGCCCGCCGCGTGTAGGGGGAGACCGCCGCGAGCACCTGCCGGTACCCGGTCTTGTGGCTGCGCACCAGGCGCGTCGACGCGGTGCTGAACGAGCGGCAGAACCAGTGGCAGGTGTGCTGCATCAGGAACAGCTCGGCCAGGATGAGGTAGGCCTTGTCGCGCGGCGGCCGCTGGGCGTTGTTGTCGACCGCCTCGGTGATGGCGTACGCGTGGACCATGAAGGCCGCGCGCAGGTCGAACGTGGCGCGGTGACACCAGCGGTGCGCCCAGGGCAGGGCGAAGGGCAGCTTGCTCACGCGCGTGGCGGCCGCCTCGACATCGACGAAAAAGTGCACGAACCGGGTGAACTGCTTCGCGATGGAGCGCTCGGCCCCTTCCAGCACGCTCCAGATCTGTTCCCGGCGCTCGGGGTCTTGCTCCGCCAGGGCCCGCTCGTAGCCTTCGGCGAGTTTTTCCAGCATGACGTCGATCTGGTACGGGCCCAGGTGCTTGCGCAGCAGCTCGATGCGTTTTTTCTGGTCCAGTGAATTGAGAAAAGCGAGGCCGGCGAAAAAGGCCAGCACCAGGGTCAGAATTTCCATGGCCGAAACGGGGTGTTGGAGAGGCCGCCAGTGTAGAGTCCCCAAACGGCGGCGGGAATGCGAGAATGATTTCCCCGTGACGCCCGCCTTTTGCCCTCCATGCCCCACCACCTTCCCCTGATCATTGCCGCCGCTGCCGGGTGGGCCGCCTGCCTGACAGGCGTCGCCTGGGTCGTTTCCGCCTGGCTTGGCCGCGCGCTCTCCATCGCCGAGACGGTGCTGCTCGGCGGCATGTTGGGCGTGGTGGTGGCGGTGATCGTGCAGGCGCGCCTGCAGCGCCAGCGCCGCAAGCTCGACGACATGCGCGACTCCGCGCTCTGGTGACGCGCCCGCGCCCGCGGCCGCGCCGGCCTCAGGGCGCGTCCACCCGCACCTGCAAGGACGAGTACCAGAGCGCCAGGTTGTCGATCTCGGCGTCCGTCAGCGGTTTGGCGATCACCGACATCACCTCGTTCGCGCGTTTGCCGCTGCGGTAGTTCCGCAGCTGTTCCGTGAGGTAGAACAGCGGCTGGCCCGCGAGGTGGGGCACGTTGGGCTGCATCGACAGGCCCACCGGGCCGTGGCACACCGCGCACGCGGTGGCCGCGCGGGCCTTGCCCGCCTCGAGGTCGGCGGCAGTGGCGGCAGCGCCCGCGCCGCCCACGACCATGAGCAGAAGTGCGATCCGCACCGAGTGAAACAGCCTCAGCCAGAGGCAGCGAGGGTCCGGCTGCGCCGGCCCAAGCTGCCGTCCCCCCTCGAAGCGCCGAAGGCGCGCCACGGAGGGGGGAAGCCGCGTCAGCGGCGCAGGGGGGTGTGCCATCAATTCGAGTACGTCACGCGGTAGATCGCGCCGACGTAGTCGTCCGAGATCAGCAGCGAGCCGTCCTTCATCGGCGCCACGTCCACCGGCCGGCCCTTGTAGACCCCGTTGGCGTCCAGCCAGCCTTCGGCGAAGACCTCGGCCTTGCCGGCGGTGCCATCGGCATTGACCGGCACGTAGTTGATCAGCGCGCCCGTGGCCTTGGTGCGGTTCCAGGAACCGTGGGCCGCCACGAACATGCCGCCCCGGTACTTGGTGGGGAACATGCCGCCGTTGTAGAACGCCATGCCCAGCTGCGCCTGGTGGGCCGGGAACTCCACCTGCGGGAACACCGCGTTGGCCGGCTCCTTCATGTCCTTGAGGTCGGGCGCGGCGGCCGAGCCGGCCACCTTGAACTTGCCGTTCCAGTAGGGATAACCGAAATGCTGGCCGGCGGCGGTGGAGCGGTTGAGCTCGCCAGGCGGCACCTCGTCGCCCAGCCCGTCGGTCTGGTTGTCGGTCCACCACACCGTCTTGTCCTTGGGGTTGATGTCCATGCCCACCGAGTTGCGCACGCCGCGCGCGAACACCTCGCGGCCGGAGCCGTCGAAGGGGTTCAGGCGCACGATGCCGCCGATGCCGACCTGCTCGTACAGCGCCACCTTGCCCGCCGGCTGAACGTTGTGCGGCTGGCCGAGCGTGATGTAGAGCTTGCCGTCGTCGCTCACGCGGCACACGCGCGCGCCGTGGTTGAAGGACTCCTCTTCCTCCGGGATCAGCTTGCCCTGGCCCACCACCTCGATCACCGCCACGTCGGGGCCTTCGTAGAAGAACTCGGCGGCCGGGAAGTTGAGCACGCGGTTGTGCTCGACCACGACGAGGAAGCCGTCCTTGGTCCAGCACACGCCATTGGGCACCTTGAAGTTGAGCGAAGGCGCGAAGGGTTTGACCTCGTCGGCCGTGCCGTCGCCGTTGCGGTCGGTCACGGCCCACACGCGGGTCTTGCGCGTGCCCACGAACAGCATGTTGGTGCTGGGCGCCACCGCCATGTGGCGCGCGTCGGGCACCACCGCGTACAGCTCGATCTTGAACCCCGGGGGCAGCTTCACGGACCGCAGGTTGGCGCGGATCGCCTCGGCATTGCGACCTTCCTGGGGCACCGGCGGAATGTTCAGGTCGACGCCCGAGACCTTCATCTGCTTGAGCGTGGCGAGGTTGTCCTTGCCCGCCTGCGCCATCGCGCCCGTCGCCAACCCGCAGGCCAGCAATGCCATCCACAGTCGTGTGCTTTTCATGGGTCTCCTCCGAGGGGTGAATCCCGAAGGACCATCCTTCGGAACCGGCCATTCTGGAATCAAACCCGCGGCCGCACCCAGGAGTCCCCTGCGCTGTCGTTGTCTTGGTGCACTGCAGCGTGCACGCCGGCTCAGTCCGGCACCACCGCCGTGACTTCGATCTCCACCTTGGCGCGCGCTTCCATGAGCGCGCTCACCTCCACGCAGGTCATGGCCGGGAAGTGGCGGCCCATCACCTCGCGGTAGACCTCGCCGAGTTCGCGCAGGCGCGCGTTGTACTCCACCCGGTCGATCACGTACCAGGTCATGCGCACCATGTGCTGCGGCCCGGCCTCGGCGCAGGCGAGCACGTCGCGCACGTTGAGCAGGGTCTGGCGCGTCTGGGCGATGAAGTCGTCGCTCTCGAACACCTGGGCGGCGTTCCAGCCGATCTGGCCGCCCACGTAGACGTGGGTGCCGCGCGCGGCGATGCCGTTGGCGTAGCCCTTGGGTGCTGCCCAGCCGGGCGGTTGCAGGTGTTTCATCATGTCGGTTGGCTTCGATGTTGTTGGGCTTGCTGGCGCAGCGCGAAGCGCTGCAGCTTGCCGGTTTCGGTGCGCGGGAGCTGGTTCACGAAGACCACCTCGCGCGGGTATTTGTAGGGCGCCATGTTCTGTTTCACGTGCTCCTGCAGCGCCTTGACCTGCGCCGCGTCGGCGGCTTCGCCGGGTTTGAGCACCACATAGGCCAGCACGATCTGGCCGCGCTCCTCGTCGGCCTTGCCGACCACGCCGCACTCGGCCACCGCCGGGTGCTGCAGCAGCGCGGCCTCCACCTCGGGGCCGGCCACGTTGTAGCCGGCGGTGATGATCATGTCGTCGGTGCGCGCCTGGTAGAAGAAGTAGCCGTCGGCGTCCTGGCGGAAGGCGTCGCCGGGGAAGTTCCAGCCGTCGCGCACGTACTGGGTCTGGCGCGGTTCGTCCAGGTACTTGCAGCCGGTCGGGCCGATCACGGCGAGCTTGCCGACCTCGCCCACGGGCAGCGGCCGGCCTTCGTCGTCCACCACGCGCGCCTCGTAGCCCGGCACCACCTGGCCGATGGCGCCGCGACGCACCGCCTCGGGCGGGGAGGAGATGAAGATGTGGAACATCTCGGTGGCGCCGATGCCGTCGAGCATCTCCAGCCCGCTGGCTTCCTTCCAGAGCTGGCGCGTGGCATCGGGCAGGCCCTCGCCCGCGCTCACGCTGATGCGCAGGCGGCCGATGCCGTGCTGGCGCGCGAACGCGGCCATCTGGCGGTAGAAGGTGGGCGCGGTGTAGCAGATGGTGGCGCCCACGCGGCCGATGAGCTGCACCATGGCCTCGGGCGTGTAGGGGATGGACGGGAAGTAGACTGAGGCGCCGGCCCACATGGGGAAGACCAGCAGACCGCCCAGGCCGAAGGTGAAGGCCAGCGGCGGCGAGCCCATGACGATGTCGTCCGGCGTGGCGCGCAGCACGTGGCGCGGCCAGGTCTCGCAGGCGGCGAGCACGTCGCGGTGGGTGTGCACGGCGGCCTTGGGCGTGCCGGTGGTGCCCGAGGTGAAGGCCAGCAGCGCGATGTCGGTGGCGGCGGTGGGGCAGGGCGTGCCGTGTTCGCACTGGCGCCGCGCCAGGGCTTCAAGCGAGTGTGGCGCCTCCCCTTCGGCCGTGTTGAAGGTCAGCAGCTTCATGCCGGCCATGGCGGGATCGGCCGCGAGCGCCGCCTTGAGCTCGTCCTGCAGTTTCACGTCGCACAGCGCCACCGAGGGCTGGGCCTTGGTGAGGATGGCGCCGAGCTCCTTCGCGCGCAGCAGCGGCATGGTGGCCACCGCGATCAGGCCGGCCTGCACCGTGCCCAGCCAGGCCAGCGCCATGGCCACCGAGTTGCCGCCGCGCAGCAGCACGCGGTTGCCGGGCACCAGGCCCAGCTCCACCGTGAGCGCGTTGGCGATGCGGTTCACCTCGAGCTGCGCCTGCGCGTAGGTCAGCGTGCGCTCCTCGCTGCGGAACAGCGGGCGGTCGCCATGGCCCGCCGCGATGGCGCGCTGGAACAGCGCGTGCACGGCGTTGACCTGCGCGGGCAGTTGCAGCTCGGGCCGGTCGAAGCGCAGTTCCGGCCACTGCGCCGGCGGGGGCAGGCGGTCGTGCACGAAGTGGTCGGGCTGGGCGGACGGGATGGCAATTTTCATCATTCACTCATTCCAGTGACGTCGGCGCGAAGTGCCTTGAACCAGAAATGCCGCGGAACCGGCTTTGCCGGGCCGCAGGCATTGCCCCCTTGAGGGGGTCGCGCGAAGCGCGGCGGGGGTGCTCATTTCAATGCGGCCTTGCCAAGGATCAACAGTTGAACCTCGCTCGCACCCTCGTAGATGCGCAGCGAACGGATGTCGCGGTACAGGCTCTCGACCTTCTGGCCCACCTGCACGCCGCGCCCGCCGAACATCTGCAGCGCCATGTCGATCACGCGCTGCGCGTTTTCGGTGGCGGTGAGCTTGGCGGTGGCCGCGGCCGTGGTGTAGGCCGGCGTGCCCGCGCCCTGCGTGGCGCTGCAGTCGCGCTGCCAGGCGGCGCGGTAGGTGAGCACGGCGGCGGCGTCGATGAGCGCGCTCATCTCGCCGAGCCGGGCCTGCGTGAGCTGGAAGTCGGCCAGGGTCTGGCCGAACATCTTGCGCTGCTTCGCGTGCGCGACGCTTTCGGCGAAGGCGCGCCGCGCCATGCCCAGCGCGGCGGCGGCGACCGAGGCGCGGAAGATGTCCAGCGTCTGCATGGCGAGCTTGAAGCCGCCGTGCAGCGGGCCGACCATGGCGTCGGGGCCGACGGCGCAGCCGCTGAAGCGCAGCGTGGCCAGCGGGTGCGGGGCCATCACGTGGATGTGTTCGCTGCTGTCCAGGCCGGGTTGCCGGGCGTCGACGATGAAGGCGCTGATGCCGCGCGCGCCGGCCTCGGGGTCGGTCTTGGCGAAGACGACGTAGAAGTCGGCCAGGTCGCCGTTGCTGATCCAGGTCTTGCTGCCGTCGAGCGCCCAGCCGCCCGCCGCCTGCGTGGCGCGCGTGGCCATGGCGGCCACGTCGGAGCCGGCGTCGGGCTCGCTGAGCGCGAAGGCGGCGATCTTCTGGCCGCTGGCGACCGCGCTCAGGTAGCGCGCCTTCTGGGCCGGGGTGCCGGCGAGCGTGATGGCGCCGCTGCCCAGGCCCTGCATGGCGAAGGCGAAGTCGGCCAGCGGCGAGTGGAAGGCCAGGGTTTCGCGCAGGATCACCAGCGAGCGCGAGTCCAGCGAGGGCAGGGCGCCGCCGTGGGCCCCGGGCACGCAGTAGCGCAGCCAGCCGTCCTGGCCCAGGCGCGCCACCCAGTCGCGGCAGGCGGCGCGGTCGTCGGTTTCATCGACACCCTGCAGCGCGGCCCAGTCGGCCAGGCGCGGCGCCATCTCGCGGTGGTGGGCGTCGAAGAAAGGCAGTTCCCACTGCGCTTGGGGTGGGCGCAGGCCGTGCGGGTGTTCGAAGGCGACCACGTCAATCTCCTTCGAAGACCGGGCGCTGCTTGGCCGCGAAGGCCTCGTAGGCGCGGCGGAAGTCCTGCGTCTGCATGCAGATGGCCTGGGCCTGGGCCTCGGCCTCGATCGCCTGGTCCAGCGTCATGGCCCACTCCTGGTGCAGCATGGTCTTGGTCATGCCGTGCGCGAAGGTGGGGCCTTGCGCGAGTTGCGCGGCGAGCTTGTGCGCGGCGGGCAGCAGCGCGGCGCTGTCGTGCAGCGCGTTGAAGAAACCCCAGGCATGGCCTTCGGTGGCGCTCATGGCGCGGCCGGTGAACAGCAGCTCGCTGGCGCGGCCCTGGCCGATCATGCGCGGCAGCAGCGCGCAGGCGCCCATGTCGGCGCCCGCGAGGCCCACGCGGGTGAACAGGAAGGCGGTGTTCGTCAGCGGCGTGCCCAGGCGCAGGTCGGAGGCCAGCGCCATCATCGCGCCGGCACCGGCGCACACGCCGTCGATCGCGGCCACGATGGGCTGCGGGCAGGCGCGCATGGCGCTCACCAGCGCGCCGGTCATGCGCGTGAAGGCCAGCAGCTCGGGCATGCTCATCTTCGTGAGCGGGCCGATGATCTCGTGCACGTCGCCGCCCGAGCAGAAGTTGTCGCCCGCGCCGGTGAGCACCACGGCGCGCACGTCGGTGGCCTTCTGCAGGCCGAGGAACCAGTCGCGCAGCTCGGCGTAGGAGTCGAAGGTCAGCGGGTTCTTGCGCTCGGGCCGGTTGAGCGTGACGGTGGCCACGCCGTCGTCGCCCACGCGGAGCGCGAAGTGGGTGGGGGCGGGCGTGGCCTTGGGGCCGTACTGGCCGCGCATCGGGTTGTGGTCGGGGATGGGGTGTTTCATTCTTCGTCGATCCGCTGGTTGAGTTCGAGCTGGTGCTGTTTCACTTTGCCCAGCAGCTTGTGCAGGCTGTCCAGGTCGCGCGGGCTCAGGCCTTCGAAGGCTTCGACGATCCAGCTCTCGTGCTGCTGGGCCATCTCGACGAAGCTGGCGCGGCCGTGCGGCGTGAGGCGCACGCGGAAGGCGCGCCGGTCGCCGTCCACGCCCATGCGCTCCACCAGGCCTTCGTTGACGAGCTGGTCGGTGATGCCGGTGACGTTGCCGCCGGTGACCATGAGCCGGTGCGAGAGCTCCTTCATCTTCAGCCCGTCGGGGTGGCGTTCGAGCTGGGCCATGAGGTCGAAGCGCGGCAGCGTGGTGTCGAACTGCTCGCGCAGGCCGGCGCGCACGCGCTTCTCGATCAGTTGCGAGCAGGTCAGCAGCCGCAGCCACAGGCGCAGCTCGTGCGCGTGTTCGCTGTGGGCGCGGGCTTCGAGGTCGAGCGGTGAAGGAGGGGTCATGGTGTAGGGGCGTTGAGGGCTTGCTGGCGGGCGATCTCGCGGTAGAGCTGGTCGCGCCCGCTCTCGTAGGGGCGCGGCCATTCGATGGCGCGGGTCTGCAGCTTGGCGGCTTCGTGCAGCGTCCAGGCCGGGTCGGCCAGGTGCGGGCGCGCCACGGCGCAGAGGTCGGCGCGGCCGGCCGCGATGATGCTGTTGGCGTGGTCGGCTTCGGTGATCGCGCCCACCGCCATGGTGAGGATGCCGGCCTCGTTGCGCACGCGGTCGGCGAACGGCGTCTGGTACATGCGGCCGTACACCGGCTTGGCCGTGCGCGTGGTCTGGCCCGAGGACACGTCGATCAGGTCGCAGCCGGCGGCCTTGAAGAGGCGCGCGATCTCGACCGCGTCGTCGGGCGTGTTGCCGCCTGGCGCCCAGTCGTGCGCGGAGATGCGCACGCTGAACGGCTTGTCGGCCGGCCATGCCGCGCGCATGGCGGTGAACACCTCCAGCGGGTAGCGGCAGCGGTTGGCGAGCGAGCCGCCGTAGTCGTCGGTGCGCTGGTTGGTGAGGGGGGTGATGAAGCTGGACAGCAGGTAGCCGTGGGCCGCGTGCAGTTCCAACCAGTCGAAGCCGGCCTCGGCCGCGCGCTGGGTGGAAGCGACGAAGGCCGCCGTCATGGCGTCCATGTCGGCGCGCGTCATGGCGCGCGGCACCTGGTTCTGTTCGCCATACGGCACGGCGCTGGCCGAGAGCAGCGGCCAATTGCCGCTGGGCAGGGGCTCGTCGATCTGCTCCCAGCCGAGCTGGGTCGAGCCCTTGGCGCCGCTGTGGCCCAGTTGCAGGCCGATCTTGGCGCTGCTGTGGCCGTGCACGAAATCGACGATGCGTTTCAGGCCGGCCTGCTGCGCCTCGTTCCACAGGCCCGGGCAGCCGGGGGTGATGCGGCCTTCGGGCGTGGGGCTGGTCATCTCCACCATCACCAGCGCGGCGCCGCCCATGGCGCGAGCGCCCAGGTGCACCAGGTGGTAGTCGCCCACCACGCCGTCGACCGCGCTGTACTGCGCCATGGGCGAGACCACGATGCGGTTCTTCAGCGTGAGGCCGCGCACCGTGAGCGGCAGCAGCATGGGCGGCGTGGGGTGTTTCTTCACCGGCACGCCGGGTTGGGCCTGGGTCTGCAGCCAGGCCTCATAGCCTTCGAGCCATTTCGCGTCGCGCAGGCGCAGGTTCTCGTGGCTGATGCGCTGGCTGCGCGTGAGCAGCGAGTAGGCGAACTGCTCGACCTCCATGCCCGTGTAGCGGTCCACGTTCTCGAACCACTCGGTGGAGTTGCGCGCGGCGTTCTGGATCTTGAGCACCTCCACGCTGCGGCGCGCTTCGTAGCCCTGCAGCACCTCGGCCACGTCGGCATTCGCGTGGCGCGAGAACTCGTCGGCCAGGTCGATCGCGTCTTCCAGCGCGAGCTTGGTGCCGCTGCCGATGGAGAAATGCGCGGTGTGCGCGGCGTCGCCCATGAGCACGATGGGGGTCTTGCGGCCGCCGTGATCCGGCGCCGGGCCGCCCCAAGCCGGATCAGCCCCCTCGGGGGGCAGCGACCCGCGCAGCGGTGGAGCGTGGGGGCGAGCAATCTCTTGCCAGTGCACCCAGGTGTGGCAGATCACGCGCGGGAAGCGGATCCAGATCGCCGAGCCGCGCAGGTGCGAGGCGTTGCTGATGAGGGCGTGGCCGTCGAGGTAGGGGGCGAACAGCTTCTCGCAGAAGGCCACGCCGTCTTCCTGGCTCATCTGGTCGATGCCGTGCGCCTTCCAGACCTCCTCGGGCGTTTCCACGATGAAGGTGGAGGTCTCGCCGTCGAACTTGTAGGCGTGCGCCTGGAACCAGCCGTGTTCGGTCTGCACGAAGGCGAAGGTGAAGGCGTCGAAGGTCTTCTTGGTGCCGAGCCAGACGAAGCGGCATTGCCGGGTGTCGATGTCGGGCTGGAAGGTGTCGGCGTAGCGCGTGCGGATGCGGCTGTTGAGGCCGTCGCTGGCGATCACCAGGTCGGCCTCGTATTGCGCCGCGAGCGCCTGGTCGTCGGTCACGTCGGTCTCGAACACCAGGTTCACGCCCAGCGCCAGGCAACGCTCCTGCAGGATGTTGAGCAGCTTCTTGCGGCCGATGCCGCAGAAGCCGTGGCCGCCGGACCGCACGCGGCCGCCCTTGAAGAAGACCTCGATGTCGTCCCAGTGGTTGAAGGCTTCACCGATCAGCGCGGCCGATTCGGGGTCGGCCTCGCGCAGGTTGCCCAGGGTCTGGTCCGACAGCACCACGCCCCAGCCGAAGGTGTCGAACGGCCGGTTGCGCTCGACCACCGTGACGGTGAGCGAGGGGTCGCGCCGCTTCATGAGCAGAGCGAAGTACAGGCCCGCCGGGCCGCCACCGATGCACAGGATGCGCCGAAGCGCTGGAACGGATGTTTTCATGCCTAATTAGTTTAGGTTTAAAATATACAACTCCAATCGGGTAAACCCGTAGCCCATTCGGCTGCGGCGACGCCCCGGGCCATGCGTCCTACATCCGTCGGGACGTCCTTCCTACAAATCCCCTGGTTTTCCATGGCGTGTAGGTGCAAGAATGGCCTTACCTCACCACCCCCGGAGGCACTCATGTCTGTGTATCGATTCAAGTCCCGCGAAACGGGCGACCTCGTCATGCTGCAGCAGCACGGCCAACGCATGCTGGAGATCCTGGGCAAGCGTCTGTCGGGCCCGGGCATCATCCAGCCCGGCGAAATGGACGCGGCCGTGCAGAAGATCCGGGCCGCCGTGGCGGCGGACGACGCGGCCCGTCAGAAGCAGAAAGAGAAAGCGGAAGCGGAAGGCCAACACGACGACGCGCAGGTCGACCCGGTGAGCCTGCGCATGCGCGCCGCACCTTTCATCGAGATGCTGGAGCGCTGCGAGAAGGCGAACGTCGAGATCGTCTGGGGAGTGTGAGGAGAAACACCCCCCTGCGCCGCTGCGCGGCTTCCCCCCTCCGTGGCGCGCCTTCGGCGCTTCGAGGGGGACGGCATCTCGGGCCGGCGCAGCCGGACCCTTGATGCCTCTGGAGGGTGCACTTCTTTCGTTGCGGGCCGCGCCGCTGCGCGGGTTCTTCAGTCCACGCGGGCGCCGGAGGCCTTGACCACGGCGGCCCACTTGGTGGTCTCGGCGTCGATCAGGCGCGCGAATTCGGCCGGCGTGTTGCCGCTGGGGATGGCGCCCTGGGCCACCAGGCGCTCTTTCACCGCCGGCAGGTTCAGGGCCTTGGCGGTCTCCTGCTGCAGCCGGTTCACCACCTCGGTCGGCGTGCCGGTGGGCGCGAGCAGGCCGAACCACGAGCTGGCTTCGAACCCGGGCAGGTTGCCGGCCTCGGCCACCGTGGGCACGTCGGGCAGGGCCGATGAGCGCACCGCGCTGGTCACCGCGAAGGCCTTGAGGTTGCCGGCCTGGATGTGCGGCATCGCCGAGGGCAGGTTGTCGAACATCACGTCGATCGAGCCCGCCAGCAGATCGGTCAGCGCCGGTCCGGAGCCACGGTAGGGAATGTGCGTCATGAAGATGCCGGTGCGCGACTTGAACAGCTCGCCCGCCAGGTGGATGGAGGTGCCGTTGCCGCTGGAGGCCATGTTCAGCCGGCCGGGGTGTGCCTTGGCGTACTTCACGAAGTCGGCCACGCTGGTGATGCCCAGGGCCTGCGCCCGCTTGGTGCCCATCACCATCACGTTGGGCACGCCGGCCACCAGGGTGATGGGCGCGAAGTCCTTCTGCGGGTCGTAGGGCAGCTTGTCGTAGAGCGACTTGTTGATGCCGTGCGTGCCCACCGTGCCCATGAGCAGGGTGTAGCCGTCGCCCGGCGACTTGGCGACCACCTCGGCGCCGATGTTGCCGCCGGCACCGGCGCGGTTTTCCACCACGAAGGACTGCCCCAGGGTCTTGCTCAGCTCGGGCGCCAGCACACGGGCCAGGATGTCGGTGGTGCCACCGGGCGCGAACGGCACGACGATGCGCACCGGTTTGCTCGGCCAGGCGGCCTGCGCCCAGCCAAGGCCTGGCAGGCCCAGGGCGGCGGTGGCGGCGGCCAGGGTCCGCAGGTGGTGGCGGCGCGAGGCGGAAAACGGCTTGTCGTCCATGCGATGTCTCCTTGGGTGGCAAAAAGAAAAGCCGCCCGAGGGCGGCTTGCATGGAGCCGCCCTTTCGGGCGTGCGGCACGAAATCAGTCGGCGTACTGGCCGGCGCCGTCGATGGCGGCCTTGAGCTTGGCGATTTCGCTGGCCACGAAGGCCTTGTGGCCGGCCGGCGTGACGCGGTTGTCGGTCACCACGATGGCGCCCAGGTCGATCTGGCTCTTGATGAAGGCCGGGTCCTTCAGGGCCACCTGCAGGGCTTCGTTGAGCTTCTTGGTCACATCGGGCGGCGTGCCCTTGGGGGCGTACAGGCCGTGCCAGATGGTCAGGTTGAAGTCCTTGAGGCCCATTTCCTGCAGCGAGGGGTAGTCCTTGAGCAGCTTGTGGTTGTCCAGGCGCTTGGCGGTGGTGACCGCGAAGGCCTTCACGCGGCCGGCTTCGATCTGCGAGGTGGTGTTGGTGGTCTGGTCGCACATCACATCGACGTTGCCGCCGATGAGGTCGTTCATGGCCGGCGCGGTGCCGCCATAGGGGATGGTGGTCAGCGACTTGTCGAGCTTCATGGCGGACTGCCACATCAGGCCGCAGATGTGTGACGCGGAACCCAGGCCGGCGTGGGCCAGGTTGAGCTTGCCGCCGTTGGCGCGGATGTAGGCCTCGAAGTCGCGGTAGGTGTTGGCGTTGAGCTTGTTGCTGCCCAGCAGGGTCATGGGCACGTCGTTGATCGCGCCCAGGTACTCGAAGTCTTCGAGCGGCTTGAAGGTCTGCTTGCGGTACAGGCTGGTGGTGGCGGCCATGCCGATGTGCCAGACCAGCAGGGTGTAGCCGTCCGGCGCGGCCCGGGCCACCTTGGTGGCACCGATGGTGCCGCCGGCGCCGGCGGCGTTTTCCACCACGATGTTGGCGCCGCCCAGGGGCTTGCGCATGGCTTCGGCGAGACGGCGTGCCACCAGGTCCGTCGGGCCGCCCGCGGCGAAGGGCACCACGAAGGAGATGGGCTTGTTGGGGAAGCCCTGCGCGAAGGCGCCTGACGAAATGCTTGCAGCCAAGGCCGCCAGGGCGAGGATCTTCTTCATACGATGCTCCTTGAGAGGTTGATTACCGGGCGATCGTAGCCCCGCCATCCCTTGTCCGTATCGCGGAAATTACTTAGCTCCGGGCCGGGGAAAACCCTCGTTGGCGCACTTTTGGCGTCAGTTTGGCGTCAGTTCCGCGATGGTTGCGGGGCTTTTCCTACTGGTAGCTGCGCGCGTCCTCGATCACCTTGCCGTCGTTGGGCAGGGAGCCTGGCTGGACGAGCTCGACCTGGGCGCGCAGCTTGGTGACCTCGCGCACGGCGG
>NZ_JBXAIO010000007.1:0-305827 GCF_058796355.1 Hydrogenophaga sp. GW823-FHT04C09 | reverse complement strand
TTGCCATGGTCCACGTGACCAATCGTGCCCACGTTCACGTGCGGCTTGGTCCGCTCAAATTTCTCTTTTGCCATTTTTCAGCTCCAAAATCAAAATTGCCGAAACACCAGAACAATGCAGGAATATCACTGGTGCCCATGGCGGGAATCGGACCCGCGACCTCTCCCTTACCAAGGGAGTGCTCTACCACTGAGCCACATGGGCAAAGGCACCCGGCGGACCGGACACCCCTGAAAACTCAAACGCCTGTCAAAAACACATCCAACCACCGACGGGACATGGAGCGGGAGACGGGAATCGAACCCGCGTCATCAGCTTGGAAGGCTGGGGTTCTACCATTGAACTACTCCCGCCTGACCTAACCGGCACCACACGGCACCGACCCTCTGGGCGAAACATCCCATTTGCTAACACGTCACATCGATCGCTGGTGGAGGAGGCTGGATTCGAACCAGCGTACGCGTAAGCGGGCAGATTTACAGTCTGCTGCCTTTAACCACTCGGCCACCCCTCCATAGCGCAGCCCGCGATTATGCCATGGATTTGTGGCACTTGGCGCCCGCTCCCCGCTGCCCATTCCGTCACCAGGCGATCGGCGCCCGGCCCTGCCCGGCCAGCCAGGCGTTGGCCTGCCCGAAATGGCCGCAGCCGACGAACGGTACGGGGCCGCGCCGGGCCGACAGCGGCGACGGGTGGTTGGCGCTGAGCACGAGATGGCGCCGGGCGTCGATCAAAGGCGTCTTTTTCTGGGCATGGGCGCCCCAGAGCAGAAACACCTTGGGGTCGCCGGTGTGGCCGCAGTGCTGGATGACGGCGTCGGTCAAGGCTTCCCAGCCCCGGCCGGCATGGCTGGCGGGCTGGCCGTCCTCCACCGTCAGGCCGGTGTTGAGCAGCAGGACACCCTGCCGGGCCCAGCGCACCAGCGAGCCGTCGGCTGGCACAGGCGTACCCAGATCGCGCTGCAGCTCCTGGAACATGTTGCGCAGGCTGGGCGGAGTCTTGACGCCGGGCGCCACGGAAAAGGCCAACCCTTCAGCCTGTCCGGGGCCGTGGTACGGGTCCTGGCCCAGGATGACCACGCGAACCGCCTCGGGGGCACTGAGTTCAAGGGCCCGCAGCGGCCTGGGCGGGTAGACCACCGCCCCCTGCGCCAGCCGCTCGGCCAGAAAGTCCTGCAACCCGCGCCCCGGGGACGAGGCCCAGAAATGGTCCACCAGACCGGCCCAACCCGGCTGCACCGGCCAGTCGGCCGGCTGGGCCGACAACAGATGGGGGGTCACCGCGGGCCCGTCCCAGTCGAAACCGGCTTGCATCGCCACCTCAGTTGAACAGCTCGGCCAGCGCCAGCCCGGGCTCGGGCGCGCGCATGAAAGCCTCGCCCACCAGGAAGGCGTTGACCCCCGCCGCGCGCATGGTCTGCACGTCGGCGCGGCCCAGGATGCCCGATTCGGTGATCAGCAGGCGGTCGGCCGGCACATCGGGCAGCATGTCCAGCGTGGTCCGCAGCGTCACCTCGAAGGTGCGCAGGTTGCGGTTGTTGATGCCGACCAGGCAGGTCTTGAGCCGCAGCGCGCGCTCCAGTTCGGCGCGGTCGTGCACCTCGACCAGCACGGCCATGTTCAGGCCCAGGGCCACGGCCTCGAGCTCGGCCATGCGGGCGTCGTCCAGGCAGGCGGCGATCAGCAGGATGGCGTCGGCGCCCATGGCGCGGGCCTCATAGACCTGGTAGGGGTCGACCATGAAGTCCTTGCGCAGCACGGGCAGGTCGCAGCTGGCGCGGGCCTGCTTGAGGAAATCGGGGCTGCCCTGGAAGAACTGGCGGTCGGTCAGCACCGACAGGCAGGCCGCGCTCACCTGGCCATCGCCTTCGGCGTAGCTTTGCGCGATGTCGGCGGGAATGAAGTCTTCGCGCAACACGCCCTTGCTCGGGCTGGCCTTCTTGACCTCGGCGATCACGGCCGCCTGGCCGGCGGCGATCTTGGCGCGCAGCGCGCCCTCGAAATCGCGCGTGAGCACGCGGCTCTCGGCATCGAAACGCACCGCATCCAGCGGCTTCTTGCGCTGGGCGGCGGCGATTTCCTCGTGCTTGACGGCCACGATCTTCTGCAGGATGTCGCTCATGACGGTGTTCCGGATCAGGCCACGAAGGCCTTGAGTTGTTCGAGTTTGGCCAGCGCCGCGCCGGCGGCGAGCGTGCGCCGCGCCAGTGCGATGCCTTCGCCCATGTCGGCGACCACGTTGGCCGCGTACAGCGCCACACCGGCGTTGAGCGCCACGATCTCGCTGGCGGCCTTGAAGGCCGGGTCGTCGCGGCCTTCGAGCACCCCCATCAGCATCTGGCGCGAGGCCTCGGGCGTTTCCACCCGCAGCGCGCGGCTGCTGGCCATGGTCATGCCGAAGTCCTCGGGGTGGATTTCGTATTCGGTGATCTCACCGTTCTTGAGTTCGCCGACCAGCGTGGCGGCGCCGAGCGAGACCTCGTCCATGCCGTCGCGCCCGTACACCACCACGGCGTGTTCGGCGCCCAGGCGCTGCAGCGCGCGCACCTGGATGCCCACCAGATCGGGGTGGAACACGCCCATGAGGATGTTGGGGGCCGAGGCCGGGTTGGTCAGCGGCCCCAGGATGTTGAAGATGGTCTTGATGCCGAGCTCGCGCCGCACCGGGGCCACGTTCTTCATGGCGGGGTGGTGGTTGGGCGCGAACATGAAGCCCACGCCGACCTGTTCGATGCAGCGCGCGATGGCCTCGGGCGGCAGGTTGATGTTGACGCCCAGGCTCTCCAGCACGTCGGCGCTGCCACTCTTGCTCGAGACGCTGCGCCCACCGTGTTTGCTCACGCGCGCGCCGGCCGCGGCGGCCACGAACATGGAACAGGTGGAGATGTTGAAGGTGTGCGAGCCGTCGCCGCCGGTGCCCACGATGTCGACCAGGTGGGTCTTGTCGGCCACGTGCACCTTGGTGGAGAACTCGCGCATCACCTGCGCGGCGGCGGTGATCTCACCGATGGTTTCCTTCTTCACGCGCAGGCCGGTGATGAAGGCGGCCATCATGACCGGCGACATCTCGCCGCTCATGATCAGGCGCATGAGGTGCAGCATCTCGTCGTGGAAGATCTCGCGGTGTTCGATGGTGCGCTGCAGCGCTTCCTGCGGGGTGATCTTGTGTGCGGAGGTGGGTGACATGAAGGTCTCCAAGGGTCTCTTTACGGGGCGGGATGGTCGGTCAAGGCCAGTTTCAGGCCGAAGCCGATGAAGAGCACGCCGGCGGCGCGGTCGAGCCAGTGCATGGCGCGGCGCACCAATTGCACGCGGTTCGCGGCCCAGGCCGCGAGCCAGGCGTAGCCCAGGGTCACGGGCAGGGCATTGAAGCTGAACAGCACGCCCAGGGCCAGGAAGGCCAGGGTCTTGTGGCTGGCGTCGGGCGCGATGAACTGCGGCAGGAAGGCCAGGAAGAACAGCGCCACCTTGGGGTTGAGCACGTTGGTGAGGAAGCCGCGGCGGAACACGCGGCCCAGGTCCGGCTCGGCGGGGGCGGCGTCGGGCGCCCAGCCCGGGGTGGACGCGCGCAGCAGGCGCACGCCCATCCACAGCAGGTAGGCCGCGCCGACGAACTTGACGACCGTGAACGCCATGGCCGAGGCCGCCAGCAGGGCGCCCAGGCCGACGGTGGCGATCGCCACATGCACGAAGCAGCCCGCGAAGATGCCGAGCGCGGCCACCATGCCGGCGCGCACGCCGCCGCGCAGCGAGTTGCTCACGATGTAGAGCACGTCCGGGCCGGGCGTGAGGTTGAGCAGCCAGCCGGCCACGATGAAGAGCAGGAGTTGCGGCCAATCGGGCATGGGACGCTCCGGCTCAGTAGACGGCGGTGCCGGCGGCGCGCGCGGCGGGCGCGGTGCCGCCCTGCGCGAAGAAGGCCCGGGTGCTCGCGATCGCGCGGTCGATGCCGGCCGTGTCCACGTCGAGGTGTGTCACGAAACGCAGCCCGATCAGGCCGGTGGCGAGCACGCCATCCTTCGCGAGGTGGGCCAGCAGGTCGGGCCCACGCCCGCCGGCCACATCGACGAACACGATGTTGGTCTGCGCGGAGCGCACGCTCAAGCCCTCGATGCCGGCCAGGCCCTGGGCCAGGCGCAGCGCGAGCGCATGGTCGTCGGCCAGGCGGCGCACGTGGTGGTCCAGCGCGTGGTGCGCGGCGGCCGCCAGCAGGCCCGACTGGCGCAGCCCGCCGCCCAGCATCTTGCGCCAGCGCAGCGCGCGGCGGATCAGGTCTTCCGAGCCGCACAGGGCCGAACCCACGGGCGCGCCCAGGCCCTTGCTGAAGCAGACCGACACGCTGTCGAAGCGGTCGACGATGCCGCGCACCGCCTGGTAAGGGTCGCCCCCACGCTCCCCCACTGCGTGTGGGTCGCTGCCCCCCGAGGGGGCTGCCTCGGCTTGGAGCGGTCCTGCGCCGAGGCGAGGGTCACCACCGGCCGCCACCGCCGCGTTGAACACGCGCGCGCCATCCAAGTGCACCGCCAGCCCGTGCTCGCGCGCCAACGCCGTGGCGCCGTCGAGGTAGTCGGCCGGCATGGGGTGGCCGTTCCAGGTGTTCTCCAGGCACAGCAGGCGCGTGCGGGCGAAGTGCGGGTCGTCGGGCTTGATGGCGGCGGCGATGTCGGCCAGCTGCATCTGCCCGCTGGCGTTCTGCGCCAGCGGCTGCGGCTGGATGCTGCCCAGCACCGCCGCGCCACCACCTTCGTAGCGGTAGGTGTGGGCGTTCTGGCCCACCAGGTACTCGTCGCCGCGCTCGCAGTGCGCCAGCATCGCGCACAGGTTGCTCTGCGTGCCGCTGGGCATGAAGAGCGCGGCCTGCTTGCCGGTGATGGCGGCGATGCGCTCCTGCAACGCCTGCACCGAGGGGTCGTCGCCGAACACGTCGTCGCCCAGGGGCGCGGCCATCATGGCCTCGCGCATGGCGGCGGTGGGTTGGGTGACGGTGTCGCTGCGCAAGTCGACGGTGGTGTTCATGCCTGCTCCAGGAAGTTCTTGAGCATGGCGTGGCCGTGCTCGGTGAGGATGCTCTCGGGGTGGAACTGCACGCCTTCGATGGCCAGTGTCTTGTGTTTCACGCCCATGATCTCGCCATCCGGCGTCCAGGCCGTGACCTCGAGGCAATCGGGGCAGCTCGCGCGCTCGATGGCCAGCGAGTGGTAGCGGTTCACGGTGAACTGCTCGGGCAGGTTCGCGAACACGCCCTGGCGCGTGGTGGTGATCGGCGAGGTCTTGCCGTGCATCAGCTCCTGCGCGCGAACGATCTTGCCGCCGAAGGCCGCGCCGATGCTCTGGTGCCCCAGGCACACACCGAGGATGGGCAGCTTGCCCGCGAAGTGCTGGATCGCCGCGACCGAAATGCCGGCCTCGGCGGGCGAACACGGCCCTGGCGAAATCACCAGGCGATCCAGTTGCCCGGCGGCCAGGCGCGCATCGATCTCCTCCAGCGTGATCTCGTCGTTGCGGAACACGCTGACCTCGGCACCGAGTTCGCCGAAGTACTGCACGATGTTGTAGGTGAACGAGTCGTAGTTGTCGACCATGAGCAAGCGGATCGGCTTCATTCCAGGCCCTCCTCGACCAGTTCGGCGGCGCGCAGCAGCGCGCGCGCCTTGTGTTCGGTTTCCCTCCACTCCATCTCGGGCACCGAGTCGGCCACCACGCCGGCCGCGGCCTGCACGTAGAGCGTCTGGTCCTTGATGATGCCGGTGCGGATCGCGATGGCCACGTCCATGTCGCCGGCGTAACTCAGGTAGCCGCAGGCGCCGCCGTAGATGCCGCGCTTGGTCGGCTCGAGCTGGTCGATCAGCTCCATGGCATGCACCTTGGGCGCGCCGGTGAGCGTGCCGGCCGGGAAGGTGGCCTTGAGCACGTCCATGCTGCCCACGGGCTGGCCGTCCGGACCCTCCACCAGGATGCCCTCGACGTTGCTCACGATGTGCATCACGTGGCTGTAGCGCTCCACCGCGAAGGCCTCGGTCACCTTCACGCTGCCGGTCTTGGCGATGCGACCGATGTCGTTGCGCGCCAGGTCGATCAGCATCACATGCTCGGCGCGTTCCTTGGGGTCGTTGACCAACTCGGTCTCGGTGGCTTTGTCCTGCTCGGGCGTGGCGCCGCGCGGGCGCGTGCCCGCCAGCGGGCGGATGGTGATTTTCTGGCCCTCGGGCGTGTGCTCCTGGCGCACCAGAATTTCCGGCGAAGCCCCCACCACGTGGAAATCCCCGAAGTGGTAGTAATACATATAGGGAGACGGGTTGAGCGAGCGCAGCGCGCGGTACAGGCTCAGCGGCGACTCGGTGTAGCGCTTCTTGATGCGCTGGCCCACCTGCACCTGCATGAAGTCACCGGCGGCGATGAGCTCCTTGGCGCGCTCGACCGCCGCGAGGTAGTCGGCCTTGGCGAAGTCGCGCTCGGCCGGGTAGCTCTGACTGGGCTTGACCACCGGCGCGCTCACCGAGTACTTCAGCGCCTCGCGCAGTTCGCGCAGCCGCTTCTTGGCGTTGGCGTAGGCCTCGGGCTGGGCCGGATCGGCGTACACGATGAGGTAGAGCTTGCCCGAGAGGTTGTCGATCACCGCCAGTTCTTCGCACTGCAGCAGCAGGATGTCGGGGCAGCCCAGGGTGTCGGGCGGGCAGCTGTTCTCCAGCTTCTTCTCGATGTGGCGCACCGCGTCGTAGCCGAAGTAGCCGGCCAGGCCGCCGCAGAAGCGCGGCAGACCGGGGCGCAGAGCGACCTTGAAGCGCTTCTGGTAAGCGGCGATGAAGTCCAGCGGGTTGCCGTGCGCGGTCTCGACGACAGCGCCGTCGCGCACCACCTCGGTCTTGGCCTCGGCGCCGAAGCCGCTGGCGCGCAGCAGGGTGCGCGCGGGCAGGCCGATGAAGCTGTAGCGCCCGAAGCGCTCACCGCCCACCACCGATTCGAGCAGGAAGCTGTGTCTGCCGTCACCGCGCCCGTGCGCGAGTTTGAGGTAGAGCGAGAGCGGGGTTTCGAGGTCGGCGAAGGCCTCGGCCATCAGCGGGATGCGGTTGTAGCCCTGCTGGGCCAGGCTCTTGAATTCGAGTTCCGTGATCATGTTCGTTCTTTCCATCGGCCACACGCCGGGTCATCGTCGACGCATCGGGTGGGGCTGGGGTCCATGCCATCCGGGGAAACATCCGCCGGGTTCGGGGTGGGGTGACAGTGGCGGCGTGGAACGCGCGCGGACTGTGCAAACCCCGGGGGAAGGTGCACGTTTACGCTGGCTTGCGCCAGGGCCAGGCTCCCCGGCCATTGCGGCTCGGCAGACCACCTGATAAGGATGTGCGTGGGTTGAACATGGAAGGCGCAGTGTAGCAAAGCGCCATGACCGTGTCCCACATCACGCGCCCAAGCTTTGGTTCTACGGCCAAACCCTGATGTCCGGCGCAGGCTCGGCAAGGACAATCCTGGCGAAACGAACGGGTGTTCTTTTTTTTACGCGCCATCGCCCTCGCCCACCCGGACACACCCCATGAAAACACCGTTGATGCCCACCCTCGCCCTGGTCTTTGCCCTGCTCGGCATGGGTGCGGCGCAGGCCGCCACCGTCGACCTCGCCGGCGTGAAGCTCGAAGACCGCGCCACCGTGGCCGGCAGCCCGCTGGTGCTCAATGGCGCCGGCATCCGCTACAAGGCGGTGTTCAAGGTCTACACCGCCGGCCTGTACCTCGGGGAGAAGGCGAGCACCCCCGAGGCGGTGCTCGCGACCAAGGGCCCCAAGCGCATCAGCATCACCATGCTGCGCGACATCGACTCGGCCGAGCTGGGCAAGCTGTTCTCGCGCGGCATGGAAGACAACATGGACCGCAGCGCCTTCTCCAAGCTCATTCCGGGTGTGCTGCGCATGAGCCAGGTGTTCAGCGACCACAAGAAGCTGCAGGCCGGCGACAACTTCCTGGTGGACTGGGTGCCCGGCACCGGCGCCGTGCTCACCATCAAGGGCAAGGTGGAGGGCGAGCCGTTCAAGGAGCCCGAGTTCTACGACGCCCTGCTGCGCATCTGGCTGGGCCCCAAACCGGCCGACCACCTGCTCAAGGACGCCCTGCTGGGCAAGCCGGCACGCTGACCCGTCCGCGCGACGCGCGGCCCCCATGCGCCGCCGAACGGGCGGTCCGGCCCGCCAGAATGCGGGTCATCCCCTCTACGCCGCATTCACCATGATCCGTCGCAACCTGATGGCCGCCCTGGCCGCCGCCCTCCTGCCCGTCGCCGGCCTGCCCCAGGACAGCGGCGACATCGTGGTGGCGCAGATCGGGCCGTTCACCGTGCTGCCCGCGCCGGACCCGAAGGAGCTCAACGAAGGCATCACCGCCGCACTGGACGAGATCAACGGCCGCGGTGGCATCCAGGGCCGGCGCATCTCGCTCGTCAAGCTGGACGACACCTACACCTTCGACGGTTTCCGCCAGCAGCTGGGCACGGTGATGGCGCAAAAGCCGGTGGCGCTGCTGACGCCGCTGGGCTCCGCCACCCTCAAGGGCCTGCTCGACAGCAAACTGCTGGACACCACCGACATCGTGATCCTCAACGCGGTGCCGGGCGCCAGCGTGCTGCGCTCGCCGGGGCACCCCAAGCTGTTCCACATCCGCGCGGGCGACGAGCAGCAGATCCACAAGATCGTGACGCACGCGCGCACGCTGAGCATCCGCTCCATGGGGGTGCTGCACCAGAACATCCCGATCGGCTCCTCGGGCCTGGCCTCGGCGCGCAGCGCGGCGGCCGAGCTGGGTGGCATCGAGATCGTGGAGACGCAGTCCGCCACCGACGCCGCGGCGCTCGCGCAGGCGGCCAAGACCCTGGCCGCCGCCAACCCGCAATCGGCCCTGGTGGTGGGCGCGCCCAAGTTCTCGGGCGAGGCCATTGCCGCGCTGCGGGCGGCGGGGGTCTCGCAGCAGATCTTCAGCCTGTCCTACCTGCCCGCACCGGCACTGATGAAATTCGCGGGCAACGGCGCGCGCGGCGTGGGCCTGTCCCAGACCTTCCCCAACCCCATGGGCGCGACGCTCCCGCTGCAGCGCGATTTCCGCGCAGCGATGCGCAAGGTGCACCCCACGCTGACGGACTACACCACCTTCCACATGGAGGGCTACATCACCGCCCGGGTGTTCGCCGAAGCCGCCAAACGCAGCCGCAACCTCAATCCCTCGGGCATCGCACAGTCGCTGCGCGCCATGGGCGAGGTCGACCTCGGCGGTTTCCGCGTCAACTTCGCCAAGAGCAACCTGGGCAGCAACTGGGTGGACATCGGTGTGGTGTCCGGCGACGGCAAGCTGCTTTACTGATCGTCTTCAGGCCCCGGCCTGCAGCAAGCCGGGCAGGCCGTCGAGGCGGTCCACGAAGGCATCGGCGTCGACCCCGCGCACCGGCTCGCCATGGTTGTAGCCGTAGGTCACCAGCACCACCGGGCAGCCGGCCGCTCGCGCGGCCAGCGCATCGTTCTGCGAATCGCCCACCATCAGCGTTTGCGCCGGCACCGTGCCCAGGGCTTCGCAGGTCTTGAGCAGCGGCAGCGGGTCGGGCTTGGTGCGCTCGAAGCTGTCGCCGCCGAACACGTGGGCGAAAAAGTCCGCCAGGCCCTTGGCCTGCAGCAGCGGGCGCGCGAAGTTCAGCGGCTTGTTGGTCAGGCAGGCCAGCGGCAGGCCCCGCTCGCGCAGCGCCGCGAGGCCCTCGACGACACCGGGGTAGACCGCGCTGTGCTGGCCGTTGATGGCCAGGTAGTGCGCCTGGTAGCGCGTCCAGGCCTCGGGCTGCACGCGGGCGGCCTCGTCGGCACCGAGCCCGCCGTGCAGCAACGCCGAGCGGATCAGGTGCGCCGAACCCTTGCCCACCATGCGCTCGATGTCGGCACGGGCGACGACCGGGCGGCCCAGGTCCTTGAGGGTTTCATTCAGGGCGACGTCGAAGTCGCCCAGGGTGTCGACCATGGTGCCGTCGAGGTCGACGATCAAGGCCCCCACGCTCCACCGCTGCGCGGGTCGCTGCCCCCCGAGGGGGCTGGCCGGGCTTGGGAGCGGCCCGGCGCCCAGCCGGGCGTCGTCGATGCTTCTCATTGGAGCGCCGCGCGCATCTGGTCGATCACGGCCTTGTAGTCCGGCTTGCCGAAGATCGCGCTGCCGGCCACGAAGGTGTCGGCCCCTGCGTCGGCCACGCGGCGGATGTTGTCGGCCTTGATGCCGCCGTCCACCTCCAGGCGGATGTCCTTGCCGCTGGCCTCGATGCGCCGGCGCGCGTCCTCGATCTTGCGCAGCGCGGAATCGATGAAGCTCTGGCCGCCGAAGCCCGGGTTCACGCTCATGATCAGGATCAGGTCGATGTCGTCGATCAGCCAGTCCAGCACGTCCAGCGGCGCGCCGGGGTTGAAGGTCAGGCCGGCCTTGGCGCCCTTGGCCTTGATGGCCTGCACGCTGCGGTGCACGTGGGTGCTCGCATCGGGATGGAAGCTCACGAGATCGGCGCCGGCGTCGATGAAGGCACCGGCCAGCGCGTCCACCGGCTGGATCATCAGATGCACGTCGATCGGCACCGGCGTGCCGTCGGGCTTCTTGGCGTGCGGCTTGAGCGCCTGGCAGATCATGGGCCCGAAGGTCAGGTTGGGCACATAGTGGTTGTCCATCACGTCGAAGTGGATCCAGTCGGCGCCGGCGGCGATGACGTTCTTCACCTCGTCGCCCAGGCGGGCGAAATCGGCGGACAGGATGGAGGGGGCGATGCGGTGCTGGACGGGAAGCTGGGACATGGGCAACCTGGCTGGTGGGGAATGGGTGGGCGCGGGATCGGGCCAAAGACCCCATTCTCGCAGGGCCACCGCGTTGACGCAGGCGCGCGGTAACATGCCGCCCATGCCGAAATACCTGTTCACCTGCGAGGTCGAACCCCAGTTCCTGAGCGAACAGTCGTCGCCCGACGAAGACGTGTACGCCTTCGCGTACACCATCACCATCACCAACGCGGGCGAGGTGCCGGCACAGCTGATCGCGCGCCACTGGATCATCGACGACGCGCGCGGGCAGACCGAGCAGGTCAAGGGCCTGGGCGTGGTCGGGCACCAGCCCCTGCTGCGGCCCGGAGAATCCTTCCAGTACACCAGCGGCACGCGCCTGGCCACGCCCACGGGCACCATGCGCGGCAGCTTCTTCTGCGTGGCCGAAGACGGCGAGCGTTTCGAGGCCGAGGTGGCCGAGTTCGCGCTGCGCGCCCCGGGCTCGGGCGACGCACCGGCGCGGGTGCTGCACTGAAAGCCGGCGCCCCGACACGCGGCCCCCACCCCGACGACCGCATGCCCACCTCCACCCCGCTCGACACCCTGGACCCGGACGCCCCGCTGGCGCTGCGCCACCTGTGGCTGATCGGCGCGTTGCGCTGGGTGCGCGGCGAAGAGGCCGACGTGCAGGCCAGCGTCGGCCGCGTGCGCCTGTTCCTCGACACCGTGCAGGGCGATCCCGCCGTGCAGGCGCGCTGGCGCCGCTGGTGGAGCCGCTTCATCGCCACCGTGGACCTCACGCCGCTGCTGGCCGACCACGGCTTCGCGCCGCGCACCGCCTTTCTGAGCGAATTCGGCAACCGGCTGCGCAAGAAAGTGCTGCCGGGCACGCCCGAGACCACCGACATGGCCGAGCTGTTCGACCTGCTGCTGTCCGCGCGCTTCGACGTGCGCTGGCTCAAGGCGCTCGACAGCGACACCCTCAAGCGCCTGCGCAGCCTGCTGATCGCGGCGCCGGCCGACGAGGCCTCGGCCGCCGACTCGCCCGCCGGCTTCTGGCAGACCGCGCTGATGGACGCGCTGATCTTCTGCGTGAGTCAGATCAGCGCCACCGGCTTCGCCTCGGAAATCCGCATCCGCATGTCGCCCGAGGCGCAGGCCCAGCGGCCCTTCCACGAGCTGCCGGCCGATTTCGAGGCGTTGCGCCGCGCCGTGAACCGCCACGGCGCACGCAGCCCCGAAGCCCTGGCCGCCGCCGATGTGCTGCGCCAGCAGCTCGACGCCTGCCGCCACGCGGCCTATACCGTGTACTCGCACCTGGAAGAGCACGGCGTGTCGGTCGGCATCGTGTTCCGCCTGCGCCAGCTGCGCGAACGCATCGTGCGCGTCAAGGAGCTGCTGGACTGCCTGCAGTCCGAGCAGCCCGAGCGCGCCACCGCCGCGCTGCTGGCCGACCTGGCCCAGGTCGGGCTGGACAACCGCAGCGTGCGCTCGCTCATCGCCAGCAGCTCGCACCTCACCGCGGCCAAGGTGGCCGAGCGCAGCGCCGAGAGCGGCGAGCACTACATCACCCGCAACGCCGCCGAGTACCGCGAAATGGTGCGCAAGGCGGCCGGCGGCGGCGCCATCATCGGCCTGACGACCTGGATCAAGTTCCTGCTGTACGGGCTGGGCCTCACCGCGTTCTGGGGCGGCTTTGCCGCCGGCCTGAACTACGCCGCCTCGTTCGTGCTGATCATGCTGCTGCACCTCACGGTGGCCACCAAGCAGCCCGCCGTGACCGCGCCGGCCATGGTCGCCAAGCTGCGCGACATCAAGGCGCCCGGCGCGGTGCGCCGCTTCGTCGACGAGGTGGCCAACCTGTTTCGCTCGCAGATCGCCGCCATCGTGGGCAACGTGGGCCTGGTGATCCCGGTGGTGGTGCTCATCAGCCTGGGCCTGCAGCTGCTCACCGGCCAGGCCATGGTGAACGAGGACAAGGCGCACCACGTGCTCAACGACATCCACCTGCTCGGCCCCACCGTGTTCTTCGCGGCCTTCACCGGGGTGCTGCTGTTCGCCTCCAGCATCATCGCCGGCTGGGTCGAGAACTGGTACGTGTTCCACAACCTGGACTCGGCCATGCAGCACAACCCGCGCTTCACCGCCGTGCTCGGGCGCGAGCGCGCCGCGCGCTGGGCCGATTTCATGCGCCGCAACATCTCGGGCCTGGCGGCCAACATCTCGCTGGGCTTCATGCTGGGCCTGGTGCCCGCGTTCGCGGCCTTCTTCAGCCTGCCGCTGGACGTGCGCCACGTCACCCTCTCGGCCGGCCAGGTCACGGCCGCGGCCATGGCGCTGGGCTGGGACGTGTTCACCGAGCCCGCCTTCTGGTGGGCGGTGGCCGGTGTGCTCGCCGTCGGGCCGCTCAACCTGGGCGTGAGCTTCTACCTCGCGTTCCGCCTCGCGCTGCAGGCGCAGAACATCAGCGAGGTCAACCGCCAGCTGATCCGCGCCGCGATCAAGCGCCGCATCCGCGCCGCGCCGCTGAGCTTCCTGATTCCGCCCCGGGCCGCGCGCCGCGGCGAAGACGACGAACCCCCTGCCCCGGCACCCTCGGCCGGTTCGCCCCAAGCGCATGGGTGAGTTCGAACTGATCCGCCGCCATTTCCAGCGCGCGCCAGCGACCGGTGGGGACGGCGCGGTGGTGCTGGGCATCGGCGACGACTGCGCCCTGCTGCAACCCAGCCCCGGCCACCAGCTCGCGATCTCCAGCGACATGCTGGTCGAGGGCCGGCATTTTTTCGCCGACGTGGACCCCGAAGCGCTGGGCCACAAGGCGCTGGCCGTGAACCTGAGCGACCTCGCCGCCATGGGCGCGCGCCCGCTGGGCTTCACGCTCGCGCTCGCCCTGCCCCACGCCGACAGCGACTGGCTCGCGCGCTTCGCGCAAGGGCTGTTCGCGCTGGCCGATGCGCACGCCTGCCCGCTGGTGGGGGGGGACACCACGCGCGGCCCTCTCAACCTCTGCATCACCGTCTTCGGCGAGGTGAAACCCGGCCAGGCGCTGCGGCGCGACGCCGCGCGCGCGGGCGACGACCTGTATGTGAGTGGCCGCACCGGCGAAGCCCGGCTGGCGCTGGAGCAGCTGCGCGGCACCGAATGGGCCGGCACGGCCGTGGAGGCCGAAGCGCGCGCGCGGCTGGAGCGGCCCACACCGCGCAACGCCCTGGGTGCGGCGCTGTCGGCCGTGGCGGGCGCGCACGCCGCGATCGACCTGAGCGACGGCCTGGCCGGCGACCTCGGCCACCTCCTGCAGGCCAGCGGCGTGGGCGCCGAGATCCACCTGCCGGCCCTGCCCGTGGCCCCTGCGCTGCAAGGCCTGCCCGAGGCGCGGTGGCTCGAATGCCTGCTGGCCGGCGGCGACGACTACGAGCTGCTGTTCACCGCCGCGCCCGAAGCGCGCGAGGCCATTGCCCAGGCCTCGGCCGACAGCGCCACGCCGGTCACGCGCATCGGGCGCATCACGGCCGCCCCGGGCCTGCGCCTGCTCGGCGCGGCGGGCCAGGAGGTGCCACTCGGCGCACAAGGCTTCGACCATTTCGCCTGAGTGCCCGCCCGATAATCCCCGCATGCCCGACACCGCCAACGACGCGCCGCTCACCCGCCCGACCTGGCGTTTCCTGCTTGCCCACCCCGCCCACTTCCTCGCGCTCGGCGCGGGCGCTGGCCTGAGCCGCCTGGCGCCGGGCACGGCCGGCACGCTCTGGGCCTGGGTCGCCTTCCTGCTGCTGGACCCGCTGCTCACGCCGCTGACCTGGGCGGTCGTGATCGCCGCGGCCACGCTCGCGGGCTGGTGGGCCTGCACCGTCACCGCGCGGCACCTGCGCGTGGCCGACTCCGGCCACATCGTGTGGGACGAAGTGGTCGCCTTCTGGCTGGTGCTCTGGATGATCTCGCCCAGCGGCTTCTGGGCCCAGCTCGCGGCGTTTCTGATCTTCCGGCTGTTCGACATGGTCAAGATCGGCCCCATGGCCTGGGCCGACCGGACCTTCAAGGGCTTCGGCCCGCGCGGCGGCTTCGGCATCCTGCTCGACGACTTCGCCGCCGCTTTCTGCACGCTCATCGTCATCGCCTTGTGGAGGCTCTGAACATGCCCGACACCACCCCCGCCCTGGTCGAACAACTCGCCGCCGCCCTCAAGGCGCGCGGCCTGATGATGGCCACGGCCGAAAGCTGCACCGGTGGCCTGATCGCGGGTGCCTGCACCGAGCTCTCGGGCTCCAGCGACTGGTTCGAGCGCGGGTTCGTCACCTACTCCAACGCCGCCAAACACGGCCTGCTCGGCGTGCCGGCCCTGCTGATCGAGCGGCACGGCGCAGTGAGCGAGCCGGTGGCGCGCGCCATGGCCTCGGGCGCGCTGGCGCACTCGCCGGCCCAGCTCGCCGTGGCCGTGACCGGCGTGGCCGGCCCCACCGGCGGCAGCGCCGAGAAACCGGTGGGCACGGTGTGGTTCGGCTGGGCCACGCCCGAGGGCGTGTTCACCGAGCACCAGCGCTTCGACGGCGACCGCGCCGCCGTGCGCCAGGCCACGGTGCGCCATGCGCTGGCCGGCCTCCTGCAACGACTGCCCCGCACCTGAAGCCCATGGAACCGTTCAAGAACCTCATCGGCCCGGCCACCGTCGCCAACGCCGGCCACCACCTGCGCCGCGCCTGGCCGACATTCGACCGCAAGCGCTTCGAAGCCCAGGCCGCCACCGGCCTGGAACAGCTGGAGTTCAAGGCCCGGGCCATGCAGCTGGCCGACGCGCTGGAGGCCACACTGCCCGACGACTTCAACGCCGCCTGCGAACTGCTGGAGGCCAGCCTCGCGCCTCCCCTGGCCATGGACGCCCAGGGCGAACCGCTCAAGCTCGGCGAGGCACGCGACGAGCACGGCATCGGCGGCTGGGCCCTGTGGGCGGTCGGCGAATTCGTCGCGCGCCGGGGCGTGGCCGACGAAGCGGCGGCCCGGCGCGGCCTGGCCTGCCTGCACGCGGTCACGCAGCGCTTCACCGCCGAGTTCGCCATCCGGCCGCTGATCCAGCGCCACCCTGCCCTGGCCTTCGACACCCTGGGCCAGTGGGTGAACGACCCGAGCGCGCACGTGCGCCGGCTGGTGAGCGAAGGCAGCCGCCCGCGCCTGCCCTGGGGCCTGCGACTGCAGGCGCTGGTGCTGGACCCGGCTCCCACCCTGCCCCTGCTGCGCGCGCTGCAGGACGATCCCAGCAGCTACGTGCGCCGCAGCGTGGCCAACCACCTCAACGACATCGCCAAGGACCACCCCGACCTGGTCGCGGGCTGGGTGCGCGACCACCTGATCGACGCGCCCGATGCGCGCAACGCGCTGCTGCGCCACGCCAGCCGCGGCCTGATCAAGGCCGGCCACGCGCCCACGCTGGCGGCCTGGGGCCTGGGCAGCGGCCTGCAGGGCGAGGCCACGCTCGCGCTGACGGCGAAGCGCGCGGCGGTCGGCGGCGAGATCGGCCTGCGCGTGCAACTGCGCTCCAGCGCGCGCCAGCCCCAGTCGCTGGTCGTGGATTACGCCGTGCACCACGTGCGCGCCAACGGCAGCGCCTCGCCCAAGGTGTTCAAGGGCTGGAAGCTCACGCTCGCGCCCGGTGAAGAACGCACGCTGGAAAAGCGCCACAGCCTCAAGCCCGTGACCACGCGCACGCTCTACCCCGGCACGCACCTCATCGACCTGCGGGTCAACGGCGTGGCGCTCGCGGAGGCGGCGTTCGAGCTCAAGCCTTGAGGATGTGCGCCGCGAGCCCGCGCCGGGGCGAGGGCCCGATCACCGGCGCATAGCCCAGCCGGGCCCACATCTGCACCGTGAAGCGCGGTGCCGGCGCACCCAGCAGCCGATGGATCTCGTTGTACGGCCCGATCTGCTCGGGGTACTCCTGCAGCGCCTGCGACAGCGGCTGCATCGACAGGCCCGCGGCGGTGGCGGCGAGTTGGGCCCGCACATAGGCGCGGCCCGCGTTGATCTGCGTGCAGCGGTCGTTGCCCTCGGTCACCAGCCAGAAGAAGGCGGGCGTGTGCTCGATCCGGGTGTTGAAGTCCTGGATCTGGGTCGTCGTCGACGTGCCGTCGGGCGCGGGCACCTCGCGGCGGTCGAACAGGCCCAGGGCCACGAGCGCGCGCACCATCGGCGCGTTGAGCGAAATGCCGTCGCGGTGCCGCGCGATCTCCTGCGGGCCCACGCGCAGCACCTGGAGCGACTCCATCACCGTGCGCGGCGTGACCAGCTCGATGCGCCAGGCTTCGCGGGCGATGCGGCGGTGCCGCGCCAGCGCCTCCGACTGCGCGGCACCCACGAAACCGACCCGCATCGGATAAGCCTGCACACTGGCGCTGATCGCCTCCAGGGCAGCGGCATCGGGTTCGCGCGCCTCATAGGCCTCGCGGTTCGTGCGGCGGTGGAAGATCTGCGCGAACAGTGGATCGGGCGCCACCGACGCCTCGGGCACCAGGCGGATGCGCGCGGTCGGCCGCGCATCGACCGTCTCGGGGCCGAAGGCGCCCCGCGGGAACAGCTCGATCTGCGCGCGCAGGCCCTTCTCCCGCGCCGCCAGGTCGAGCAGTTCGATGAAGCAGCCCTGGCTCATCATCATCTGGCGCGAATGCGGGTCGGTCTGGGGCAACAGGCGGCTGCGGTCGATGAACAGGGTGATCTCGTCGGGCACGCCCAGGTCCACCAGCCAGGACTGCAGGTTGTGCGAGTGCGGCGCGAGCAGCGCGTGCCCCACCAGCCAGCGGCGCACGTCGGTCTGCTCGCCCGGCCCCTGCCAGGCGGCAATGGCCTCGGGCGGCAGCGCGCTGTCGCAGGCGCCCAGGGTGACGGCGACCGCGCCGCCGCCCGCAAGGCGGATGAAGCGCCGGCGGTCCATGGACATCAGGCCCGCGCGGGCAACGGGGTCACGCCCTCGGCGCCCAGCAGCGCCAGGCCCTGCAGCGTGTGTTCCAAGGCCTGCGGCCAGGGCGTGTGCGGCTCGCTGCCGATCCGCTCACGCAGGCGGCGGTTGTCCAGCCGGTGGGGCTGGTTCCAGAGGTAGCGCAAGGCGGCCAGCGCGCCCAGGGTCGGCATGGCCAGGCCGAGCGCGCGGATCAGGGGCCAGGGCATGCCGCCCACGCGCAGCGCCTCGTTCTCGCGCAGCCAGCCTTGCTCGCGGGCCAGTGGCTGCAGGGCATTCACCCAATCGCGGCCCGTGAGCGTGTGGCCGCTGAAGTGCAGCGACTCGAACGCGGGCAGGGTCTCGCGCACACGCGCCAGGGCGACGAAGGTCTGCGCCAGGTCGGGCAGGTAGGCCCAGGGCGTGGCCACGTCCAGCGGACCGGGAAACACCAGCTTGCCGCGGCGGATGCCGGTGAGCATCGCGCGGTCCAGCCAGGTGCCCTGGCCCTGCCCATAGAAATTGCCAGCGCGCACGATCACCGCGCGCAGTTCCCCGCGTTGCGTGGCCGCCTCCAGCCGCTCTTCCATCTCGGTGCGCACGCGGCCCATGGCCATGGTCGGCCGGTACGGTGCGCCTTCGAGCAGCACCGCCGGCATGCCCTGGCCGAAGTTGTAGACGTTGCCCGGCAGCATCAGCGTGGCGGCCAGCGCGCGCGCCACGGCCATGCCACTTTGCAGCAGGGGCCCGTTCTCCCGCTCCCAGGCCGGGCGGGTGTACTGGTTGGGGTTGAGCGCGTGCACCACCACCGTGGCGCCGCCCGCCTGCCGCACCCGCGCCACCAGGTCGGCGACGGCCTGCGGCGTGAATACCGGTGATTTCAACTGGACCCTCATCCGCTCCTTCCTCGCGGCGCTCGACCGGGGCAGCCTGATGGCCGCCGCGCGGGCCCTGGCCACGACCCAGCCCACGGTGGGTCGCCACATCGGCGAGCTCGAAACGCAGCTCGGCGTGGTGTTGTTCGAGCGCACCGGCCGTGGCCTCGTGCCCACGGCGCACGCCCACCGGCTGGCCGAGGCGGCGCGCGCGATGGCCAGCGCGGCCGACCAGCTCGCGCGCCAGGCTTCGGGCGCGCAGCAGGATGCGCGCGGCTCGGTGCGCATCAGCGCGAGCCAGCCCGTGACCTGCGTGCTGCTGCCGCCGGTGCTGTTGCAGTTGCGCCAGGCCCACCCGGACATCCAGGTGGAGCTGGTGTCGAGCAACGCGGTGAGCAACCTGCTGCAGCGCGAGGCCGACATCGCGCTGCGCATGGTGCGCCCCGACCAGGCCACCCTGCTGTGCAAAAAGGTCGGCCAGGTGGCCCTGGGCGCCTACGCCCACCGCGACTACCTGCGCCGCCGGGGCACGCCGCGCACGCCGCAGGATCTGCTCGCGCACGACCTGGTGGGCAACGACCGCCAGACCGACATCCTGCGCGGCTTCGCGGCCATGGGCTACCCGATGCAGCGCGAGAACTTCGCCGTGCGCACCGACGACCTCAACGCCTACCAGGCCGCGGTGGACGCGGGACTGGGTGTGGGCTTTCTGGCTCGCTATGTGGCGCGCCGCAACCCCGACCTCGTGCCGCTGCTGCCGATGCTGCCGATCCCGCCGCTGCCGGTGTGGCTCGCGGTGCACCGCGAGATCCGCAGCAACCCGCGCATCCGCCAGGTGTGGGACTTCCTGGCGCAGGCCCTGCCGCCGGCCCTGGCCTGAACGCAGCCCCTACACTGGCACGGCACCACCCCCATTTGAAAGGCAGCCCTTCATGCTCACGGTCCACCACCTGAACAACTCGCGCTCGCAGCGCGTGCTCTGGCTGCTCGAAGAGCTGGGCGTGCCGTACCAGATCGAGCGTTACGAGCGCGACCCCAAGACCATGCTGGCGCCGGCCTCGCTGCAGAAGGTGCACCCGCTGGGCAAATCGCCCGTGGTGACCGACGGCAAGGCCACGCTGGCCGAATCGGGCGCGATCCTGGAGTACCTGGTCGAGACCTACGGCGAAGGCCAATTCGCGCCCGCGCACGGCACACCGTCCTTCCTGCGCTACCGCTACTGGCTGCACTACGCGGAAGGCTCGCTGGCCACGCCGCTGCTGCTGCAACTGGTGTTTGACCAGATCGAGCGCAAGAGCCCCTTCATCGTGCGCCCGGTGGCGCTGGGCATCTCGTCCCAGGTCAAGAAGCTGCTCGTCACGCCCAACCTCAAGCGGCACTTCGACTACCTCGAAGCCGAGCTGGCGGAACACGGACCCTGGTTCGCCGGACGCTCGTTCAGCGCGGCCGACGTGCAGATGAGCTTCGGCATCGAAGCCGCCGCCGCGCGCGGCCTGCTGAAGAACCGGCCCAAGCTCGCGGACTGGCTGCGCCGCATCCACGAGCGGCCCGCCTACCAGCGCGCGCTGGCACAGGGCGGGCCGTTCGACCTCGGCACGTTCTAGACCGGCCGCGTCACGCCAGCTTGAACGGCAGTTCGCGCAGCGGCCTGCCGGTCAGGCTCGCGATGGCGTTGGCGAACGCCGGCGCCAGCGGCGGCAGACCGGGTTCGCCCACGCCGGTGGGCGCGTCGGCGCTGGGCACGAGGTGCACCGCGATGGCCGGCATGTCGGTGATGCGCGGCACCGCGAAGTCGCCGAAGTTGCTCTGCTCCACCACGCCGTCCTTCAGGGTGATGGCCGCGCCCGGCAGGCACATGGACAGGCCCATCAGCGCCCCGCCCTGAATCTGCGCTTCCACGCTCTTGGGGTTCACCGCGAGGTTGCAGTGCACACCGGCCGTGACCTGGTGCAGCTTGGGCGTGCCGTCGACCACCGAGGCCTCGACCACGTAGGCCACCACCGAGTCGAAGGACTCGTGCACCGCCACGCCCCAGGCGCGGCCGGCGGGCAGGGCCTTCTTGCCGTAGCCGCTTTTGTCCACCGCGAGCTGCAGCGCGGCGCGGTGGCGCACGGCCTTGTCGTCCATCAGCTTCAGGCGGTAGGCCACTGGGTCCTGTTTCGTGGCGCGCGCGATGTCGTCGATCAGCGTCTCCATCACGTAGCCGGTGTGCGTGGAGCCCACGCTGCGCCACCACAGCACCGGCACGTTGAGCTTGGGGTGGTGGGCCGAGAGGCGCATGGGCACGCTGTAGGGCTTGCCCATGCCTTCGACCATGGTCTCGTCCACGCCGCCCTTGACCATCATGGGTTCGAAGAAGGTGCCGGCCATGATGGACTGGCCCACGATCACGTGGTCCCAGGCCAGCACCTTGCCCTGCGCGTCGAAGCCGATCTCGGCGCGGTGCAGGTGCATGGGGCGGTAGTAGCCGCCGCGCACGTCGTCTTCGCGGCTCCACACCGTGCGCACCGGCGCGCTCAGGCCGGCGGCCTGCGCGGCTTTCGCGATGGTGCAGGCCTCGACCACGAAATCGCTGGTGAGCAGGCCGCGCCGGCCGAAGCCGCCGCCGGCCATCTGCACGTTCATCGTCACCTGCTCGGGCTTCACGCCCAGCGTGCGCGCGGCCGCGGCCGTGTCCAGCCCCGGCATCTGGGTACCGGTCCACACGGTGGCCTTGGCGGCGGCGCCGCTGCCGGTGAGCTGCACCGTGCAGTTCAGCGGCTCCATGGGCGCGTGCGCCAGGTAGGGGAACACGAACTCGGCGCTGATCTTGTGCGGCGCGTTGGCCAGCGGCGCCATGTCGGCGTCGTGCTTGATGTGGCCGGTCTTGGCGGCCAGGGCGCGGTAGCTCACGAGCTGCTGCGCGCTGTCCACCTTCTCGCGGCCGGCGTCGTTCCACTGCACCTTCAACGCATCGCGGCCCTGCTTCGCGGCCCAGTAGCCCTCGGCCACCACGGCCACGCCTTCGCCGCCATCGTGCAGCGGCACACGCAGCACGGCCTTCACGCCCTTCACCGCGCGCGCGGCCGCGTCATCGACCGAGGCCACCTTGCTGCCGAACACCGGTGGGTGCTGGAGCACGGCGGTGAGCATGCCGGGCAGGCGCACGTCCATGCCGAAGCCCTGCCGTCCGCTGGATTTCGCCTTCGCGTCCAGCCGCGTCGTGGGCTGGCCGATCAGCTTGAAGCGCGACGGGTCCTTGAGCGTGACCTGCACCGGCACCGGCTGCTGCATGGCGGCGTCGGCCAGGGCGCCGTAGCCGAGCTTCTTGCCGCCGGGGCCGATCACCACGCCGCGCTCGGTGGCCAGCGAGGCCACCGGCACGTTCCACTGCTTCGCGGCGGCCGCCAGCAGCATGGCGCGCGTGCGCGCGCCGAGCTCGCGGTACTGGGTGTACGAGTGCTTGACCGCCGTCGAGCCGCCGGTGATCTGCATGCCGAAGGCCGGGTCGTTGTAGGCCGGGTCGGCGTTGCCGTGCACGGCCTGCACGCGGCTCCAGTCGGCGTCCAGCTCTTCGGCCAGCACCATGGCCAGGCCGGTGTGCGTGCCCTGGCCGAACTCCAGGCGGTTGACGGTGACGGTGACCGTGCCATCGCGCGCGATCTTCACGAAGGCGGCGGGCTGCTGGTCGGGCTTCAGACCGGTGGCGGCGGGGGCCGCACCCTGCTGGGCGCTGGCCATGAGGGGGTAGGCGCCCAGCGCGAAACCGGAGGCGGTGGCGATCTTCAGGAAGCTGCGGCGCGCGATGCCTTCAGGCGCCTCGGCGTCCTCCAGGCGGTGGGCCAGCGCGGGCGGCAGGTGGGCGCGAATCTGGTCGGCGGTGTGGGTGTGCAGGTGCATGGGGTGTCCTTTCAGGCCAGCGTGCGGGCCGCGTCCTGGATGGCGATGCGCACGCGCGCATAGGTGCCGCAGCGGCAGATGTTGCCGGCCATGGCACCGTCGATCTCGGCATCGCTGGGTTTCGGGTTGGCCTTGAGCAGCGCGGTGGCGCTCATGATCTGGCCGCTCTGGCAGTAGCCGCACTGCGCCACGTCGGCCTTCACCCAGGCCTGCTGCACGGCCTGGCCGACGCGGTCGGTCGCCACTGCTTCGATGGTGGTGATCTTCTGCCCCACGGCCGAGGCGATGGGGGTGACGCAGGAGCGGATGGCCGCGCCGTTCAGGTGCACGGTGCAGGCACCGCAAAGCGCCGCGCCGCAACCGAACTTGGTGCCGGTCATGCCCAGGGTGTCTCGCAGGGCCCAGAGGATGGGGGTGGATTCGTCGGCGTCGACGCGAACGTCCTTGCCGTTGATGTTGAGCGTGGTGGGCATGCGTGGGTTCTCCTGTCGTGGGTTGAAGTGCCGGTACACCAGTGAATGAATGTTCATTCGCTTTATAGTGAAAAACGGTGTCGAAGAAAAATCTTTTCTCAGGCTTTGATGCCATCCCAGCAAAGACCGAAGGCCTGCGCCAGCGCGGCCTCGGTGTCTTGCAGGTCGCCGCTGCGCAGCAGGTTGGCGGTGTCGCGCACCGAACCGAAGAAGCTCGCGGCCAGCAGCATGGTGGGCACGTCCTTCACGATCTGCTGCGCCCGCGCCTCGTCGAAAAAGCCCAGGCAGCCGCTGGCGAAACGCGCCGAGAACTGGCGCGAGGCCTCGCTGAACCAGGGCGAGTTGTAGTACTGGTCCATGAACACCGCCTCCGGGTAGTGCGCCAGTCGGTGGCGCAGCAGCCGGGTCCAGTTCTGCTGGATGCGGCGGCGGAACGGCACGGACGGATCGATGCCAGTGTCGATCAGCGCGCTCAGCGCACCCTTGACCTGCTCGTACAGCGCGTTGAGCAGCTCTTCCTTGGAGCGGTGGTAGACGTACAGCGTGCCGGTGGCGAGGCCCGCCTCGCGCGCGATGCCGGCCATGGTCAGCCCGCTCAGGCCAACGCGCTCGACCAGCGCCAGGGTGGCGCTGGCGATGGCCTGCTGCTTGTCGTCGTCCTTGGGTTTCATGAGGGCGCGATCTTAAGCGAATGAATGTTCATCCGTCAACCGCGCCCGGACGGCCGTCAGGCCCCGTGGCATTTTTTGTATTTCTTGCCGCTGCCACAAGGGCAAGGATCGTTGCGGCCCGGCGTGGCCTCCTTGCGCACCGGCTCCACGCGCGGGCCCAGGCTCTTGCCGATCTGGTGCAGGTCGTAGACCGCCCAGATGGCGGCGCCGAAGGCGTTGAGCCGGTCGTCGCTCACGCTGGGCGGGCCGTCCTCGGCGTGCATGTTCACCGTGGGGGTGTCGGTGTCGTCCTCGGTCAGCTTGACCACCTTCTCGAGCGCCTCGTCGATCCAGGCGGCGGTCTCCTTGTCGCGCGGCGGCTCCCAGTCCTCGCCGAAGTTCTCCACCACGAACATGAAGCCCAGCGCCCACACCTGGGCGTAGGCCGGCAGCTCCTGGTCCTGGAACTCGGCGCGCTCTTCGTCCGGCAGCGCGGCCACGGCGCCGCGCACATCCATCAGCTCGGGGTGGTAGCTGCGCTCGTCTTCCAGCGTGTCCACCGGTGCGGCCAGCGAGGCCGCCACCTCGGCCTCGCGGCGCGACCACAGGTCCATGAAGCGCTCGTACTGCGCGGTGTTGCTGAAATGCGTGCCGTCGTCCTGCGGCGCGGTGGGCAGCGGGCCGGTGCCCAGCAGCACGGGCAGCCACTCGGCGGGCTCGATGGGGCGGCGCGTGCACAGCAGCGCGGCCATCGCGCCTTCGCAGAACTCCCACTGCGGCACCTCGTCGCCGCGCGTGCGCAGGTCGTCCAGGATGGCGTCGAGCGCGTCGTAATCGTCGTGGTCCAGCGCGCCGGCCGGGTCGGAGGGGGTGTTCGTCGTTGTCATGGTGCAAAGAAGCCGGGGTTTTATGATGCCCCGCAGTGTATTCCCCGGTGCACCCACGAAAGCCCGCATGCTCGACCGCCTCAACGCCCTCTACCCCGTGCGCTACACGGCCTTCGCGCTCTGCGTGCTGTTCGCGCTGCTGAGCCTGTTCACCCTGGTGGCCTTCGGGGTGGGCGGGTTCACGTTCCTGGTGTTCGGGGCCCTGTCGGCCGTGGGCCTGTGGGACCTGCGGCAGACCAAGAGCTCGGTGCTGCGCAACTACCCGGTCATCGGGCACCTGCGCTTCATGCTGGAGAAGATCCGGCCCGAGATCCGCCAGTATTTCCTGGAGAACGACACCGACGCCACGCCGTTCTCGCGCAGCCAGCGCAGCCTGGCCTACGCGCGCGCCAAGGGCGAGACCGACAAGCGCCCCTTCGGCTCGCAGCTGGACATGAACGCCGACGGCCACGAGTGGCTCAACCATTCGCTGCAGCCCAGCACCCTGGCCACGCACGACTTCCGCGTGCTCATCGGCGGCGACACCTGCACCCAGCCGTACGACGCCAGCATCTTCAACATCTCTGCGATGAGCTTCGGCGCGCTCTCGGCCAACGCGATCCAGGCGCTCAACGCCGGTGCGAAAAAGGGCGGCTTCGCGCACGACACCGGCGAAGGCTCGATCTCGGCCTGGCACCGCCTCAACGGTGGTGACCTGATCTGGGAGATCGGCTCGGGCTACTTCGGCTGCCGCGATGAAACCGGCCGCTTCAGCCCCGAACGTTTCCAGGCCAACGCGATCGACCCGCAGGTGAAGATGATCGAGATCAAGCTCAGCCAGGGCGCCAAGCCGGGCCACGGCGGCGTGCTGCCCGGCCCCAAGGTCACGCCCGAGATCGCTGCGGCGCGCGGCGTGCCGGTGGGCATCGACTGCGTCTCGCCCTCGTCGCACAGCGCGTTCACCACGCCGATCGAGATGATGCATTTCATCACCCAGTTGCGTGAACTCTCGGGCGGCAAGCCGGTGGGCTTCAAGCTGTGCATCGGCCACCCCTGGGAATGGTTCGCCATCGTCAAGGCCATGCTGCAGACCGGCGTGCGGCCCGACTTCATCGTGGTCGATGGCGCCGAGGGCGGCACCGGCGCGGCGCCGCTGGAGTTCACCGACCACGTGGGCGCACCGCTGCAGGAAGGCCTGCGCCTGGTGCACAACACCCTGGTGGGCGTGAACCTGCGGGAACACATCAAGGTGGGCTGTGCCGGCAAGGTGGTGAGCGCCTTCGACATCGTGCGCGCCATGGCCATCGGCGCGGACTGGTGCAACAGCGCGCGCGGCTTCATGTTCGCGCTGGGTTGCATCCAGGCGCAGAGCTGCCACACCGGCCACTGCCCCACCGGCGTGACCACGCAGGACCCGGTGCGCCAGCAGGCGCTGGTGGTGCCCGACAAGGCCCAGCGCGTGTTCCATTTCCACCAGAGCACGCTGATGGCGCTGCAGGAACTGGTGCAGGCCGCCGGGCTGCAGCACCCGCGCCAGATCACCTCGCACCACCTGGTGCGCCGCGTGAGCGAGAACGAGGTGCGCCTGTTGGCCAACCTGCTGCCCTCCACGCCACCCGGCGCGCTGCTGACCGACCTGGCGGCGCAGCACGCGGTGTTCACGACCTATTGGGAGCGGGCCAGCGCGGAGCGGTTCAGCCTGGCCTGAGGCCCCTCACGCGTCCCGGCCGTTGTACTCGTGGACCGGCACCGTGCTCAGGTCCAGCCCCTCGATGCAGCGCAGGTTCACGGCCGCCATGGCGTTGCCCTTGGGGTCCACCCCCTCGGCGTAGGGGTGCATGCCGCAGGTGGGGCAGAAGCGGTGCTTGATGAGGTGCTTGTTGAACAGGTAGGTGCTGGCCGCGTCCTCGGGGGTTTTCAGCGTGAACTGGTCGCGGGGCACGAACCAGAGCAAGGACCCTTTGCGGGAACAGATCGAGCAGTTGCAAGACAGGGCGCTGCCGATCTCGCCCTCGACGTCGAACGCGACCTTGCCGCAATGGCAACTGCCGGAATAGCGTGTGCTGGCCATGGGAACCTCGCTCGGTGATGGTTGGGGGATGTCAGTTGTAGCAAACCAGGACCGCACACGCCGCGGCCACCAGCGCCGCCGCGGTGCGCACGTGGTTCCAGCGCGTCCATTCGCGCACGTAGGCCGGCCAGTAAGCCGCCGCGTCGGACGACGCCGCCTCCAGGCGCGCGAGGCGGTTGTTGCGCGGCACGTTGAAAGCCATGGTCACGCCGAAGGTGCCGAGCGCGTAGAGCAGGCCCCCGGCGAGCAGCGCGGCCGACCCGGCCATCACGGCCACCACCACGCAGGCGATGGACAGCAGCAGCGTGCCCATGAACGCCCCCATGAACCAGGGGTTGATCACCACGATGTTGATGCGCTGCATGGCGGCCACGCCCTGCGCGGCGGGCAACTGCGCCAGGGCCTTCATCACGAATGTGGAGAAGCCGTAGAACACGCCCCCCACCGTGGCCGCGCCGAGCGCGGTGAGCAGGACCAGCAGGTCCGTGCCGCTCATGGCTCGACCTTCGCGCCCTTTTCCCGCAGCAGCTCGCGCAGCACCGAACGGTGGCAGTGCGATTCGTCCTCGCAGTAACAGCCGACGGAAAAATCCGAGCGGTGCGACAGCGCGGCGAGCAGCTCCAGGTTGCGCGCGTTCTCGGGCGCGGCCATCTCGGCGCGGTATGTCCGCGTGAAGGCGCTCCACTGCGCGGCTGTCTCGGCGGACTGGCCGAGCTTCATGGTCTCCACGCTGGGCGCGAGGTTGGGGTACCACACGTCGTACCAGTTGCCCGAGGCGAACTCGGTCTTGGGCACGCCGCGCGGCGGCCGCCGCACCGTGCCGATGCGGGTGCCCTCGCCCGCCGCCCTGTCGCTGCCCAGTCGAACCACCCGAATGGCCATGGCCGTCTCCTTGTGAAACTTCAGATGCGCGAGCCGTCTTCCAGGAAGCGCTCTTCGCGCTCCAGCCCACCCTGCTCGTTGTACCGCTTGCGGCGCTGCAGCAGCCCGCGTTCGCCGTGTTCGTCCTCGCGCACGAGCACGCCTTCTTCGTTGAAGTACTTCTGCCAGCCCCAGAGGCGGCCGTTGCGCTCGGCGTTGACGGCCGCGGGCTTGCCGTTGTCCCAGAAACTCTCGATGTTGCGCTCGAGCTCGCGGCCTTCGCGCCGGATCTGTTGGCGCATTTTCGGTTTCCCGTTCAGGTACCACTGCTGGATGCGCTGCTCGTAGCCCTGGGCCCAGGTGGTCTCCTGCGTGAGCTGGCCGCTCTCGGCCCATTCGCGCGCCGTGCCCTCGCGGCCGCCCGGGCCGTTGGGGTCGCGTTCGATGAAGTCGGTTTCGGAACGCGGCTGGCCCGAGGTGTAGAACACGCGCTTGATGCGCCGGCCATCCTTGAGCTCCTCGTTGCGCACCAGCCGGCCTTCGCGGTCGAGCACGCTCAGGCGCTGCATCTGGCCCTTGAGGTAGCTCACGGTGCCCGAGGGTTTGCCGGGTTCGCGGTACAGCGTGACCTCGCTCGCGCGCCCGCCGTGGCCGCAGACCTCGCGGTCCTGCGGCAGCACGCTGGTCGGCGCGCAACGCAGTTCCTTCAGCGTGCCGTCGGCGAGGTAGGCGATGGTGAGCACCGTGCGGCGCTCGTCGGAGAAGTGCAGCTCCTGCAGGTAACCGGCTTCGGCAAAGTGCTTCTGCACGCCCACGTTGCTGCCGTTGTCGAGGTTCTCTTCCTTGCGCAGCGTGCCCTTGGCATCGAAGGTGCGCGCCAGACCGTGGCGGTTGCCGCGTTCGTTGACGCTGTACTCGCGCCGCTCGCCATCCGCCAGCACCATCACCACCGGGCCGACGAAACGACCCTCGCGCAGGGTCTGCTCGCGCCGGCGCACCTGGCCGTCCTCGTCGGTGCAGCGCATCACGCCGCTCTTGCCGGCCGTGGTGTGGCCGTTGTTCGGGTTCACGCTCTCGCCGTTGAGTTCGCAGCGTTGCACGGCCCAGGACGGGGCACAGACCATCAGCGCGATGCTCAGTCCCAGGAGCTGGCGTTCAAACCGCATGGGCAGGACTCCTCCATTCTCGGCAGATGGTCACGCCGATGCGCTCCATGCGCCGGGCCATGCAGAGCACGGCGTCGTCCTTGCTGACCAGCGTGGCACGGTGCGCGGCGGCGAGGTCGATGAACTTCTGATCATCGGCGTCCTTGCAGGTGAAGGCCGCCTTGGGGGCTTCGGGCACGAGCCGGGTGCAACGGTCGAACGCATCGAGCACGTCCTGCGCGGGCCGGGCATGGGCCGCTAGGCGGCGCGCGATCTGCGGGTAGGCCAGCACGCGCACCAGCTCTTCGCGCATGGCGGCGGTGGCCAGCCAGGCGCCGGCCGACCGCTCCAGCGCCTCGCGCAAGGGCGCGGTGACCGGGTCCTGGAAGACGAACAGGTCGAGCGCGATATTGGTGTCGAGCACCACCGTGTTCATTTCAACGTTCTCGCTCACTGCAGTCCTCTCACGTTGAAAGAAGTGTCTCAGTCCAGAGATGTCGAGGATCCGGCTCCGCCGGTCCTAGGCATCGCCCCCTTGAGGGGGACGCGCGGAGCGCGGCGGGGGTGCCTCACTTTTGCGCGGGGTCAGGTCGAAGCGGAACAGCCGGCATTCGATCGGGCCGTTCCACAACGGCACGCGGCGCGATTCCTTGAAGCGCATCTTGCCGGGCAGCTTGAGGTCGGGCGTGAGCAGCCAGGCGCTCCAGCCCGCGTAGTGGGTCTTCCAGTGCGCGGCGAGCTGGTTGAAGAAGTCGCTGCCGTCACCGCCATCGGCCATCTGGGCGCTCTCGCGGCCCTGGCCGGCGGTGGGTGGCGGCGGGGCGCCCACGGTGAAAGTGCGCGGCGCGCGCGGGGCCATGCGCTGGGCGCGCGCACTGGCGTTTTCACCGGCCACGCCGGCGGCGGCGATGCGCTCGCCGTAGGGCGGGTTGAGCAGCAGCACACCGGGGCGCGCGGTGGGCGGCGTGCGCTGCAGCGCGTCGCCGCCGCGCAGCTCCACCGCATGGGCCACACCGGCGCGCTCGGCGTTGCGCTGCGCGAAATCGACCATGCGGAACGACACGTCGCTGCCGAAGACGATGGGCGCATGGCCCGCCGGCCATTCGCGCTGCTGCTTCACGGCATCGGCCTTGATGGCCTGCCACACGTGCGGCTGGAACGGCAGCAGCTTCTCGAACGCGAAACGGCGCAGCTGGCCGGGCGCGATGTTCAGCGCGATCTGCGCGGCCTCGATCACCACCGTGCCGCTGCCGCAGCAGGGGTCGTACAGCGGCGCGATGGCGTCCAGCGGCGTGTCGATGCCGGCTTCCCAGCCGGTGGCCGCGATCATCGCGGCGGCCAGGGTTTCCTTCAGCGGTGCGTCGCCCTTGTCTTCGCGCCAGCCGCGCTTGAACAGCGGCTCGCCCGAGGTGTCAATGTACAGGCTCACCGTCTCGGTGGTCAGGTGCACGTAGATGCGCACGTCGGGCCAGGTGGTGTTCACGCTGGGCCGCTCGCCGCGCTTGGCGCGGAAGCGGTCGCAGATCGCGTCCTTCACCTTGAGCGCGGCGAAGTTCAGCGAGGTCAACGGGCTGTGCTGCGCGGTGATCTCGACCTTGATGGTCTCGGCCGGCGTGAACCAGATTTCCCAGGCCACCTCGCCGGCGGCGTTGTAGAGGTCCTGCTCGTTGCGGTAGCCGCCGTGCCAGAGCTGCACCAGCACGCGCTGCGTGAGGCGGCTGTGCAGGTTCAGGCGCAGGGCATCGCGCCACGAGGCGTTGAGCGCGACACCGCCGCGCGCCTTGTAGGGCGAAGCCTCGCCGGTGATGCGCTGCACCTCGGCGGCGAGCATGTCCTCCACGCCGGCGGCGCAGGGCAGAAAAACTTGAAGTTGGTTCACAGTGCTTTGCGCAGGTTCGCGGGCGCGATGCGCAGCGCCTCGCGGTATTTGGCCACGGTGCGGCGCGCGCACTCGATACCCTGCTCGCGCAGCAGGTCGGAGAGCTGATTGTCCGACAGCGGCTTGGCGGGCTCCTCGGCGGCGATGAACTGCTTGAGCAGCGCACGCACCGCCGTGCTGGAGGCGTTGCCGCCGGTCTCGGTGCCCAGCGAAGAGCCGAAGAAGTACTTGAGCTCGTAGGTGCCGAAGGGCGTGGCCATGTACTTGGCGGTGGTCACGCGGCTGATGGTGGATTCGTGCAGGCCGAGTTCGTCGGCGATCTCGCGCAGCACCAGCGGGCGCATGGCGAGTTCGCCGTGCATGAAGAAGTTGCGCTGGCGCTCGACGATGGCGCTGGAGACGCGCAGGATGGTGTCGAAGCGCTGCTGGATGTTCTTGATGAACCAGCGCGCCTCCTGCAGGCGCTGCTGCATGGCGGCGTGGCCGGCCTCGCCACCACCGTCGCGACCGCCGCGGTTCTGTCGCATGGCGTTGGCGTACACATCGTGCACGCGCAGGCGCGGCATCACGTCGGGATTGAGGATGACCTTGAAGCCCCGGCCGGCGCGCGTGACGATCACGTCGGGCACGACCACGTTGCGCTCCACGTCGACGAAGCGGCGGCCCGGCTTGGGTTCGAGGCGCGCGATCAGGCCGAGCGCGGCGCGCGCGGTCTCGTCGTCGATGCCGCAGAGGTTGCACAGGCGCTTCACGTCGCGCTTGGCCATGAGCTCCAACGGCTGGTTGCAGATGGCGAGCGCGGCGCGCGCCTCGGCTGTGTTGCGCAGCTCCAGGATCTGCAGGCGCAGGCATTCGCCCAGGTCGCGCGCGCCCACGCCCGAGGGCTCCATGTGCTGCAGCAGCTGCAGCGCCACCGCGAGGCGCTGTTCCAGCGCCTCGCGCGCCTCCAGCGCGTCGTTCGGGTCGCCCGCGAGCTGGGGCGTGCCCGAGAGGTGCAGCCAGGCGTCGGCCAGCTCGGCCAGGCTTTCCTCCAGGTAACCGTCGTCGTTGAGCGACTCGATCAGGAAGTAGAGCGCGGCGCGGTCCTCGTCCGACAGGCGCAGGCAGCGCGCCTGGTCGTGCAGGTGGTCCTGCAGGCTGACCGGGGCGCGCGCCAGGTCGGCGGCGCTGGCGGTCTCGTCGTTGTCACCCGAACCGCTGTTGCGCGCGGGCGCGTCGCCGCCCCACTCGCTGTCGTCGGGCGCCATCTCCACCGTGCCGTCGCCCTCCCAGCTTTCCTCCACCGGGGTGGCACCGTCCAGCTTGCTTTCCAGGCCATCGCCGTCACCGCTGTCGGTGCTCGCGCTGGAGGATTCGAGGGATGAGGACAAGGGCATCGGCGCCTCGGGCAGGGCCGCCTCGGCGATCTGCTCGCCGGCGCTCACCGGCACATCGGTCTGCTCCAGCCCGAAGGTCTCGCGCTCGGCGATTTCCTCCGCGCGTTCGAGGAAGGGGTTGTCGTCGAGCATCTGCTCGACTTCCTGCGCCATCTCCAGCGTGGACAGCTGCAGCAGCCGGATCGACTGCTGCAGCTGGGGCGTGAGCGCCAGGTGCTGCGAGACGCGCAGGGAAAGGCCTTGTTTCACGGCCTCACATCCTGAAGTGTTCGCCGAGATACACCCGGCGGACGTCGGCGTTTTCCACGATCTCGGCGGGGGTGCCGCTGGTGAGCACGTGGCCGTCGTTGATGATGTAGGCGCGGTCGCAGATGCCCAGCGTTTCGCGCACGTTGTGGTCGGTGATCAGCACACCGATGCCACGCGACTTGAGGAAGCCGATGATGCGCTGGATCTCGATCACGGCGATGGGGTCGATGCCGGCGAAGGGCTCGTCGAGCAGGATGAAGCGCGGCTCGGTGGCCAGGGCGCGGGCGATTTCCACGCGCCGGCGTTCACCGCCGGAGAGCGCCGGCGCGGGCGAATCGCGCAGGTGCTCCACGTGCAGGTCCTGCAGCAGGGCGTCGAGCCGGCTTTCGATGGTGGCGCGGTCCAGCGACTTGCCCTGCTCGTCCTCCTGCAGCTCCAGCACGGCGCGCACGTTGTCGGCCACGCTGAGCTTGCGGAAGATCGAGGCCTCCTGCGGCAGGTAGCCCAGCCCCAGGCGCGCGCGGCGATGGATGGGCAGGCTCTCGATCGGCTGGTTGTCCAGCAGGATCTGGCCCGCGTCGGAGCGCAGCAGGCCGACCAGCATGTAGAAGGACGTGGTCTTGCCCGCGCCGTTGGGGCCGAGCAGGCCGACCACCTCGCCCTTGAAGACCGCGAGCGACACGTCCTTGACCACCTTGCGGCTGCCGTAGGACTTCTGCAGGCCGCGCGCCTCGAGGCGGCTGACCACCGGGGCGGGGCGGCCCCTGGGGGTGGCCGCCGGGCTGGGAGAGGCATCCGTCACTGGCGGCCCTCTTCGAGCTGGGGACTGGGTTTGAGCGTGGCCGGCGGGGCGGGCGGCGGTGGGGTGGCGGGGACGCCTCCCTCCTTGGGCACGGGCGTGAGCATGGCGCGCACGCGGCCGGTGGGGTTCTGCGGCGTGCGGTTGGCCACGCCACCGTCCACGGTGAACACGTCGGTGGTGTTGTTGTACACGATCACGTTGCCCGTGGTCTCGTCGTTCAGCTGCGTGCCCTTGAAGCGCTTGAGCACCGCGTTGCCGGTGAAGCGCACGGTGTCGGCCTTGCCGTCGTAATCGATGCGCTGGCCCGTGCCTTCGATGAACTCGTCGACCAGGTCGCGCTTCTGGCGAAAGAAGCCGGGTTTGCCGTGCACGATGCCGAACTGGTTGCCCTGGGCGTCCTGCCGCACCTCGACCTGGTCACCGCGGATGATGATGGTGCCCTTGGTGATGACCACGTTGCCGGTGAACACGCTGGTCTGGCGCGCGTCGTCGTGGCGCAGCGCATCGGCCTCGGCGTTCAAGGGCAGGTTGCGGTCGGCTTTCTCGGCCTGGGCAGGGCCCGCGCACCACAGCGCGGCGGACAGGCAGAGGGCCCAGGGAACGGCGCGGCGGGAAGTGGAAAGGAGGGGCATGGGATTTTAGGGCACGAAACTTGCATTCATTGTAGCGGCGACAACCTGCTTCCCCGGGGAAGCGCCGCACAAACCACAAGGCCCGCACGGGGCGGGCCTTGGGAGCAGGGCAAGCGGTGGTTTCAGGCCTTGGCGCGCAGCTCGGCGATCAGGGCATTGGCCACCACCAGGGTGCGCGGGCCCTGCCCAGGCAGGTAGTAGCGGCCACCGATGCCCAGCGCGGGCGTGCCCTCCACCCCGTAGGCATCCTGCAGGTTCACGGCTTGCTGGGCCTTCTGGCCGGTCGCGGCGATGTCGAAGATCTCGGTGAACTTCGCGCGGTCCACGCCCTGCTTGGCCACCCAGTCGATGATGGCCGGCGGCGTGGTCAGCGGCAGGCGCTCCACATGGATGGCCTGGAAGACCTTGGCGTGCAGCTTGTCGACCAGGTTCATGGCCTCCAGCGTGAAGTACAGGCGCTGCATGGGCACGAACTGCGGGCTGAAGGCGACCGGCATGCGCCTGACGGTCACATGCGCCGGCTTCTTCTGGATCCAGTCCTCGAAGATCGGCTCGAAGTTGAAACAGTGGATGCAGCTGTAGGCAAAGAACTCCAGCACCTCGACCTGACTCACCGGGCTCTGCACCGGGGCCGGCTGGGCCAGGCGCATGAAGTCCACGCCCTCCTTGGGACCCACGCGCTGCGCCAGGGCGGGCGTGAGGGTCAGGCCACTGGCGGCGCCCAGGGCGGTGGTGCCGGCGGCCAGAAGGGAACGGGAGAAATCGCGACGTTGCATGAAATGAAACTCCAGGGGAACAGGCCCGGTTGGGGCTGGCCGGAGCCGCAAAAGTTCCCGCCGGAGGTTCGCCTCAGCGCTGCACGCGCACCAGAGCCGACTCGATGTGGTTGACCTGCAGCTGCTCCAGCGTCAGGTCGGCCAGGGCCTTCTGGTTGAAGGGGCCCACGCGCACGCGGAACACCGTGCGGCCGTTCTGCTCGCGCTCGCTGATCGCGGCATCGATGCCCAGCATGGCGAGCTTGGCGCGCTGGGCCTCGGCGTCTTCCGGCGTGCGGAAGGCACCGGCCTGCACGAAGTAGGTGAACGGGTCGGCCCCGGGGGCGGCGGCGGCCGTGGTGGCCGGCGCGGTGGGCGCTGGCGCGGCGGCCCCGGGCTGGCCCAGGCGCGACTGCACCAGGTCGCCCAGCGGGTCGGCGGCCGGGCGGGTGGCCGCGCCGGTGGCGGGCGCGGCCGGTGCCGGCAGGGGCTGGCCATCGGCCGGGGGCACCACGATGGCGCCCGGCGCCTGCGCGGCCGGCACGGCGGGCGCGGGGGTGGCCGGCACGGGGGCGCCACCCAGGCTGCGGTTCGGGTTCCAGCCCTTGTTGCGCTCGGCCTCGAGCGCGTCCTGATCGGGGTTGCGCGAGACGTTGCGGTCCACGAACGGGATCGGCACGCGCGTCACGTACACCGCCACGGCCAGCGCGGCGCCCAGGCCCACGAGCAGGCCGATGACGAAACCCATGAGGGTGCCGCCGAAGCTGCTTCGGTTGGTGGAGGATTTCTTTTTCATCGCTTGTTTCACCATCACATCTTCTGCGGGGCACTGACGCCCAGCACGGCCAGGCCATTGTGCAACACCTGCGCGGTGGCCTTCACCAGCGCCAGGCGGGCTTTTTTCACCGCCTCATCATCGACCAGGATGCGCTCGGCGTCGTAGTAACTGTGGTAACTGGCCGCAAGCTCGCGCAGGTAGAAGGTGACGTCGTGCGGCGCGAAGTCGCGCGCGGCGTCGCTCAGCATCGCCGGGTACTTGGCCAGCAGCAGCATCAGGGCCTGGGCCGGCGCGCTGTCGAGCGCGGACAGGTCGGCGTCGGCCAGCGAGGCGGCATCGCCGCCCCACGAGGCCAGCACCGAGCAGATGCGCGCGTGCGCGTACTGCACGTAGTACACCGGGTTGTCGTTGTTCTTCTGCACCGCGAGGTCGACGTCGAAGGTGTACTCGGTGTCGGGCTTGCGGCTGAGCAGGAAGAAGCGCACCGCGTCCTTGCTGGTCCATTCGATCAGGTCGCGCAGCGTGACGTAGCTGCCCGCGCGCTTGCTGATCTTGACCTCTTCGCCGCCGCGCACCACCCGCACCATGGTGTGCAGCACGTAGTCGGGGTAGCCCTGGGGAATGCCCACGCCCGCGGCCTGCAGGCCGGCGCGCACGCGCGCGATGGTGCCGTGGTGGTCCGTGCCCTGGATGTTGATGACCTTGCTGAAGCCGCGCTCCCATTTGGCGATGTGGTACGCCACGTCGGGCACGAAGTAGGTGAACGAGCCGTCGGACTTGCGCATCACGCGGTCCTTGTCGTCGCCGTACTCGGTCGACTTGAGCCAGAGCGCGCCGTCCTGCTCGTAGGTCTTGCCGGCGTCGATCAGCCTCTGCACCGTGGCCGCCACGCGCCCGCTGGTGTACAGACTGGACTCCAGGTAGTAGTGGTCGAACTTCACCGCGAAGGCCTGCAGGTCCAGGTCCTGCTCGTGGCGCAGGTAGGCCACGGCGAACTGGCGGATGCCATCGAGGTCGTTCACGTCGCCGCTGGCGGTGAACTCGCGGTCGTCGGCCTTCACGGTCTCTTTCGCGAGGAAGTCGTTGGCGATGTCCTGGATGTAGTCGCCGTTGTAGGCCGCCTCGGGCCAGCCCGCATCGCCTGGCTTGACGCCCTGGGCGCGCAGCTGCGTGGAGGTGGCCAGGGTGCCGATCTGCACGCCCGCGTCGTTGTAATAGAACTCGCGGTGCACGCTCCAGCCCTGGGTGCCGTAGAGGTTGCAGATCGCGTCGCCCAGCGCGGCCTGGCGGCCGTGGCCCACGTGCAGCGGGCCGGTGGGGTTGGCCGAGACGAACTCCACCATCAGGCGCTGGCCGTTGGAAGGCTGCACGCCGAACGCGTCACCGCCCTGCAGCACCTCGCGCACGATCTGCTGCTTGGCCTCGGGCTTGAGGCGGATGTTGAGGAAACCCGGGCCGGCCAGGTCGATCTCCGACACCCAGCGCTGGTACACCGGCTGCGCCAGCAGCAGGGCGCGCAGGTTCTCGCCGAGCTGGCGCGGGTTGAGCTTGAGCGGTTTGGCCAGCTGCATGGCCGCGGTGCTGGCGAAGTCGCCATGGGCCGCCACCTTGGGCGATTCGAACGCCGCCTTGGCGCCGGCACCGGGCGAGAGGCTTTCCAGCGCGGCGGCGAGGCCATCCAACAGTTCCTGTTTGATCTTGAGCATAGGGGCGGAATTTTACGGGGGCCGCCTTTCTCGGCGGGATCGGCGCCCTGGCGGCGCCCTGTCGGGGTCACCCCGCCTCAGCGCGCGCTGATGCCGAAGCGCTCGCCGGTGAGGCCTTCGAGGTCGATCTCGGGTGTGCGCCCGGCCACCAGGCTGGCCACGATGCGGCTGGTGCCGCAGGCCTGGGTCCAGCCGTTGGAGCCATGTCCGCTGTTGAGGAACAGGCCGCGCCAGCGCGTGGGCCCCAGGATGGGTGGGCCATCGGGCGTCATGGGGCGCAGGCCGGCCCAGAAATCCACCCGCTGTTCGTCCATGCCGCGCGGGATGAACTCGCGCACCACGCGCAGCAGCATCTCGCGCTGGGCCGGGTCGGCGCTCAGGCCATAGCCGCCCAGCTCGGCCATGCCCGCCGCGCGGATGCGCCCGCCCAGGCGCGAGATCATGACCTTGTTGTGCTCGTCCATCAGCGCGGGACGGATGTCGGGCGCGTCCGCCAGGAGCGGCACGGTGATCGAATAACCCTTGAGCGGGTAGACCGGCAGGTTCAGCCCCAGCGGGCGCAGCAGGAAGGGGGCCTGGTTGCCCAGGGCCACCACGCAGGCGTCGGCCGTCAGCCGCCCGGCCGAACTGCGCACGCCGGTGACGCGGTCCCCTTCGGTCTCCAGCGCCTCGATCGTGGTGTTGAAGCGCAGCGCCACCCCCTGGTCGCGCAGCAGCTGCGCCAGCGACTGGGCGAACCGGTGGCTGTCGCCCGAGGCGTCGGCGGGCAGCTGCAGCGCGCCGGCGATGCGGGCGCTGCGCTGCGCCAGCGCGGGTTCGCAGGCATCGAGCTCGTGCGGCTCCAGCCAGCGCCAGGGCACGCCGAAGCTGTCGAGCGCCCGCGCGGCCAGCCGCCCCAGCTCGGCCTCCTGCGGTGTGCGGAACAGCCACAGGGTGCCGTCGGCGTGGAAGTCGAAGTCGTGCAGGCCGGCTTCGTCGGCCAGGCTGCGCAGGCAGGCCAAGCTGTAGTGCGCCACGCGCTGCATGCGCAGCTTGTTGCGGCGAAAGCTCTCCGGGTTGCACTCGGCCACCCAGCGGGCGATCCAGCGCCACTGGTGCAGGCTGGCCTGCGGCTGGAAGCGGATGGGGGCGTCCGCCTGCAGCAGCATGCGCAGCACCTTGGACACCATGCCGGGCGCCGCCCAGGGGCCGGCGAAGCTGGGGCACAGGCCGCCGGCATTGCCGAAGCTGGTCTCGCCGGCCGCGCCGGCGTTGCGCTCGACCACGGTCACTTCGTGGCCATCGCGCCAGAGGTAGTAGGCCGTGGCCATGCCGACCACGCCCGCGCCCAGCACCAGGACTCTCATCGTCGGATCGGCCCGCTCGCGCGCCCACCGGCTCCACGGCCCGGGGCCGCGCAAGACCGGGTGGTCACTCGATCTTGATGCCCGCCTTCTCGATGATGGCCTGGTACTTGGCCGTCTCGCTGATGATGTACTTGTTGAAGTCGGCCGAGTTGCGGAAGGTGGCGTCGAAGCCAAGACCGTTGAGCTTGGTCTTGAACGCGGCCGACTTCGTGGAGCGCTCGGTGGCGGACTCCAGCGCCTTCAACACGGGTGCGGGCAGCTTGGCCGGCGCCCACAGGCCGTACCAGGAATAGAACTCGAAATCGCGCAGGCCGGCTTCGCGCATGGTGGGCACGTCGGGCAGCAGCGGGCTGCGCACGCGGCCGGTCTGGGCCAGGGCGCGCAAGCGACCACTCTGCACGTGGGGCAGCGAGGACAGGAAGGGATCCATCATGGCGTGCACCTGGCCGCCGATCAGGTCCTGCAGCGCCGGCGCGGCGCCCTTGTACAGCGCGATCGGGATGCCCTTGTCGGCCAGGCCGACGTCGGACACGAACTGCGCCATGCCCAGGTGGCCCGCCGAGCCATAACCGCTGGTGACGAAGCTGTACTTGTTGGGGTTGGCCTTGACCACGTTGACCAGGTCGATCACCGTGTTCGCCGGCACCTGCGGGTTGACGCTGAAGATCAGCGCGCCTTCGGCCACCATGCCGATCGGCGTGAAGTCCTTGATCGCGTCGAACTTGACCTGGCTCTTGTAGAGCAGGGGCGCCGCGGCGTGGATGGAGGCGTTGAAGTACAGCGTGTAGCCGTCGGCCTCGGCACGCGCCACCGATGCGGCGCCGATCAGGCCCGAGGCCCCCGGGCGGTTCTCCACCACCACGCTTTGTTTCAGATCCTCGGCCAGGCGCTCGGCCAGGGTGCGGGCCACGCCGTCCACCGCGCCACCGGCCGCGTGCGGCACGACGATGACGATGGGCTTGGCGGTGGGGTACGGCGCCTGGGCCAGGGCCAGGGGCGCGTGCAGCGCACCAGCGGCGGCCAGGCTGGCCAGGGCGACGCCATAACGGGTGAAAGCGCGGCGATGGATCGATTTCATGGAGACCTCGGATGGTTGGCGATGGGACGGTGGTGGGGACGCTGTCTCCGGTGACGCCGGTCGGGTGCCGGCTTGCAAAACGGATGTCAGAAGGTGCCTGGGTAGGCGCCTCCGTCGATCAAGAGGTTCTGACCGGTGATGTAGCCCGCGCGCGCCGAGCAGATGAAGCCGCACAGCGCCCCGAGCTCATGGGCCTCGCCATAGCGGCCGGCCGGGTTCTGCGTGCCGCGTTCGTGCCAGAGCTGGTCGAAGGTCTTGCCCGTGGTGTCGAGCATGCCCAGGATGTGGTGGCGCTGCGCGTCGGTGGCGAACACACCGGGCAGCAGGTTGTTGATGGTCACGTTGTGGCGCACGGTCTGGCGCGCCAGACCGGCCACGAAACCCACCAGGCCCGAGCGCGCGCCGTTGGACAGGCCCAGCTCCAGCTGCGGCGTCTTGACGCTGCGCGAGACGATGTTGACGATGCGGCCGAAGCGCCGCTCGATCATGCCGTCCACGGTGCGGCGCATCATTTCGATCGGGCCGACCATCATCGAGTCCACCGCGCGGTGCCAGTCGGCCGGCGTCCACTCGCGGAAATCGCCGGGCGGCATGCCGTCGGCGTTGTTGATCAGGATGTCGGGCGCCGGGCAGGCGGCCAAGGCCGCGTCGCGCCCGGCATCGGTGGTGATGTCGGCCGACACCCAGCGCACCGGGGTGCCCGTTTCGGCCGCGATCTCCGCCGCCGCCTGTTCCAGCGTGGCCGGCGTGCGGGCGGCGATCACCACCTCGACGCCCTCGGCCGACAGTTCGCGCGCGCAGGCGCGGCCCATGCCCTTGCTGCCACCAAACACGAGCGCCTTGCGCCCTGCGATACCCAGGTCCATGTCAGACCGCCTTCAGCTCGGGCGAGCTCCAGCCGTACTTCTTGTCCAGCTCCAGCTCCTTGACGATGCGCAGGCCCTTGAGCAGCGCTTCGCCCTCCAGGTTCTTGAGCGGCTTGCGCAGGATGCCGGAGGGCAGGCCGACGGCCTTCATGAGGGACTTGATGGCCACCGGGTTGATGGCGGAGTAGGAGTAATGCAGCATGGGCAGCAGGCCGAGGTAGGCGTCGCGGAAGCTGACCGACACGTCCGGCGTGGTCCAGGGCTTGGAAATGGTGACCAGCTCGGCGGGAGCGATGTTGCCGGTCATGTTCGCGGTGCCGTGGCCGCCCAGGCTCATGGTTGGCACGACCAGGCCCAGGTTGGGCGAATCGCAGCACATCACCGACACGTCCGGGCGTGCCTTGAGGACCTGCGCGACCTGGCCCACGCGGGTGGTCGACTCCTTGTGCACCACGTAGTTGGGGTGCTTGAAGATGCGCAGCAGGTTGTCCCAGTGCAGGTCGGTCTTGACGCGCGGCGGGTTGTTGTAGAGACCCAGCGGCAGGTCGGTGGCGTCGGCCACTTCCAGGAAATAGTCTTCCAGATCGGCCTCGGGGCCGCAGATGTAGGCCGGTGCGGCCAGGATCGCACCGTCGGCGCCGTTGGCACGGGCGAACTTCAGGTAGTCGATGGTGGTCTGGGTGTTGTTGCCAGTGCAACCGTAGAAGAACTTCATCTTCCCGGTCTTGAAGCGCGCGGTCTCGGCGATGATGGTTTCGCGCTCCTTCTGCGAGAGCATGGAGACTTCGCCGGTCGATCCCATGATGAGCACCGCGCTGGTGCCGTGGTCTTCCTGGAATTTCAGCAGGCTGCGAAAGGCGCCGAAGTCGGGGCTGCCGTCCTGGTTGAACGGCGTGATCAGGGCGACGAAGGAGCCCTCAATTTTCATCTTGCTCATGGAGAGATACCTGGGATGGGGTGGAACAGAAAAAAGGCGAACCAGTATGTCCCAAGGGGAACGATGGTAGTCGCCGAAAGGTCATTTGAAGCCGATCGTTTAGACAGATTGGAAAGAAGCTTATGTCAGGCCGCGCGCAGGCGCCGCGACATGGCCACCAGGGCCTGATCGAGGTCCGCGATCAGGTCCCGCGGGTCTTCCAGGCCCACGTGCAGGCGCAGGGCCTGGCCGCGCCAGGGCCAGCGCGCGGCGGTGTGGTCGCCGCCTGGCGTGAAGGGGATGACCAGGCTTTCGAAGCCGCCCCAGGACACCCCCAGGCCGAACAGCTGCAGCGCGTCGACGAAGCCGTGCATGTCCTGCACCGAGGTGGTCTTGAGCACCACCGAGAACAGCCCGCAGGCGCCCAGGAAATCGCGTTGCCACAGGGCGTGGCCCGGGTGGCTGGGCAGGGCCGGGTGCAGCACGGCCTCGATGGCGTCGTGGCCTTCCAGCCAGCGCGCCACCTCCAGGCCGGCGCTGTGGTGCTGGCGCAGGCGCACGCCCAGCGTGCGCAGGCCGCGCAGCGCCAGGTAGGCATCGTCGGGGCTGGTGGTCTGGCCCAGGTCCTGGGCCGCCTGCTTGATCAACGGCCAGGTCTGCGCGGTGCAGGTGGCGATGCCCAGCATCGCATCCGAGTGGCCGACGATGTACTTGGTGGCGGCCTGGATGGACACGTCCACGCCGTGCTCGAAGGGTTTGTAGAACAGCGGCGTGCCCCAGGTGTTGTCCATCACCACATGGGCGCCCTGGCGGTGCGCGACCTCCGCAATGGCCGGGATGTCCTGGATCTCGAAGGTCTCCGAGCCCGGCGATTCCACGTACACGACGCGGGTGTTGGGCCGCATCAGCGCGGCGATGCCGGCGCCGATGCGCGGGTCGTACAGCGTCGTCTCGACACCGAAGCGGGCCAGCACGCGCGAGAGAAAACCGCGCGTGGGGCCATAGGCGCTGTCGGTCACCAGGATGTGGTCACCCTGGCGCAGCAGGCCGGTGAGCACGGTGGTGATGGCCGCCAGCCCCGAGGGAAACAGCTGGGCACGGTGACCGCCTTCGAGCTGCGCGATGGCGTCTTCCAGCGCGTGCGTGGTGGGGGTGCCGAAACGGCCGTAGGTGGTGGCACCCGGCACGTCGGCGGCGCGATCGGCCTTGCGCTGCTCCCATTCGGCCATGCTGGACGAGAGGATCGTCGAGCCGCGAAAGATGGGCGTATTGACCAGGCCGCCGAAGCGCTGGGGGTCTCGGCCGAGGGAGGCCAGGCGGGTGCTTTCTTGCATGTGAGGGAACTCCTTGAGCGGCCAGTCTAGGAGCGGGGGCGGGGACGTTTTTTTCCAAATGGGCGTTCAATCCGCCTTGCAAGTGAAAAAAATTTACCATTGCCGGCCCGACACTCGGAAGCACCCATGGACAAGAAAGACCGAGCCATCCTCGCCCTGCTGCAAACCGATGCGCGGCTGCCCGTCAGCGAGATCGCCGAGCGCGTGAGCCTGTCGACCACCGCCTGCTGGAAGCGCGTGCAGCGCCTGCACGAACAGGGCTACATCCGCCAGCAGGTGTGCCTGCTCGACAGCGCCAAGCTCGGCCTGGGCGTGACGGTGTTCGTGTCCATCAAGACCAGCCACCACGACCTGCAATGGCTGCGCCGCTTCGCCCTGGGCGTGCGCGACCTGCCCGAGGTGGTCGAGTTCTACCGCATGAGCGGCGACACCGACTACCTGCTCAAGGTGGTGGTGCCCGACATCGCGGGCTTCGACGTCGTCTACAAGAAACTGATCCAGATCGTGGAGCTGTTCGACGTCAGCTCCAGCTTCGCGATGGAAGAGATCAAGTACACCACCGCGCTGCCGCTCAACTACGCCGTCTGACCTCCCGTGCCAGACGCGGCCTCCATTTCCGACCATGCAACACCCGCGCCAGCACTTTCCTTCCCTGTCCCACTGGGGCGCCTTCACCGCCGTGGTCGAGAACGGCCGTGTGGTCGACTGCCTGCCCTTCGCGCGCGACCCGGTCCCCTCGCCCATCCTGCGCTCCATGCCGGGCATGGTGCATTCGCCGCTGCGCATCGCGCGCCCGGCGGTGCGCGAGGGCTGGCTGCGCCAGCGTGAGGGCAGCGACCGCGCCGCGCGCGGCCACGACCGCTTCGTCGAGGTCGACTGGGACACGGCGCTGGACCTGGTGGCCGGCGAACTGGCCCGGGTGCGCGGGCAACACGGCCACGACGCCGTCTTCGGCGGCTCCTACGGCTGGTCGTCGGCCGGCGGCCTGCACCACGCGCGCACGCTCACCCAGCGCTTTCTGCACAGCGGCGGCGGCTGCGTCGGACAAGCCGGCAACTACAGCTGGGGCGCGGCCCAGTTCCTGCTGCCGCACGTGATCGGCACCTACGCCCCCGTGACCGGCCGCGTGACCGACTGGCGCAGCGTGCTGGCCCACACCCGGCTGTTCATCGCCTTCGGCGGCCTGCCGCTGCGCAACACCCAGGTCACCTCCGGCGGCGCGGGCGAACACAGCAGCGCGGCCTGGATCGCCCGGGCCGCCCAGTCCGGCATCGAGTTCGTGGTCGTCAGCCCGACGCGCGCCGACGTCCCCGAGGGCCTGAACGCGCGCTGGATCCCGATCCGGCCCAACACCGACACCGCGCTGATGCTGGGCATGGCCCACACCCTGCTGGCCGAGGACCTGCACGACACCGGCTTCCTGCGCACCCATTGCAACGGCTTCGACGCCTGGGCCCGCTACCTGCGCGGCACGGACGACGGGCAACCCAAGGACGCGGCCTGGGCCGCCGCCCTCTGCGGCGTCGACGCCCTCACCATCGCCGAGCTGGCGCGCAGCGCCGCGCGCCAGCGCACCATGATCAACTGCACCTGGTCGCTGCAGCGCGCGCACCACGGCGAACAGCCTTACTGGGCCAGCATCGCGCTGGCCGCCGTGCTGGGCCAGATCGGCCTGCCCGGCGGCGGATTCGCCTTCGGCCATGGCTCCATCAATGGCGCGGCCACGCCCCGGCCCGATGTCGCCGCCCCCCGGCTCTCGGCCGGCCCCAACCCCATCGGCCGCAGCATCCCGGTGGCGCGGATGGCCGACATGCTGCTGCAGCCCGGCGAGAGCTACGCCTTCAACGGGCGCACCGGCACCTACCCCGACATCGAGCTGGTCTACTGGGCCGGCGGCAACCCGTTCCACCACCACCAGGACCTGAACCGCCTGCTGCGCGCCTGGCAGAAGCCCGAGACCATCGTCGTGCACGACAGCTGGTGGACGCCCACCGCGCGCCGTGCCGACATCGTGCTGCCGGCCACCACCACGCTGGAGCGCAACGACGTCGGGGGCTCTTCGCGCGACCGTTACCTGCTGGCGATGAAGCAGGCGATCGCGCCGGTGGGCCAGAGCCGCAACGACTTCGACATCTACCGCGACCTGGCGGCGCGCGCCGGGCACGAGGCCGCGTTCACCGAGGGCCGCGACGAGGCCGCCTGGGTGCGCGCCCTCTACGACAGCACCGCCGAGAACTGGCGCGCCGCCGGCTTCCCGCTGCCCGATTTCGACCGGTTCTGGGAAGAGGGTGTGGCCGAGCTGCCCGAGCCCGAGCGCGAGATGGTGCTGTTCGAAGCCTTCCGCCAGGACCCGCAGGCCGCGCCCCTGGGCACACCGTCGGGCCGCATCGAGCTGCACTCGAGCGCCATCGCGGGCTTCGGCTACGCGGACTGCCCGCCCCACCCGAGCTGGCTCGCCCCCGCCGAGTGGCTGGGCGCGGACAGCGCGCGCCAGTGGCCGCTGCACCTGATCAGCTCGCAACCGGCCGACAAGCTGCACTCGCAGCTCGATGCCGGGGTCGTCTCGCGCGAGCAGAAGCTGCGCGAGCGCCAGCGCGTTCGACTGAACCCGGACGACGCCCGCGCACGCGGCATCGCCGACGGCGACCTGGTGCGCGTGTTCAACGCCCGCGGCACCTGCCTGGGCGGCGCCACGCTGGACGAGGCCGTGATGCCGGGCGTGGTCGTGATCTCCACCGGCGCCTGGTTCGACAGCGACGGTGGCGAGCCGGAGCGCCACGGCAACCCGAACGTGCTCACGATCGACCTCGGCACCTCGCGCCTGGCCCAGGGCAGCAGCGCCATGACCGCGCTCGTGGACGTGGCGCTCTGGCACGGCGAGGCGGCACCCGTGCGCGCCTTCGAACCGCCGACCCTCACCCCCGCCTGAGCGCCACCGCCGCCCGGGCGCTCAGCCCGGCGCCGCCAGGTGCGCGCGCGCCGCCGCCTTCACCGCTTCGGTCAGTCGCTGCGCCGACAGCGATTCGTGCGCCCAGTGCTGCCAGTACAGCGACACGTCCACCGTGGCGCCGGGCAGGATTTCCTGCAACGCCGGGCGGTTCTGCAGGTGCTGCTCGGGCACCATGCCCCAACCCAGGCCGAGCTCGATCGCGGTCTCGAAGGCCTCCACCGCCGGCGCGAAATGGCGCGGGTAGCGCGGCTGGCGCAGGCCGAAGTGCTGTTCCAGAAAGGCGTCCTGCAGCGCATCCTTGCGGTTGAAGATGATGGCCGGCTGCGCCAGCAGCTTGTGCACCGAGACCGCGCCCTTGGGCGTGCGGCAGCGCTGCACCACGGCCGGCGAGGCCACGCAGTGGTAGCGCATCACGCCCAGCGGCTCGGCCACGCAGCCGCGCATGGCCGTGGACAACGCGGTCACGCAGCCCATCACGTCGCCGCTCTTGAGCGCGCTGTGCGTGTGGTCCTGGTCGTCGATCATGATGTCCAGCAGCAGGTGGTGGCGCCGCAGCAGCGGGGCCACGCCGGGCAGGAACCAGCCCGCCACGGAGTCGGCGTTGATCGCCACCGACAGGCTCTGCCAGCGCACGCCGCCCGGGGCCGGCGCCCCGCCCTGCAGGCCGTCGAGCAGGTCGGCCTCCATCAGCCGCACCTGCTTCACATGGGCCAGCAGCGCCTGCCCGGCCGGGGTGGCGCGCACCTGCTTGCCACGCACCAGCAGGCGCTGGCCCAGCGTGTCCTCCAGCGACTTGATGCGCAGCGACACCGCCGCCAGCGTGAGCGAGAGGGCCTGCGCGGCCGGGCCGAAGCCGCCGTGTTCGACCACGGCGGCCAGGGCGTCGAGTTGGCGGGCGTCCAGCATCATTCACTCAAGTTATTTTCAATCGATCTGAGTTTAAGTTAACTTGATTTAAATGAAGCGGTTTTGCGCGCACACTGCCGGCCATTCACCCGTTTTGGTTTCCGGAGTTCGCATGACCCTCGCCTTTCCCACCTTCACCGCCGGCATGGTGCTGAGCATGTCGCTGATCATGGCGATCGGCCCGCAGAACGCCCACGTGCTGCGCATGGGCCTGCAGCGCCAGCACCTGTGGCTCACCGTGATCACGTGCGCGCTGGCCGACGTGGTGCTCATCGGCCTGGGCGTGCTGGGCCTGGCCCAGCTCGGCGGCCTGTCGGACAAGCTGCTCGGCGCGATGATCGGCGCGGGCGTGCTGTTCCTCGGCGTCTACGGCTGGCAGGCCTTCCAGCGTTTCCTGCGCCCGCGCGCCACGCCCTTCAGCGCCGACGGCGGCCTCACCGCCGAGCCGGTGTCGCCGCGCCAGGCCGTGCTCTCCGCCCTGGCCTTCTCCTTCCTGAACCCGCACGCCTGGCTCGACACCGCCGTGCTGATCGGCACCGCCTCGCTCGCCTACGGCCAGGGCAGCGCCGTCTTCGGCCTGGGCGCGGCCACCGGCTCGCTGGTCTGGTTCATCGCGCTGGGCGCGGCCGCCTTCTGGCTCGGCCGCCGGCTCAACTCCCTGCACGTGTGGCGCGTGCTGGATGGCCTGGTTGCGTTGATGATGTGGGGCACGGCCGCCTGGTTGTTGACCAGCCTGTTCTGACCCCGGAGGTTTCACCATGTCCACCCCCCAACGCGGCGCCGATGCGCCCGTGACCCTGTTCGGACCCGACTTCCCGTTCGCCTTCGACGACTGGATCGCCCACCCGCAAGGCCTGGGCGAACTGCCCGCCGAGCGACTGGGGCAGGAAGTGGCCATCGTCGGCGCCGGCATGGCTGGCATGGTGGCGGCCTACGAGCTGATGAAGCTGGGCTTGAAGCCCGTGGTCTACGAGGCCTCGCGCATGGGCGGGCGGCTGCGCTCGCAGGCCTTCGAAGGTGGCCAGGGCGCGATCGCCGAGCTCGGGGGCATGCGCTTTCCCGCGTCGAGCACCGCTTTCTTCCACTACGTGAACCGGCTCGGTCTCAAGACCCAGCCCTTCCCCAACCCGCTCACGCCCGCCGCCGGCTGCACCGTGATCGACCTCGAAGGCCAGACCCACTGGGGCCGCACCCTGGCCGACCTGCCGCCGCTGTTCGGCGAGGTGGCCGAGGCCTGGGCCCAGGCGCTGGAGGAAGGCGCTGGCTTCACCGGCCTGCAGCAGGCGCTGCGCGAGCGCGACGCGGTGAAGCTCAAGGCCTTGTGGGACCGCCTCGTGCCCCTGTGGGACGACCGCACCTTCTACGACTTCGTCGCCACCTCCAAAGCCTTCTCGCGCCTGCCGTTCCAGCACCGCGAGGTGTTCGGCCAGGTCGGCTTCGGCACCGGCGGCTGGGACTCCGACTTCCCCAACTCCATGCTCGAGATCCTGCGCGTGGTGCTCACCGGCTGCGACGAGAACCAGCACCTCATCGTGGGTGGCGTGCAGCAGGTGCCGCTGGGCCTGTGGCACCACGCGCCCGCCGAAAACGAGCTGCGCCACTGGCCCGCCGGCACCACCCTGGCCAGCCTGCACCACGGCGCGCCGCGCCCCGGCGTCACGGCCATCGCGCGCGCGGCGAGCAACGAACTCGCCGTCACCGACACCTGGGGCAACACGCGCAGCTACCCGGCCGTGCTCACCACCTGCCAGAGCTGGCTGCTGACCACGCAGATCGCGGTGGAAGAGGCGCTGTTCTCGCAGAAGCACTGGATGGCGCTGGACCGCACGCGCTACATGCAGTCGTCCAAGACCTTCGTGATGGTGGACCGCCCGTTCTGGAACGACCTGCGGGCCAACGGTTGGCCTTTGATGGGCATGACCCTCACCGACCGCCTCACGCGCGGCACCTACCTGTTCGACAACGGGCCCGACCAGCCCGGCGTGATCTGCCTGAGCTACGCCTGGATGGGCGACGCGCTCAAGATGCTGCCGCACGGCACCCAGAAGCGCGTGCAGCTCGCGCTGCAGGCCCTGCAGAAGATCTACCCCGACGTGGACATCGCCAGCCACATCATCGGCGACCCGATCAGCGTCTCCTGGGAGGCCGACCCGCACTTCCTCGGCGCCTTCAAGGGCGCGCTGCCCGGCCACTACCGTTACAACCACCGCATGTACAGCCACTTCATGCAGGACGGCTTCGCGGCCACCGAGCGCGGCATCTTCCTCGCGGGCGACGACGTGTCCTTCACGCCCGCCTGGGTCGAGGGCGCGGTGCAGACCTCGCTGAACGCGGTGTGGGGCATCGTCAAGCACCTGGGCGGCCACACGCACGCGGCCAACCCCGGGCCGGGCGACGTGTTCGCCGAACTCGGGCCCATGGCCCTGCCGGACTGAGCATGGACGACACCCTCACCCTCGCCCTCTGGCAATGCCCCTACGCGGGCAGCCCGTCCCAGGCCCTGGTGCTGCTCGACGCCACCGCCGCGCAGGCGCGCGACCAGGGCGCCGGGCTGCTGCTGTGCCCCGAGATGTCGCTCACCGGCTACCAGATCGGCGCGGCCGGCGTGGCGGCCCTGGCCGAGCCGGCCGACGGCGCGCTCGCGCAGGCCGTGGCCGCCATCGCGCAGCGCCATGGCATCGCCATCGTCTACGGCTACCCCGAGCAGAACGCCGACGGCAAGCCCTGGAACGCGGTGCAGTTCATCGACGCCGACGGCCAGCGCCTCGCGAACTACCGCAAGACCCACCTGTTCGGCGACATCGACCGCGCGCAGTTCAGCCCCGGCCCGCAGGCGCCCGCCGTGTTCGCCTGGCAAGGCTGGCGGCTCGGCCTGCTGATCTGCTACGACATCGAGTTCCCCGAACCCGCGCGCGGCCTCGCGCTGCAGGGCGCCGATGCCGTGCTCGTGCCGACCGCGAACATGATCGACTTCGACCAGGTGCAGCGCGTGCTGCTGCCCGCGCGCGCGCTGGAGAACCGCGTGTTCGTGGCCTACGCCAACGCCTGCGGCCAGGAAGGCCACACCACCTACGGCGGCCTGAGCACGGTCTGCGCGCCGGACGGCGCCGTGATGGACCAGGGTGGGCGCGAGGAAGCCCTGCGCTTCGCCACCCTCGCGCGCGGCGCGCTGGCCGAAGCGCGGCAGCACTCGCAGCTGCGCGACCGGCGCGGCGATCTCCCTTCCGCTTGGAGCTGAACCGAGCGCGGGACCGCGCCCACTGCTTCTGCTTCATCCTTTTTGAAGCGAAAGTGAGCCCCCCGTGCACTCCATCTTTGGTACCGGCCTTCGTCCACAGGCAGCCGTCGATCCCGGCGATCTGGCGCGCCAGGCCATCGCCAACCACGACCTGCCCCAACTCATGTGGCAGCTGGCCCAACAGAACGTCAACCTGAATACGCGGAATGCCCAGGGCGTCACCCTGCTGATGGAGACCGTGAGGCACCGCAACGCCAACGCCCTGTACCTGCTGCTCGCCGACGTGGCGATCCGGTCGATCGAACCCGAACTGATGCACCACGATGACCAGGGCAACACGGTGCTGCACGACATGGCGATGCACCTGCCAGATGCCTGGTTTGACGAACCCTCGGACCAACCGGTGCTCGCGAACCTGCTGGAAGACTTCTTCCACGAATTCCACCTGTTCTTCGACTGGGAACGCCACAACATCCGAGGCCTCACTGCGGTCGAGCTGGCCGAAACGGTGCACAAAGACAACCTTCTCGGCTTCCTGGCGACCTACGAAGTCCCGGGCGTGGACACCTCGGCCAGCAGCGACCTCGAGTCCGACCATTCGTTCCGCAGCGGTTCGGATGGGCCGGGCGATCCGGACGTTGAAGGCCACGGCCTGCTGGTCTGAGAGGCGCCACCCGGACAGCCGCTCGCGTTGAAGCGGCCAGCGCGTCAGCCCACGCCTGAACGCCGAAGGCCGCGCCGCGTCGTGGCGCGGCTGGCCTGCGTGAGCAGGCGCGCGAAGGCCGCCGCCGCCGGCGAGAGGCTGCGCCCGGTGCGCTGCGTCAGACCGATGGTGCGGCTGATGACCGGGTGCTCCAGCGGCACGCCCACGACCGAGGCCGGCTGGTGCGGCAGCGTGAGTTGCGGCACGATGGCCACGCCCAGGCCGTTGTCCACGAAGCCAATCAGCGTGGAGATGTGGCGGAACTCGCACACCGGCCGGGGCAGCGGCGTCACCTCGGCCAGCGCCTGGTCGATCAGCACGCGGTTGCGGCTGGCGTGCGACACCAGCGCGTAGGGGTAGTCCACGATCTCCTCCCAGCGCACCGAGCGGCGCTTGGCCAGCGGGTGCCCGACCGGGCAGGCCAGCACGAAACGCTCCTTCAGCAAGGGTGTGAACGCCACCTCCGGGTCCTGCATGCCGGTGTAGTTGAGCGCGAAGTCGGCTTCGCCGCTCTTCACGCTGGCCAGCACCTCGTCGGCCCCCTCTTCGATGATGCGCACCAGCACGTGCGGGTGCTGGTCGCGAAAACTGCGGATCACGCCGGGCAGGAAATGGTGCACCGCGGAAAACACACAACCCACCGTCACGTCGCCCGCCTCGATGTGGGCCACGTCGTGCAGGTCGACCACCGAGCGGTCTAGGTCGGTGATGACGCTGCGCACCTGGCCCAGAAAGCGCTGGCCCAGCTGCGTGAGTTCCACGCTGCGCGTGGTGCGGTCGAACAGGCGCACGTCCAGCAGCCCCTCCAGGTGCGAGATGCGGCGCGAGAGCGCCGGCTGCGACAGGTGCAGGGCCTTGGCGGCGGCCGCGAAGCTCTGCAGTTCGCCCACGGTGACGAAGGCGCGCAGGTCCGCCAGCGTGGGTTTGAGCGTGCCCATGGGGTGCCTTTCATTCTTGCAAGCAATGCATCAAGACCTCAGAAAGATGCAATTTACAGCAGGTTGTCCCACTGTCAACATGCGCCCACAACGAAGGAGACAAGCCACATGAAACGCCGCCACCTCTTGCAGGCAGCGGGGGCCACCCTGGCCCTGCCGCAGCTCGCCATGGCCCAACAGGCCTACCCCGCGCGCTCCATGCGCTACATCGTCCCGGTGGCGGCCGGCGGCGGCAGCGACATGATCGCCCGCGTGGTCACCGAGCGCTGGGGCAAGCTGCTCAACCAGAACTTCGTCGTGGACAACCAGAGCGGCGGCGGCGGCGTGGTGGCCTGCCAGCTCACCGCGCGCGCGCCGGCCGACGGCTACACCCTGCTGCAGGGCTACGTCGCCACCCACGGCACCACGCCCGCCACGCGCCGCGTCAGCTACGACGCCGTCACCGACTTCACCCCCATCGGCATGATCGGCGCCACGCCCAACGTGCTGGTGGTCAACAGCAGCGTGCCGGTCAAGGACATCAAGGAATTCATCGACTACGTGAAGCGCCAGCCGGGCAAGCTCAGCTACGGCTCGGCCGGCCAGGGCTCGCTCACCCACCTCACGATGGAGCTGCTCAAGCAGGAGACGGGCATGTTCCTGCTGCACATCCCCTACCGCGGCGTCGCGCCGGCCATGAACGACCTGCTCGGCGGCCAGACCCAGGCCGTCTTCCCCGGCCTGGCCGCGGCCCTGCCGCACCTGCGCTCGGGCCGCATGCGCGCGCTGGCCGTGACCGGCAAGCAGCGCAGCCCGCAACTGAAAGACGTGCCGACCATGGAAGAGGTCGGTTTCAAAGGCTTCGACGCCATGCAGTGGTACGGCGTGGTCGGCCCGGCCGGCATGCCGCCCGACATCGTGCGCCGCCTCAACGAAACCCAGGTCGCCGTGCTCAAGGCGCCCGAGCTGGCCGAGAAGCTCGCGGGCGAGGCGGTGGAGCCGTGGCCCATGACGCCCGAGCAGTTCGGCCAGTACATCAAGGCCGACGTCACGCGCTGGACCGCGCTGGCCAAGGCCCGAAACATCCGCCTGGACGAGTGACGCCCGGCGCCCGCTCTTTCTTTCTCTTCTCCAACCTCAGAGCCCCGAACCCGTGACCCGCAACACCCAAGTCCCCGCCGACCTCACGGCCCCGCCCATCACCACCCTGCTCGCCCGCTTCGTCGCCCGCCACCCCTCGCGCGGCTGGAGCGACGCCGTGGAGCGCGAGGCCCACCGCACCTTCTACAACTGGCTGGGCTGCGCCATCGGCGCGGCGCGGCACGAGGCCGCCGACGCCGCCGTGGCCGCCGTGCAGCTGCTGCAGCCCGCGCCCCAGGCCAGCGTGCTCGGCCGCCGCGAGCAGGTGGACATGGCCAGCGCGGCGCTGGTCAACGGCATCACCTCGCACACCTTCGACTTCGACGACACGCACCTGAAGACCATCATCCACCCCGCCGGCCCGGTGGCCTCGGCCGTGCTGGCCCTGGCCGAGCACCGGGGCAGCAGCGGGCGCGAGGTGCTCGACGCCCTGGTGCTGGGCATCGACGTGGCCTGCCGCATCGGCAACGTGATGTACCCCGACCACTACGACCGCGGCTGGCACATCACCGGCTCCACCGGCATGCTGGGCGCGGCGGCCGGCTGCGCGCGCCTGCTCGGGCTGGACGAGGCGCAGACCGCCATGGCCATCGGCATCGCGGCCTCGCAACCGGTCGGCCTGCGCGAGCAGTTCGGCACCATGACCAAGCCCTTCCACCCCGGCGGCGCGGCGCGCGCCGGCCTCATGTCGGCCCTGCTGGCCAGCCAGGGCTTCACCGCCAGCCCACGCGCGCTCGAGGCACCGCGCGGCTTCGTGCAGGTGGCCTCGGACAAACGCGCCTGGAACGAAGCGACGGACGAACTCGGCGAGCGCTTCGAGATCTCCTTCAACACCTACAAGCCCTTCGCCTGCGGCATCGTCATCCACCCCAGCATCGACGCCTGCGTGCAACTGCGCGACCAGGGTGTGACACCGGATCAGGTGAAGCACATCGAATTGCGCGTGCACTCGCTGGTGCTGGAACTCACCGGCAAGAAGGCGCCGAAGGACGGCCTGCAGGGCAAGTTCAGCGTTTACCACGGCTGCGCGGTGGGCCTGATCCACGGGCGCGCGGGCGAGGAAGAGTTCTCCGACGCGGTCGTCACCGACCCGCGGGTGGTGGCCCTGCGCGACAAGGTGCAGGCCACGGTGGACGACAGCATCGCCGAAGCGGCTGTGCATGTGACGGCCGTGCTGCTCGACGGCCGGCGCGTGGAAGTGCGCGTGGAGGACGCCATCGGCTCGCTGCGCAACCCGCTGTCGGACGCACAGCTGGAAGCGAAATTCCAGGCCCTGGTGGTGCCCGTGCTGGGCGAGGCGAAGGCGCGCGACATCACGGCCGCCTGCGCCTCGCTGGCCTCGCTGCCGGACGTGCGCGCGCTCACCGCGCTGTGCCGCCCGCAGTGACTGGAGGCGCGCCATGCCCCACCTGCCCGCCTCCACCGCCTTGCAGCGCTTTCGCGTCATCGACCTGACCCAGGTGCGCGCCGGCCCCACGGCCTGCCGCCAGCTCGCCGACTGGGGCGCCGACGTGGTCCAGGTGCAGATGCCCGACAGCATGCGCGGCGACGACACGCTCGGCGGCCAGGACGGCTCCGACTACCAGTACACGCACCGCAACAAGCGCTCCATCACGCTCAACCTCAAGACGGACGAAGGCATCGCCACGCTCAAGCGCCTGATCGACGGCGCGGACGTGGTGGTCGAGAACTTCCGGCCCGACGTGAAGTTCCGCCTGGGCATCGACTACGCCTCGCTGGCCGCGAGCAACCCGGGCCTGGTCTACGCCAGCATCTCGGGCTTTGGCCAGACCGGCCCGCTCGCCTCGCGCCCCGGCTTCGACCAGATCGCGCAGGGCATGGGCGGGCTGATGTCCGTCACCGGCACGCCGGGTGACGGCCCGATGCGCGTGGGCATTCCGATCGCCGACCTGTGCGCCGGCATCTTCGCGGCGCAGGGCATCCTGGTCGCGCTGCTGGAGCGCGAAGCCTCAGGGAAAGGCCAGTTCCTGCACACCTCGCTGCTGGAGTCCATGGTCTACATGCTGGACTTCCAGACCTCGCGCTACCTGATCGACGGCGAGGTCGCCACGCAGGCCGGCAACTTCCACCCCACCAGCATCCCCACCGGCGTCTACAAGGCGCGCGACGGCTACATGAACATCGCGGTGTTCGGCTCCAAGATCTGGGAACGCTTCTGCCACATCCTCGGCGCGCCCGAATGGATCACCGACGAGCGTTACCACGACAAACCCTCGCGCTCGGTGAACCGCGACACGCTCAACGCCGAGATCAACCGCCGCCTGGCCGAACACGACCGCAGCCACTGGATCGCGCAACTCAACGACGGCGGCGTGGCCTGCGGCCTGATCAGCAACATGCAGGAAGCGCTGGAAGAACCGCAGGTGCAGCACCTCGGGATGATCAAGGACGTGGTGTCGAAGTGGCAGGGCCCGCAGCGCCTGGTGGGCCAGCCCATGCAGCTGGAGCGCACGCCCAGCACCATCGCGCGCGCCGCGCCGCGCCGGGGCGAACACACCGAAGAAATCCTGGCCGAACTCGGCCTCGGGCCCGAGGACCTCGCCCGCATGAAAGCCGCCGGAGTCTATTAATGACCGATCCCACCTACACCTCCCCCACCGAGCGCGTGCAGACCTGGCTGGACGGGCGCACGCTGTACATCCGCTTCAACAACCCGGCGCGCCACAACGCGCTCTCGGTCGACATGTGGGAGGCCGTGCCGCCGCTGCTGGCCCTGGCCCGCGACGATGACCGCGTGCGCCTGGTCGTGTTCTCCGGCGCGGGCGACAAGGCCTTCGTCTCGGGCGCGGACATCACGCAGTTCGAGGACATGCGCGCCGCGCGCGAGGCCGTCGCCTACTACGAGAAGATGGCCGAGACCACGCTGATGGGCATCCACGACTTCCCCAAGCCCACGCTGGCCTGCATCCGGGGTTACTGCATCGGCGGCGGCGTGAACGTGGCGATCAGCTGCGACCTGCGCATCGCGGCCAGCGACTCGGTGTTCTCCATTCCGGCCGCGCGCCTGGGCCTGGGCTACCGCTATTCCGCCATGAAAAACCTGGTGGACCTGATCGGCCCGGGTGCAGCCAAGGACCTGTTCTTCACCGCGCGGCGCATCGACGCCGCCGAAGCGAAATCGCTCGGCCTGGTCTCGCGGACCTGCGAGCCCGAGGCCCTGCCCGCGCTGCTGGCGGAGTACGCGGGCAGCATCGCCGAGAACGCGCCGCTGACCGTGATGGCCGGCAAGGCGATCACGCGCGAAATCCTCAAGCCCTCGCCCGAACTCGACAGCGCGCTGTGTGCCTCGCTCATCCGCGGCTGCTTCGAAAGCGCCGACTACACCGAAGGCCGCACGGCCTTCATGCAGAAGCGCAAACCCGTGTTCACCGGCCGCTGAGCCACACCAGGAACCCCCCACCATGCAGGCCTACTGGATGCAGATGACCGACACCGCCACCGAGCTCGCCCTGCGCGAGACGCCGGTGCCCACGCCCGGCGCGCGGCAACTGCTGGTGCGCATGCGCGCGGCGGCGCTGAACCGCGGCGAGTTCCTGCTCGGCCATGGCCTGCACGGCGCGCCCGGCACCTGGAAAGCCATCGGCGGCGAAGGCGCGGGCGAGGTGATCGCCGTCGGCGCCGAGGTCACCACCTTCCGACCCGGTGACCGCGTGATGGGCCGCTGCCCGGGTGCCTTCGCCGAGTGCGCGCTGATGGAAGAGATCGAGGCCATGCCCGTGCCGGTGGCGCTCGGCTGGGAACAGGCCGCCGCCGTGCCGCTCACCTTCCTGGTCGCGTTCGACATGCTGGTGCTGCAAGGCCGGCTGCAGGCGGGCGAGTGGCTGCTCATCAACGGCGTGTCCTCCGGCGTGGGCGTGGCCTCGCTGCAGCTGGCCAAGGCCCTGGGCGCACGCGTCATCGGCACCTCGGGCTCGGCCGACAAGCTCGCGGCGCTGCAGCCGCTGGGTCTGGACGTGGCGCTGCACACCCGCGCGGCGGACTTCGCGCCCGCCGTGCTCAAGGCCACGGACCAGCAGGGCGTGAACCTGGTCATCAACACCGTGGGCGGCACGGTGTTCGCCGAAAGCCTGCGCGCGCTCGCGTTCGAAGGGCGCCTGGCCACCGTGGGCTATGTGGATGGCGTGGTGCGCGCCGAGATCGACCTCGAAGCCCTGCACGCCAAACGCCTCGTGCTGTTCGGCGTCTCCAACAAATTGCGCACCAAGGAACAGCGGGCGGCCGCGCTGCCGCGTTTCGTGGCCGAGGTCATGCCCCTCATCGCTGCCGGCCGCATCCAGCCGCACATCGACCGGGTGATGGACTTCTCGCAACTCGAGCAAGCCAAGGCGCGCATGGAAGCCGGCGCGCACATCGGAAAAATCGTCCTGCGCATGCCGGCGGACGCGAGCTGAACCACCACCCGCAAGAGGAGACAACCCCGTGAAGCACCGCAAACAATTCGTCCTGGCGCTCGCGCTGGGCACCCTGGCCTCCCTCGGCTGGGCGCAGCCCGCGCCCTACCCGAACAAGCCCATCCGCATCGTGATCGGCTTCGCGCCGGGCGGCGCGGCCGACTACGTGGCGCGCGCCATGAGCGAGTCCTTCAGCAAGGCCCTGGGCCAGACCGTGCTGATCGACAACAAGCCCGGCAACGGCTCCAGCATCGCGGCCGACATCGTGGCCAAGGCCGCGCCCGACGGCTACACGCTGCTGATCGCCAGCCCCAGCGCCATCTCGGTCAACCCCGCGCTCAACCCCAAGCTGACCTACAAGCCCAGCGACCTGCTGCCCGTGGGCAAGATGACCACCTCGCCGCTGGTGCTGGCGGTCAACCCCAGCAGCAGCATCCGCTCCGTGCCCGACCTGATCGCGGCGGCGAAGAAGGACCCCGGCAAGCTCAACTACTCGACCTCGGGCAACGGCTCGGCGCCGCACCTGGGCGCCGCGCTCTTCAGCCTGCTGACCAACACCGAGATGACGCACGTGCCCTACCGGGGCGGCTCCTTCGCCATCACCTCGGTGATGGCCGGCGAGACGCAGCTCACCTTCGGCACCTCGCCCTCGGTGCTGCCCCAGGCCAATGCGGGCAAGCTGCGCGCCATCGCCGTCAGCACGCGCGAACGCTCGCCGCTGGTGCCCGACATGCCCGGCATGCGCGAGGCCGGCCTGCCCGAATACAACCTGGAGTTCTGGTACGGCATGTTCGCGCCCGTGGGCACGCCGCCGGCCACCGTGAAGACCATCCACGACGCGGTGCGCACCGCCATGCAGCAGCCCTCGGTGAAGGCCGCGCTGGAGCGCGAAGGCACCGAGGTCTCGCTCTCCGGCTCGCCCGAGCAGTTCGCCAGCTTCCTGGTGGAGGACGGCAAGTTCTGGGTCAACCTGGTCAAGACCGCCAACGTGAAGGTGGACTGACATGGACCGCTTTCGCCGCACCCTGTGCGCCGCCAGCGCCCTGGCGCTCGCCGGCTGCGCCGCGCCCGGACCCGCCTCGACGCCCCCGCCGGCCGCCGCGATCGCCGAACTCTCGTCCACCGGCAAGCTGCGCGCCGCGATCAATTTCGGCAACCCCATCCTGGCCACGCGCAGCGCCTCGGGCGAGCCGCAGGGCGTGTCGGTCGATCTCGCGCGCGAGGCCGCACGGCGCCTGGGCGTGCCCATCGAACTGGTGCTGTTCAACTCGGCCGGCAACGTGGTGGAGGCGGTCAAGGCGCGGCAGGTGGACCTCGCCTTCGTCGCCATCGACCCGGTCCGCGCGGCCGACATGGAGTACACCGCGCCTTACGTGATCATCGAAGGCGCCTACCTCGTGCGCAACGACTCGCCGCTGCGCCGCAACGAGGACGTGGACCGCGCCGGCACGCGCGTGGTCGTCGGGCGCGGCAGCGCGTACGACCTGTTCCTCACGCGCGAGATCAAGGCCGCCACCCTGGTGCGCGCGCCCACCTCGCCCGCCGTGACGGACCTGTTCCTCGCCGAAAAGCTGGACGTGGCCGCCGGCGTGAAGCAGCAGCTGGAGGCGGACGCGCAGCGCGTGGGCGGCGTGCGCCTGCTGCCCGGGCGCTTCATGGTGATCGAGCAGGCCATGGGCGTGCCCAAGGGCCGCACGGCGGCGCAAGCCTGGCTCAGCGGGTTCATCGAAGAGATGAAGGCCAGCGGCTTCGTGACCCAGGGCCTGCAACGGCACCAGATCCAGGGCGCCGCCGTGGCGCCCGCGCGCGCCAGCCGCTGACCACGGCGAGGCGCCCCTGCGCCGGCTGGGGTAGCCTGTCGGCATGGATTCCCTCATCACCGCCGCCGCGCGCGCCCTGGCCGCGGGCGACGCGCTGGGCGCGCTCAAGCGCGTGGCCTTGCGCGACGACCCGCCGGCCCTGGCCTTGCGCGGCATCGCCATGGCCCAGCTCGGGGAACATCCGCGCGCACGCGACCTGCTGCGGCGCGCCGGCCGAGGCTTCGGCGCGCACGAAACCCTGGCGCGCGCCCGCTGCGTGGTGGCCGAGGCCGAGGTGGCGCTGGCCATGCGCGACCTCGGTGGCTCCACGCGCCCGCTGGCCGCCGCCGCGGCCACCCTGGAAGCCCACGCCGACCACGCCAACGCGCGCCAGGCCCGCTTGATCGCGGCGCGGCGCCTGCTGCTGCTCGGCCGCCTGACCGAGGCCGAAGCCGTGCTCGCGGCCATCGACACCACCCGCCTGCCACCCGCGCTCGCGGCGGTGGCCGAGCTGGTCGCGGCCGAGCTCGCGCTGCGCTCGCTGCGCGTGGAGGCCGGGCGCGCGGCCCTGGCCCGCGCGCGCGATGCGGCCACACGGGCCGGCGTGCCCGCCCTTCAGGCCGAAGTCGCACAAGCCCAGGCCACGCTGAACCAACCGGCCGCGCGCCGCCTGGGCAACGGCAGCGAGCAGGCGCTGCGGCTGGCCGACGTGGCGGCCCTGCTGGCCTCCGACGCGCTGGTGGTGGACGCCTGCCGCCGCGGCCTGGGCACAGGCGCCGCGTGGCAATCGCTCGCGCGCCGGCCCGTGCTGTTCGCGCTGGCGCGCGCGCTCGCCCAGGCCTGGCCGGGCGACGTGGAGCGCGAGGCCCTGATCGCCGAGGCGTTCCGCACCCGCCGCCCGGACGAGACGCACCGCGCGCGCCTGCGCGTCGAGATCGGCCGCCTGCGCGCGCTCGTCAAACCCCTCGCGGGCATCGAGGCCACCGCGCGCGGCTTCGCGCTGCAGCCCTCGGGCGGGCGCTCCCTCGTGCTGCTCGCGCCGCCCATCGACGGCGAACAGGCTTCGTTGCTGGCGCTGCTGGCCGACGGCGCGGCCTGGTCCACCTCGGCCCTGGCGCTCGCGCTGGGCGCGAGCCAGCGCACCGTGCAGCGCGCGCTCGCCGAGCTGGAGGCCGGGGGCCGCGTGCGCGCCATCGGCCAGGCGCGGGCGCGGCGCTGGCTGGCGCCGCCGCTGGCCGGATTCGCGACGATCTTGTTACTCCCTGCTTCGCTGCCGATTGAATAGAGTGACCCTCAAGCGCCGACACCCGGTGCTGCCACAAGGAGATTCACCATGACCCGTCAGACCACCCCCACCGCGCGCACCGCCGAAGTCGTGCGCGAGTACGGTCCCTTCCTCGGCTCCGAGCGCGTGCACGGCGTCACCCACGACGGCCAGCGCGTGTGGGCCGCCACCGACGAAGGCATCGTCGCCTTCGACCCCGCCAGCGGCGAGGTCACCCGCACGCTGAAACGCGCGGGTGATGCCGGCACCGCCTTCGACGGCAAGCACCTGTACCAGATCGCCGAGGCGCGCATCGACAAGATCGACCCCGCCTCCGGCACCGTGCTCGCCTCCATCCCCGCGCCCGGCGGCGGCGCCGACTCCGGGCTCACCTGGGCCGAAGGCAGCCTGTGGGTCGGCCAGTACCGCGACCGCAAGATCCACCAGATCGACCCGGCCACCGGCGCGATCCGGCGCACCATCGAATCCAACCGCTTCGTCACCGGTGTCACCTGGGTCGATGGCGAACTCTGGCACGGCACCTGGGAGGGCGACGAGAGCGACATCCGCCGCATCGACCCGCAGAGTGGCAAGGTGCTCGAACGCCTCGACATGCCCGCCGGCCTCGGCGTGAGCGGCCTCGAATCCGATGGCGCGGACCTGTTCTATTGCGGCGGCGGGCCGAGCGGGAAGGTGCGCGCGGTGCGCCGGCCCAAGGCCGCATAGGCGGGATTTGGCTGCTCGCGCGCCGCGCCTATGCCGCAGGTCTGCCCCGCGATTTAGCGGCATGGGCGAACCACCTTCGGCCTTGACTCACTGTGGTTCTGGGCCCGTCCTGGGCCCTTCTTCCATCTTGCACAGCAACCGACAACTGATGATCAACCATCTCCAGCCAGCGGGCCTCCAGGCCCCCCACATCCGGCCTTTCACACCCGCTCAGGCCGCACAACACGCCATCACCGAAGGCGATCACGAGGAATTGCGGTTCCTGGTGGAGCAGCACCATGTCCATGCCGCCACGCGAACCGCGAACGGGGAAACGCTGCTCATGTTCGCGACGAGGCAAGCGGACCCGGGCGCCTTCAATGCCTTGGCGCCATCGCTCCAACCGCATCGGGTCAACGAGGTCGATCAACAGGGCAACACGGTGCTGCACCACCTGGCACTGCACCTGACGAATCGCACCATGCAAGGCGGTGCCTGGGCCGACGGCCTGGACGACTTCCTGAACACACTCGCCGCAGACATCGATTGGGAACAAGAGAACCATCAGGGTTCGACGGCTCCGGAGTTGGCCACCGCGCTGCGCAGAACACGCCTCCTGAACGTGCTTTCGGCTTTCATTCCCGACGATACCGACAGCGACGTCAGTGAACCTACCGACAACTCGGCGGGAGACCTGTTGAATGAAGCCCACGATCGATTCATGAGCAGAAAGAGGGGACGGGGCGGCTGAAACCGCCTCGAAACCCCACCGCCTTGTCGAAACGGCGTCACCTCGATCGTCGAGCATGAGGAGCCGGGCGCACAAGCCCGGCCCTGCCCATGTCCCTCGACCCTCACCAGAAAGGACCCTCACCATGAGCACTTCCTCTTCCCGCGCCGTTCGCCTCCATCGCGTCCTCAAAGCCCCGCCCGAGAAGGTCTACCGCGCCTTCCTCAACGCCGACGCCCTCGCCCGCTGGCTGCCGCCCTACGGTTTTCTCTGCAAGGTGGAGCACCTGGACGCCAGGGTGGGTGGCACGTTCCGCATGTCTTTCCGCAATTTCTCGACCGGCCACGCCCATTCGTTCGGCGGCGAGTACGTGGAACTCGTGCCCCATCAGCGCCTGCGCTACACCGACAAGTTCGACGACCCCAACCTGCCCGGACTCATCACGGTGGACGTACAGCTGAAGGCCGTGTCCTGCGGCACCGAGCTCCACGTGGTGCAGGAGGGCATCCCCGACGTGATCCCGCTGGAGATGTGTTACCTGGGCTGGCAGGAGTCGCTGGCCCAGCTGGCGCACCTGGTGGAGCCGGACATCCCCGGCTGAACCGCCGCCGCCCTTTCAGGGCTTTTTCGCGGCCGCGACGAAGGCCGCGAAGCCCTGCACGAATTCGCCGAGCTGCTGGCGCACCTTGTCGTCCAGCAGCGCGCCGTCGGGGCCGAACACGGACGACGCGCGCGAAACCATGAGCCGCCCGCCCTGCCAGGTGTGGGTGCCCAGGGTGCGCAACACCGGCAACCAGTGGGCTTGCGACAGGATGGTGCCGAAGCCCCCGGGCGAGGCGCCGATGACGGCCACGGGCCGGTCGCGGAACACGTCGGGCAGGCCGGGCGTGGGCCGCGAGAGCCAGTCCACCGCATTCTTGAACACGCCGGGAATGCCGTTGTTGTACTCGGGCGTGACGAGCAGCAGGCCGTCGCTGGCGAGGATCTTTTCCTTGAGTTCGCGCACGGCCGCCGGCGTGCCCTCGCGCTGCTCCAGGTCGCCGTCGTAGAGCGGGATGCCGTGCAGCGTGGCGGCGTCGAGCTGTGCGGCGTCGCCCGCCAGCGGAACCGCCGCGCGCAGCAGCGAGGTGTTGAAGGACAGCTGGCGCAGGCTGCCGGAGAGGCCGAGGAGCTTGGTGGTCATGGGTGTGAGGGGTTCAGGTTTTCCAGAAGTCGGGCCGCGCGTACTCGTGCTTGAGGAAGTCGATCCACAGGCGCACGCGCAGCGCGAGGTGCTTGCGTTGCGGGAACAGCACGAAGATGCCATTGGGCGGCGCGGCGAAGTCGTCGAGCACGCTTTCCAGCCGACCGGCGGCGATGTCGGCCTCCACCTCCCAGGTGCTGCGCCAGGCGATGCCATAACCGGCCAGGCACCATTCGCGCAGCACCTGGCCGTCGGTGCAGTCCAGCGGGCCGTTGGGGCGCAGGTGCACGATCTCCACCTCGCCCAGGCCGCCGGGCGCCGGCACGGTGAAGGCCCAGCCCCGGGTCTGCGAGGCGTCGCTGGAGAGCGTGAGGCAGTCGAAGCGCACCAGGTCGGCCGGCACCTGCGGGCGGCCGTGCTGCTGCAGGTAACGCGGCGTGGCCACGCACAGGCGGCGGTTGTCGGCCAGTCGCACGCTGACCAGGGAGGAGTCCGGCAGATCGCCCACGCGCACGGCGCAGTCGTAGGCCTCGCCGGCCACGTCGACCACGCGGTCGCTCAGGTTCAGCGAGATGGTGACCTCGGGATGCAGTTCGCGAAAGCGCGGCACCAGCGGCGCCACATGGCGGCGGCCGAAACCGGCCGGCGCGGTGATGCGCAGGTGGCCGCTGGCCTTGACGCCGCCGGCGCTCACGCTGGCTTCGGCGTTGGCCATGTCCACCAGCAGGCGCTGGCAGTCTTCCAGGAAGGCGCTGCCTTCGTGGGTGAGGGTGATGCGCCGCGTGGTGCGCACCATGAGCTTCACGCCGAGCCGGGCTTCGAGGGCGTCGAGCCGGCGCCCGATGATGGCCGGGGCCACGCCCTCGGCTTTGGCGGCGGCGGTGAGGCTGCCGCGCGTGGCGACCGCCACGAAGGTTTCGAGTTGCTTGAGTTTGTCCACCCGGGCAGATTACCCCACCTGCAGGAGCGAATCAATGATAAATTTGGGCCGATTGATGACTTTTCAGGCGGTTTTGACGACCGTGCGGCTCAGTTGCGCCGCGTCCTCCGCGCCGTAGCCCAGCTCGGCCAGCAGCTCGGCGCTGTGTTCACCGAGTTTCGGCGGGCTGCGGCGCACGCCCAGGCGTTCGCCGTCGAGCGCCAGCGGCAGCAACACGGTCTGCGCGGCCTGGCCGGCGCGCTCGCCATCGGGCAGGGTGATGGGCGCGAGCCCGCCGGTGGCGCAAAGGTGGGGGTCGTCCAGCAGTTCGTGGGGTTTGGTGATGGGCGCGAACGGCAGGCCGTGGCGCTCGAACAGCGCGGCGAGATCGGCCGCGCTCTGCAGGGCCAGGCGTTCGCGCAGCAGGGGAATGAGCCAGTCGCGGTTGCGCACGCGGTTGTTGTTGCCTTGCAGGCGCGGGTCGGCCTGCAGGTCCTGGTAGCCGAAGGCGTCGCAGAAGATGGCCCACTGCGTGTCGCTCACCACGGCGAGGAAGATCTGCTCGCCGTCCTTCACCTGGAAGACGTCGTAGATGCCCCAGGAGGAGATGCGGTCGGGCATGGGCGCGGCGGCCTTGCCGGTGACGGCGAACTGCATCATGTGCTGCGCGACGAGGAAGACGTTGTTCTCGAACAGCGAGCTCTGCACCTCGCAGCCTTCGCCGGTTTTCTCGCGCGCGCTGAGCGCGGCCATCACGCCGATGGCGCCGAACAGGCCACCCATGATGTCGTTCACCGAGGAACCCGCGCGCAGCGGGTCGCCGGGGCGGCCGGTCATGTAGGCCAGGCCACCCATCATCTGCACCACCTCGTCGAGCGCGGTGCGGTGGTCGTACGGGCCGGGCAGGAAGCCTTTGTGGCTCACATAGATGAGGCGCGGGTTGAGCTTCTTCAGGCTGGCGTGATCGAGCCCCAGCTTCTTCATGGTGCCGGGCTTGAAGTTCTCGCTCACCACGTCGGCGGTGGCGATCAGCTTGAGCACGGCCTCCCGGCCTTCGGGCGACTGCAGGTCCAGCACCAGGCTTTTCTTGTTGCGGTTGAACAGCGGGTAGAAGCCCGCGCCCGAGCCGAGCAGGCGGCGCGTGTTGTCGCCGGCGGGTGGCTCGACCTTGATGACCTCGGCGCCCAGGTCGGCCAGCACCATGCCGCAGGTGGGGCCCATGACCATGTGGGTGAATTCGACGACGCGGATGCCTTCGAAGGGCAAGGGACGGGGGGTGTCTTGGGTGTCTGGCATGGCAGGGGTGGAGAAGTTTCAGGCGGCGCGCCAGCCCTTGGGCAGGCCGGCTTCGGGCGTCATGCCGTACACCGGCTCGCCGGGCAGGCCCGCGCGCAGGGGATCGCGCGCGGCGATGAGGGTCGAAAGATCGATGCCGGTGCGCACGCCCATGGCCTCGAACATGAAGACCAGGTCTTCGGTGACCACGTTGCCGGAGGCCCCTGGCGCGTAGGGGCAACCGCCGAGGCCGCCGAGCGAGGCGTCGAAGGTGCGCACGCCCACGTCGAACGCGGCCAGGCAGTTGGCCAGCCCGAGGCCGCGCGTGTTGTGCATGTGGGCCGCGCCCGCGCGCTCGCCCAGCTCGGCGCGCAGGCGCGTGAACAGGCGGCGCACCTGCGCGGGGTTGGCCATGCCGGTGGTGTCGGACAGGCCCACCTCGTCCACGCCCGCCCTTACGCAGGCCACGGCCAGGCGGATCACCTCGTCTTCGTCCACCACGCCCTGCAGCGTGCAGCCGAAGGCGGTGGACAGGCCCACCTCCATCGCCACGCCGGGCGCGGTATCGCGGCGCAGCGCGTGCACCTCGCGCAGCTCGTCCACCATCTGCTCGCGCGTCTTGCGCACGTTGGCCAGCGAATGCGCCTCGCTCGCCGACACCGGCAGGGTGATCTTGTGCACGCCCGAGGCCAGCGCGGCCTCGGCCCCGCGCCGGTTGGGCACCAGGGCCATCACGGTGATGCCCTGGTGCCGCAGGGCGTGGCGCACCACGTCGACCACGTCGGCCATCTGCGGCAGCAGCTTGGCGGGCACGAAGGAGCCGACCTCGATCTCGCGCAGGCCGGCGGCCACGAGCGCATCGATCCAGCGCAGCTTGTCGGCCGTGGGCATGGTGGCCTTCACGGACTGCAGGCCGTCGCGCGGGCCGACTTCGCTGATGAGGACTTCGGGGGCGTTTTGCATGGAAGAAGCCGGGTTGCTTGCGTTTTACAAGATAGAACGATATTCTTTCTAGCAAAAGAATCGCAGATCACTTCCGTCCTGTCAACCAAGCCCCTTCCTCCTCCTCCTTCATGCCCCGAAAAGCGCAGACCCCTTCCTTGGCCGATGCCAACGCCGCCACCGGCGGCACCGCCGCGGTGGACCGCGCGCTCTCGCTGCTGGGCGCGTTCCACGCGGGCGACGCCTCGTTGTCGCTGGCCGAGCTGGCCGAGCGCACCCAGCTGCACAAGAGCACCGCGCTGCGCCTGCTCGCCTCGCTCGAACACGCGCACCTGCTGCAGCGGCTGGACGACGGGCGCTACGCCCTGGGCGGCGAGGTGGCGCGGCTGCACGGCATCTACGCGGCCTCGTTTTCGCTGGACCGGGTCGTCATGCCGGTGCTGCGCCAGCTGGTGTCGGCCACCGGCGAGAGCGCGGCCTACCACGTGCGCCAGGGCCAGGCGCCGAACCAGACGCGGCTGTGCCTCTACCGCGTGGATTCGCCCCATCCGGTGCGCGACCACATCCGCGCAGGCGACGTGCTGCCGCTGCACCAGGGCACGGGCGGGCGCGTGCTCTCGGCGTTCGGCGCGGGCGATGACAGCCGCAAGCCCACGCCAGCCGACAAGCGCGTATTGGCGCGCATCCGCACCGATGGCTTCATGACCGCCGTGGGCGACCGCCTGGCCGAGGTGGCCGGCATTTCGGCACCGGTGTTCCACGCGGACGGCTCGATCGCCGCCTCCCTCACGCTCACGATGCCGGCGCACCGTTTCGATGAGCGGCACGTGGGCAAGGTGCTGGCGGCGGCGCGGCAGCTGAACGGGCGGGTCGGTTGATCACCGGGTGCCGGATCGACGCGGACCGGAAAGAGAACAAAAAAAACCCACCGCCGGATGGCGGTGGGCAATTCCAGCACCTGGCCCCCTGCGGCCAGGTGTTGACCCTTGTCTTGCTCAGAACCGGTGACGCAGGCCCACGCCGTAGGTTTGGTCCTTCAACGTGCTGACCGGCGCCGATTCCCTCTCGAACTTCACGTTCGTCAGGCCCGCGTACACGGTGGTGCGCTTGCTCAGATCGTGGCGGTATTCGACGCTGGCGGAGGAGGTCTTGCCGACGCGCAGGCCGGTCGCGACCGCCTTGGTTTTCTCGCTGCCGATGCCCGCGTTGAGGCTGCCCGCCGAGCCCACCGGAACGGCCACGCTCAGCACAAAGCCGCTGTCCTTGATGCCGTTGGTCAGGCCGTTCTTCTGGTTGACGAACTGGGCCAGCACCTTCACCGCGGTGAAGTCGTAGCTCACGCCCAGGCCGGTGGACTTGGCCGTCGTGGCGGCCGGACCGGCACTCTTGACGGCCTCATACACACCCTGCACCGCCACCGGACCACCTTCGTAGAGGGCGGACAGGCCCATCGTGCGGCCGGCCGAGACGCCGGGACCACCGTTTTCGCCGAAGGCATATTGCAGGGCGCCGGTGAAGCCGCCCATGTTCGGCGTGGTGTACTGCAGCATGTTGTCACGGCGAAGGGCCGGGGACAGCGCGCCGACCGCCGCAGGTGTCGTGCCGGGGAGCGCGCCCGCAGGCGCCGGGCCAAAGATGGCGTTGGTGGCGGAGAAGCTGGAGGTGCCCTGGGCATCGAACCGGTCCATCAGCAGGAACATCTGCGTGTATTGGCGGCCCATTTCAAAGGAACCGAAGCCACCGCTCAGGCCCACCTTGCTGGTGCGGTTGAAGCCACCGGGCGCGACGCTGGTGCCGGTGTCGGCGTTGAAACCGGACTCCAGCTGGAACGTGGCCTTCAGGCCACCCCCCAGGTCTTCCGTTCCCCGCAGGCCCCAACGGCTGCCGTTCAGGCCGCCGCTCGTCAGGCTCGTGCCTGGGCCGGTGCGGGTGCTGACGCCGGCCACCGTGGTCTTGGTGGTGTTCTTGCCCACATAGAGGTCCACCAGGCCATACAGCGTGACGTTGGATTGGGCGTGGGCGACCCCGGTCAGGGCACCGAAAGCGGCCAGGGCGACCGCCGTCTTTTTCAAGAGTGTCATTTTTGAGATTTGAGATGGGTTCAACACATGCCACCAGCGAGCGCCTTGTGAGCCACCGGTGGCCTCTTAACGGACACGCACACGGTGTTGCGCGCCGAATTTCGGAAGAACCCGGAATCTAGGGATTTAGACTCAAAGAATTACAAACAAGGAATTAGGCAGCTCGAATCAGGATCGAAGTGCAGAAATTCTTCAACCAAAAGAATTCATCCGATCAAGGCAAAGCGGCACGATGCGCCCATTCGAGGCCCATTACCCACAGTCAAGTCACTGATCCGTGACGAAAAATCGAATTAATGCTGACGTGGGTATGGAATACAGTTCGCTCACGCCCGCGCCAGTGCGGGCACCCCCACTTTTCGCCCAGACGGAGCTTTCCATGACCGCACGCACCCAGATTCACGGCCTGAAGGTCGCCACCGAACTGTTCAACTTCATCAACCAGCAAGTGCTGCCCGGCACCGGCGTGAGCGAAGCAAACTTCTGGCAGGGCTTCGACGGCATCGTGGCGGACCTGGCGCCCAAGAACGCGGCCCTGCTGGGCGAGCGCGATCGCCTGCAAACCGAGCTGGACACCTGGCACGCGGCCAACCCCGGCCCGATCCGCGACATGGCGGGCTACCGCAAGTTCCTGGAAACCATCGGCTACCTGGTGCCGCAACCCAAGAGCGTGAAGGCCACGACCAGGAACGTGGACGACGAGCTGGCCGTGCAGGCCGGCCCGCAGCTGGTGGTGCCGATCCTGAACGCGCGCTACGCGCTCAACGCGGCCAACGCGCGCTGGGGCTCGCTGTACGACGCGCTGTACGGCACGGACGTGATTTCGGAAGACAAGGGCTGCGGCAAGGCCGGTCCCAAGGGCGGCTACAACCCCAAGCGCGGCGCCAAGGTCATCGAGTACGCGCGTTACGTGCTGGACCGCACCGCGCCGCTGAAGAAGGGCTCGCACGTGGGCTCGATCGGCTACCGCGTCAACAAGGACGGCGAGCTGGTGGTGACGCTGGCCGACGGCGGCACCAGCAAGCTGGCCGACAAGTCGCAGTTCGTGGGCTACCAGGGTGAGGCCAAGAGCCCCAGCGCCGTGCTGCTCGCGCACAACGGCCTGCACCTGGAGATCCAGATCGACCGCAGCACGGCCATCGGCAAGGGCGACGCCGCCGGCGTGAGCGACCTGGTGGTGGAAGCCGCGCTCTCGACCATCCTGGACCTGGAAGACTCCGTGGCCGCCGTGGACGCCGAGGACAAGGTGCTGGCCTACCGCAACTGGCTGGGCATCCTGCAGGGCACGCTCACCGAGTCCGTCAGCAAGGCGGGCAAGACCTTCACGCGCGGCCTCAACGGCGACCGCGAGTACACCGCGCCCAACGGCAAGAAGAACGGCGTGCGCCTGCACGGCCGCTCGCTCATGTTCGTGCGCAACGTGGGCCACCTGATGACCAACCCCGCCGTGCTCTGGGGCGCGGACGACAAGGAAATCCCCGAAGGCATCCTGGATGCGATGGTGACCACCACCATCGCCCTGCACGACCTCAAGCGCACGAAGAAGGACGCGATCCGCAACTCGCGCAAGGGCTCGGTCTACATCGTCAAGCCCAAGATGCACGGCCCGCGCGAAGTCGAGTTCGCCGCCGAGCTGTTCGGCCGCGTGGAAAAGGTGCTGGGCCTCAAGGACAGCACGGTCAAGCTGGGCATCATGGACGAGGAGCGCCGCACCTCCATCAACCTCAAGGCCTGCATCGGCGCGGCCGCGAGCCGCGTGGCCTTCATCAACACCGGCTTCCTGGACCGCACCGGCGACGAGATGCACACCGCCATGCTGGCCGGCCCCATGGTGCGCAAAGGCGACATGAAGGCCAGCGCCTGGATCCAGAGCTACGAGAAGAACAACGTGATCGTGGGCCTCTCTTGCGGCCTGCGCGGCAAGGCGCAGATCGGCAAGGGCATGTGGGCCATGCCCGACCTGATGGCCGAGATGCTGCGCCAGAAGATCGCCCACCCCAAGGCCGGCGCCAACACCGCCTGGGTGCCCAGCCCCACCGGCGCCACGCTGCACGCGCTGCACTACCACCAGGTGCTGGTGTCGGACGTGCAGAAGGAACTGGAGAAGATCGACGCCAACGCCGAACGCGACAACCTGCTGACCGGCCTGCTGACGGTGCCCGTGAGCAGCAACCCGAACTGGAGCGCGGCCGAGAAGCAGCAGGAGCTGGACAACAACGTGCAGGGCATCCTGGGTTACGTGGTGCGCTGGGTGGACCAGGGCGTGGGCTGCTCCAAGGTGCCCGACATCCACAACGTGGGCCTGATGGAAGACCGCGCGACGCTGCGCATCTCCAGCCAGCACATCGCCAACTGGCTGCACCATGGCATCGTGAGCGAGAAGCAGGTGCGCGACACCTTCGAGCGCATGGCCGCCGTGGTGGATGGCCAGAACGCCGGCGATCCGCTGTACAAGAAGATGGCCGGCAACTTCAAGACCAGCAAGGCCTACCTCGCCGCGCTGGACCTGGTGTTCAAGGGCAAGGAGCAGCCCAGCGGCTACACCGAGCCGCTGCTGCACGCCTGGCGCCTGAAGGTCAAGGCCGCGGCCTGACCCCCGAAAGCCCGCCACCCGGCGGGCTTTTTTTGATGGAACTCAGGCCGGCTGCGGATCGGCCGATGCCGCGGTCAGGCGCTCGACGATGCGGCGCGCGCGGTTGCCCCCCACGTCGACGTGGATGTCGATCCAGCTGGGCTTGCCGCCGAAGCGCTGGATGTTGCGGTACTGCTCTTCGATCACCACGCGGTCTTCGTCGAAGGTGAAGGCGGTCTGCTCGATGACGGCCTCGATGTTCTCCGGCATGTCGGGGTGCCGGGTGCTGGACATGCTCCAGAAGTAGTGGCAGCTCTCCTCGGTCTCGGGCGTGATGCCGTGCAGGCCGCGCATGTGGAAGCCGCCGCGCTCGGGGTCGTCGATGGCGTCGGTGCCGGGCTCGACGGCGCCGGTCCAGATCCTGAGGTGCGAGAGCTCGAACTCGATTTCCTGCCAGCGGTCGCAGGTCTCGCCGAAAGGCCAGGCGGCCTTGTAGGTCGGCGGCGGCGTGGAGCCGGGCATGAGGCGCACCACCTTGACCTTGTCACCGTCCTGCGTGACGTTCATCTTGGCGCTCATGTGCAGCCGGGCGTTGCCGCCGATGGTCTTGAGGTGCACGTAGCCGAGGTGGCTCAGGTCCAGCAGGTTGTCGTGGATCAGCTGCCAGGGCGCGTTGTAGTGGTACTGGCCGGAGCCGAACTTGTAGCGCGGGTCGTCGTGCCAGGGGTAGTCGGGCGCCTCGACGGTGGGTGCGCCGCCCTCTTCCTTCGGCATCCAGATCCAGAGGATGTGGTTCTTCTCGGCGACGTGGTAGGCCTTGACCCGGGCCTTGCCCGGAATGCGGTCCTGCCCCGGGATCTCGATGCACACGCCCGTGGGCGCATACAACATGCCGTGGTAGCCGCAGCGCACGCCCGAGGCCTCGACCGTGCCGCACGACAGCGGCAGCGAGCGGTGGCAGCAGCGGTCTTCCAGCGCGGCGACCTGGCCTTCGCCGGTGCGGAACAGCACGACCTTCTGGTTCAGGAAGGTGCGGCCCACGGGCTTGTCGGTCAGGTCGCTGGAGAAGCCGGCCATGTACCACTGGTTCAGCGGAAAGCGACCGCGGCTGGCGGCGGCGGGCGGGATCGGTTGGATGGCGATGCAATCGGCGTTCATGGGGGTCTCCTTGGGTGACGGTCAGGCGGTCGGTCTCACAGGTCGAGGACCAGCGTGGGGGATTTCGAGCGGGAACAGCAGGGCGTGAACTGGTCGTTGGCGGCGCGCTCCGCGTCCATCAGGCAGCTGTCGCGGTGGTCGGGCGTGCCCTCGAGCACGCGGGTGAGGCAACTGCCGCAGACACCGGCCTCGCACGCGTAGTTCACGTCCACGCCGTGGTCCAGCAGCACCTGGAGCGCGCTCACGCCCACCGGCACGTCGAGCGTGGCGCCGCTGCGCTGCAGGCGGATCTGGAAGGCCTGGTCAGCGGTGCTGTCGGCCACGGTGCCCGCGAAGTGCTCGCGGTGCAGGCGCGCCTCGGCCCAGCCGGCCGCGCGCGCGGCCGAGAGCACGAAGTCCATGAAGCCGGCGGGGCCGCACACGTAGAGGTGCGCGCCCTCGGGCGCGGCCCGCAGCAGGGCCGGGGCGTCGAAGGCCTGGGGCGACGGCGCGTCGCTGAAATAGAGCCGCGTGTGCCCGGCCAGCGGCCCGGCCTCGATCTGCCCGCGAAACGCCATGCGCCCGGGCGAGCGCGCGCAGTAGTGCATCTCGAAAGAGCGGCCGGTGTCCTGCAGGTGCTGCGCCATCGACAGGATGGGCGTGACGCCGATGCCGCCGGCCACCAGCACGCTGTGCGGGGCCTCGACCAGCTCGAACAGGTTGCGCGGCGCGCTCACCTTGAGCACCGCGCCCACCTGCACCCGGTCGTGCATGCCGGCCGAGCCGCCGCGCGACTGCGGTTCGCGCAGCACGCCGATGCGCCAGCTGCGCCGCTCCTGCGGGTGGCCGCAGAGCGAGTACTGGCGGATCAGGCCGGGCGCGACCTGGACGTCGATGTGGGCCCCGGGGCGGAAGGCGGGCAGCTCGTTCGCCCCGATGGGCTCCAGGTCGAAGCTGCAGATGCCGTCGGCCTCCGGTTGGCGCGCGCGCACCCTGACGTCCAGTTCCACCATGTCTCAGTCGCTTTCGGGGGGCGCCGGCTTTCGCGGCGGTTTGCGGGTTTTGGCGTACTTCTGCTCCACGAAGCGCTGGGTCGCGGTTTCCACGGCCGGCAGGTTTTCGTGCAGGCGGCGCAGCAGCACCAGCAGGGTCTCGGCTTCGTCGGCGGACAACACCTCGAGGAAAGCGCGCTCGCGTTCGAGCGCCACTTCGCGGATCTGATCGTGCATGGCGCGGCCCTTGGTGGTCAGCACCGCGATGCGGGCCCGGCCGTCGCGCGGGTCCAGCTCGATGCGGATGAAGCCACTTTCCTGCATGGACTTGAAGCAGCGGCTGACCGAGGCCTTGTCCATGCCGATGACGCGCGAGACCTGCTGCGCGGAGATCGAACCTTCGATGGCCAGCAGCACCAGGCAGCGCCAGGTCTCGATGCCCACCCCGAAGATCTTCAGGTAGTGCTGGGACGCACCGCGCGAGAGCTTGTTGGCGGTCCAGGTCAGGTAGGCCGGGACGTAGTGGTCGAGGTCGATCTGCTTGAGCGGATCGCTGACGGCGGGGAGGGATTTGGAGGTTTTCATGCCTCTATTCTGGACACGCATGTCAGTGCACCGCCATCCCGACCCAGCGCTCCAGCGCCGCGGTGTCGCGCGCCAGCTCGTCGGCGGGTGCGCCGTGCACCACCACGCCGTGGTCCAGCACCACCGCCCGGCCCGCGTAGGCCAGGGCCTCGTCGACCTGCTGTTCCACGATGACGACCGCGATGCCGGTCTGCCGGCTCATCTCGCCGAAGGCGCGCAGCAGGTCCAGGCGGATCAGCGGCGCCAGGCCTTCGAGGGGCTCGTCCAGCAGGATCAGCCGGGGCTGGCCCAGCAGGGCGCGCGCCACCGAAAGCATCTGCTGCTCGCCCCCCGAGAGCTGGGCGCCCCCGTTGCGGCGGCGCTCGGCCAAGCGCGGGAACAGCTCGTAGGCCTCGCTGAGCGCGGCGCGCGGGCGGTGCTTGAGGCCGGCGAGCAGGTTCTCCTCGACGCTCAGCGAGGGAAACACGTCGCGGGTCTGGGGCACGTAGCCCAGGCCGCGCTGCGCGCGCTGGTGCGCGGACAGCCGCGTGACGTCCTCGCCCTGGAAGGTGATGGTGCCGGCGCGCAGCGGCACCAGGCCCATGACGGCGCGCAGCGCCGTGGTCTTGCCCACGCCGTTGCGCCCGATCATGGCCAGGCGCTCGCCGGCGCCGACCTCGAACGACAGGCCGTTGAGCACCGTCGTGGGGCCGTAACCGGCCGTGGCGTCTTTGACTTCAAGCATGCCGTGTCGCCTCTCCATGGCCCAGGTAGGCCGCGCGGACCAGGGGGTCGCGGCGGATCTCGTCCGGCGTGCCGTCGGCCAGCACCGCGCCCTCGGCGAGCACCAGGATGCGGCTGGCGAAGCGGAACACCAGGTCCATGTCGTGTTCGATGATCAGCACCGCGAGGTCCCGCGGCAGGGCATCGAGCGCGGCGAGCAGGCGCTCGCCGTCGCCCTTGGGCACGCCGGCCATGGGCTCGTCCAGCAGCAGCACCTGGGGCCGCAGCGCCATGGCCAGCGCCATCTCGATCAGGCGTTGTTCGCCATAGGCCAGGTCCTGCGTCGGCGTGGCGGCCTGCCCTTGCAGGCCGAAGCGGGCCAGCAGCGCCCGGGCCTCGGCCTGGAGCGCGGGGAAACTGTCGATGCCGCGCCAGAAGCACCCGCCGAGTCCTTCGCGCTCGAACAGGGCGAGTTCGATCTGGCGCTGCACCGGGAAGTGCGGCGCCAGCGTGGTGATCTGGAAGGTGCGGGCCAGGCCGGCGCGCACGCGCTGGGCCTGGCTCAGGCGAGAGACGTTCTCGCCGCGCAGCCAGATCTCGCCGCTGTCGGCGGGGAACACCCCGCTGATCTGGTTCACCAGCGTGGTCTTGCCGGCGCCGTTGGGGCCGATGAGGGCCAGGCGGTCGCCCGGCGCGAGCTGGAAGGAGACGTCGCGCGTCACGTGGATGCCGCCGAAGCGCTTGTCCAGGTGGCGCAGTTCGAGCAGGTGGCTCATGCGCGGCCTCCCCAGCGGTTGCGCAGCCAGGCCACGGCCTTCGCGGGCGACACCAGCACCACCAGCATCAGCAGGCCCCCCACCACGAACAGCCAGTGGTAGGGGTTGATGGAGGCCGCGGTGTGGTGCAGCACCAGGAACACCGCCGCGCCCACCAGGGCACCGCTCAGGCGCCCGGCACCGCCCAGGATCAGCATGACCAGGGCCTCGGCGGAGAGGGAGAACGACAGGCTGTCCAGGCCCACCACGGCGGTGGTCTGCGCGGAGAGCGCCCCGGCCGCGCCGGCCAGCGCGCCCGCGGCGGCGTACATGCCCCAGAGGCGGCGGTAGACCGGCGTGCCCAGGGCGGCCATGCGGGCGCGGTTTTCGTGGATGCCGCGCACGGCCATGCCGAACGGCGAGTCCACCAGGCGGCGCGCGGCATAGAAGCAAACCACCAGCACCGCCAGCGCGTAGAACGCGGCCAGCCGGCCTTCGAGGTCGAATTGGAACTGCCCCAGCAGCGGGCCCATCACGTAGCCCGAGAGGCCGTCGTCGCCGCCCGTCCAGTCGCGCGCCTTGTGCGCCAGCGACAGCACCATCTGCGCCACCGCCACGGTGAGCATGAGGAAGGTGAAGCCCTGGTAGCGCAGCAGAAAGGCCCCGGTCGCCGCCGCGAGCACGGCGCCCGCCAGCACGCCGACGGCCAGGCCCACCAGCGGGTCGGGCATCACGCGCAAGGCGAACACACCCGCCGCGTAGGCACCCACGCCGAACATCGCGGCGTGTCCCAGGGTGGCCAGGCCGGCGATGCCCACCACCAGGTCCAGCGACAGCACGAAGAGGCCCATGATGAAGATGCGCGTCAGCAGCCCCAGCTGGTCGGGCAGCAGCAGGCAGGCCGCCAGGCCCAGCGCCAGCATCACCAGCGGCGCGCGCCAGGCCGGCGCGCAGCGCGGCGAAGCGGCATCGCCGTCTTGCGGGCCCGCGAGCGCCCGCGTCTTGAACAAGGACAGGGCGTTCATCGTTTCAACAGTCCGTTGGGACGCCAGGCCAGGAAGAGGGCCATGGCGGCGAAGAAGAAAAGGCTGCCCCAGTCCGAGGCCAGGTACTTGCTCGCGGTCTCGATCAGGCCGAGCACGATGGCCGCGCACAGCGAGCCCGCGATGCTGCCCATGCCGCCCACGGCCACGACGACCAGCACCAGCACCAGGTACTTCAGCGCGTAGTAAGGCTCCAGCGGCATCACCTCCGCGCCCAGCACACCGCCCAGGCCGGCCATCGCCGCGCCGGCGGCGAAGGTCAGGCACTGCACGCGGCGGATCGGAATGCCCAGCGTCGAGGCCGTGCCCGCGTGGTCCACCGCCGCGCGCAGCCAGATGCCGAAGCGCGTGCGCGTCACCGTGAGCGCGGCCAGCACGGCCACGGCCAGGCCCACGCCGATCACGAGCAGGCGCTGGGCCGGCAGGGTGCGGAAACCCAGGTCCACCGAGCCCGACAGCGAGGGCGGCAGCTGGACCATCTGCACCTGCGGGCCGACCAGGGCATTGGTCGAGGCGATCAGCACGAAGGTCAGGCCGATCGTGAAGAGCACCTGGTCCAGCTCCTTGCGCTGGTACAGGTGCCGCAGGACCAGCGCTTCCAGCAGCGCGCCCAGCAGGCCGGTGGCCAGCACCGCCAGCGGCACGGCGATCCAGAAGCTCCACTGGAGCTCGCGCGTCAGCAGGGCCACGCAGTAGCCGCCCACCATGGCGAAGGCGCCATGGCTGAGGTTCACGAAGCGCATGAGCCCCAGCGTGACCGACAGGCCCACGGCGATGACGAACAGCACCATGCCGTAGGCCAGGCCGTCGATCAGGATGTTGGAGAACGTGATCACGTCGCTTCGTCCATCAGCCGCCGCATCAGGGGTTCAGGCCGTGATCGGTCTGCGGTCCGAAGCTCTGCACTTCCTTGTTGACCAGCACGCCGCCCTCTTTCTCCACCTTGCGCAGGTAGACGTTCTGGGTGATGTGGCGCGTCTTGGCGTCGATGCGCACCGGGCCGCGCGGGCTTTCCCATTGCAGCTCGCGCGCCGCAGCCAGGGCCTTGGCGCCGTTCTTCTGGCCGCCGGTGGCCTCGATCATCTTGTGGATGACGTGCATGCCGTCCCACGCGCCGACCGAGGCGTAGTTGGCCACCGCCGCCGGGTTCTGCTTCTTCAGCGCGGCGACGAAGGCCTTGTTCGCCGGCGAGTCGTGCGCGCCGGAATAGTGGAACGCGGTCGTGAGGCCGAGCGCCGAGTCACCGAACTTCTGCAGGTCGAACTCGTCCGTTTCCGAGGTGCCCAGGAACTGGATGCCGGCCTTGGCCAGGCCGTTCTCGTTGTAGGCCTTCACGAAACCCAGGTTCGGCGGGCCGCCTGGCAGGAAGGTGTAGACCGCCTGCGCGCCGCTGGCGCGGATGCGCTGCGCGAACGGGCCGAAGTCCGTGGTGGCGATGGGCATGCGGATGGTCTCGACCACCGTCCCGCCCTGCTTGACGAATTCGCTCTTGAACGCCGCTTCACCGTCCAGGCCCGGGCCGTAGTCCGTCACCGCCGTCACCACCTTCTTGATGCCCTGCTTGGCGGCCCACTGGGCCAGCGGCACCGTGACCTGCCACAGCGTGTAGCTGCTGCGGATGAAGTACTCGGACTTCTCGGTGATCGACGAGGTGGCCGCGTTGAAGATGACCGTGGGCGTCTGCGACTGCTGGATCAGCGGTGCGACCGCGAGCGCGTTGGGCGTGAAGACAAAACCGCCCAGGTAGTCCACCTTGTCCTTGACGATCAGCTCCTGCGCCAGCACCCGCGTCTGCGCGGGGTTCGGGCCGCCGGTGTCGCGGTAGATGAACTCCACCGACTTGCCCGCGAGCTTGCCGCCCTGGCTGGCCACATAGGCCTCCACACCGGCCTTGAACAAGGTGCCGTAGTGCGCGAACGGGCCGGAGAACGGGCCGATGACGCCCACCTTGATCGCCGGGTCCTGCGCGTGGACGGGCGCGGTGGACAGGACGGCGGCCGCCAGGGCCGTGCCGCAGAGAACGCGTCGTGAGATGGACATGTCTGTCTCCTGGTTGTTGCGCCACTCGGGGGAAATGGCATCGGTGTTGACGGCTCGAATTATGGTTGTATTGCCAACCAGTTGCAATATCAACCAAATGCGGGTTTACCCTGAACAGCGTTCGGCGGACCGGCTAAGCTCGCCGCCATGCCCGCAATGAACTACCTGCTTTTTGACGCCAGCGACGACGGCGAAGGCACCGGCACCTGGGACGCCATGGCCAGCGTGCGCGCCGCGCAGCTGCCCGACGTGATGACCGAGGTGCGCGCCGTGCTGGACTGGGCCGAGACCCACGCGCCGGGCCCGCGCGGCCCACTCGACGAAGGCGGCGCGTGGGACGCCGACGAGCAGGTGCGGGCGGACGGCGAATGGACCACGGTGACGCTGACGGTCACCGGCCCCTGGGGCTGGGGCGAGGCGCTGCTGGCGCACTTCGCGCCAGCCGATTGAAGACCCCGCAGCGCTAGCGTGCCTTCGCGGGCGCCAGCACGGGCTCGAGCCGGCCTTGCGCCATGAGTTCGTCGAACCACACGCGGTAGCCCGCGTCGCTGGGGTGCAGGCCATCGGCCGCGTTGAGCTCAGGCCGCTGGGCGAACGGGTCGTCCGCCTTCTCCTTGAACAGGTTCACGTACACCGCCCCGTGCCGCGCCGCGGCCTCGCGCACGAACCCATGCATCGAACGGGCGCGCGAGCTCATGAGCCAGGACACCGGTGCGAAGAAAAAGGGCGCGTTGCCCACGTTGCCCGCCGGCATGAGCAGCACGCGAGTGCCGCGCGCGTGGGCGAGCACGGCCACGCGCTCGATGTCGGCGCGCACGCCGTCGAGCGCGCGCAGCCGGATCACGTCGTTGCCGCCGGCCTGCACCAGCACCAGGTCGTGGCGCGCGGTGGCGGCCTCGAGTTGGCCGATCACCTGGGCGAAGGTCGCGCCATCGCTGGCGCGGTTGTCGATGTGCAGCCTCGGGTAGGCCTGCGCCAGCAGGCCGGCCAGGCTGTGCCGCGGGTCGCTGGCACCGGTGCCCACGCCGGTGCTGTCGCCCACGATGAGCAGGCGCAGCGTGGCGTCCGCCGGGGCCTGCTGCAGCGGCTCGCTGCGCTGGGCCAGCTCCCGGGCCTGGCCCATGCGCCAGACCGCGCAGCCCGAGGTCGCGAGCAACACCACCAGCAGAACGGCGATGAGGGTGGGCAGCACGGGCCAGGAAGGGGAACTCATGCGGCCCAGTCTATGCCCCGGCGTCGCTGGCGCGTCAACGGCCCGGATTTGGCCCTTCGCGGCGCCGCGACAATAGCGGGTTGCCCCATGTTCATTTCCCGACGCGCAGGAGACGCTTTCCGATGATCCATACCCACAAGGCCCTGGGCGGCATGGTGGTCGCACCCCATCACCTGGCGGCACAGGCCGGGCGCGATGTGCTGCGCGACGGCGGCAACGCGGTCGAGGCCATGGTGGCCGCCGCCGCGGCCATCGCCGTGGTCTACCCCCACATGAACGCCATCGGTGGCGACGGTTTCTGGCTGATCCACGAACCCGGGCAGCCGGTGGTGGCGATCGACGCCAGCGGACCGGCCGCCGCGCTGGCCACGCGCGACTTCTATGCCGGTGCGCAGGAGATCCCCGCGCGCGGCCCCACCGCCGCGCTCACCGTGGCCGGCACCCTCGGCGGCTGGGCCGAAGCGCTGAACCTGGCCGCGCCCTGGGGCCAGGCCCTGCCGCTGGCGCGCCTGCTGGCCGACGCGATCCGCCACGCGCGCGACGGCGTGGTGGTCACCACCAGCCAGTCCGCCCTGACCCGGCAGAAGCTCGACGGCCTGAAGGACGCGCCGGGCTTCGCCGCCACCTACCTCGTGGACGGCCAGCCGCCCGAGCCCGGCCACCTGCTTCGGCAACCCGCGCTGGGCCAGACCCTGGCCACGCTGGCCGAACGCGGCCTGGACGACTTCTACCGCGGCGAGCTGGGCCGGCGCATCGGTGCCGAGCTGGAGCGCCTGGGCAGCCCGCTGCGCACCACAGACCTCGCGGCCTACCGCGCGAAGCGAGTCCAACCGCTCGTGGTGCGCCTGAAGGACAGCACGGTCTACAACCTGCCGCCGCCCACGCAGGGCCTGTCGGCGTTGATGATCCTCGGCCTGTTCGACCGCCTGGGCGTGAGCGAAGGCGAGGGCTTCGAGCACCTGCACGGCCTGGTGGAGGCCACCAAGCGCGCCTTCCGCGTGCGCGACCGCGTGGTGACCGACCCGGGGCGCCTGCCGACCGACCCGCAAAGCCTGCTGGAGGCCGCCTCGCTGGACACCCTGGCCGCGCAGATCGACCCGCGCCAGGCCTTGCCCTGGCCCGACCCGGCCGCGCCGGGCGACACCATCTGGATGGGCGCGATCGACGCCCAGGGCCGCTCGGTCAGCTTCATCCAGAGCGTGTACTGGGAATTCGGTTCGGGCACCGTGCTGCAGGACACCGGCATCTGCTGGCAGAACCGCGGCACCAGCTTCTCGCTCGACCCGCAGGCGCTCAACCACCTCGAGCCGGGCCGCCAACCCTTTCACACGCTCAACCCCTCGCTGGCGCTGTTCGACGACGGCCGCGTGATGCCCTACGGCACCATGGGCGGCGAAGGCCAGCCGCAGACGCAGGCCGCGGTGTTCACGCGCTACGCGCGTTTTGGCCAGCCGCTGCAGCAGGCCGTGAGCGCGCCGCGCTGGCTGCTGGGACGCACCTGGGGCGACAAGAGCACCACGCTCAAGCTGGAGAGCCGCTTCAACCCGGCCCTGGTGCAGGCCCTGCGCGACGCCGGCCACGTGATCGAGGAACTGCCCGAGGCCTTCAGTGACACCATGGGCCACGCGGGCGCGCTGGTGCGCCACCCCGACGGGGTGATCGAGGGCGCGGCCGACCCGCGCAGCGACGGCGGCGTGGCGGCGCTGTGAGGGCCGCTGCAAGCCTCGGCGCGGGTGAGCGCCTGATGTTCATCGACCTGCTCAAGGCCGTGGGCTCGCAGCTGATCGTGCTGCACCACCTCGCCTTCTACGGCCCCATGTCGGACTGGACGCACCGGCTCGCGCCCGAGCTCGTGACCTGGTTCAGCCAGGACGCACGCATGGCGGTGCAGGTCTTCCTGGTGGTCGCGGGTTTCCTCGCGGCGCGCAGCCTCGCGCCCGACGGCGTGCTGCGCGCCGCCTCGCCGCTGGGCCAGGTCGGCCAGCGCTACGTGCGCACCGCCCTGCCCTACATCGCCTCGCTGCTGGTCGCCATGCTGTGCACCGAACTGGCCCGCCTGTGGATGGCGCACGACTCGCTTTCCGCGCCGCCCGGGCTGTGGCAGTTCATTTCGCACGCGCTGCTGCTGCACACCCTGCTGGACGTGGACTCGCTCTCGGCCGGCGTCTGGTACGTGGCGATCGACTTCCAGCTCTACGCCCTGCTGCTGGGCCTGCTCTGGCTGGCGCGCCGCCAGCACGCGGCCGGCGCCTGGGCGCAGGCGCTGGTGGTGGTGGTGGTGGCGGCCTCGCTGCTGCACTTCAACCGCGAGAGCGACTGGGACAGCTGGGCGCTGTACTTCTTCGGCGCCTACGGCCTGGGCGCGCTGACCTGGTGGGCCACCCACAGCGACGAGGCCTGGCGCAGCGGCCGCTGGCTGCTCGGCGCCCTGGTGGCGATGACGCTGCTGGCGCTGGCGATCGACTTCCGCGAGCGCATCGCGCTGGCGCTCGCGGTGTGTCTGGCGCTGGCCTGCTCGCAGCGCCAGGGCTGGCTGTTCACCTGGCCGCGCAACCGCGTGGTGGCCTACCTGAGCCGCATCTCCTACGCGGTGTTTTTGCTCAACTTCCCCATCGCGCTGGTGGTCAACGCGCTGTTCACGCGCTACGGCAGCGCCGACGCCGAGGTGCAGACGCTCGGTGTGCTGCTGGCCTGGCTCGCGTGCAACGTGGCGGGGGCCCTGTTCCACCACGCGGTGGAACAACCGCTGGGCCGCCTCGGGCGCCGGCGCGAGCCGGCCCTGGCCGGGACGGCGCCGCTCAGCGCCCGGTGAAGCGCGCGGCGCGCTTGGCCTGGAAGGACAACACGCCTTCGCGCGCGTCCTCGCTGTTCGCCAGGCGCCGCTGCGTGGCCTCGAATTCGTCGGCCGCCGCCGTCGGCCCTTCCTCCACCGCCTTGAGCGCGTTGAGCCGCGTGGCCACCACCGCCAGCGGCGCCTGCTGGGCGATCGCCTGCGCGATGCGCAGGGCCTCGTCGAGCTCGCTGCCGGCGGGCACCACGCGCTGCACGAAGTGCAGCCGCAGCGCCTCGGCGCTGTCGAACACGTCGGCGGTCAGCAGGTGCAGCAAGGCGTTGCCCAGGCCCGCGCGCTCGGCCATGCGCAGCGTGGCGCCGCCCGTGGCCATGATGCCGCGCTGCACCTCCAGCTGAGAGAAGCGGCAGTCGTCGGCCGCGACCACGATGTCGGCCGCCAGCATGAGCTCGATGCCCAGCGTGTAGGTGATGCCCTTGACCGCGACCACCATCGGCTTGGTGCGGCGACGCAGGCCGGGGCGGCCCAGGTTGAGCGGGTCCACCAGGCCCTCGGCGATGGCGCGTTCGCCGCGCTGCATCAGTGGCGCGAAGCTGGGCAGGTCCAGCCCGGCGGTGAAGTGGTCGCCCTCGGCGTGCAGCACGCCCACGCGCAGCGCGGGGTCGTCGTCGAGCCGGGTGTAGGCCTCGGCCAGCGCCTGCAGCATGGCCGGCGTGAAGCCGTTGCGCTTGGCCGCGCGGTCGATCACGATCAGCAGCACGGGGCCTTGCACCTCGGTGCGGATGCGGCCTTCGGAAGGGGTGGGGTCGGCGCTCATGCGGCCCATGGTAGCCACGCGCGCGCCGACGGGCTGTCGCCTGCGCACGGCGGCACACCGCGCATAATTGCGAATAACTCTCATTTACACATCTTCCCATCCGTGGCCACGCACTACTACGCCGAGCTGCTCAACTACTTCTCGCGCGCGCTCCAGAACCGGGAAGCGGCGGCCGACGTGGTGCAGGAGAGCTACGCCCGCGTGCTGGGCATGGACGGCCAGGCGCTGGTGCGCGACATGCGCGCCCTGCTGTACCGCACGGGCAAGAACATCGTCATCGACGACGCGCGCCGCCGCCGGGTGGAGGCCGGCATGCTGGAGACGCTGGGCCTGATCCACCGCGACGAAGCGCCCTCGGCCGACCGCATCGCCAGCGCGCGCCAGCAGCTCTCGCGGCTGGCCGTGCGGCTGGCCACGCTGCCGCGCCGCCGCCGCGAGGCCTTCATCCTGGTGCGCGTCTATGGCCACACGCACGCCGAGGCGGCCGAGCACCAGGGCGTGAGCGTCGAGGCGATCGAAAAGCACGTGGTGCGCGCGGTCTGCGACCTGATGGACCTGGCCACGGCACACGCCGCCTGAGCCGATGCCCGCCACCCGCACCCCTCCTCACGCGCCCGCGGCCTCGCCGCGCGCGCAACTCGAACACGCCCTGCTGCTGATCGCCCGCGTGCACGGCGGCGACGCGCGCACCGCCGAGACCGCGCGCGAGGCCCTGGCGCACTGGCGCAGCGCCCACCCGGCGCACGAATCGGCCTACGGCGCCGCGCGCGCCGGCTGGGACGCCACCAGCGCCGATGCCCTGCGCGGCGAACTGCCCCTGCCGGCCTCGCACCAGGAGCGCCTGCGCGCCGGCCGGCGCAAGGCCCTCTCGGTGCTGGGCCTGGGCGCCCTCTTCCTGGGCGCGGGCGCGCTGGCGCGCTGGCACTGGCGGCAGGCGCTGCACGAGGTGGCGCTGCAGACGCCGCGCGGCCAGATCAAGACCACCACCCTGCCCGACGGCAGCGGCCTGGCGCTGGACGCCCACACGCGCGTGCGCATCGCGCTGTACCGCGACCGCCGCGAGGCCTGGCTGGACGAGGGCGAGGTGCAGTTCAGCGTGGCGGCCGACGCGGACCGCCCCTTCCTCGTCATGACGCGCTGGGGCCAGGTCCGCGTGCTGGGCACGGTGTTCACCGTCGAGGCGCGGCAGTCGCGCATGCGCGTGGCCGTCTCTCAAGGCCGCGTGGCGGTGTGGGCCGGTCCCCTGCCCGAAGGCGGCGTGGGCGCCGCGCTGGCCCGGCCGGTGGACACCGTGCTCGGCGCCGGCCAGGCGGTGCTCACCGAGGCGCAGGCCCTGGGCCCGGTGCTCCCGGTGGCCACGGCGGAGATCGCCGCCTGGCGCCAGGGCTGGCTGGTGTTCGACAACACCCCGCTGCCCCAGGCCGTCGCGCGCTGGAATCACTACCTCGGCGCGCCGCTGCGGCTCGACGACGACCCGGCGCTGGCGCGGCTGCGCCTGACCGGCAGCTTCCCGCTGCGCTCGCCGGGCGTGTTCGTCGACAGCCTGCCCGCCAGCCTGCCGGTGCGCACCGAGCGCCTGGCCGACGGCGGCGTGCGCATCGCCGCGCGGCGCTGAAAAAAATTGTCCGGTTCCGGGCGCGGGCCGCGTCTTCACAGCAGACCACCCTGCTGAAAGGACCTTTTTCCATGCCCCGTTCCCTGCCCTCCGCCCCGCGCCGCTGGCGCGCCACCGTGCTGGCCTGCGCCGCCGCCCTCGCCACCCTGGGGGCCTCCGCCGCCCTGGCCCAGGGCGCCTCGTCGGCCGCCCTCGCGGCGCCGCACGCCTTCAACCTCGGCGCGCAGCCGCTCGGCCAGGCCCTCAATGCCCTGGCGCGCCAGGCCGGCGTGGCGATCTCGGTCAACGCCGAACTGGTCGCCGGCAAGTCGGCCGCGGCGCTCAGCGGCACCATGAGCCTGCGCGAGGCGCTGGAGCGCGTGCTCGCCGGCAGCGGGCTGGACGCCCACCTGGAAGGCGGCAGCGTGGTGCTGCGCCCGGCCTCGGCCGCGCCCGCGGCCGACCGCGCGCTGCGCGAGGTGCGCGTGGTGGCCGAGCGCACCAGCCCCGGCACCTTTCGGCTCGAGGGCGAGCCCGGCCCGGTCGAACCCGGCATCGTGACCGCGCGCACGCTCGAGCGCCACGCCGCGAACGACCTCGAGGACGTGTTCGCCAGCCAGCCCGAGATGGCCGTGGGCGGCGGCCACGCGATCGCCCAGAAGATCTACCTGCGCGGCGTCGAGGACACGCTGCTCAACGTCACCATCGACGGCGCGGGCCAGGTGGCCCAGGCCTTTCACCACACCGGGCGCGTGCAGCTCGAGCCCGAGCTGATCAAGCGCGTCGAGGTGCGCCCCGGCACCGGCGACGCCACCGCCGGCCCGGGCGCGCTCGGCGGCGTGGTGCGCTTCGTCACCAAGGATCCCGAAGACCTGCTGCGCGAAGGCCAGTCGGTGGGCGCGCTGCTCAAGGGCAGCTACTTCAGCAACTCGGAAGGCCTCAAGCTGCACACCAGCGTGTACGGCCGCCTCGCCGAGAACTGGTCGGCCATGGCCGCGCTCACCGACCAGGACTTCAAGGACTACCAGGACGGCGCGGGCCGGCGCGTCGCCAACACCGGTTCGCAGCAGGCGCTGGGCTTCTTCAAGCTCGTGGGCAAGCTGGCCCAGGACCACACCGTGCGCCTGAGCTACGACCGGCACGAGGACGAAGGCCTGCGCACCCAGCGCCCGCAGTGGATCGCGAGCAGCTTCAACCGCGCCTACCCGCTGCAGAGCGAGCGCGAGACCTGGAACCTGGGCTACACCTACCGCCCGGCGTCCAACCCGCTGTTCGACGTCGCCTTCAACCTCTACCAGACCGACACCGACATCGAGCAGAACGTGATCGGCCGCTGGGGCCGCTACCGGGGCAGCATCGAATCCACCGGCTTCGACCTGCGCAACACCTCGCACCTGGAGCGGCACGAGATCACCTACGGCGTGGACCACCGCAAGGACCGCAGCAGCGCCGGCCCGGCCACCAACCCCACGTCCGAGCGCGAGCGCGGCGGCGTGACCGGCTTCTACGTGCAGGACCGCATCACCCTCACGCCCGAACTCACGCTCGACCTCGGCGCGCGCCACGACCGCTACACGCTCAAGGACACCAACGGCCTGTCGTTCAGCCACAGCGGCACGAGCCCCAACGCCAGCGTGCGCTACGGCGTGACCCCGCAGCTGGCCCTGCTGGCCGGGCATTCGCGCGCGCTGCGCGGCCCCAAGATCCGCGACGCCTTCAAGCTCGACACCATCACCAACGACCCCAACATGCGGCCCGAGCGCGCCCGCACCTCGGAGCTCGGCTTCGAGTACACGCGCAGCGCCTGGCGCTTCAACGGCAAGGTCTACGACACCACCATCCGCGACGTGATCGCCGACCCCATCGGCAATCCCGCGCGTTATTTCAACGTGGGCGAACTGCGCTCGCGCGGCGCGCTGCTGCACACCACCTACGACTGGAAGCAGGTGCAGCTCGGCGCCGGCCTGCACCACAACCGCGCCACGCTCAACGGCCAGCGGCTCAACGTGTACGACCACAACGGCCTGGGCGCGAGCATGGGCAACACCCTCACCACCAGCGTGGACTGGCGCGTGACCTCGCGCGTGGACGTGGGCTGGGCCGGCCGCTTCGTGCAGGGCATCGGCTCGCTGGACACGCCGGTGGGCCGCGTGCGCAAGCCCGGCTACGCGGTGCACGACCTCTACGCCAACTGGCGCCCGACCGGCCGCGACAGCTTCACGCTGACCTTCGCGATCAGCAACCTGTTCGACAAGGACTACCTGGACCACGCGAGCAACGAGGACTTCCAGCGCATCCCGGGCTATGAGGGCATCGTGGGCTCGCGCGAACCCGGCCGCGAACTGCGCCTGACCGCGACCCTGCGCTTCTGATGCCGGTCGACCTGCGCAACGGCCTGGTGTGGCTGCACCGGTACGTGGGGCTGGTGATGGCGGCCTTCCTCATCCTGGCCGGCCTCACCGGCGCCGTGCTGGCCTGGTACCACGCCTTCGACGCGGCGATCAACCCGCAGTGGCTGCGCGTGGTGCCGCCGTCGGCCGGCGCGCAGCCGCTGCCGGCCCTGGTGCTGCGCGACCAGGTGCTCGCGCGCCATCCGCAGGCCGAGGTCAACTTCGTGCCGCTCACGCAGCCCGCCGGCGCGCCGGCCGTGTTCTTCATCGAAGGGCCGGAAGACCCGGCCACCGGCCGCCACCGGCCGATCGAGGAGGACGAGGTCTTCGTCGACCCCTACAGCGGCGAGGTGCTGGGCGGGCGGCGCTGGGGCGACATCAGCCAGGGCTGGAGCAACCTCATGCCCTTCATCTACCGGCTGCACTACCAGGAGGCGCTGGGCACGGTGGGCACCTACGCCTTCGGCGTGATCGCGCTGCTGTGGACGCTGGACTGTTTCGTGGGCGCGGCGCTCACCCTGCCGCGCTCGCGCGGCCCACGCGCCGACACGCGGGCGACCGGCTGGTGGACGCGCTGGGCACCGGCCTGGCGGGTGCGCTGGGCGCAGGGCCGCTACAAGCGCTGGTTCGACCTGCACCGCGCCGGCGGCCTCTGGCTCTGGGCCTGGATGTTCGTGTTCGCCTGGTCCAGCGTGGCCTTCAACCTGCGCGAGGTCTACTACCCCACCATGCACAGCCTGGCGGGCACGCAGGAGCGGACCGAAGCGCCGGCCGTGAAACCCGTGCCGCGCGACGAACCCGCCATGGGCTGGCACGCCGGGCTGGCGCAGGGCCGCGCGCTCATGGCCGAGCTCGCGCGCGAAAAAGATTTCAACGTGCTCAACGAAGAGCGCCTGTCGTACAGCCCCCACCGGGGCAGCTTCCACTACCGCGTGCGCAGCGACCGCGACATCCGCGACCGGCGCGGCACCACCTCGCTGGACTTCGACGCCGCCACCGGCGCACGGTTGGGCAGCTACGTGCCCACCGGCGAATCGGGCGGCGACACCTTCACCACCTGGCTGCTCGCGCTGCACATGGCCGACGTGTGGGGCCAGCCCTTCAAGCTCGCCGTGTTCCTGCTTGGCCTGGCCAGCGCGGGGCTCAGCGGCACGGGCGTCTGGATCTGGTGGAAGAAGCGGGCCGGCCGGCAGACCGCGGCGCACCAGCGCCAGGCCCAGCGCTGACGCGGCGGCGCGGGGCGAGTACCCTATGCGCCATGTCCGCCCCCACGATCGACCCCGGCCGCTGCCCGCTCTGCGGCGCCGACAACCGCTGCGCGATGGAAATCCAGCGCGAGACCGGTGAACCCCAGCCGCCCTGCTGGTGCGTGGACGCGACCTTCAGCCCCGATCTGTTCAAGCGCATCCCCGAGGCCGCGCGCGGCCAGGCCTGCATCTGCGCGGCCTGCGTGGCCCAGGCCCTGCGCGCCGCGCGCGAAGCGGCCGGCTAGGGCTCGCGCGGCGGTTGGTCCGCCTCGGGCGGCGGCACCAGCGGCGGCGCGGGCGCCGCGCTCAGGCTGTGCAGCCACTCGCGCCAGATCGCCACCAGCAGCGCCATCAGCACCGGGCCCACGAACAGGCCGACGAGGCCCATGGTCTTCACGCCACCCACCAGGCCGAAGAAGGTCGGCAGGAAGGGCAGCTTCACCGGCCCGCCCACCAGGCGCGGGCGCAGGGTCTTGTCCACGATGAAGAGCTCGATCGAGCCCCAGGCGAACAGGCCCACGCCGGCCCACAGGTGGCCCGAGCCCACGAGGTAGAGCGAGACCAGGCTGAACGACAGCGGCGCGCCGCCGGGGATCAGCGCCATGAAACCGGTGGCCACGCCCAGCAGCACCGGCGAGGGCACGCCCGCCACCCAGTACGCCACGCCCAGCACCACGCCCTCGCCGATGGCGATCAGGCCCAGGCCGGTCACGGTGGCGCTCACGGTGGCCGGCACCACGCGCGAGAAACGCTGCCATTGCAGCGGCAGGATGCGCTCGCCGATGGTGTCGAGCTGGCCGGCGATGCGCGCGCCGTCCTTGTAGACGAAGAACAGCGTGATCAGCATGAACAGCACCGTCAGCGCGAGGTTGACGGCATCGCCCGTGGCGCTGAGCACCATGCGGTAGATGTTGCCGATGTGCTGGCCGCTGAGCAGCTGGATCCAGTCGCCCAGCGCGTGCGGCTCGCCCAGGTGCTCGCGCCAGTAGGTGGCCAGCGTCTCGCCCACCCAGGGCAGGGCTTCGATCCACTGCGGCGGCGGGGCGCCGTAGCGGTTCACGTCCAGCAGCCAGGCCACCAGCCCACCCGCCTCCTTCAGCGCGTAGTGCAGGGCCAGGCTCAGCGGCACCACCAGCACCACGACCACGACCACCAGGGCCAGGCTGGCCGCCAGCGCGGTGCGCCCGCCGCAGGCGCGCACGCCCCGGCGGTACAGCGGCCAGCTGGCGAACCCGATGATGAGCGCGGCCAGCACCGGCACCAGGAAACCACGGAAGAAGTAGACACCGGCCGCCACGATCAGCAGCAGCAGGCCGCGAATGATCAGTGAAGCGTTCGGGACAGGTGGCATGGAGGGAGAAGGGCGCGGAGAGAGACAAAAAGACCTGGGGCAATATACCCGACCCCCCTACGGTGCCCGATGACACGCGCCCGTTCGCGGTCCGGCCCGCAAAGGCGCTAAGCTTGACCGTCACCACGGCACCCACCCCATGAGCCCACCGCCCGACCACTCCCTGCCCGCTTTGCGCGAACGGTACGGCGAGCGTTACCGCTGGCTGCTGCTGCTTTCGGTGATGGTCGGCACCATGGCGGCCATCATGTCGTCCACCATCATCAACGTGGCCATCCCCGACATGAGCCACCACTTCACGCTCGGCCAGGAGCGCGCGCAGTGGGTCACCTCGGGCTTCATGGCGGCCATGACGGTCTCCATGCTCACCACCCCCTGGCTGCTGGCGCGCTACGGCTACCGGCGCACCTACGTGGGCTGCATGTGCCTGCTGATGGCGGGCGGCATGGCCGGCGGCTTCGCCAACGACTACCCGGTGGTGCTGGCCGCGCGCGTGGCCGAGGGCCTGGCCGCGGGCGTGGTGCAGCCGATCCCGGCCATCATCATCCTGCGCGCCTTCCAGCCGCACGAGCAGGGCCGGGCCAGCGGCATCTTCGGCATGGGCGTGGTGCTCGCGCCCGCGCTCGGGCCCAGCATCGGCGGCCTGCTGGTGGACGGCTTCGGCTGGCGCTCGATCTTCTTCATGGTGGTGCCGTTCTGCCTGGCCTCGCTCTGGCTCGCGCACCGCTTCGTGCCCACCACCTCGCCGGGCGGCGCCGCGGCCAACCCGCAGGGCGGCGGGCTGGACTGGCGCGGCCTGCTGCTGGCCGCCGTGGGCACGCTGTGCCTGCTCAACGGCCTGGTCGAGCTGCACGGCGGCACCGCCACCACCGCCACCCTGCTGCTGGGTGGCGCGTTCCTCGCGCTGCTGGCCTTCATGGTGCTGGAGCGGCGCACGCTGCGCGCGCGCCGGCGCCAGCCCGACCAGGGCACGGACCCGCTCATGAACCTCACGCTGTTCAAGGACCGGCGCTTCGCGATGGGCAGCATCGTGGCCTTCATCTACGGCATCGCCCTGTTCGGCTCCACCTACCTGCTGCCCGTGTACATGCAGAGCGGCCTGGGCCTGTCGGCCTCCCACGTCGGCACCATCCTGCTGCCGGCCGGGCTGGTGCTGGCGGTGGCCATCGCGGTGGTGGGGCGCCTGGCCGACGAGCAGCCCACGCACCGGCTGGTGAGCATCGGCCTGGTGCTGCTCTCCGCGTCGTTCGGCCTCATGGCCACCATCGACCCCAGCCGCCCGGCGCAGATCATTCCGCTGCTGGTCACCTGGGCCATCGTGGGCCGCATCGGCCTGGGCTTCATCCTGCCCTCGCTCAACATCGGCGCCATGCGCGGGCTGGAGCGCGTGGACATCGCACAGGGCGCGAGCGTCATCAACTTCCTGCGCATGCTCGGCGGCGCGGCCGGCGTGAGCCTGTGCGGCATCGTGCTCGAATGGCGCCTGGCCGCGCACGGCGCGCAGCTCACCACCGGCGGCGTGGCCACCCCGGCGCGCGTGGCGGCGTTCGAGGAAACTTTTCTGATGCTCGCGGCCATCTGTGCGCTCGCACTGACCGCCGCGCTGAGACTCAAGGCGGCGCCCAAGGCCCAGGCGTCACAATAAACACCATGTGCCAACTGCTCGGACTCAACTGCGCCACGCCGACCGACGCGGCCTTCAGCTTCACCGGTTTCTGCCAGCGCGGCGGCAAGACCGACCACCACGCCGATGGCTGGGGCATCGCCTTCTTCGAAGGCAAGGGTCTGCGGCTGTTCGTGGACCACCAGAGCGCGTCCGACTCGCCGATGGCCGCCTTCCTGCAGCAGTACCCGCTCAAGAGCCGCAACATCATCGCCCACGTGCGCAAAGCCACCATCGGCGCCGTGGCGCTGGAAAACGCCCACCCCTTCGTGCGCGAGCTCTGGGGCCGCCAGTGGGTGTTCGCGCACAACGGCGACCTGAAGGACTACGCGCCCACGCTGCACAGCCACTTCCGCCCGGTGGGCACCACCGACAGCGAGCGCGCCTTCTGCTGGCTGATGCAGGAACTCGCCAAGTCGCACGCCGGCCTGCCCGACGTGCGCGAACTCACCCTCACGCTGCGCGAGCTGGTGCCACAGGTGCGCCGGTTCGGCACCTTCAACTTCCTGCTCTCCAACGGCGAGGCCCTGTGGGCCCACTGCAGCACCAAGCTGCACTGGCTGGTGCGCCAGCACCCGTTCGCCCAGGCCACGCTGATGGACCAGGACTGGACGGTGAACTTCGCCGAACTCAACCACCCCGGCGACCGCGCCGCCGTGGTCGTGACCACGCCACTGACCAGCAACGAACAATGGACCGCCTTCGAGCCCAACGAGCTCAAGGTCTTCGTGGACGGCCTGCCCCTGCCGTGATTTCCCGGATGCGCGGGGCCGGGCCCCGGGCTACCATGGTGTTTCCAGCATACCCCCAGGGGCATTTCGCCCAGCCCTGGCGGCGCTCGCAACCAAGGAGACACCCATGCAAAGACGACACCTGATGGCCGGTGGCCTGGCCGCCGCGGTCCTGCCCCCGTTCGGATTCGCGCAGGGCCTGGAGAAACCCAAGGTCACGATCGCCGTGGGCGGCAAGAACCTGCTGTACTACCTGCCGCTGACCATCGCCGAACAGCTGGGCTACTTCAAGGCCGAGGGGCTGGACGTGACCATCGTCGACTTCGCGGGCGGCTCGCGCGCCCTGGCCGCGGTGGTGGGTGGCAGCGCCGACGTGGTCTCCGGCGCCTTCGAGCACACGGTCAACATGCAGTTCAAGGGCCAGCCCATGCGCGCCTTCGCGCTGCAGGGCCTGGCACCGCAGATCGTGCTCGGCGTCAACCCCAAGACCATGGGCGGCTACCAGGCCATCACCGACCTCAAGGGCAAGAAGATCGGCGTGACCGCGCCGGGCAGCTCGACCAATGTAATGGTCAACTTCGTGCTCGCCAAGGCCGGCCTCAAGCCCAGCGACGTGAGCATCGTCGGCGTGGGCGCAGGCAACGGCGCGGTGGCCGCGATGCGCGCGGGCCAGATCGACGCCATCAGCAACCTCGACCCGGTCATCACCCTGCTGCAGCGCTCGGGCGACCTCAGGATCATCTCCGACACGCGCATCGTTGCCGAGTCGGCCAAGGTGTTCGGCGGCCCCATGCCGGCGGCCTGCCTCTACGCGCCCCAGCCCTTCCTGGACAGGAACCCCAACACCGCACAGGCGCTCACCAACGCCATCGTGCGCGCCGACAAGTGGATCCAGGCCGCCGGCCCGGGCGACATCATCAAGGCCGTGCCCGAGAGTTACCTGCTGGGCGACCGCGCGGTCTACATCGACGCCTTCATGGCCGCCAAGGGCGCGCTCTCGCCCGACGGCAGCTTCCCGGCCAAGGGCGCGGACACCGCCTTTCGCGCCCTGGCCAGCGTGGACGCCGAACTGGCCAAGGCCAAGCTCGACCTGAACGCCGTCTACACCAACAGCTTCGTGCAGAAGGCCAACGCGAAATACCCGAAGGGTTGATGTGACGAGTCCAGCCGCGATCGACCTGCAGGGCGTGTCCTGCACCTTCATCAGCAAGGACGACCCCGGCCAGCGCTACACGGCGGTGCAGAACGTCACCCTGACCGTGGGCGCGGGCGAGTTCGTGAGCGTGGTGGGCCCCACGGGCTGTGGCAAGAGCACGCTGCTCAATGTCGCGGCCGGCCTGCTCGCGCCCAGCACCGGCAGCGTGCGGGTGTTCGGGCAAGCGCTGCAGGGCATCAACACGCGCGCCGGCTACATGTTCCAGACCGAGAGCCTGATGCCCTGGCGCACCGCCTTGGGCAATGTGATGGCGGGCCTGTCGTTCCGTGGCGTGGCCGAGGCCGAGGCGCGCACCCAGGCCGAGGACTGGCTGCGCCGCGTGGGCCTGGGCGGTTTCGGCGACCGCTACCCGCACCAGATGAGCGGCGGCATGCGCAAGCGCGCCAGCCTGGCGCAGACCCTGGTGCTCGACCCCGACATCATCCTGATGGACGAACCCTTCTCCGCGCTCGACATCCAGACCCGCCAGCTGATGGAGAACGAGGTGCTCGACCTCTGGGCCGCGAAGAAGAAGGCGGTGCTCTTCATCACGCACGACCTGGACGAGGCGATCGCCATGAGCGACCGTGTGGTGGTGCTCAGCGCCGGCCCGGCCAGCCACCCGATCGGCGAGTTCGCCATCGACATCCCGCGCCCGCGCGACGTGGCCGAGATCAAGACCAGCGCCCGCTTCGTCGAGCTGCACGCCGCCATCTGGGCGGTGATGCGCGAGGAGGTGCTCAAGGGCTACCAGCAACAACTCAAGGCGGCCTGAACCCATGTGGAAGCACATCAAACCGCAGCCCTCCACGCTGCGCCTGTGGCAAGGGGCGCTGCTGGTGGCGCTCATCGTGTTCTGGTACCTGATGACCACGCCCGGGCTGGTGCCGCCCTTCATGTTCGACAACGACCGCCAGGCCGCCTTCTTCTTCGGTGAGCCGCTGCGCGTGGCCGAGCGCATCTGGACCTGGTTCGTGCGCGACGCCGACATCTACCAGCACCTGGGCGTGACGCTCACCGAGACCGTGCTGGCCTTCGCCATCGGCGCCATCGGCGGCCTGGCCGGCGGCCTGTGGCTGGCGCTCTCGCCCATGGCCTCGGCCATCCTGGAGCCCTACATCAAGGCCATGAACTCCATGCCGCGCATCATCCTCGCGCCCATCTTCGCGGTGTGGTTCGGGCTGGGCATCGCCAGCAAGGTGGCGCTGGGCGTGACGCTGGTGTTCTTCATCGTGTTTTTCAACGTCTACCAGGGCGTGAAGGAGGTCAGCCCGGTGATCCTGGCCAATGCGCGCATGCTGGGCGCGAGCCAGAAGCAGCTGCTGCGCCACGTGTACCTGCCCAGCGCCACGAGCTGGGTGTTCAGCTCGCTGCACACCTCGGTGGGCCTGGCCTTCGTGGGCGCGGTGGTGGGTGAGTACCTGGGGTCGAGCCAGGGCGTGGGCTACCTGATCCTGCAGGCCGAGGGCAGCTTCGACATCAACACCGTGATGGCCGGCATCGTCGTGCTCACGCTGTTCGCGCTGGCGCTCGACGCGGCCGTGGGCCGGATCGAGAAGCGGCTCATGAAATGGCAGCCGCGCAGCGGCGAGACCGAGAAGCTCTGAGGCCGGGGGTCTATTTCATCCCGGGGGCCGAGGTGCTGTACGAGCGGCGCACCGGCGGGGCGCTGTTCGATGGTGCCGGGTTGTAGCCACCGGCGCTGCTGGAGCGGGCACGCGACGCCTCCTGCTGCTCGAGGTGGGCATTGAAGCGATCCACCCAGTTGTTGGCCTCGGCGCGCAGGGTGTCGATGTCGCTGGACCGGTTGCGCCGGTCGCTGCGGGCTTTCTCGAAGGCGGCGATGTTCGCGGGCGTGGCGACCACGGCCACGCGGTCCCAGCTGGCGTCCGGCAGGCAGCCCGAGGCGGCGTGCACGGAGCAGCGGTAACGCGCCGACCCGGTCACCAGGGCGACGGCCTCGTCGGCATTGAAGTCGCCGCCGCTGGTGTGTCCCATAGCCGCCTGCGTGAACGCGCTCTCGGCCCGGCTCTCCAGGCGATCCAGACAGGTCCGGTATTCATCGAGTCCCGTCTTGGCGGCGTTCCATTGGGCCTGGTTCGAGGGCATGGCGCGGTCGAAGGTCCCGCACATCTGACGCGCCGATCTCGACGCGCGCGCCTCGTCCAGGGCCATCTTCAAGGCAGGCAGGAACATCTGGTCCAACGGCGCCTTGAGGTGGGTCGAAGGCGAGGCCTCGACGCGGGCGCGGGCGGCCTTGTAGGCCCGGTCGACCTCCTCCGGCGTGCGGGCGACCAGGGCGTCGATCTCGGCCAGCGCGGGGCTTTGCGTGTCGAGTTTCGCCACTTGCTCGCGCACGCCCTTGAGGCATTCCGTGCGCACGTTTCTGCTCTGCTGGGCCGCCGAACGCAGGTTGGCGGTCAGCAGCAGGTCCGTGGGCGACTTCAGCGCGATCGCCACGAAATCCTGGTCGGTGACGTCGAAGCCGCAGGTGCGCACACCCACCTGGGCATACCGCGTGGCCTCCTGGGCTTTCTCGGCCGACGCCTTGGCCGCCAGATCGCGCTCGAGCGGCAACCCGGCATTCACCCACCCGCTGTTGCCCGCGCGCAACCAGTAGAGCTTGCGGTAGCCGGCCTCCACGGCCCGCTGCACGGCGAACACCGACAGCTGGCAGCGGTCATGGTGGCAGTAGAAAAGCATGGGCGTGTCCTTCTCGCCCCCGGTGAACCGCTGAAAGGCTTTGGCGTACGCCTGACGGATCTCGTCCGAATCACCGGCCACCTGGGGCATTTCGACCAGGGTGCCCGGGATCTTGTCCTGCGTCCGCATGGCCGCGACCACGGCCAGCCCGAGCCCCATCTGCTCGATCATGCAGTGGGCCTCGCGCGGTGAGATGGTGACCGCGCCGGGCACCTGCAGCGGCATGGCGCCTTCGGGGACCGGCGCGCCCTTGGCGACCGCGGCGCGCGCTTCGCGCCCGGGCTGGCACTGCTGCTCCGCCGTGGTCAGCCGATCGCCGCGCGATTGGGCGGCGGCAGGCCCAGCGCTGAACAGCGCGGCAACAAGAACGGCGGCCAGGGGAATGTGCAGTCGCATGGTGCTCCGATCGGGTCGATGGCCCTGTCGCGCCATGGGCGTCGCGCACGGGCAAGGGCGATGCGGCATTTTGTAACAAGCTCATTGCCCCGCTGCCCATCCATTCCGATGAAGTGCGAGAAATGCCACGCTGTGCGGCTTGTGGCGGGCGCTCGAAGCGGCCGTGGGCCGCATTGGGAAGGGGCGACGGGTCAGCCGGCCGGGCGCCCGAAGCAGCGCTGGACGAAGTTCAGGCAACCCGTGCTCAGGCGCGAAAGAAGGCCCGGTCGAAGCACCCTTGGCGGCGGGGACAGCTGTGGCTCGGCATGCACCTGCACCAAGGGCGCGCCCTGGCGAGAGATGAATTTCTGCTGGCTGCCGTTGAGGTCGTCCTGGTCCTTCTTCTCGCCGCGGTTGAGGAGGTTCAGGCGAACGGGGGCCTGGTGGGCGCTGGCGCTTCGGACAACCTCTTGAGCGAAGGCATCTTCTGCCGGCACCTCCCGGACCTTCTGCTCTTCCTGGGCGTCCTCGTAGTTCTTCACCATCTCTTTCGTGAATTCTCTGAATTGCGTGTCTTTCATCAAATCCGTGACCCCGTGCAGGGACGTCCCACCGAGTGGAATGGAAACACTGGACGAGGGGAAGCTGGAGTTCATGGGGTCGTTGCCAGAAAGCTGAAGGGCTTCGACTGGGTGAATCTCATCTCCGAAAAGTTCAGCGCCCCGCGCTTGTAACCAATGCCGCTTCGGGCGCTACCACCTTCGTTTGACACCGTACAATTTTGGACTGTCCACTGCCCGAGCATCCCGGCCATGAACCCAGACCATCCAGGCGCCGACCACCAGACCTGTGACGTGCTCGTGATCGGTGGCGGGCCCGCCGGGTCCACCGTCTCTCCACTGCTGGCCAGCAAGGGCCACCGCGTCGTGATGCTCGAGAAGGCGCACCACCCGCGCTTTCACATCGGCGAATCCCTGCTGCCGGCCAACCTGCCTCTGCTGGAGCGCCTGGGTGTGGCCGACGAGGTGCGCGCCATCGGACAGCACAAGCCGGGCGCCGAGTTCGTCTCGCCGCACCACGCACACACCCAGACCTTCGAGTTCGCCGACGCCTGGGACAAGTCCATGCCTTACGCCTACCAGGTCAAGCGCGCCGAGTTCGACGAGATCCTGTTCCGCAACGCCGCCCGAAAAGGCGTGGAGGTGCACGAAGGCTGCAAGGCGCGCTCGGTGGAGTTCCTGCCCGACCGCATGGTGCGCGTGCACGCCGAGCACGACGACGGCCGCACCAGCGTGTGGAACGCGAAATTCCTGGTGGACGCCTCGGGCCGCGACACATTTCTTGCATCCCGTTTCAAGATCAAGGAACGCAACCCGAACCACAACAGCGCGGCGGTCTACGGCCACTTCGCGAACGCGCGCCGCAACACCGGCGAGGCCGAGGGCAACATCACCATCTTCTGGTTCGACCACGGCTGGTTCTGGTTCATCCCGCTCACGGGCGGCGTCACCAGCGTGGGCATGGTGACCTGGCCGTACCACATGAAGACGCGCGCAGGCCGCAGCGTGGAGCAGTTCCTGATGGACAACGTGGCCACCTGCGCGGGCCTGGCCGAGCGCCTGAAGGACGCGCACCGGGTGGCGCCGGTGGAGGCCACCGGCAATTTTTCCTACGCCGCGCAACGCAACCACGGCGACAACTACCTGATGCTGGGCGACGCCTACACCTTCATCGACCCGGTGTTCTCTTCGGGCGTGTGGCTGGCCATGAACGGCGGCGAGCTGGGCGCGCAGACGATCGACACCTGCCTGCGCCAGCCCGCGCAGGCGCGCGCGGCGCTCAGGCGTTTCGACCGCCACAGCCGCCACGGACCGAAGGCGTTCTCGTGGTTCATCTACCGCGTGACCAACCCCATCATGCGCGACTTCTTCATGGGCCCACGCAACATCTTCCGCGTGAAAGAAGCCCTGCTGTCCACGCTGGCGGGCGACGTGTATGGCGGCGCGCCGATCGGGCGGTCGATGCTGGCCTTCAAGACCTTGTACCTGCTGGCCAACCTCACCCAGCCGCGCCGCGCGTTCAACGCCTGGCGCAAGCGCCGCGTCAACATCCGGCCCGCGGACGAAACCGCCCTGGCCCGCACGCCGTGAGCTTGCAACACACCATCAGCCGCGTGTTCGCCGCGCCCGCCGACGGAGAGGTGCTGGGCGGCATGTCGATCGGGGAACCGAAAGACCTGGGCCCGATGGCCTGGCCGCACCAGCCCCTGCGCGCGCCCGTGCTGCCCGCGGGCGCGCCAGCGGTGCACGAGCACTGGCGCGTGGACGGCCCACTGCGCCAAGGCCGCGACGAGGGCATCCACTGGTGCCGCAACGCCGAACTGCTCTATGGCGTGATCGAGCTGAATGAGGCCGAACAGGCCCCCCCGGCCGAGGGCGGCTCGCCGCTGCAGACGGCGAGCCGGCTGCTCTACGAGCGCCTGTTCCGCCTGCTGCGCGCGCAGGGCACGCCGCACCTGTGGCGGGTCTGGAACTACATGGCCGACATCAACGGCGAGTCGCACGGGCTGGAGCGTTACCGCCAGTTCAACCTGGGCCGCTACGAAGCCTTCGTGCACGCGCAGCGCGAGACCGGCGGCCAGGTGCCCGCGGCCTGCGCCATCGGCGTGGCCGGTGGCCCGCTCTCGGTGGCCTTCCTGGCCGGCCGCTCGCCGGTGGTGCCGCTGGAGAACCCGCGCCAGGTGAGTGCCTGGCGCTACCCCTCGCAGTACGGGCCGCGCGCCCCCACCTTTTCGCGCGCCGCGCTGGCCTACCCGCGCGGGCGCGAGGCGCTGTTCGTCTCGGGCACGGCCAGCATCGTGGGGCACGCCACGGTGCATCCCGGCGATGTGGCCGCGCAGTGCGAGGAGACCGCGCGCAACATCGAGTGCCTGGTGCAGGAGGCCAACCGCGTGGCGCGCTCGGGCCGGCCGTTTTCGTTCACCGGCCTGAGCCACCGCGCCTACGTGCGCCACGCCGCCGACGTGGACACCGTGCAGCGCACGCTGCAGCCGCTGCTGCGCGGCGCTTCGCTGGTGTGCGTGCAGGCCGACATCTGCCGCGCCGACCTGCTGGTGGAAATCGAGAGCCAGGCCATCCACCCGCTGGGGTCGCCATGAGCACGGCGGCGACCCGCCCGACCTCGCTGCTGTGGAGCGTGTACGAGCACCTCGCGATGGTGGTGGGCCTGAGCGCGCTGGCGCTGGTGTGCCTGAGCTGGACGCCACCGGCGCTGGCCCTGTACCCGGTGTTGCCCCGGCCGCTGGGCCGCTGGCTCGGCCGCCAGGCCATCATGCGCGGCTTTCGGCTGTACGTCGGCATCCTGCGCCTGCTGTGCGCCTGCCGCTTCGACCTGTCCGAGATCGATGCGCTGCGCGACCAGGGGCCCATGGTCATCGCGGCCAACCACCCCTCGCTGCTCGACGCCGTGCTGATCACCTCGCGCCTGCCCAACGCGGTCTGCTTCATGAAGGCCGACCTGATGGACAACCCGCTGCTCGGCGCGGGCGCGCGCCTGGCGCGCTACGTGCGCAACGACAACCTGCTCACCGCCGTGCTGAACTGCCGCCGCGAGCTGCAGCAGGGCGCGCAGGTGCTGATCTTCCCCGAGGGCACGCGCACGCGCGGCTACCCGGCGAACCCGATCAACCCGCTCTCGCGCTCCACCGCGCTGATCGCCGCCCGCGCCGAGGTGCCGGTGCAGACACTGATCGTGGAGTTTTCCAGCCCCTACCTGGGCAAGGGCTGGCCGATCTGGCGCCGCCCCCTGCTGCCGCTGACCTGCCGCATCCGCCTGGGCCGGCGTTTCGAGGCGCCACGCAACCCGGGCGCCTTCACGCAGGAGCTGGAAGACTATTTCCGTGCCATGCTCGACCCCTCTTCCCCACCGATGGCGTCGTCCGCCGCCGCCTGATCCATGCCCGTTTCCAGCACCACGCACCTGGTCCTCATTCCCAGCTACAACCCGGGCCGCAAGGTATTGGCCACGGTGCGCGCCGCGCGCGCGCAATGGACGCCCGTGTGGGTGGTGGTCGATGGCAGCACCGACGGCTCGGCCGACTGGCTGACCGAAGAGGCCGCCAGCGACCCCGGCCTGCGCGTGCTGGTGCTGCCCGAGAACCAGGGCAAGGGCTCGGCCGTGCTGCACGGCATCACGGTCGCGGCGCAGCAGGGCTTCACGCACGCGCTGACCATGGACTCCGACGGCCAGCACCCCGAAACCCTGATCCCCGACTTCATGGCCGCCTCGCAGGCCGAGCCCGAGGCCATGGTGCTGGGCAAGCCGGTGTTCGGTCCCGAAGCGCCCCTGGTGCGCGTGCTGGGCCGCAAGCTTTCGAACGGCTGGGCCAACCTGGAAACGCTGGGCTTCGGCATCGGCGATTCGCTCTACGGGTTTCGCGTCTACCCGATCGCGCCGCTGATGCGCGTGATGCACGGCACGCGCTTCATGCGCCGCTTCGACTTCGACCCCGAGGCCGTGGTGCGCCTGAGCTGGGCCGGCGTGCGGCCGATCAACATCGACGCCCCGGTGCGCTACTTCACGCCCGAAGAGGGTGGCGTCTCACATTTCAACTACCTGCGCGACAACCTGCTGCTCAGCGGCATGCACACGCGCCTGTTCACCGGCTTCGTGCTGCGCCTGCCCCTGCTGCTCTGGCGGCGCCTGACCGGCTGACAACCACCCCGCCATGAACACCACCGAGATCTTCCTGATCGCCATGGCGATCATCTTCACCGTGCCGTGGCTGATCTGGCGGCTGGGGCGCACCGACTACTGGGCGCCGCTGGTGGTGGTGCAGATCGTCACCGGCATCCTGCTCGGCCCCGGCGTGCTGGGCAAGGCCTTCCCCGAGTACCACGCCTTCGTCTTCAACCCGGCGGTGATCCAGTCGCTCAACGGCATCGCGTGGTGGGCCGTGATGCTGTTCGTGATGATCGCGGGCATCGAACTCGACCTGCGCCAGGCCTGGAAACACCGGCGCGAGAGCGGCATCACCGCCGGTCTGGCCCTGGGCGCGCCGCTGCTGCTGGGCAGCGCGGCCGCGCTGGTGATGCTGGGCATGCCGGGCTGGATGGGCGCGTCCGCGCGGCCCTGGCAGTTCGTGCTCGGCGTGGGCATGGCCTGCGCGGTCACCGCGCTGCCCATCCTGATCCTGCTGATGGAGAAGCTGCAGTTGCTGCGCCTGCCGCTGGGCCAGCGCATCCTGCGCTACGCGAGCGTGGACGACATCGCGATCTGGGGCGTGCTCGCGCTGATCCTGATGGACTGGCAGCGCGTGGGCAAACAGGGCGCCTTCATCCTCGCCTTCGTCGTGCTGAGCTGGGCCTTCCGCCACCTGATGCGCCGCCTGGCCGAAGCCGACCGCTGGGTCGTCGCGCTGATCTGGCTCGCGGTCTGCGCCTTCGGCGCCGACTGGTCGGGCCTGCACTACATGGTGGGCGCCTTCCTGGCCGGTGTGGTGATGGACGCCGACTGGTTCGACCAGGACAAGCTGGACCAGCTGCGCCACCACGTGCTGCTGGTGATCATGCCGGTGTTCTTCCTCTCCACCGGCCTGCGCACCAACTGGGACGTGGGCGGTGCGGCGGTGTTCGGCATGGCGGCCCTGCTGCTGCTGGCCTCGGTCAGTGGCAAGCTGATCGGTGTGCACCTGGCCGGCCGCGTGCTGAAGTGGCCGCCGGGCGAGGCCTCCCTGATCGGCTGGCTGCTGCAGACCAAGGCGCTGATCATGATCATCTTCGCCAACATCCTGCTGGACAAGCAGGTGATCACCAGCGAGACCTTCACCGCGCTGCTGTTGATGGCGGTGGCCAGCACCATGCTCACGGTGCCCATCGTGGAACCCAAGCTGCGCAGCGCTGCGCGCGGCGCCAGCGCGCTGCGCCATCCCTGACGGCCGGCTCAGAACTGCAGGAAGCTCACGCCCGCGCCCAGGCTGGTCTGGCGGAAGTTGTAGTCCGACAGCGTTTCGCCATAACCACTGAACAGCTGCATGTACCAGCGCAGCCCATTGGGTTGGTCGCGCACCACGGGGTAGGTCCATTCGAGCGACGTGCTCCCGCGGTTGCCACCGCGCAGCGTGCTGCGGTGCACCAGCGACGCGGTGTGCACCCCGCTCGCCCACCCGAGGTTGAACTCCGCCTTGCCCCGGTAGTCGATGAGATCGGGGTTGTTGTCGTTCTCTTCGCGTTCCCGCAGCCGCTTGTTGAGTTTCGTCGTGAAGGTCCAGTTGCCGCGCTCGAAGCCGGCACCGAGGTAGACCCGGTTCCAGCTGCGCGACAAGGGGTCGGACTGCCCGTTCGACTGGTGCGCCAGGCCCAGCTGGGTGAAGCGCCATTGCCAACCCAGCGGCAAGGCGCGGAACTGCGGCGCGGTGGGCACCACGTAGATCAACTCGGGCTGGTAGTCGGTGTTGCGAAAGGGCCGCGAGTCGGCGTGGTTGTAGACCTGCCACATCGTCTGCAGGGTGAAGGCGCCCCACAGATCGGCGCCAGGAAAACCCACGTTCTGCAGGAACTTGGTGCGCAGCGACAGCTGGAATTTCGCCTCTTCCCGGCGATCGTCGGGCGCGGTCACGGCCGCCTGCGTCGGCGACTGGGGCGAGCGGTTGATGCGGGAGGTGACGTGCACGGGCAGCACGTAGTTCGGGTGGTAACCCACGAAATTGAACACACCGCGCTTGTCGGCCGGGTCCAGCTCCCAGAACTTGGCCAGCAGGCTGCTGGAAGACGCCGGTGCGGCCGCCGGGGGCAGCTGCCCGCCCGACTGCGACAGCAGCGAGGGGGTCGGGTCCGCCGTGGCCGCTTCGCCGCCGAACGGTTGCTGCGCCACCGGGGCGACAGGCGCCGGCGCGCGCCCGGCGAGCTTGTCGTAACAGGTCAGGCGGTCGGCCGCGGCGCCGATGGCGGCGCAGGCCTCCAGCGTGGGGGGCGTCTCGGTCTGCGCCTGTGCGGGCAGGCCCGCCGCGAGGCCGCACAGCAGGATGAACGGGGAGAGGTTTTCAGGTTTCACAGGCAGGCCCTCAGCACATCGCACCGTTGATGGAGATCACCTGCCCACTCACGTAGGCCGCCTTGTCGGACACCAGAAACGCCACCAGCTCGGCCACCTCGTCCGCGCGGCCCGCGCGCTGCATGGGCACCAGGCGCTTGATGGCCTCGGCGTCGAAGGCGCCTTCGATCATGTCGGTCTCGATGATTCCCGGGGCCACCGCATTGACGGTGATGCCCCGGCTGGCGAGTTCGAGCGCGAGCGACTTGCTCGCCGCGTGCAGCGCGCCCTTGGCGGCCGCGTAGTTGACCTGCCCCCGGTTGCCCATGAGGCCGGCGATGGACGAGATGCTCACGATGCGGCCCCAGCGTTTCCGGATCATGGGCATGGTGAGCGGCTGCGTCACGTTGTAGAAGCCGTTGAGCGAGACATCGAGCACGCGGTCCCACTGCTCGCCGCTCATGCCGGGGAACACGGCGTCGTCGTGGATGCCGGCGTTGTTCACCAGGACCTGGATCGCACCCGCCTCGGTCAACGTGGCCAGCGCGGCGGCGGTGGCCACGCGGTCGGTCACGTCGAAGGCCACGGCCTCGGCGCTGCCGCCACTGTCCCGGATGGTCGACGCGATGGCCTGGGCCTTGTCGAGCTGGCGGTTGGCGTGCACGATCACGTGGTGGCCGTCGGTGGCCAGGCGCTGGCAGATCGCCGCGCCAATGCCGCCGCTGCCGCCGGTGACGAGGGCTCGTTTCATGGCTGCGGGTCCTTGTTCGGGTTCAGGGAGTCGGCGTCGAGCACCACGGCCGCGCGCCCTTCGAGCAGGCAGCGGCCGGCGTGGCCCACGGTGAAGCGGTAGAGCACGTTGGAGGCATCACCCGAGAGGCGTTCGGCGCGCACGTCCAGCGGGCCCGGCAGGTCGTCCAGCCGCTCGGCGTGCAGGCTGACGCCGCGCACGCTGGTGAGGTAACCCTGGCGCGGCGCGGCCTCGGTGCCGGCCACCAGCGCGCCGTGCACCGCCATGGCCTGGGCCGCGTACTCGATGCCATTGGCCACGCCCAGGCGGCCGTGCGCGCGCAGCGGGTGCGCCGGGTCGGCGTGGCCCACGGCGCGGCACACCACGTGATCGGCCGACCACTCGGTGACGGCGTCGAGCAGGCACATGGTGCCCTGGTGCGGGATGCGGGCCGCGATGCCGGCGTGGTCCAGCGTGGCCGGGCTCACTGGCGCACCTTCGCCCTGCGGGCCGCGGTGCGAGCTTGCTTGGTAACGGCCCGGCGCTGCGCTCATGCGGGGTCGATCCGGACCGCGAGCCGCAGGCCGGGCAGGTAGTCGATGCAGACCTCGCCACTGCGGCCTTGCGCCAGGCGCTCCAGCAGCGGCAGCGAACGCAGCGCGGGAATGGCCGCGCGCAAGGATTCCAGCGTGGCCTGCTCCAGGGGCCGCGCGGGCGCTTCGGTGGTCTGCACGGTGATGCGCGCCAGCGCCTGCGGCGAGGGCTTGCACTCCAGCCGCAGGGACACGCCCGCGCAGTCCGGCACGGGCCGTTTGGCGAACAGGGGTTCGGGGTACTCGCTGTCGTAGGCCAGCAGCAGCGTGGCCTGGCGGTCCAGCACCACCTGGCCGAGCGCGTCGATCAGGCCGGCGCCGAAGCTGCCGTCGTGGGCGCACAGCACCTGGCACGGCGCCATCGACTTCGTGGCGATGCCCCAGTAGCCGGCGGGTGCGTTGTGCACCGAGTTGTGGAAGCGCGTGGGCGAGATGTGGCGGTCGTCGGTGGCGAGCTGCTCGCACAGCGCGTGGCAGTTGTGGCCGTCCGAGCCCGAGGCGCTGAACACCGTGGCCAGGGTGGACACGTCGGCGCCGGCCGCGGCTTCCAGGCCGATGCCCAGCGCGAGCTTGATCACGCGGCTGGCGCGGCGGCGCTCGGCCGGCGGCAGCAGCGTGGGCGTGGGCAGCACCGAGGGCGCGGAGGTCCAGGCCTGCTCACCGCGCAGCACGGCGCGCGCACTGGGCCAGTCGGGCAGGCCCGGCGCGATCAGGCCGATGCCGGTGATCCAGGCGGTCAGGGGCGCGTTCATGCCTGCGCCCTCCCGAACACCAGGCTGCAGTTGCTGCCCCCGAAGCCGAAGGAGTTGGTGAGCGCGTGGCGCAATGCGGCGGGCTCGCCCCGCAGCTGGTAGCGCAGCGGAATGGCGGGATCGCGCTCGCGCGTGCCAGGGCTGCCGGGCACATAGCCGTCGACCAGGGCGAGCGCGCACAGCACGGCTTCCACCGCACCGGCCGCGCCCAGGGTGTGGCCGGTGGCGCCCTTGGTGGACGAACACGGCACGCGGTCACCGAACACGGCGGCCACGGCCTTGCCCTCGGCGCTGTCGTTGGCCGGCGTGGCCGTGCCGTGCAGGTTGATGTAGTGGATGTCGCCCGCGTTCAAGGACGACGAGCGCAGCGCGGCCTCCATGGCCAGTTTCGCGCCCAGGCCTTCGGGGTGCGGCGCGGACATGTGGTGCGCGTCGCTGGACTCGCCCGCGCCCAGCAGCCACACGGCCTGCGCGTCGGGGGTGTCAGCGCCGCGCTCCAGCAGCGCGTAGGCGGCGCCTTCGCCGATGGAAATGCCGTCGCGCCCCGCGTCGTAGGGTCGGCAGGGCTCGGCGGACGTGAGTTCGAGCGAAGCGAAACCGTACAACGTGGTCAGGCACAGCGAGTCCACGCCGCCGACCAGGGCCGCGTCGATCGTGCCCAGCTCGATCTGGCGCGCGGCGGCGGCGAACACCTTGGCGCTGGACGAACACGCGGTGGAGATCGTCATGGACAGGCCGGTGATGCCCAGGTGTTCGCGCAGGAACTCGCTGAGCGAATACGGGTTGTGCGTGGTGGCGTAGCTGAAGGCGGCGGGCAGCGCGCCGCTGGCGGGATCGCGCTGGCGGTAGGCGAGCTCGGTCTCCAGGATGCCCGAGGTGCTGGTGCCCATGAAGACGCCGACGCGGCCCGCGCCATGGCGCTGCACGGCAGCGCGCACGCGGTCTTCGAAACCGTCGGCGCGCAGCGCGAGCAAGGCCAGCCGGTGGTTGCGGCAGTCGTAGGCGGCCAGCGAGGCGGGCAGCGCCTGGGCGTCCACGCCCTGAATCTCACCCACCCAGGTCGGCAGTTCCACGGTTTCGAAATGGCAGGGCCGCAGCCCGCTGCGGCCTTGGCGCACGGCCTCGCGGTGGGCATCGAGTCCCACCCCCAGGCAGGTGGTGGCGGTGTAGGCGGACAGCAGCAGGGGCTTCACGGGCAGGGGGCAAAAACGGGGTCGGGCATTGTCTCAGATGGTGGCAGGAAAACCGCCCGCGCTCAGTGCGGTACCCGGCAGACCAGCATCACGTTGGCGAAGGGCTTGCGCCCGCTCATGGGCTCGGTCTCGACCACGAAGCCCAGCTGCCGCAGCTCGGCCACCCAGTCCTGCAGGGTGCGGCAGTACAGGCGCGGCAGGCGGTGCCCGCGCGTGTAGGTGACGAGCCGGTCCACGCCGTTGCAGATGCGGTAGGTCAGGCCCGCGCCCGCGTCACCGATGCGGGTGAGGAACACGCCCCCGGGCGGCAGCGCCTGGCGGATGCGCGCGAGCACCTCGCGCTGCTGCTCGTGGCTGAAGTAGTGCAGCGCGTCGAGGATGAGGATGGCGTCGGGCCGGCCGAAGTCGACCGCGTTCATGTCGCCCTGCTCCACCCGCACCACCGGGTGCTGCGGGCCGAAGGCGCGCGCGGCGCGGTCCACGTCGCGCTGCATGAGCTCAATGCCGCGCAGCTTCCTGGGCTGTGGCGGCGTCGCCCAGCCCGCCGGCCAGCGGCCCTGCTCGTGCAGCCGGCGCGCGGCCAGCAGCCAGGCGAACAGGCTGCCCTGGCCGCAGCCGAGGTCGAGGTAGTGGCCGCCTTCGGGCAGCAGGCCGCGGCGCAGCATCTCGTGGAAGATGCTGTCGTAACCGAGCTTGCCACGCGCGTAGTGGTAGGCGAAGCGCCCGCTGGGGCGGAAGGTCTGGCTGGCTTCGTTGACCAACAGCTGGACGGATTGACGGCTCATGGGGGAAGGGTTTGGTTCAGGGTGACGGGAGGAAGCTGGCGCTCGGCGAGGGTCTGCAGCAGGCGCGGCAGCACCACGAGAATGACGGGTTCACCGGCGCGGGTGCGGGCGCAGTGGCCGTCGTGCATCAGCACGATGTCGCCCGGGCCCAGGTGTTGCGAGAGGCGCTGGAACACGCGCCCGGGGTCGCCGGTGCGGGTGTCGTAGGCGCGGCGCGTCCAGGTGGCGAGCGTGAGGCCCAGGCCGTGCAGCACCGGGTCGAGGAAGGGGTTGCGCAGGCCGGCGGTGGCGCGGAAGAAGCGCGGCGCTTCGCCCGTGAGGTCGGCCAGCGTGGCCTGCGCGCGCACGATGTCGCGCCGCATGGCGCCCGGGCCGAACAGCGAAAACGCGTTGCTGTGCGCGTACCCGTGGTTCTCCACGCGGTGGCCGCGCCGCACGATCTCGCGGCACAGCGCGGGGTGCTGTTCGGCGATGCGGCCGATGCAGAAGAAACTGGCTTTCGCGCTCGCGGCGTCGAGCAGGTCGAGCACGCGCGGCGTCACCTCGGGGTCGGGCCCGTCGTCGATGGTCAGCGCGACCTCGCGCCGCCGCACCGAGGCCTCGGGCAGGCGGATCAGGTTGGGCCCGAGCAGGCGCGCGCTCGGCCACAGGCCGGCACCGGCCAGCAGCGCGTGGTTGGCCACCAGCGCGCCCACCGCCCAGGGCCAGGCGGCCGGCACGGCCAGCGTGCCGAGCACGGCCGCCCCGTGCACGGCGGCGCTCGCGCTCAGGAAAGGGGATGGGCTCCAGCGCTTCGTGGCCATGTCAGTGGAAGTGCCCGGCATCGAGGAAACGCGCCCACAGCGGCCGCCAGGCCGACCAGTCGTGCCCGCCCGGCACGGTGTGGCGCGAGGCGGCCGGGAAGCGCTCGGCCAGTTGCGCGATGCGCGCGGCGAACCGGTCTTCCGTGCCGTGGCCGACGAACACCGGCAGCTCGGCCGGCGGGTTCTGGAGCCACTGCCACACGCGCAGCTCGGGATCCTGCAGGTCCTGCGCGCTGGGCTGCCAGCGATCGATGCCCCCGGCGCGCTCGATCAAGTTCACGCTCGGGCGGCTGCCCGGGTAGGGCGCGAGCAGGCACAGGCCGTCGGCCACGCCGGGCCGCGCGGCCAGGTGCGCCATGGCGACCATGCCACCGAGCGAGATGCCGCCCAGCCACACGCGCGCGCCGCGCTCGCGCGCCGGGGTGAGCACCTGGTGCTGCAACGCGTCCCAGGTGTCGACGGCGTCGAGCCCGAGCCCGCTGAGGTCCACCGCCAGCAGGTCCAGCGCCAGGCCCCGGCGTTCGATGGCGTCGGCGAAGCCGGCCTCGAAGAGCTCTTCGGGCCGCATGGCCACGCCGGGCAGCATCACGAGCAGCTGCGGCGCAGCGCCCGAGGTGCCGACCGTGCGCAAGGCCTTCACGGCGCGGGCCTTCTGACGGCGAAGGCCGCCGACAGCACCAGGGCCAGCACCGCGCCCGGCCCCACCGTCACGCCGATGGCGTGCAGCACCGGCACCGTCGACCAGGCCAGCACGCCGAAACCGATGACGGTGGTGAAGCTGGCCACGCCGATGGACAGCAGGGTCTCGTCGTCCAGCACCTCGCCGAGCGCGAGGCGGTCGAAGAACAGCGCGTAGTTGGAGCCCACGGCCACGGTGAGCAGCATGCCCACCAGGTGCAGCAGGTGCAGGCGCACGCCGAAGAAGTGCAGGCCGGCGATCACGACCAGCACCGCCATCACCAGCGGCAGCATCACGCTGGCCAGCCGCAGCGCGCTGCGCTGCACGAAGGCCATGGCCACGACGATGGCGAGAAAGCCCGCGAGCGAGAGCACGATGGCCTCGTCGATGTACTCGCCATAGAGCGTGTCGAACTCGCCCTTGAGGTCGATGAAGAGCGCGCCGCTGCCGGCCAGCGCCTCGCGCACGGCCGCCACCGGGATGTCCGCGCCGGTGGCCTCGGCCGAGGGGCGCAGGGGCAGCAGCACGCTCCAGCCGCTGGGGCGCTGCATCAGCAGCGCGTCCACCGCCAGCCCCAGGCCCGTGCCCTCGAGGTCCTGGCGCGTGAGGTTCGGTGCGCTGCGCGCGGCGGCCACGTCGTCCAGGAAGGGCTGCAGGCGATCGGCCGAGAGCGGGGCGTCCACCAGCGCGCTGCGCAGCCGCTCGCGCAGTTCGTCGGGCGTGGGCAGGCTGGCGCGGCGCGCGGCCTGCGTGGCCTCGCTCGGCAGGAAACGTGCCGGGGTGTCGAAACCGCCGATGAGGCCTTGCTCGACCAGTGGCCGCAACTTCGCGCCGGCGCGCTCGGCGGCCTGCAGCGCGCTCTCGCGGTCGGGCGCGGTGATCACGGCCATGTAGCGCGCATCGGGCGCGCCCAGGTCGCCGCGCAGCCGCGCATCGAGTTCGCCTTCGGCCTGGCTCACGGTGGACAGCGCGGACAGGTCGGACTGCCAGACATCGTGGCGCTCCTGCACCAGGTACACGCACGAGACCAGCACCAGCGCCAGCAACGGCCAGCGCAGCACGGTGGCATGGTCCACCAGCGGGCGCAGCAGGCGGCCCTGGCGCGCGCCGTCGTGCAGGTGCACGCCCGGGCCCGCGAGCTGGGGCAGCAGGTAGCGCGTGACCAGCGCGGCCGTGAGCACGCCGGTGATGGCGTACAGGCCCAGCTGCGCCAGGCCCGGAAAACCCGAGAACAGCAGCGCGCCGAAACCGAGCACCGAGGTGAGCACGCCCAGGCGGATGGTGGGCCAGTACTGCTCGCGCCAGGACCCCACGCCCTGCCGCCCCGACTGCACGAAGTAGTAGATGGCGTAGTCCACCGCCTCGCCGATGAGCGCGGCGCCGAAGCCCACGGTGATGCCGAACACGGTGCCGTGCACCAGGCCCACCATCACGATGGCCGCGAGGGTGCCGCTGAGCACCGGCACCAGCGTGAGCAACATCAGGCGGCCACGGCGGTAGACGAAGCCCAGCATCACCGCGAGGATGGCCGTGCTGATGAGCGAGAGGCGGCTGACCTCTTCCTGGATGGTGGCGCGCGCGCGCACCGCGAACAGGCCGGGGCCGGACATCTCCAGCGTCAGGGCCTGCAGGCCGGGCTGCTGCTGCACGACCTGCGCGAAGCGCTCGCGGATCAGGTCGATGGCGGCGGCCTGGCCGTCGGTGTCGGAGCCCAGCGCGTGCGTCTGCACCACCAGCATGGCGCGTTCGCCGTCGCGCGAGGCCCACACGCCGTCCTGTTCGTTGGGCTGCACGCCGGCGTTCAGGCCCGAGACCAGTTCGACGAGTTCGCCGGTGGGGTCGCGCGCCAGGTAAGGCTTGAACAGCAGGCCGGCCGAGGAGCTGAGCAGGTCCACGCTGTGGTTCACCGCGCTGCGCAGGCCCTCCACGCTGAAGCGCTCGGGCGTGACGGCGCCGCTGAGCACGTAACGGTGGTCGAGCAGGAAATCGCGCGCGGCGTCCAGCGCCTCCGCCTCGCCGTTCTGCACCGTGTCCAGGCTGGGCTCGTCCTTGAGCGAGGCGCGCAGCGCGCGCGAGGCGTCGGCGCGCTGGTCGGCGCTGCCGCCGACGATGGCCAGCATCAGCAGGCGCGAGACCGCGCCCTCGCGCAGCTGGTCCACCATGACCGACTGCTCGGGCGTGGGCTTGGACGGCAGGAAGAAGGAGACGTCGGCCGAGAAACGCGTGTTCCACAACAGGCCCAGACCGACGGCCATCGCCGCCAGCCAGATCAGCAGGGCACGCCACACGCTTCGGGTCATGGCGTCGGCTCGATCGTCATTTCGGTGCGGTCGCCGTCGGCCTGCAGGTAGTCGATGCCCAGCACCTGCTGGCGCACGCCCTTGACGGTGATGCTTTTGAGCAGGCTGGTGATGCGCTCGTCGTTGGGCACCAGAACGAGCACCCAGGCCTCCAGGCTGCCGCTGAGCGAGAGCTTGTAGTGGCGCTCCAGCGCGGCGCGGTCGCCCGCGAGCGTGCTGCGGATGCTGTCCACGAAGGCGGCCACTTCGGGGCGCGCGCTCAGGCGGATCGTCATGCGGCGGCGGTCGCGCTCCACGCTGAGCGTGTCCTTGTCGAGCACCATGGTCTCGACCTGGGGCGTGAGTGTGCGTTTCTCCAGCCGGTCGGGCGGCGTGTAGCGCATCTCGCCGGTGGCGATGACGGGTTTGTCGAGCAGCGCGAGGTGGCGTTTCTCGACGAACTTCGCCTGCCCGCCGGGGTTGCGGGCGAGCTCGGCCATCAGCTGGTCGAGGTCGAGGGCGGCGTGCGCCAGGGCGGTGAAGCCCAGCAGCGCGAGGCCGCAGAAGAGTCGTCGGATCATGTGCGTTGCCAGAAATCGTAAAAATTGAACCAGTTGTAAGGCGCCCGGCGGCAGAGTTCGCTCAGGCGGTCGGCATAGGCCTGCATGGCCTGCGCGATGGCGGCGTCGCGCTCGCCGCGCTCGACGTTGGAAAAATCGGCCAGCAGCTCGAAACGCAGTTCGTAGCGGTTGTCGCCCAAGTACAGGCCGGCCATGAAGAACACCGGCCGGCGCAGCATGGCGGCCATGCGCCAGGGCCCGACCGCGAACCGCGCCGGCGCGCCCAGAAACATGCATTCTGCCGTGCTGTCGTTGGCGAGGGAACGGTCGGCCAGCAGGCCGACCAGGTGGCCGTCGTCGAGCTTGTCGCGCGCCTTGAGCATGGTATCGGGGTGGCCGAGCGCCACCACGTCCTGCTGGGCGCCCGGTTTGATGGCGTTGAGGATGGCGTTGATCTTCTGCGCGTTGTCCTCGTACATCATCATCGCCACGGGCACGTGGGCCCGGGCATGCGCCATCACCCGCAGGACCTCGAAGCTGCCCAGGTGGGCGCCGAGCAGCAGGGCGCCGCGCTGGCGCTGCAAGATATCGTGCAGCGCGTCGTCGCCCACGAACGTGATGTCGAACAGATCAAAGCGGTCATTGAGCAGGTAGATGCGATCGTGCACGGTGCTCGCGAAGCTGAACACGTGCCGGTAACCGTCGCGCCAGGTGGGCGCACGGCCGAGCGCGCGGCGCAGGTAGTCGCGGCCGGCGCGGCGCGCGCGGGGCGAGAAGAGCACGAAGTACAGGGTGACGAAGCGCAGCACCAGGCGGCCGAAGGGGCGGCCCAGCGTGAGCGAGAGCCAGACCATGAAGCGCAGCGCGCCAAGGTGGCTGCGTTCGCGCTGGCGCATCCACTCGGGTGGCGTGTCGCCCCTCATGGCGCCGGGGGCACGAGGCTGCCCGCCGCCACTTCGCGGCCTTCGCAGCTCACGCTGAAGGCGATGGCGCCGCGCGGCGTGGTCTGCAGCGCGAAGCGCAGCACCTGGGACGGCCCGACCGGCACGAAGAACTTGGCCTGCGCGACCTGCCACCCGCCCTGCCACGGGCGTTGGCGCATCTGTCCCGCGAACACGATCGCCTGATCGAGCAGCGCCACGCCCGGCACGATGGGGCGCGCCGGGAAGTGCCCGGCGAAGGCCGGGTGGTCGGGCGGCACGGCCCAGTGGAACTCAGCCGCGTCCATGGCCAGGGCCCACTTTCTCGGTGTAGAGCGCCTGCAAGGCCTGGCGCGGCAGCTTGCCGGTGCTGTTGCGCGGCAGCGCCTCGACGAACACCAGCGGGCGCGGCAGGAAGATCGCGTCCAGCCGCTGGCGCAGGCCGGCCATGAGCGCGCGGGCGTCCAGCGTGGGCGCGACCACGAAGGCGGTCAGGCGCGTCACGCCGTCGTCGCCGAGCTCATCGGGCAGGAAGAAGGCCGCGTCCACCACGCCGGGCAGCGCGCCGATCTGGTGGTTCAGGTAGGCCAGCGAGGTGCGCTTGCCGGCGATGTTGATCAGGTCGGCATGGCGGCCGTGCAGCAGGAAGCAGCCCTCGGTGCCGGACTCGATGATGTCGGCCAGCGGCACGCGGCCTTCGACATGCCCGCCGCTGGCGTAGGTGGTGTCGCCCTCGTGCTCCAGGTGCACGGCCTCCATGAGCCGCCAGGCCGCGCCATCGAGCGTGCGGCGGCTGGCCAGCGCGGACGATTCGGTGGAGCCGTAGATCTCGTGCACCGGCGCGCCGCAGCGTTCTTCGGCGCGGCGCGCGAGATCGGGGCTGAGCGGCGCGGTGGCCGAGAGCACCAGGTCCATGGGCGGCAGCGGCAGTTCCGAGGCCAGCAGCGCGGAGAGGTGGAACGGCGTGGTCACCAGCATGCGCGGGCGCGGCACGGCGTCCAGCGCGGCCACGATGTCCTGCGGGTAGAAGGGTTTGCCGGCCGCGAACTGGCAGCCGCCGTGCAGCGCGATCAGAAAGGTCGACTCGAAACCGTAGCTGTGCTGGATGGGCACGGTGCCCACGATGGATTGCGGCCGTTGCATGAGGCCGAGGGCCGTGGCCTCGGCGCGACCGTTGAGCACCAGCTTGCCCCAGGTCTTGCGGTGCGGCTGGGGCAGGCCGGTCGAGCCCGAGGTGAACAGGATGGCGACCACGCGCTCGGCGTCCAGCCGGGGCATGTCGTGGATCTCGGGCCGGGGCTGCACGGCAAGATCGGGGAACACCAGGCCGGGCAGGTCGGGCACCGCCCCGGGGCGGTCGCCCAGCCAGGACACGCCGGGGTAGTCGGCCGCCAGGCGCTGCAGCGTTTCGGGCGACTGCGACGAGGGCTGCAGGCTGACCTTGCCCGCCAGCAGGCCGGCGGCGAAACCGACGGCGAAGTGGTAGCGGTCTTCGCACACGTTGAGCAGCCAGCCGCCCTCGGGCAGGCGGGCGGCGAGCGCGTGCGCGTCGGCCAGGAATTCGCGCACGCGCACCGCGCCCTGCGCGCGCCAGGCGAACACATCGTCGAGCCCGTGGGCCCCGATCAGCGGCAGGGTCGTGTCGTTCATGGCGGCGGTGGCGCGGCGCTGCGGCGCGCCGACTCGCGCTGGTAGGCCCGCCGGATGTCGGCCAGGCCCGGGCGTTCGTGCGGCGGCAGCACCCGCAGGCGGACGAGGTGCTCACCCAGGAACATGAGGCCGATCAGCGGACCGGTCAGCACGTTGGCGTGGATCGACCAGATGGCTGGCGGCGCCCAGATGAAGAGCCCGGTGGAGACCAGCGCGTTGGCGAAGAAGAAGATCGTCCAGGCCAGCGTGGCGCCGCGCGTGTAGCGCAGCTTGCGCTCGGACAGCTCGGACCCGAAGATGCGCCGCGCCATGCGGGTGATGAGGGCGTCGCCGGGGCCGAGCAGCGACTTGCCGAACAGCACGCCCAGCGCGATGTGGATGCCCAGGTGCTGGATGTAGTACAGCAGGGCCACGTTGTGGCGCAGCCGCGGCCAGAGCCAGGCCAGCAAGGCGCCCAGCGCCAGCACGCCGGCCCCGCGCACGGCCCAATGGGGCAGCCGCCACAGCGCCATCAGCACGGCCACGGCGATGGGCAGCACGGCCACGGCGGCGTTGAAGTCGGCATTGCCCCAGCCGTTGCTGCCCACGTGCGCCGCGATCACCCAGGCCACCATCAGGAGCAGCGCGCCGAGGTCCCGCAGCAGCGTGGAAGCGGTCATCTCACTGGGTGCGCTGGCTGGCGATGTGGGCGGCCAGGGCGCGCGGCGAAGCGAAGATCTTCTCGTTGTCCTCGTTGTCCGAACGCATCTGGAAGCCATAGCGTTTGGAAATGACGAGCGAGATCTCCAGCATGTCGATGGAGTCCAGGCCCATGCCGTCGCCATACAAGGGGCCGTCGGGATCCACCTCGGCGGGCGCGAGCTCCATGTTGAGGGCTTCGATGATCAGCGCGACCACCTCGGGCCAGAGGGCATCGACGGTTTCAGGGGAGACGGGTTGGGTCATGACGGTCACTCGGGAAAAGGGGTCTTCAAAGGGGCGGCGCGCGGAACGCCAGCACGGCGTTGCTGCCACCGAAGGCAAAGGAATTGGACAGCGCCGCGCGCAGCGGCACCTGGCGGCGGCCTTGCAGCACGTGGTCCACGCCCTCGCAGGCGGGGTCGATGCGACCGGCCAGGTGGGCGGTGGGCGGGATGGCCTGCTCACGCAGCGCCAGCACGGTGGCCACGGCCTCGATCGCGCCGGCGGCGCCGAGCAGGTGGCCGTGCATGGATTTGGTGGCGCTCACGGGCAACTCCGCGGCGCCGTCGCCGAACACCTCGCACAGGGCCGCGACCTCCACCGGGTCGCCCTCGGGGGTGGCCGTGCCGTGGGCGTTGACGTAGCCGATCTCGGCCGGCGCCAGGCCGGCGTCGGCCAGCGCGGCGCGCAGGGCGCGCACCTGGCCCTGCCGGTGCGGGCGGACCAGGTGGCTGTGATCGCAACTGGTGCCATAGCCCACGATTTCACCATGGATGGTCGCGCCGCGGGCGACCGCGTGGTCCCAGGCCTCCAGCACCAGCGCCGCCCCGCCTTCGCCGAGCACGAGGCCGGCGCGGTCGGCCGCGAACGGGCGGCAGGCGGCGGGCGCGGTGTCGGCGTCGCCGGGTGCCATCACGCGCATGGCGTCCCAGGCGCGCAACACGCTGTAGGACTGGCAGACGTCGGAGCCACCGGTGACCATCACCGTGGTCTCACCGCTGCGCACGCGCCGGAAGGCCTCGCCGATGGCGATGCTGGAGGACGCGCAGGCCGCCGTGTGGCTGGTGCTCACGCCGCCCAGGCCGAGCTGGATGGAGATGTGGGCGTTGACCGCGTTGTTCATGCCCTGCACCACCGACAGCGGCGAGACGCGCTCGCGCCCCCGGATCCACAGATCGCGGCCACCGCGCTCGTGCGCCTCCAGGCCGCCCAGGGCGGTGCCCCAGATGCAGCCCCAGGCCTCGCGCTCGGCGCCCTCGGTGTCCGTGGCCTGGCGCGGCAGGCCGGCCTGCTCCCAGGCCTGGAAGGCCGCGGCCACGCCGAGCTGGGCGAAACGCTCCATCATCAGCGCCAGCGGCTTGCCCAGCGCGGCCTCGGGGTCGAAGCCGGCGCAGCCCACGAACGGGTGGGACAGCGGGCGCGGCAGGTCCTGCGTCACCCGCAGGTGGCGCACGGCGGATTCCCCGGCCAGCAGGCGTTCGAAGAAATCCCGGGCATCACCGCCGTAGGGGCTGATCACCCCGATGCCGGTGATCGCGACGCGGTGGGGGCGCATGTTCAACCGGCCTTGAGCGCGGCCAGCGAATCGATCACGGCCTGCATCTCGGCCACCGTCTTGGGCGGCTGCACGTCGGAGGGGATGTCGATGCCCAGCCGGTCCTCGGCTTCGAACATCAGTTCGGCCAGCATCAGCGAGTCCACCCCGAGCTCGGCCAGCAAGGCCTCGGGCAGCACCTGATCGGGCTGGACACCCAGGCGGTCGACGAGGAAGGTGCGGATCAGTTCAGTGGAGCTCATGAAAATTGCCCAAGGATGAGACTGGCACGGTGGGGCCTGCACGCAAGCCGATGCGCAAAAACGAACATGGGGGGAACTCCTCCGAAGCAAAGACCGTCTTGGGGTTCTGGTACGGCCTTGGGCGGGCGCGCCGCCCTTGCTTCACAGGGCATGGGATTATACAAAGGGGCTACAGGAAGGCCGGCTGTCACACGCGTGTCGTACATTAGGCCGGCCCCCTGCGCCGGCCCCACCCACACCCATGCCCACCCCCACCGAACGCGCCTGGTACCGCCAGCTCCTGTCCCGGTTCGTCACGCTGTGGTACCTCAAGGCCTTCGGCACCATGGCGTTCATGGTGTTGTTCTTCCAGGCCTACTTCTGGGTGCTGCACCACCCGATGGCCGAACCGCTCATGATGCCCATGCTCGTGGTGGACGACTGGGTACCGTTCCTGCCCGGCGCCTTCTACGCCTACGTGTCGCTGTGGGTCTACGTGTCGCTGGCACCGGCCCTGCTGCCCAACCTGCGCGAGCTGCTGCGCTACGGCCTGTGGGTGGGCGCGCTGTGCGTGTTCTGCCTGGCGCTGTTCTGGCTGGCCCCGACCCAGACACCGTTGACCGACATCGACTGGTCCCAGCATCCCCGGCTGGCCTTCCTGAAAGGCATCGACGCCTCGGGCAACGCCTGTCCCTCGCTGCACGTGGGTTCGGCGGTGTTCTCGGCCTTCTGGTTCCAGCGCATCTTCCGGGAGACCGGCGCGCCGGCCGCGCTGCGCTGGCTCAGCGTATTGCATTGCGGGGTGATCGTCTGGTCCACGATGGCGATCCGCCAGCACGTGTTCCTGGACGTGCTGGCCGGCGCCGCCGTGGGCGCGGTCTTTGCCTGGCTGTCGCTGCGCCGCTGGCTCAGCCCGACGAGAGCCTGAACACCGCCACGGCCTGCACCATCTGCTCGGCGCGGGTCTTGAGGCTGGAGGCCGCGGCCGCGCTCTCTTCCACCAGCGCCGCGTTCTGCTGCGTGGCCTGGTCCATCTGCGTGACGGCCTCGCCGACCTGAGCCACGCCCGAGCTCTGCTCCTGGCTGGCCGCGCTGATCTCGCCCATGATGTCGTTGACGCGGCGGATCGAGTTCACCACCTCGGTCATGGTCACGCCGGCACGGTCGACCAGCGAGCTGCCCTGCTCCACGCGCTCCACGCTGGCGGTGATCAGGCCGCGGATTTCCTTGGCGGCTTCCGAGCTTCGCTGCGCGAGGTTGCGCACCTCGCCGGCCACCACCGCAAAGCCCCGGCCCTGCTCGCCGGCGCGCGCGGCTTCCACCGCCGCGTTCAGCGCCAGGATGTTGGTCTGGAACGCGATCCCGTCGATCACGCCGATGATGTCGGCGATCTTGCGGCTGCTGTCGTTGATGTCGCGCATGGTGTCCACCACCTGGGCGACCACCTCGCCCCCCTGCGTGGCCACGGTGGAGGCGCTCATCGCGAGCTGGTTGGCCTGCTGCGCGTTGTCGGCGTTCTGGCGCACGGTGGAGCTGAGCTGCTCCATGGACGCGGCGGTCTCCTCCAGCGCGCTGGCCTGCTGCTCGGTGCGGGCCGACAGGTCGTTGTTGCCCTGGGCAATCTCGGCGCTGGCCATGGCCACGCCCTCGGCGTTGCCGCGCACGTTGGAGACCACGCGGCCCAGGCTGTCCTGCATGCCCTTGAGGGCCTGCAGCAACTGGGCGGCTTCGTCGCGGCCCTCGGCGGGGATGGCGCGCGTGAGGTCGCCGTCGGCGATCAGGCGCGCGGTTTCGGCGGCTTGGCGCAGCGGCACGGTGATCGAACGGCTGAGCACGAAGGCGGCCGCCGCGCCCAGCAGGGTCGCGAGCACGCCGCCCATGATCAGGATGGTGCGGCCATTCGCAGCCATCTCTTCGGCTTCTTTCAAGGCCGCGTCGTAGATGCCCTGCTGGCGCTGCTCCAGTTTCAGGATGGTGTTGATATAGGCCTCGGCCAGGGGTCTGAGGTCGCGGTCCAGCGCGGCGCTCATGTCTTCACCGGCCATGCGCGCCTTCATCACGACACCGCGCGGCGTGCGGTAGGCCTCGCGCGCGGCGTCGATGTCGGCGATCATCTTCTTGCCGGTGTCGGACTTGACCAGCTCGACCATGCGATCGCGCGAGGCCTGCGAGATCTTGGAGGTCTCGTCCATGTCCGCCTGCCACGTGGCGATGCGGCTGGTGTCGGAATCCAGGATGGCCGCGCGGGTGCGCACCCAGTTGATGTCGATGGTCTGGCGCCAGCGCGCGGCCAGCTGCAGTTTTTCGTTGTCTTCCCCAGCCAGCGTGCGCGTGGTCTGCACCAGCTCCTGCAGGCGCCAGACGCCGATGCCGGCCATCAGGGCCGTGATCAGCAGAACCAGTCCGAAGGCGATGGCCAGGCGGCTGCCGACCTTGATGTCGTTGAGTTTCATGCGGGAGAACTTTCTGGAGGAGTAAGGGGATCGGCGCCCCGGGCCAGCCCGCTTTTGGCGGTCATGGCCCAGCGCCACCACCCCCAGGGCATCGGCGGATTGGCCACGATCTTGAGCCACCCGCCTGGCGGCGATGCGCCGAAGAGGGCCCGCTCTTGCCCGCTTTTCAGCGCCCGCCCACAATGCCTTCCCATGCCCACCGACTCGAAACCCCTGGCCGTGGTGGCCGCCGACGCCCCGGCGCGCACCAAACCCTCGAACTACCCCGAGCCTTTTGCGGCCCGCGTGGCCGGGCGCGTCAAGCGTCCCCTGGGCGACTTGTTTGCCCTGAAACACTTCGGGGTCAACCACACGACCCTGCCGCCGAAGTCGGTGTCGGCGCTGCGCCACGCCCACAGCCGGCAGGACGAGTTCGTCTACATCCTGGTCGGGCACCCGACGCTGTACACCGACGAGGGCGCCACGCCCTTGTCGCCCGGCATGTGCGCGGGTTTTCCGGCCGGCAGCGGCAACGGCCACAAGCTGGTGAACGAAACCGATGAGCCGGTGCTGTACCTGGAGGTGGGTGACCGCAGCGAAGGCGACGAGGTCAGCTACCCCGAAGACGACCTGCGGGCCGTGCAGGTCGACGGCCGTTGGGCCTTCACGCACAAGGACGGGCGGCCGTACTGACATCGGCGCCGCGGGCACGGTCAGACCCGCTTCGTCATGCTCTTTTTTTGAGCATCGCTCGCGCCGCCAGGCGGGCCGCGGCCTGCGGCAGTTGTCCCAGGGGTTGTCCACACCCTTGGGCACAGCAGCTGTGAGCAACCCTCGAAAGAGCCTCCCCGGAAACGACAAAGCCCTTGAGGCAACTCAAGGGCTTGAACGTGGTTGGTGCGGCTGGCGGGGATTGGCTTCGGAGTGTTTTAGGTAAATATTGTTCTTAACATTTTATTAGCCGCTATAAGTGCCGATGAGACGGAATTCGATCCCCGACATGGCGCCTGTACGAGGAGAAGCCTTGCTCAAGCCATGACACTTGGCGCGGACTTATGCCGCGCTGGAGACGCGCCAGAAGGGGGACCCTTACCCTACTTTAGGCCCGCACTTGAACATTTCCCCGCCTACAGACGGCATCGATGCTTGGGCATCGCGGCATCGACTATTGACCATCACCCGCGACCTTGAGCTGGCCACCACGCGCGCGACCTATCCAAGAGGCTAGCCCGGCAAGAAAGATACGCGGGCTGGATCCGACCCCGCGCAGAGGCTCAGACGGTGGAAATCTCCTCCTCGCTCATCGCAGCGCTTCAGTTGGCACTTGCCGCGAAACCAGAAGCGCAGGAGCTGGGTGAGTTGTGGCCGCGCGACCGAGCGGACACACCCTGGACAGCCTTTAACCAGTTGTGCGCCCGGACCGCCGGTCTTGAACATGTCACCCATGGCTTGTTGGGGAACACTGCTGAGCAGATTGTGTTCGACGAGACGCAGAGTGCCGTCATGGCGCGCATGCTGCTTGTACCCGAGCACGCCGTCAGGCCTGCGGCCGGTTGGTATGCCTCATGGACCGTCGGACAAGCAAATGCGGCGCTCGCGAGCATTGCACCTGGCGTTTTGCTTGTTCAACCGACTAACTCGGACGACTGCAACGGCTTGGGCAGCGATCTTGACCCAGATGACGCTCAGCTGAGAGTGGCATTTGACGAGGCCCACCATCAGCTGACGTCCGCCATGTCGAACAGCAGAGCGCAAAGCTGGATTGAACTTCACAATCAGATCACGACTTACAGCATCGCTGTGCTTCTCGCGTGTACGGCCGCTCGCCCGGTGAGTTCAGTTTTCGAACGAGCTGCGGACTTCGATCTGGACCTCGCAAGGCTCTTCATCGATGACAAGGCGGTTGCCTACCGCACGCGCGGCCGCTGGGGCAGGCTCGTCCCCCTCCCCTCATTGGTGGTCGAGATGCTCGAAAACCTTTACTTGCCCTATCTTCGCTCGCTGCATGAGCACCTTCAGCGCGTTGGGCATGACCACCTGGACCCACTCATTGAGTCCATCGACGGCCAGTTAAAATCGGCGAGTCGATCCCCGCTGCCCTTCTTTTTTCATCTTCATGCCAAACGCGATGGCATGATCGTGATCAACGAAGTGCACGAGGAAGGTCTTAGTGACACCGATCTTTTCAACTGGCCACTTCCGTGGAATCTTTTTCGACATCGCATGGCCACGCGCCTGCGGACGATCGGACTCGACGAAGAATTGGTGGCGGCACAACTGGGCCACGCTGAGGCCGGCGCCGCAACTTTTGGCGATCACTCCACGCGTTGTTGGGCTCATGACGAGGAGCAGTGGCGCAGCGCGCTTGAAAAAGCGCTTGAACCACTGAACATTGCCGTTCCACGCTTCGCTTCAGGCCACAGCTATCTCGAAATCAAGGCCCCGTCGCATCCCATCGAGCTGCCGAAATTTGGTTCCGAGCAGCGCCAGCGCGCCCGACGAGAGACGAGGCTTCGGGCCAAGAGAGACGCCCGAGCTCATCTTCACGAGCAAATCAACGATTGGGTACGAAAGAATCTGGCCGAAAATGTGGCTGCGCAGCAGCAGTCAGGTCATTCGCAAGATGGGCATGCTTCGAGTGAGGAGGAGAAGGTCAAAGATCACCTGTCCCATGCCGACGCCCTTATGAACATCGACGCCAATCGATGGACAGAACTGGGTCGCGAGATGATCTTTGACTCCAAGGGCCTGCCTCGCGCTAACGGCGTCGTTTGGTACGAAGCTTACGAGGAAATGGCCGAAGCAATCTTCAAGCTTCATGGCGTTCGCATGCGATCGCGGTTTGCGGCGCGCCATCTGCTTGTCGAGCGGCCGGCATTTCATGAAGACTGCATTGGCATCACCAATCGGCTTGAGAGATTGAGAAGATCGCTCGATCAAATTTTTTCCCATGCGCCGCCCGTGTCCAAGATGCCGCACGAACTCAAGGAGATGCTGCTCGCCTTCGATCTTTGCCTCAACTCCCGGATCACCGACACCAGATTCCTGCTTCGCATCACCGCAAAAAACAAGGAACGACTGACGTACCACCTCCGCACCAACGTGGCGTACGTGGGTTTCAGGCCCGAGAGGACCGATGTTGACGGCTTGCCGTTCGCTTGGTTCATTTTGCCGCCACGATCGTTTCCGATCCTGCTCGCACTCAAGCGCAGCGAAGGCGCAAGTCGCGAATCGGCTTTGGCCGCATCGCTATTCAAGCCGCTGCTCGAGCACCTCGGCATCAAGATGGATGGAGGCTATCGTCTCGAATCGATCACTGAGCTCGCGAGACTCGTCGACATCGAGAACTCGGTGGTGTTACCTGGCATTGCAGCCGCTTCACGAAGCGACCGGCTGCCGTCTTGGTCCGTATCGGCAGAGGAGCTTGCGCGCATCCAGTTCGGTCGACGCATTAGCCTGCCGCTTGAGCTTGGCGGAGGCGCAACGTCAAATCCGCAAGCGGACAAACTGCCATCTGCTCGCGCAGTGCCCAGCGTCTTATGACACTCAGTGTCGCCACGTCTATCACTCCTGAAATCTCCTGCTGCTAAAAGCAGCAGGATAGGGTTCTTACGTGGGTCAGCTTTCAATGGAAATTGCTGCTCTAACTGGGTCAGTTTTCAGTGGAAGACAACATCCATGCGCCCAGAGATCAGTGGAATTCAACACACCGAGCAAGTCCTTCATTGCATTCGCTGCGCTGTTGTAAGGACATGCAGCACGTCAACACTTGCCTGCTGCTTAACCAAGCTAGATCAGATGAGCAGCTGAATCACCGTCTATTTTCGATAATGTTTAGGTATTTTCGAAATTATGAATTCAAGCTCACATTTACAATCGAGCACCGGCATAGAAGCAAGCGTCTCGGGCATACGGAGTTAAGTACGGGCACCTCCCGCAAAGCCTTGGGCATCTATAGCGCCAAAACTTTTCGAAAATAAACCAACGGAGTGAGCAATGGCGGGGGACTTTCTGGAGCGCAGCCTGGAAGAGCGGGCAGGGGCATCAAATCAGTCAACGTCCACGTTGACGGCGAAGATCCACGACCGGATCCGCGACGACATCGTCTTCGGCGTGCTTCGACCGGGAGAGCGGCTCAAGCTCGACACCCTCAAGGAACGCTACGGCATCGGCATGACGCCATTGCGGGAAGCGCTCTACCGCCTGTCTGCCTCCATGCTGGTGGTGGTCGAGGACCGCAAGGGTTTTGCGGTGGCGCCCGTTTCGCCCACGCACCTGGCAGAGGTGATCGCCACGCGCATGGAGATCGAGTCGCTGGTGTTGCGCAGCGCCTTTGCCGAGGGCGGTTCGGCATGGCAGGCGCAGGTGGTGGAGGCGTTCCATGCCTTGCGCAAGGCGTCGCAGAACAAGCCAAACCCCGGCCCCTACACCCCGGAATGGGAAGCGGCGCACCGTGAGTTCCATTTCGCGTTACTGGCCCCCGCCAAGGTGCCGATGCTCCAGGAATTCCAGCACACCCTTTGGGATCACTCCGCGCGGTACCGAAACCTGGCCTATCCCGGCAAGTCGTCGGGCAGCGAGGTGTTCGTGGGCCATGAACAGCTGATGGAGGCAGTGGTGCAAAGGGACGTGGAAATGGCGTGCATGCTGCTTCGCCGTCACATTGCACTGGCCAGCGCCCCGATCCTGGCGGCCATCTTTCCTCGGCCTGGCGCTCCGGCGTAGTCGGTGGCGGCCCGCGGCACACGCCGCGGGTTCCGCCGCGCTGGTCGCCCTAGAGGACGGCCAGGGGAGACAAACGCCCCGGCATGGCCGCGATCAGCGTCTGGGTGTAGGGATGCTGCGGCGAGTCAAAGATGTCTTCGGTGGCACCCTGCTCCACCACCACACCGCGCTGCATGACCGCAATCCGGTCGCAGATCTGCGAGGCCACACGCAGGTCGTGCGTAATAAAGACCATCGACAGGCCGAACTGCTCACGCAGCTCACGCAGCAGCGTGAGAATCTGGGCCTGGATCGACACGTCCAGCGCTGAAACGGGTTCGTCGGCGATCAACAGCCTGGGCTTGAGCGCCAATGCCCGCGCGATGCCGATGCGCTGGCGCTGTCCGCCGGAGAACTCGTGGGGATAGCGGCTGAACGCACTGGTGGTCAACCCGACCAGCTCAAGCAGCTCGCGCGCGCGCCGCTCCGCGTCGGCCTGCGCCATGCCGTTGTTGATCATGCCCGAGCACAGGATCTCGCCCACCTGGCGGCGCGGGTTGAGCGAGGCATAGGGATCCTGGAAAACCATCTGAACCAGATGGCGGTGGGGCTTCATCGCGTGCACACCCAGGCCGGACGTGTCCTGCCCCGCGATCTCGATGCGGCCCGCGTCGGGCTCGATCAGCCGCATGATGCAGCGCCCCGCCGTCGACTTGCCCGATCCCGACTCGCCCACGATGCCCAGTGTTTCTCCTGGCTGCAGGTCCAGGTCCATGTCGTTGACGGCCACCACCTCGGTGGCACGCTTGAACAAGCCACCTCCCGTTCGATACAACTTGCGCATGCCCCGCACACGGAGCACCGGGGGCTCCCCGCGCGCGACTTCAGACAAGGAATGCTCGCGTCGGCGCGGCACCGCCGTGATCAACGCCTGCGTGTACCCGTGCTGCGGATTTCCAAGCACCTCGGACGCTGCGCCCCGCTCCACGATTTCACCGTGCCGCATGACCACCACCTTGTCGGCGATGTCGGCCACCACCCCAAAGTCGTGGGTGATGAACATCACCCCCATCTGGCGTTCGCGCTGGAGGGTGCGGATCAATTCGAGAATCTGCGCCTGCGTCGTGACGTCGAGCGCGGTGGTCGGCTCGTCGGCGATGAGCAGGTCGGGTTGCAGAGCCAGCGCAATGGCGATCACGACACGCTGACGTTGCCCGCCCGACATCCGGAACGGGTAACTGTCGTACGCCGCTTCCGGGTTGGGCAAGCGCACCGCCGCCAGCAGCTCGATCACCCTCTTTCGCACATCCTGCGTGTCATCCCGGTGGTAGCGGAACACCTCGGCGATCTGCTCGCCCACGGTCATCACGGGGTTCAACGCGGACAAGGGTTCCTGGAAGATCAGCGACATCCGATCGCCGCGCAGCGCCCTGCGCTCCTTCTCTGTCAGCGTGGCAAGGTTCACGCCCTTGAAAGACGCGGTGCCATTGACCAGCGGCAGTGTGGGCGGCAGCAGGCCCATGAGCATCTGCGCCGTCACCGACTTGCCCGATCCGGACTCGCCCACGACACACACGATCTCGTTGCGATCAACCGTCAGTGAAACGTCCCGCACCGCGAATTCGCGGTCGAGCCCCTTGGGCAGGGCAATCGAAAGGTTCTTGATTTCGATCAGCGTGTTGCTCATCGTGCGGCTCCATTCGAGAGTCGGGGGTTCCAGGCACGTCCCAGGCCTTCGCCGACGACGTTGATGATCAGGATCGTGGACACCAGCGCCACGCCCGGCAGCACGCTCATCCACCAGGCACCCCGGATCACCGTGCGCCCCGTGCCGATCATGTAGCCCCAGGTCATGAGGTTGGGGTCACCCAGCCCCAGGAAGCTGACGGCGGATTCCAGCAGGATCGAACTGGCCACCATCAGCGAAGACATCGCGACGATGGGCGACAGCGCGTTCGGCAGGATTTCCTTGAAGATGATCCAGCGGTTCGTGTGGCCCACGGCCACGGCGGCTTCCACGAACTCCCGTGAACGAAGCGACAGGAATTCGCTTCGCACCAGACGGGCCACGGGCGGCCAGCTCACGATCACGATGGCGAGAAAGATCGAGCCGATGCTGGGCCTGAAGATCGCCACCAGCACCACCACGAAGACGAAGTTGGGCAGCACCTGGAAGAACTCCGTGCTGCGCATGAGCACGTCGTCGATCCACTTGCCGTAGTAGCCCGCCACGGCGCCGAGCGCCAGGCCCAGGATCACGGTGGCGATCATGCACACCAGGCCGATGGTGAGCGAGATCCGCGTGCCGTGCACGATGCCCGAGAAGATGTCGCGCCCCAGTGTGTCGGTGCCCAACAGGTGGGCGCTGTCTTCGAAGGGCGGCAAGAACGGCGTGCCAACGATGTCCCACGGTTGGTGCGGCGCAATCCACGGCGCGATGAGGGCGACGACCGTGATCAGCACCAGCAGCACCAGGCCAACGACGGAGGTCTTTCTTTCGCAATAGCGTTGCCAGAGCTTCTTCATTTTTGAATGTCGATCCGCGGATCGATGATGGAGTAGACGACGTCGGCAATCAGGTTGAAGACAATGGTCATCACGCTGCAGAGGAAGAACACACCCAGCAAGGTGTTGTAGTCGCGCACCAGCAAGGAATCGAGCGCCAGCCGCCCGATGCCCGGCCAGGCGAAGACGGTCTCCACCAGGATGGAGCCACCAATCAGGTTGCCCGCCTGAATGCCCGCAAAGGTCACGATGGGCAAGAGCGAATTCCTCAGCACGTGCGCGGTGGTGATGCGCAGCGGCGGCAGTCCTTTGGCTCGCGCCAGCTTCACGAAGTCCTGGTTCTGCACCTCCAGCATCGAGGAGCGCGTGAGCCGCGCATAGACCGCGATGTAGTGAAGCGCGAGCGTCAGCGCGGGCAGCGTGAGGTAGGTGATGCGGTCCCAGACAAAGTCCCAGCCTTCCAGAGGCTGCACCGATCCGATGCCGAAGGCAGGGAGCCATTCGAGCCAACCCGCGAAGATCAGCACGAGCGCGAGACCGACCCAATACAAGGGCATGGCGTAGATCGTCATGCAGATCAGGCCGATGGTGGAGTCCTGCCAGCGGCCGACGGTGCGCGCGGCCACCGCGCCCATGAGCACGCCACCAACGATCGCCAGCAGGAAGCCGGTGCCGGTCAGCAGCAGCGTCGCGGGCAGGCGCGCCAGGATCAGATCGATCACCTCGGCCTTGTTGCGGTAGCTGTACCCCAGATCAAACTGAAGCACATCCTTGAGGTACGCCCAGAGTTGCGCCCACAAAGGTTGGTCCAGCTTGAACTCGGCGCGCAGCTGCGCCATGAACAGAGGATCGACCGAGCCCGATTCGCCAGCGATCACGAACGCCGGGTCACCGGGCGCCATCCGGATCAGAAGAAAGTTGAGTAGGGCGATCAGGACGATGAGAAACACCGCCTTGACGCATCGCTTGGCGATGTATTCGAAACGCTCCATCCTGATGGTGCTCCGCTCAAGTGTCCAGACGGACTCGGTTGAAACTGTCGTAGGTACCGATCGACCCGGTGATCACGTCCTTCACGCGGCGGTTGTGGAAGGTCGGCTCGAGCATCTCGATCAGCCAGACCACCGGTACCTCATCGAGCAGGATGTCCTGGACCTCGTCGTAGGCCTTCTTGCGGGCCGCGTCATCCACCGTGGCCGAGCCCTCGGCGAACAGCTCGTCCACGCGCTTGTTCTGGTAACCCATGGTGTTGGAGAACATGATCCCCTTCTGGATGTTCGAGGACACGTAGGAGCGCGACACACCCAGCGCCGGATCACCGAACTGCAGCAGGATGTTGAACGTGAGCTCGAAGTCCCAGTTGGAAACACGCTGCGCGAACGCGCCAGCGTCGGTGGACTCCATGACGATTTCGATGCCCACCCGACCCAGCGCCTGCTTGATGTACTCGGCCAGGCGCGCCCAGGGACCGCCGTACGGGGACTGCAGGAGCTTGAGCGTCACGCGCTTGCCGCCGGCGCCCCGCTTGAGGCCCATATCGTCCAGCAAGGCGTCCGCCTTCTTGAGATCGAGGTTGTACTTGCGCGCCTTGGCGTTGTGGTACCGGGTCGCACTCGTGAACGGGCCGACCGCGGGTTTGCCGACGCCGAACCAGATGCGTTTGACGATGAACTCGCGGTCGATCGCGTACATCAGCGCCTGACGGAAACGCTTGTCGTCCAGCGGCTTGACGCGGTGGTTGATCTCCAGCCAGCCCATGCGGCCGAAGAACTCTCCGCCCTTGTCCACACGCACCAGGTTCTTGTTGGACTGCAGGCGCGGGATATCGAAGAGCTCCAGGTCGAACGACGTGGCGATGTCCACCGCACCCGACTCCAGTGCCATGGTGCGCGCGGCCACGTCGGGAATGATCTTGAAGATGATCTCGTCGATCTTGGGCAGGCCCGCGGACCAGTAGGTCTCGTTACGAACGAGCTGGATGTGGCTGCCGCGCACCCACTCCTTGAACTTGAAGGGGCCGGTGCCCACGGGCGCCGCATTGGCCGGATTGGCGCGGAAGTCGGTGTTTTCGTAGATGTGCTTGGGCACCATGGGCGCGCTGCCCACCTGGAAGGCGCCCAGGAACGGCGCGAACACGCGCTTCATCTTGAAGACCACCGTGTGCTTGTCCGGAGCCAACCACTCTTCCACGTTGGAGAAGTTGTTGCGGGCACGGGAATGCACCTTGGGCAGGTAGTCGCGGGTCGTGAAGATCACGTCGGCCGAGGTAAAGGGTTTGCCGTCGTGCCAGAAGGCGTTTTCCTGCAGCTTGAATTCGTAGGTCAGCCCGTCGGGCGACACCTTCCAGCTCTTGGCCAGGCTGGGCAGCGGATTGAGGTCGAAGTCGTAGTTCAACAGGCCTTCGTAAATCTTGCCGCCCACCAGCTGCGTGGGCGCCTGTTGGCTCAGGCCCAGCATGACGACAGCGGGCTCGGGATGGCAGACCACGTTCAGCGTGCGCGCGCGTTGCTGGCCGTAGGCTGCTCCGGGGGGCAGTGCCATCAAGGCCGATGCGGTGCCGGCGGCCATCAGGAATTCGCGGCGGCTTTGTCCGGTCAAGGGTGCGTTCATCTCGTGCTCCAGTTCATGTCGATAGGGGGCGAAGTGGGGTCGATGGCAGCGCCATCGATGGCGAATCCTGTGCGCGGTCTTGCGCGGGCCATCCGGGTCGCCGCAGGCCGCTTTCGAACATGGCACACCTTGGGCGGTGCGCCATGTTCGGCACGCCGTTACCGGGTGGCCTTCGCGCGTGCCTGCGCGATGATTTCTTGAAGAATCAGGGTGACGTCCTGCTGGACCTTGGCGAAGTTCTCCGTCTTGCGGAAGGTCTTCGTGTCCATGAACAGCTTCTTGTTGATCTCCACCATGATGCTTTCGATGCCGTCTTGCGGCGCACCGTATCGCGCGTTGATCTCACCGCCGGAGTACGGCATGTTGATGGTGCAACTGTAGCCACGCTGCTCGATCAGTTTTTGAACCCACTCAATGAACTCGCGCGATGCGCTCGTGCCGTTGACGTCGCCCAGGCAGAAATCAGCGCGCTCCTGACCGGCGTCCGGGTGGGTCGGCGCACCCACGGCGGACATGCAATGGCAGCTGAGGTGGTAAGCAAAACCAAACTCGGCCTTGAGCGCCTCGAGGTTGCGTTTGAGTTCCGCGTGGTACGGACGGTGGTAGCCGTCGAGGCGCTCCATGACCTCGGCCACCGTGAGCTTGCGCTCGTGCACTGGTTCGCCATAGCGTGACTTCGCCTTCAACAAACCGAGGCCTGTTTTCGACCCATTTGGCTCCAGCGGCGTGGGCCACACGCCGTCAATGAGCTCGGCGTCGATGTCGGCCTCGTTGCGGTTGGCGTCGATCCAGAAACTGGGGAACTGCGCGTAGAGCAGCGGGGCGCCCAGGCCTGGCGCAGCGCTCCAGAGTTGATCCACGTACATGGACACGTTGTCATGAAGCGTGGTGAAGGGAACCATGGAACGGAACGCCTCAGGGTATTCGCGGCCGCTGCGTGAGACGTCGACAAAGACGGGCGCGCGCTTACCAGTTGGCTCGAACCGCCGGAACAGACCAGCCTCGTGAAAGATGCTCATGACGAAAACTCCAGTAGATGAATGGACAACGGCTCCAACGCCTGCCAACGCCATCACAAGGCGTGAAAGACCTCGCCGTTATCGAAATTATATGGATATTTTCGAAAATATTCACAAATACTTGTGGCGAGCTCCTGCATTTCAGTTTTGCACCTGCTCGGATTTTTTGTGCCATCATTTGGTGCAATGCCCTTGGGAAAATGCCCTCAAACGATGCCGAAATGTCAGGTCATGACAGATTTTTTCGAAAATAATGGAAAATCCGATATTCAAACCACAGGCTTTGAGATAAGCGCTGCAGAAGCCGAGGAAGGCGCCGGGAGGGGCCCATGTCAAGGCCAGCCGCACAGGCACCAGCGGGTGGCTAAGCATGGCGTCCTCGTCCGAATTCCCCCTATGCTCAGCGACCCATTTCTTGTGCCCCTACCACGCCATGCCGAGCCATCGACCACACTTCACCGCCGGGCAATCCAGATGAGCAGAGACACGCTTTTCGTCTCGCACGACAACGGGATGCCGTTGCGCCTCACCAAGAGCGGCTCACCCAGCGTCGTGGACATTGTTTCCACTCAGCTGCGGGACGCCATCCTGCGGGGGGTGTATGCACAAGACAGCCAACTCAACCAGGACGAGATCGCCACTTGGGTGGGTGCAAGTCGCGTGCCGGTGCGCGAAGCGCTCAAGCGGCTTGAAGCCGAGGGTCTGGTCACACAGCGCCCTCGCCGGGGCTACATCGTCACGCCTCTGAACATCGACGATATCGAAGATGCCTTCTTCCTGAGGGCCGCCATTGAAGAGCGCGCGGGTTACCTGGCCGCACAGAACCGTCAGCAGGCGGACATCAAAGAGCTTGAGCAGATCGTTCTCGCCGGCGAATCGATCGACAAGGAGGGACAGCCCTTCGACCCCGACCGGTCTGCCGGCGTCAACAACCGCTTTCACGACACGCTGTTCAGATGCAGCGGCCGGCCCTACCTGATCCGCTTCATGACCGTGCAGCGCAACCTGATCGCGATGTACGTTCGCATCGGTGGCATGGTGGCCCGAGATGCTACGAGGACTAAGCGGGAACACCGGCGGATTTTCGAGGCGTTCCGCGACGGGAATGCCGAACTTACGGCCGCCGAATGCCGGTGCCACGTTGAGCACAGTGCCAAGCTGCTGATAGACGAGCTCAAAAGGCGTCGCGAAACTTGAACTCAGATGACGGCTTTTACTAACTTCAGCTTGGTACGGCTAGCGGGGGTGGTGACTTTTCGAGATCTTTCTGCAGGCCCATCAGCTCAAGTGCGTGATGCTGGAGCTGTCGCCTTTCATGAGCCTACTGACCATCGTCGTCACCTCCGACGTGATCGCCACAGTGCCTCCCGAACCGGCCAAATTCTGCGATGCGCACGGCACCATCCGCGCGGTGGAATCACCCTCGAAAGCCGCCGAGGTGGAGTTGCACCAGCGCTAGCATCAGCGGCAGCGCTCAGCGGCCGGTGGTATCAGCGGTGCGCCAGCGCTTCGAGGATGCGCGTAGCCGTGGCCTGGACAGCGTCGAAGCCGTCGGTCTTCCTGAACGTAGCCGTGTCCATGAAGCGGCGCTTGTTGATCTCGACCTGCAGGCTTTCGATGCCGTCCTGCGGCGCGCCACTGCGCCGCACAATCTCGCCGCCGAGATACGGGTCATTGAACGTGACAGAGAAGCCGGCTTGCCGGATGATCCCGCCGACCAATTCCATGGTCTGCTGCGAACAGGTCTCACCGTTGCGATTGCTCAGGCAGAAGTCGGCGCGCGGTTGACCCGCATCGGCGTGCGTGGGAGCTCCAATGTGCGACATGCAGTGGGCACTTAAGTGGTAGACCGTGCCGAAGCTTTCGCGATGGCGTGCGAGCAGCGACTTGAGTGCGGCATGGTAGGGGTGGTAGTAGCGGTCCATACGAGCCATGACTTCGGCCACCGTGAGCTTGCGTTCGTGTACGGGCTCGCCATAGCGTGACTTGGACTTGAGCAGGCCAAGCCCGGTCTTCGAGCGTGTGGGCTGCAACGGCACAGGCCATTCGCCCTCGATCAGATCGGCGTCGAGGTCCAGCTCGTGCCGGTTGACGTCGATCCAAAAGTTGGGAAACGTGGCGTACAGCAAGGTGCCGCCCACCTTGGGTGTGGCGCTCCAAATCTCGTCCACGTACATCGACACGTTGTCGTGCAAAGTCGAGAACGGCATCTGGGTGCGGAACTCTTCCGGATACTCGCGGCCGCTGCGCGAGACGTCGACGACAACTGGTGCCGGGCTGACGACGGGATCGAAGCGCTGGAACACCCCGCGTTCAAGGTAAATGCTCATCTGGATTTTCTGTCTCGTTATCGGCGGGCGTGGTGTGAGCGGTCGTGGCGGCCACAGTCGTCTGCCGTCACTCGGCTTGGATGTTGCCTTTTTCCACCGCGGTCCTGAACTTTTGGATATCGCGCACCATTAGTTCCCGGAACTGGTCGCCGAAGAGAGGCTGCACTTGGCCACCGTCGGCCTGGTAGACGCGCAGCAGCTCGGGGTCCTTCAGCGCCTGCTGGGTAGCCAGCGTGAGTTTATCAACAATGGTCTTCGGCGTACCGGCCGGTGCCACCACGCCATACCAGAGCGTCAGGTCGATGTCGATACCCACCTCCTTGAATGTCGGCACATTGGGCAGCTCTTTGGCACGCTCATTGCCAGAGATGGCCAGCAAGCGCATCTTGCCGCTCTTGATTTGTGACATAAGCGGAACGTAGGGGTTCATGAAGCTGTCGACCAAGCCGCCTAGCAGTTCGTTCATGGCCGGCCCCGTGCCCTTGTATGGCACATGAAGGATGTCGACGCCAGCCTGTTGCTTGACCATCTCGGCCACGATGTGTGAGGCGCCGCCCGTACCCACCGACGCATAGGTCATCTTTCCTTGCTTTGCTTTTTGCAGATAGTCCTGGATGGAGGTGTATGGCGAGTCGCCTCGCACCACGAGCCCATATGGCGAATCCACCAGTTTGGCGATGGGAATGAAGTCGTCAGGCACCCTGTACGGCAGGTCGGACCTCACTGCAGGCGCAGCTGAGAAGCTGCCGCTCAGTACCAGCAGCAGCGTGTAGCCGTCTGGCTTGGCCTTGGCTACCATGTTGCCAGCGATGGTGCCGCCGGCGCCGGCGCGATTTTCGACGATCACCGACCTGCCGAGCACCTTTCCCAGCGAGTTGGCCAGCGCGCGGCCATAGGTATCACCTCCACCGCCGGGCGGAAAGCCGACGACCAGCTTGATCACCTGCTCAGGATAAGCGGCCTGCGAGGCCATGGGTAGTAACGCCGCGCCACAGGCGGCCAGCAGGAGGAAGCGGCGCAAGACGCGCGACGCGAAGGCAAGGCTCGTGAATTTCATGGGGCACTCCGACAAGTGTGGACTGAGGGGCGTTGAAGATGGGGCAGCCGGGCGATTTCAGGACAGGCATCAGATGAAGCGATTGGCTATCGTCCCGATCCCGTCAACTTCGATGCGCACCACGTCACCTGCGCGCAGGAAGACAGGTGGAGTCATGCCTTGGCCGACACCGGCCGGTGTGCCAGTGGCGATAACGTCGCCGGGGTAGAGCGTGATGCCGGTGGAGATGGTCTCAATCAGGTGCGGGATGTCGAAGATCAGGTCGTTGACCCGTCCGTCCTGCCGCAGCTCATCGTTGACCCAGCACTTCACGCCGCTGGTCTGGATGTCGAGCGCATCGGCGGTGACGATCCACGGGCCCATGGGGCAGAAGGTGTCGAACGACTTGCCCATGTCCCATTGCTGGTGGCGCAGCTGCACGTCGCGTGCGGTCACATCGTTGACGACCGTGTAGCCGTACACGTGATCCATGGCATTGGTGCGTGTGATGTTCTTGCCACCCTTGCCGATCACGACGGCAATCTCTGCCTCGTAGTCCACGGCCGCCGTGACTTCCGCGGCTAAGCCCACGTCATCGTGCGGGCCCACCACGCATTCGGGCGCCTTGGTGAATACGATGGGCCATGACGCCACATCCTTGCTGTTGTCCTTGAAGACCGTGGCGGCGAGTTCCTGTGCATGCGCGCGGTAGTTGCGTCCCACGCACCAAATATTGCGGCGAGGCCGGCGAATGGGCGCCAGCAGCTTCACCTGCTGCAGCGCGAGGACAGCGCCTGCTGGCGCAGCCGGCGTGGCCGACTCGATGAACTCGACCAGGTCGCCGCGTTCGTCGGCGGCGCAGAGGGGCGCTAACGACTGGCCGTCATCGCTCACGGCGCCCAGCCATTCGCGGCCTTCGAAGGAATAGCGTGCAACTTTCAAATTCGTACCTCGTTCGTCAAACCAATGAACGAAGCATACGAGAATATTTTCGAAAAGTAAATAATTTTTCGAAAAAATTTACTCGACCGATGATCTGCCTGCACGTTCTGCTTGATCTTGAGGCAGGCTTTTCTTCTCTTGGCGCTATGGCCCAGCGAGCTATGTGTGCTGGGGCCTACAATATGGGCATCATTTTCGAAAACATGAACGATATTGCCGCACCGTCAGAGACATCCGCCGCGTCGGCCGCCGGCGACACGCTGACCACCCAAGTCTACGAACGCATGCGCGACGACATCATCCTGGCCAAGCTGTCCCCGGGCCAGAAGCTCACGATGGAGCTGCTCAAGGAGACCTACGACGTTGGCATGACGCCACTCCGCGAGGCGCTCTACCAGCTGTCGTCATCCATGCTGGTCACGGTGGAGAACCGCAGGGGATTTCGGGTGGCACCAGTGTCCCCGGTGCACCTGGCCGAGGTCATTCGCGCGCGCGAGGAGGTCGAGACCATCCTGTTGCGCATCGCGTTTGAGAATGCCGACGTGGCCTGGGAAACTCGCATCGTCGCCGCCTATCACACGCTGATGCGAGCTAGCGGCGCCAAACCCAATCACGGGCCCTACAGCTCGGGCTGGGAGGCCGCGCACAGCAGCTTCCACTTCGCGCTGCTCTCAGCCGCGCGCCAGCCCATGCTGGAGGAATTCCATCGCTCGTTATGGGACCACTGTGCGCGTTACCGCAACCTGGCGTATCCAGGGCGGGTGCCCGTCAGCACTGTGTTTGATGGCCACCAGCAACTCATGGATGCGGCAATCGCGCGCGATGCCGAACTGGGCTGCATGCTGCTGCGGCGACACATCAACCTGGCAACCTCGCACATCACGGGTGCGATGTTTCCCGCAGTCGCAGCGCCAGCCATCAAGCCCGCCTGAGCGGCGGCGCAGAGGGGCGCTCTACGTGCTGGGCCGCATGTCGGCGGCCGCTGAGCCGTTCGGCGTTTTGGCCTGCTCCAGCTTCTCCATGATCTCGCCCATGGGGCGTGCTCGTCTCCACGGATTTTCGTTTGTCCGAGCTCATTGCCAAACACCAGCTCGCCTTGATGCCCTACCGCCTCCTCTCGCTGAGCCACATCCCGGTAGTCCGCGTCAGCGAACGCGTAGCTCTCTCTGCCATGCAAGGGGCCAAGCTCCTCTCCTTATTTCATACCGCTTACTAGCTATGGGGCGGGATGTTTTTGCTGACTTCCCCAAGCAAGTTTCACCAGCAACGGTATTAAACAGGCGCCCCGCCGCAGATTCCTCCGAGATGTAGGGGAACGCCCTGTATCAAACATTAAAGCAGGCAATAGACCCATCATGCGTCCTACACCATCCAGTCCATCGCACGGTAAGTGGCAGGCGGCTGTACCCTCCTCCCTTTCTGATACATCGTGTTCCTGATCCACCAGCCTTTTCGCAGGTGCGCGGTCGATCACATATTCGACCAGCAACAGGCAGACGGCTCAGTCAGCCGCATTCACGACTGAATACTCACAGTGGATAGCGGGCCCTCTCTGGTCCGCAATAGGGCTCACAGACCGCAACCTCGTAGGGTCTGCGGTCGCCCTGCTGGGTGAGCAAGACACACTCACCGAGCGGGAAATCTTACGGTTCTTCGCTCGAGCGAAAAACAGACGCCGAGGCTTGGCGCCGCCCAATTTGAAGCTAAGTCCAACCGATGTGGTCGCGCTTGGACAACTTGCGCACACGCGGCGGCTCGGGGCCCTTGAACTGAATCCTAGTAAAGAGCCGCAACTGCGTAACGCGCGTGTATCGGGGTTTACCAGAACATAGAAATGCTTGCCGTGCTGCTACATTGATGTTTGATCAAACATCAATGTAGCAGCTATGAAAAAGGTCATCGTCACTTGCGCCGTTACTGGTGCGATCCACACACCCTCCATGTCTCCGCATCTGCCTGTGACCCCAGCGCAGATCATTAAGGCGGCGGTAGAAGCTGCTGAGGCTGGCGCGTCAATCATCCATTTGCACGCGCGTGACGAGGCAACCGGAAAGCCGGATCAAAGTCCCGAGGCCTTTGCACGTCTTCTTCCGCAGATCAAGGCCCGCACCGATGCGGTGCTCAATCTGACAAGCGGCGGCTCTCCGTTCATGGGCATCGAAGAAAGGATTCAGCCTGCGTTGTCGTTCGCCCCAGAAGTCGCATCTTTGAACATGGGGTCTTTCAACTTTGGGCTATTCCCGATGTTGAAGCGCTTCACGGAGTTCAAGCATGAATGGGAGCGCACCGCACTGGAGAACAGTCGAGACCTGATTTTCCGAAACACGTTCAAGGACATCGAGTACGCACTTTCCATCTGCGCCACAAAAGGGATCCGATTCGAATTCGAGTGTTATGACATCGGCCACCTGTACAACTTGGCCCATTTCGCCGAACGCGGCTTGGTCAAACCGCCCTTTTTTGTCCAGTCGGTATTCGGAATTCTTGGTGGCATCGGTACCCATCCTGAGGACGTTTCCCACATGCGAAGGACTGCCGATCGTCTTTTTGGAAAGGACTATCAATGGTCTGTTCTGGGGGCGGGCAGGCACCAGATCCCAATTGCAGCGATGTCCGCAAGCATGGGAGGAAACGTGCGAGTCGGCCTGGAAGACAGCTTGTGGCTCAAGAAGGGGACTTTGGCGCAAAGCAACGCACAACAGGTACACGTGATCCGCCGAATCATCGAAGACCTTGGGCTGGAAGTTGCCAGCCCGTCAGAAGCTAGAGAAATGTTGGCACTCAAGGGTGTAAACAACGTGAATTTTTGACCAGAACCCATCCACACAGAGGAAGACAAATGAGCAACATCATTACGCTGAGCGCAAAAACCCGTTTCAACATCAAAAGCGCCGCCTGCGCCATCACTTTTTGCATTTCATCCCAGAGTGTTCTGGCCAACGACTTTCCGCAGCGGCCGATCAAAATGATTGTTCCCTTTGGGGCGGGGACCACGACGGACATCGTTGCACGCACTGTGGCTGATGCGATGGGAAAACAACTGAATCAAGCGCTGATCGTTGAAAACCGTGCGGGCGCGGGCGGCGCGATTGGCAGCTCGGCTGTCGCGAAGTCGACGCCGGACGGGTACACCTTGCTGATGGGCACTTCGAGCACGCACGGTTCGAACCCAACGCTGTACAAGAACTTGCCCTACGACGTCATGAAGGACTTTGTCCCGGTTCTGTTCGTGGGTTCGACCCCGAACCTGTTGGTCGTCGCGACGAGCTCCTCGCTGAAGTCCTTGGGCGACCTGAAGGCGGCCGCTGCCAAATCACCTGGCCTTACATTTGCCTCTGCCGGAACGGGGACGACCGGACACCTAGCCGGAGAACTCCTCAAAACAAAGATCAGTGGAAGCATCACGCACGTCCCCTACAAAGAAGGCGCACAGGCTGTGACAGACGTTATCAGCGGCCAGACCAACTTCATGTTCTACCACCCCGCCGCCGTGATGCCCCACATCAAGGCCGGAAGACTTCGAGCACTTGGGAGTTCGGGTGCTGAAACGAATGTGGCAGCACCGGATGTGACACCCATCGCCCAGCAAGGCTACCCCGATTTCGATCTTGTGTCATGGTTCATGGTGTATGCCCCATCTGCAACACCTTCCTCTGTCCTGGCGAAACTACGTTCTGCGGCCACTGCTTCACTGAGGGCCCCGGATGTCATTGAGAGGTTCTCTGTGCAGGGAATCGGGGTCGGCTCTATGTCGGGCGAAGAAATGGTCAACTTCAACCGAGCTGAGCTGGCCAAGTGGGGATCACTTGTGCAAAAGTCCGGTGCCACCGTCGATTGAGAGATCACAACAATGCCATTGATGAAGCTTGTTCCTCCTGACATTTCAGAACCACCCGAGATCGTCGCTGCGATCAGAAAGCGCCGCGAAGGAACTCTGTTCAACCTGGATCTGCTCCTGCTCAACAGCCCGGAGTTGGCGGCGGGGTGGAATGTCTTCCTGGGTGCGGTGAGGCAACGCCTATCTCTTCCCCCCAAGATTCGGGAGCTGGCGATCTGCGCTGTTGCCATACTGAACAAGGCCGAGTACGAACGCATCCACCATGTCCCCGTGCTCCTTGCTGCAGGCGGCACGCAAGCGCAGGTAGATTCTCTTAGCGATGTCGCAGCCGCCGCATGCAACGAGGGCCTCTTCAACCCGGCTGAGCGCGCAGCATTGCAGTTTTCGTATGAGATGACCCGCAATGTCGAGGTTCAGCCATCCACACTTAAAGCAGTCAGGGCGGCACTTGCAGATGAGCAAATGCTTGTCGAATTGGCTGCGGTCATAGCGGCATACAACATGGTCTCCCGAATGATCGTGGTATCGGACCTCCCGATAGAATCTGACATCCACCCGTCATCCGAGTCCTGATCATTCAACCGCTGTCAAACCTCAAGCCCGTTGAAAACGTTACCCTGCGTGATCAGGTAACGCAATCAATTCGTGCCGCGCTCATGACGGGTCACTTCCAACCTGGCCAGTCGGTGACGGTCAAGTCCATCTCTACGATATTGGGCGCGAGCATCATGCCCACGAGAGAAGCGATGAATCGCTTGATCGCAGAGGGGGCCCTTGAGCTGCGTCCCAATCGAACTGTGGTCGTTCCGGTTCTGTCTGCCAGGGAGTTTGACGAAGTTACGGACCTACGCTGCCATGTCGAGGGCCTTGCAGCAGAGCAATCCGTCGACTACGTTAGGCCCGAGCATATTGAAGAGCTCAAAGCTTTTGACGCCATGATGCGGGAGGCAGCGAAGAGCGGTGACATCGATGCCTACGTGACCAACAACTTTCAGTTTCACTTCGTCATGTACAAACTGGGGGCGACACCGTTTGTGCTCTCGATCATAGAAAGCTTGTGGGTGCGCATCGGCCCGCTAATTCGTATGAGCATCAATGAGACTGGGTTCGACGACTCTGCGAAGGTGCATGCCGAAATGATTAGCGCACTTGAAACAGGCCGGAAGATCGAGTTGCGCCAAGCCATTGTGCTGGACATTTGTGGCGCGGCTCGCGCCGTGCGGCCGGCGCAACCCGACCTGGCAAGAACTGCTCCGCCTCGTAGTCGTGAGGCACGCTGACCGGCGGGGCAGAGGCCCGCTTAACCATTCAGAGGAAAACGCCCCCTGAACGACTGCCTGACACGGCAGCTGTTGAATTCCACTGATCTCTGACCCGAGGGGTCAGCTTTCAATGGAAGACAACAGACGAATTTTCTGGTGCTCAATCCGTCGATGTTGTTAGGCCAAGAGGCCTTTGAGAGAGATGTCGAAAAGTGGCTGGGTCACTACCGGACCGTGGCTGGCAACGTTGGACGCCACCCCGGCCAGAGGCAAACGCAGTACGAAAGAAGAGCGACTGACGCGCGGCATCCCGCTCGGAGCCAACCTTCACAGCCAGCTCCAGGCGCTCGCACATCCTCATTCGCTACCTTTTCCTACGTTGAAAGCGGGGAGCTCTGACTAGCTTGTATGTGAAGGAGGGTCGTAGCAGCGACGTAGTGACTGCCATGGTGTCGATTGCTCATCCACTTCTGCGCATGAAGTACATCATGCCTCCTGTGGACCGGCAAGGTGGTCCACCAGCAGTTTTGCAGCCGCCGACAACTGGCCCGCATCTCGGAAGCACAGCACAAAGTGTCGCACAGCCCACTCGTCTTTCAGGGCAATGAACGCCAATTCCGTGTCAAGCCTGGAAGTGTCGAAAACTTCCTTTGGCACAACCGACATCGCGAGCCCAGTTCGCGTGACTCGAAGTGCGGCCTCAAAGTTGGACACCATCACGCGCGTCTTGTACTCCCGGCCGGCCGCAGCTGCGCTGCGCTCAAGCAGTGCCTGCATCGCGCTCGTCGTAGGCATGCAGACATGTTCCCAGTCCAAAGAGTCTTTGAACTCTGCGCGCTTCCTTTTCGCAAGGGGGTGACTCTTGTGAACCACAAGTCCGAGATGGTCACGTCTGTACATTGTGCTCTGCAAACCAAAAAGGTCCGTTTTGTCCCAGCAGATGCCTACTGACGCGAGTCCATCACGGACTCCACGTACCACCTCAGGGCTGAACCGCTCCTCCACCTCCACCCGGATGTCCGCGTGCTCTGGGACTTCCATGAAATTCACAACGTCATCCGCCAGCCATTCAGCCATCACCGAAGCTGTGGCCAGTAAGCGCACCTGGCCGCGAACTCCTGATGCGTAAGCGGCCATCGCTTGCTCAGCCCTTTGTGCCTGTGCAAGCATGGAGCGGGCATATTCAAGGAAAGTCTCGCCGGCGGGCGTAGGGGCCACGCCGTGTCGCAGCCGGACGAGCAACGCGACCCCGACCTGCTGCTCCAGGTTGGCCATGCGTTTGCTGACTGCGGAACCAACCATGTGCTGTCGCTCTGCAGCATGAGCAATGTTGCGCGCCTCCACAACGCTCACGAACAGGCGAAGGCTCATCAAATCAATCTGGTGTATTGCCATACGCGATTAGATATTCCATACGGGAACACCTGAGCAGAAATAATAGCGCTTCTGAATCAGCTTTGGAACTTCTAGACTCCCGTCACGCCTAGCATTGGCAGGAGACAACAGTGATCAGTTCCACCGTACAGGTTCGTGAAGTTGGGCTTCGCGACGGACTTCAGAGCATCCCACGCATGCGTCTTTCCACCGAGCAGAAGCTTGAGTGGATAGGCGAAGCGTATGACGCAGGACAACGGGAGATGGAAGTCGGCTCGCTTGTGCCGGCCAAGTACCTTCCTCAGCTGGCAGACACTGCCGAGCTCGTCGCTCACGCCAAGAAATTCCCGCAAGTGGTCGTGTCGGTGCTTGTACCCAACTTCAAGGGCGCCGAACGCGCGCTCGAGACTGAGGCAGATGTAATAGTCATGCCACTGTCAGCCAGCCACGCTCACAGTTTGGCGAACCTTCGGAAAACCCCGGATGAGGTCGTCGCGGAAGTTGCACGCATTCGTGCGCTGAGAGACTCCACCGGCTCAAAGATGGTCATCGAGGGTGGCGTCGGCACCGCATTCGGTTGCACGCTTCAGGGTGAAGTTCCCGAAAGTGAAGTTCTTCGTTTGATGTCCGCATTGCTTGACGCAGGAGCTGACCGCGTCAGCCTGGCAGACACGGTGGGCTACGCCGACCCGGCGATGGTCAAGCGTCTCTTCGAGAAAGCATTGGCGCTCGTAGGTGACCGTCTGTGCTGCGCTCACTTCCATGACACCCGAGGCCTGGGCATGGCGAATGTCTTTGCCGCATACGAGGTGGGCATGAGGCGATTTGATGCGTGTCTGGCCGGCATTGGAGGTTGCCCCCATGCGCCCGGCGCAACAGGCAATGTCGCAACCGAGGACGCAGTCTACCTCTTCAAGAGCATCGGCGTTGACACAGGCCAAGACCTTGACCGCATCTTGCGGCTGCGCAAGAAGGTTGCCGCTTGGTTGGATGGCGAACTGCTCGGTGGCGCAATTGCCAAGGCTGGCCTTCCCAAGACCATGGTTTCCAACGAGCTCTCTACCTCCAGCTGCGCGTGAGCGGTCACCAGTCATTCCTAAGTTCCATCATGAGCACCCCTTCTGACACTTCCCCCCAAGCGCTGAGCGGCATCCGTGTCGTGGAGTTCACCCACATGGTGATGGGCCCCACGTGCGGGATGGTGCTGGCCGACATGGGTGCTGAAGCCATCAAGGTCGAGCCCATCGACGGCGACCGCACTCGCTACCTGCTGGGCGCCGGCGCCGGCTTCTTCCCAATGTTCAATCGGAACAAGAAGAGCATTGCTATCGACCTGCAGAATTCCGACGGCGCCGAAGTCGCGCGAAGGCTCTCAGCCAGTGCAGACGTGGTTGCGGAGAATTTCCGTCCGGGAACAATGGCCAAGTACGGCCTGGACTACTCCAGCCTGAGTGCCGTCAACCCACGACTGGTCTACGTGAGCCACAAGGGCTTCCTGCCCGGCCCCTACGAGCATCGAACGGCACTGGATGAAGTGGTCCAGATGATGGGTGGCCTGGCCTACATGACCGGTCGACCAGGTGACCCTCTGCGCGCGGGCACCAGTGTCAACGACATCATGGGCGGGTTGTTTGGCGCTATCGGCGCTCTGGGTGCTTTGATGCAACGCGGCGTCACAGGCGTCGGCCAAGAGGTGCAGAGCGCACTGTTCGAGAACAACGTCTTCTTAGTCGGGCAGCACATGCTGCAGTACGCAATCACAGGCCAACCTGCTGCGCCCATGCCCGAACGAATCTCCGCTTGGGCGGTGTACGACGTGTTCACAGTGAAGGGCGGCGACCAGATGTTCCTGGCCGCAGTCAGTGATGCGCAATGGAACACCTTCTGCGATACGCTGGGCTTTGCCGACCTCAAGGCAGACCCCCGGTATGCCGACAACAACGCGCGCGTAACGCTTCGTCCGACCCTGCTTCCAGAGCTGCGCAAACGCCTGCTGGCTTTCAGAGCTGCCGATTTGGCCAAGCGCTTCGAGGAGGCCGGGCTTCCCTTTGCCCCTATCAAGAAGCCCGAAGAGCTGTACGAAGACCCTCACTTGCTGGCTACCGGCGCCCTTGCAGAAATCCGCATTCCGGATGGTGTGCGCGCTGGCCAGACGACGAAGACCACCTTGTTCCCTTTCACGATGAATGGAAAGCGCCTGGGCATTCGGTCTGACCCCCCAACCAAGGGTCAACACACGGACGACATCCTATACAGCCTCGGCTATGCGGACTCCGACATTCGCGCACTCAGAGAGAGCATCGCTATCGCTTGATGCAATGCTCGTCATTGGCACGTCAGTTCAAGACAAAACGGAGACATAACATGAACACAAAGGGCAGAACGCTCAATCGACGTCGCTTCGTAGAAGCTGCAAGCTTGGCGGGCCTAGGCTTCGCACTCCCCTCGCTTTCATCGGCCAGCTCACCAGTCCGCTTAATCCTCCCGGTGAGTGCAGGGTCGGGCGTGGACGCGATTGCCCGCGCATCCAGTGCTCAGCTGGGGCAAGCGTTGGGTGGACCGGTCGTCGTTGAGAACATACCTGGTGCAGGTGGCGTGGTCGGCACCCATGCCCTTGCCAGGTCCGCCCCCGACGGGTTAACCCTGGGTCTGGTATCCAACAATCACGTCATCTATCCCGCCGTCCTGAAGGCGCTCCCTTTCGACCCGGTGGCCGACATCACACCAATTTCAACCCTCGTCACTTCTCCTTTGGTTCTCGTAACGAGGCCGGGTCTTCCGGCGAAGGACCTCAAGGAGTTTCACGCACTTCTGAAGGCAAATCCCGGCAAATACAACTACGGTTCAGCAGGGAATGGCACGATTCTGCATCTTGCTGCGGAGCTCTTCAAGGAAGTCACCGGAGCGTTTTCCACTCACATTCCCTATCGCGGGACTGGCCCGCTCATCACGGACCTCTTGGGGGGTCAGATTGACTGGGCTGTCATCGCCCTCCCAGCCGTCAAAGGGGCGATTGAGTCTGGGAAAATCCAAGCTCTCGCGGTTGCTTCAAGTCAGCGAGTGCAGTCGGCTCATCAGATTCCCACCGCAGTCGAGCAAGGCTACGGAAATTACGTCGTGGAAGGTTGGGTTGCTATCGTCGGTCCCAAGGGGCTGTCCAGCGAACATGTCCACCGCATTCACGCTGCCGCATCCAAGGCATATCAGACTGCCGAAGTCAAAGACGCGATGGCTAAGCAAGGTAACACCGTCGTGCTGTCTTCTCCCGAGGAAACCGCTGCACACTTCAAGTCTGAGTTAACCCGGTATGCGGCCATTGTCAAACGCGCCGGCGTAACGCCTCAGTAAACGACAACGAATCACCCTTCGGAAACTATATGCCCATCTGGAAACTAGGTGACACATCCCCTGAACTTGCCAACGACGTCTGGGTCGCGCCCAACGCCCACGTGATGGGCAATGTCGTCCTGGAGCAAGGCAGCAGTGTCTGGTTCGGGGTGACGATTCGGGCCGACAATGAGCCCATGGTCATCGGCTCCGAAAGCAACATACAAGATGGCGCAGTGCTGCATTCTGACCCCGGGTTCCCGCTTCGCGTCGGCAAGCGGGTGACCGTCGGGCACCAAGCAATGCTCCACGGATGCGAAGTCGGTGACGGCTCACTCGTTGGCATAGGCGCAATAGTGCTGAACGGCGCAAAAATCGGGAAGCACTGCCTGGTTGCCGCTGGCGCGCTGGTGACTGAAGGAAAATCGTTCCCCGACGGAAGCCTCATCGTTGGCAGCCCCGCGACCGTGAAACGCCCGTTGAGCGAAGCTCAAATTGCTGACCTTGAACGCAGTGCGGCTACTTACGTCGTCAACGCACAGCGCTGTTCCAAGTCGATGCAGGTTAGGCCTCCTCTAATTTCCCAGACACATCCAATGACATGATCTGTTCAGTTGAAGTCCCCTCAAACACCTGAGCCAGTCAGGAGTAGAGGTTGGGAACAGTTTGACACGGTTCTCGGCGGGCGGGATGCGGCGAGAGCCCCACGGGGTCGAAGGTGGTTGTGTCGGTGCAGCCAGTCCGTTGTCATGTCACGCGCTTCCTTCAAACTGTTGAAGACGTTGCAATCGAGCACTTCGGTGCGGTAGGTGTTGTTGAATCGCTCGACATAGGGTACTGAGCGGGCTGCCTGGCTGAATGCGATTGAGGGCAATGCTTTTGGACTGCGCCACTGCGCCACTGCGCCACTGCGCCACTGCGCCACTGGGCCAACGCATGAGCGATGAACTCCGGCCCGTTGTCCACGCGAATCGAAAGCGGCGCACCACGCACATCCACCAGCTCGTACAGGGCGGATGACACGCGCGGCCGGCAGGCTGATGTCGACCTCTATACGAAGGCCGTCAGGGTTGAATTCGTCGATGACATTGAAGGCTCTGAAGCGCCGGCCTAACCACAACGCATTGGACAGGAAGTCGCAACTCCAGCCTTGGTTGGGCTGAATTACCGCCTGCAGTGGTTGTTTGACGCGTGCGGGCAGCCGCTTCTCGCCCCGCCGAGGTAGGTTCCATAAGCATCCAGAGAAGCGTCCCGCTCCAACGGGATTCCTTCTCCTCGCGCAATTGTCAATTGCCGAGAGGACATTTGTGAGTTGAAGCTCAACTCATAACCTTAGAACACGAACCGCATGATGTGGACATCACGGAGTTCGCATCTTCCAATCTTGGAGACAGACATGCTTACACTTCGCCGCCGCTTGGCGTTAGGCGTCGCTCTTTGCGCTCTTGGCCTGACAGGCGCTCATGGTTCCGCCTACGCACAATGGGTCCCAGACCGACTTGTCACAATCGTCGTGCCGTTTAACGCGGGAGGTGGCGCCGATGCGATCGTGAGGCCTATTGCCGCTGAGTTGGCGCGCATCTGGGCACAGCCCGTCATCGTAGAAAACAGACCGGGCGCTGATACCGCCATCGGCACTCGCAGAGCCCTCGAGGCGAAACCGGACGGCCTCACGCTACTGCTGCAGGTCCCAGGGGTCACACTGTTTCGTCATGTGCCGGCGGCAACACCCTTTGATCCGCTCGCAGGCCTGGTCCCCGTCACAGCTCTCACGGTGCAGCCGCCCGCGTTCGTCGTCAATTCCGCTATTCCGGGGAAGACCCTCGCCGAGATATTCCATCACTGCAAGACGGCCAAGCAGCCCTGCTCACTTGGCACGCTGGAGAAGGTCAGCCGCATGCAGGCCAGGGCCATCGCCGCGGAAGCGGGTCTGGAAAATCTCACGATGGTCCGTTACCGGGGCAGCGGCCAGATGATCACGGATATTGCCACCAACACCGTGAACATAGCGATCATGGGCCTTGCGACGGTGATGCCGCACTATCGCGCTGGCACGCTAAAGATCCTTGCCGTTGACAGCAGGACCCGGGTCGCCCTGCTTCCTGACGTGCCCACGGGCGCGGAGGCCGGCTACCCGATCTTCAGCTCCGAGATCTGGTATGGCCTCTTCGCGCCGAAGGGAACTGCGCCGGACGTCCTGCATGGCATCGCGGCCGCCGTGCGCGAGGCCCTTAAGGCCGAGTCGGTGAAAAGCGCGATTGCCGTGATGGGCGCCGAGCCGGTGGGCAATACGCCGACGGAATTCGCCGCCTCGGTGCAGGCCACCGAGCGCACGCTCTCGGCGCTGGCCCGCCGCTTTCCGCTAGATGAGTGAGGATCTAGATGACAGATGCGAACGGACGCGCGAGCTTTTTCCAGCGCGCACAGCCGAGGCCCAAAGGCATCCCCTATGAGGGCTTCGAGATCGGCCAAGTGATCGAACATCACTGGGGCCGCACCATCGGCGATGCCGAAAACACATGGTTTTCGACAATGACGCTGAACGCCAACCCGACCTACTTCAATGCGGAGTATGCCAGGGCTCTGGGCTATCCGCGCGTGCCGCTGCACCCGCACCTGATCTACCTCACGGTCTTCGGCATGAGCGTCGAAGACCTTACCGAGGGCGGCACCTTCGGTGCGCTGGTGGGCATGGAAGAACTGAGGTTCTACGCCCCCGGCTACCCCGGCGACACCTTCGTGGCCCGCAGCACGGTGCTGGCCCGACGCGCCTCAAGAAAACGTCCGGACGCCGGCCTCGTCACCTGGCGCACCGAAGGATTCAATCAGGACGGCACGCTGATCGTGGGCTACGTGCGAACCAACATGATGAACATCAGGAGCTGACACTTGAACTACATGACCGACGAACGACGCCAGATGCAGGAAGGCGCCAGGCGCTTCACGATGAACGAAGTGCTGCCCGTGGCCAACAAGCTGGATCCGGAGCGGGGCGACATTCCCATGGCGCTGCGCGAGAAGCTGGCAGACATGGGCTACTTCGGCATCAACATCCCGGAGGAATACGGCGGGCTGGGCCTCGGCGCCTTCGAGTATTGCCTGGTCACCGAAGAGCTCGCGCGGGGTTGGATGAGCGTGGCGAGCATCATCCGCAACTCCACCGCTGGCACCCTGTTCCCGGTGGAGATGATGTCGCAATACCAGCGCGACAAATACCTGGGCCGCATGGCAACGGGCCAGTGCCTGCTGGCCTTCGCTATGTCGGAGCCCTCTACGGGCTCGGACGTCTCCGGCATCTCGTGCCGTGCCGTGCGCGACGGCGACTCCTGGCTGCTGTCGGGCAACAAGTACTGGTGCACCTTCGCCGACGCGGCCGACGGCATCGTCGTGATCGCCCGCACCGACAAGAACGTCGATCCCAAGCGGCGCTTTAAGGGGCTCAGTGCTTTCATCGTCGACAAGAAGCGCGGCGAGTTTCCCGAGGGTATGCAGGGCCATGCCATTCCGAAGATCGGCTATCACGGCTGGAAAACCTTCGAGCTGTCCCTGGACAACGTGCGCGTGCCGGCGGAGAACCTCATCGGGGAGGAAGGCGAGGCCTTCTACATGATCGGCAAGGGCATGGAGAAGGCGCGTGCCCAGACGGCCGCGCGCGCCATCGGTCTGGCCCGCGGCGCGCTGGAGGACTCGATCACTTTCGCAGGCGAACGCAGGCAGTTCGACCGGGCGATCGCCGACTTCCAGGCGATCCGTTTCAAGATCGGTGACATGGCGGCGCAGATCGAAGCCTGCCGTCAGTTGATGTACCACGTGTGCACGCAGATCGACGAAGGTAGGCGGTGCGACAAGGAAGCGGCGATGGCGAAATACCTCGCCACTGAAATGGCGGAACGCGTAACCAGCGAGGGCATCCAGATCCACGGCGGCGGCGGCTACACCACCATGTTCGCTGTTGAGCGCTACTGGCGCGACGCGCGCGTCACCAAGATCTTCGAAGGCACCTCGGAGATCCAGTTGCGCATCATCTCCGACCACCTACTCGGCAAGGCGAAGTCATGAACGTGGCCGCGCTCACCGGACCCCACAGCTACTTCGAGGACTTCACGCCGGGCGAGGTCATCCGCCACGCCCGTGGCAAGACGGTGGAAGCGCTCGAGAACGTGATGTTCAGCCATCTGGTGATGAACACCTCGCAGGGCCACTTCAATGAACACTTCTCCTCGCGCATGCCGCCGCCCTTCGGCCAGCGCCTCGTCTTCGGCGGCATCACGTTCTCCATCACCGTCGGCCTCGCGTCCCAGGACACGTCTGAGAACGCGTTGGCCGAGCCGAGTGTGGAGCGCATCTCACTACCCGCACCCGTCAAGCACGGCGACACGCTTTACGCATACACCGAGGTCCTGGAGACCAGGGACGATCCATCCCGGCCCGACGGCGGCGTGGTGCGCTTCCGGCACTGGGGCGTGAACGAGCGCGATCAGATCGTGTGCGAAGTCGAACGCACGGTGCTGGTGAAGCGACGCAGCCACTGGGGTGACCGATGACTGGCGCCCCTCGCCAGGGATCCCTTCAGGGCCTGCGGATTCTCGACCTCACGCAGATGCTCGCGGGCCCGTACTGCACGCAGATGCTGGCCGATCACGGCGCCGACGTGATCAAGATCGAGCCGCCCGGTGGAGAGCCTTCGCGCCATGTCGGGCCCTTTCACGCGGACGACGAGCTGCGGGCCTTTGGTGGCTACTTCGCCAGCGTGAACCGGAACAAGCGCGGCATGGTGCTCAACCTCAAGGAAGAGGCTGGACGTGAAACTTTCCTGGCGCTCGTCCGCACCGCGGACGCGGTGATCGAGAACTACCGCGTCGGCGTGATGGAGCGGCTGAGCCTGTCGTACGAGACCCTACGCGAGATCAATCCGCGCCTAGTCTACGCAGCGATCCGCGGCTTCGGCGACTCGCGTACCGGACAGAGCCCGTACATGGCATGGCCCGCCTACGACATCGTGGCGCAGGCAATGGGCGGCATCATCAGCATCACGGGAGAAGACGCGTCTTCGCCCGTCAAGGTCGGACCGGGCGTGGGCGACCTCGTTCCGGGACTGATGATGGCCTTCGGTATGGTCGCGGCGCTTCGGCATGCGGAACGCACGGGCGAGGGACAGTTCCTCGACATCGGCATGGTCGACGGCGTGTTGTCCCTATGCGAGCGCATCGTGCACCAGCACGCCTTTACCGGCCGCGTGCCTAGGCCGGAAGGCAACCGCCACCCTATCCTATCGCCTTTCGGGCTCGTCCCCGCGAAGGACGGCCGCATTGCGATCGGAATCGCGGACTCCACGATCTGGTGGCGCAAGCTCTGCGAGCTGATGGAACGGCCAGATCTCGTCGACGATGCGCGCACCGCGACACAGGACGCACGCATTGCGCACCAGGATCTCGTCTACGACACGATCGGCGGCTTCACCGCACGCTTCACCAAGGCGGAGCTGAGCGCCAAGTTTGGCGGTGTCTTTCCGTTCGCACCGGTCTACGACGCCGCCGACATTGCGCGCGATCCTCACTTCGCCAGTCGGGGGATGCTCGTCGAGGTCGACCATCCGGGCCTGACCATGCCCGTGCGCGTGGCCGGCGTGCCGGTGCACATGACGGCCACGCCCGGCGCCGTGCGGCATCGCGCGCCGCTGCTGGGCGAGCACACCCAGGAAATCGTTAACGACCTCCAGCGCGGTCCCGCCGCGACAACTCCTTAGTAGTACTCCGATGATCACAAGAAACCGACCCCGCCGCGTCCAGTTGGCCGTACCTGCCTCCAGCGAGAAGCTGATCGCCAAGGCCGCCGGCAGCGCGGCGGACCATGTCTTCCTCGACCTGGAGGATGCTGTTGCCCTGAACGCAAAGGACGCCGCGCGCGACCTCGTGATCGCCGGACTGAACACGCACGAATGGGGAAACAAGATCCTCTGCGTTCGCATCAACGACCTCGCAAGCCCGCATTGCTGGCGCGACATCGTGGAGGTCGTGAGCCGCGCCGGCGAAAACCTGGACACGTTGATGGTACCCAAGGTCCGCACCGCAGCGGACATCCACTTTGTCGTCACTTTGCTCGCGCAGGTGGAAAAGGCGGCGAACTTGGGCCGTCGTATTGGCATCGAGGTGCTGATTGAGGAAGTCGATGCCGTCATGAACGTGATGTCGATCGCGCGCGCCAGCGAGCGCATCGAATCACTCATCTTCGGCATCGGCGACTTCTCGGCCTCGATGGGCATCGACATCGACCGCGCCCATCGCGGCGAGTTCAACGGCGACGTCTGGCACGTGCCGCGCTTCCAGATGGTCATGGCCGCGCGCGCGGCCGGCATCGACGCCATCGATGGCCCGACGCTGGACGTGAAGGACACGACAGCCTATTCAGCCGACGCGCGGCGCGGCGCCATCATGGGCTTCACCGGCAAATGGGCCATTCATCCGCTGCAGATCGCACCCGCGTTGGAGGTCTTCACACCGGATGCCACGGGCGTTGCAAGGTCGCGCCGCTTGCTGGCCGTGTACGCGCAGGCAGAGGCCGAGGGTACCGGCAGCATCGTTTTCGAAGGCGAGATGGTGGATGCCGCAGTGGCTCGCAACCATCGCCTGCTAGTTGACCGCGCCACTGCGATGGGGATTTGAATGGCCGTAGACGCTCGAAAAACGAGAAGAATCGCCGTCCTGGACGACGTGCTGCGCATCTCTCCGAGGCTGGCCGACTGGACCAAGGTGCAAGATGCGTTCGAGATCGATATCTTCGACCGCAACCTCTCGGTTCCAAACGAAGCGGCACGCCACCTTCAGCCGTATGAAGGCTTCTGTTTGCTGCGCGAGCGCATGGCCGTGCCGCGCGCCCTGCTGGAGCAGTTACCGAACCTGAAGTTCGTCGGCGTCACAGGCCCCTACCACCGGACCATGGATCTCGCGGCGGCGACGGAGCTCGGCATCGTCGTCTCCTGCACCGTGATGCGCGGGCCGGTCACCGCCACATCGGAGCTGGCCTGGGCGCACATGCTTGCGCTCTCGAAGAGACTGGCGCTGGAAGACCGGCGCATGCGCAAAGGCGGCTGGCAAAGCACGGTTGGCACCTTGCTGGAAGGCAAGACACTGGGGCTGGTGGGGTTCGGGCGTGTCGGCCGCCAGATGACTGCGGTGGCGCGCGCCTTCGGCATGGATGTGCTTGCCTGGAGCCCCAACCTGACGCCGGAAGATGCGCAAGGCGGCGGCGCCGTCTGGGCATCGAAGGAAGATCTCTTCCGCCGCAGCGACTTCATCAGCATCCATGTCGTGCTCAGCGAGCGCAGCCGCGGACTGGTGGGCGCCGCCGACCTCGGCCTCATGAAGCCCACGGCATGCCTCGTCAACACGGCACGTGGTCCCATCGTTGACGAAGCCGCTCTCTTGAGGTTGTTGCAGGAGGGGCGCATCGCCGGCGCAGGGCTGGACGTCTTCGAGCACGAACCGCTGGCGCCCGAACATCCCTTGCGCGATCTCGACAACGTCGTGCTCACACCCCACCTGGGGTTTTCGACCGAGGAGGTGTACCGCGTGTTCTACGAGGACACCGTGGAGAACCTCGAGGCCTACCTCGCGGGCAAGCCCATCCGTCTGCTCAACCCCGAGGTTCTGGATTCCACGCAGCTTCGTCTATGAGAGGAGTCTTTCATGTCTGACGAAGTGACCGCGATCAATCCGGTGCCGGAAATCGAGCAGCTGACGGAGGCCGCCGCCGACCTGACGTTCGAGCAACTGCCCGGGGACGTCGTGCGGCTAGCCAAGCTATGCCTGCTCGACTGGTTCGGCGTCGCGATCGCCGCGAGCCAGGAACCGCTCGTGGAGGCGTTGGCCCACATGGCCGGCACCGTGCCCAACGGCGCGACGGTGCTCGGGCGGCGTGAGCGCTGCGGCGTGCCCGATGCCTTGCTGATCAACGGCACGGCGGGCCACCTGCTCGACTACGACGACGTCCACACTTGCATTCCAGGGCATGTGACGGTCGCGATCGCGCCGGCCGTCGTTTCCGTCGGTGAGGCGCTGGGCTCTACGGGCGCCGACATGATCACGGCGTTCGTTGCCGGCTTCGAGGCCATGTGCGGCATTGCAGGGCTGCTTGGCGAGGGCCATGCAAGCGCCGGCTTCCATCCCACGGCCACGCTGGGCACCTTCGGCGCCGCCGTCGCTGTCTGCCATCTTCATAGGGTGCAGCCCGAGCAGGTCCACAGCGCCATCGCCAACGCGGCCACGCAGGCGGCAGGCCTGCGGTCGGCCTTCGGGTCTCCCTGCAAGTCGATCCAGGTGGGTCGGTCCTCGGTCAACGGCCATTTCTCTGCACAGCTGGCCTTGCGCGGCATCTCGGCCGGACTCCAAGCCTTTGGCGGCCGCGATGGATTCGTGGCGACGCATGCTGGCACGCCATCGGCGAGCACGCAGTCGTCCAAGGGCTACTTCATCCGCGACGTGATCTTCAAGTTCGATGCCTCCTGCTTCGTCACGCATGCGCCCATCGCCTGCATCCGCAGTCTGCGAAGCACGAAGAAGGACCTGCGCCTGGACACAGTGCGCCGTATCGTCGTTCGCGTACACCCGTCCGCACGCGACATCTGCGCGATCGCCCATCCGTCGACGGCACTGGAGGCGAAGTTCAGCATCGCACACGTCGTCGCCATGACCTTGAGCGGCATGAGCACGCAAGACATCGCCTCTTTCGCGGACACGGCGTCTTTCCCGGCGCTTCGGCCATGGCGGGAGAAGGTGGTGCTCGCGTACGACCCAGCCATGCCCGCGCCTCGCTGCTCCGTCTCAGTCGAGTTCGACACCGGCGAAATCGCGAGCGCATCGCATGACAGCGAAGCAGTAGACCTGGACATGGACCGACGCGTGCACCTGCTCAGTGCCAAATTCGACGCGCTGGTGTCATCTGTGCTGGACGAAGGCCGCGCACAGGCGCTGCGCGCCGGCCTGCTCGAGCTCGAACATGCCAGCGACAGCCACACCCTGATGTCGGCCTGCCGCGGCCATTGACTTCCCTGGTAGCCCCCATGAACCTCGATGCGTTCGCCCAACCCTTACTGCAAGCGATCGGGTTTGCCGGCATCCTGAGCGCCGACGGAGCCGCAGGCGTCTTGCGGGCGCGCTACGTAACGCGCTCAGAGCTTACTCACAGCGGCGGGCGCGTGCTGCAAGGTGGCATCGTGACGGCATGGATGGACAGCGCCATGGCAATGGTGGTGCACGCGCGCGATGCGTCCTGCCTGGTGTCCTCGCTGGAGCTCAAGGTCTCCTTTCTCGAACCCGTCGGGTATGGTGCTTTCGAGGTGGAAGCCCGGATCCTTCGCCAGGGGCGCAGCATTGCCTTTCTTGAAGCGGACGTCTGGTCCGGCGAGCGAAAGCTGCACGCGCGCGCCTCCTCGACGGGCAAGCTCATCCGCCGGCGCGAGGCCGGCGGGGCGGCGAGCCGCCCATGACCGCCTGCGTCCTTACTCCGGAATGTCGACGGGCTTCAGGCCAATGGCTCTGGTAAGTTCGCCTGCACGTGTGAACTCCTGTTCCCGAGCCTGATTGATTTCGTCGATGGACGAAGGCTGGACGACGAACATGAGCCCCAACATGCTCGCTTGCACGCTCTGTTCATTCAGCGCGGCGCCAAAGGCGGCATTGAGACGCTGCAGCACAGGCGTGGGCGTTCCGGTCGGCGCATACAGGCCGAAATAGGCTTTGATGCCCGCATCGGCCTTGGACTCTGCCAGTGTAGGAACTTCCGGCAGCTCCGCATGCCGTTCGCTGTCGACGACGGCCAGAATTCGGATCTTTCCATTCTTCAGGTGCGGCAGCGCCTGTGCGAGCGAAAGGTAGGAGACCTGCACCTCATTCGTGATCAAGGCCGGGATGATGGGGCCGGCGCCGCGGTAAGGCACGTGCGTCATCTCCGCCCCCATCTGCCGGCGGAAATACTCTATGTAGAGATGGCCGACGGTGCCGGCGCCAAAGGTCGCGAAGTTGAGCTTCTTCGGATTCGCCTGAGCGTAGGCGATGAGATCCTGAATGGTCTTGAAAGGCATCTGCGTGCTCACGAAGATGCCATTGGGCGAATGCGCGATCTTGGTAATGCCCGTGAGGTCGGTCTGCGGGTTGTAGGGAATCCGGTTGAAGATGTACGGACCAAAGGCGAGCACGTCCGCATTGGTCACGCAAAGGGTGTAACCGTCCGCCAACGCCTTTGCGCACGCCGACATACCGATGAAGGTGTTGCCGCCGGGTCGGTTCTCGATCACCACCGGTTGTCCCAAATGAGCCGCTACCGCCATGGCCACTGGGCGTATGACCGTGTCCGTGCCGCCACCGGCCGCATACGGAACGATCACCTTGATGGGCCGATTCGGAAAGGCCTGGCCAAACGACGCTGCGCTGACCATGGTCAGCGAAAGTGCGACGAGCAGGCGGAAAAGGATCGAGTTGCCTTGCATGGTTGTCTCCTGTCTTAACTAGATAGGGCTTGGCAAGCCCCGATGCCAGTCATTGAGGTTAGGCCATGGGGAGGTAGCTGGAAATGCGGTTCGGGCAAAATACTCTTGCACTACGCGCAAGAATGGAATTGCACGCAAGTGCGCCGTATTTCTTCACCGAAGGAACCCGATGGACCGGCTGACCCAAATCGAACTTTTCGTGCAAACCGTCGAGCTGGGCAGCATCACCCGTGCGGCGGAGAAGCTGGTCATGTCGGACGCTGCTGCTAGCCGCGGCCTGCGTGCGTTGGAAGAGCGACTGGGCGCGCGCCTCATGGAACGAACGACACGCAGGCTCTGGCTCACAGAGGCGGGCCAAGAGTACCACGCGCGATGCATGCAATTGTTGGAGAGCATGGCCGATGCGGACGCCCGTGTTAATCAGCACAGTCTCAACCCTGCGGGCATCTTGTCGCTGACCAGTTCGCCGTCGTTCGCGATGATGCACATCGCGCCCTTGCTGCCCGAATTCAGACGGCGCTACCCTGGCGTTTCCGTGAGGGTGATGGCAACGAATCACTATGAAAATGCGATCGACGCAGGCGTGGACATTGCCGTCCGCACGCGCCCCTTCGAGCCAGATTCCAGCATTACCGTGCGCAAGCTCGCGCACGCCCGGTATGTAACAGTCGCATCGCCCGGCTATGTGTCTGAGCATGGTGCTCCTGGCCATCCGGGTGAGCTTGCTGCTCACCCCGTGCTGATCTACGGCTTCACCCGAGAGCATCTGTCCCAACGTTTCACTCGGGGCGAGGCATCGGAGACGGTTCAAATCGAGCCTGCGATGCTCTCGACCGAAGGCCGGGTGCTTTGCGAAGCGGCGCTGGCTGGCGGCGGCATCCTGTTCCAGCCCACATACACGATCTTCGAGGACGTGAAGACCGGCCGTCTCGTGCCCGTCCTGAGCGATTGGGAATTGGCCCCGGTGACCGTGAGCCTCGCCTATCACACTCGCAAACTGCAGCCAGCAAAGATCCGCGTCTTCATGGATTTTCTACTGGAACAGTTCGAGCAGCAGGCACTGGAGCGCAAATGGACCGACTGGCCGCCTATGCGATAGGCCTGTGGGTGTCATTCGGATTCATCCAGCAGCAGCAAAAGTGTCCTGCGGCTACGTCATGTTTTACGGCGATAAGGACGATTAATCTCTTCTTCCGCAATCACTGACGGAGAGGATCCTTATGGCTGTTCTGGACAGCGTAGTCGTCGTTGGAGCTGGTCCAATTGGCTTATTGACCGCCCTAGGGCTCGCGCAGTCCGGCGTGCGTGTGACCGTGGTCGAGCGCGGGCGAGAGATCGTCGCGTCGCCGCGTGCCATCACGTATCACTGGTCTGCGCTCGATGGCATTGCTCGGCTCGGACTGCTCGAGGAAGCGCTGCAACTGGGTTTTGCAAAGCAGGATTATTGCTTTCTCGATTTCCAGAGCGGCGAGCAGATCGGCTACAGCCTGGAGATCCTGGAGGGGCGCACGCCCTACCCCTACAACCTGCACCTGGGGCAGAACCTGCTGGCTGACATCGCGCTTCGCCGGTTGCAGCGGTATCCGCATGCCGAAGTGCGCTGGGGTATGGCGGTGCAGGGGCTCACGCAGGAGGCTGATGGTGTCACGATCCACGCCCAGGGCTCTGAAGGCGCTATCGATCTACGCGCCGGCTGGGTGGTTGGAGCCGACGGTGCCACAAGCGCAGTGCGCAAGGCCATGGGCGTCGAGTTCGACGGCATGACGTGGTCGAAGCGCTTCATCGCGGCCAACCTGCGCTATGACTTCTCGAAGCACGGCTACGCTCGGACGACCTTCCTGATCGACTCGACGTATGGCGCCATCATCGTGAAGCTGGACAAAGGCGACCTCTGGCGCTGCACTTACAGTGAGTCGCTGGAACTGCCGGAAGAGGGTATCGCGCAGCGCATGCCCGCCTTCCTCAACGTCATCCTGCCGGGCGCGCAAGACATCAGCGTCGATGCGTTCGCGCCGTATCGCATGCACCAGCGCGCAGCCACCAACTACCGGGTCGGCCGCGTGCTGCTGGCGGGCGATGCTGCGCACGCGACGAATCCGAGTGGCGCTTACGGCCTGACCTCGGGCTTGTTCGACGTATTCGTCTTGTACGACGCCCTGGCGGCTGTCATTCAAGGAGCCGCTGATGTGTCCGTGCTCGATCGTTACGCAGCCGAGCGGCGACGCAACTTTCTGGAGATCGTCTCTCCGGCCGCTGTCGCAAACAAACGCATGATCTTCGACACGACGGATCCACGGGAGCGCGCCGCGGATCTGGAGCGGTTGCGCAAGCTCGCGACCGACCAGGACATCCTACTCGATCGCCTCATGCTCACCGCGCGCATGCGCACGGAGCCGCTGGTCGCTCCCCGCCCGCACGTCCTTGCCTGAACCGCCGGAGCAAAAAAATATGAACCGCATCCCCCTGATCCTCGTTCCCGGACTGGCCGCCGACGGCCGCCTGTGGCAACCCGTCCTCGAGCACCTGGCCGATCTGGTCGATCCCACCATCGCCGCCTGCGAAGGCCAGAGCATCGCCGACTGGGGCGATGAAATACTCGTAGGCGCACCCGACCGGTTCTACGTCGCAGGCACGTCGATGGGCGGCTATGTCGCGATGGAAGTGGCGCTGCGCAAGGATCCCCGCGTCGCCGGCGTCATCCTGCTCAACACGAACGCACGAGGCGCGTCGCCCGAGCAGCGCCAGCGCGCCCATGCGATGGTGGACCTAGTCCGCGACGGCCAGTTCGATCAGGTCGTAGAGAAAGTGTCCACGTTCGTGGCCGGCGGCAAGCCCGAACTCGCCGGGCCGGTGGGTACGATGACGCGTGAGCTCGGCCCGGAGGTGTTCGTACGACAGCAGCTTGCCATAGCCGAGCGTAAGGACCGACGCGAGGAATTGGCACGGCTGGAGATACCCGCCCTCGTCATCGCTGGCGACGAAGACCGCCTGGCGCCGCCCAGCCTGAATAACGAGATCGCGCGCGCCATTCCGCGAGCGGAACTCGACATCCTTCCCACCGGCCACCTCTCGACGCTGGAACTGCCTGCAGCCGTCGCCAGCGCCATGCGCCAGTGGCTTGTCGCGGCCGAGACCGCCGCGAAGGCCCTTGATGCCGTTGGTTCGCGGCTCCCGTGCAATGACTCAATGTGAAAGCGAGCGTGTGGCATGAGGATCTGGCACCAGTCCGTCACTGAACTCGAGACCCTGCCCCAGTACGCTGCCTCGCTGGAGCGACGGTACGCGGCGGTGGTCAGTCGGGGCACGCAGGTGATCCTGCATGGCGTGCCGGTGGGAACGTATGGCTCCTCGTCTCCCGCCCAAGCGATCGCCTATCCCGCCGAAAGGCATCGGGTGGCCAGCCTGGTACTGGAGCAGGCACAGGCCGCCGAGCGCGAAGGTTTCGACGCCGTGATGTTGGCGACGTTCGCCGAACCCGCGCTGCGCGAGTTGCGGGCCAGCCTGGACATCCCGGTCAGTTCGATGGCGGAAAGCGCAATCCTGGCCGGCTGCTCGGCGGCCGCCAGCGTCGGCGTCGTGACCATTTCCGCAGCGGGTGTGCATATGCTCGAGGAGGGCATCGCGCGACACAGGCTGGAGCGCCGCGTCGCGAAAGTCCTGAGCCTGGAACCCGAGCTCGACGAGTTCGCCCTGCAGGCAGCCTTTGATGCGCCGCAGGTCGTGCGGGCGGCGTTCGAGAACGCCTGCCGGCAGGCCATCGCCGCGGGTGCGGACGTCATCATCCCCGGCGAAGGCGTGCTCAACGAACTCGTCGTTCACCTCGGCCTGACGGAGGTCGATGGCGTCGGCATCTTGGATGGCATCGCGATCAACGTCCTGCACACGGAAATGCTGGTGCGTGCCTACGGCGTGGCGGGCCTGCGCACCGGCCGCCGATGGGAATATCCGAAGGTGCCGGCGGACGTGCGCCGCGCGCTACAGACACCACGCATTTGAATCCTTGTCTTCCCTCTACCACCAGGAGTTTCCGTGACCCGACCCTATGCACCCCGTAACCCCGCCCTTTTCGATCGCGGTCTCGCCACACGGCGAGAGGTCCTGGGCGCCGAATACGTCGACGCCGCAGTCCAGAATGCCACCGATTTCAACATCGACATGCAGGAGCTCGTCACGCAGTACTGCTGGGGTGACATCTGGAATCGCCCGGGCCTGGACAGGCGTACACGTTCCCTTCTCAACCTAGCGATGATGACCGCGCTGAACCGACCACACGAACTGAAACTGCACGTGCGTGGCGCGATCAACAACGGCCTCACTCGCAATGAGATCAAAGAGGTCTTTCTTCAAGCAGCCATCTATTGTGGAGTGCCCGCGGCCATTGATGCATTCCGGATCGCGACTGAAGCTTTGAGAGAAATTGAACAAGCCGAGGCTCCGTGAGATCAGGTGGCGGGGAGGTCGTCCATCATTACCTGAATTCTGAAGATTGCCCAAGATTGATACGCCGCGAAACGCGGCCTTCTCACCATGCGAGCCATCTACTTCGCGCCGGTCGTATCAGAGTTGCACCAAGCAATCGGCGTGTAGCGAGCTGATCGAACGGTTTTTCGTACTGCATTTGTCGGAGTTGTTGAATTCCACTGACCCCTGACCCGGGAGAGTGCGGCGGAATTCCTAGACTGGTAATGAAGCGGTCCTCTATGCGCTGTACGCACCCAGCGAGATCAAGATGTTCTCGTTGTTCCTGCCGCCTTTACCCTGCTAATAGGACTACCTCAAGCGCACCGAGGTCGATCCCTCTATCCACAAGATGCACACCCAGGAATGTGGGGCGTTCGTGTTTCAGTTCGTCCCCCGTTCTGGCTCTGTGAGCGACGCCACCGGCGGCGGCGCTGACACAGGGTATCGATCAGCGGATTGACGTTGTTCCTGAAGCGCCGCCCCCACACACGGAAAGGCGATGCGGGTGCTACGCGGTAGTGACATGTAGATCGCCCCGCGCTTCGCCGATACGGCCTGAAGGGAATATCGCTGACCCACCGACGAAGACGGCAAGCGAGATGTTGATGAAGCGTCACCGCGCCACGTTCAGCACAGCGCATGCCGTGGCTCGCTCAATGCTGGTCGCCACGCATCGCGCGGACGTGAACTTGCGAGTTGGCCCCTAGCTCGAGCCTCGACATTATTCGCAAAATGAATTTTTGTCTATACCTTCAATCACATTGACTCGTATCAGTCAAAACTTGAACATCTCGAACGCGCAAATTTTAGACTTGCTGCATCAATTGGTCAAACGCCTCCGGGGCTAACGCCGTACCTGGAGCCACTTTCTAAGGAAAAGATGATTAAAGATAGAACGATGCGCTTTACAGGAAAAACCTGTCTTGTTACTGGCGGGAGCCGAGGGCTGGGATTCACCGTCGCACGGGACTTCATTAGCGAAGGTGGGCGCGTCATCATCGTCGGGCGTGATGCGGCGCAACTTTCCAAGGCCAAAGAGCAACTCGGATCTCAGACGCTCGCTTTAGAGGCAGATTTGAGCACGCAGGCAGGAATTGACCACGTGACCGCTTCAGTTGGAAGCATCGAAAAGCTGGACGTCGTGTTTCTCAATGCAGGCGCCGGAGGATTTAGGCGCTTGGGCGAAATGGATGAAGCAACCTGGGATCGCGTATTCGATCTTAACCTCAAACGCTCCTACTTTCTGCTCAAGGCATTGCATTCAAAAGTTTCTCGGGGAGGGGCCGTGGTGTTATGCGGTTCTGCGGCAGGTCGAATCGCAAATGGCAGTGGCTTGGCGGCATATGGAACCAGCAAAGCCGCACTCGAATACCTGAATCGTGTGCTAGCAGCCGAATTGGTCGCAGAAGGGATTCGCGTGAACATCGTCATTCCAGGAGGAATGGACACCGATTTTGGCGAACGCACCGTTGGGATGACGCGGGAAGCGTCTGATGCCCTGCGCGAACGCATCAAGTCCCAAGTGCCTTTGCGACGCGAGGGGCAGCCGGAGGAAGTGTCAAGTGCCGTTCTTTTCCTCGCCTCAAATGAGGCGAGCTACATCACTGGCCAGAGTCTGGTGGTGGACGGCGGCCTCACGAGCTTCACCTATCAAGGCAAATAAACCACCGAAAAACGACCATGAACAAGCCTCAACCCGCTGCGCGCAAGACCTACGACCCGCGCACCACTTTCGATCCCGTGAAGCGTCTTCTCGCGAAGACAACTAATCCGAAACATCGGGCCATCCTGGAAAACCACCACATCCACGGTCTGCTGGAAGTGACGGGCCGCTGGCAGCAGATCCTCACGCCTGCCCTCACTGTTGATCATCCCCACTACTGCCACAGCGACGGCTTGCGCACAACGGTCTACGACGGCCGTGAAAGTGTGGCGACCTTCTACGGAGGGCTGTTCGACTCTGGCATGTTGAATTTGCTGGGCCCCATGGGTGACGACTACATGGTGAGCGACTGGGGGTTTGCGACCTTTGGCATGTGGGGATACCAGCTGACCGGACCGATGGCCCAAGCGTACGGATTCGAGATCGATGACCTCGATGCCCACTACTACATGACCCAGTACCAGACGCAAACCTGGTGCTACAACGAGAATGCCAAGCTGACCGGGGAGTACATCCTGGAGGATCCGGGCACGCGCTCTTATTGGAAGATGCATCCCTCGGAGGTGCAATCCGGAGAGAAGCATTTGGAGATCCTGGAAGAGCAGTATCAGGAGGCCATCCAATTGCCGCAATACCGAACATTACTCGGAATTGTATAACCCGCCTTTCGACTCGACACAATAGTACGCACTGGAATCGTTTTCAACAACAAAAGAAAACGTCCCCCGGCACTCACCATAATTAAATGGAGACGTCCAAATGCCTCGAAAATTTCTAGCTATTTTCTCTCTGGGTCTATTTTTGATCGGCCTATCGGGAAGCGCCTTGGCTTGGCCAACCAAGACCATCAAAATCATTGTACCGTCGGCGGCCGGCACGGGGCCGGATAGCGTGGCCCGCTTCCTTGGACAGAATTTGGAGCGCAAATTCGGAAAGCCAGTCGTTGTTGACAATCGTCCTGGCGCGAGCACAACCATCGGTATGCAAGCGTGTGCGAGTGCTGAAGCAGATGGCCATACTCTTTGCTTGACGCTCAGTGACAGCGTGACGCTCAATCCTCATCTATTCAAAAAATTGCCGTATGACGCGGAGAAAAGCTTTTCGCCCGTGGCCATTCTTGCTTGGGCCAACACCGCAATCGTCATTTCAAGCGGTGTGCCTGCCAAGACGATTCCAGAAATCGTGGCACTGTCCAAAGCCAATCCTGCGGCCCTCAACTGGGCCTCGTTTGGCAACGGAAGCAACTCACACCTCTACCTTGAGTGGATTCGCTCGAAAACCGGATGGGAGGTCACCCATGTCCCGTACCGCGGCAATCCTCTACAGCCCGTTCTGGCAGGGGAGTCGCAGATAACACTACTGCCGATTGGTGCCCTCCAGCCATACATCGAGTCCGGCAAGCTCGTGCCGCTTGCCGTGACCGGGACACAACGCAGTCCATTTCTGCCGAGCGTGCCGACATTCGCTGAACTCGGGTTGGGAGACTTCTTCATGCGCACGTGGGTGGGTCTGTTCGCGCCAGCCGGCACACCGCAGCCCATCGTTGACACAGTGGCAAGGGAGACGATTGCCATCGTCAACGACCCGGCCTTTAAAGTCCGCGTCATGGATCCGCTGACTTTTAGCCCGGGAAAAGAAGGGCCACGCGAAATGCAACTTCAAATTGCCCGCGATCGCGAGAAGGGCGCAGCCCTGGTCAAAGTCGCGAACGTGACCTTGGACTGACTGACGCATCCAAACACTCGACAGAGCTTGCCCCAGCGATCAGTCGCTGGGGCAGCGCAGCAGGAATGCGGTCAGTGAGCGGCTGAGAAATACTTATGGTGTCCAAGCTTCGGATCGAGGAGAACACGCGTGATTGTGTTTCGGAGCCACTGATGCGCAGGGTCATTCTGCAAGCGCTTGCTCCAATGAAGTGAGACGGCAAACGAGGCGCGTGTCGGGACAATGGGGAGCACCTCATACTGTTCCCGAGCTGCGAATTCCAAAGCCAGTGGTCGCGGCATTACAGCAGCCAAATCGGTGCCGGCAATGATGCCCGGAAGGGCAAGAAAATTCTCCGTCGTCAGACGGACATTCGCTTCAAGTCCAAGTTCTCGCAGTATCCAGCGCGTTGGTTCATGACTTCTTACAGCCACGAACTCAAGCTCATGAGGATTTTGCAGCGCTGTAGATGGCCCACTATCAACGCACAGTGGATGTTGGGTGCGCACCACGATCACATAGCGGTCGTGAACGATCTCAACATGTTCCGTTCCTTCCACATGTGGCAGATAGCCGAGCGCAAAATGGATTGCACCGGAGTCGAGGGCGGCCCCCACCTCCGAATAATCAAGTGGCGACGTCTCGAGGTAAATCCCGGGTGCTTCAACATGAAGGGCGCTGATCAGCGCAGGAAGCATACGCCCTTCGCCGATATCGCTCATCTGCATACGAAGACTCATTCTCACAAGCTTCGGATCGAAGCTGTCTCGTGCCACGACATCCTGGATGGCCGACACCGCTGGCAGGATGACGGATGCTATGCGATCAGCTCGAAGGGTTGGGTGCATACGACCGCCGGCGCGCACGAACAGCGCATCGCCCAAGGCCGTCCGCAATCTTGCCAGCCCATTGCTCGCGGCTGGCTGCGAGAGACCTAACGCATCAGCCGCCTGACTGACACTTCTGAGCCGATAGATTGCTTCAAATAGGCTCAGAAGGTTGAGGTCGAATTTCTCATGATCCATCGCTTGACCTTAACCGACGCGGTCGAACCACGTCGTACGGATTCAAAGAGCGCTGATTTGAACTGAGCGGGCGCCCCACGCGCATCAGTGCTAACACCTGTGGTCTGCGTGTTCCATCTGCTTGGTGGTAGGCATCGGCATTGAAGTTGCCCCACTCAGCGGGGGCGGCGACTTCGTCGCGGGTTGCCCACCGCGACGCAAAAAGGAAGAGACTACCAGTGGCACAACGGGTACCTCGGGGTGCCGCTGCACTGTGGGGCGGCGGCGGCCTTCGACCATGCCGCTTTGGCCGGCACCATCCAGCCACATCAACAGTGGGAACGCCCTGATTGGTTTAGCGAGGCACTGCGCAAAATTCGCTGTAGCCTGCGCACGCGGCCCCAAGAATATCCTACTCCGGCAGCATACCGGGCTCCACCAACGAAGCCGCTTGGGTAAGGTCATGCAAGTTGCACAACTGCATTGCACGGGTGAGTTCCTCCTGAAGAACACGCAATGCCGTGCGTGCTCCGTCGCTACCGCCAGCGCAGACTCCATACAACGCCGCGCGACCCACGAATACGAAATCGGCCCCGAATGCATATGCTTTCAGCACGTGCTGCCCTCGTGTCACCCCACCATCAAAGAAGACGGGAAGCCGATCACCAATTTCAGTCTTCACCGCACGCAAGGCTTCGAGCGTGCCCACGGCTCCATCCAACTGGCGCCCTCCATGGTTCGAGACCCATACAGCATCCACACCGGCGTGTACGGCAAGGGCCGCATCAGCCGGGTGAAGGATGCCCTTGAGAATCAAAGGTCCTGGCCAGAGTCTGCGGATGTCGTGCAATGCCGCCCAGTCGAAACCGCTGTCGAATCCATGGCCGATGGTGCTCATGCCGCTAGGTCCGGTGCCCTTTTTCAGGTTCGGCATGCGTGGAATGCCGTGGCGAACGATGGTGGACAGCCACCTCGGATGCAAGAGGAAGTCGACGATGTGATGGACATCGGGCCGAAAGGGCAATACAAACCGATTCGTCAGATCCCGCTCCCGTTTTCCTCCGACGGGCAAGTCAACAGTGACCACCAAGGCGTGAAAGCCCAATGTCCGCGCGCGCTCGATGAGGTGATGCGTCCGGAATCGGGGCTGAAAGAGATGTGCCTGGAACCAGCGATGTGGAGCGGCAGTGGCCGCGATTTCTTCCAGGCTCGCCGTCGCCATGGTTGAAAGCGTGTAAACGGTGTCCGCCGATGCTGCCGCGCTGCACAAGGCGATGTCGGCCCGATGCCAGCCGAAACCCAGCCCGCCCATCGGGGCGATCCCAAAGGGCAACGCGTGTGGAACACCGAACAGTGTGCGAGATAAGTTGAGCGTTTCCGCACCCAGCAAGACCCGCGGCCAAAGCTTCGTCCTCGTGAATTGCGTTGAATTGGCGCGCAAAGTCACCTCATCCTCGGCGCCACCTTCGTAAAAATCAGCAAGACACTGTGGCAACCTGCGATGACAAGCGCGCCGCAGACCTTCAATGTTGAAATAGCTCCGCACTCTGATCAGTTTTTGTAAAGCTTCACCAAGCTCTGCGCCTTGGCACGGTCTTGGCGAATAAAGGTCTGAAATTCGTCCGGACTTGTCAGCGCTTCCTCAACATACTGCGATTGCAAGAAAGACCTAAACGAGGCGCTCTGAAATACAGCCTTGAATGCCACCTGAAGGCGACTCACGACCTCCGGGGGTGTGCCTTTTGGCGCGGCAAGGCCCCACCAGCTTTTTGTATCAAAGCCATCGAGTGAAAGCTCCGTCATGGTCGGCACGTCCGGCAACAAGGGTGAGCGGCGATCGCTGTTCACCGTCAGGATATTGAGCTTGCCGGCATCCCTCATCGCGATGAAATTTCCGATGCCCATCTGCCCGATCTGAATTTCGTTGGCTGCAATCGCGGTGGCGATGGGTCCGCCGCCCTTGTAGGCCACACCAACGATCTGACTGTTCAGTCGCTTGTTCATCCAGCCGATCATCAACTGCTGAACCGATTGATCGCCCAACGTACCAAAGGAAACTTTGTCAGGATTGCTCTTCACGAAACGGCCAAGATCACCAAAGGACTTCACGCCCGTGGCCGACGATGCAGCAATGCCTTCGATCAGGAAAAAAAGCCGCGTGATGGGCGTGAAGTCGCCATCCGGATCGTAGGGCAGGCGGTCGTAGAAGATTGGGTTGAACGAGGTCGTGGCATGGTAGATCGCGCACACGACATAGCCGTCTGGCGCGGCCTTGGCACACGCCTCGGCACCAATAATGCCGGACCCTCCAGGCTTGTTGTCGATGACGATCGACTGGCCGAGCTGCTCCGATAGCGACTGAGCGGCCTTGCGCATGATCACGTCGGTGACGCTGCCAGGGGCGATGGGGACGATGATTCGTATGGGACGCTCGGGATATGCCGCATGGGCACTCAAAAGGGGGACGCTGGCGAGTGCGCAGATGAAAAGCCATCTTGCGAGAAGGGCGGTGCGTGAACACGGGGCCATGTCTGTCTCCTGGGTTTTGTCATTGAGCAGTCTCAGGCCATGAACGATCGGGCCTGGTCAAAACTATGGCGTCGACCCGCTGGGTCGAACTGGGCAACACCTGGCACATTCGCGTTCGGGTCGGTGAATGCGTGATAAAGACCGCCCAGCAGCGTCAGCCGCCACTCCACTCGGAAGCGCGACATTTCCTCGTGGAAAGCGTTGATTTGGGACAGCGGGACCAGCGGATCAGCGCTTCCCTGGATAGTCAGAATGCGACTCGCGTGCTGAATCTCGTTAGCGTTCCAGCGAGTGCTCAGGTCTGCATGCAACGCCACCACGGCATGCAGTGGCAAACCCGTGCGCGCGAGCTCCAGCGCCACGGCACCGCCAAAGCAAAATCCAAGGAGCGACACGCCATTGAATGAAAAGGACTGGCGATCGAGATAGGCGTCTATCGCGAGACGAAGCTGTTGCGTCACCACTCGGGGATCTGCACGCACCTCCTCGGAGAGCACGCCGGCTTCCTCGTGACTCGAGGGACGCCGACCGCCGTAGACATCGAGGATGAGCACGTCCGCCCCCGGGCGCACAAACTCCTGTGCGAGCTCTTCGGTGCCTGGACCAATGCCCATGAAATTGGGCACCAGCGCGGTAACACAGCGCGCCGGCTGGTGCGAAGCATCGCGCATCACAGTATGTTGGAAGCTATGACCCTGAAAAGTCTGGGACAAGTCAATGGTGTTGGTGGAGTTCATGTTCAGGTCAGTGGCGGGACAGGTGAAATCTCATGATTTCGAAAGGACGGCCAATCAGATGGGCGCCCGAGTTTGGAAAATAGAAGCACTTGCCATCGGAGCTGAAACTGCCTTCGTTCGGAAAGCAAATGTGCTCATGCTTCAGTAGCGTGGACATCTGACCATCGCTATGCAGATGAAGGATGGCCCCGTCGGTTGCCGCGCACAGTAGGAAATCTGTTTCCCCAATAGCGTGGATGCCAGCCACTGGTGGGATGTCGCATACGAACTCGATCTCGCGCGCGAGATCGGCATCGCTCTTGGCTGAATCGCGTAGGCTCTCCATCGGCAATCGCTGAAGGCGCGGCCCGAAAAGCGGACAGAAATACATCCAGCGTCCGTCACCTGAGATTTCGAGATGCGACAGATGCAGCGTAGCCACCTTGCCGTGGGCGCTTTTGTATGGCTTTCCATTGATCATCGGAACGATGCTTGGATCCGCCTGCGTCAGCGGGTGTCCATCAAGGACACGGCGCACGGCGCCGGACGCGCGGTCAATGATCAAGATGGCACCCGAGCCTGCATCTGTCACGTAAATGTGAGATGCATCGGTGCGCATGTGGCTCAAGATGCTGCGATCGTGCGTGGCCGGTGCTTCCAGTGAATAGGTTCTGACGATTCGATCATCGGCGAGATCGAACTGCACGACCTTAGGTCCACCCGAAACAGGTTGGCCCAGCTTGGGGCACCCGTCATCAAGGATCCACAGATGGTCGAAGCGATCCAGATGCAGAGCATGGATGCTGACAAGATGGTCATCTCCTGCCTTGCCGGGATGCCACTGCCCCCAGTGTTGGGGCAACAGCGAGCTGGGCACGGCCCCGACAACAACCTCGGCCACAGGTGGGTGACTGAAGTCATCTTGCCATCGAGGAAATCCACAGATGACGCGCCCCTCTTGCGAAACACATACATTGGTGACGCGTACGTCCACAGCCGCTATTTTCTCAAGCGGTCCAGCGATCAGCTTCATAGTCTCCCCTTGTGTATGCGGGAGATTCTGGAGAAAGCGGACACCTGCATCAATAGGATGATCGCTCTTTCGCCGTATAAGCAAGGCGCATGTTCGAAAGCGCGGACCAACAACTCGGACTGCAACGCAGAGAGCCTGTGATCGCAAACCGCCGGCCCGCATGAAGCAGATACTTCACGGGCGTTTTTTCATGACAAGTCGGAGTCGATCAGAGCAAGCCAGGCCCAGGAGTTTCGCACTGCACGAGCATGTCGCGCGCAACTGGCGAAATCAAGAACACGCTTCGTCGGAGGATGGTGTGTCGAGTCCACATCACACCCTCATTGGGCCGACCCTGGTGAGCGCCATATCTTTCGCGGCCACCGTTTGAGCCAATCTGGAAGGTCGCACCTGCGGTGCTTACGTCGGCATTGCCTTCCAGCCCGACACGAACATCACTGTCGGCGGAGCGATAGGTCCTGGTGGTCACCCGTCAGTCGGCATCGGACGCACCTCCGCATGTGCTGACACGCGCCAGGTCCCTTAAAACCTACGCGTCGCCTGCGAACGCAGCATCCGCCTGCGTCAACTCAAACGGCCACTCAGAGCTCCAATGGAATACCCAAGAGTCTTTGCAGCTCGGTGTGCTCCAGCCCGTCGACCTTGTCGATGAGCTTCAGGCCCTGCGGCGTGCAGGCCAGGGTGGCCAGGTCGCTGTAGATGCGCTTGACGCAGCCGATGCCGGTGAGCGGGTAGCTGCACTGCGCCACCACCTTGCTCGCGCCCTGCTTGGTGAGCAGGTCCATCATCACCCAGGTCTGCTTGGCGCCGATCGCCAGGTCCATCGCACCGCCCACGGCGGGAATCGAACCCGCTTCGCCGGTGCTCCAGTTGGCCAGGTCGCCGGTGGCCGAGACCTGGAAGGCGCCGAGCACGCAGATGTCGAGGTGGCCGCCGCGCATCATGGCGAAGCTGTCGGCATGGTGGAAGAACACGCCGCCGGGCAGCAGCGTCACCGGCTGCTTGCCGGCGTTGATCAGGTCGTAGTCTTCCTCGCCCGCGGCCGGCGCCGGGCCCATGCCCAGGATGCCGTTCTCGCTGTGCAGCACCACCTCGATGCCCGGGGGCAGGTGGTTGGCCACCAGCGTGGGCTGGCCGATGCCGAGGTTCACGTAGGCGCCGTCGTGGATGTCCTGCGCCACGCGGTGCGCGAGTTCGTCCTTGGTTCTTCGGGTGTAGCTCATGGAGTCTTCCTCAGGCGGCGGTCTTGAAGCCGCCGGCCTGCGTGGCCACGCGGGGAATGCGCACCACGGCGCTCACGTGGATGCCGGGTGTCACCACGGCCTCGGGGTCGAAGCTGCCGAGTTCGGCGATCTCGTAGACGCTGGCGATGGTGCGCTTCGCGGCGGTGGCCATCACCGGGCCGAAGTTGCGCGCGGCCTTGCGGTAGGTGAGGTTGCCCCAGCGGTCGCCTCGCTCGGCCTTGATGAGCGCCACGTCGCCGAAGATCGGGTACTCCAGCACATAGGACTTGCCGTTGATCACGCGCGTTTCCTTCGCGCTGCCGTCGGCGTTCTTCGCGAGTTCGGTGCCGAAGCCGGTGGGCGTGAAGAAGGCGCCGATGCCGGCGCCGGCGGCGCGCAGGCGCTCGGCCAGGTTGCCTTGCGGCACCAGCTCGAGTTCGAGCTGGCCGCTGCGGTAGAGCGCGTCGAACACGTGGCTGTCGGCCTGGCGCGGGAAGCTGCAGATGACCTTGCGCACGCGCCCGGCCTTGAGCAGCGCGGCCAGGCCGGTGTCGCCGTTGCCGGCGTTGTTGTTGACCACGGTGAGCTCGCGCGCGCCCTGGTCGATCAGGCCGTCGATGAGTTCACCGGGAATGCCGGCGGTGCCGAAACCACCGATGAGCACGGTGGCGCCGTCTTCGATGCCGGTGAGCGCGTCTGCGATAGAGGGGGAAAATTTGTCGATCATGGCGTGTCCAGCAGTAGTGCAGCGTTGTCCTGGAACTTCCTCTGTTACCCAGGCCGCACGCCTTCATAGGCGCGTTGCAACAACTGGCGGATGTCGCCGCGCTGCGCCAGGCCAAATGGCTGAGGGTTCCAATACGGGTTGCTGACCGCAATGTCGGCCGCTCGATCCAGGTCCTCCGCTCTCATGCCAATGTCCTTCAGCGCCACTTGCGCTCCATTGTTGAGGGCCAGATCAAACAGCCCAGCGCCTGCGGTGGCCCGGCCTGTGATTCCAAGTGCGCGAGCGATACGCGCCATGGCGTCAGGCGCCGCCACGGCATTGAACGCCATCGCTTGAGGCAATATGACCGTGTGTACCTCGGCGTGCGGTAGGTTGAAGCTGCCACCTAAGGTGTGGCACAGCTTGTGGTGAAGTGCCATGCCGACATTGCCCAGAACCGCGCCGCACAGCCAAGCACCGTACAGCGCATCGCCGCGCGCAGCCACGTCGTCCTTCCGTGCGCGAATGATGGGCAAAGCCTGCGCGATAGCGCGTATACCCTCCTCTGCCATCAGCTCCATCACGGGGTTGCTGTCTTGTGCATACAAACCTTCGGCGGCATGCGCAATCGCGTTCATACCGCTGGTCACACTCATTGCGACGGGCAAACTCAACGTCAGCTCGGGGTCGTATATGACCGTGCGCGGCAACACGCGCGGGTCTTTCCCGGTTTTCTTCAATCCCGCCTCGGTGATGCCGTAGATAGGCGTCATCTCCGATCCCGCATAGGTCGTCGGAATGGCCAGAATGGGCAAGCCGGAATCCATGGCGATGGCTTTTCCTAGACCTGTGGTAGACCCACCTCCAATGGCAATCGCGCAATCGGCACCCAAGCGGCGAGCCTCTTCGCGCGCCTCGCGCGCCGTTTCTATTGGTACGTGCATCACGGCCCGTGGAAAGATGCCGACCGCTCGACTGCCCAGGCGGTCCGCCACCATTTGGGCCTGATCCTGCTGCTCGGGGGTCGACAACACCAGCGCCATGCGTGCGCCCAGGAACTCTATTTCCCGCTCCAGGTGCTTTAAAGCACCCGCACCAAACACCACCCTCGAGGGTTGCCCGTTGTAGACGAAGTCCTTCACTGGAGCCTCATTTCTTCAACCTCATAGTCCACCTGATGCCGCTCGATTCGGATGCCCACCAGCTCATCCCTCACTCTCAGATGCTCCGGGTTGCTTGCATACGCTTCCAGGGCCGCTTGCGATTCGAACTCGCTGTACAGCACCACATCGCAGGCGTAGTCAACCTGACTGGCATCAACGCCGATCTCAAGATGAATCAGTCCGGGGACGTGCCTCCTCAAGCCATGAAATGCGCTGCGCACGAGATCGATATTGCCGCGCTTCTCTTCTGGTGTGCTGCCGCGCACGTTCCACATCACGATGTGACGGATCATTGTCTGCCTTTCAAATCGTAGACGCGTCATGCTGAAGCGTGCGAGGATTCATGTCGCTGGGATTCAGCACGAAGTCATATTCGACGAGGTAGCTCCCGTCGGCCTGCCGCTTCCAGTCGGCGATCAGCGACTGGCGAACGCCAAACACAGCGTCAGAGTCAAGGTAAGGATCGTCGCTGCGGAACACATGCGTGATGAGCGTTTCATAGCCTTCGGCCTTGATCATGAAATGCAGGTGAGCCGGCCTCCACGGATGGCGCCCAGCCGCCTTCAGCAGATCACCCACCGGACCATCATGTGGAATGGCGTAAGGGACCGCCAGAATGGATCGGAAGTGATAGTGGCCCTGTTCGTCGGCATTGAGGATGGCTCGCGCTTGCGCGTGACCAAGTTCCGCGTGCTGCACGTCATACAGGCCGTCTTCATCGGACTGCCAGACGTCGAGTTCGGCATTCGGCACAGGCCCTCCGTCAATGCCGCGAACCGTCCCCCGAACCAGGCAGGGTGTACCGCGGGCGCCGTTTGCAATGTCCGATCCAAGTTCGTGATGCGGCGCTCCCTCCACGTGGAACGGGCCGAATACAGTCGCTTCGGTACAGCCTTGCGGCTTGTCGTTGTTCATGGCCACCGTCAACATCGACAGCCCAAGCACGTCAGACAGCAGAATGAACTCCTGGCGTTTGTCATCGGTGATGTGGCCGCATCGCGTGAGGAACTCGATTCCTTTTAGCCACTCCTCTTCGGTGAGTTCGACTTCGCGCGCAAACGCGTGTAGGTGGTTGACCAAACTGGTCATTATTTTTTTGAAGCGCGGGTCCATCGTAGGTGCATGGCGTGCGAGCACGGCTTCGGTGATGGTGTTCTGATCAAGGTTACGCATATTTCTCTCCTTGGTGGTCAGTCAAGCTGCAGTTGTGTCTGTCGCGCGATGACGCCCCATCTGACGAAATCCTCCCGGCCACGCCGCTCAGCTTCCTGCGGCGTGCTCGCCTCGACCCGAAGGTCCATCTCGGCCAACCGCGCCTTCATGGCCGTCGTCGTCAGCGCAGTGCGGACTTCGCGCTGAATCTTTTCCGCGACTGCGGCGGGAATGCTCGCAGGTGCCATCAGGGTTTCAAAGAAGGTCGCGTCGAAACCGGAGTACCCGCTTTCGGCCACCGTCGGCACGGTGGGCAGCAACACAGAGCGCTCCTTGCTGGAGACAGCGACCGCCTGCAGCCGGCCTGCCTGCACATGCGGCAGAACGACGGAGGAGACAATGAAGCCGCAGCCCACGTGGCCCGCCAACACGTCCTGCGCGGCAGGCCCCGGGCCCTTATAGGGCACATGCGTCTGCTTTGTCCCAGCGGCGCTTAGCAGCATTTCCATGGCCATGTGGCTGGGTGTGCCCGGCCCGCCAGAGGCGTATGTGTTAGAGGGCGGTAACTGGATGAACTTCGAAAGCGTGTTGACCCCAGATGCGGGATTGCACACCAGCATCTGGTTGAAGCTCGCGAAGTAGGTTATTGGCCTCAGTGCTTGCCGCGGGTCGAAGCCCAGCTTCTTGTAAAGATGCGGATTGATCGTCAACACCGTGTCGGGGCCGACCAGCAAGGTGTGGTCGTCCTTGGCTTGGGCCACGTCGGCTGCCGCCACATTGCCACCAGCTCCAGGCTTGTTCTCCACGACGACGGGTTGCTTCCATGCGGCCTGCAATGCAGGCTGGATCAACCTCGCAATCACATCGCCCGGCGTACCTGGGGGGAAGGAAGATACCAGGCGAACCGATTTGGTGGGCCATGTCTGTGCGTGCGCAGGCGTGAGCACCGTAACAGCTGCGGCAATGAGCGGCAGCCAGAAGAGTGGGCGGATTGGCACCTTCATGATATCTCCTTGATCGTGGGGTTATCGACCGGTGACGTGCATCAGCACACGCTTCGCATCGTCTCCGTTCTTGCCACGCCAAGCGACAATTTGGTCAGGGCGAATCAGCACCAATGGTGCTTCGTACAGCTCGCTCAAAGACGCCTGGGGCAACCTGACGACGCGCAGGTCTACGGAAAGCGTCTGGGCAGCGCTTTCGAATGCGACAGTGGCAGGCGCCTCTGGACCCAATGCAAGCAGCGTCCACTCGCTGTGAAAATGGTCGAACAGCGACGTCCCATCCTCTAGCCACGCATGCGGTGGTCGTCCACCCGGACTCGCGGTCGGGATGTAGGCGTTCGGCTCATCCGGCGGGGGCACGGCACCATCGCTGACGATGATTGGCGATGCGTCGTAACGACCACCGAAGGTAACGCCAGGAATGTTGAATTCGAGTCGTGCATGTTGATTGAGGTGAAGGGAGGCCATCTGCCGCTCCTCCTCTCCGTGTACCGATTCCTCGTCAAGCACAGGTTTCGCGCTGAACAGGCCCACGGAGTCAGCAAAACGCCGCGCAAAGCCTGTATTGCGTTCCGCAAGCGGCTTGCGCTCCGCTTCGTAGCTGTCCAACAGCGCCTGGGGCGCTTGACCACGGACAACACTGGCCAACTTCCATGCCAAGTTCACCGCATCTTCCACGGCGGTGTTGTAGCCCAGACCACCCGTCGGTGTGAAAAGATGGGCAGCATCGCCAGCGATGAAAACACGCCCACACTGCAGGCGTTGGGCGACCAAGGCGTGCCCTGCAAGCCATGTTCCCATCGAAAGAATCTCCATCGGAACTTCGGCACCGACGGCCTCCTTGAAAACGCGACGGGCATCGGCCTCCGTCCACGCATCGGCGTCCTCACCTGGGCGCAACGCGGCGTGGAATGCATATTCGGCGCGGCCATCTACGGAGGCCATGAATGCACGTCGTTGGTGATTTACCGCGACGTACATCCATGCCTTGGGATATTTCAGAGCCGAGAGAAACTCCGGTGATCGCAAGTAGATGGCGAACATCTTTCCACCCATGAACTCGCGTTGGATGCCGGTGACGCCCCCCCACTCGATGCCCAGCTCCTTGCGGACAAAGCTGCGCGCGCCATCAGCGCCCACCAGAAACTTGGCAACCACCTCCTGCGCAGGGCCTCCCTCGGTGGGACGGACCATGGCGCTCACGGCGTCGCCGTCGTCGTAGAAGCGCTCCAGCGTCCAGCCGTAGCGCACGTCATTCGTCGGCCAAGACTGCGCATGGCCTCGCAACACCTCTTCGACGAACTTTTGCGACACACGGTGCGGGAGCTCCGCTGCGCTCCAGGAGCCGGCCATCTCCTTGATCTTGACCACCGCCTCGGCCGCGGTGGGCAAGCGGATGCGCGCCAGTTCGTGGCTCGAATAACGAGTGAAATAGGCAATATCCGTCGGATGGTCGGCAGGGAGGCCCAGAGCGCGCACCTCCTCGGCGAATCCCAGCCTTCGGAAATGCTCCATGGTGCGTGCCTGAGTCGCATTGGCTTGGGGATTGAAGGCTGTGCTTGGCTTTGCGTCGACCATCAAACAGCGAATGCCGCGGCGGCCGAGTTCGATTGCCAGCATCAAGCCGCACGGACCACCCCCGGCGATCAACACGTCGGTTTCGAGGGCCTGTTTCTGGCCATCACTGGTATGGTTTTCAATGTTCATGGGTTATCCTGCTCATTAATAAAATTATTAGTTAGGTTACCAAAATATCTGGCGGAAGGCTACCAAAAATTCCTATGGAAAACCCGAACGATCCGCTCGCCTACCGATGGCGCACACACAATCCGGGCCGCGTGCTCAGCAATGCCTTGCGCCGCTTCGAGGAAAGGGTCATGGCCCTCATGCGCGAAGCAGGACATTCGCAGACACGCCTCTCCCACGTGAACCTGACACGGCATCTGGACCTGGAAGGCACTCGCATCACTGAACTAGCAAGGCGGGCTTCCATCACCAACCCTGCGATGACGGAGCTGATCGACCAGTGCGAAACGCTGGGCTTGGTCGAGCGCGTGCCGGATTCAATGGACAAGAGAGTCCGTGTTGTGCGCTTCACGCCAGCGGGCCTGGCGTGGTTGACTGCATTCGGGCGCGCCGTGGCCGAAGCCGAAGCCGAAATGGCAAATGAGATCGGCGCGCGCGGCATGAAAAGCCTGTTGACAGATCTTGCGAGCTACGCAGCCGCTATGGAGCCCTCCATCAACTGAGGCACCCGGTCAGCCGCGGAGAAAGACGCGGCATCACGCTGGCACAATGCCCCCGCGTCGAAGCCGATTGACTCGCAAGGCCCGCCGCTCAGACGTGCATACCGCCGTCGACCATGAAGATGCCGCCGGTGGAAAAACTGCTGCGTGCGCTGGCCAGGAACAGCGCCATCTGGGCGATTTCCTCCGGTCTGCCGTGTCGGCCCAGCGGAATCAAGCCGTCGAGCATCTGCGTCGCGTCGCGCCCGACCACGGATGTGAGCCGTCGTTCGATATTGGCCTGAAAATCATTTTCGATCGGTCCCGGGGCGATGATGTTGACGCGAATGCCGCGTGCCGCCCCTTCTTTTGCCGCGACGCGCATCAGCCCCACAAGCGCATGCTTGGAGGTGGCATATGCCGCGATACCAGGGTCCGCCGTGACCGCGACCACGCTGGCATTGATGAGCACGCTCGCACCGTCAGCAAGCAGGGGGAAGCCATGCTTCAGCGCGAGAAAAGCGCCGCGTACGTTGACGCGTATGACCGCGTCGAACACCTCCTCGGGATAGTCGTCAATGGGCGCAATCGCACCGTTGATGCCCGCATTGCAGAACAGGAAATCAATGGATCGGCCCCAGCGCGCGTGCGCCCCTTGCAAATAGGCACGGGTTTGCGAGCTGTCGCCCACGTCCGCGACGGCCCACGCCACGCGCTCGCCGGCGTCCAGTTCGCGCACGGCAGCGCGAAGCTCTGCGTCCTGACAGTCCACCAGCCAGATCCGCGCACCCTCCTCCACAAGCGCGTGGGCGGTCGCTCGTCCCACACTGCCCGCGCCACCCGTGATGACGCACACCTTGTCCTGCATTTCGCTGTACATTTGACGCTCACCCACCCAGATACGCCCGTCGCACACTGTCGTCGTCCAGCGCCGCGGCAGCTGAACCACCTCCAGACATCACACCGGTGGCCATCACGTAGGCCCGGTCACCCGCCCGTAGGCTCAGGTGCGCGTTCTGCTCAACGAGCAGGATGCCGACGCCGGTTTCGCGGATGTGGCCCAGCGACTGGAACAACTCGTGTGCCATCAGCGGCGAAAGCCCTAGAGAGGGCTCGTCGAGCAGCAGGATGTCCGGCGCGGACATCAGCGCACGCCCGATGGCGACCATTTGCTGCTCGCCACCACTCATGGTGCGCACCTGCTGACTCAGCCGTTCGGCGAGGCGCGGAAACAGGGCCAGTACGGTCTCGAGGGTTTCCCCCTCCTTCGGCCGAGCGCGCGGCGGAAAGGCGCCCAGCGCCAGATTCTCAGCCACACTGAGTTCGCTGAACACGCCGCGTCCCTCCGGCACCAGCGCCAGACCGGCGTTGACGATACGGTGTGATGCCATGTCCACGAGTGACTGACCGTTCAACGTCACCCGCGCACCCGGGTGAGCGGTTGTGAGTCCGGCCACGGCTTTGAGCAAGGTCGATTTGCCCGCGCCATTTGCACCGAGCAACACCACGATTTCCCCCTGTGCCACATGCAGCGCGGCCCCGCTGAGTGCGCGGTGTCGGCCGTAGGAGACGGAAAGGTCAGCGACTTCAAGCATGGATCGCCCCTCCCAGGTAGGCCCTCAGCACTTCGGGGTGCTCCAGCACATCGGCCGTCGTGCCTTCAGCAATCTTGCGACCCGCATTCATGACCACACAGCGATTGCAGAGGGCCCGAATGGCCTCCATGACGTGTTCGACCATCAAGATGGTCAAGCCATCGTCGCGAATCTGTCGCACCAGAGCCATGCCGTCCGCGAGCTCCGTGGGGTTCAGACCTGCCAGCCATTCGTCCAGCAGCAGCAACCTGGGTTGCAAGGCCAGAGCACGCGCCATTTCGAGGCGCTTCTGGTCGATGTAAGTCAACTCGCCCGCCATGGCTCCCGCCTTGTCGGCCAAGCCAACACGCGCCAGCAGCGCAGACGCGCGCTCTCTTGCAACGGTCCCCCAGACCCCACGAGGTCCGAACGCCAGGCCGCTGATCACGTTTTCCAGGCAGGTCAGGTTCGCCGGCACGCGCACGAGCTGGAAGGTGCGCGCGAGACCGCGGTGCGCGAGCCGGAAGGCAGGCAGATGTTGCGCGGCCTCACCATCGAATTCGACCGTGCCTGCATCGGCGACCAATCCACCCGAGATCAGGTTCATCGCCGTGGTTTTGCCGGAACCGTTGGGTCCGAGCAAACCCAGGATTTCACCGGATGCGATCTCGAAACTCAGGCCATCCACCGCACGCAGGCCGCCAAAACTGCGCGAAAGGCCTTGCACGCGCAAAAGCACTGAATTCATGCCTTCTGCTCCTTGCGGCGCCGGGCCAGCCAGCCACTCACCGCACCGGACACACCATGGGGAACGAAATAGACGATGACCATGAACACCGCGCCCAGCAAAATGGAGAAATGGTTGGGAAACTTCGCCGAGAGAAACTCAAACAGCAGCGACAGGGGTATGGCGCCGGCCAGGGGGCCGAGCAGGCTGCCCGTGCCACCCAGCAGTGCCATGATCACGACCTGGAAAGACAGGACCGAATTGAAGGAGATAGCGGGGTCGATGTAGGTCCAGCGCGGCGCCATCACCGCACCGGCCAGGGTGATGAAGGCCGAGCTGGCGACAAAGAGCAGCAGCTTGGCGCGCGTCACGTGTATGCCAATATGCCGTGCAACGGTCTCGTCTTCACCGATCACACGCAAAGCCAAGCCCAGTCGCGACCGCTGCACCCACCAGCTGAGGGCGAAAACCGCCGCAAGCAGCGCCAGCAGTTGCCAATAGATCTGCTGGCTCGTGACGTCCAGGAACACATAGCGGCCCAGGGTCTTGGTGACATTGACCTCGTACCAAGTGACCAACTGGCGCACGAGTTCGGCCAGGCCGAAAGTGAAGATCACGAAATAGATGCCAGAAAGGCGCAATGTCGCCATGCCGATGAGCAAGGCGAGCAGCGCGCCCACGCCCACAGCCACGCAGAAGACCAGTGGCAACGGCAGCGTGTCGCCCAACACCGCGACGGCATAGGCACCGATGCCGTAAAAGGCCACACTGGCCAGCGACACGTAGCGCGTGGGGCCGGAGAACAGCGCCCAGGCAGTGGCCATGAGCGAATACTGAGCCAGGTTGATGGCCAATCCCAGGTAGTAGTCGTTGCCACTGAGCACGGGCAGCATTGCGGCGAGCAACAACGCTGCCAAGGTCAGGAAAAGGGAGCGCTTCTGAGGCAGCTTCATCGTACGGGACGTCCAAACAGCCCCGCGGGACGCCACATCAGGACCGCCAGGAACAGCAAATAATTGACGGCCAGGGTCAGGCCGGGATCTATGAGGCGTGCCACGAGGGTCTCGGACAAGCCAAGCAGCAGGCCAGCCACCAGCGCACCCGCCACGTTGCCCACCCCGCCCATGATGACGACGATCAGCGCCTTCATCGTGAACAGCACGCCCATGGACGCACTGAAGGTCAGGAACATGCTCACGAGCACGCCACCAGCAGCCACCAGCGCGCCGCCGGCCGCAAAGGTCAACGCGGACACCTGACGCACGTCGATGCCGACCAACGGGGCATTGCCGGGCGCCGTCGCCACCGCACGCACAGCGGCGCCGGCGCGCGCGTACGTCAGGAAGGCATAGAGGGAAAGCGCTGCCAGCACCGTGAAACCGAACATGATGAGCCGGTTGAGCGAGATGGCGGCGCCCCCCACGGACACCGCTTCTGCGGCATAGGAATAGCTGTGGTAAGCGCCGCCGAAGATCACCAGCATCACCCCTTGCACGACAAAGAGCAGGCCAAAGGTCGCCAGCAGACTGTCAACCTCCAGCGCTGGTCCGGCCCTCGTTCGTCGGACCAGTGGAGTGAGCAACAGCTGGTACACCAGCCAGTTGGCGGCGAATCCCACCGGTAGCGCCAGCGCCAGCGTGACCAATGGACTCACGTGCAACCACGTGAACAGGCCATAGGCGCAGAACGCTGCGGCAATGAGCCACTCACCGTAGGCCAGGTGCATGATGCGCGCCACGCCGTATTGCAAGGTCAGTCCCATCGCGATCATCGCGTAGAGGCCGCCCAGCGTGAGGCCGAAGAGCAGCAGTTCAATCAGCAATTGCATTTTGCGTCGCCAGGTCTCTTGGGCTGTTGCTCACGCCGCCTTCCAGGCGGGTTTGAGCTGCACCTTCTTGACACCAGACTTGCTGGCGGGCGCCACACCGTGGAATTCGCCGTTCTGCCATTGGCCGACGATCCAGATGTCCAGCGATTGCTGGTCGGTGTACCTGATCGTCCCGTTGGCGGTTTCGAAGCTGCCCTTATTGATCTCGGCGATGACGGCGGCACGGTCCAGCGTGCCGGCGCGCTCGATAGCCTGCTGCAAAACCTGCAGCGAACTGTAGATGGTGATGTTGCTGAAGCGGTCGGGTTCTTGACCACTCAGCTCCACGTGCTTCTTGTGGAAAGATGTCCACCGCGGATCGTCGACGTTGACGCCGCCCACACCCATAACGCCTTCTATATTGGCGCCGAAACGCTGCTTGTACATAGGAAAGGCCGTGCCGATACCAACGTAGAAAACCTTCGGATTGAAGCCCGAGACCCGCGCCTGTTCGGTGAGCGCCACCGTGTCCGGCGGATAGGAGAATGCGATGAAAGCGTCCGGATTCGCGCCCTTGGCATCGTTGATCAACGGCGACATGTCCTGCGTGCCGACGGGATAGGCTTTGTCGTAAACGAACTGGAACCCGTACTTGGCGGCCGCCTTGCGCGCACCGCCCGACAGGTCGACGCCGAAGGCGTCAGAGATGCTGACCATGGCAAGGCGGTTCCCGATGAGACCGGCCTTGCGCTGAGCTTCGAGAGTTTCCACCAGTTGCTCGCCGTACATTGTGCCGCCGCCTTGGTGGAAGAAGATGTTGCGCCAGCGCTTCACGAGCTGCGGCGCGAGATCGGTGATCGCCGACACCGCGAGATGCGGGTAGTTGTATTTGTTGAGCGTGGGGGCAACCGCGAGGTTGAGGGCCGTACCCCAGGGCGTGAACACGAAATCCACTTTGTCCTGCGTGGCCAGGCGCTCGTAAGCGCGCACCGCCTCGTCCGAACTGGAACGGTCGTCGTACTCGACGACCTCGACCGGCAGCCTCCTGCCCTTGAGGTTGATGCCGCCGGCGGCGTTCACCTCCTTGACCCACATGTTGTAGACCGGCGTGTTCTGCGTGGCCGTGCCGCCCGCGTTGGGGCCGGTCTTGGAGGAGGAATAGCCAATTTTGATGGCCGTTGTCTGCGCCTGCAGCAGTGAAGGCGCGCCCAGCGCGACCGCGCCGCTCAATGCGGCCCCTGCACGAAGAAAACTTCTCCGGTTGCTCATCTCAAGTCTCCTTATGGTCATGTTGTGCCGTCAGCCTGCGGCAGGGTTCGCGCACTCCAGAATGCGCATCGCTCGGAAAAGACGGGTAGGCCGCAGGACCGTCAGCCCGTCATCAGCAAACCTCCATTGACGTCCAAGGTGGCGCCAGTGACATAGGCCGCATCGGCGGAGGCTAGGAAAAGTACGCTGTTGGCGACATCCGCACTCTCACCCAGACGGCGCGCCGGAATGGTTTCGACCGTGCAAGCGATCTCCGCAGGACTTCGGATCGACCGGTAGCGTTCGGTTGAAACGACCCCGGGCGCCACGGCATTGACCGTGATCCCGTCAGGCCCAGCCTCCCGTGCCAGATGCCGTGTAAATCCAAGCACCCCGGCCTTGGCCGCCGCATAGTGCGAAGTCACGGTGACCACCCCACCGCGCACGAAAGACGACACATTGACGATGCGCCCGTATCGCTGCAGTCGCATCGTCGGCAGCACGGCCTTCGAGAGAAGAAACGCGCTGGTGAGATTGAAGCGAAGGATCCAGTCCCACTCGTCCTCGGGAATGTCCTCGGTGCTCCGCAACGCCTGGAAGCCGCCGGCGTTGTTGACCAGAACATCCACGCGCTTCCACCGCGCCAGCGTGCTGTCCACCGCCCGCGTCAAATCCTCGCTCCGGGTCACGTCCGCGACGACGGTCATCAACTTGTCTCCGCCCGTCGCGGTCGCAAGGCTTTCGAGACCGCTCTGGTCGATATCCAAGGCGGCCACATAGGCTCCTTCGCTCGCAAACGCGCAAGCGATCTCTCGCCCTATGCCTTGCGCCGCGCCAGTCACGATCACGACCTGTTCCTGGAATCGCATGGAATGGCCCCACCCGTGCTCAGCCATGTTGCAACCCCGCGGCAGAGACACCAGCGATGCAGATGGCCTCATCTTCATCACCTGTGCCACCACTCGCACCCACTGACCCGATAGCTTCGCCAGCCGCGTTCTTGATGAGCACTGCGCCTGTCTGAGGCAAAAATCGCCCCCCCGAGGTCGCCGCCAGCGACACAAAGAAGTTTGGGTTGTCTTTCGCGCGGTCGCCCAGCACGCGGCTCGAAACGCCCATGCCTATCGCACCCCAGGCTTTGGCACGCGCAATGTCGAAGCGCAGCATGCTGGCCCCGTCTTCACTCGCGAAAGCTTTCACATGGCCGGCCGTGTCCAGCACAGCGATGGCCATGGGCTTGTATCCGGCCTGCTTTGCAACGGCGATTGCTGACGTGATGATGTGCTGGGCCTGAATCAGTGTGATTTCTGCCAAAAAGTTCTCCCAAGTTAAATCGCTGGAGCCAGTGTGAATGCGTCGAAGCACGAGCGGTACATGCTCACGAACACCGGGCATGACAGACAAGATGCGGCGGGGTCAGTCGGCTTGGATGCCACGATCGCGGATCAGCTTTCCGAACCGCTTGAAGTCTTCCGCCCCCTTGCGGCCGAACTCGGCGGGCGTCAGCGGCAACGCTACGTTGCCGATCGCCACGATGCGCTCCTTGGTTGCCGATGTGCTCAGCACACGGTTGACCTCTGCATTGACACGATCAATCACGGCCGGAGGCGTTCCCGCGGGAGCGTAGAGCCCAAACACAGCATCGGCATCGAAGCCCTTCAGTCCCAGTTCGTCGAGGGTCGGCGCGTCGGGCACCTGAGGCGCTCGATGAGGACTGCCCACCGCCAGCATGCGCAGCTTGCCCGTCTTCACGTGCTGCAGGGCGATGCCGGGGTCGAAAAGAAATTTGATCTGCCCGCCCAACAGGTCCGTCAGTGCGGGTGCAGCTCCACGGTACGGGACGTGCACCGCGAACGTGCCTGTCTCGCTCTTCATCATCTCCGCCGCAAGGTGCGGCGAACTGCCGTTGCCTGGTGAGCCAAAGGATCGTTGACCAGGGTTGGCCTTCAAGTCGGCGAGCAGTCCCTTGAAGTCCTTCACCGGGTCGTCGGCACGGACGACCAGGTAAAAGGGCACTCGAGCAACCGATGCCACTGGCACCAAGTCTTTGGCTGGGTCGAATGGCATCTTCTGATACAGATGCGGGTTGATCGATACAGTGCCACCGGACGCCATGAGAAAGGTGTAGCCATCGGCGGGCGATTTGGCGACGAAATCGGCGCCCAGGTTCCCCCCTGCCCCGCCTTTGTTCTCCACCACAACAGGTTGACCCAGCGCCTCATTCAGCGCCGGAGCAATGAGTCGGGCCAACTGGTCGGCTGCGCCGCCAGGCGCGAAATTGACGATGATCTTGATCGGTTTGTTCGGCCAACTCTGAGCATGCGCGATCGTGCCCGTTGTGAGACCACTCGAAAGCACCACCGTGGTGAGCAGCGTCTTCATCATGTGCTTCTCCTGCTATCAGAACGGGTAGTGGCGGGGGGTGGTCTGCACCGTGATCCAGCGCAGTTCGGTGAAGGCGTCAATCCCGGCACGGCCACCAAAGCGGCCATAGCCAGAGTCTTTGACACCGCCGAATGGCATCTGCGCCTCATCGTGCACAGTGGGACCGTTGACGTGGCAGATGCCAGATTCGATGCGGTTGGCTACGTCCCAGGCGCGCGCGATGTCGCGCCCGAACACGGCAGCCGACAAGCCATAGGGGTTGTCGTTGGCCACCCGAACCGCTTCGTCGACACCATCCACACGCACGATGGGCTTCACCGGACCAAAGCTCTCGTCGTGGTAAATGCGCATGTCGGAAGTCACATGGTCAAGCAGGGTCGCAGGCATCAATGTGTTCTCTGCCTTGCCGCCGCATACCAACTTGGCACCTTTCGCGAGTGCGTCGTCGATCAGCGCGTTGCAGCGCTCGACCGTGCTGGCATCCACGACGGAACCCAGCACCACCGGCCCCTTTCGAGGGTCACCGAGAGGCAGTTTGGTGGCCTTGGCGGCCAGTCCCGCCACAAAGGCATCCGCAATCTTGTTGTCCACCACGATGCGCTCGGTGCTCATGCAGATCTGGCCGCTGTTGGCAAAGGCGCCGAATGCTGCACCGTTGACGGCATCGCCGAGGTCGGCATCGTCCAGAATGACCAGCGGGGCCTTGCCACCCAACTCAAGCACGGCTTGCTTCAGATACTTGGCGCATGTGGCGGCAAGCAGTTTGCCGACACGGGTGGACCCCGTGAAGTTCACACGACGCAATGCCGGATGAGCGACGATGGCTTCGACCACTGCGGCGGCATCGGCGGGTGCGTTGGTGACGAAGTTGACGACGCCGGGAGGGAAACCGGCGTCCTTGAATGCTTCGACGATCAATCCATGCGTGGCAGGACTGAGTTCCGATCCCTTGAACACCACGGTGTTGCCGCAAGCCAAGGGCATGGCAATCGCGCGCACACCCAGAATCACCGGAGCATTCCACGGCGCAATGCCCAGCACCACACCGGCGGGCCGGCGCACCGCCAGCGCCAGGCTGCCAGGCACGTCCGATGGAATGACCTCTCCGCTGATCTGGGTGGTCATGCCGGCGGCTTCCTGCAACACGCCGACGGCCAGATGGACGTTGAAGCCTGCCCATGGCGCGGCAGCCCCGGTTTCGGCAGCCATTGACGCCGTCAGTTCCTTCGCCTTGGCCTCGAGGGCGTGCGCAGCCTTCAGGAGCAGCGTCCTGCGTTCCCCGGGTCCCGTGCGCGACCATGCAGGGAAGGCGGCGGCAGCGGCCTCGACGGCGGCCACCGCATCATCGGTTGTGGCAGCGGGCGCCGTGGTTGCCACCGTGCCATCAAGCGGGTTTCGGCGTTCAAAATTAGCGCCATTGCTCGCTTGCCGCGACTCACCATTGATCAGCATCGAAATCTCGTTCACAAAGTGTCTCCTTAGGTAGTTGAAATGGGGTGCGTCAGGCGACTTCGACTTCGATCAACATCGGCTGGGCTGCCTGCAAAGCCTGTTCAAGTGCCGGTCGAAGTTCATCCGCATGCTCGACACGAAGTCCGCGAACACCTTGCGCGGCCGCCAGTCCCACGAAGTCGAGATCGGGGAGATCGGTGCCTGGCACAGGATCGCCGGGCTGGTAGCCAAAGAACCGCGCGAACTCATGCATCGCGGCGTAACGCCGGTTCTTCAGGACCACGGTCGCCATCGGCAAACCCAGCTGTGCGGCGCTCCAAAGCGCCTGTATCGCGTACATCGAAGAACCGTCACCCACAAGAGCGATGACGCGCGCTTCTGGCTTGCCCAGCGCCACGCCGGCGGCCGCGGGCAAACCCCAGCCCAGACCACCGCTGCACATGGTGTAGAAGGTCTCGGATTCAAAGATCGGCAGATGCGCGTGCATGATCGGCCGCGCACTGGGGGCCTCTTCGACAATGATGCTGTCGCGCGGCCGGACATCGGTCAGTGTCTGCAGCACCCAGTCCACCGGCAAGCGCTCCCCTGGGGCAGGCTCGGGCACTCGCTGGGGTCGCACGTAAGGAGCAGGCGCCGGCCTGCGTGCGGGGATGGGCCGCTCCAGCAGATCCAGCAGGCCAAGCCGAACACTGCCGACCACCGACGTGCCCGTGGGTGCCCAGGCCGCAACCTGTGGGTCCTCGGTCAACTGCACAAGCTTGGCCCCGTCTGGCAGGTGCGCTCCTTCACCCTCGACGTGATAGGTGAACGCGGGCGCGCCGAGGGCGAACACTAGGTCGTGTCCGGCAAGACGCTCAACAATTCGATCACGCATGGCCGGCAGAAAACCAGCCCACAGAGGATGGTCTTCAGGGAAGCTGCAGCGCCCGGACATAGGTGCGACATAGACGCGTGCGTTGTGCCGTTCGGCCAGCCGGACAGCCTCATCCCAAGCGCCGTCGCGATCGACGGATGCACCGACCACAATGGCTGGTGCGTGAGCGGCATCCAGCGCCTCTCCAATCTTCGCCAGAAGTCCAGGCTCGGGGCGCACGTGGCGGCTGACTTCTCGGGCATCGACTGGCTGCGTCATGACCTCCCAGTCGTCAGAAGGAATCGAAACCAGCACCGGCCCCCGCGGCGGCATCATGGCGATGTAGTAGGCTCGCGCAATCGCCAGCGGAACATCTTCGGCGCGCGCAGGCTCGACACTCCACTTCACATACGGCTTCGGGAGTTCGGGAGCCTGCGCAGACCCAAGAAAGGGGTCGAAGGGCAGGATCGAGCGCGCTTGTTGACCCGCAGTGATCACCAGTGGCGTGCGATTCTTGAAAGCCGTGAAGATGTTCCCCATCGCATGCCCGACGCCTGCTGCCGAGTGCAGGTTGATGAAGGCTGCATTGCCCGTGGCCTGGGCATAGCCATCCGCCATCCCCGTTACGACGCACTCCTGCAGACCCAGCACGTACTTGAAGTCATCGGGAAAGTCCCGGAACAGCGGAAGTTCGGTCGAGCCGGGGTTTCCAAACATGGAGGTCATGCCGAAGGCTCGCAGCAGCCCGTATACGGCCTCTCTAACCGTCACCAGCTCTGCTCCTTCATCCTGCCCGGACGTGGCAGGTGTAGCCAGCGCAACGCGTTGATCCATCGGTGTCTCCAACTTGAAAAAAGCGAGTCTCGCTGTGACAATGGAATGCGTCAATGCAATGAACGAGACATCACAGAATCCAAAAAATGAATATTGATCAACTCGACATGAACCTGCTTCGGCTGTTCGAAGCCGTCTACCGTCTGGGCAGTGTCAGTCGCGCGGCCGATGCGATCGGTCTTTCGCAACCCGCCGCCAGCCAGGGTTTAACGCGGCTTCGGCTGGCACTCGGCGATGCCTTGTTCGTTCGAGCGGGCGGCAGTATGCGACCGACACTCCGCGCCGAGCGATTGGCCAGCGTGGTCCAGCCGGCAATTGCGGCGATCCAAGGCGTTCTCAGGGAGGACGACGCCTTCAATCCCTCAGACTCCAAGATGACGCTGCGACTGCATATGAGCGACATCGGAGAGGCTCGGCTGTTGCCTGATTTGATCGCCGCGTTGCATCGGCATGCGCCTGGTATGCGTGTGCAAGCAGCCCCGTTGCCGCACGCCGAGATTGCCGATGCACTTGAGACCGGGACAATTCACTTTGCGCTGGGATTCCTGCCATCGGTTAACGGAACGCAGCGGTTGGAACTGCTGAGCGACCGCTATGCCGTCTTGGTGCGGGCTGGGCATCCGCTGCTGGCTGAAAAGAAGAACCGCACATCAACGCAAGATCTGCGTCGGTTGGAGTTCGTCGCTGTACGTTCGCACTCTGAGACGTTGCGCATCCTGCAAGAACTCGGGCTGGACAGCAGACTGGTACTGACCTCGGAACATTTCCTGGCATTGCCCGCCATCATTGAGCGCACTGACCTTGCGGTGGTGATGCCGCGTGCCATTGCGCTGGGCTTCATCAACACCGAGCGCTACGCGGTGCTGTCGAATGCGTTGCCACGCAGCACATTCACCGTATCGCTGCACTGGAGTCACCGTTTTGAGGTCGATCCGGCACATCAGTGGTTGAGGCGCCTCTTCGTCGAGCTCTTCACATAGAACGCACGACGGCCTAGAAGCAGGCCTTGACAAGACGTCCGACGCGCTACGGCCGCACGGGAATCAACGCCAGGGACGACGTGGCATTGGCGATGACACGAGTGCCCTGCGCGTCGAATAGCTTCGCGTGCGCAAACGCAATTTGCCGCCCCATCCGGTCCACGCCCGCCACCGCGACAAAGTGCCCCTCCTCCCCCGCTGTCTGCATGTTCACGGTCAAGCTGATCGTCGCGCACGTGAAGCCAGGCTTCAATCGCGAGAGCACAACCATGGCCATCGCCATGTCCAGCATGCTGGCGAGTGCACCACCGCTGACCACTCCATTGCCCTGCGTCGCGGTGTGGGGGACGATGAACCGCAGGATCAGTTCTTCACCTCGCGATTCAATCAGTTGAGTCTCCAGACTGGCCAGTGCAGGATTGAAGTCAAAGGGCACATTGCGGCGCCCGCTGGTCACGGCCTCGACCACCTTCGATCGGGTTGGGTTGTCGTCGCGCGGTCCCTGCGTCATGTCACGTCTCCCCATCGCGCTTCGGCCTAATAAGACGCCAGATCGCGGGCTACTCTGACAGGCCCAGAAAAGAACTTCCGCGCGCTCTCTACATAGATCGAATCCGGCTCCTCTCGTCCTGGAATGAGGTGAGTCAGCACCAACTCTTTCACTCCTGCCGCTTGGGCCAGCTGACCCACGTCTTCAGCCGTCGTGTGATCTTGAACCATGTGCTGGTAAAGTCCTTGCGCCAGCAGCGGGGGAAGTTCCCGCTTAAGCTTTCTCTCGATTGACGGCAGGTCAACGACCTCGTGAAAGAGGATGTCTGCACCTCGAGAAAACTCGGTCATGGCTGGACACTTCCCCGTATCTCCACTAAAAACGACGGTCTTGTGAGGCGTTTGGAAGCGGTATGCGAACGACTTGTCTTCTCCACGCGCGCCCCCTGCAGGGTCGGGATGGAAGTGACAATTCTCCATGGCTGTGACGGTGATCAGATCATCCTTATAGACAAGGCCGGAACCGGGTATGTCGTGTGCCCGGAACATTTCCTCAGGCTTGCGTAGACCCTTGGAGTCTGCCATGCGAATGCGCGCATTCGGGGCGAAGTACTGCAGGAATCCACGGAGCATTGATTCGGTGCCATCAGGTCCCCAAACGTGAACATCCGCACGACGGCCTGTGCTCCAAGCAAGACCCATGAGCGTGCCCCAATCGGCGTTGTGGTCGTCGTGGTTATGGGTGATAAAGATGTTGTCGACCTTTCGGAGATCCAAACCAGCCGCCAGGATCTGACGACCCACACCATTGCCAGCATCCACAAGATAAATCCGATCGTTGACAACCACCGCATTCGCAGGTTGTGCGCGCTCAAGCGACAACAAGGGGCCGCCAACGGTGCCGAGCGTGATGATGCGGGTTTGCGCCGTGGCCACAGCCGCGAACACCATCAATGCAAAGGCGACCATATTCGTTCGAATTTTTCCAATGTTCATTTTTGTCTCCGGGGTTAGATGAATCTGAAATCCCACGTGTCAAGGACCCAGCAAGATGCTGCGGGCTTGGTCCGTGGTGGCGACTTCGTAGCCGAGATCACAGATGATCCGTGCCGCCTTGGCTACCAGTTCGGCGTTGTCACTCGCGAGTTTTCCCGGTGACACGTACAGGTTGTCCTCCAGTCCAACCCGCACATGGCCGCCAAGAATGGCCGCGGTCGCCACCATGGGAAACTGGTCTGTTCCGATGCCGAAGGCACTCCACTTGGAGCCAACGGGCAGCAGACGCCGCATCTCGTCAGTCACCGGGGGTGTGGCGGGTGCGCCCCAGGGGATGGACAGGCACAGCTGGAAGTAGGCACTCTTCGGGATCGCGCCGGAGGCAATCAGGTGGCTGGCCAGGCGCGCGTGACCGAGGTCGAACACTTCCAACTCCATAACCACACCCGCCTGCGCGATCAGCGCAGCCATCTCGCGCAGGTGGCTTACGGGGTTCACGAAGGTGGCCTCGCCAAAGCTCATGGTGGCAACGTCGAGGCTGCAAATGTCGGGCCTGAGCTTCACCACATGGGCCACACGCTCTTGGGGTGTCATCAACTCGGCATCAGCAATGGGCACCACCCGGAACGGCGCGTCCGTCGGAATCGTGAGCATGGTGCCGGGGCCGGTGGTGAGGTTGATCAGCACGTCGACGCTCGATGCCCTGATGCGTTCCACGACTTCCTCATAGAGAGCCAGCCGGGTCGATGACTTTCCAGTGTCCGGGTCACGCACATGGATGTGCACGATGGACGCGCCGGCCCGTGCCGCGTCGATGGCCTGCTCTGCGATCTCCTGCGGAGTGGCGGGCACCGCCGGGTTCTTGGCGCGGGTGTCACCCGCTCCTGTCAGGGCGCAGGAGATGATGACGGGAGGACGCTTGTTCATGGTGTGTCTCGTGAAGAATGGAAAGAGGCGGGCGTGGCAATGCGCGTCGGACGATGTTCTTATGCAACGTATCGATACGACTCGTATCGATTGATATCGTACAGCTCGGCAGCACGATGCGTCAATGACGGTCTCCATCGAATGCCGGTGCCTGAAACCCAGGGACAACACCAAGCACTGTGCGCTTGCTTCCGCTCACGGCATGCCCGGTAAGGGTTTACATCCTTTGATGGCGGCAGTCGGTTCAAACCAAAAGTCGATCAAGCCGCCTTCCCGGCGGCCACACTCCGGGTTTGTCCCAATGAGTGAACGTGTCGGGAAGACTACATTGCTGAATAGCAAGACGCCACGGATCGTATTGCTAAATTCATACAGATCTGGCACCCATACCGGGTGCCGCAGCACAGGAGATCAGCATGGTCCAAGGTTTGATTCGAACGCTCCCCATGGCGCTGGCGCTGGTTGCCAGTGCTTTCACGCCCATTGGGGCACACGCGCAGAGCGAGCCCATCCGCATGGGGGCCGTCGTATCCGCCACTGGGCCGGCGGGCTTTGTAGGCGACCCGCAGCGCAAGACACTTGACGTCCTCGTGCGCCGGGTCAATGAGGCTGGCGGCCTTCTGGGGCGAAAGATCGAACTGACGGTCTACGATGACCAGTCGGATCCCAACAGCGCCAACACGTTTGCGAAGCGGCTGATCGAGTCCGACAAGGTAGACATCGTGCTGGGCGGCACCATTTCGCCGGCCGCCATGGCCATGGCGCCGCACGCCGAGCGCGCTGGCGTGCCTTACATCTCGACGGGGGCAGCGCAGGCGCTGGTCGATCCGGTCCGCAAGTGGGTGTTTCGTGTAACCCCGTCGGACCGGCTGCAAGCCCAGCGGATGCTGCAAGACGTGAAGGACCGAGGCTTCACGCGCATCGCGATGCTGTCCGAGAACAGCGGCTTTGGGCAGTCCGGACGCAAGGAGATCCTTTCGGTGGCGGAGAGCCTGGGCGTGCAGGTGGTGGGTGAAGAGACCTTCGGTGCCAAAGACAGCGACGTGGTGCCGCAACTCACCAAGCTTCGTGGGTTGAAAGACGTTCAGGCGCTGGTCTTCTTCTGTGGCCCCGGCCCCGCCGGCGCGATGACCATGAAGAACTACACACAGCTGAGCATGACGCAGCCGGTGTACATGCCGTCCGCCGTGTTGAGCCCCGAGTTCATCAAGGCCGGTGGCGCAGCAACCGAGGGTGTGCGCATTCCAGCGCAGGCTTTCGTGGTACCCGATGCGCTGCCCGACAGCGACCCGCAAAAGAAGCCGGCACTCGACTATCACCGCGTCTACCGCGAGGAGTACAAGGTCCCGGCCATGCCGTTCGGCGGCCCCACTGCCGATGCATTCAACATGGCTGTGGATGCGATCAAGCGCGCTGGAAGCACCGACAAGGCAAAGGTCCGCGATGCGCTCGAGTCCACCTTCGGCTATGTGGGCCTGCTGGGTGTCTACAAGATGACGCCCGCCGACCACAACGGCCTGAGCGTCGATTCCTTGCGCATGCTTGAAGTCCGCGGTGGCCGCTACACGCTGGCCAAGTGATCCCGGTCTGACTGGAAATTTTGACAACCATGGCCACCGATCTGCTGCAGTTCCTGTTCTCGGGCCTCACCGTGGGCGCTATGTACGCACTGGCCGCGCTCGGCTACGCCTTGATCTACAACGCCAGTCACATCGTCAACTTTGCCCAGGGTGAGTTCATCATGGTCGGCGCGATCACGGCGGCAGTCCTCGTTGAGCAGGGGATCGCCCTGCCAGTGGCCATTGTCGGCGCTGTGCTACTCACCTTGCTGGTGGGGGCGTTGACAGAGCGGCTTGCGATCCGGCCGGCGCAGGGGGCGCCGCTGGTGACGCTTCTGATCATCACCATGGGGGTGGGCCTCATCATCAAGGGCGCAGTGCAACTGGCATTTGGAAAAGGCACCTACAGTCTGCCCGCGTTCTCGGGCGATACGCCCATCTTGCTGGGCAAAACGGCGTTGGCGCCGCAGAGCCTGTGGGTGGCAGGATGCACAGCGGTGGTCGTGCTGGTGCTCGCTTGGTATTTCACGCGCACGCTCGGTGGCAAGTCCATGCTGGCCACCTCGTACAACCCATTGGCAGCCCAGCTCATGGGCATTGACATCAGGCGGGTGCTGATGATGTCGTTCGCGCTCGCGGGCGCACTGGGCGCGATCGGCGGTGTACTCACCGCACCCATCACGTTCACGAGCTCCGAGGCCGGCACGGTGTTGGGCCTGAAGGGATTTGCGGCCGCAGCGCTCGGAGGTATCGGCAGCGGGGCAGGCGCCCTGGCAGGCGGACTGCTGCTGGGGGTAATCGAAGCACTCACGGCCGGGTACGTGTCATCCTCCTACAAAGATGCGGTTGCCTTCGTTCTCCTGCTGCTGGTGCTGATCTTCATGCCCCGCGGGCTCTTCGGCAGCAAGGTAACAGAGCGCGTATGACCCCCCTTTTTCGCACCCACGCGGGATTGGCAGTTCTGGCTTTGTTGATGCTGGCACTGCCGCTGCTCGACCCCAGTAGCTACATCTTCGACTTGGCAACGCGCGTCGGCTTCACGGCCGTGGTGGTGATCGGGCTGAACCTGCTCTTCGGCTATGCCGGTCAGGTGAGTCTAGGGCACGCCGCCTTCTTCGGCCTCGGCGGCTATGCCTCGGCCATCCTGACCACGCACTTCGGCTGGCCCTCAATGGCGGCACTGGCGATCGGCGCGGTGGCCGTGGGCGCACTGGCCTTTGTGATCGCGCGCCCCATCCTGCGGCTGGCTGGCTATCACCTCGCCATGGCCACTCTGTCACTTGCGTTCATCGTCACCATCGTATGCACCAACGAACAGCGCTGGACCGGTGGATCCGATGGCATGCCGGTCTCCCCCTTCACACTCTTCGGCTGGACCCTCGAGGGAGACCTGTCCTGGTATGCGGTTGCTTCGGCATGTCTGCTGCTGGTCACCTGGGGCGCGCTGAACCTCGCCCGCTCGCCGGCAGGCAGGGCGCTGCAAGCCATTCGAGGCTCCGAGGTGGCCGCCCGCCTGTCGGGCATCGACGTGGCCCGTGCGAAGACCCGGGTATTCGTGCTCTCGGCTGTGCTGGCCAGCGTGATGGGCAGCCTCATGGCCCATCATGCCGGCTTCATCACCCCCGCAGCAACCGGTCTGCCCCGCTCGGTCGAGTTCCTGATGATGGTCGTCTTGGGCGGCATGGCGTCGATTTACGGCTCCATCGTGGGTGCCGCACTGGTCATGCTGCTGCCACAAGTGCTTCATGCGTTCGGGGCCTGGGAGACGCTGGTGATGGGTCTCATCCTCACCGGCACGCTGATATTCATGCGAAACGGCATCGTGCCGACGCTGCGCTTCTGGCTGCAAATGCCGAACAAGCGCGTCGTCAGCTCTGCACCGGAATCAGCGCAGCCCGAGGGCTCGTCGAAATGAGCGCGGTGATCGAGGTACGCCACCTCTCTAAGGCCTTCGGAGGCGTGCATGCCATTGAGGATCTGAGCTTCGACGTCGGCCCGTCGACCGTGCTGGCCATTGTGGGGCCGAACGGTGCGGGGAAGACAACGCTGATCAACCTTCTGACCGGCAACTATGTGGCTGACGCAGGCACGATCGACATGTTCGGCGCCCGCGTCACGGGTCGCCCTCCAGAGCAGCTTGCGCGCCTGGGCCTCAGCCGCACGTTCCAGAACCTCCAGGTGTGCATGAACATGAGCGTGATCGACAACGTCCTGATCGGTGCGCACCTGAAGATGAACGACAGCTTGCTCGCAGGCATTCTGCAGACAGCGTCGTTGCGAGAGCGAGAAGCCCACTGGCGTGCACAGGCCCGGCAATTGCTGAACTTCGTGGGCCTCGGTGCGTTTGCCGATGCGATGGCGGCGCAGCTCTCTTACGGTTCGCTCAAACGCCTGGAGATCGCGCGCGCGCTCATTGGCGAACCCCGGCTGGTTCTCATGGACGAGCCCGCTGCGGGACTGAATCTCTCCGAGAAGACCGAGATAGCGGATCTCATAAAGAGCGTCTCGGCACGGGGTGTTTCCATTGTTCTGGTCGAGCACGACATGAAGCTGGTGATGGGCGTGTCGCAAAAGCTGCTTGTTCTTAACCACGGTCGCCGTCTGGCGTTCGGCACCACGAACGAGGTTCGCCACGACCCGGCTGTCATTGAAGCCTATCTGGGCGCCGCATGACCACACTGCTGCGCATCGAAGGACTCTCGAGTCACTACGGACGTATCCAGGCGCTTGACAGCATCGACCTGGAGGTTCGCGCCGGGGAGCTTGTCGCACTGATTGGTGCCAACGGAGCGGGCAAGAGCACGCTTCTTCGTTGCATCTCAGGTGTGCAACCGATGTCGGCCGGGCACATCCGTTTCGAAGGCAGTGACATCTCGCGCATGCAGCCCAAAGGGCGCGTGAAGGCAGGCATATGCCAGGTACCCGAGGGCCGGCAGGTGTTCGGCCCGATGTCGGTGGCAGAAAACCTGGCCCTGGGTGCCTTCTGTCGAAAGCAGGACGAATCGGTGGCGGTCGATATGGACACCGTGTACTCGATGTTGCCTGTCTTGCACCAGAAGCGACATCTTGCGGCTGGCACGTTGTCTGGTGGACAGCAGCAGATGCTCGCGATGGGACGCGCACTCATGGGACGGCCCAGGCTGCTGCTTCTCGACGAGCCGTCCATGGGTCTGGCTCCGCTCATCGTGCAAGAAATCTTCGGGATCATCCAGCGACTGCGCACGCAGGGAACCACTATCCTGCTTGTCGAGCAGAACGCGCATTTCGCACTTTCAGTGGCGGATCGCGGATACGTGATCGAGACAGGCCGGATCACCTTGACCGGTGCAGGGCGTGAGCTGATCGCTCGGCCAGAGGTGCAGGCCGCCTATCTCGGCATGCAGGATCCAGCAGACAGCGAGCAAATCGGCTGATACAGCCGTCTCGCAACCACCGTGGTGACAGGACATCTTGAAAGTGTCGTGTGTCGCGGTCGCCTCTGCATGATGAAATCATACTTTATTAAGATACAAAGCGTATCGAAATATGTAGAGCTCTGCTTTTTTCCGATTTTCCAATAGAGAAACTGCCATTTAAGCTTTCTATTTTCTAGGGTAAGTACCAGTACTGTCTTGTATAAACGAGACGCATAGTATCGAAATACCAACCACCATTATTGGAGTCACAGTGAAGCTCGGAAGGTTTGTCATCCAAGGCCTCGATGGTCCCGTTCAGCGCCTCTGCATGGTGCTGCCAGAGCAATCGCGCGTGATCGATTTGCGTGCTGCAGAAGTCTTGCGGCAGCAGTCGCGCGGCGCCAGCCGGGAGGCGGCCCTGCGTTACGCCTCGGTCGTTTTCCCCGAAAGCATGTCGGCGGCCATCGCCCTGGGTGATCAGTTCCTCGACACAGCAACCGAGGCCGCCCAACGCTTCGGTGACGATGCTTCGCTGTCGTTTGAAGGCTTGCACTGGGGCCCCGCATGCGACCCGTCGATCGTGCGTGACGGCCTCACCTTCGTGAAGCACATCCGACAGTTCCACGAACGCATGAAGCTCACGCCCGCCCCTGCACTGCTGCAGGTGCCCGGCTACTTCAAGGGTTCTCCATGGACCGTCATCGGCCATGAAGCCGAGGTACCCTGGCCTTCGCGCGCCGAGAAGATGGACTACGAGTTGGAAATCGGCTGGGTCATGGGGCGCACGGCTCACAACATCACCCCCGGCACCGCTCGGTCGCATCTCTTTGGTGTCACCATCTTCAACGACTTCTCCGCCCGCGACCTGCAGGCCAACGAGTTCGCCATCGGCATGGGTCCGACCAAGAGCAAGGACTTCGCTTACGGCATCGGCCCATGGATCACCACGATCGACGAATTCCCTCGCCTGGACAACATCCGCATGTCGGTGCGGGTCAACGGAGAAACATGGGGCGAGGGCGACAGCTCCGAACTGCTCTGGAGCGTAGAGGAGTTGATCGCCTACGTGTCTCTGGGCGACCATGTGCAGCCAGGCGATGTCATCGGCTCCGGCACCATGGGCAACGGCTCGGCACTGGAACTGGGGCGCAGCCTCACACCGGGCGACGTCGTAGAGCTTGACGTGTCGGGCGTCGGCGTCCTGCGCAACCGCATGGGGCTGCCACAGCAGGACACGTGGTGGCCCACGCCGCGCCAACCGTTCATGTGAGTGGACAGAGGCGATGACATTCTCTTTGGGCACCTTCTCACGACAGGGTGAGTGGCGCTTCGCCGGTCTTTGCTTCGGCGAACACGTCATCTCTTTCGATGACGTCCACGCCGATGCAGTGCGGTGCGGTGCCCGCTGGTCCAGTGGGGCGTCGGTTCTCGATCTCCTTCAGGACTGGAACGCGAATCTGGTGGTGATGCGCACACTGGTGAAGCAGTTGTCGCCGAAGCACCCTGCGGCGGTCCCCATGTCCAGCCTGCAGGTCCATGCACCGGTCGACCTGCCTAGACAGGTGCTATGCACGGGAGCCAACTACCGCAAGCATGTCGTGGACCTCACCCTGGACATGGGCGTCGGTCCGGCGGGATTGGAAGGCGACGCTCTGCGGAAGTGGGCAGAGGACATGATGGACGAGCGAGCAACCACCGGAGAGCCGTATGTGTTCCCCAAGCTGCCGTCGGCCATCACGGGCGCGCTTGACCCTGTCATTCTTCCCGCCACCACACAAAAACCCGACTGGGAGCTGGAACTCGGGGTGATCATCGGTCGCCCGGCACGCCATGTGCGGCGCGAAGACGCTCTCGACTACGTCGCCGGTTACTCAATGGTGAACGACGTCTCGGCACGTGACCTTATCGCCCGCACGGACTACAAGATGTTGGGCACCGACTGGCTACGCTCCAAGTCGCCTCCGACTTTCATGCCCTTCGGCCCTACCCTGGTGCCCGCGTGTTTTGTGCCGGACCCTCAGAACCTGCGCATCACGCTGAAGCTGAACGGGCAGACCATGCAGGACGAATCCACGGCCGACATGCTGTTCGATGTGGCGCGACAGATCGAATACATCAGCACGCACGTGCAGCTGTGGCCCGGGGATCTCATCGCCACCGGCTCCCCGGCGGGCAATGGCACCCACTACAACCGCTTCCTCCGTCATGGCGACGTGATGGACTCGGAAATCGAAGGCCTGGGCAGGCAGCGCAACACATGCGTGCAACACGACCGGAACCATGAAGTCCGCCGCCCATAGGCGAGTGAGGAGACACGACATGACACAGAAAAAGAAGGTATTGGTGGTCGGCAGCGGTGTCGGCGGCTCTACCTTGGCATACACATTGCAGAAGGCAGGCATCGACGCTCACTGCATTGACATCAAATCGTCTACCCCGGCAACCGGATCGGGGATCAATCTGATGCACAACACCCTGCGAGCCCTGGGCGGCATCGGCTTGGCGGAACAATGCCTGGACAGTGGATTTCCATTCAACGCGTTCAAACAGCACGCGGCCGCTGGGCAACTGCTGATGACCAACCCCGCCCCACCCTGCTGTGGCATCCGCCGACCCGAGCTCGCTCGGATTCTCGAAACAGCGGCGGAGTCGGCCGGGGCCACGCTCGAGAAGGGCTTGACGGTTGCCGATCTGACCGACCGCGGTGACCGGGTGGAAGTCACCCTGTCGGATGGTCGCCAAGAAACCTACGATCTGGTCGTCGCTGCGGACGGCGCCTACTCAAAACTGCGAGATCGCGTCTTCGGCCTGGAACACCGAGTCTGGTTTGCGGGCCAGAGTGGCTGGCGATTCAATGCGCCCCGCCCCAGCGATGTGGATGCCTTCTGCCTGTGGCGATCGTCCGACGGCAAACGCACCGTGGGTGCCTTCCCCACGTCCAGGCACACCTGCTATTTCTTCTTCCTCGAAAGCAGCGCGGAACACATCCATCTGGCAAATGACCAGTTGCACACGCTGCTGTACGAGCGCCTTGAGGCGTTCAGCGCCCCCGCTCTTCGCGAATCTTTAGCGCACGTGACCAGTGCGAGCCAGGTGATATTTCGACCCTTCGATGTCAATTTGGTTCCAGCGCCCTGGCACCGTGGACGGGTGGTCTTGCTAGGAGACGCGGCGCATTCACCGACGCCCCAGATGACCTCCGGAGGAGGCATGGCCATCGAAGATGCGGTGGTGCTTGCTGAATGCCTGTCCCAGACGGACAAGGTCCCTGATGCCCTGGCGCACTATTCAAAGCGCCGTTTTGAGCGCGTGAGAACCGTCTGGGAAGCATCCCTGCAACTGTGCAGGTATGAGCAAGAGCCTGTGCCGAATCCGCAACGGTCGGCGGCTCTGCTCCTGGAGTCCTACCAGTACCTTGGTCAGCCCATGTGACTCGTCACCCGCCCCCCCCCAACAACCTCAACAGGCAGAACTCGACGTGACCACTGAAACTTTCATCGAAAATCAAGCGGAAAAAGCATCGGTGCACCTGCGACCGGTTCGCCGGATCGTCACGGGCGAGAACGCACTCGGCAAATCCGTCTTTGTCTCAGACGCCCCTACACCCAACCACACGGACGGGAAAGGCTCTCCCCCAGCCCAGGTGGTCTGGGCGACGGGCGAGGCCGCAGCGCCCGGTGCCGATCCAGCCCCTGCCGGCCAAGCGTTCGCATTTCATTCGAAGGGGGGCTCCCTGCTGCGTGTCGTCGATTTTCCGCCCGACGAAAGCTACGACACCCAGGAGCTGGCACGCTTCCTCGATGAGCACGGCGTTCGCGACCACGGCAATGCGCGGCACTTCTGGTTTCACAAAACCCCATCGCTGGACTACGCCATCGTGCTGGACGGCGAGATTTACGCACTCATGGATGAAGGCGAGACCCTCATGCGCGCGGGTGACATCCTGATCCAGCGAGCCACAAACCACAGCTGGTCGAACCGCTCCGGCAAGCCTTGCCGCATGGCCTTCGTACTGCTGGACCTGGAACCAGGTGCGATAGGCTGAGCCGAGTATGACGTGCAGTTGCAGCGCGAGTACAACGTCCGAAGCACGGCTCTTTGTCTGGCATAGCGCTGGGTAGTCATGTCCCGGATAATGGCCTCGTCATATACGCTTGCGGACCAACTTGTCTACCAAATCGACCTCTAAAGGGACAGCAGCCAAAGCTGACACCCATTCTGCGGCCCGTTCTTCCACTCGCTCTGGCAAAGTCGGGGCGGGATCGCCTCGTGCGCGCCCTCCCGGACGCGCGCGCAGCGATTCCTCTCGGGTTGCCATTCTGGATGCCACGCTCAAGCTGTTGGAAACAACGCCGCTTCAGCAGATTTCCATCGAATCCATTGCCCGCCAGGCCGGCGTTGGCAAGGCCACGATCTATCGCTGGTGGAACTCGAAAGCTGCCGTCGTCATCGAGGCGTTTTTGCACGCACACGTCAGCCACACGCCGATGCAGAAGGGCGGGAGTCCTCGCGAAGCGCTGATCAGGCACATCCACCTCCTGGTCGAAGAGTACAGCGGCTGGTCGGGACGAATTGTCGCGCAGCTGCTCGCCGAGGGGCAGGGCGACAAAGACGTGTTGCGCGAATTCCGCGAACGCTTCTGGTATGGGCGACGCGCGGTCGTGCGAGAGGTAGTCGAGGACGCACGCCGATGCGGCGAGTTCCGCAGCGACATGGAGGCAGAACTGCAAATGGACATCCTCTACGCACCCATTTATTTCCGACTCCTGGTAGGCCACCTCCCGTTGGACAAGAAGTTCGCAGACGCGCATTGCGCGACCATGATGCAGATGCTGTCCCCACCTGAAGCCATCGCCGGCGCGAAGTCGACGCAGCGACGCAAGACGGCCTGAGCAGCGTCGGAAGAAAATGCCCCCTCAAGGGCCATCGATGCGACACCACCATCGCTCCGGCCCGAGCGAGCATTCCCAAGAGAGCTGTCGTCAAGTATCCGCTTCGGTCACGGGTGCCGGCAAGACAGTTCCAGTGCACTGGCCAAAGCCAATCCTGCGAAATCCGGCCCGCTCGCAGGAGGCAGAAAGGGTGAGCGTGTCGCCATCCTCGAGAAACGTCCGAGACTCGCCGCCGGGCAGCCGAATCGGTTGCATGCCCCCGTTCGTGAGCTCCAAAAGGGAGCCGGCCGCGTCGGGCTGCTTCCCGGACAGGGTGCCTGAGCCGAGCAAGTCCCCAGGCTGCAGATTGCATCCGTTGCATGTGTGATGCGCAATCAATTGCCCTGGCGTCCAGTAAGCCGCTTCGCATGAAGCCCCAGGCGGGCAGCGGAAACAGCATGACGCCAAGATTCGTCGCATCGCAGATTGCCTTGGAGTAGGCGTATACCTCATCGTAGGAACTTGGATAGAAATAGGGCGGATAGCTCAGCAAAACAAGTTCGGCGCCTGCAGCCTCGGCGCAGCGAACCATCTCGATGTTTTCCTGCAGCGTATTGAACACCGCATGATGGACAACAAAGGCTCGACCAGCAGCCTGGTCTGCCATGATCTCGCAGAACCGAACATACTGATCATTGGTGATGGCCATCTCCGAACAAGAGAGGCTGCCGACGAAACCGTGTTCGATGGCCAGCTCCATGTCGTGCCGGATCGCCTTCTCGTTGAGGTGCTTAAAGTCCGATGTCTTCGTCGGCAACGTCACATTGCCGACACCGAGAAGATGCTCTCGAGTGTTGAATTTCACTGACCTCTGACCCGAGATTTCCATCGAATACTGACCCACCCGCTGTGTGAGCAAAGTAGCTCACGATGTGGATAAGTGCTTCGTTTTCTCCTTTTCAGATCTAGGGTGTGTGGAGCTGCAGCAAAGTGCGCCGCTGTTTGCGCGACTTTGTTGCCTCGATCGACAGCCAGGTGGAGAGTTTTTCAGCGTAGGGATCGAGCTTGCTGGAGCTCGCACGCTTGGCGTAGCGGGGCTCTTCATCGCCCGCCCGCAGGTACTTCTTAACCGTGTTGCGAGCCAGGCCTGTACGCCTGGAGATCTCGCGGATGGACATCTGCTCGCGCAGTGCCCAGCGTCTTATGACACTCAGTGTCGCCACGTCTATCACTCCTGAAATCTCCTGCTGCTAAAAGCAGCAGGATAGGGTTCTTACGTGGGTCAGCTTTCAATGGAAATTGCTGCTCTAACTGGGTCAGTTTTCAGTGGAAGACAACAGCTCTCGAGCCCACTCGCGGGCCTCCATCTTTTTGTACCGTGCCATAGCGGGATATCCTTCAATCTGGTGAACCGTGAACGTCAGCGTGTGCGCGGGGTCTGACCGCCACCCAGGCGGATCATGTGATTCCTATGTGGAATTCCCCCGGGGCACAAGAAACGAAAAGCCGAAATCGGGGGGTGGAGACGTTATGCGCCCGCGCGTTGGTACCCGTTCGTAGATCCCCACAGCCGACTGCACCCTGCCGATATTCCCGTGCCGGTCCTGCGGCGCCTGGTAGACGACTGTCCGAACGTCGTGGCGATCAAGGCGGAAGGTGGCGTACCGCACATCATGTCTGCTGTCGAGGTGCACCGCGAGTTCCACAAAGAAGTGGTGATCTCCTCGCCCCTCGAATTCGAGTATGTTCCCCTCGCGCAGATGATCGACATTCCCTTCTGCGGCACCAACTATTCCGCTTACTTCGGCCCAACACTGCCGCGGCTGCACAAGTTGATTCAGGCTCGCCAGTTCGACGATGCCACCCAACTCTGGTACGAGATCGACCCCGCACGCAAAGCCTTTGGAAGTGTGCCGGTCGCAAGCTTCGGCCTTATCAATCGCATGATGTGGAAGTACCAGTCCTGGCTACAAGGCTACAACGGCGGTCCTATGCCACATCCGACCCAGCGCGTCTATCAACGCGAAATGGCCACCATGCGAAAAGGCCTCGAAGCGTCGAGATTGGACCCGACGAGCGACCCAGACGAAGCATTCTTCATCGGCCGCCACCCTGCGTGAGGCGGCAACGGTGCGCGGCCTGGTTCTGGCCATCTGAAAGACACCTGTTCTGCGAAGAAGGCCATGCGCGATGGCGTCAGCTTCACAAGGACGGCGGGCCTCAATCCTGTGGCAACAAAGTGCCGTGGACCAAGTCTTCGTAGGTGATGTCCGCACCAGGCAAGCCGGCTTTGTGCCGCTGCTCGATGAGCAGTTGAACGCCCTCACGATCCGGACGCAGTGAAACCGCGGTCGCGCGGATCATGGCTTCCGCCGCTGCATCCGGGAAACCTGCAAAGGCGAGCGCTTGACGCGCCGCTTCGGGATCGCTCAAAGCGCGCTTTCGCGCGCTGTCAATTGCAGTCAGCCATGCCATCAAAGCGGGACGCAGTCGATCGACGGTTTTAGCGCTCACGACTAAGCCCTGTCCCGGGAATGCAGGATAGAGCTCCTGAATACTGGCGATGCGGCCAAGTCCCGACTGAACGGCCATGGCGTCGAAGGGCGGGCCGAGCAAGGTGGCGTCGCCTCGGCCGCTCACCAGTGCATCGAAGCGCTCCTTGACGCCGCCGACCGCTTCCAGTGAATACGCCTCCGGCCCCATGCCCTTGTCCGCCAGCATCGCGCGCAGGGCCACGACAAAGCCGTTGCGCGGCGCATCGACCAGGATGTTGGCCCCGCGCAGGTCCTCGATTCGACCCCGTCCCGCCTGACCCACGAGCGTCAAGGGAGTCGTGCTCTCCATCTGTGCGACAACACGCAGGTCCTGTGGGCCTGCGCGCAGGTTCCAGTCCATCACATTGTCCATGGCCGTGACAACCGCATCGATCTCACCGGATGCCAGCCTCTCGAACTGCGCATCGGAAGAGGGGTTTCTCTCAGCTTGCAGCGCGACGTCAGGCGCCAGCTGCCACGTGTCGGCCAGAACGGCCAATGGCGTAGGAACGAACCAGAGAACGCGCAGCGTGTGCATAGGATTCAACTTTGATATCCAGATTGGGCTGGGTCAATCCCAGCATGGACCCAGGCTTGCGCGTCGATCTCCAGTGCCACTGGCGTCAGCGATTGACCCAAACAAGGGCCCAGCGTGCAGACGCCAGATGCAATGTCGAACTCCGCGCCGTGACCACTGCACACGATGCGAGTGGCTTCGCGATTCAGGTAGGCGTCACGCCGCCACGCCATTGGGCTGCCTGGCCAGTGTGGACAGCTATTCAGCCAGGCGTGCAGCCTTCCCTGGTGCTTCACCACGAACATCCTGTCTCGGCCAGGAGTTTCTGGCAGAAAGCCCCGAGAGGAACCTTCTTCCAGTTCATCGAAGTGGCACAGCGGGAAACGGGTCATGACCTAACCGGCATTTGGTGGCGGGCCCCCTGGAGCCCATTTTTCACGCCAGTCGAACAGGAAGATCTGCGATTTGTCGGTTTCGGCCATCGTCTCGCGTGGCGCCCAGCTGTCATCGTGAAGATCCATGTCAGCGTCGTACTCGATGTGGCAACCGAATGGGGTGTTGAAGTACCAGAACCAGTTGGAGCCGAAGCGGTGACGGCCCGGGCCCCAGTAGGACTGGTAGCCCTTGTTCGCAAGACCCCAGCCGGCCGTCATCACCTCGCCCGGGCCACCCATGTGAAAGGTGAAGTGCTCGCAGCCCTGCATGTGCGGGGGCGTCTTGATGAAAAACAACGTGTGATGGTCGAAAGTGCCAGCCGGTCGCAGGAAAGGCCCCATCCCGATGAAGCGATCGCTGACACGGAAGCCCAGTCGCTGGGTGTAGAACGCTTCGGCGCGCTCGATGTCCGGGACAAAGTAAACAACGTGGGACAGGGTGCGTGGCCGCGGCTGCACGCCTGGCCCCGCCGCAGGTGACATGGGCATATTGACCGGTCGATTGGGATCGCCTGGAGCGTTGACCCTTTCTGCCGGCAAACCAACGGGGCGCCGCTGAGCCACCTTGAAGCCCAGGACGAAGCCGACATCATCCACGCATTCAATCGAACCATCCGGCAGATGCTTCACCTCTCTGTCACGACCAACTTCATCGGCGATAGCGCGAAGGGTCTCAGCGTCGACGACGCCGTACACCGTTTTTCGCAACATGTTCGCCGTATCCAACGTCTTGCCAGGTAGCGAGGGATCGCCCTCCGCCTTCACGACAACCGCCGTACCGTCCAACGCTTCAAAGCGCCCCCGCCCTTGCGGCAGCAGGCCGTAGTCGACAAGAAACCGCTCGCAGGCCGCGACGTCATTGACGCCGAATACAAGCTCGTCAGGTCCGATGATATTCATGGAGTCCAGTCTCTATGGAAAAGGTTTCAGGAATGCCGCCGGCTATCACAAATACGATACGCGTTGTATCGTTGAAGTCATAGTATTCGTTGTGGCCGACACAAGTATCGGTAGAAACCCGAACAACGAGGCCGAGATCCTGGATTCCACCAGACAGACATCGATTTGCTCGGCATAGGGTTTTCCCCGTTTTAATCTGGCACTGCATTTATACAATACGGACCGTATCGTAATTATCCCACTGACCGCCCTCAAAGTTTCGCAGTGCTGCCCAGCGCGTGAATGCATGAACAGAAAGCTGCCTCAAGGAACGCCGTGATTCACCACCTTCTCAAAAATCCCGATCTGCTTCGCGAAGCCGCACTGATCGATGGGCAATGGATCACCGAGACGCCGCACGGCCACTCCGAGTTGCGCAGCCCTGCCACCGGTGAAGTGCTGGCCAGGTTGCCTCGCTGCAAGGAAGAAGAAACGACGCGTGCCATCGTTGCAGCCGACAAGGCATTCCATGCCTGGCGCAAGACCACAGCCAAGCACCGCTCCCAGGTAGTGCACCGCTGGTGGGAGCTGATCGTCGAAAACAAGGAGGATCTGGCAACACTGATCACGCTGGAAGAAGGCAAGCCTTTGTCTGAAGCGCGCGGCGAGATCGACTACGCCGCTGGCTTTGTGCAGTGGTTCGCCGAAGAAGCCAAGCGCGTTCGCGGCGATGTGATCCAGGCCCCCAAGGAGACTCAGCGCATCGTCACGCTCAAGCAGCCCATCGGCGTGTGTGCGGCGATCACGCCCTGGAACTTCCCGGCGGCCATGATCACGCGCAAGGCTGGACCGGCGCTCGCCGCAGGCTGCACGTTGGTAGTCAAGCCCGCGAGTCAGACGCCCCTCACGGCGCTGGCCCTGGGAGAACTTGCCTTGCGCGCAGGCATGCCTGCGGGCGTGTTCAACGTGGTCACGGGCAACGACACACGTGTCATCGGCGGCGTGCTGACCGCCCATCCGCTGGTGCGCAAAGTGACTTTCACCGGATCGACTGAGGTCGGCCGTGTGCTGTTGCAGCAGTCGGCCTCTACCATCAAGAAGTGCTCGATGGAACTGGGCGGCAACGCCCCCTGCATCGTGTTCGATGACGCAGACCTCAACCTGGCGGTGGAGGGCATCCTCGTGGCCAAGTTTCGCAACACCGGGCAGTCGTGCATCGCCGCCAACCGCGTCATGGTGCAGGACGGCATCTACGATGTCTTGGCTGCCCGGCTGACAGAGCGCGTGAAGCAATTCAAGGTGGGCAACGGCCTGGAAGCGGGCGTGCAGATCGGCCCGATGATCGATGGTGGCGCGGTCCGCAAGGTCGATGAGCACGTCCAGAATGCCGTGGCTGGCGGCGCGCGTGTTCTAACCGGAGGCAAGCGCCACGCGCTCGGCGGAGGCTTCTATGAACCCACCGTGCTGGCGAACGTGACGGTGGGCATGGCGGTGGCGGTGGAAGAGACCTTCGGTCCCGTGCTGCCACTGGTGCGCTTCCAGACCGATGACGAGGCTATCGCGATGGCCAATGACACGGAATTCGGCCTGGCCTCCTACCTGTTCAGCAAGAACGCGGCGCGAATTTGGCGCACGGCCGAGGCGATCGAGTCAGGCATGGTCGGCATCAACACCGGCATGATTTCCAACGAGATCGCCCCCTTCGGCGGGATCAAGCAAAGCGGGCTTGGCCGTGAAGGCTCACATTACGGCATGGACGAGTACCTCGAACTGAAGTACCTGTGCTGGGATGGGCTCGATCCAACCTTCGGCTGACGCGATAGCCACCTTGCACGACCTCATCAACTGACACGCCCACCATGACCACACTTTCAGACAGCCCTGTCTTCGTCTCCGGCGAAGTCGCCCGCCGGGTGTTCACCTGGAGCGAAGCAATCGAGTCGTTGCGCGCCACCTACCACTCGCCCGAGCAGGCGGGCGCCACGCCGCCTCGCACCGTTGCCACCGTGGGCAAGGCCTGGCTGCGCACTCTGCCGGCGCTCCCACCGGCCGGCCGCTACTTCGGAGCCAAGCTGATGGGCGCAGGCGTTCAGGGGGTGTCGGCCGGCATCGAGTACGTGATCGTGCTGTTCGACCGAGAAACCGGCCGCATTGCGGCTTTTCTAGATGCGAACGCGATCACGGCCTTCCGCACGGCCGCCACGTCTGCACTCGCGCTCGATGGGCTCACCCCGAAATCGCCTGCACGGCTGGCGGTGCTTGGCAGCGGTCTGGAGGCCTCCCACCACGTGAGGGCTTTCGCGGCGGTCCGCGAACTGACAGAGGTGGTGGTGCACAGCCCGACTCCCGAGCGCCGTACTGCCTTTGCCGAAGCGCTGACGCGCGACCTCGGTGTGCCGGCGCGCGCGGTCGCCAGCGGCGAGGCTGCAGTGGACGGCGCGGACATCGTGCTGGCGGCGGCCCGCTCCCAGGGGGAAAAGCCGATTCTCTTTGGCCCATGGCTGAAGCCCAGTGCCACCGTCGTCTCCATCGGTTCGACCATTCCCCAGCAGCGTGAGATCGACGTCAGCGTCGTCGAACGCAGCGACCTGATCGTCTGCGACAGTCTCGAGGAAGTGTTGACCGAGACCGGCGACATGCTGGCCGCCGCGGCTGCAGGCATGGCGTTCCGCAGCAAGTCCTTCAGTCTCAACGACCTGGTCAGCGGAGGGTGTGACGGCCGCGTCCGTGCGGCCGGCATCCGCATGTTCAAGTCGGTCGGTGGTGGACTCCAGGACATCGTCGTCGCCGAGCTTCTCGTGCGCAAGGCCCTGCAGACTGGCCTGGCAACACCGCTTCCCATCCAGTTCGAATCCAAGCGCTGATGCGCAACCCCCAACCCACCCGAGGAGTACAAGATGGCTCAATACACACGAAGTGAATCGCGAGCATGGGCTCGAAAGCACATGAACGGGGTCGCGAATGTCACGATCCCCACGATGACGTCCGACTATCAGCGGATCAACGTCAAGGCGGCGAAGCACGACGTTGAAACGGCTATCGGCCATGGCTTCGTCGGCACGCTGGCCTGTTCGGAGCACGCAATCACCCTCGAGCAGTACACCGAGTTCATGCGGGCCATGGTGGAGCAGGCGGCCGGCCGCATCATGGTGATCCACCATGCCGTGTTCAACTCGCTCGAAGAAAACATCACAGCGGTCAAACTGGCCGAGGAAGCCGGCGCAGATCTCGTGCTGCTGGGCTACCCCCCCTTCTTCCACCCTCAGTCGCTGGAAGACATCTACACCTACACCAAGGCGTTTTGCGACGCGACCAAGCTTGGCGTGATCCTGTTTCCGGTACCGGCCTGGGGCTTCGGCAGTCTCCACCCTGCGGACATCCCACTGCCGATCCTGCGTCGGCTGGTGGACGATTGCCCCAACGTGGTTTCGATCAAGGCCGAAGGTGGTATGCCTTACATCATGTCGGCCATTGAGGTGCATCGCGAGTTCCACAAGGAAGTGGTGATCTCTTGCCCGCTGGAGTACGAATACGTTCCCCTGGCGCAGGTGATCCCCATTCCCTTTTGCGGCACCAACTACTCCGCCTACTACGGCCCGTGGCTACCGCGGGTACACAAACTCATCCAGGCAGGCAAGTACGACGAAGCCACCCAAGCCTGGTACAAGGTCGACCCTGCGCGAAAAGCCTTCAGCAGTGTTCCCATGGCCATGAGTGGCCTTATCAACCGCACGATTTGGAAATACCAAGCCTGGCTCCAAGGCTACAACGGTGGCCCCATTCCGCACCCGACGCCGCGCCTGCACGCTCGGGACATGGTCGCGCTGCGGCGCGGCCTTGAGGCTTGCGGCCTGACACCCACCTCGGACCCCGACGACGCCTTCTTCATCGGACGGAACCCCCAATGAGCACGACGCGGAGAAAACTTCTTGCACTGGGCGCCATGGCAGCCCTGCCGGATCTGTCGATGGGCCAGGGGCGCGAAGCCTATCCTTCGCGGCCAATTCGCCTCGTCGTCCCGGTGCCGCCGGGCGGTCCGGCGGATCTGGCCGCACGCGCTATCGCCGAGCGCTTGCGCGAGGAACTGGGGCAACCGGTGGTTGTGGACAACCGGGCAGGTGCTGCCGGAACCTTGGGGACGGCACAGGCGTTGCAGGCGCCGGCTGACGGCTACACACTGCTCTTGTCTCTACCGTCAGCGCAGATTACCGCTCCGCTGATGCTTGAGAAGCCTCCTTACGATGGCGCCAAGGATTTCACCGCGATCGGCCAATTCATCCGCACGACCGCCGTTCTTCTGGTGAACAAGGCGGTGCCTGTTCGCGATTTCCAGGGCTTTGTGAGCTACGTCAAAGCGCGGCCGGGGCAGCTGAACTACAGCTCAACGGGCGTTGGCAGCAATCCGCACCTCGTGATGGAACTGGTCAAGCAGCGCACCGGCATGCACATCGTCCACATTCCGTACAGGGGCGGGGCCGCTATGTTGCAGGCGGCGGTGGGCAACGAGGTGCAGGTGCTGTTCGGCGAGATCACCACCGCGATGCCCTGGATTCAAGCTGGCCAGCTGACACCACTGGGAGTAGTCTCCAGCAAACGATCGGCCTTGCTGCCGGAGGTGCCTTCGCTGGTCGAGAACAAAGTGCTCGATGCGCCTGCCGACTTTTGGATGGGGCTGGCGGGACCGCCTCACATGCCCGGGGGCATGGTGCGGCAACTGAGCCAGGCGTTGGCCAAGGCCGTCGAACACCCTGAGATGAAACAGTTCTTCGCTAGGACCGCAACCGACCCGACACCCACCAGTCCCGAGTCATTCGAAGCGCTGTGGCGGTCGGAACAGCGACGCTGGGCGGAACTCATTCGAGCACGCCAGATTCGCGCCGAGTAGGCGCACCTGAGGTATTTGACGGCATGGGTGGATCTTGCCAGTCCGTGGTCGACGCAATACGGGAAAACCAAACACTTCCTAACAAGAAGCCCATGATGAAGCAACACCGAGCGCGCATCGTGCGTCGTGACATCCTCCGCCGGCCTGACTGTATATGCCTCAGCTGGTCATGGTATGACAAACGACGTGGCCTCGCCACGTACGCTGCAGAGGCCTCGTGATTGGATGTAACGCATTCCGATTCGACCGCCACCTACGACCTGGATCAAAAGCAATCGCTGTTGGGCCTTTGTGTGGGGCGGGGCGGTGCCGCGCGGCCGGTCGTATGGACAGGCATTGACAACTCACCTGTCACTATTCGCACCGCTTGCGAGGTTTCCTTGTTGCGCCTGAGGGTGGGATGCATCGGTCTGTACTTACGACCACCGCCGCAATCCAGTGGTGCACATCGAAGATGTGTTGACTGCGATGAGCGACCTCGTCATCGCCGGCTAGGTGGCGGCCATCGGCTTGGCCACGGTGTGGGGCGACACGCTGCAACGCCCACATGCTGCGCTCCCCCGTAGCCGCCGTCCAAAGCGTGTACTTCTAGTGGAGCCGTGGCTTCGAGTTGGACATGCTGCCAGAATACGCCGGGCTAGGCACCGCCTTCGTGGCCTACTGGAGTTGGAGTTGACCCACTTCGGGGCTGGCTACTCCGATGCTGGTCTAGTCAGCGAACACTAATAAAGGCCGAAAAGCTTTGCCCCCAGAACCAGAGTGAGACCGAGGCTCGCCAGAAGGACCACCTGCGCTGAGCGTCTAGCCCGTGCTTTGTCTACCGCAGCATGGTTCAAATCGAGAGCCAGGAAGCGCAGGCCCGCGAGAAGGTGATGCAGGTAGGACCAGAGCATCGCCAGCACCACCAGCTTGAACAACCACCCAGGCGCTAGCCAAAAGCCATTCTCGAACACAGCGACCCACCTCGAAAACGACATCTCCGAGGACACCGACGTGTCGAACGCCCAGATGATGGCGGGCAATAAGATGAACATAAGTGCGCCGCTCACCCGGTGAAGCAGCGAAACCCAGGCCGATACAGGGAAGCTCCGCATGTAGGCGAGCAGATCGCCAGTGGCGATGTTGCGGTAGTTGTGACGTCGCAGTTTGCTGGATCTCATGATATAGGGGGCTTTTGGGTCGGAAGGGATGGTCGAGAGTAGCTTGTGGGCCAAACCCTTTACAGGCTGCAGCGTAACCGCAAACCGAGTTCTCTGAAGATCGCTTTTAGAGATAACGCTCTTCGCGATGAAGACCTAGCAAGAAGATTTAAAACCTTCTAGAGGCGCTGGTGGTTCGACAACGTAACAGTAGACAACCCATGATCGCGCACCGCTGGATGTGCTGACCCATGGTACCGGTCGCAGTCGAAACTGCCCCGAGGGCCGTTGGATCAGCGGTGTCCTATCGTGTGCCGATGACCGACGTTCTGTGTGCGACTAGGCGACGCCGTCTACTTCAACCCACATCTCTTCAACAAGTGCCCTACGATCCCGAGAAAGGCGCTACCGGGGATGCTACGGTAATTTTGGAGTGGCAATGCAACATGCTTAAGGGCCTCTCACTGACCTCCAGCACCCGGCTCATGCGCTTCAGGTCCAACACCACGCAGCCGGACAGCGTTGGCGCTGCGCCGCCATAGCCCAGGTTCTTGCCGGTGGAGATCGGGTACAGCGGAATGCGGTAGCGGTTGGCGATGCGCACCACGGCCTGGACCTCCTCGGTCGACGCGGGCGCCAAGGCGGCGGAGGCCACGCGCTCCTCGGGTTCGCCCTGCAACGGGGAGTAGGGGTCGCGGTACAGCGCCACGCTTTCCTCGTCGGCAAAGACCCAGTCCTTGCCAACGGCGGCGCGAAACTCGCCAAGCGCCCAGTCGAATGTGCGTCTGTCGACGCCGGGGGGCAGTGTGGTCAAGCTTGTCCTGGTCATGGTGAGGTTGTTGTGTTCTTTTGCGTTATCAGAGTCTGACCGGTGTCAACAGCCAGGTGGTCAGACCGTCTAGGTCCGTCGACGCCGCGTCGCGGCCTGCGCGGATCTCGAAATGCGTGCGCGGCCCCTTCCAATGGCCCGGTGGGGCATGGCATAACACCCGCGCCAGTGCCTCGTCCCGCAGGTGCCGGCCGGCCAGCGCCTGCCGGATCGCTGGCGACAGCGTGCCTGGCGCGTGCACGCGGTGTGTCCAGCCGGCATCGTCCAGCCGGTGTTCCATGGCCACCCGCACGCCATACCATTGGCTGGCGGCCAGTTGCTCGAGGCACAACGTCAGCCAGGCGTCGGTGTCCAGCCAGCCAACGACCCTCGCGCAGCGGTTGCGGGCCGCCGTTCCACAGGGTGCCGGCATCGTCGCTCGCGGTGCACGCCGTGCAGCCTTGTGCGCCCAGCAGGGCCGACCAGCGCAGCGAAGCCGGCAAGCGCTCGTCCGCCAGCACGCTCAACGCACGGTCCGCCAAGGGGGCTGCCTCGACCGCCAAGGCCGCAGGCCCGCCGGCCAGGACCGCACCCGCCAGCGCAGCCTTCATCAGATCGCGCCGGCTCGGCTGCCAGTCGGCGGCGTGCGCTGCGGCCGTCACAGGCTGGCCTCCTGGGCAGCGGCGGCCGCGCGGCGCCGCGGCGCAGCCGCGACCTGGCGGTGATGAAGGTCGCGCAAGAAGCCTTGCAGCATGCCTGGCACGCCCGCCTTCGCCGCATGGCCATAGAGCACGAAGTCGGGCCGGATCAGCATCGCGTCGGCGCCCAGGCCGTTGAGCGAGCGGCCATAGACGCCGTCCACGTCCTTCACTTGGGGCGGCTGCGCGCCGAGCACCACCTCGAGCACCCCCACGGCCTGCAAGGCCGAGCGCAGGCCCTCCGGCAGCGCGGCCAGCACCGCGCCGCGGCTGACCAGTGTGAAGCCGAAGCCCGCGTGCTCGTCGAAGCGCATGGTCTGCCCGCCGACCGCCACCCGGCCGTGGGCCGGCAGCGTGCCGACCTCGGGTGCCGGCTTGCCGTCGGCGCCGCGCGCCAGCACGCCGTCGGTCAGGATCGGGAACTTGGGCTTGGGCGTGAGGTTGAAGCGGAACAGCAGGTCGCGCACCAGGGCCTTGAGCGGGTTCGAGGTGTTGGCCACCAGGCCGAGCGAGCGCGCATCCAGCAGTAGTTGCCGGGCATGCGGCAGCCGCTCGACCTGGTAGCTGTCGAGCAGGGCGTCGTCGGCGACGCCGCGCAGCACCAGATCGAACTTCCACGCCAGGTTGGCGCCGTCGCGCATGCCCGAGCAGGCGCCCTGGCCCAGATAAGGCGGGTTGGTGTGCGCGGCATCGCCGGCCAAGAACACGCGGCCGACGCGCCAGGCCTTGGCCAGCCGGCACTCGAAGGTGTAGACCAGGTTGCGGATTAGGCCCACGTCCTCGGGGCCCAGGCCGTGGTAGTGCTGGAGCAGACGGTACGCGGCCTCGGGAGTGGACATGTCCTCGGTACGCTCGCCGGGCAGCAGCGCGAACTCGAAGCGCTGGCGCTTGCGGCCGATGGGGATGAACATGTGCCCGCGCTTGGGATCGCAGAACTGCATCGCGTTGGCGTCGAACTTGGCCGGCAAGGGGCGCAGCGGCTCGGTGTCCACGCACAGCCAGCGCTCGTTGAAGCCGAAGTCGATGCGCTCCGCGCCCAGGCTCTCGCGCACGAAGCTCTTGGAGCCATCGGTGCCGACCAGGTAGCGCGCCCGCAGCGTGAGCTGGCCCTGGGCTGGTGCGGCCAGATCCTGCCCCTTGCGCCAGGGCTGGCAGCTCAGGCTCACGCCATCGGCATCCTGCGCCAGCGCGGTGGCGATGTAGCCCCGATACAGACGCACATTGGGCTGCTCAGTCACACGCTCGTGAATCGCCTCCTCGATGTGCGGCTGGTGCACCGAGAGGTGGTCGTCCCAGAGCATGCGGCGGGTGTTGCCGGTGGCGATGTCCATCAGCAACTGGCCCTTGCCGTTGACCCAGGCGTAGGACGGCGTGGTCCAGGCGTCGCGCAGCGCGTGGTCGCCATCGGCCGTGACCGAGATCAGGCGCGCCGTCTCGCCGTCAATGTGGGTCAGCCGCGGCTTGCCGTAGAGGGCCGGCCAGCGCTCGACCACCGCCACCCGGTGGCCGCGCTGCCCGAGCAGCGAAGCCAGCACCAAGCCGGTGGGGCCGTAGCCAACGATGATGACGTCGAACCCGTCGGTCGTCTCAGGGCCCGTGCGGGGGGTCGTCGTGTTCGTGTTCATGCTGCTTGTCTCCTGTCGATGTCGTCGCGGGTCGGGGCGTTGGGGTTGCCCGGCGTCAGCCCGGGCCCTTGTCGCAGCCGGGTCCCAGCAGCTGCTCGATAAACCAGTCGGCCACCAGGCCGTTGCGGGCCTGCGCGTGGTTGTAAATGGTGTGCTCGCCGTCCTCCCAGGTCAGCGTGCGGCCGTGCCCGGGCTCGGCGAACGCGAGGAACGGGGCCTGCTCGCCCAGCGCGACCAATGGGTCGGCCCCGCCCTCCACCACCAGCACGGCCGCGACCTTGCGATGCTGCTCCGGACGGAAGGCCAGTTGGCGCAGCCGTTCTTCGACTGCCTCGCCGCCCTCGACACCGAAAACGGCCTGCATCTGCTCGCGCGCGGTGCGGAACGACGGCAGCGTCGAAACCGGGGCCGCGCCGTTGATGCAGACCGCACGCACGCGCGGATCGGCGGCCGCCACATGGGCCGCCAGCAGGCCGCCAAAGCTGTTGCCCCACACGCCCAGGCCGGCTGCGCCCAAGCGCCGCGCGTGGTCCAAAAAGGCCTGGAACGCCGGCAGGGTGTCAGCGCCCAGGTGCAGGCCGCCGCGCATGCGGGTCAGCCCCTGGCCCGGCCCCTCGCCCAGAATGGCCAGCACGCCCCGCGCGGCCAGCGCGCGCGCCATGTCCAAGTAGACAGCGCCCCAGCCGCTCAGGCCGCCGACCAGCAGCACCGCCGCGCGCGCTGGCCCGCCCGCCGGCCGGACCACCCAGCCATGGACGTCGCCCGCGGCGGTCGGCAGGGTGAGCGCGGCCAGGTCGCCGCTGAGCCGGGCGTGGTTTGCCAGGGCGTCATGCGCTTCTTCATACAGGGCGGTTTTGCGTGGCTGGTCGGCATTGAAGGCCAATTGCCCGCAGTGCAGCAAGGCTGATACCGCCCTCCATGCGGCCGAGGCGGTGACATTGCGGCCGTCCTGCTCGGCCTGCTCGGCCGTGCGGCGATGTCGTTGCGCCAAGTGCTCGCAGGCCTCGTCCCAGGTTGCACGTTCGCCTTCCGCCGTCCGTGCATGGACGGCCAGTGCGTCCCCCAAGAAAACGCCGTAATCCACCATACGGGTGATTGGCACCGCGCGCCGCAGCGCGGCCAGGTGCTTGAGGCGTTCTTCTTGCAATGGATCGGCCAGGTTATGCAAACCAATCTCTCCTGCTTGTTTGTTGTTGCTGCTGCAGTATTGCGGCGGCAGATAAGATCTTGCAATCGGAAACAAATGAAATGCCTTATCTGCAGAAGCGATGAAACCCTTTGACCTGAACCTTCTGCGCATATTGACGGCGCTCGACCAGACCCGCCACGTCGGCCGCGCCGCCGATTTGCTGGGTATGAGCCAGTCGGGCTTCAGCACCGCCTTAACGCGGCTGCGACAGCGCGTGGGCGACGAGCTGTTCGTCCGCACCGGCGCAGGCATGCGACCGACGCCGCGCGCGCTGATGCTGAGCGAGACGGCGAAGACGGTGATGCAGCAGGTGGAGCACGACGTGCTGGGCCAGGCCGCGTTCGAACCACGCAGCGCCGACATCACGTTTCGCCTGTCACTGACCGACCTGGGCGAGTTGGTCTTCATGCCGGGCCTGATCCGGCACCTGGCCGAGCACGCGCCCTTCGTGTCGATGCACGTGGCCTCGCCCAGCATCACGCCACTGCGCGAGCGCCTTGCTAACGGCGACGTCGATCTGGGTATCGGCTATTTCCCGGACCTCGACCGCGACGCATATTTCCGTCAAGCCCTGTTCAGTCACACCTACGCCTGCGTGGTGCGGCGCGGGCACCCAGTGCTAGCCACCGGCATGACGCGCACGGCCTACCAGTCGCTCGGGCATGCCGTGGTTTCCATGGCGGCGCGGCCGAACGCTCTGCTCGAAGGCGCGATCGAGCGCCAGCGCATCCGGCGCAGGATCGTGCTGAGCTCGCCCAACCACTTAAGCCTCCCGGCAACGATCGCTCAGACCGATCTAGTTGCGACCTTGCCGCTAAGCACCGCAGTGGACTTCGCCCGCCCGGGCGAGTTGGTGGCGCTGGCGCTGCCCTTTCGCCCGCCGGTGTTCACCATCTACCAGTACTGGCACCGGCGCACGCACAAGGAGCCCGCCTGCCAGTGGCTGCGCGCGCAGGTCCGGCTGCTGTACAACCCGCAGACCGACCCCTACTCCAACCACGGGCGTGAGCTGTACAAGCGCTGAGCGGGGGCTGCGCGAGGAGCCTCCAAGCGAGGGGCGAGAAAAAAGGATAGTTTCATCGACACGGAGCGCCGCGGCAATGCACGGGGAAACTGGCGCGCGAAGGCGTAACGGTGGCCCGCTGCACAGTCGAACGCTTGATGCGCAGGATGGGGTTACGCATCTGTGGTGCGAGGCGAGGTCGAACGAACCACCATCGGAGATGCCAAGGCGCCGTGTCCGCCGGACCGAGTCAATCGACAGTTCAGGGCCGATCGGCCGAACCAGCTTTGGGTCAGTGACTTCACGTAAGTCTCGACCTGACAAGGCTGGTTGTACGTGGTCTATTCATCGACGTGTTCGCCCGTCGCATCGTTGGCTGGCAGATGAGCAGTTCGATGCAGAAGGACTTCGTGCTCGAATCACTGGAGCAAGCCCTGTAGCCGTTGACCCTGTCCCTGAGTTTCGAACCGTTTTGCTACAGAGAAACCCGGCATGATGAAGGTCCAGTGAGCAGGAGCATGCCGCGAAGAAGAGCAAGCTCAAGGAGATCACCGATACGCGTGTGCACTACGGCTACCGCCGGGTGCATGTGATGCTGCGAAGGGAAGGCCATATGGACAATGTCAGCTCTTCAAGCACGAGTTTGCCCGCCGAATCGATATTGGTCAGACCGATACAGCTCCAGCCGCGTCGGGCCGTGGAAGAGCAATTCACGTAGACACCACCCAGCTTGAGCTCGCCCCTGGTGTTCAGGGCTCTGAGCACGCCTTCGGGCGTTGGGTTTTCGAGGGGACTACAAAGAAGCACACAGGCGGTCACGGGCAGTCTGCTTCTTGGAAAATTACTGACCTTCGCCAAATGCTCGTCGAACAAGCGCTTGAGGGGACTCATCGTCTTTGAGACCCAAGGCCCTAGGCTCACTATCATCAAGTGTTGGATAACGGCCAAATGTTGCTTCTATCCATTCCTTGGGCTCGTAGTGAACGAGATCCAAGCGGTCGTGACCATACATCTCGGCCAATGTTTGCACAATTTCATGGATTGACAATCGAAGGACCGGCAGAGGCCAAGCCCGACTAGGGTTCGCATTGCTCACATCCATCACCGCCGCATGCATCAGGTTTTGCGCGCAGCGATGCGCCGACATCCACCAGGCCGTGGCATCCGGCCCGACCGGACAGGTGTAAGGTTCGCCAGCCGCGAGCGCATGCAGAAGGTCGCTCATGAATGCGGAAACGAGCCCAGACGGCGACCTAGGTCGAGCCACAATGCCAGGCAAGCGTACCGAACGGCCGTCGAGCCATTGGCGCCTGGAGAAATCGGCCAAAAGGATCTCGCACGCCAGCTTGTGCGCGCCATAGGTGGAGGGTGGCCGAAGTGCCGTCTGCGGCGTTACGACCTTTGGTAAATCGATACCATAGACGGCCACCGTGCTGGCGTACACGACTACTGGAGGCTTTGCACCCGAGAGCGCGGTGGACGCAAGTTCTTCAAACAATCCCAGGGTTGCGTTGAGATTGACGCTGCGCCCCGTCTCGTAGTCCCCCTCCGCAGCGCCACCAGGTACCGCGGCGAGATGAAAAACCACGTGAGGTCGAAATTCCCGCACCTGGCGCAGGGTGGTCTCTTCGCCAAGGTCGCCAGAGATCGCCATCACGTTTGTCGGTGCGAAGGGGAGCTGGCGATCCACAGCCGCCAGCGACTCTATGCGATCCGCGCCCAGAACTCGCTCTTTGTTCAAAAGTGCCAGAAGGGTTGAGCCGATGTACCCACCAGCTCCCGTTACCAGAACCCGCATACCCTACTCCTCGAAAATGGCAACAGCGCGAGTCCAACCTGCGGATGCCCCACGAATCTTGTGGGGGAAACAGCAGATGGTGAAACCATCGCCGGGCAAGGACTCGAGGTTGTGAAGTTTCTCCAGATGGCAGTAGCCGATGTCGCGTCCCGCCTTGTGACCTTCCCACAGGAGACTCTTGTCACCGGTTTCTGCAAACTTTTTGGCGGTGTACGAGAACGGTGCATCCCAGCTCCATGCGTCGGTGCCCGTTAGCCTTACCCCCCGCTCCAGTAAATACATCGTGGCCTCATAGCCCATGCCGCAGCCCGCATTGATGAAGTCGTCATGTCCATACCGCGACCCAGCACGGGTGTTGACCACCACTATATCGAGAGGTTTCAACGTGTGGCCAATTCGGTTGAGTTCGGCTTCGACATCTGCCGCTGTACAAACGTACCCATCAGGCAGGTGCCGGAAGTCAAGCTTGACGCCAGGTCGGAAGCACCAGTCAAGAGGCACCTGGTCGATGGTTATCGACGGCTTTCCCTCACCGTCCTTTCCATCCATCGTCGAATGGAAGTGGTATGGGGCATCCAGGTGTGTGCCGTTGTGGGTGCTGAGGTGGACCCACTCGGCAGCTTCGGCTTCCCGGTCGGGGTAGTCATCAGCCTTGGTGCCAGGCAGCAGTTTCATGAACTCCGGCAATGTGTCATGGTGCTTCTGGTACTCGATTCGAGGCGCCAGAGGCGGTGGGTCGGAAAGCACGTCGTTTTCGAGATAGATGGACAAGTCAACAAAGCGAGGCATGTTGATTCCTTCTCATCCTTGAGAGAGTTGCGCGTGCACGATGTGCTGGTCAATCGCGCCAAACACCGGAAGCCCGTCTTTTCGGGCCTCTATGCGCACCCGGTCTCCGAATCGCATGAAAGATGTCTTCGCGACCCCGCTTTCAATCGCCTCAATGGCTCGGCGCTCTGCAATACACGCCGAACCCTTCTTTCCACCCGCGTTGGAGACCGTTCCAGAGCCTACGATGGTTCCGGCGGACAGTCTCCGAGTCTTTGCGGCATGGGCGACGAGCTCATCGAAGCCAAAGCTCATTTCGCTGCCGTTCGGGTCACCAAACCAGTTGCCGTTGAACTCGACACTGAGGTCCAGGTGAATGCGGGCATCGCGCCAAGAGTCGCCGATTTCATCCGGCGTCACGACCACAGGCGCGAAGCTAGAGGACGGTTTGGCTTGAAAGAAGCCAAAGCCGGTCCTCATTTCTCGAGGACCGAAGGAACGAAGACTCACGTCATTGATTTGCGTGAGGAGAATGATCCGACTGCGCGCTTGCTCGGCAGAACACCCCAACGGCACTTCATCAAGGACGACACCGAACTCACCCTCGAAATCAATACCATGCGATTCATCGGGCAGCGGCACATCGTCGCGGGGGCCGATGAAGTCATCGGAGCCGCCCTGGTACATCAGCGGAACAGTGTCTACGTCTGGGATGGGAGGCATGTTGAACGCCTTCTCCATCAGCCGAGCATGATTGAGAAAGGCGGAGCCGTCACACCATTGCGGTGCACGAGGCAGTGGCGCCATCGCTTGCTTGGGGTCAAACGCAAAACTGCCCTGCAATGCCCCCGTACTCAGGTCAGAGTAGATGCGATTCAACTGCGCTTCGGAACGACTCCAGCTTTCAATAGCGGCAATGAGGCTCGGCGCCACGCTTGTGGCGTCCACGGCCCATTTGAGGTCTTTAGACACGACGACAAGTCGACCGTCTTTCTTCTCGGATTTGAGTGTTGCGAGTTTCATGTTGCTTTCTGTTGTTCTAAGACTATGGAGGTGCAAGGCATGTCGCTTAGGGTGCGACCGTTTCAACTTCCGTCTGTGACGACAGTACCTCCATCGACAACAATGGTTTGCCCGGTGATGAATCCGCCGGCACGGCTTGCAAGCATGACGGCCACTCCGGCAATTTCCGAGGGATCTCCAACGCGGCGTAATGGAGTCATGGCCATTCGACGTTCCATGAACGCATCGTCGGCAAGCAACTCTTCCGACAGTGGCGTGCGAATGAGCCCCGGAGCAATGGCGTTGACGCGAACCCCTCTCGGCCCCCATTCCACCGCCAGGTTACGCGCCATTTGCGACAGCGCTGCCTTCGAAAGCCCGTACAAGCCGATCGCACCGTTTCCACGCATTCCCGCGATGCTGGACATGAACACGATACTGCCGCCGCCCGCCTCAGCCATGACAGGCAGCACTCCTCGCGATAGTGTGAGCGCTGAGCGTAGGTTGATGTCCATCACCATGTCCCAGTCCGACGCAGTCGTGGAGCAAATGGGAGCGGCAGGTCCTTGAACTCCCGCGTTGTGCACCAGAATGTCGATCGACTTGTACTCCCCAAGAACACTCTCGGTGAGCTGCTCAATGGATTGAGTGTCCCGAAGGTCCGCTGCGCAGACATGGACATCCAGTCCCGCTACACGCCAACCTTCCGCAGCTCGCCGGCATGATTCTGCGTCCAAGTCGCTGGCAACCACCTTGGCTCCATGCATGGCAAACGCCTCAACGATCTCGCGACCCAGGCCCCCTGTTGCGCCAGTGACCAACGCGAGGCGCCCTCGCAAGTCGAAAAGGCCTGAAGCCTTGCTCAAGATCGCTCCAGAGATGCTTGGATGGCCGGTTCGTACGTGCCGTCGATCAAGACAAACAGCATCCTGCATGGCTTGCCAGAGCGATTGGCCCAAGCATGATTGGTGCCGCGTTGAATGACCACACTCCCTGGCTTTAGAGAGACTTCTCCCTCATCAAGCACCAAGATCAACTCACCTTCGATAACCACACCATAGTCGACAGTCTCGGTTCTGTGCATCAAAGGATGCGGGGAATCAGCCTTCACTTTTGATGCGCCCTCATCGCCAATTTCACTGAAGGCCGCCTTCATTTGAGCCTGGCTGCTCGCAAGAAATTCTGCTGTCTCAGGCGGGATGTCCACGAAGCGAAATCGCGTGCCCATCTTCGGCGGGGGCAGCATAAGAGCTCCGACTGTTGGATCAGGTGCGTTGTTCACGACCACGGGCGCTGCTTCCGTGCTCCAGACTTCATGAAAAATCGTACCGGGAATCGCAGCAACTTCCTTGACGGTTGGCAATGGCCCGTCCGAGACAACAATTGCTCGACCTTGTTCGTTGTGGCCAGTCACAACACGATGGATAGGGGGAAAAGCCATACTGAAACTCCTTCTGAATTGGTTAGAGCGCGTTGAAGCGCCAATTTGAGAGTGCTCTGCTGGATTCCGCATCGATGTCTTTGATGGCGGGACTTCAGACGATCGGCGTGGACTGACTGGGGCGCGAGACAAGTGAGGGTCGCATGATGTTCTTGGGGTCCAAGGCATGCTTGAGGGTCTGATACAGATCGCATCCAGCCATCTGTGGAAGTTGCCCCGGAAGCGCAATGGCAGGAACTGCTCCGAGCCGCCGCGTCTCCTCATCCAGCGCAAGACAAAGGTCCATCATTCGCTTGCGGTCCACTGGGTCCTCCTGGTCGTAGTACGACAAGAAGAAACCGAAGATGGAAAAGCGGCCTCGCGGCATCAGTTTCGCGTAGATGGTTATCGGGTGCCCGAACTTCGCACCAATAGCACCCCAAGCGACGTACAGAGACTCCCACGAAGTCAACGGCGCGTAGACTGAATAGTTGCCGAACGCGCCCTTGTAGCGTCCTTTCTGGCCCAACAGCGCTCGTCGAGAAAACTCGTGTGGCTGTCCAAAGGCAATCTGGTCGCACTTGGCTGTTTCGTCGGTGCTCATGGTCAGCGGTGTTGCGCCACATTCGTCCTTCAGTAGGGTAGCAAGCGCTGTTATCCGCCCCATGAAATCATGTTGATCACCGTGAACCGTGAAGAAGGCATAGGCCTCTGGCAGATGACCGACCTCACCTCTCATAGCTTTGATGGTCGCATCGTCAATCGGGCGTCCATCAACACGGCTGGCTAACTTTGCCGTAGCTTCCGCCAGAAAGAACCAGCTGTACACCGTCACTTGGTCTGCCAGTTGGCGCTGGGCTGCCAGTTTGGCTGCGCGAGATGCCAACTGCATGCTTGGAAAGCCAAACTTATGATGAGCAGCAGCCTTGGGCTTTGGAAACATCTTGATGGCAATGGCCGTGACGATGCCCAGCGTGCCGAGGCTGCCAAGAAACAACCCTGTCAAATCAGGAATGGGATTGCTGGCGTATCGGCCAAAAGGTCGTACTCCGTCAGCCATTGCGGTCCCGGTACGAATCACCTGACCATCGGGCAAGACTGCCTCCAGCCCGACCACAAGATCTGCGCCCAGGCCATGACGCGTGAGGTAGCCACCCGCGCCGAAGTTCAGGTGGTTGGCCATCACTGAAGCAGAGGGCGGGGCATCGGGAACGGAAACTGCGTAGCCCTTGGCGGCCAGGACGGGCGCCAATTCTTCAAAAGATACGCCGGATTCCACAACCACGGTCTCTGTATCCAGGTCAATCGCGATGACCCGATTCATCAGCGTGCAGTCGATGACGAGTCCCATCTCCGTGGACATGGTAGTTCCCAAGCCGAGTCCAGCACTGCGTGTCGTCACGGGAAGTCCACACTCGGTCGCCAATTCCATTAGCTTTGACACCTCTTGGACAGTCTTGGGCAACACCACAAATCGGGGCGGTGCCTTGTCGACCACATAGGAAAAATCGCGTCCATAGGAGACAAGGTCTTCAGCACTGAGTCTTACCCGTGCTGCCTCGCCGCCTACCGCTTCGCGAAGCCTCGCGAGCAGATCTTGAGTTTCGGCTGACAAGTTCATGCTGCGGGTCATGTGGCTCTTATTCCTTGAAGGTCAGCTTGGCATCGGTGACGATTCGCCGATATACCGTCATGTCTTGTTGGACCGAAGTCGCAAGAGCTGAAGGAGCACCAGTTGTCGCTGTGATGCCCATGTCCTCGATCTGCTTAACCAGACTTGGATCTGCCAATGCCAAATTGACTGCTTTGTTGAGCTTCTCGACAACCGCTGCAGGCGTGCCGACAGGAGCAAAGATGCCAAGCCATGAACTCAGAACGAAGTCCTTCAGACCGCTATCTGCCGCAGTGGGGACATTGGGCAGACGCGGGTCTCGATGATCTCCGGTGACGGCAATAATCTTCACCTTGCCGGCATCGGCGTATGACTTTGCCGTTGCATCGAACGTCATATCCAACACGCCACCGGCGACATCGATGATGGCCGCAGAGGTTGACTTGTAGGGAACATGAACCATCTCAATCCCTGTCAGGCTTTGGAAGAACTCACCAGCAAAATGAGAACCACTGCCGATGCCTGCGCTACCGTAGCTGAGCTTCCCGGGGTTCTTTTTTGCGTGCGCGATGAACTCGCTGAGATTGTTCACCGGCAACTTCGTGCTCACGACGACTGGCAGACCGTACTTTCCGACCTGGGCCACTGGAACCAGTGCCTTGATCGGGTCGTACTTTACGGTGGAGTCAGTGATAGGAAGAATGGTGTAGCTCGGATTGGTGAACAGCAGCGTCATGCCATCCGGTGTCGCACGCATCACCACCTCAGAGCCGATGCGTGAACCTGCGCCTGGCCTGTTCTCAATGATCATGGTTTGCGCAAGGGTCTTGGACATGCGCTCCAACACACCACGTGCAATCTGGTCAGCGATGCCACCGGCCGCGAACGGAACAATGACCTTGATGACGTTCTGGTTGACTTGTGCGTATGCGCCTGAAGTCATGCCAAGAACAGCGGCACCGACCAGCGATTGAAGGAATGCGCGTTTGAATCCGTTGAACATTTGAGTCTCCTGTTGTAGATCGAATTTGTGGTTCTAGTGACTGGGAATGCCGTCCCAGCACAAATACTTGATTTCGAGAAATTCGTCGATGCCATACTGCGAGCCTTCACGCCCCAGGCCGCTCTGCTTCACCCCGCCGAACGGAGCGACCTCCGTTGAAATCAAACCGGTGTTGATACCCACCATGCCCGACTCGATGGCCTCGGCCGTGCGCCAAATGCGCGAAGCATCCTTGCTGAAAAGGTACGAAGCCAGACCAAATTCGGAGTCATTTGCCATCGTGACCGCCTCGTCTTCTGTTTTGAAGCGCACCAAGGGCATGACGGGACCGAATGTCTCCTCAACGGCGATGGCCATGCTCGACGTCACGTCGATCAAAACCGTCGGTTCATAGAAACTGCCGCCAAGAAAATGGCGCTTGCCGCCAGTGAGAACTCGCGCGCCGGCAGCGACTGCGTTGTCCACGTGCTCTTCCACCTTCTTCACAGCGCCTGCGTCAATCATCGGGCCGATTTGCACCCCGTCGTCCAAGCCGTTTCCAACCTTCAGGCTGGTCACGCGCTCAACAAGTCGTTTGGCCAGCTCGTCGTAGATGCCGTCTTGCACCATCACGCGGTTGGCCGCGATGCACGATTGCCCTGTATTGCGAAACTTGGCAACCAAGATGCCCTCAACAGCAAGGTCGAGGTCGGCATCGTCGAAGACGATACAAGGTGCATTGCCACCAAGCTCCATGGAGCACTTCTTGATGGTCGTGGCCGACTGCTCCAGAAGAACACGACCCACTTCCGTAGATCCCGTGAAGGTAAGCTTGCGAACTAACGGGTGAGATGTCAGCACGCCACCAATGGCTCGTGTGTCCGAGCCTGTGACCACGTTGAAGACGCCAGCGGGAACACCGGCGCGCAAGGCAAGCTCGCCCAAGGCCAGTGCGGTGAGCGGGGTCTGGCTCGCAGGCTTCACAACCATCGAGCACCCAGCGGCAAGAGCAGGTCCGGCTTTTCGAGCGATCATCGCGGCGGGGAAGTTCCACGGCGTAATGGCGGCGCAGACGCCGATTGGCTGTTTGAGCGTGACGATGCGCTGCGTGTCCTTCGGCGCGGGAATGACGTCACCGCGCACGCGCTTGGCCTCCTCGGCAAACCACTGAACGAATCCCGCCGCATAGTCGATTTCACCCCGGGCCTCCGACAAAGGCTTGCCTTCCTCCAGCGTGATCAAGGTGGCCAAATCCTCCTTGGCGTCAACGATGAGTTGCCACCACCGATAGAGAACTTGCGATCGGTACTTCGCTGTGGTCTTGCGCCACGTGCGGAATGCTTTGTCCGCCGCCAAGATGGCGCGAGTGGTTTCCTCTTCTTTGCAGCGCGGCAGCCGAGCGAGAAGTTCCCCTGTGGCAGGGTTGATGAGATCCGAAACGCCGTGAGGGGTTTCGGAAATCCATTCCCCGTCCATCAGCGCCGCTTCGCGCCAGAGTCCTTCGTCTTTGAGGAGCGTTTTCATGCGACGGCCGCGATCAGCATGGGAAGCGACCAACCATGTATTGGCTGTCGGGGTCGTCCGTGACGGGCAGCTTCGAGGCAACGAGGCCTTGGCGAAGCTGTTTCATGAAGCGGTCGGGCACCCGCATCGCAGGAGCCCGAAGCGGGCCTCCGTTAAAGCCAGCCAGCCAGTCCTGATACTTCCACATGGTGCGGTTCAGGACGCCGGTACCACCTGCATACGACTGCGCTGCGGCGCCATTGGCATTGCGCGCGGGGTTGACCTGCCAGTACAGTGTCATCGCGGCCTCCCACTCGCCTTTGCGAGCGAGGTTGAACGCGCGAGGGTAGTAGTCGCTCATCCACTGCGTGTTGCTCGTGCCGGAGAACTGCAGCTTCATCAGGCTCATCAGTGGAATGGCATCGCCTTCGATGGGGCAACTGATGACCACCTCATCACGGAAGTGGTGATACATCTCGCAGAGACCCGCCGGCAAGGGGAAGCCCTGTTCGGACTTGATGGCCACGATGTTGGGGCAGTCCTTCAGGACGCGACGCACAAATTCCACGGACATGCCTGCGGGATGCACACGCTCAAAACCCCAGAGGGGAATCGGGAACAGCATCACGGCCAGGTCGGTCGAGTCGCAAAACTCCTTCGTGTAGTCGTAGATTTCCTGTTCGGTCGTCGGCCAGAATTGAGGTGGATACGAGAGCAGGACGATGTCTGCTCCAGCCTTCTCAGCGAGTTTTACCGCTCGAATGTTTTCGGCCAGAGTGCCGAAAGCAGCGTGAAAGAAGAGACCAAAATCCTTTCCACCCGAATCACGTGCCCAGGAGGTGAACTGCGCGTTCTCTTCGGGCGTGATGGCAACTTCCGTGCACAGAAGGGTGTAGGTATATCCCAACTTCTTGGCGAGTTCGATGTCGTGACGGATGCCGCGTTCGTTGAGCTTGGAGTGATCAGCAGAGAAAGAGGGGTTGGTCACTGCAGAGCAACCAACCAAGTGTTCACGTGCCCATGAGCGGGCGTCCTTGCGCTTGTACGAGGCCATTTCTTTCCTTTAAAACGATGTTTGTTACTTGGAGACAGGAACGATGCTGTTTGCGAGGGGGGTTCCAATGCCTCTCGCACGGGCACGGATCAAAAGCATTTCTGCGGTGACGACGTCTTGCAAAGCGGAGCCGACTGACTTGTAGACGACGATGTCGGACGCATGCTGGCGCGCTGCTCTACCAGCGATGAACTCGGCGAGTGAGACGAACTTGGAAGTCAGATCTATGTTGGCCCTAGCTGCAGCCAACATGTCACCCGTGTCGTGAGCCACCTCATCGACCATGTCCGCGACGATCAGATGGGCTCTGGCCAGGACTTCTTCATCAACCTCGCGCTGCTCTGGGAGCGTAGAGCCAATGGAGACCACCGTCATCCCGGGTTCCAACCACTCACCTCGAAGAACCGGGGACTCGTCACGGCTGCGCGCAGCGCACAGAATGACATCGGCACCTTGAACTGCCTCCTGCGCGGAGGCTGCCGTTTCGACCACCAGACCCTCTTGAGTTCGCATTTCTGCGGCAAACCGCTCACGACTGGTGGGCGTGGGACTGAAGACCTTGACATGCGCAATCTCGCGAATGGATGCGATGGCAAGCAGGAGGCCACGCGCTTCAAAACCTGAGCCGATGACAGCTACGCGAAGTGGCTTGTTGGGGGCGGCTTTGTCAACAGCAACCGCAGCGGTAGCTGCCGTTCGGATTCCTGTGACACGATTTCCGTCAATCAGGGCGGTCAAGCCCATGGTGGCTTCATCGAACAATGAGATAAGGTAGCTCGCCCGACGGTTCTTGACGGAAGCCGAAATCAGCTTACAACCCAAGTGGCCGCCAGTGGGCGATATCGCGGTGAGTCCTCGCAACCAGATGCCATCGCCCCGGGCCATCGAACGCGGAGGCACCATGGCGGGGTTGATGGAACTGCCATAGGCTTGGCGCAGAGCCTGAACCGCAGAACTCCAGTCCGCCAGCTGCGCGACATCGGCATCCGAAATGAAGAGGGTCGGCGGCACAACGATGGCCGCATCGAGGAGGGAAGTTCCCAAGGCATGTCTCCTGTAGATAGGAGCGCATGCTAGGGATCAACCGCGTTGTGAGCGAGAGTCGAGACGCGAAAGCAGATTTCCGAAATCCGGTTGGCTTGGAATTTTTACCTTACGAATTCAGCAAAGCTGGGGCCGCCCTGAGAATCAGCTTGGATACCTCGCGCAGCGCATGAGTGGATGGGCGGTGTGATGTTGTTCCCAACACCACCGAGCGCGAGAGAACAGGGTCGACAATGTTCAGCGTTGCAAGCCGCTTTCGTTCAGGCTCGCTAAGTTGTCCCGCAGTGATGGCGAAGCCGCCTCCATACGCGGCGATTTCGTGCTGAAGATGGATGGAGTCCGCTTCCGCTCCAATATTGAGCGCAGCGCCCTTCTTCCGAGCGAGCATCTCCAGCCTCGCGCGCATGGGGTGAGGGTCGGGCGGAAGCACTAGGGTCAGCTGCAGGACCTCGTCGAACGGGATGGTCTTGCGAAGCGAAAGTGGGTGGTCGAGGGGGACGATCAGCAAAAGCGGCAACTTCGTCAGTACCGGTTCATCCGAGCGAGCAGAGTTTTCCTCTCGCAACAGCAGGGAGAGATCCAGTCGTCCTTCCTTAAGCCACTCCTCCAATTGCGCGCTGGAGCCTTCCGTGATGTGCAGCTGCACCTCGGGAAACTGTTCCTTCACTTCAGCGAAGAGCGGGCCGGCGAGCAATGTCACAGTCGAAGGCAACAACCCAAGCCGAACCTCCCCCATGGGTACGCCCCTGCTCGAACGGATGTCGTCGGCGAGTTGCTCGCCCTCCAGCATCATCGCCTTGATACGTGGATAGATTCGCTCCCCAAGCTCCGTCAACACCACACCTCGTCCCGTACGTCTAAACAAACGACTGCCCGACTCCTCTTCGAGCTGTGCGATGTGTCTGCTGACCACTGATGGGGGCATATCAAGGGCCGCGGACGCGCGGGAAAGACTGCCCAGCTCAGCGACTTTCGCAAACAAGTGCCATTTCGAGTCCAGGATGGTTTGCACAGCTCTATTCTGTAGGGAAACATTCATAATTTAAGCATGTCAGGAATCAGACAGCTCAATGGCCGACGGCGTCCGCTCGCCGCCACTCTCGAAGCCCTCCTAGAACAGGGCATTCGTGACGGTAGATGGCCTACGGGCGCAAAGCTACCGAGCGAGGCGGTTTTGCTCGCGGAGTATGGGGTGAGCCGGACGGTGGTGCGTGAAGCCGTGTCTCGCCTGCAGGCCGCAGGTAAAGTCGTGACCCGGCACGGCATCGGGAGCTTTGTTGTGGATTCTGAAGCTGCTGAGACTTTCCGAATTCGCCCTGACCAAATCGCAACGCTCGAAGATGTGTTGACAGTGCTCGAACTTCGTATTGGAGTTGAAAGCGAAGCAGCCGCTCTCGCAGCACAGCGACGCACGGATAAGCAGCTTCAAGCGATGGCGACAGCTCTGGAATCCTTTGCCGCCGCCGTCGAGGGGCGACGAGACGCGGTGGAGCCAGACTTCCAATTTCACCTGCAGATCGCCAAAGCCACCCACAACTCAAGATTCATCGACCTGATGTCCGCCATGGGGGGCAGCATGATTCCCCGTGCACGCCTAAACAAACGCGAGGAAATCACGGCCAAGAGAGCTGACTACTTGCGGCACGTAAATGATGAACATGCCAAGATACTCAATGCCATCAGGGATGGGCGACACAGAAGGCGCCAGCCTTGCAATGCGCTCTCACCTGGTCAACAGCCGTGAGCGCAGACAGTTGAGCTCACCAGTACTCCCCGAACATGCAGCGACGCAAGCACGCGCTGCAACAGTCGGATTTTGATCCGCGTCTCGTGTACCACTAGATGTGTAAGCGCTGCCGCGCCGCAGATAGCTGGCTGCAGGCAAGATGAATTGGAACGACCGACGTTTGTTGAATTCAGCCCAACCACGCCTTGACCCGTTTCGCCAGTGCGTCGGTGCTGATCCCGTAACGTTCGTGCAGCGTGGGCAGGGCGCCAGCGTCGAGGTAGGCGTCGGGTAGGCCTGCGAAGCGGAAGCAAGCGGGCTGTACGCCGTTCTGCAGCAAGGCGCTGGCCACGGCCTCGCCCAGACCACCGATCACCGAATGGTTCTCGGCCACCACCACCAAGCGCGGTTTGCGCAGCACTTCAGCGAGGATGGTCACCTCATCCAGCGGCTTGATGGTCGGGCAGTGCAACACCGAGACACCGATGTTGTCGGCTTTCAATTTCTGCGCCACTTCCAGCGCGCGCATGGTCAGGAAACCGCTGGCGATGATGAGCACGTCGTCACCGTCCACCAGGCGCTTGGCCTTACCTAGCTCGAACCGATAGTTGTATTCATCGAGCACCAACGGCACATTGCCACGCAGCAGTCGCATGTAGACTGGGCCGTGGTGCGCGGCCATCTGAGGCACCGCCTGCTCGATGTCGAGCGCGTCGCAGGGATCAATGATCGTCAGGCCTGGGATTCCGCGCATCATGGCAAGGTCTTCAGTCGCCTGGTGGCTGGGGCCGTATCCAGTGGTGAGGCCGGGCAACGCGCAGCACATCTTGACGTTGAGGTTCTCTTCTGCGATCACCTGGTGGATGAAGTCGTAGGCGCGGCGCGTGCCGAAAACGGCGTAGGTGGTCACGAAAGGCATCAGGCCCGCCTTGGCCATTCCGCCGGCCGCCCCCATGAGCAGCTGCTCGGCCATGCCCATTTGGAAGTAACGTTCGGGATAGGCCTGTGCAAACAGATGCAGGTCAGTGTACTTGCCCAGATCGGCGGTCATGCCGACGATCTCGGGCCGGCTCGCGGCCAGTTCGACCAGGACTTTGCCAAAGGGTGCGGCCTTCACGCGCTGGCCTTCGCTCGCGATGGAAGCGATCATGGCCGAGGTGGTAAGGCGGGGTTTCTTTTCAACGACGGCGTTCATGCTGCGGCTCCTGCGGGCGCGGATTGGTCAAGGACGGCGAGGGCCTGTTGCCACTCGGGCGGATCGACGCGGATGAAGTGGTTTTTGTCGCGTGTTTCAAGGAAGGGCACGCCCTTGCCCATCAGGGTGTTGAACAGGATCACGCGCGGCTTGGCTTCCTTCAGATGGCGCGCCGCGTCGAATGCGGTGAGCACGGCGACCAGGTCGTTGCCGTCGATTCGCTGCACATGCCAGCCGAAGGACTCCCATTTGTCGGCCAGCGGCTCGAAGCCCAGCACCTTGCTCGACGGCCCGTCGGCCTGCTGGTTGTTGATGTCCACCAAGCAGATCAGCTTGTCCAGGCCATGGTGCGCGGCCGACATGGCTGCTTCCCAGGTCGAGCCTTCATCGAGCTCCCCGTCGGACATGGAGTTGTAGACGAAGGCGGGGTTGTGCTGGTGGCGCAGACCCAGGGCGAGGCCCACGGCGATGGGCAAGCCCTGGCCGAGCGACCCTCCGGAAATTTCCATGCCCGGCGTGTAGGTGGCCATGCCCGACATGGGCAGGCGGCTGTCGTCGCTGCCGTAGGTTTCGAGCTCTTCTTCCGGGACGATCTTCGCTTCGATCAATGCGGCGTAGTGGGCAATGGCGTAGTGGCCGTGCGAGAGCAGGAAACGGTCGCGGCCTTCCCACTCGGGGTCCTCTGGCTTGAACTTGAGTGCGTGGCCGTAGGCCACGGCCAGAACGTCGGCCCAGCCTAGGGCCTGGCCGATGTAGCCTTGGCCCTGGACCTCGCCCATGCGCAGCGCAAAGCGGCGGATGCGGTGGGCGCACTGCGCGAGCGCAGGCAATTGGTCAATGGATGAAGTCATGGAGATGCTCCTGAAAAGAATGAGTGAGCTCAGCGCAAGATGGATGCGGGCACGTACGACACGAGAGCCAGCACGAGGAAGGCCACGAAGTAGAAGGGGCCGAGTTCACGCACCGTCTGGCCGACCTTGACCTTGGCCAGCGCGCTGGTGATGAAGAGCGTGGTACCCACCGGGGGCGTGTACAACCCCACCGCGAGGTTCACGACCATCATGATTCCCAGTTGCACTGGGTCCATGCCGATGCTCTGGGCCAGGGGCAGGAAAACCGGTGTAAGCAGCAGGATGGCGGCGGGCAGGTCGATGAACATGCCGAGGAACAGCATCAGCAGGTTCATCAGGAGGATCACGATCCAGTCCTGGTCCACGTTCTGCGTTACCCACTGTGCGATGCCGGAAGGCATCTGGTCGTAGGTGAGCAGCCAGCCGATGGCGGCAGAGGCCATGATCACCAGCAGCACCACGCCCGTGGCCAAACCGGCGGACACCACTGCGTCGTTCAGGCGCTTGAAAGAAAGGTCACGATAGATCGCCACCGACACGGCGCCTGCATACAGCGTGGACAGCACGGCCACTTCGGTCGGCGTGGCAATGCCGAAGCGCAGGAACAACACGATCAGCGCGGGCAGCAGCAGCGCGGGTGACGCATACAGCAGGTGGGTGCGGAACACGCTCCAGTCGATGGGCGTGAGATCGCGCGGGAAGTTCCGGCGCTTCCCGACCCACCAGCACATGAACATGAAACCGCCGCACATCAGCAGGCCGGGCAGGATGCCCGCGACGAACAGCGCTGCGATGGACGCGTTGGCCGTGAGCGCGAATAGGATCATCGGGATCGATGGCGGGATCAGGATGTCGATGGTCGCGGCCGCGGCCAGCGTGGCGGCCGAGAAGGCCGGGGGATAGCCCAGGCGCTTGTGCCAAGGGATCAGCAGCGAACCGATGGCCGATGCGTCGGCCACCGCCGAGCCCGAGACGCCCCCGAACAGCGTAGACGACAGCACGCCCACCTGCGCCGGGCCGCCGTGGAAACGGCCGATCAGCGTCGACAACACCCCCACCAGCGCAGCACCCAGGCGGCCGCCCATCATCAGCGAGCCGGTGAGCATGAAAAAGGGAATGGCGATCAGCGGGAAGCTCTGCACCTGCGCCACCATCTGCTGCACCAGCAGGTCCAGCGGGACGCGGTCCGAGGTGGCGGCAGCAGCCATGGCGGCCACCAGCAAGGCGTGTGCGATGGGCATAGCCAGCACGGCCGCCCCGAGAAAGACCAGAAGAATCAAAGCGCTCATGGTTGTTCCTTTGCGTGGGTGCTGCTTGTTTACCAGTGCGCCGTGGGAACGACAGGTTCTTCGCCGGCGTGGTGCTCCACTGGCGGTGCCTGCCAGGCGTTCCAGGCCGACTTGCATGCCAGCAGGCTCAGCATCAGCAAGCCCACCATGACGCATCCGTAAGTGGCGGAACCTGGCACCTGCAGGATGGCCGACCGCTCGTCGTGCACGATGCCCAGCATCTGGAAGGTGGCCCAGGCCAGCGTCCCGTAGAGAGCCGCCACCACCAGCCAGGTGCCGATGGCCGTCCATCGGCGCAACGCGGCCGGCAGGGTGTCGATCAGGAAGCTGGTTGTGATGTGGGCACCGTACGCCGCCGCCAGCACCACGCCCGACATGACCAGCCAGGGGAACAGCAGCTCGGGCACTTCGTTGGCCCATTGCAGGCTGCTGCCGGTGGCGTAGCGCAGCACGGTGTTGACCACCAGGATGACGAAGATGACGGCCGTGCTGATCCACAGAAGCAGACGGCACAAGGCGACAACGGCCCGTTCGATGAAGTTCATCGGAGTACTCCTTGGACTGCATGGGTCCGCGTGCGGACTCTGCCCATGCAGCGGCTACAGGGAAAGACTGACTGGAATGCGGGTGGCGATCAGCGCGTGGCGGCGATGACCTTCTTGAGGTACGGGCCGATGGGCGTGGCCAGCCACTTGTCGTCCACCGCGGCAGTGGCCTTGGCAAAGGCGCTCTTGTCGACCGTGGTCACCTGCACGCCCTTGGCCTTGAGGTCGTCCAGCAGCTTGGCGTCGGCCTCGGCAGAGAGCTTGCGCTGCAGTGCGGTGGCCTCCGCCGCAGCCTCGGTCACGGCCTTTCGGTCGGCCTCTGACAGGCGGTCCCACGTGCGCTTGCTCATCAGGAACGGTGTCATTTGGAACATGTGGCTGGTCAGCGCCAGGTGCTTCTGCACTTCGTACAGCTTGCTGGCGTGGATGTTGACCAGCGGGTTTTCCTGGCCATCCACGACGCCCTGCTGCAGCGCCACGTAGAGCTCGGCGAACTTGATCTGTTGTGCCTCAGCGCCCAGCGCCTGCATGATGTCCACCAGCACCGCGTCGGGTGGGGTGCGCATCTTCAGGCCCTTCATATCCTCGACCTTGCTGATTGGACGCTTGCTGTTGGTCATGTGACGGATGCCGTTGTCCCAGTAGCCCAGCACCACCATGCCCTTGTCGCCTGATTTCTGCGCCAGCTCCTTGCCCAGCGGGCCGTCGAGCAGTTGGAAGGCCTGCGCCGGCGTGGAGAACATGAACGGCATGCCGTAGGCCGCGTACTCGGGCACAGCGGACGACACCGCACCTTGCGAGTTGGCCGTCATGTCGAGCGCGCCGGTGCGCACCGCCGTCACCATGGCGGCATCGTCGCCAAGTTGGCCCGAGGGTGCTACCTGTACTTCGATCCGGCCAGCCGACTTGGCCTTGAGCACGTCGGCGAACTTGACGGCGGCTTCATGGCGCGGGTTGCCTGGCGCAGCGCCGTGGCCGAGCGTCAGCTTCACGGCCTGGGCCTGGGCGGCCAGAGGCAATGCAGCGGCCAGTGCGGCAACAGCGAGCAGGGTGCGGGTGAAGGTTTTGCGTTGCATGGTCTTGTCTCCTGTCGGTTTGTGGTGGGAAGGAAAAATCAGTGGATCAGCATGCCGCCGTTCACGTCGAGCGTGATGCCAGTGCAGTAAGTGGACAGTTCGCTGGCCAGGAACACGCAAGCACCCGCGATATCGTCGGCGCGCCCCAGGCGGGCCAGCGGAATGGTGTCGGCGATCTCGGCCTTCTTCTCTTCGGTGAGCTTGCCCTTGATGATGTCGGTGCCGATCAAGCCTGGTGTGATGCAGTTGACCCGGATGCTTTCGGGCCCGAACTCGCGCGCCATGGCGCGGGCCAGGCCGAGCACGCCTGCCTTGGCGGCCGAGTAGTGCGGGCCACCCAGGATGCCGCCGCCGCGTTGCGCGGACACGGACGAGATGCAGATGATGGAGCCGCTCTTCTGCGCCCGCATCGCGGGCAGCACGGCCTGCGACATGTGGAGCGTGCCGCGCAGGCTCACGTCGAGGATGCGGTCGTAGTCGGCACCGGTAATTTCCAGCGTCTTGACCGGTTGGGTGATACCGGCGTTGTTGACCAGCGTATCGATGCGGCCGAATGCCTTAAGCACCGCGGCGGCGGCGGCCTCACACGAATTCTTGTTGGTCACGTCGGCCACCAGGCCAATGTGCCCCTCGCCCAACAGGGCGGCGGCCGCGGCCGGATCAGCCCGTTCGAGATCGAGAATGGCGACCCTGGCGCCCTGTGCGGCCATCAGGCGGGCGGTGGCGAAACCCAGGCCATTGACGCCGGCACCGCCGGTGATGATGGCAACCTGATCTTTGAGCAGCATGTGTTTTGTCTCCTGTGTGTTGAACAAGAGCAGGGGGACGCGCCGCCCCGGACGGGGGTTCTATGGCGTGGCATTTGGAGGCCTTGTCTCCTGTTCTGGAAACGGATTCTCAGAGCCACTCAAGATGATGGCAAGCGATTAGATGTCAGCGTAAGATGATGATTTGTCATTTGATGTCAGGGTTGTTCCCATGCCTGCCTTGCCCCCGATTGCCAATCTGCAAGCCTTTGAGGCCGTGGCGCGCCGCCGCAGCTTCTCCTTGGCTGCGTCCGAGTTGCACCTCACCGCGTCGGCGATCAGCCACCAGATATCGCGGTTGGAATCACAGCTGGACATCCGCCTTTTTGAGCGCAGCGCGCATGGTGTGCGCCTTAGCCCGGCGGGCGAGCATTACCTGCTGCACGTGGGTGCCGCGCTGTCGGCCATCGCCTCGGCAACCGACGACTTGCGGCAGGGAATTCGCAACAGCCTCTATGTACATTCGGCCCCCAGCCTGGCCAGCCTCTGGCTGATGCCACGCCTGCACCGTTTTGCGCAGGCCTACCCCGAAATCTCCCTCAACCTCTCAGCAGCCCATACGCCCAGCGACTTCGCCCTCGGCCAGTCGGACATCGACCTGCGCTACGGCATACCCCAATGGGGTGAACTGGTGGTGGAGCCCCTGTTCGAAGAGGCCATCGTGCCCATGGCGAGTGCGGCGTTCATCAAGGCTCACGCGCTCCATCGTGTTGAGCAGTTGCTCGAGGTTCCCCTGATCCAGAGCAATGTGAGCGTGGTGCAATGGTCTGACTGGTTTGCACGTTTCACCCGCCTTCGCGCGCCGGACCGATTTCCCGTTCGATTTGACCGGGCCCAGATGTCGCTCGACGCGGCGACGCAAGGCCTGGGCGTTGCGCTGGAGAGTGCGGTGAACGCGGCTGGCCACCTCGCGGACGGCAGGCTCAAGGCGGTATTCGGAGTGGACAAAGCGATCCGCGTGAAGGCGCACTTCGCAGTCTATCCGGAGCGCCATGCCAAGCGACCTTCGGTCGAGGCGTTCCTGTCATGGCTGCACGGCGAAGCGGCGAAGACCTGACGCTCCGGCCCTGATCCGTGACCGCTTCAATGCGTACCTGAGATAGAAATGGTCTTGGTCATGATGAACTGCGAGTGGAACTTAAATCCACTAAGAACAATGCAAACGTGGATCGCTCCAGGGCATGTGGAAATCGCTCTCGCGACGTGTTAGCTTGCACCACCTGATTTGTGGCGAGTGCTGCTACCAGCTTCCGTGTTCCACCTGATTCAGAACAAATGTGGCGATGTGCGCATGCCAAATGGCGACGCCATGGGAACCGGAAGGATCAACTTGAGCGAGGACCGCAAGGCCACCTGGCTCGCCGTTAAGCACTGAAGGTCGAACGAGCACCTGGTCGAGTGCGCTTGCGCGCACGATGGCTTCTTGCCGGTGTGCGTCGGCGTACACCTCTTACGCACGTCGACGTGGCGATTCGGCCCGTGCACGGGGGGCAGCCTGCGTTCCTTCTACAACCAGTGCTACCGCTGTCGTCGCTGTCGTCTTTGCTGACGGTACAGGATGCCGTGACGTCAGGAGGGCCATGCGAACGCAGCCCTTCGTCGGCAGCTTGGTGGAATTTGCGAGTTGGTTTCCTTGGGAGGCGCTTGGAAGGAGGTCGAAGTCTAGGTACTGCATACATCCCGCCGCTTGACCCGAGCAGCGTGCCGCCCGACGCGTCATTTATCGCTATCGCCGACCAACCGACCGTCGCCGCCTAGCTCCATGTGTCATTGATGCCGAACGCGCCATCGAAGTAGGTCATACGTGGATACAAAACATTAAAACGATTCGGGCTTTCCCTAAGTCTGTGATATCGGCTTCTTGCCTACATTTCTTGTATGCAAGATTGGTCGGCAAGCTAAATCGAGGAGTTTCCATGTCCAGGTTCTTCAAATCCCTTTTTGGCCAGGTCGTGCTGGCGCTCATCGCAGGCGTTGTCCTGGGGCTGGCGTGGCCCGAGACGGCGGTAGCGCTCAAGCCGCTTGGCGATGGCTTCATCAAGCTCATCAAGATGCTGATCCCGCTGATCGTCTTCTGCGTGGTGGTGCATGGCATCGCCGGCACGGGCGACCTCAAGCGCGTCGGCCGGGTGGGGGTGAAGTCGCTCATCTACTTCGAGGTGGTCACCACCATTGCGCTGGCACTGGGCCTGGTGCTGGCCTTCGCTTTCGAGCCCGGCGTGGGCATGAACGTGGACCCGCGGGCGCTGGACCCCAAGGCCATGGGCGTCTATGCCGAGAACGCGGGCAAGCTCACCGGCGGCGGCTTCACGGACTTCCTGCTTAAGCTCATTCCCAACACCGCCGTGAGCGCCTTCGCCACGGGCGACGTGCTCCAGGTGCTGCTGTTCTCCATCGTGTTCGGCTGTGCGCTGGCGATGGTCGGCGAACGCGGTCGGCGCGTCACGGGGCTGATCGAAGACCTGTCAATCGTGCTGTTCAAGACCATGGGCCTGATCATCAAGCTGGCACCGCTGGGTGTGCTGGGTGCGATCGCCTTCACGGTCGGCAAGTACGGCATCGGTTCGCTCAAGCAACTGGGCATGCTGGTGGCGTTGTTCTACGGCGCGGTGCTGGTGTTCGTGGTGGTGGTGCTCGGCTTCATCATGCGGGTGTCGGGCTTCAGTCTGTTCAAGCTGCTGCGCTATCTCCGCGAAGAACTGGCCGTGGTGTTTGCCACCACGTCGTCCGACAGCGTGTTGCCGCAGATCATGAGCAAGCTCAAGCACATGGGCATCCGCGACTCGACCGTGGGTCTGGTGATCCCAACGGGTTACTCCTTCAATCTGGATGCCTTCTCCATCTACATCACGCTGGCGGCCGTGTTCATCGCGCAGGCGACCAACACGCCGATCACAATGACGGATCTGCTGACCATCCTGGCCATCTCGCTGGTGACCTCCAAGGGCGCGCACGGCGTGCCTGGATCGGCCATCGTGGTCCTGGCGGCCACGCTGCAGGCCATCCCGGCCATTCCGGCGATCGGCCTGGTGCTCGTGCTGTCGGTAGACTGGTTCATGGGCATCGCGCGCGCGCTGGGCAACCTGATCGGCAACTGCGTGGCCACCGTGGCCATTGCGGCATGGGAGGGCGATATCGACCGGCAACGCGCGCATGCCGTGCTGGATGGTCAGAACGTGGCGCCGATCGAGCCCCTGATCGAACAGGCCGGAGGAGCTCCGGTGGTGCAGCCACAATCGACCTCATGAGCAACAACCAGACACAGATCGCTCAGCAGGTTGTGGAGTCCATCCTCGCCCAGAAGCTTGCGCCGGGTGAACGCCTGGGTGAACAGAATCTTGCCGACCTATTCAGTGTGAGCCGCACACAAGTGCGCGAAGCGCTCATGCAGCTGCAGGCGCGCGGCTTCGTGGAGGTGCGCCCGCGCAAGGGGTGGTACGTGGTGGAGCCCTCGGTGGAGGACGCGCGCGACGCGTTTTCCGCGCGGCGCATCATCGAGTCGGGCATCCTCACCGACATGGGCCGCCCCCTGCAAGCGGTGATTCCTCGCCTGCGCGCGCACATTGCCGACGAGCAGCGCGCGATAGAAGGTGCCGATGCCGGTACCCGTGCCTTTCTCCTAGCCGATTTTCATGTTTGCCTAGCTGAGGCCATGGGCCACCGTGGCCTCAGCGAGATTCTGCGAGATCTCACCGCCCGCACCACCCTGGCCGCCTCGCTGTACCAATCGCAGCACGACGCCAGCCAGTCTTGCGCAGAGCACGAAGCTATCGTGGAGGCGCTCGGAACAGGGGATATTTTGCTTGCGCGCGAACGCATGATTTCTCACATCGGCCATGTGGAAGCAGCCCTGAAGCCCGATGAGCCTCTATCGCACGACCGGCTACGCGAATGCTTAAAGCCCTTAGCGACATCTCGAAAATTCACCGGGGACTAGCAGTTTCACCCATTGACGCTCGCGTCGATGACAGGCATCGCTCCTTGAATCAATCGACCCTTTTAATGCTCAACCGATTGCCTCCTCAGCCTGCGTGTCGAAATGCGATCATCAGAAAGAAACTGCGGGAAAGTCCAACACGATCCCATTGAAGAGCCAATGGATAGTCCCGATGCACGCCGGGTCTCCTTTCAGGCACATGCATGCGTCGCGCTTGCGGCATCCGCCTCGATAGCTCGGTTCACGTCTAGCACCTTCGTGCCATGCAGCGGTTGCGTCAGCGTGGCCAACGGCATCAAAGCGTCCTCGTAAAGCGCGGGAAATGCATTCGAAAAGATGAGCAGAGCGTGCATGGAACGGCGTCGCGCAGCCGCCGTTCGCGCCCCGGCAGGTACTGGCTTGGCCCTTGCCCCACGCCGTTGATGCCGTCGGTGAGCAGCATCACCGCGTGCTCGCGTTGTCCCGCCTCGAACGCTCCCGCAGCTGGCGCCAACACCTCGCGCTCGAACCGCAACCTCGCCTCCATCCCGCCCTCAATTCGATATACGAGCGGCAGCACGGAGGCCCATTCTAGGTCAGCGCTCGCGCCCCTCGTGATGTGACGCAACCAAACAAGAGCAGTCACGAACCGACCTTGAGGTGCCTACGCGAAGCGTGCTGCGGGTGCGAAGGCAACAAGAGGCAAGAGTGAGGAAAAGGCTATCGTCACCCCGCGTGAATACGCTATCGGTTTTCTCGGACTGCTTCTGCGAGGTGCACGGCTTTCATCCAAGCATCTCGGCTAACACTGATCGCTTGGCGCTTCGTCTTTCCTGCCCCCGGTAGCCGGGTGTTAGGCTCTTCACGCATAGCGGCTTCGAGTCGAGCAAGGGCGGACCAGAAGCCCTCACGCGCCAACGCGGTCGGATCGATGAGCACACTGCACACACCTAGCGAGTGCGGCGCGCCATCGACCGCCTGCAGACTGCGGGTGTCCATCGACATGGCAGATCCTGTGTAGAAGGATGCCAGCACCTCCACCATCAGGCCGATGCCAAAGCCGCGGCTCCCGCCAGCGGACAGCAGGGCGCCGCCCAACGCCGCCACCGGGTCCGTGGTGGGCTGGCCGTCGCGCGCCACGGCCCAACCTTCGGGAATGGGGCGGCCGTCGCGCGCGGCTTCGCGCACGTGCCGCAGGTTCGCCGCGCTGGTGCATTGGTCGAACTGGAAGGCGATGCCCCCATTGCCGTCCGGCACGGCCATCGCGATGGGGTTGGTCCCCAGCAGAGGCCTTGACCCCCCAGGTGCCGCCACGCTCGCGGAGGCGTTCGTGAAGGCAATTCCGATGAGCCCGTGCTCGGCGATTTGCTCCGGCAGGTAGCCGAGTCTGGCACTGGTGTGCGCGCGGCTGATCGCGAGAACCGCGATACCGAGTTGCCTCGCCCGTTGCACGGCCTCGCTCAAGCCGAGCGCGAAGGCCGGTTGCACGAAGCCGAAGTGGGCGTCGACCTGCACCACGCCAGGGCGAATGTCGATCCGTTGCGGCACGGCCGCACCGTTCACGCGCCCGCTGCGCAGTTGCGCGCAGTCGCTCTCCAGATGCAAGAGGCCACAAGAGGTGTTCCCGAGCTGCTCCGCGCGCGCCAGCGATTTCGCGACCGCGCTGGCGGCGGCGCGGGACGCCCCGTGGCACATCAGCGCCGTCTCCATCACGGTCTCAAGTTCTTCGAGGGAGACGCTCACTACACCCATGGCGCTCACATTCCGTTGGAGCTCATTCGAATTTGATCCGCCCCGTGTCGACCACCTGCTTCCAGCGCGCCACGTCCTGGGCCATGAAGGTGGCCAGCGCCTCGGGCGAACTGGCCCTCACCTCCATCGAGGCGGTTGCCAGTTTGGCCTGCACGTCGGCGTCCGCCAGCGCCTTGACGAGTTCTCGGTTCAGCGAGGCGATCACGTTCTGAGGCGTGCGGGCTGGGGCGGCCAGCCCGTACCAACTGGTGTAGTCGTACCCTGCCAGGCCGGTTTCGGCCACGGTCGGGACATCGGGCAGCACCTTGGAGCGCACACCGGGGCCAATGGCGAGCGCCCTGACCCGACCGCTTTTCACCATGGGAATGGCCGACGGGTCCACGAACGAGACGTCGACCGACTTGTTGATGACGGCTGTGACGATCTCTGAACTCGACTTGAATGGCACGTGGAGCATCTCGATTCCGGCGGACTGCATGAGCAACTCGGCTGCGAGGTGCTGGGAGTTGCCGACACCACCCGACGCCACCGTCAACTGACCCGGGCGCGCCTTCGAAGCGGCGATCAGTTCTTTGAGGCTCTTCCAAGGCGCATCCGGATGGGCGATAAAGATCGGCGATAGCGCCACGGCCATGCCGATGGGGGCGAAGTCTTTCACGGGATCGAACGACAGCTTGCGACCAGCCACCGCCGCGATCGTGTTCGAGGGCGTTGCGACCAGCAGCGTGTGGCCGTCTGCGGGCGCACGCGAGACGAACTCGCTGCCAATCATGCCGCTCGCACCGACGCGGTTCTCGACCACCACCGGCTGTTTGTAGGCTGCGCTGAACTTCTCGCCGATCAGCCGTGCGAACACATCGGGCCCACTGCCAGGCGCGAAGGGCACGACGATCTTGATCGGTTGCGATGGAAACTCAGGTTGCGCCCACACGGTGTGGTGCACAAGCACTGCGGGGACCACTGCCGCAGCAGCAATGAGAGAACGTCGAAGCATGGAAGCACTCCTGAAAAGGACAACGGGGTTCTGGAATGGCAAGAGGAAACTGAAGCCAAGAGAAGGTCGGGCGCGGGTTGTTCCTGCTAGCGCCCCGACCCGGCACGCTGCTGCAACAGGCTTTGGGTGGCATTCGCAAGCGCTGCGATCTGCTCGGGTCGCACCTCGACGACCGGCAGGGCATCCCAGTGGCCGGTCGACTTGTCGGTGTCCTTGAGGCCGGAGGCCGTGGCCACGCAGACGACGGTGTCGTCCGGCCCCATCGCACCCCCGTGCGCAAGCTGCCGGGCGGCCGCCATTGGCATGACGCTGGCCAGCTCGTACAACAAGCCCTCCCGGGCGGCCACAAGCTCTTGAAGTTCGATCAGGCCATCGTTGCCGATCCGCACGGCCAGGCCGTTGGTTGCGCGCAGCCAATGAAGCGCCTGGTAGGTGCTCTGGTTCGCGCCGACCGATGCAGCCAGCGTGGCGCAGCCGGCATCGACCGCGTCCACGCTCTCGGCATGGGCGTCGATGGCCTTGGCCAACGAGCCGTGGGCTTCGGCGGCCACCAGCCTCGGGCGCTGGTGAATCTCGCCGGCCTGGAGCAAGTCCTCGAACCCCTGCGCCACGCCCGCAAGGGCGTCGCCATAGCAGACCGGCATCACGACCCAGTCGGGTGCGTGTCCGAGGTCGCTCACGATTTCATAGGCGATGGTCTTGTAGCCTTCGATGCCCACTGCCGTGCTGCCCACGACGGGCGCCGAATGCGGCGATGTGACATACCAGCCGTGTTGCGCGGCGCCTTGCGCGAGCAGCGGCCAGCGCAAGGACTTGTCGTCCATCATCACGAGGTGCGCTCCGAACTTGCGGATCTGCGCCATCATCGGGCCGGACGCGCCCCTCATCGACGCAACCACGCACTGGAGGCCGGCGCGCGCGGCGTAGGCCGCCAGGGACGCCCCGGCGTTTCCCGATGAGGCCGTGGCAACGACGGACGCGCCCTGCTGCAGGGCGTGCGAGACGGCCACGGCACTCAAGCGGTCTTTGTACGAGTGCGTCGGGTTGCAGGACTCGTCTTTGATGTACAGGGCCTTCAGGCCAAGCGCCTCGCCCAGCCGGCTCGCGTGGTGCAGGGGCGAGCCACCCTCGCCCAGCGTGACCGCCTGCGCGGCGGGCACTGGCAGCATCTCGCCGTAGCGCCACATGCCGGGTGGCCTGGCGTTGGCCTCCTTGAAGTTCCAGCTCGATACCGCCTGCGGCTCGTACACGACGCGCAGGTTGCTCGCCAGCTTCCCGGCGCAAGCCGTGCAACCGCAGCGCTGGGCCTCGGGTGGGTACAGCGTGCCGCAACGCAGGCACTGCAAGGCCATAGGTCGGGTCACGCGATCACCTTCAGGGCGCCGTCCTCGCGGTGCAGCAGTTCCACGCCGTCCTTGCGCACGACGACGGTGTTCTCGACCTGAAGGCCACACCACCCGAATTCGTAGTACGGCGTTTCGACGCACATCACCATGCCTTCTTCAATGACCTGGTCATTGCTGGGCGTGAGGTCCGGCATGTCGTAGCCGTCGAGCCCGATGCCATGGCCGACGTGGCTGCGCTTGTAGTGCGCAATGCCCGACTTTCGCGTGGCGTCCATGGCCGCTTCGTACACGGCGGATGACTTCACGCCCGGCCGGATCGTTTCGAAGGCCGCCATCACACCGTTGTGCAAGGCCTTGTGGTAGTTCACCAGCTTCTTGTCCGGCTCGCCCAACACCGCGATGCGAGCGATGTCTGCACGGTAGTTGCCATAGCGGCCACCGCAGTCGAAGCGGATGACATCGCCGGCCTGCAGCTTGGCGTGGGACGGGTAGACGTTGGGCATGGCCGATCTGGTTCCGAAGCCCAGGCACCCGAGCACGGGCGTTGCGTCGCCCTCCACGGTGGTGGCGTGGAAGACGCGCGCCATTTCGATCTCCGAGATGCCCGGCCGCGCGACCTGCAGGGCCGCGGCGACCGACTCTTCCGCGATCGTCGCGACGCGGCGCAGCCGCTCGACTTCCTGCGGGGTCTTGACGGCACGGATCTCGCGAAACAGCTTCATGGCAGGAACCAGTTTCGCGTCGGGAAGCGCTTGCTGGATGCGCTCCCAATGGCCGGGCATCAAACCCATTTCGTCGATGCCCAGGGTGCCCTTTTCGAGTCCGTGCGACCGGATGGATTGGACCAGGGCCGAGATGGCATCCTTTTCGTCCGGCTGTTCGAAGAAGCCCAGGAGACGGCTGTCCAGCGGCGTCATCGGGCCCTCTGAACGGTCCACGTGAAAGAAGCCGTACCGCGTGACGTGCTGCACCCATACGTCTTCCTGATCGACGAGTTGATCGAGCAGCGAGGTGGGTGCGATGACCCGGGCCTGCTCGACATCGTCCACCGGCAGCAGGACATAGACCTGCGGCCCGCGTCGGATCCACTGGGAGAGCGCCCAGTAGCCGCTAGCGTACGTGACGTTCTCTGGCGAGGTGGCCACCAAGGCATCGAGCTGGTGTTGGGCAGCGAGCGATTTCAATCGCGGTTTGTTCAGAAGCGTTTCCATAGGTCTCAGTGGGTGGTGGTGATGCGGCGCGCAGGAGCCGATGCCGCAACGCCGGCGGCCTGCGAGGGAGAGGGGAAGGCGAAGCCGAGCGCGGCGGAACAGCGCAGCCCGGCACGCACGACGAGGTCGGCTATCTCGGGCCATTCCTTAGGCCCACGCTGGGCCTTAAGAAAAGCCACGCTGATGGCCGCCACCACCATGCCGTCATGGTTGCGGATGGGCGCACCGATGGACACGACGCCCAGCTCGTTTTCTTCGTCGGCAATCGAGTAGCCCCGGCGCCGGGTCTGCTCCAGTTCCTTGGCGAAGGCGCGCGCTGTGGTGAGCGTGTGCGGGGTGCGTGCGGCGTAGGGGGCCGCGCCCAGAACGTCGTCAACGCGATCCGACGGCAACTCGGCCATGAGGGCCTTGCCCAAGGCCGTGGCGTGCGGCGAAATGCGCTGCCCCGCCGCAGCGCGGATGGCGATGGAACCATGGCTTTGCACCGTGTGCAGGTAGACGACCGCGTGCTGCTGGATCACGCCCAGGAAGCCATTGAGTTGGTGCTGCTCGGCAAGGATGCGCAGCTCGCTCGAGGCGTTGGTATAGAGCTCGTCGCTGCGCACCATCTTCGAACCCAGGGCAAGTGCACTCACACCTAGCCGGTACTTGCGTGTCTCCACGACCTGCTGCAGATACCCGGCCTCGACCAGCGTATTGACCAGCCGTTGCGCAATGGAAGGGCTGATGTCGAGCAAGCGCGCGACCTCGCGAATCCCCAGGTGTTCCGAGCTGGCATTGATAGCGTCGAGCAGTTGGAGGCCTCTCGACAAAGATTGATTGGTGGTCATGTGTTCCTATAATCGGTACGGTGTTCCTGTGATTGAAATTGTCACACACCTGTGCGCGCAGGGTCAAGGGGTCTGCCGTGACAAGACGGCGGATCGCTACCCCATGAACCTTGCCGATGCCGCTTGGTGCTGCTCCGAGCGCATTGCCTGTCTGTCATCTCGATCTCCAGTAGATACTCGACCAGATAACAAGGAAGCCAGATCCGAGGCCGAGCCTGCTCCTTGCCGGTCGTACCACGCGCTTGACATACCGTGTTGTCTTCCACTGAAAGTGGACCCAGTGGGGGTGCGGACAAATACCTGGACGACCAGGAGGTAGTTCATGTATTCGTACGCTACCCCACCGCGCAGTCGCTCGTTCTCTTCCCGCAGGGTTTGCGCCGCATCGGAGGCGACTAGGTTCGACGGCGCTGCACAGCGTCGTTCCGAGTTCACTTGCGGCGCTCTTCCTTTTCGCTCTCGAGGGCCGGTAACCTTTCATTCAGCTGGAAACAGTGGGGCATGCCGCAGTCCGGGCCCGCCTTTCATTCTGGTCCAGCCGTCGCTATACCCTACTGCTCCGGTTAACTCGCGCTTTAGATCTCATTCCTCATGTCCATCGTTCTCTTGTCCTCTACAGTGGCTGAACTGCCGTTCGCATTGCGCGAGCAGATCAAGGGATATGCAGAGAGCGTCAAACTTGCCTTGCCGGCAATTTTCGCTGACGCGGGCATTGCCCCGAGGCAGGATCTCGCTGATCAGGTGGTTTTTTTGGCCGGCATTAAGAAGTTCCACGGTCTCGTTGCTTCAAACTATTGGGCACTCGACAACTCCGCAGCTCTACTCCAGACCGCTGATGTGACCCGTATTCGCATTGGCGCACAGGACTTCTCGCGCGGAGGCCAACTGCATTCGTCACTCAGGAGTGCTCTTGAGGCGATCGAGAACGTCCTTGCGCGCGAGGAGGTCAAGGAACTTCTCGAACTATCTTACGTTGAACTCATTCAGCAGCTAGCAGGCGATGGACCTCGCTAAAGTTCAGTCTGCTATCAAGCGCGTGATTCGCAGGCACGCGCAAGCGTTCGAGGCTATTGGTTTAAGTCAATCAAAGCTTCTCGAACTTGCTTCGATCACTGGATTTGCCGAACACTACAAGGCACAAAGCTTCGAAGTTCGGGTCCACAACCCAAAAGGCAAGGCGTACTTCGCGGTTAAGACAAGCACCAACGGGGATCCGTGGAACTTCAGCTACTTCTCTGCAGCAAATGATGCCGAAGAAGTCGAACTCCACATGAACGTTAAGGTCCGGAGTGCCCACGATCTTGGCATGTACTGTGTTGATGTTGGGGTCGTAAGAGCAGGCGTCGTACCGAAAGCAAAGCCGGAATTGAGGTGGGAGGCAGTTCACCCCTCATGGTCTCCAGCGAGCAAAAGAGCTGCCGCTCAGTCCACGAGCCGGCTTGGACCCCACGACTGCAACGCGACGCAGATCGGTCGATCCGCAACAAATCAAGACTGGCAGCAACCGCTGCAAATAAGCCCAACAGATGTGTTAAGTCAATGTCCGTGAGGGAGCGAGTCCTTCCTCGGCCATGCAACGGCACAAGTGCAAGGGTCGTTTTCAACCACCTAAGTTGAACTGAGTTGGGGGGCGCGGCACAAGCAAGGCACGCATCGGGCACAGGCTGTTTCAGATAGATCAGTCCCGACTCTAGGTCCATCAATGCGATGTGCCCCATTCCGTGGGAGTCAGTTGCAGCGAAAGATGATGTGTCTCACCCGATGTGTGCGGGCACTTGCTCGAAACGCGAGGTTTGGTGCGGCTGGCGGGGATTGACCCCAACTCTCCTGCCACCTGTGAGCAATCGGCTAAGCCCCTCGCGTTTGCACCACGAGGTTGCTGTACTGGGATTTTAGCGGCAACTTAAGCCCGTTACGATTTCGAGGCGCCCCTCGGAGAACAGAGCGAACCGCGAAAAGCCTTGCCGATCGCTATCTCAATTCATCTCAGACGTAGGCATCGGCGAACTGGAAAGTGTTGCTTCTGCCGGCCACAGGGAATCCTGAACATAGACCTATAGTGCGGTGCGGCCGGAGGGTCCGTGGAGCTGAGCGCCCTGCGCCCACCCAACGGGGCCGTCTATGGAGACTTGGGCATCGGCCCAGGGCGCAATGTTGGAACATGCGCACGCCGGTGGTACCCACCACGCACCCAACCCACAGGTGGAGCATGGCGGACAGCAGAACTTGGTGTGGAGAAATTTTGCCCAGTTTCGGTGTGGTGCCCTCGAACTTTTGGCGTGAAACTACGGCGGCGGCGGCCGACGACAGCAAGGAGCTGCTGCGCCATACGTTGCCGACCTAGGTGCGCTCAGTTTGCGAGACCCCGATCCATTCATGGTTGCAGCTCTTGCACTTGTAGAAATCCTTCCATGTGGACACCTCTACTTGAACTTGCTCTTTGCGCTCCACCGTCTTGATTGTCTTCCCCTGCGAGTCGCGATGCCGGTCTTGGCGGGTAACCGTCTTAAACCCGGTTTTTCTGCTCAATAACTCGTTGTCAACCTCCTCTGCAGAGAACCACTTCTGGCACTTGGGGCAGCGCTTGCTGTAGCCATAGGCAGCGAGACCGCCCAGAGCGGCGAGGACGAGCAATATGTAGGCGTAGTTTTCCCGGATTTCCTTCCAGACTTCGGAGGTGAGCGAACTCATGGACTCGGGCCCAGTGTCGCTTTCGGATGCACGGCGCGCCGATTGGATGGGTCCAGGGCCACGGAATTCCGATGTCGCCGGGGGCAAGGGCTCCGCTATGGGAGACGCCGGCTGTGCGGTCCCGGAGGAAACAATTGGGACGGGGGTGGTAGGGATGACTGCCACGACCGTCACATCGGGGGCCAGAGCGGGCCGCCGCTGTGCATTGTCCGAAACAGCGTCAGCCGCACTTACTGCGGGGGCTTGCGCGACGCTGAGTTCCCCTATTCGTTGTTCGTAATGTGTCTGGATGCAGGCATCGTCTACACAGGTGTTGCGCGATTTCAGCCACGCGCGCTGGCTTGACCTGATGTCCGATGTGCGTGAGGAGGCGTCTCGATAGACCTCAGCCAACTGTTCATCGAGAGCACCCAGCGTCGGGTTCGCACAGACCCGAATCTCCGATGCTTCGCGCGCGGCGGCGCAGTTGAAGCTTGCGGCCTGAGCGGTTGAGACCTGGGTGATGAACGTGCAAAGCGCAAAAAACTTGACGTGTCGAAACTGCATAAATGCTCGTGATGGTGAGTGGTTAGCAGCATCCGGAGCCTCCCGCCTTGATGGTGCCGCCGAACAATGCTGATCTACATCCTTTAAGGGCGCTTCTATAAAGTTGATTTCAGAATCACCTGTGCTGCCTGAGCGACTGCTGCGTTGCTGTTGAGGCCCGCGGGCCCACCTGAAAGGTGAGGCACCACCACCAGTGGCACCAGCCCATCGGTGGATACGAACATTCGCTTTGTGTGACCGTTGACTGTGAAGCTGTGCTCAATCAATGTCGACGCATTGACCACATGACGAAAGTCCTGCAGGTGGGCCAACCCGGTTGCGATGAGCAGCTTAGGTCGGTGCAATTCGAGGTGGGAAGACACCACAGGGAATCGGACAGTCCTCACCCAATCCTGGTAGGCGGACTTGGTGTCAAAGCCGGTATCTTGCTTTGCCTCGTCGTCCCACGCCTCCAAGTTGTGGAAGGGCACGGAGAACAGATTGGCCTTGAAGTAGCCTTGTGACCCGCGCTCGAAGGGACGCGCGCGCTTGGCGAAATCGACGTAGTCCTCTGGTGCCCCACCCTCGATGGCACTGAGCAGTTTGAAGGCCGTACGGTTGAAGGGCCAGCCGAGTTGAAGGTCGACAGAATAGCTTTCGTCGTGATCTTGAGAGGCCGCCGCTCCCTTCTTTTCGCGTAGCTGGTCCTTAAGCGACCATCCCGGCTCCACGCCCATCAACCAAATTGACGGTGAGTCGAATGACCCGATGTCGCCGCCATCGCAAGTTTCAAGGAATCTGTCGGCCGAAGAGACCAGTGCCCGAAACGCTGCTGATTTCACCTCTTGTTGACCGGATGTCATGTCGCTCCTTGGAAGACTGTCTCAAACTCCTGTCCTCTCTGAGGGTATCAGCGCTCTATCGAACCAATTGATCATGCATACAAGCACTGTCGACTAGGTCGAGCGTCATCGTAGTCTCCTCAGACGCTCATGAGCCGCACGAACTCTACCGCCGATATTTCTTCGGGATGGGATGCGTCCGGCAGTCGAACGGCCCATCCGCTCCACTACCCCGTACGCGAGCCTCGAAGAACTGCCGCTTCGAACTGGCCCCCTGAAGACCACGCACGGTGGCAGCGTCGATTTCGCAGTAGTGGTAGTAGGTCGTTTTCAGGCGGATGACCATGTATCGCTCGGCGCCGTCATAGCAAATCCGAGACACGTCACTGTGCTCGTTGACTTCAGCGCAAGCGAACGAGTCCAGTGAAACCGCCCCGTGGTACTTGACCTGCACGGTCTCCGCTGCGGCGTCGTGGCTCATCAAGGCAAGCGCCGCGAGCAAGACAACTTTCATCACATGATCGCTTTGCTTCATTTGCTAGCTTCAAAGAAGATGGCGTCCAGCATGGCTGCGCGTGCATTCCACGCTTGGAGAACTTTTCCGTGCTTCGGAGGAGGCGACTTCCACCAGGGCGAGTCCATGAGTCTCTCTACAACTTCGTCCCAGTAGCGCTCATAGTCAAGCTGCGCAGGGTTAGTCATACCTACGTCTTTGGCCAGCTTTCGCCTATTTTTGCTGTCCACGCACAAAAACTGGTCTGGTCTCTTCATACTGAGCAACCTAGTGGCAGTTGCGATGCCATCGCGTCCCTCAGGGAACGCTTTGAGGTAATGGGCGATGAAGTTGCGGTACTGTTCTTTGGTCACGGTGCCAGTGGCAGGAATTTCGTCCAAGGCAAGGGAAAAAGCCGAATCACTAGCATTCATGCGGTTGTAAAACGTCCCTGCGCCCACCATAGATCCGAACCACAGGGAATGCTTCAACGTCTTACTCTTAAGACCTGCAATACCCAATCTCAAGTCGATGGGGATGTCATTGAAGGTGTCGTAATCAGCAAAAGCTTGCCGTACTTTGGCGAGGAGATCTAAGCGCTCATCAAAACCGTGCGTTTCATCCTGCTGCTGGATTGCCGCCAAAAACAGCGGCCAGTCCATGCCCATTACATGGCTGTGAATAGCAGGTTTAGTAGCGGCGTTGTCACCATATTGGTCGACCAACTTGCGTAGAACGGGTTGCTTGGCCCTCCAAATCCTACGGTAGTTCGCGGCCTCCTCCGCCGTAATGACCTTAGCGTCAACGCTATAGCCTTCGATGAGTTGAAGCAGCGCCTGAAGGTGGTCACCATCCTCATTAGTAAGGAGTGTGCTGAGCTCGGTGTTTTCTCCCATGGCACCAGCCGTGAAGTTAGCACTGCCAACGATGGCCTCCCACCGGTTTTTCCCCCAGAAGACATAAAGCTTGGGATGGAAAACCCCCTTGGGTTGAAGCGCGAACTTCACTTCCTTGCTCTTGATGAAGCTGTCCAGCACATCAGGATGAGTCTGATAGAAATGAGTACCGATAACTCCGACTTTCACCTTTCCTTTGTGCGTTAAGAGCAACTCAAAGGGTTTGGTGGAGGCGGAAGCCCACGCCACACCAAAGGCAATGTTCGGGTAGGTTTGGATGAGCCGTGTAAGGTGCCTCTTAAAGCTACTAGCAGTAGATAGAAGTTGCATGGGCTATCCGCTTGAACGCATGTAATCCACCAAGAGCTTCGCGCCTTCAGTGGCCAGCTTCTTGACGCCTTCAGTCGATGCGGTATTCATGAGATCTAATACCTTGTTGCCAGCAGTCTTTAGCCACGTCCGCTTGGGGATGGTTGTCCCCATTGTTTTCAACTCGTCCAGCTCACGCAGTACTTGATCAATCCGAGCTTGCTGAATCTCATGTGAGTGCTCCAGCGTTTGGATCTTGGCAAGCAACGCCTTGAGCTTGTCCATCCATTCATCCAGTTCAGCACTGGTGAACGGCTTTTCGGGATTGGGGAGCTCATTGGCCGCGGCGGCGACCTGATCCCGCAGTGAGTCAAGAGGCCCGTGCTCTCCGTGCTCTTTAGCGGCGAAAAGAATCTCATCGCACACGCGATCTATCCATGCATACACAGAGCCAAGAGCAGAGTCGTACCGATGGTGATGCTCCGTAGTCTCAGCACCCGTAAAGATCCGCCCAGGTGCTTCTATTGTTTGCCATGCGGAGGGCTCACTACCTCTTTGCAGCATCCGGAAAGTGTATTCTGGCTGATCAAGGTAGGTAATGTGGACAACCGTCCCGTTCACGTCGTTGAACTTTACGGAGAAATGCTGGCTTGTTAGAAATTGTCGATTCAAATTTCGCAGTATTTCTTCCATCGCCCCTCGGCGAAGTGTTTGCATTCAATTTCCTCTCTTCGTCAAACAACACAACCGGTCTCTACGGCGACGATGTGGACGTCGCTTGAAGTGCACCTCGCCCACAATGTAAGCACGAGAATTCAATGCTTGCGCGCAGCATAAACCGAGAACCGGTAATTGATCACGCTGTCACTAACGACGGCGGCACTGCTACGTTAAACGCTAGACCGTGGCCGCGGAACTTTACGTTAGTCGGCAAACGGCACAACTCGCGATCACTTCGGGTAGTTACGCCAGCTCTGCGCATCGCATTCTGTGGATAGCATGAATCGGCATCTCATACACTCCATAGAGCAGGCGGGTGATTCATGGATGCTTCAGCTGTCTGCCGGCCTTCTTGGCGCGGTGGCATTCGAGGCCTCTCGTCCATTGTTTCGTTGGAACAACTTGAGGGACTGAGCGAGATTTGTCGATGCGACCTGTAGGGGCTCGCGCTGGTCGTGTGTGACGGTGCTGCGGTTCAGATCGCCGCCTCAATGACCCAGGTTTTGACCTCATGACAAAGGCCTATGTGCTGGCTAGGTCCTTGCCCTCAGGTACTCCGTTAAATTCGCATCGGTGGCGTAGACGTAGCACCCTTTCATGCCCCGGGTCATCAGCGTGCGATACGTGTTCTTGATGATCGTGTCGGCTAACCGGGCGGCTTCGGCAGGCTGCGCTTTTGACATCTTCACGAAACCCTTGATGGTCTTGTCGTGCCGGTCACGGGCTCGGGGCACAGACTTCAGGTTGTCCCCATCCATCACCAAGTCGGGTCCGATGATCACCCCCACGTAGTCCACTTCCAGTCCTTGGCATGTGTGGATGCATCCCACCTGGTGGACGGATTCGGGGGCAACGATCCAGAGGCTGCCGTCCTCGTCTAGGTTCCACTGGCGCTCGTAGTCACCAATCACCACATCCATCAGTTTTGAGTTCTTCTTGCTGAGCCAAGGCCAGCAGTAACCGGCGACCACGCGCGCGCGATTGTTACCGTTCTTCGCCTCGATCGCCGCATGCATCTTCGCGGGGTCGTCGAACACCTGGAAATCAAATGGGATGCCGCCCAGCGTGCTATTGGCTGTGGGTCGAATCTGCAGCACCTCGTCCACCCACGCAAGGTAGCCATCGGAGCCTGCGCAGCGGAACTGTGAGGTCAACGAAAACTCTTCAACCTCCGCGCCGCGGGCGGCAGCAAAGTCGCGAATGACGGCCTTGGAACCCACATCCTTTAGCGTTACGCGTTGATCCTCGTCGATGAAGAAGATGCTGCACTTCGCCGCATCGATCAGCTCCTTCACCTGGTGGGTGCCAAGGTTGCCATAGAAACCACTTTTCTCAGTCAAGCGGTGTGCTTCATCCACGACCAGCACGTCAAAGGCATCCTGTGCGACTTCGGTAAATGAGCCTGACCCACCGAAGAGGTTGACGAGGTGCGCGTTCTCAAGGGTTTGGACGAGTTTGTCGCTGTAGACCGCACGCGGGGCGGCGTTCTTCGAGATGTACTTGACGGTCAGGCCTTCGCGCAATGCCGCCAGCAGGTTAACTGCAACAACCGACTTGCCCGTTCCTGGCCCACCCTCGATGATCACGACACGAGGTTTGTTAGAGGCATTGGCCTGACGACATGCAGCTTTGGCTGCCTCAAAAACTTCCTTTTGATCGTCGATTAGCGCGAATTCTTCGTTGCCCTTGAGAAGCTTGCCGACGACGTCCGCTAGCGCCTTGGAGGGCCGCAGGCGGCCGCTTTCAAGGTCAAACAGCACCTGACGACCTCGTCCATGGCGGATGTGCTGCTTGATGAATTCGCGGAGCCGCTTGCGGTCCTCGTCACCCTTCAGGAACAACGGAGCGCGCTCGATGTACGGCTGGTAGTGGGGCGCGTCGATGACGCCATCGGCCTCATAGTTGTGCAGGTAGGCGCAGGGGCGCAACTGAAGCCCGCCGTCATAGACCGCCTCGTTGAAGCCCTCCAAGAACGCCGTGTACGACCACGCTTGATAGCTGGGATGGACGCGCACCTGGTCCGATCGGCTGCCGCCACGCAGCAGCACGATCGCATCCCGGTCTGTAGCATCCACCGATGACCACTGCTTCAACTCGACGACGATCAGACGCCGCGAACCATCGTCAGCGTGTCCCGCGAGAATCACGTCGATGCGTTTGGCCGACTGGGGAAGGATGAACTCGATGGCCACCCCCACGTCATCGGCAATGTCCGGATCACTTAGAACACGGGCGACGTACCCCAGTGATTCCCGCCAGGACCTTACTTCTGCCTGGGCGACCTTGCGGCTCGTCGCTGCTCGGTACTTGGCATGAATGACTTCTTCGATGTCGCGGTCGTTGTAGTCGCGCAGAAACTCCCTCTTGTCAGCCTGATAGACGATCATGGCTTAGGCAATTGGTCGTATTTGGTACTAACGCCCCGAGAGGCCTCGATGGGGTACTTGGCGGCGTTGGATGCGAGCTTGCTGGTGACGGCTGCGTTGAGGTCGACGCCCAGGGCATCGGCGAGCCGAATCAGGTACAGCGCAACATCCGCGAGTTCATCGCGCACGGCCTGGGCGGTCTTCGGAGAGGCCGCCGCAACGTGCGAGTCTGCTTCCGTCATCCATTGAAATATTTCGGTGAGCTCGCCGACCTCGCCCGAGAGGGCCATGACTAAGTTTTTGGGCGAGTGAAACTGCTGCCAGTCTCGCTCTTCTGCAAACTGCCTGAGCGCTGTCGCGGCTCCGTCAATGTCAATCAGTGTCTTTTCCATGACTTGCACCTTTCAAGACAGATTGTTACCGACTCGTCCGGTCCGAGACGATTACGAGTCTTGGCGAAGCCCATTTCAAGCAAAGGGAAAGCTGGTGCTAGAGTGACAAGCTAATTCGTTGAAGGCGGGCATGGTCAGATCCGCCGCATCATGTTGGCCTGATCTTTCGAGATTTAGCGCGGTTTGCGTGAATTGACCCGAACTCTGGCTGCACCTTTGAACACATAGCGACCCCTAGTCAGTTGCATTAGGGTTTTGCTGTACGGAAACTTCTTGGTGAGATTTCCAAGGCCAACCTCTGCTGAGGTCGTAACGTCCCGGAGCTCAGGATGCCGCTGGGGGCGTGGAGACTTCCTTGCACAAAGCTCCGCAATTGGCTTAAGGAGACCGACCAGCTCTCCAAGTCGAAACGTACCACACTGCAGACGGCCGGTTCCGCGACGCCGCGATGCCGAGAAATCACGGCGCGATGGTGATCTTCTGGATCACGTCGCCTTCCATTCTGGCGCGATGAACACTTCCGCATTTTTCTCCGTGCGGCGCATGCAAAGGCCTTGCGGTATGCCTTCGAACACCAGATTGACGAAACGGTCAGCGCTAGCAATGTCCCATCCTCCGCCAGTTCGACCACCGTCAGCAAAGCAGACGAAGCAACTTGAGAGCGATCGAAGTGCATCCTCCTGATCGCTCACGTGAGCTTTTGTGAAGCGTTGCCGACTGAAGGGGATGACCCCAACTCTCCCGCCACCTGCGAGCAATCGGCTAAGCCCCTCGCGTTTGCACCACGAGATTGCTGTACTGGGCTTTTACCGCCGCGAAGGTTGCCACAGCAGCGCAGATTTCCCTCCATCCTGGTGGATGACCCGGCCGTAGACAGAGGTCCTTTCTCGACCGTGCCATTGTCAGGGCTTGCAAGTGGTGTTGAGCCCGTCGATTTTCATCCTCGCATGACCCGCCTCTTGATGCACTGTTGACCCCCTCACCCACCACTTGCAAGCGCACACAGAGCAAAAAAATGGGGGGCAATCCTGAACGGAAAACTTCACGCAGATGGATCAAATTTCAGTGAAAAATCGGCCCCCTGTTGTCTTCCGCTGAAAACTGACCCAGTTAGAGCTGCAATTTCCATTTAAAGCTGACCCACGTAAGAACCCTATCCTGCTGCTTTTGGCAGCAGGAGATTTCAGGAGTGATAGACGTGGCGACACTGAGTGTCATAAGACGCTGGGCACTGCGCGAGCAGATGTCCATCCGCGAGATCTCCAGGCGTACAGGCCTGGCTCGCAACACCGTTAAGAAGTACCTGCGGGCGGGCGATGAAGAACCCCGCTACGCCAGGCGTGCGAGCTCCAGCAAGCTCGATCCATTCGCCGACAAACTTTCAACCTGGCTGTCGATCGAGGCAACAAAGTCGCGCAAACAGCGGCGCACTTTGCTGCAGCTCCACACAGACCTGGTGGCTTTAGGCTACGACGGCTCCTACGGGCGAGTGGCGGCCTTCCACCGCAAGTGGCAGGCCGAACGGCAGGAAGCGCAGCGCACGGCTGGCCGCGGGACCTTTGTTCCGCTGGTCTTCGGGCCGGGCGAAGCGTTCCAGTTTGATTGGAGCGAAGACTGGGCTGTCATCGATGGGGAGCGCACCAAGCTCCAGGTAGCGCACGTCAAGCTCAGCCACAGCCGGGCCTTCAGTGTCCGTGCTTACCTGCTGCAGACGCACGAGATGCTGTTCGACGCGCACAACCACGCGTTCGTGATGTTCGGAGGCGTGCCCAAGCGCGGCATCTACGACAACATGAAGACGGCTGTGGATAAAGTCCGAAGCGGCAAAGACCGCGACGTCAATGCCCGTTTCAATGCGATGGTCAGCCACTACCTGTTCGAGGCCGAGTTCTGCAACCCGGCTTCCGGTTGGGAGAAGGGCCAGGTTGAGAAGAATGTTCGGGACGCTCGACACCGCCTCTGGCAGCCCATCCCAGCCTTCCCGTCCTTGGCTGAACTCAACGCATGGCTGGAAACCCGCTGCAAGGCACTGTGGAACGAGATTGCGCATGGCCAGTTGCCAGGCACCGTGGCGGACATCTGGGCCCAGGAAAAACCCTACCTGATGCCACCGCCGCCTGCGTTTGACGGCTTCGTGGAACATACCAAACGCGTTTCTCCGACCTGCCTAGTCACGTTCGAGCGCACTCGCTACAGCGTCCCGGCATCCTTTGCCAACCGCCCGATCAGCCTGCGGGTGTATGCCGACCGGCTGGTGGTTGTCGCGGAGGGCCAGGTCGTTTGCGAGCACAAGCGGATCATCGACCGGCGTCACGACAGCACAGGGCAGACTATCTACGACTGGCGGCACTACCTCGCTGTTCTGCAGAGAAAGCCGGGAGCACTTCGGAACGGTGCGCCCTTTGCAGAGCTGCCGACGTCATTTAAACGACTCCAGGCGATGTTGCTCAAGAAGCCAGGAGGTGACCGGGAGATGGTGGAGATCCTGGCCCTGGTCCTGCACCACGACGAGCAAGCTGTCCTTGCAGCGGTCGAGACGGCTCTGGAAGTGGGTGTGGCCACGAAAACTCACATATTGAACGTCCTGCACCGCCTCGTGGACGGGAAGACGGCCGTTGCGGAAGTCAAGGCGCCCCAGGCGTTGAAGCTCTCGACGGAACCTCAAGCGAACGTCCAGCGGTACGACTCTTTGCGCAAGGCACGGTTCAACGAGGAGGTTCGCCATGGGACATGATCCCGCAACGACTTCCATCGTGGCTCTTCTCAAAAGCCTGAAGATGCATGGCATGGCCCATGCGGTTGCGGAGCTGGGTGACCAAGGGGCGCCTGCCTTCGAAGCGGCTCAACCCATTCTGGCAAAACTGCTGAAGGCAGAAACCGCAGAACGGGAAGTGCGTTCGATGGCGTATCAAATGAAGCTGGCCCGGTTCCCTGCCTATCGAGATCTTGCTGGGTTCGACTTCGCGCAGAGCGAAGTGAACGAGGCCATGGTCCGGCAGCTCCACAGAGGTGACTTCCTTGACAAGGCCTACAACGCCGTCTTTGTCGGTGGACCTGGAACCGGAAAGACCCACCTGGCCACTGCGATCGGTGTCCAGGCCATCGAGAACCAGCATCGCCGCGTTCGCTTCCTCTCGACCATTGAACTGGTCAATGCACTGGAGGTCGAGAAGTCGAATGGAAGCACAGGGCACTTGGCAAATCGACTGATGCATGTCGACTTGGTCATCCTGGACGAGCTGGGCTACCTGCCCTTCAGCGAGTCAGGAGGGGCCCTTCTGTTCCATCTGTTGTCCAAACTCTACGAAAGAACCAGCGTGGTGATCACCACGAACCTGAGCTTCGGAGAATGGTCTAGCGTCTTCGGTGATGCGAAGATGACAACCGCGCTCTTGGACCGGCTGACTCACCGATGCCATATCCTGGAGACTGGAAACGATAGCTATCGGTTCAAAAATAGCTCTGCGATCCCTAGATCTGAAAAGGAGAAAACGAAGCACTTATCCACACCGTGAGCTGCTTTGCTCACAAAGCGGTGGGTCAGTATTCGATGGAAATCTCGGGTCAGAGATCGGCGGAATTCAACAGCCAATGTCCAGGGCCTCCAGCTGCGGGCCAAAGTTGCAAGCTCCCACCGCTCGGAGGGTGGAGGAGCTGACGTAACTTTGGAGGATGAAACAAATCGTCACATAATCCCCAAGCGCACAAACAACGTGCACGGGAGGGCAAATGATTCCGGCCATTATTTTCGACTTCGACAACACCATTGCTGCCACTGACAGCCTCCGGGAAATTCGCGAAACGGGAGCGTACGAACGCCTCACCGCAGAAGCTTTGCAGGGAGTAGTCGCTTACAACCCAGTTCTGGCATTACTGCAAGCCATACGAGCAACGGGCACAAAGCTCGCGATCGTGACGAACTCAGGCGCGGGGTACGTCGGTCCAGTTCTGGCTCACTTAGGGCTGCAGAATTCCTTCGACGCCATCGTGACGTATACGGATGTCAAGGCAGAGGGAATGAAGCCCTCGAACAAGGGCATTCTTCTCGCCTTGGCGAAACTGGGCATCGACGCGTCTCCAGAAATCCTCTACGTCGGCGATGACAACCATGATCATGTTGCCGCCTACAGAGCAGGGATCACGCCGGTCATGCCGTCTTGGGCAACTAGAAAGCCGGTTTCCGTGGCGCCAGCAATCGAGATGAGTTCGGCTCAACTGCTCGACTACTTGAATGACCCTGCCGAGTACAAGCTGTTCGCAGAGCGTGCTGCTGAAACCGGGGGCGCCAATTACCAGCGGAAAGGTGTTTACTTCTTGCCGCTCGATGACTCAGCCAATGTCGTGACGGTCAAGGAGGAGATGACTGCGTTTTGCCTTGGGCGTTACTTCAGCCAGAAGGGCGCTGTCACATCCTGGTTCCATGAAAGACACGCGCTGTCCCGCGAGATCCAGCGAAAGGAAGAAGAGGATTCGTTCGAGATTCCAGCGCATTGGTATGACTTGCTGGTCCATGCCATCAGGCACGGCGCGGCGTTTGTCTTCGATCAGCAATCGCGCTTCGACGTTGTCACCATCATCCCCTCGAAGCAGGGCAAGGACCCACGTCTTGAGAGACTGCTCGATGGCATCTCACAGCGGATGCAGGGCGACGCCAATCGTCCTGAGTTCATTCCGGATGTATTCTTTTTCGTACCCGATGCACAAAGCCAGAAGTTCCTGCCTCGCAACGAGCGCTCTTTCGAGGCCAACCGCGCGTTGCAAAGCACCGGACGGGCGCTAGCCTTGGCTGGCAAGCGAGTACTCGTCATTGATGACGTAACCACAACGGGCTCGACATTGACTCGCGCGCGCACCTTGGCATTGTCAGCCGGAGCCACGTCTGTTTATGGTCTAGCTCTCGCAAAGACCGTGAGCATCATGGAGGACGAGCGACCCTGTCCGCAATGCGGCCGAACGATGCGCGTAAAGCGCAACAGCAAGACAGGGGACCATTTCTGGGGTTGCTCGGGGTTCAGTAGCCCGTTGAGTCCCTGCAGCCATAGCGAGCCACTGGTCAAGAAGCAATGCCCTCTTTGCGGACGCGATATGAGAGTGAACACAAACCGCAGGACCTTGGAGAAGTTCTGGAGTTGTACAGGGTGGAATCAGACACCAGCATGCAGCCATAGCATGAACATGGAGAATGACGACAGGCCGCAATAGCCTACGCGGGAAGAACGGCGCCGTTCACTTTCGCGACAAGTTGCTTGAACAATGAAGTCAAGCGGGCATAGCTCTGGCGGGGTTTTTGCGCACCTAACCGCAGAGCCAGCGAGGATCGCGAATCGCTGTGCATCCCGATCACCGCCTCTAGTTCGTCGAGCTCCTTGAGCAGTTCCTTAGCAGCGTTCGCGAGAGTTCGGTCGTGGCCCTGCGCACTTCGGACTGCGCACACATACGTACGCATCTGGAGCAACGCCGATTCAAGTTCAATACGTGCCTCTATCGGTGCTATCCCAGTCGTTGGGTCTGCTAAGCACTGAAGCATGACATCGACCTCGGCAATCTTCGACAGTGCAATTTTCCCCCTCGCTCGAACCATCTCAGCACTCGGATCGTCCACAAACACACTATCCAAAGGAGAGCGGGTCTCCGGGGCCGCATCGGCGAGCATGTCAAACTGCCTAGCGGACGCCGATGAGGATGGCGCTTGCTTGGTGAGATGCGACGCCTCAGACTCTGCGACGCCAACGGTCATGCGCAGGTAATCCTCCTTGCCGCGGAGAACAATGACTTTGCCAAGGGACAGTGGATCGCACTTCAAGAGCCTGCATCGCTCCTCTTCGCTACCTTCCGCAATGAGCAAGTTCGCCTGCACCTTTGGCTCTTGTTGCTCCCGATCACGGTCAGTTGGGTACGGCACCCCGATCCACCTTCCGTACTCCAGCGCCGCACGTGTCGCGTAAAGGCTCCCGCCGACAGTATCGGACTGCACCATAACAACGCCCAGCGACATGCCGGCCTGAATGCGGTCACGCTTGACATACTGCTGCCTTTGCACGTCCTGGCCGAACCGATACTCAGTCACCAGTGCTCCGCCACTTTCAACAATCTCCGCCGCCAAGTCCTTATGCCGAGCCGGAGCAATCATGTGAAGCCCATGCGCCAAGACCGCAACCGTGTGAGCCTTGCACTGGATCGCCGTTCGGTGGGCCACTGCATCACAGCCAATCGCCAGGCCGCTCACAACGCTCCACTGTTGCTCCGCAAAGTAGGCCGTTACGCGGGATGCAATCTGCTCGCCATGTGCAGTCGGTTCACGAGTGCCGATCACAGCGACTACGTTCTTTGCGTCCGGAGCAAGCTCCCCCTTCACGAACAGGACGAATGGATCGTCCGATGTCTCTGCGAGCAGCTTGGAATATCCCGGATCCGCGCCCGACAAGATGCGCGCGCCCGAAAGCCTGGCCAGTGACACCTGATGCTCTACTTCCTGCGCCGCTTTCGCCCACGCATCAACGGAAACGATCGAGCGACGGATCTGTGGCAGAGCTTCCGCCAGATCATCAAGGCTAAGGGTCTCAAATGCCGGAAGCGCAGCAACCTTTTTGAGCGTGGCTGGGCCCACACCCTTTAGAAATGAGAGTCTCAGCAGAAATAGGGTCTTGTCGGAAGGCAGATTCATCTCAAGAAGGCGCGTTGCGCATACTGCTGCGGCGCCGCGTATGCACGCAAATCATTTCATGCATTCTCGCCTCTCAGCAGGAGTTAACGCAGCGGCACGCGTGTTTCCCCATTGGACCGGCCGAGACAAATGGTACACTAAACTTAAAATTACTTAAATGGACAGGCACCTCGATACCGCGTACCTACGCGCCACCCTCACCGAAAGAGGCTGGCAGCAGGCTGAACTTGCCCAGACGGTTGGAGTGAGTGATGCTGCGGTGAGCCAGTGGCTCAGTGGGGAGCATTTGCCCAGGCCCGGCATGTTGCTCAAGATCGCCATGGCCCTCGGCGCGCCCGTCGACAGGCTGTTGATCTCTGACGCAGTCGCATCGGACCAGCCGTTGGTGGCATACAGGCGAAAGGGCCAACAACAGACAACGGCCTTTCAAGAGGATGAGGCGCTCGATCAAGGCTTCGCGCTCGAAAGACTTGCCACGCTCCTTGGGCCGCGGCTATTCAAGCCTCGGGAGTTCAGCAATCCCACCACTGCCTACGACCACATCGAAGAGCTCGCAGCAACCGTTCGTCCCGAAATCTCCGCAAAGGACTCAGGCCCAGTCGAGTGGTCAGCGCTCGTAGCGTGGTTCGCCAAACAGCAAGCGATCCTCGTGCCCGTCTTTTGGGGAGAGCGTGAAAATCACGGAAACGCGCTGCACATTCACCTCCCTTCGAGCGGACACACCTTCATCTACATCAACCTCGATAGCGAAGAACTTGACTTCAAGTTTTGGCTGGCCCATGAAATGGCGCACATGCTGACGCCATCGCTGGTCGGAACTGACGAGGGGGAAGATTTCTCCGACGTGTTTGCCGGCGCGTTGTTGTTTCCCCAGCGGTTAGCGGCTGCTGCATATCGCGCAGCGGTAAGCGCAAAGACTCCGACGCAGAGCATGCAGGCACTGGAACGCGCAGCCACTGAGGCCGGCGTCTCATTGAACACGGTCTTCATGCAATGCGACCGACTCGCGAAGGCAAAAGGAACTGCACCACTTGTGATCAAGCCAGAGCGACTGCATCAAACCCGCAGACTTCTCGACCGGCGAATCGGCAAGATCAGAAGACATTTCTTCGGCGACTCGCCCACAGCGAAGGAATACGTTGCCGCGTGCGAGTCCAGATTCGGAACCAAGTTCTTTCAGGTACTTGCCCAATATCTAGAGACTTCTGCCAGCGGACCTGCATTCATCCGCCGAGTGCTTCATTGCTCGATGAAAGACGCAATCGCGCTCCATGAAGAATTGCGAGGAGCGCCACTTGAGCGTAGCGTTGATTGATACGACGACCTACCTCAAGGTAGGAAGAGCGCTCGATCCGCTTCTAGGTCGGTCCGTCGGGACGCCGCCTCGCTTGTGCAGAACGATCAGCGAAGTGGATCGGGAGTTTGAAGACAAGCAGTCCCTTGCGCGCACCTTCTACTGGGTGACTGAGCCAAGCTATTGCGCGAACCGCACGGGCAATCTTCTGTCTGCTCTCAGCGTAGGGATGAAGCCAGTTATGCAATGGCGCTCACAGGTTCAGGGATACGCCCGCATGAACTCTGCTGAGTACCGAAAGCGGAACATCACGGTACCCTCCCCTGCCGACTGCCTGCTCATTGCTTACGCCATCACCATCTCCGAAGTGCACGGCAAACGAGCGGTCGTAGTCTCCGACGATGCAGGCGTTCGATTCACCGTTCAAGAGCTTGACTTGTGTGATGCCTGGAGTGGCTACCAGTTGGTAAAGGCATTTCTAGACAGTGGGTATGTCGACGAAGCCAAGGTGCGCGCCATCTACGCAGAGCTGGACTACTTGAGGGAGCTACCGCAAGACTGGCGTGTGAACTGCCAAGCCACCTTCGGTTTTACGTATCAAGCTGGAATGCCCTGACGTAGTGGTCACAAGTGCGCGTTTCAACCGTGCCCGCCACGTTTCGAAAAGGCAGTTGCACGAAACGCGGCATGCCGCAGTAGTTTTCAGTGAAGAGCTGGAGGTGCGCCGCGTCGTTAGCCACCTTAAGGTCGGCCGGCAAGTAGGTCAAGAGCGTGCGACTCACCAGCAGAATGAACTTGCATCGTGCACGCGTCAATGTGACGTTAAACCGCCTGGGGTCAAGGATGAAATCCTCTTCGTTCGCGATGAAATCCGGATCGGACACGGTGTAGGAGGCGATGATGAGATCTCGCTCCTGGCCTTGGAACCGATCGACGGTATCTACGAATGAGAGACCTCCATGCTCGGGCATCATCTCCGACCCAATCAGATTGCGGATGGTGGCGATCTGTGCTCGATGTGGCGTAACCAAGCCGGCGTTTTCCTTCCAAAAGTGCTTGAGATCAAGGTCCGGGTTCTGGGCCTTCAGGCGGAGGAAATACGTACGAATGAGGGACGCTGAAATCCAGGCCTCGAACTGATTTGAGACCGTAGAACTCCGATCGTCGTAGACGATGACAGAGACCGGTTCATCAGGAGAAAGGATGTCATCAAACTCGTCAGCCCAGGGAGCCTCTGAAGGCCATCCAGTTGGCACCCCAGGCGCGTTGACCGGCATCTCGAGCCGGCGCTTGCTGCGAATCGACACAAACCCGTCTTCGTAGAACCGCTGCGATGGCCAGCCAGTGATGGCCTCGTTGGACCGGTAGTTTTCCGACAACGACACCGGCAAGATCCCATGATGTTCACGCAGATAGGAGAACGCCGACTCGAGAAGCCCGCTTCGAGTGTCTTCGAGCTTCACGTGCTGTACGGGACCGAGTTGCCTGTGGTCGCCACAAACGACCAAATGCGCGTTCTGCTTGGCCAAAGCAGCGTAGGCCATTGCAGAAGCGGTACTCACTTGCGAGGCTTCATCCAACACGACGACGTCGAAGAATGGCGCTCCGATTGCTTTCTCCGAAATGTAGTCCTGCGAAACCTTGAGAAGCTGAAGGTACGTTCCTCCGACGACTGTGCACTGCGCAGGCTTGACCCACCTTGCGCGAAGATCCTTTGCGTCCCTCTGCACAACGTCTTCGATCGGCAAAACATCAAGCGGCTCCGATGAGTCGCTTCGCACCCGCATGATGCGAACCGCAGGCGCCTCCAACATTCGTTCAGCGAGCAAATCCTTGAACTGCAAGAGAACATTATCGATCGCGTTGTAATTGGCTGCACCAACCAGGATGGTGATAGGCGCCCCTCCTTGGAGGGCCGCTTCCACCCACGTGGCAATCAGTGCGGCGAGCGTCCATGTCTTTCCAGTTCCGGGCGGGCCCCACAGAAGAGAGACGCGCTCCGCAAAAGACTGCTTGATTGCCGCTTCCTGCGAAAGGTTGAGCGGATATCGCACGTATTTATTAACGGCGGCGATCGCTGCTTCAGCGTCGCAGGTATGCACAACCTTAAGGGTTTTGGGTGCATAGAAAAAAGAGTACGCCGGTTCAAGAGTCGCACTCATTTCGCCTTTCCTCCCACGCGACGTACCGCCTTCTCAATCCAGTCGGTACTAAAGTCCCGGTGAATCGGGTCGAGGACCATTGGCTCGCTCGTCTTCAGGATTCCGCACGCCTTTGCGACCCTGAGTCGCTCCTTATCGAAAATCAGCGCGACAAGAGGTGTGTCCCCCGTGGAATCGATCCGGGCGATCGTCACCCCAAGAAGCGATTTCAACGCCTCGTACTGAAGCCACTTCGCTGGCCGAGCATGCCCCGCCAACGCAGCGTCCTCGTACGTTTCAAAGCCAGCGGCGCGATACCACTTCGTCTCCAACGTATCCTGGCTGTCCTCATTCCTCAAGACCACGGTAAATGTGCCATCTCGAAGCCGCGTGTCACGCGAATCCGAACTGAACTCGAACACCTTGAGCAATTTTCCGTTCCCAGCGAGCTGTCCTGCATAGCGCGCGTCTGCTCGAACGGCGTTTTCGAGTCGAGTGGCCTGCACAGATCCCGACGCGACGCGTATGCCCCGCATTGAGAAGAATTGCGCCTCGCGCTCTTCCACGGGCATCGCAAGGATTTGCCGATTTTCAAGCTCTTCGGCGATCGAGCCGAGCTTTTCCATGGTGATCACGTACACCGAATTCAGTGGTAGTCTCGGCTTTGGCGGAGCCTTCAAGAGCGAGAACGGCTCCTTTCGCAGCAGCAACTTCTCTCTATGCTTTGTCCCCAGAACTCCCACAACGGCGCGCAACGCGCTCAAGTGCTGGCGAAGCGCCTCTTTGATCCCATCACGTATCTCCTCCTTGGTGTACCTCGGCCACTCGGCCGGAGGCTTCGTCGGATGGAACTTGCGCAACATCGGACGGTCCTGCCAGAGCTCATATGCGCGCTCTAGAGGGATCTGATCGCTCATGGCCGTGGCGAATCCCCAACGATGGCGCATGATGACGTGCTCCTGCTGGTCATTTATGAATGGCGCAAGCCAGTTGCGAGCGTCCATTAGCGTGTACTCGAAAGGCACGGGTAGCGCGAACAGGTCCCGGACAACGGGCTTGAGGACGGTGAGCGGTTGAGACTTCCAGGCATCGGGATCCGAGAGTTCCATCTCTGGTGGAAACACGCGCAGCAGGAATGCTGCGTGTTCCATCACTTCCTCATTCCCCAGGTGTCGTGCGACTACGCGTGCAAGCTGACGAGCCTCCATTTGCTCCCAGACATAGATGTGGGCGAACTGCTGGTCCTCTTTCGTAGACACGCTGTTGCCAGCGTCGAGCTGCTCGAGCCACCCCCGTAGCTTCTGGCACAACTCTGCAAGCCGAATTCCTTCGGACCTGGGCGACATGATGTTTCCCGGCACATCGATGCTGTCCACCGGGAGGTGCACCTCCTCAACATCTGGCTTCGAGCCATCACCCGCAAAATGCACCTTGTGTGCGCCAAACGCGAATGTGATGCCGGTCCCAGGATCGAAATGCGCGGTAATGAAGATGTTCAGGTGTGCGAACTTTGGCGTCGCAGCGGTGCGGCGCCCCGGAATCGGAACCACCTTCTTTTCAAAAAGCGCGCTACAGCGCGCGTCGATCGCTGACTCTTGTGCCCTAAGCGCGTGACTCTCCGCCCGCGCAATTTGCCATTCGGGCGATTGCGCGCCAACAGCGGCGCGCAGCTGCGAAAGGGTTGCAATGCCTGCCTTCGTCAGCGTTGCCGCTTGACCCGCCGTCAGCGTCGGTACCTGGGCGAGCGCGTCGCTGTCCAACGCCTCCTTCTGACAATGGTCGAAAAATTCGCAGAGCTGACACTTCTTGGACACGTGCCAACCCGCATCGCCAGGCTTTGTGCCCAGCACGCGCGGCAACCGCTGATCGAGAAACTGCTGCAAGCGTGGCTTATAGACTTCATACGGCACTGCATGAGTAGTCTGGTCCAGGGCCGCCGCTAACGGGCCATCGACCCCATCGGCCTTCAATTTGGCGATGAGGTTCTTGAAAGCAGATGCCTCGTGAGTTCCCGGCCACACCAGTCCTGCGGCGGCAACGCCGTACCGCCCCGACAGCCCCCGCTCATCAAGGAAAGCTTGAAGACCCAAAGCGTAGAACGTGACCTCGACGAAGTGCCGCAGGGAAGGCTCTGCCGCAAGCTTGACGTCAATGACATGAATGATGAATTCGCATTCTTTTGCGGCCGCCTTCACCAAAGGTACTCCGGCGGAGTAGGGCCGGATCCAGAGCAAATCCGGTCGCCCGCTAGCCTCCTCAAGGCGCTTGCTATCCAGAGCCGCCTTCAGTCCCGGGCTGAGCGCACCAGGGACCGAAAACTTTCCCTCAATGATGAATGTGGGAGGGGTTGGTTTGGCAAGCAGTCCGAGCACATCCAGTTCCGCATACTTGTGCCGGTCAATCTCGGAATCAAATTCGCCCTTCCTGAACTCGACCTGATCCTTGGCGGCAATGACGATGTCGTCGTAGCAATAGGCCTCCCATGCCCGTCCCTGGGCAGTGATCAGATTAATGCCAGGCCTCGACCGGCTTCGCATCTCCACCGAGTCCGGCACCAGCTTCGACTTGATCTCGTGCGTCGTTGCCAAACGGTATCGAAGGAACCGATCGCAATCAAACTTGAACGTCAGCGCAACCGTACTCTTATCAAGCTTCGACATCCTCTCTCCCCTTTTTGCTTGCTAGCGACGCTTTGGGTTGATTTTTTTTAGCCGTCGCTCCGTCGCGCTAAGTGACACAGGGAGCCGTCCACTCCGCGCGGCCCGTTGGAACGGCTCATTCATCCAGAGCATCTCCTGCCGCTCAAGATCGATGCCGTCCGTCGCTCGCGTGCTTGCAACAATCGTCTTCGAAATCCATCCCGCCGTTTTCGTAAGCATGCGGGAGTACAAGGGGCTCTTGTATCCACTCACTATTACCATGCACTTGGCTTTCTTGCTTACGGCAAGCAGCTCAGTGTGAAAGTCCTTGCAGTTCGCATCGACCGAATATCCGTGGTCGCGATCCATAAGATAGGGCGGGTCGAGATAGACCAGCGTTGCGGGCCGATCTGAAAAATTCTTCAGCAGCTTGATTGCATCGATCTTCTCCACTCGCACAGAACGGAGGCGCTCCACCACGTCGGCAAGCCGCTCCGGCAGGTTGTACCAGCGATTCACGCGCGCCTCTCGACCTCCGCGCTCATAGCTGTCGGTGAACGAGAAGCCCGCATGGTCACTGCCAACTGAACCGTTGATGGTCATCATCGAGGCCACCAAAAAGCGTCGTGCCCTTTCGAGGTCACTTTTCGGCGGTGGCTCATGCCAAGCCTTCAGGTACTCACTCCGCGAGTAAGGCGTGAGCGCAACCTGCTCAAGCAGCTTCTTTGGTCGAGTTCGGAGTTGATAGAACAAATTGAAGATCTGGTCATCAAGGTCATTGATGATCTCAATCTTGGCTGGAGCCTTCCGAAGTGTGACTGCGGCGGAACCGCAGAAAGCCTCGACCCAAGCGGTGTGAGGCGGCAATAAGGCGGCAATCTGCCCTGCGATCTTGTGCTTTGAGCCAAAATAGCCAAATGCCGGATCAACAGGCGATGAAGCCGTAGGGCTGGGCAAATCTTCCTGGTTGCTCGTCGATCTCTCCTGCTGCATCATTCCTCCGTAACCCATTCTCGCTCAGCGCGCATGTATCGTCCAGCCGAAGGGGCCCACAGCCGCCCTCTGCAGCCGCAATTCCCGATCTGTGCTTACCACCGCCTGATACTACCCATCCGCCATTGGCGCAGGCCGGCAGGGAGCTCGAACTAGTGGAGTGCCTTCAGCCGTAGGACAATCGAGAGAAGGGGCCGCATGCTGATAGTTATGACTTCACCGGATGCAGTATTGCGCAATGGCGTGCCTGACCAAAAGATGGTCAAAGCATTGAGAGAGATCGGGGACGCGGGTAACCCTGTCGGGGTTATCTCGAATCAAGGCGAGCCAAGCTGGTTTGATCAGGTCTTCGGCGGCAGCAAGGTTCAGTTCATCCACGACATTGGAAGACAAGACGGCGGCGTCGTCCGGCGCAATGCGAAGAAGTTCGCCTTGCGCCCGTTTGACGTGCTTACCCTTGCGAGCAAGCCCGACGATGTAGCCATGGGCAAAAACGGCGGCGCCCTCTTGCTTGGCGCGAGCTGGGCAGAGGATCAAAGAGTCAAGTCGCTCGGTGTCCAAATAGATGACCCGGCAGACTTGCTCAACATCGTCAAGCTAACAGCCAACTGGGGCGGCCAATGGTACTTTTCCGCATCTGCGGAAAAGTACCATGTACGAGCATTGTCCGACCTGTCAACAAAGAAATATGGTCTTTCCGCTCCGCAGCAAGCGTTCGCTCAAGCGCTCACTGCCACGGTAAAAGGCGGCGGTAGTCAATTGAAAGCCCTCTTGGCGGTAACGGCCAGATCCTTGCTTATGGAAGGTTTCGTGGACGAGAGCCGCCTTCTTTTTGGTGCGTATCCCTCTTCTGCGAGTGACAATGACGACACCGAAGTTCTCAGTGACTTCGTTCACCGCCTGCGGACTACCGTTTCGCAGGTCCGCATGGCATCCCGCGGCGAACCGTTGTTCATCCGGCACAAGCCTTCAGCCAAGCGATCCGCAGGCGGTGGCGTGGACCGGACCGACCCGACTGAACAGCTACTGACGCTCCACTTGAATCCTCACTACGCCGAGAAGGGCCGACTGAATGGTCGTCATGTCATCGTGGTGGACGACTGCACAACCTATGGGGTGTCTTTCGGAGTCGCGGCCGCACTCCTACGTGCGGGTGGCGCCGCCCAGGTTACGGGGGTGGCCTTGGGGAAGTTCGGCGGTCAGGCGCGCTACTACGCTATCGACATCAAGGGAAATCCTTTCAGTCCGCTGGACAAGGCGGACTTTGCGTTTTCGGAGGCCACGCCATTGGGAGGCACCGTGAACGCCGCTGCACAGCTTTCCTTGCAAAATATTGTCGGCTGACTTCGATTTCCTTCGTAAGAAGGGTGATCCGCCACCGTGGGGGGAACCCCTGAGCAATTTGAGGCCTTCTACCGGCACTAAATGCCGATCCGAATTGCAGAGCCGCTGACCGAGAGACTAGCGAAGAATATTGGGAGCAAAAGCATGTCCAAGGTCGCTCCCTCGCATTCGCCATCAGCTCGGGAATCCACATATGACCGTGAGATGGATGGAAGGAGACGATGTGGGTTCGCCCGGTTGAATCCGCCCTGCAAAGTCGCAGTTCGAAAATCGAAGACGGCTTCAGCCTGGCTGCGAGAAGCCGCGGCTCTCCAAGGACTCCAGCGGTCTTACAAGTTCGATGTCACGCATGATTAAAAATCGATCGCTTTGATAATCGCCAACGCCGCCTCACCAGGCTCCTGGGAGCTGAATCCTAGACGGCTACATCTCGCTATTGGTCCGCGGTGCTCGACGCTCTGCGGGCAGGCGGGGAAGGGGCTTGACGCGATCGACATTGCGGCAAGGGTAACTATGCCGGTCCTCTCTGTAGCCAGCCGGGTCCAAACACGGGGACGGGTCACCCTTGCTCACATTGCTATGGACTCTGCTTTGCACGGACAGCCTTGAGTAGCTGCTCATGGCGCTCCTGGTCCAGTGCCACTCTTCCGTTGTGCTTAGCAACTTGTGCAAAACCTACCAATATGCAAATGGGCCAGATCAGTAGAACTGCGAGTCCCATGCTTAGCGGGACAAGCACGATGCTTGTCAGAAGAAATCCGAGAGCAGCGGGGGTACTGGAGTAGAACAGTCCCAACGGGCCCAGGAAGAGGGTAAGAATGAGCTGAACAACATAGGACTTCTTCATACGCCTCTCTTCTATTCTCTGTCTACAGCCCCAAACCAAAATCCTGTTTTGGGATTTTCTTGGGCGAATTTCTCACTTCATCACAGTTAATGGTCTGGCCATAAGACGAGACGCCAGAAGCCGTCTACCCAGCGACTGCTGGGCCCATTTTACCTAGAAAATCCTGTTTTGGGATTATCCTGAGATGGGATGAGCATCAAGGCTTACTTGCGTTGCGATGCCTTGAAAACAATCCACTTCCTTGCCTACGAGCGCCACATGCGATGGCTACGTGAGCAGCGTAAAAGCGCTGGAATCACTCAAGCCGACTTAGCGGCCGCGCTCGGGAAGCCGCAGTCGTTTGTTGCAAAGGTTGAGAGACCTGAAAGGCGACTGGACGTCCTTGAGTACGTGGAGTGGACTCGCGCGCTTGGCTTAGAACCGGCCGCGGCTATAGACGTTTTATCCACCGCACTTAGCGGCCGCCAAGGGTCTCGTAGACGGATTCCGTAGTCCGCCTCGACCGCGACCACTGCCACTTGGTGAATCGCGGAGAAGAGCCCTCACTCGGCATGTTCGCAATCGCCAAGGCTTCTAGGTTTTCGTTTCCAGCCCTTCTCCAGATCGAATCGACGCCCAAGCGATTTCACGTCCTCATGGAGTTCTCCCGCGCATTGCCATTTTCACTACCGAGCAGCTACGCACTACTGGAATTCAGACCTGCGTCTTAGTCTGCATTAGCTCTATCCTGCTCACTGCGTGTTTTGGCTACATGAGCACAATTAACTGGCTCATCGTCTACTACTCATACCCTGCAAGAATGCGAGTTCGGACAGGCCACATGTAGTTCCGAGGCGACGGAAGTGCCCATGTATGGTCAACCTTCTGAAACATGCGTAGCGGGCGCGGGTGGTACTTATGCACGCACTTATGCAGCTCTAGAAGCAGTTGGTAAGCGTTCAGCAACCCCAAGTGATGATGCGTAGCAAGCCTGATCATTGCGTGCGCATGTCTTTGATTTCTGTCATCGCCCAGAGACTCTTGTGTTCGTGATCGAGCTGCACCGTTGCTGCATCGGGCCAATGCTGCGGCAGTAGGTGGGCGCCAAAACTCTAACTTTGAGTCCCAGAACTTCCTGTGATCAAGGGAGTACACGTTGCCAAGGGTCGAAAGCCCTGACACCTCGAGCGCTTTTGCGCCCTTGATACGAAACTCAAGGTGACAGCACTGCCATCCAAACCCCGCTTTTGAATGTCGATCAGAGTAAAGAGCGATCTCAACACCAGCAGGTACGGGTCTAAAGTAGTAAGTGGTCTCTCCTCGGCGGTCGACTGATCTCCTCTTTTCCCTGTCATAGCGACCTCGCACGAAATGCCTTGCGCGTGTAGTAGGCACAAGGCGCGATTCAATGTGTCGCCGGAGCTCGTCGGGCGAGCAGCCATCACGTGTATGTAGGTCCAGCGCAACGTGCACCCTAGTCAGCTTGCATGTGCCCTGGGCTTCCATGTCGCTCAGCACAAGCAACTCGGCCCCGCTAGGCTGGTGCAGAACGACTTTAAAAAAGTAGAAAACATCCGTCGTCCAAATCTTTCGAACGCGGTATCGCGGATCGTGCTGTTGTGGCTCGCCAAGGCGGGACGCCCAGAATCTCTTGAACTCCTCATCGTCCATACGCTCCATCAGCACGATCTCGACTGTGTCGATGTAAGAAACTGATCGCCAAAAGCTCTCAGGGACATCGTCCTGCGAGGTCCTCTCAGGAGGTCTGCCGCGACTGGGTCTACTCATGATGTGCTCCCTAGTGGATGCCCTGAGAGGGCGGTTCATACCTATATACGACGGACTCCCAGAATGCATTCGGCGCGGTGGTCCCTTGTCACATCAGGCTTCGTCAATAGCTGCTGCAACGCACCAAGCAAAAGCTCAAACCACCACCTACTACACTTCGCCTGCGAATAAATAATTGCGAAAACCTCGCTCCGGCTGTACTTGGAGACCTAGTAGGCACTCAAGCGCACGCGAGGGGACAGGAGCGCCCTTGCTGGCGTCGCATTTGAATAACTATCGTGAATTCAAGTTTCGTGCCGGAGAGGTAGTAGCAGAAGTGCCAACGATGCCGCTACCGCACCCAAGGTCTCCTCGGCGCCTCGCCCTCCGTTTTTGCGGCGCAAGGCATCCCGAACCGCAGCAGCACCGACAGCTGGATCAAAGGGACTCAGTTCTGGCAATCCTGCACCCAATTCGCCGATGAATTGCAGCATGTCCTTCGGCTTGGGGTCAGTCAGGTAGTGGCGCTCGTTCACACCTTCGCCCGGCTCGTGCCCCATCATCCGTTTCCTCATGATGTCAGGCATGGAGGAGCGCTTCTGCAGTTGATCGTTTACGCCGTGCCTGAACGAGTGAAAAACCTTAGTCCCGTCGCGCGGCAATCCCAGCTTCTCGAGGAACTGCGACATGGCTCGTATGGGCTCTTTCGCGTAGCGGTTGGTCGGGTTCCATGAGAGTTCTGGGAAAACGCGTTTGTATCCGTCGCTGCGGAGCTGATCACACCAGCGGATGAAACCCAGCTCCACAAGCCTAGGGTGCAAAGGCACTTTCCGTGCAGACCAAGTGTTTTTCAGACTCTTGTCTACAGTGCGTTGATTGATATCGATGAACCACGCGTCGTCTTCGCAGCGCACATCATCCAGGTAGAGTTGGCACAACTCACCTATGCGCGCACCCGTGAAGAGTCCCAGCAGAGGGAGCCAGTAGTGGAACGGCTGGAAAGTCCGGAATGTTCCTGCTTGAGTGGCCTTCCATGCTCCAGCCTGAAAGACCGGTGCGGCAAAAATCCTGGCGATCTCCTCTTCGCTGAACGCCGTCCGCTCCTTGCGAACAACGGCTGCCTGCTTTCGCTCGACCTTGGTCAGGACGGATTCACCCCTCAACCCGGTGCAAGGATCGTCAGGGATCCATTTCTGCGCATGAAACCATCGGAACATACGATAGAGCCACTGCATACGAAGGTCACGCTCGCTCGCCGACATGCGCGGCCAGTCCGTGTCTTCGATGACACGCATGGAGTCGGCCATGGTTTTCGTGCCGAACTTCTGGCGCACCTGGTTTTCCTTCGCGGGCATCAGGGCAAGATGCGTGTCGCGAAAGCTGCGCAAGATATCCGCACTGAACTGCAGGATCGGCAAATCGCCCTCGAACTCGACAAGCAACAGGAGCCCGTTGCGGATTCGCACGACCTCCTTGGGAGAGCTGATCGACTGCGGTAGATGCGCCCGGCAGTACTCCTCAATGGCTTGAGAAAGAGGAAGCGACGCCTTCGGACTTGCGGATGCTTGTGTTGTCCCACTCTGAAGCGTCTGGCGGGCTGCCTCCAGCGCAGCAGGAGAGATGGCATCGGCCATTCTTCTGCGCAACACATCCACCTCGACCGCGGACACCTCGACAAGCTGCTCGTTGAGTTCGAAGATGACCTCGGGGACAAAAACGAGCTCGTCGGCACCTAGAGCCTGCTCGTCAAACGCCAAGATCGAGGCAGAGCCTTTGGTCAGCAGCAAGTTGGCCACGGCGTCCGTCTCGTTGCGCGAAATCCGGTACATGCCGTACGCACGGTGAGCTCTTGATCCGGCGGGTCGGTGACGTGTTCTCGGCACCAGCACCGTCCCAAGTTCGGGGTCATCTGGCTCGAACGACCACGAGGGTGTCACATAGCCCATCTCGCCCTGCAGGCGGCAGTAGAGTGCAAGTTGACCGTCGGCCGCCTGGCGCAGCAGGTCCTGGGATGTCAGCCCGACGACGGTTGCGGCCTGCGTGATGGGAAGGTAACCACCGGCCACCAGAAGCGGGTGGCCGTCGGCGATCTTGAGGATGTTCTCGGGGGTCATCGAGGGTCCCAATAGGCTGAGCCGGTCAAGGTCAAACAGGTGACGCCGCCAGCGCGCGATCTGCTCGGCTGCGAGCACCTTGGCAACCGCGAGATTACGGCTTCCCGTACTCGCCACAAATACGCTCGCGCCCACGACTGTGCGAAGCCGCATGGGAACTGTAAGTCGTGCGACGTAGACCCCGCTGGTACGCCGTTCAAGGTTCTGCATATCCGCCCTTTGCTCTAGGGTGGTGCTGCAGGGGCGTTCTAGCCGGGAAAGTCCTGCTCGATCAAGGACTTGTTGAGACTTGGTGCGGCTGGCGGGGATCGAACCCACGACCCTCGGCTTCGGAGGCCGATACTCTATCCACTGAGCTACAGCCGCATGCTGTAAAAAGACCAATACTCGTTTCGTTGCTGCCAGCTGCCATGACGACAACCTTCGGAGGCCAATACTCTATCCACTGAGCTACAGCCGCAACGCCAGCGATTCTATCAGCCGAGGGGGCGGCGCCCGGTGGGTGCCAAGGGGGCTTGGCTATAATCCAAGGCTGTTTGCCCGGCCTGACACGGGCACGCCCCACACCCGAACAGGCCTTGCTTCGCCACCCCCTGAGGACATCATGAGCGACCACGCGCACGAAGAACACCATACCGGTCCCATCAAGACGCCAACCCAGTTGATGTGGACGGCCTTCTTTGCGTTCGTCGCGCCCATCTTCATCATCATCGGCCTGGTGTACTACGTGGTCTCGGCCAACAAGCCGGCGGCCGGCGCGGTGGACATGGAGCAAGCCGTTGCCCAGCGCATCCAGCGCGTGGGCACGGTGGAGCTGCGCGACGCCAACCGCCCGCTGGCTTCCGGCGAGTCGGTGTACACCGCCCAGTGCGCGGCCTGCCATGCGGCGGGCCTGGCCGGTGCGCCCAAGTTCGGCGACGCCGCCGCCTGGGGCCCCCGCATCGCCACCGGCTATGAAGCCCTGCTGACCTCCGCCCTCAAGGGCAAGGGCGCCATGGGCGCGCAAGGCGGCGGCGCCTTCCGCGACGCCGAGATCGGCCGCGCCGTGGTGCACCTGGCCAACGCCGCTGGCGGCAAGTTCCCCGAACCCCAGGCACCGGCACCCGCCGCTGGAGCAGCCCCCGCGGCCGCTGCGCCGGCCGCTGCAACGCCTGCCCCCGCTCCTGCCGTGGCCGCAGCGGCTCCGGCGCCCGCTGCCGCTGCGCCCGCACCTGCCGCCTCGGCCACCGTGGCCGCTGGCGCCGGTGAGGCCCTGTACAAGCAGGCTTGCGCCGTGTGCCACGTGGCCGGCGTGGCCGGTGCACCGAAGTTCGGCGACAAGGCCGCCTGGGCACCCCGCGTGGGCGCTGGCTTGGACACCCTGACCGCCACGGTCATCAAGGGCAAGGGTGCGATGCCTCCCAAGGGCGGCGCAGGCGCCGCCGCGGAGGCCGACATCAAGGCCGCCGTGCAGTACATGCTGAACGCGGTGAAGTAAGGCGCGTCCCCTTCCCCCCAAAAAGCCGGCCCCGTGCCGGCTTTTTTGTGCCCGCGCGCGGCCGCCCTCAGGCGGCTTGTAGCGCCTGGGGATGGGGAATGAAGCCGAACCGCGCTGGCAGCGCATCGGCGCGCACCTCGGCCGGGCGCCAGCGGCCGGCTTCGACCGCGTCGGCGGCCAGGTTCATGTCGGCGCTGTGCACCAGCCCGACACCCAGATCGGTCACCAGGTACAGCCGGCCCAATTCGTCCAGCAGGCTTTCCTGCACGCGCGCCGGCAGGCCGGTGTGGGACAACACACCACCCTCGGGCTGCAGGCGCCAGATCCACGGCGTGGCTTCGAGTTCGACGTACACACGCTGCGGCCCGTTCTGGAAGTACCACTGGCCTTGCGCGTCGGCCGCGTAGTTGCGGTGAATGAACTCGATGAGCTTGTCGTGCTTGAGCAGCGAGCCCTTGCTGGCGGGAAAAGGCCCTTGCGCCTGCGTGCGGTCGTCGCGCATGTACCAGTTGCCGCGGGCATCCAGGCCCAGCCAGCCATAACAGTGCGGCACATTGGGCCACTTGGCCATCGCGGCCTTGACGATGTCGTCCATGGCGAGGCTCCTCAAAGGTGGGCGAGCAGCCAGTTTCCCACGGCCTCGGGCATCGCGCGCACATGCCCGGGAAGGCCAAGGGGTCCGTGCGAGACCGGAAAGCCCACATGGCCGCCCTGCTCGGGCTGCCACAGGGTGACGTGATGGCCCGCGTCCTGCTGGGTCGGCAGGGACTCGGCGGGCACGAAGGGGTCGTTGCGCGCATTGAGCGCGAGCGCGGGCACGCGGATGCTGTGAAGCACCGGCTTGGCCGAGGCACGCGCCCAGTAGTCGGTCGTGTCCTTGAAGCCGTGCAGGGGCGCGGTGAAGAGGTTGTCGAACTCGTAGAGGTCGCGCGCGGCCAGCAGCTTCTGCCGGTCGAACAGGCCAGGGTGCTGCTCCAGCTTGCCGAGCGCCTTGGGCACCATGGAGCGCATGAACATGCGGGTGTAGACCACGCGGTTGAAGCCGCGCCCAATGGCGTGGCCGCCCGCGGCCAGGTCCAGCGGGGAACACACCGACGCGATGGCGCGCACGCAGGAGGTCGCTTCCGAGCCCATCTCACCGGCCCAGCGCATCAGCGCATTGCCACCCAGCGACACGCCCACGGCGATCAGCGGCCGGCCCGGGTGTTCCTCGGCAAAACGGCGCAGGATCCAGTCGATCTCCTGGAAGTCACCCGAGTGGTAGGCGCGTGGCGCCTGATTGAGTTCGCCCGAGCATCCCCGGAAGTGGGGCACCGCGTAGGCCACGCCGTGGGCGGCGGCGAAATCGGCGAAGGCCACGGCGTACTGGCTCGCGGAAGAACCCTCCAGCCCATGGAACAGCACCAGCAGGGGCGCCTCCGGCGCGCTGCTGTGCAAGGCCTGGTCCACGTCGATGAAGTCGCCATCGGGCGTCTTCCATCGGCTGCGCTTCCAGCGCGGCGGTGGTCCGAAATGGCGGCGGCTGGCCAGCGCGGCCCACACCGTCTGCGGGTTGCCTCCGGGCAACCACCACGGCGCGCGGTAGGAAAAGCGGTCGGACTTCAATGCAGCACCGGCTGGGTGGTGAAGGCCTCGAGCGGCTCGGTGCGTGAGCCGGGGCTGGCGTGGTGCGCGACCATGCGCCAGCCCTGGGCGGTCTTGGCATAGACGTTGGTGGCCACCACCCAGGCGTGTTGCATGCCATCGTCCGTCATCACGGCCACGCGCTCGACCACGCTGTGCACGCTGCAGCCACCGGCATCGAGCCGGCGCACCTTCTCGGGCTGGGCCTGCACGCTGCCACTGGCGAACATGGTCTCGAACGCGGCGCGCACCGCGGCGTGCCCCACGAGCCGGGGACCACCCGGATGCACACACACGATGTCGTCCTCGTCCGCCCAGCAGGCCATGAGGCGCTCGATGTCGGCGTGTTGCAGCGCGTCGTAGAAGGCCGCCTCCGTGTCGTCCGCCGAACCGGGGGGCAGTTTGGGTTTTCGCATGTGGGCTATTTTGCCGCCAGTGCCCGGTTGCCCGGGTGCACCCCCGGGTATATTCCCGCTGATCGACCTGATCTCATCCAGCGGAGGTTTTATGCGCACATCCATTCGACGCCTGTCCACCTGGGCCGCCGCCCTGTTGCTCGCCACCAGCCTCACGGGCTGCGGGTACAACGACTTCCAGCGCCTGGACGAACAGAGCCAGTCGGCTTGGTCGGAGGTGCTCAACCAATACCAGCGCCGAGCCGACCTGATCCCCAACATCGTCGCCACCGTCAAGGGCGAGGCCAACTTCGAGCAGGAAACGCTCACCCGCGTGATCGAGGCCCGCGCCAAGGCCACGTCGATCCAGGTCACGCCCGAGACCTTGAACAACCCGGCGGCGATGCAGCAGTTTCAGGCCGCGCAAGGCGAACTGGGCAGCGCGCTCAGCCGCCTGATGGTGGTGGTGGAGCAGTACCCCAACCTCAAGGCCAACCAGGGCTTCAGCGACCTGCGCGTGCAGCTCGAAGGCACCGAGAACCGCATCACCGTGGCGCGCAACCGCTACATCCAGACCGTGCAGGAGTACAACGTGCTCGCGCGCAGCTTCCCCACCAACCTCACCGCGATGGTCTTCGGCTACAGCCCCAAGGCCAACTTCCAGGTCGCCAACGAGGCCGCGATCTCGACACCACCCACGGTGGACTTCAAGAAGCCATGACGCTGCGCCTGGCCCGGTGGCTGCTGGCCACCCTGGGGCTTTGGTTCTTCCCCACCTGGGTGCTGGCTCAAGGCCTGCAGCCCATCCCCGAATTGCGCGCGCGCGTGATCGACCAGACGGGCACGCTCGATGTGGCGAGCCTCGCCGCCATCGAAGCCAAGCTCGCGGCCTTTGAAAAGACGAACGGCTCGCAGGTGGTGGTGGTGATGGTGGCCACCACCGCACCCGAAGACATCGCCGATTACACGCAGCGCCTGGGCGACGCCTGGAAGATCGGGCGGCGCGATGTGGGCGACGGCGTGCTGTTCGTGATCGCCAAGGACGACCGGCGCCTGCGCATCGCCACCGCGAAGGCGCTGGAAGGCGCGATTCCCGACCTGATGGCCAAGCGCATCATCGACGGCGCGGTGACGCCCGCGTTCCGCATCGGCAACTACGCCGCCGGCATCGAGGCCGGGGTCGATCAGATCCTGGCGCGCATCCGGGGTGAGAACCTGCCCCTGCCCGCGGAACAGGCCACGCGCGATGGCGCCGGCCTCGACGATTTCGACGGCATGGAGGTGCTGGTGTTCCTGGTCTTTGCCGTGCCCATGTTCTCGGCCGTGCTGCGCGGCATCTTCGGCAACAAGCTGGGCACGGTGTTCACGGGCATCGGTGCCGGTGGCCTGGCCTGGGTGCTGACCGCCGTGGTCTGGGTGGCCATCGGCGCCGGCCTGCTCGGCATGCTGGCCGCGCTGTTCCTGCAGTTCCTGCCGGCACCCACTTCGGGAGGCTCCAGCCGCGGCGGGCGTGGCGGCGGCTGGGGCGGTGGCGGCTTCGGAGGTGGGGGCGGAGGACGCGGAGGGGGTTTTGGCGGTGGTGGTTTCAGCTCGGGCGGTGGCGGCAATTTCGGCGGCGGCGGCGCTTCCGGCGGCTGGTGAGGGCAACAGGCCATGAACAAACTCGCCCGCATCCTGAAGCACCGTTGGCTGGACGCCTCGGACACCGCGCGCGCGGTGCCCGACGACATGGCCGAGCGCCTGGCGCGGCGCGTGGCCGCCAGCGAAGGCCGGCACAGCGGCGAGGTGCGGCTGTGCGTCGAAGCCGCCCTGCCCCTGAGCTACCTCTGGCGCATCAATGCCAGCACCCCGCTGTCCACCGTGGTGCGCGAGCGCGCGCTGACCTGGTTCGGCCGCCTGCGCATCTGGGACACCGAGCACAACAACGGTGTGTTGATCTACCTGCTGCTGGCCGAGCACGCCATCGAGTTCGTGGCCGACCGGGCGCTGGCGCAACGCGTCGCGCCGGCCGAATGGCAGGCCATCGTGGACCGTCTGGGCGCGCGCCTGCGCGAGGGGGCGTTCGAGGATGGGCTCACGCAGGCCCTGGAAGAAGTGTCCGCCCTGCTGGTGCTGCACTTCCCGGCCGACGCCGGCACCACCCGGCGCAACGAGCTGGCCGACGGCGTCGTGCGCCGCTGAAGAGCGCCGGCGGACTCAGCCGCGCCGCTTGTCCTGCGCGGTGCGGCCGTTGTTGAGCGCCACATTCAACTCCTGCTGCAGCGCCTTGTTCATCTGGGCAAAGGTCTTGAGTTTGCGCGTGGTCTCGCGCAGTCGATCGGCCATGCGCTTGGAGATCGCCAGCAGCAAGCGGGCGCCCAACCTCGGGTCATCCTTGAGCAGGCGCATCAAGGCCGTGCGCGAGAGCACGGCCGCCGCGATGTCGGTGTTGGCGGTGCAGGTGGCCGAGCGCGGCGCGCCATCGAGCACGCCCATTTCCCCGATCAGGTGGCCGGGGCCCATGATGTTCACCACCATGCTCTCATGCAGGCCGGGCAACTCGTTCTCGACCGCGATGTCGCCTTCCAGCACCAGCAGCATGTAGTCGGTCTGCTTGACCTCCCCCTCCTGGATGATGACCGCGCCCGCCTTGATGAGCTTGGGCCGCATGTAGCCCACCACTTTCAACGCATCGCTCAGGGTGAGGTCGGCCAGCGCCGACGAGGTGACCAGCAAACGGGCTGCCACCTCTTCCGGGGCCATGTCGGGGCTCTCAAAAATGGATGACATCGGCGATGCTCCCAACGTGTTCTTGTCTTGTCCGAGATGGTATGCGGACTGTCACACGGCTCGCCGCAAAAGCCAACAAAAAGACCGGCACGAGGCCGGTCCTTCTTTGATAAACGACACGAAGTCGTCGCTTATTTCTTTTGGCGGTATTTGCGCAGAGCGGCGATCTGCGCGGCCATGACCGCGAGTTCCGACGTGGCCTTGGCCAGATCGAGATCGCTCTTGGCGTTCTTCACGGCCTCTTCGGCCTGCCGGCGCGCTTCGGTCGCCTTGGCCTCATCGAGGTCGTGGCCACGGATCGCGGTGTCGGACAACACGGTGATGTGGTGCGGTTGCACTTCCAGAATGCCACCGGCCACGAACACGAATTCTTCACCGCCATCGGCCTTCTCGATGCGCACGGCGCCGGGCTTGATGCGGGTGATCAGCGGAATGTGGCCGGGCAGGATGCCCAGCTCACCGGCCTCGCCCGGCAGCGCCACGAACTTGGCTTCGCCGGAGAAGATGGATTCTTCGGCGCTGACCACATCGACGCGGATGGTGCTCATAGTTACTCCAATAAAAAAGGTGAGTGGAAAGCAAGCAGCGGGGTGGCTGGCTAGGCGCCGCGCGGAGCCGTACCAAGGTACGGCGAGCACGGCAACAACGCCAGACGCCCCGGGGCGCCGCTTTACGCCACCTTTTTGGCCTTTTCGAAGGCTTCGTCGATCGTGCCGACCATATAGAACGACTGCTCGGGCAGGTGGTCGCATTCACCGGCGGTGATCATCTTGAAACCACGGATGGTTTCGGCCAGCGGCACGTACTTGCCGGGCGAGCCGGTGAACACTTCAGCGACGTGGAAGGGCTGCGACAGGAAACGCTGGATCTTGCGGGCGCGGGCCACGGCCAGCTTGTCTTCCGGCGCCAGTTCGTCCATGCCCAGGATGGCGATGATGTCGCGCAGTTCCTTGTAGCGCTGCAGCGTGCCTTGCACGGCGCGGGCGGTTTCGTAGTGGTCCTGGCCCACCACCAGCGGATCGAGCTGGCGGCTGGTGGAGTCCAGCGGGTCCACGGCGGGGTAGATGCCCAGCGCGGCGATGTCACGGCTCAGCACCACGGTGGAATCCAAGTGGGCGAAGGTGGTGGCGGGCGACGGGTCGGTCAAGTCATCGGCAGGCACGTACACGGCCTGGATGGAGGTGATCGAGCCGACCTTGGTGGAGGTGATGCGCTCTTGCAGACGGCCCATTTCTTCGGCCAGCGTCGGCTGGTAGCCCACGGCGGAAGGCATGCGGCCCAGCAGGGCGGACACTTCGGTACCGGCCAGGGTGTAGCGGTAGATGTTGTCCACGAAGAACAGCACGTCACGGCCTTCGTCGCGGAACGACTCGGCGATGGTCAGGCCGGTCAGGGCCACGCGCAGACGGTTGCCCGGCGGCTCGTTCATCTGGCCGTAGACCATGGCCACTTTCGAGTCCTCGAGCTTCTCGAGGTTCACGACGCCGGAGTCGGCCATCTCGTGATAGAAGTCGTTGCCTTCGCGGGTGCGCTCACCCACACCAGCGAACACCGACAGACCGCTGTGGGCCTTGGCGATGTTGTTGATGAGTTCCATCATGTTCACGGTCTTGCCCACACCGGCACCACCGAACAGACCCACCTTGCCGCCCTTTGCGAACGGGCAGACCAGATCGATCACCTTGATGCCGGTTTCCAGCAGTTCCTGCGAGGGGGACAGTTCGTCGTAGGCGGGAGCCTTGCGGTGGATCGAAGCCGTCAGGGTCTGATCGACCGGGCCACGCTCGTCGATAGGCGCACCCAGCACGTCCATGATGCGGCCCAGGGTGGCCTTGCCGACCGGGACCATGATGGGGTTGGCGGTGTTGGACACCACCATGCCGCGGCGCAGGCCGTCGGACGAGCCCAGCGCAATGGTGCGCACCACGCCGTCGCCCAGCTGCTGCTGGACTTCCAGCGTCAGGGTGGAGCCTTCCATTTTCAGCGCGTCGTAAACGCGCGGCATCTGGTTGCGCGGAAATTCCACGTCCACGACGGCGCCGATGCACTGGACGATCTTGCCTTGTACTTGAGACATGATGGATACCTTCTGTTTTCTCTGGATTCGGTTGGGCGGCTGCTTCAGACCGCGGCGGCACCGGCGACGATTTCCGAAAGTTCTTTCGTGATCGCGGCCTGACGGGTCTTGTTGTAGACCAGCTTGAGTTCACCGATGACGCTGCCGGCGTTGTCGGTGGCGGCCTTCATGGCCACCATGCGGGCGGATTGCTCGGACGCCATGTTCTCGGCGACCGCCTGGTACACCTGGGCTTCCACGTAGCGCAGCAGCAGTTCGTCGATGACGGTGGCTGCATCGGGTTCGTAGATGTAGTCCCAGTCGCGGCCACCGGCGTTGTCCTGCAAGGTGCCTGCATTGAGCGGCAGCAGTTGCTCGATCACCGATTCCTGCTTCATCGTGTTGATGAATTTGGTGTACGACAGGTAGACCGCGTTGATGCGACCTTCGGTGTACGCATCGAGCAGCACCTTGACGGGGCCGATCAGCTTTTCCAGGTGAGGCGTGTCGCCCAGCCCGGTCACGCTGGACACCACCTTGGCACCGATGCGGTTGAGGAAGCCCAGGCCCTTGTTGCCGATGGCCACGGCCTCGGCGCTCACGCCCTGGGCCTGCAGTTCCTTGAGCTGGGTCGTCACCGCACGCAACACGTTGGTGTTGAGACCACCGCACAGACCCTTGTCGGTCGTGACCACGACAAAACCGGCGGTCTTGGCGTCGTTGGTCTGCATGAACGGGTGCGTGTACTCCGGGTTGGCCCGGCTCAGGTTGCCAGCGATCTGGCGCACCTTCTCGGCGTAGGGACGCGCGGAGCGCATGCGCTCCTGCGCCTTGCGCATCTTGGAGGCGGCGACCATTTCCATGGCTTTGGTGATCTTCTTGGTGTTCTCCACCGATTTGATCTTGCCGCGTATTTCCTTACCTGCTGCCATTGGGGCTCCTTAGCTGGTCAATGGGGCGGATCAGTACGTGCCGGTCTTCTTGAAATCGGCAACCGCGGCGGCGAGCTGGGCTTCGGCTTCTTTGTCCTTGTCCAGCGCCTTGCCGCCTTCCATCTTCTGCAGCAGGGCGGCGTGCTTGTCCTTCAGGAAGGCGTGCAGGCTGGCTTCGAACGACAGCACCTTCTTGACGTCGATGTCGTCCAGATAGCCCTTGTTCACAGCGAACAGCGAGGCGGCCATCAGGCTGATGGACAGCGGCGCGTATTGGGCCTGCTTCAGCAGTTCGGTCACGCGGGCACCGCGGTCGAGCTGCTTGCGGGTGGCTTCGTCCAGGTCGGAAGCGAACTGCGCGAACGCAGCCAGTTCACGGTACTGGGCCAAGTCGGTACGGATGCCGCCGGACTGCTTCTTGATCAGGTCCGTCTGGGCAGCACCACCGACGCGCGACACCGAGATACCGGCGTTGATGGCGGGGCGGATACCGGCGTTGAACAGGCTGGTTTCCAGGAAGATCTGGCCGTCGGTGATCGAGATCACGTTGGTCGGCACGAAAGCGGACACGTCGCCGGCCTGCGTTTCGATGATGGGCAGTGCGGTCAGCGAACCGGTCTTGCCCTTGACTTCACCCTTGGTGAAGGCTTCGACGTAGTCGGCGTTCACGCGGGCTGCGCGTTCGAGCAGACGGCTGTGGAGGTAGAACACGTCGCCGGGGTAGGCTTCGCGGCCTGGTGGGCGGCGCAGCAGCAGCGAGACCTGGCGGTAGGCCACGGCCTGCTTGGACAGATCGTCATAAACGATCAGCGCGTCCTGGCCACGGTCGCGGAAGTATTCGCCCATGGTGCAGCCGGAGTAGGCCGACAGGTACTGCATGGCAGCGGATTCGGAAGCCGAAGCGGCCACGACGATGGTGTAGTCCATCGCGCCAGCCTGCTCCAGGGCACGCACCACGTTCTTGATCGACGAGGCCTTCTGGCCGATCGCGACGTAGACGCAGGTCATGTTCTGACCCTTCTGGTTGATGATCGCGTCGATCGCCACGGCGGTCTTGCCGGTCTGGCGGTCACCGATGATCAGCTCGCGCTGGCCACGGCCGACGGGCACCATGGAGTCGATCGACTTCAGGCCGGTCTGCACCGGCTGGTCCACCGATTTGCGGGCGATCACGCCCGGGGCGACCTTCTCGATCACGTCGGTCATCTTGGCGTTGACCGGACCCTTGCCGTCGATCGGCTGGCCCAGGGCGTTGACCACGCGGCCAACGAGCTCGGGACCGACCGGCACTTCCAGGATGCGGCCCGTGCACTTCACGGTGTCGCCTTCGGAAATGTGCTCGTACTCGCCCAGAATCACGGCGCCGACGGAGTCGCGCTCGAGGTTCAGCGCCAGGCCGAAGGAAGGCACGCCATCCTTGTTGGCCGGGAATTCCAGCATTTCGCCCTGCATCACGTCGGACAGGCCGTGGACACGGACGATACCGTCGGTGACCGAGACCACAGTGCCCTGGTTGCGCACATCGCTGGATGCGCCCAGACCCTCGATGCGGGACTTGATCAGTTCGGAGATTTCGGCGGGATTGAGTTGCATGACTCTTTCCTTCTTTCGTTAAATGGTGTGCAGGCGCGCCCGGAAAAACAGCCGTCAGGCCGTCAGGGCAATCTTCATTTGTTCCAGGCGGGCTTTGACCGAGGTGTCGAGCACCTCGTCGCCCACCACCACGCGAATGCCGCCGATCAGATCGGGCTGCAGTTTCACCTGGAGGTTGAGCTTGCGTCCAAAGCGCTTTTCCAGCACCCCGGAGAGCTCGGCCAGCGTGGCGCTGTCCACCTCGAAGGCGCTGTGGACCACCGCGTCGTACGCCCCCAGCTGCGCGTTCTTCAACGCGCGGAACTGGGCGGCGATCTCGGGCAGGGCCTCGATGCGGCCGTTCTCGATCACGGTGCGCAGGAAGTTCTGGCCGATGGCGGGCAGGCTGCTCTTGAGCAGGCCGGTCATGAGCGAAAGCACCTGATCGGGTTCGGTCTTGGGGCTGTCGGCGAACTGACGCAGCTGTTCATTGGCGGCCAGGGCAGCCAGCTCGTCGAGCCAGGCCGCGGCGCCAGCCGCGTCAGGGCCTGCGGCCTTGAACAGCGCTTCCGCATAGGGGCGGGCAATGGTGGCGATTTCTGCCATGGTGGTCCTTTGAATGCCGGTCGGTGGCGTCAGGCTCGGATCAGAGCTCGGTCTTCAGGCGGCCCAGCAATTCGGCGTGAACGCCGGCATTGATTTCGCGCTTGAGAATCTGCTCGGCACCCTTGACGGCCAAGGCAGCCACCTGCTCGCGCAGGGCTTCGCGGGCCTTGACGACCTGCTGATCGGCGTCCTGGCGGGCGGCCGCCACGATCTTCGAAGCCTCTTCGGTGGCACGGGCCTTGGCTTCTTCGATCACGGTCTGGGCACGTCGCTCGGCGTCGGCCAGGCGGGTGGCGGATTCGTTGCGCGATTTGCTCAACTCTTCTTCCACCCGCTTGTTGGCCACGGCCAGTTCGGTCTTGGCTTTTTCGGAAGCGGCCAGGCCTTCGGAAATCTTCAACGCACGCTCATCGAGCGCCTTGGCGATGGGTGGCCACACGAATTTCATCGTGAACCACACCAGAATCGCGAAGACGATGGCCTGCGCAAAGAGGGTTGCATTGATGTTCATCGCAACGCCTTTCTGTGTGTTGACAAGAGGGGTGACGCACCGACTGCCGACACGGGTGGCGGATGGTGGCGACGGGATGGAAGGCCGTCACCGCAACACCAGCCCGCGCGGGGCAGCGAGCCGATTTACAGCGTGAACGGGTTCGCGAAAGCGAACAGCAGGGCGATGGCCACGCCGATCAGGAAGGCAGCGTCGATCAGACCGGCCAGAATGAACATCTTGGTCTGCAGGTCGTTCATCAGCTCGGGCTGACGGGCCGACGATTCGAGGAATTTGCCGCCCATCAGCGCGATGCCGATGGATGCGCCGATGGCGCCCAGACCGACGATGAGACCGCAAGCCAGTGCGACAAGACCCAGAACGTTTTCCATGATGACTCCTATGAAGTGGAAGTTTGTTGAGAAAGGAAAGAAACGAGAGAAACCGAATGCGACCTAGAGAGCCGCGTCAGTGCGCGTCATGCGCCTGCCCCAGATAGATCAGGGCCAGCATCATGAAGATGAACGCTTGCAAGGTGATGACCAGAATGTGGAACAAGGTCCACACCGTGCCAGCGATCAGGTGACCGATGAAGAAGAGCGAGCCGCCCAGCGACAGGGTGGCGTAGGCGCCCAGCAGGGCGATCAGCATGAACACCAGCTCGCCGGCGAACATGTTGCCGAACAGCCGCATGCCGTGCGAGACCGTCTTGGCGACGAACTCGATCATCTGCATCAGGAAGTTGACGATGCCCAGCAGCAGGGCCCAGACCGGGTTCTTGCTGGTGCCGAAAGGCGCGCTCACGAGTTCGTGCGCCCAGCCGCCCAGGCCCTTGATCTTGATGTTGTAGAACAGGCACATCAGCAGCACCGACACCGACAGACCCAGGGTGGTCGACAGGTCGGCGGTGGGCACGACGCGCAGGTAGTCCTTGAAGCCCATGGCCGGGCCGGCGCTGTGCCAGATCTGGGGAATCAGGTCCACCGGGATCATGTCCATGAAGTTCATCATGAAGATCCAGACGAACACCGTCAACGCCAGGGGGGCGACGAGCTTGCGGCTCTGGGCGTTGTGGATGACGGATTTGGCCTGCGAATCGACCATTTCCACCAGCATTTCGACGGCGGCCTGGAAGCGGCCGGGCACGCCGGCCGTGGCCACGCGGGCGGCACGCCAGAGCACGAACACCGTGAGCAGACCCAGCAGCGCGCTCACCACGACGGAGTCGAGGTTGATCACCGAGAAATCGACGATGGATTCCTGCTTGTGGTTCGTCAAGTGGACGAGGTGGTGGCGGATATATTCGCCCGGGGTCAAAGTGCCTTCAGCAGCCATGTTCGTGTGTCCGATGAGCCGGAGAGTCAACCGTTTGCATTTGATCGCTTGGCCTGGATGAGGTATCCAAACCAATAGACCTTGAGAACCAACACAAGCCCGACCAGAAGGCCGAACCAATTCAAGGGAGAGACCACCCAGGGGGCTGCGGCCAACATGACCACCGCCAACAGGATCTTGACGCCCTCCCACAGCAGGAAGCCGGCAAATGCCGCGTTGGCGTGCTTCGCCCACACACGGGACATTGCACTGGAGGTCAACCCGTAGGCCATGAGAGCCGAAGGAATTGCCACCGCCGCCGCGCCATACAGAACCGACCACGCCACCGAGGACGACTGCCACAGCAGTCCACCCACGATGCTCGCCGCCAGCCCCACCAGCCACTGCACCATCACCAGCCGCCAGAGCGAGAGCACTGGCTGGCCAACCCGCCACTGCTGCGCTTCTTCGCGCGTCAATGGCTTGAAATCGGATTCCTGCTCCCCATCTTCCTGGTCTGTCCAACCGGGCGGGATCGAATGGCCTTGCGTCATGTTCGACCTCGCGCGTGACAAACAGACGACAAAGCGCCTGGGTTGCAAAGCCGCTCATTATACGTAGAAACCCCAGCCCTCCGTCAATATTCGGCGGACGGGATAACCGTGCCCGCCACGCGCCCTGAGGGTGCGGCCGATAATCCCGCCATGACCGACCTGCCCGACTCCCTGTGCTTCCTGGATGGGGACTACGGTCCGCTGCGGGAGGCCCGCGTGAGTGTGCTCGACCGCGGTTTCATCTTTGGCGACGGCATCTACGAGGTGCTCCCCGCCTATGGCGGCCGCGTGTTCCGCTTCGCCGAACACATGGCGCGGCTGGAGCGCTCGCTGCGCGAACTGCGCATTCCCAACCCGTTTTCGCCCGACGAATGGCTGGGCATCGCGCGGCGCCTGATCGCCGACCAGCAGACCCGCGGCGTGCACGACCAGCTCGTCTATATACAGATCACCCGGGGCGTGGCCCCGCGCGACCACGTGATGCCGCCCGGCCTCCAACCCACGGTGTTCGCGATGGCCAACCCGATGAAGCTGGCCACCCCGGAGCAACGCGCCCACGGCGTGGCCTGCGTCACCGCCGATGACTTTCGCTGGCGCAAGGCCCACATCAAGGCCACCAGCCTGCTGGGCTCGGTGATGGCGCGCCAGATCGCCGCCGATGCGGGCGCGGTGGAGGTCGTGATGTTCCGCGACGGCTTTCTGAGCGAAGGCGCGTCCAGCAACGTGTGGGCGGTCAAGGATGGCGTGGTCATGGGCCCGCCCAAGGACAACCTCGTGCTCGAGGGCATCCGCTTCGGGCTCGTCGAGGAACTCTGCCGGCAGCAAGGCCTCCGGCACGAGCTTCGCCGCGTCACGCGCGCGGAGGTGCTGTCGGCCGACGAGCTGCTGCTGTCTTCGGCCACCAAGGAAGTGCTGTCCATCACCACGCTGGACGGCGCGCCGGTGGGGCATGGCGCCCAGCGCGGCCAGCCTGGCCCCGTCTGCGCGAGCCTCTATGCGGGCTACCAGCGCGCGGTGGCCGCGCAATCGATCTGAAGAACTGGAAAATGGACCGATGGAACTCCCGCCCGACATCCCCCCCGAACAATCGCTCATCACCTACCCGAGCGACTTCCCCATCAAGGTGATGGGCGCCAACGTGGAAGGTTTTGCCACCGCCATGACGCATGTGGCGCGCGCCTTCGACCCCGGCTTCGACGAAAGCACGATCGAACAGCGCCCGAGCAAGGCCGGCAACTACCTGGGCCTCACGCTCACGGTGCACGTGACCAGCCGCGAGCAGCTCGACGAGCTCTACCGCACGCTGACCACGCACCCGATGGTCAAAGTCGTGCTGTGATCATTCGCACACTGGGCCGGGTGGACCACGCGCCCACCTACGAGGCGATGCAGGCCTTCACCGCGGCGCGCACGGCCGACACGCCCGACGAACTCTGGATCTGCGAACACGACCCCGTCTTCACCCAGGGCCTGGCGGGTCGCGAAGACCACCTGCTGGCCCCGGGCGACATCCCGGTGGTGTCGACCAACCGCGGCGGCCAGGTGACCTACCACGGGCCGGGCCAGGTGGTGGCCTACCCGCTGATCGACCTGCAGCGCGCGGGTTACTTCGTCAAGGAGTATGTCTACCGCGTGGAAGAGGCGGTGATCCGCACCCTGGCTACCTTCGGCGTGACCGGCCACCGCGTGGCTGGCGCGCCCGGCATCTACGTGCGGCTGGACGACCCCGGCAGCCACGCCCTGCTGCCGCAGCGGCCGCAGAAACGGAACCCGGGCGAACCCCTGCCCCCACCCGACTTCACCGGCCTGGGCAAGATCGCCGCGCTGGGCATCAAGGTCAGCCGCCACTGCACTTACCACGGCGTGGCGCTCAATGTGGCGATGGATCTTCAACCCTTCGATCGCATCAACCCCTGCGGCTACGCGGGCCTGCCCACGGTCGACCTTTCTACAATCGGGGTCGCGGCTTCCTGGGACGACGCCGCGGCGGTGCTGAGCCAGAAGCTCATCGCCACCCTGAGCCCCTGACCCCAACCGCGCCCATGCCATGACCCGCCTCGACACCCCCACGGCCCCCGCCAGCAGCACCGTCCGCGACGCCCAGCCCGCTGCCAGCTACGACGCCACGGCCAAGCAGAAAAGCCAGGCCAAGACCGCGCGCATCCCGATCAAGATCGTGCCGGCCGAGGTGCTGAAGAAGCCCGAGTGGATTCGCGTCAAGGCCGGCAGCCCGACCACCCGCTTCTACGAGATCAAGGACATCCTGCGCACCAACAAGCTGGTGACGGTGTGCGAGGAAGCGAGCTGCCCGAACATCGGCGAGTGCTTCGGCAAGGGCACAGCCACCTTCATGATCATGGGCGACAAGTGCACGCGCCGCTGCCCGTTCTGCGACGTGGGCCACGGCCGCCCCGATCCGCTGGACGTGAACGAGCCCGACAACCTGGCCAAGACGATCGCGCAGCTGAACCTGAAGTACGTGGTGATCACCAGCGTGGACCGCGACGACCTGCGCGACGGCGGTGCCGGCCACTTCGTCGCCTGCATCGAGAAGACCCGCGCCCTGTCGCCCCAGACGCAGATCGAGGTGCTGGTGCCCGACTTCCGGGGCCGCGACGACCGCGCGCTCGACATCCTCAAGGCCGCGCCGCCCGATGTGATGAACCACAACCTCGAGACCGTGCCGCGCCTGTACAAGGAAGCGCGCCCGGGCTCGGACTACCAGTTCAGCCTGAACCTGCTCAAGAAGTTCAAGGCGCTGTTCCCGCACGTGCCGACCAAGAGCGGCCTCATGGTCGGCCTGGGCGAGACCGACGAGGAAATCCTCGAGGTGATGCGCGACATGCGCGCGCACCACATCGACATGCTGACCATCGGCCAGTACCTCGCCCCCAGCGGCCACCACCTGCCGGTGCGCCGCTACGTGCACCCCGACACCTTCAAGATGTTCGAGGCCAAGGCCTACGAAATGGGCTTCACGCATGCCGCCGTGGGCGCCATGGTGCGCAGCTCGTACCACGCCGACCAGCAGGCCCATGGCGTGCTCAACCCCGAAGTGAAGTGACATGCCCGCCGCGCACGACCACCTGAGCGTGCGCGACTACGGCGCCTCGCACGGCAGCCACGACCACGACCACTTCCAGATCCTGGTGGGCCTGGAAGGTGTGCTCGAACTGGAGGTGGCGGGACGCGGGCAACGCATCGCCGCCGGCGACGGCTGCGTGGTGCCGCCGGGCGAACACCACGATTTCGAAGGACGGGACGCCACGCGCTGCCTGGTGCTGGACTCGCACGACCCCGCCTGGGCCCGGGCCGTCGCGGCGCCGCCCCCCGGCGTGCAGCCCCTGGCGCGTTACCTGGCCGCCGCCGTGTCGGCGGGCCTGCCACGCGCCCGCCAGGCCGGCGCCGGCCTGCTGCTCGAAGCCTGGTTGCAACACGGCCCCGCCACCGCCCTGCCCCTGGAACGGCCTCGCCGCCCCATCGACTGGGCCGCGCTGAACCAGTGGCTGCAAGCGCGCTGGCAAACCCCGCTGACCGTGGCCGACCTGGCCTCGCAGGTGCACCTGAGCCCATCGCAGTTCACCGCGCGCTGCCAGGCCGAGCAGGGCGACAGCCCCATGCAGTGGCTGCGCCGACAGCGCCTGGCCCAGGCCCGCGCCTGGCGCGCCCATGGGCTGAGCGTGGCCGAGACGGCGCGGCGCATCGGTTACCGCTCGCCCTCGGCCCTGACGGCCGCCCTGCGCCGCGAGCCGCCCCGCGGCTGAGCGCCACTCAAGACCCGCGAAACGCGACGACACACCAGCGGATCGCGACGAAGGCCCGGGCTAAGCTCCGGGCATGAGCCTCTCCTTCCTGCCCGGCCACCGATGAGCCGGCCCAACCACTCCCTGGCACTGGGCATCGGCTTTGGCGCCGCCGCCGGTGCCGCCTGGGGCTTCGTGTTCCTGGCCCCCGAACTCGCGCGCGACTTCTCGCCCTTGCAACTCTCGGCCGCCCGCTACCTGGCCTATGGCCTGGTGGCGCTGGCCCTGATCGCGCCGCGCTGGCGCGCCGTGGCGCCCCGGTTGGGCCGACCGGAGTGGTGGGCCCTGCTGCGCCTGAGCCTGCTGGGCAACATCCTGTACTACGTGCTGTTGGCATCCGCCGTTCAGCTCGGTGGCATGGCCATGACTTCGCTGGTCATCGGTTTCCTGCCGGTGGCGGTCACGCTCATCGGCAGCCGGGGCCACGGGGCCGTACCGCTGCGCCGGCTCGCGCTCACCCTGGCGCTGGGCATCGCGGGCATCGCCTGCGTGGCCTGGCAGGCGCTGGGCGTGCCGTCCGAGGCGCCGGTGGCCGACCGCCTCACAGGTTTTCTCTGCGCCCTCGGTGCGCTGGCGGCCTGGACCGCCTACGCCGTGAGCAACAGCCGCTGGCTGGTGCGCCTGGACCATGTGTCCTCGCACGACTGGAGCCTGCTCACAGGCCTGGTGACGGGTGGGCTGGCCCTGCTGCTGGCGGTGCCAGCCTTCATGGGCAGCCGCCTGAGCGACCACACCGGCGCGCAATGGGGAAGCTTCATCGGCGTGGCCGCCGGCATGGCCATCGTGGCCTCGATCCTCGGCAACGCGTTCTGGAACCGGGCCAGCCGCCTGCTGCCGCTGACCATGATCGGGCAGATGATCCTGTTCGAGACCCTGTTCGCCCTGCTCTACGGCTTCCTGTGGGAGGCGCGCTGGCCCACCGCGCTGGAGGCCCTGGCCATGGTGCTCGTGAGCGCCAGCGTGCTGGCGGGCATCTCGGCGCACCAGCCGCAGCCGGCGCCGGAGCACGGCAACTAGTCGGTCATCAGGGCCGCGGGGTCTTCCGCGGCGAGCACGCTCTGCGCCCAGGTCTGCAGGCGCGTGGTGTCGCAGCGCAGGATCTGCTGCTTGACCGCCAGGATCTGCGAGGGGTGCATGGAAAAGCTGCGCAGCCCCAGGCCCAGCAGCAACCGCGTGAGGCTCACGTCGCCCGCCATCTCACCACACACGCTCACGCCCTTGCCCTTGGCCCGGCATTGCTCGATGGTGCTGGCCAGCAGGTGCAGCACCGCCGGGTGCACCGGGTCGTAGAGGTGCGACACCGCTTCGTCCGCGCGGTCGATCGCCAGCGTGTACTGGATCAGGTCGTTGGTGCCGACGGACAGGAAATCGAAATAGCGCAGGAACAGCGGAATGGTCAAGGCCGCGGCCGGCACCTCGATCATCGCGCCGAGCTTGACGTGGCCATGGGCGATGCCGGCGTTGTCCAGCTGTTCGCGGGCGCGGTTGACCAGCGCCAGGGTCTGGCGGATCTCGCTGGCGTGCGCCAGCATGGGAATGAGCAGGTGCACCGGGCCGTGCGCGGCGGCACGCAGGATGGCGCGCAGTTGCACCAGGAACATGGCCGGCTCGGCCAGGCTCCAGCGGATCGCGCGCAAACCCAGCGCCGGGTTGAGGTGGTCCTCGCCCGCGCGCGAGGCGCCCCGGTCCAGCGGCTTGTCCGCACCCACGTCGACCGTGCGGATGGTGACCGGCAGGCCCTGCATGCCCTCGACCGCGCGCCGGTAGGCGTGGTACTGCTCTTCCTCGTCGGGCAGTTTGCCGGCCCGCCCCATGAACAGGAACTCGCTGCGAAACAGGCCCACGCCCACGGCGCCGGCCTTGAGCGCCGCCACGGCGTCCTCGGGCTGTTCGATGTTGGCCAGCAGTTCGATCTTCTGGCCATCGAGCGTGACGGCCGGCGTGTTCTTCAGGCGCGAGAGGCGCTCGCGCTCGACCTCGCCCTGGCGTTGCTTGAAGCCGTACTCGGCCAGCAGGATGGGCGAGGGATCGACCAGCACCACGCCGGCATCCCCATCGATGATGACCCAGTCGTCCTGCTGGATCAGCTGGCTGGACGAGCGCGCGCCCACCACCGCCGGGATGTCCATGCTGCGCGCGACGATGGCGGTGTGGCTGGTCTTGCCGCCCACGTCGGTGACGAAACCGGCGAAGACGCTCTGCTTGAACTGCAGCATGTCGGCGGGCGACAGGTCGTGCGCAATCAGCACCAGCGGCGCCTCGATGCTGCTGTCGTGCACCGCCTTGGCTTCGCCACCCGGCGCCACCGGCGAGGCCACGCCGCGCATGAAGCGCAGCATGCGCTCGACCACCTGCTCCAGGTCGGCCTTGCGCTCGCGCAGGTACGGGTCTTCCATTTCGTCGAACTGGCGCGCGATCACCTCGAGCTGGGTGGTCAGCGCCCATTCGGCGTTGTAGTGGCGGTCCACGATCCAGTGCTTCACGCCGCTGGTGAGCTGCTCGTCCTGCAGCAGCATCAGGTGCACGTCGAGCAGCGCGGTGAGTTCGGGGTGCGCGTCATTGGGGCCGAGGTCGTGCAGGCTGTGCTGCACCTTCACGATTTCCTCGGCCACCGCGTTGCGCGCGTGGCGCAGGCGTTCGATCTCGCTCTCGACCTGCTCGGCCTGCACGAAGTAGTGCGCCACGTCCACACGGCTGGACGCCACGATCACGGCCCGCCCGATGGCAATGCCCCGGGAGACCGCCAGACCGTGGATGGAGATGGTCATTCGCCCTCGCCGAACTTGTCGTTGACGAGCGCCACCAGCGCGTCCATGGCAGGTTGCTCGTCCTTGCCATCGGTCTCGATCTCGACCACGCTGCCGATGCCGGCGGCCAGCATCATGACGCCCATGATGCTCTTGGCGTTGACGCGCCGTTCGCCGCGCGACATCCACACATCGCAGGCGAAGCCGCCGGCGAGTTTGGTGAGTTTGGCCGAGGCGCGCGCGTGCAGCCCGAGCTTATTGCTGATGGTCACGGTGGTCTTGATCATGCGTGGCTCGTTTGGCCTGGTTCTGGGGCGCGGTCACCGCCACCTGGATGACACCTTGCGTGGCGCCGATCATGGCGCGCGAGATCAGCGCATCCAGCGATTCATGGCGGTACGACACGGTGCGCAACAGCATGGGCAGGTTCACGCCGGTGATGAGTTTGGAATTGATGCCGTCGATGAGTTTCTGCGCCACGTTGCAGGGCGTGGCGCCGAACACGTCGGTCACGACCAGCGTCTGCGGCAGGTGCATCTGGCGCATCAGCGCGCGGGCCTGCGCCAGCGACTCCTCGGGCGGCACGTTGGGTTGCACATCCAGCGCCGACACCGCGTCGGCGCTGTCGGGGAACACATGCAGCACGCACTGGCGCAGTGCGGAGGCCAGCGGCGCGTGCGCCATGATGAGGATGCCGTTCATGGCCCCAGTTTAGCCCGCGCGGCCGGCCGCGCGGCGCAGGTGGGCGCGCAGGAACACGGCGTAGGCGAGAACGCCACAGACGCCAAAGAGGGTGATGGCGCCGCGGTAGCGGGCGACCTCGTTGTCCACGAACAGCCCCAGGGCGTCGATCAGCAGCCCGATGCCCCACTGCACCACGAACACGCCACCGAAGATGACCAGGTTGTAGCCCGAGAGCGCCCGCCCGGCGGCCTCGGCCGGCAGGGCCAGGGCCACGGCGGGCTGGGACAGCGAGCCGACCGTGCAGCTCACGCAATACAGGGCCCAGAGCGGCCACCCGGCGCGCTCGCCCAGCAGCACGATGGCGCCCAGCACCACGAAACTCAGCGGCAGGCCCCAGGCGATCAGGCGCTCGGGCAGCCAGCCCTGGCGCGCCAGCCGCGGGTTGAAGACCCCCCAGAGCCAGAAGGTGCACAGCATGCAGAGGTTGATGCCGAACAGGCCGCCGGCCGCCTGCTCCGGCGTGTAGCCCGCGACCTTCACCATCCAGGGCCCGGCCCACAGCGTCTGCACAGCGATCATGCCGCCGTAGTTGACGAAGCCGATCGGCACCATCTGGCGGAAATAGGGATGGCGCCAGACCATGCCGTAACCCGGCTCGGAGACTGGGGCAGCAGGCTCCGCCGGCTCGGTCCGCCGCCAGCGCGGCACCGTCCAGACGATGCCCACCATCGACAGCAGGATCAACCCGCCCAGCAGCCAGAACAGGCCGCGCCAGCCGGTCAGCGGCATCAGCCACTGCACCGGCAAGGTGGCGGCCACCATGCCGAACGAGCCGGTCATGAGCATCCAGGAATTGGCGCGCATCTGCGCCAGGGGCGTGAGCCAGCGCCGATAGCCGGTGAGCGGGGCCATCAGGCAGGCGCTCACGCCCATGCCGATGAGCACGCGCGCTGCCAGCAGCCAGGTGAAGCTGGTGGCCAGCGCGAACGCGGCACAGCCGGCAACCGCCACCCCCAGGAACCACAGGATCACGGTGCGCGGGCCATGGCGGTCCAGCCAGTTGCCCAGCGGCAGTTGCGTGAGCGCGAAGCCGAAGAAATAGCCTCCGGCCAGCAGGCCGAGATCGCCCGCATTGAGCGACATCTCGGCGCTCAGGGTGGGCGAGAGCGTGGCCGTGATGGCGCGCAACAGCGCCGACAGGAAATACGCGAGCGCGAAGGTCAGGAAGACGATGACCACCGTGCGCGGCGCGAGCAACTCGCTTTGCGGGGGGCGCGGCGCCACCGCGCCGTCGAGGCGCACGGGACCGGGTCGAACAGTCGGGTTCATGGCAGCTTGAGTCCGTCAAAAAAGGCGGTGGTCACGTCGTCGCGCAGCGCGGGGCCATAGACCGCCGCCTGGTACACCTGCGTGCCGCGCGCGAAATGCACCGCGCGCACCTGCACCGGTTGGCCTTGGTGGTCGGTGCCTTGCGCCGCCAGGCCCAGGGCCTGGGTGGCGCCGGGCACAGCCGCCGGCCAGCGTGTCGCGGGGTCGTCGGCCCGCGCCGGGTCGACGCGCACGGCCCCCAGCGAGGCGCGGCGCCAGCCGTTCAGCGCGGCGGGCACGCGGGCGGCGTTACCCAGCTCGGCCCAGGCCAAGGCGAAGGTCAGGCCACCCGTGTCGCAGCTGTGCATGTGCAACTCGGCCGGCGCACCGCCATCGAGCGGCACCGGCCGCGCGGCGGACTCGGGCTTGCAGGGCATGAGCGCCAGCAAAGTCGTGCCCTCGGGGCGCAATTCGCGCCAGTTGAAGGTGGGGTTGCACGCACTGAGGACCAGCCCGGCGGACAGCGCGAGCCCCAGCGGGCGCAGGCGGCGGCGCGGCGCACCGCCGGGAACGGGGACAGACATGGAATTCCAGCCAGAGAGGCCACCGCCGGGACACCGCAGCGAAGGCGGGGTCGCGCACAATGGCAACATGAATGCTCTGGATGGTATCCGCATACTTGATCTCTCGCGCGTGCTCGCCGGCCCCTGGTGCACGCAGACGCTGGCCGATCTGGGCGCCGATGTGGTGAAGGTGGAGCGCCCTCCGGGCGCGGGCCATCCCGGCGGCGACGACACCCGCGGCTGGGGCCCGCCCTTTCTGCAGGGACGCGATGGCCAGGACACCGCCGAGGCGGCCTACTACCTGGGTGCGAACCGCAACAAGCGCTCCATCACCTGCGACATCGCCACGCCCGAGGGCCAGGCCCTGATCCGCGAGCTGGCCGCCAAGGCCGATGTGTTCGTCGAAAACTACAAGGTCGGCGACATGGCGCGCTACGGTCTGGACTACGCCGCGCTGCGCGCGATCAACCCCCGACTCGTCTACTGCTCCATCACCGGCTTCGGCCAGACCGGTCCCTACAAGGACCGCGCGGGCTACGACTTCGCCATCCAGGCCATGGGCGGCCTCATGAGCGTGACCGGCGAGCGCGATGCGCTGCCCGGCGGCGGCCCGCAGAAGGTGGGCGTGGCGGTGACCGACCTGTTCACCGGCCTGTACGCGACCATCGCCATCCAGGCCGCGCTGCGCCACGCGGAGCGCACCGGCGAAGGCCAGCAGATCGACATGGCGCTGCTTGACACCCAGGTCGCCATGCTCGCCAATCTGGGCGCCAACTACCTGGTGCGCGGCCGGGATGAAGGCAAGGTGCCGGGCCGGGCGGGCAATGCCCACGCCAACATCGTGCCGTACCAGGCCTTTGAGGTCGCGCCGGATGCACAAGGTCAGGCGCAATACATCATCCTGGCCGTGGGCAACGATGGCCAGTTCGCCAAGTTCTGCGCGGTGGCCGGACGGCCCGGGCTCGCCACCGACCCGCGCTTCGCGCAGAACCAGAACCGCGTGCGCCACCGCGAGGTGCTGGTGCCCTTGCTGGCCGACCTGCTCAAGACGCGCGGCAAAGCCGACTGGCTGGCCGCGCTGGAGGCCGCCAAGGTGCCCTGCGGCCCGATCAACAACCTCGCCGAGGTGTTCGCCGACGGGCACGTGCGCTCGCGCGACATGGTGCACACCTGGTCGCACCCGCTGGCCGAGGCGGTCGACCTCGTCGCCAGCCCGCTCAAGCTCAGCGCCACGCCGGTGCGCAACGACCTGCCGCCACCGCTGTTGGGCCAGCACACGGCCGAGGTGCTGGATGACTGGCTGGCCTGCCCGCCCGAGCGCCTGGCCGAACTTCAACGCCGCGGCGCGGTCTGAACCACGACGCCCCAACTTCGTGACACCCATGAGCGACATCGCCACGCCCCCACCCGCCACCGCCGCGCAGGCCTTGCCCACCCCCACCTCGCTGCGCGGCGCCGCGCAAGCCGCGGCCGCCCGCGGCGAGCCTCTGGTGGTGATGACCACGCTGACCGGCTGCCCCTATTGCGCCATCGTGCGCAACCACTACCTGCTGCCCATGCGGCGAGAAGGTAAGGTCCACGCGGTGCAGATCGACGTGATGGACCGCACCGGCAACCTGCAAGGTTTTGATGGGCAACTGAGCACGCCGGCCGAGCAGGCTCGGGCGTGGAAGGCCCGCTTCACGCCGACGGTGCTGTTCTTCGGCCCGGACGGGCGGGAACTCGCCGAGCGCCTGGTCGGCATTGCGGTGCCCGACTTCTACGGTGAGTACCTGGAGGCCCGCCTGGCCGAGGCCAGGCAGAAGCTCAAGTAATTTCGAAAAAGTATCGCAAGGAGGCGCTTACTTCAAGGTGCCAAAGACCTTTTTCAGGATGGCGCTGCCGGTGCCCACCGGGTCCTGGCGGATCTTGCGCTCTTCCTCGCCAATGATGGTGTAGAGCCCGTCGAGCGATTTGCCGGTGACGTAGCGCTGGATGTTGGCGTCTTCCGACTTGACCAGCCCGATGCCCGCGGCCTTGCCAGCCACCTTGTTGTACTGGTTGGCCAGACCCACCTTCTCGGTGGCCTTGGTCACGATGGGCAGGAACTTCTCGCCCAGCGGGCTGCGCGTTTTTTCAGCAAAGAACTGCGTCACGGCGTTGTCGCCCCCGCCCAGGATGTTCTTTGCGTCGGTCACGTTCATGGACTTCACCGCCCCCACCAGCACATCGCGCCCCATCGGCACGGCCGCCTCGGCAGCCCGGTTCATGCTGGTGACGAGTTCGTCGACCCGTTTGCCCTGGCCGGTCATCTTGAGCAGCTTGGACGCATCCTCGAGAAATCCGGGCAAGGGAATCCGAACTTTTGGGTTGCCCAGGAATCCATCCGTCTTGCCCAGCAAGGCCACCGCGGCCAGCGCGCCCTTTTCCAAGGCCACCTTGATGCCCTGGCTGGCGTCGCCTTCGGTGAGATCGCCCAAGGACAAGGCCCTGGCCTGCTGATGGGCGGCGAGGACCAGAAGGCCGATCATCGCGGTGGTGGACTGGGTAAACTGGCGGCGCTGCATGGCGGTTCCTCCGGGAAGCAAGCTGTTCAATGAATGACGTGGGGCAATGTAGCCCCCGGGAAGTGAAAAGACAATGACCGATCTCAGCCCCCGCGGCCAGCACCGCCGGCGCACCCTTCAAGCGGCCGCCGCGCTGGGTGCCCTCGGCGCCCTGGGCTTGGCGGGTTGCGCGGGCCGCGACGCGGCGCCCGAATCCACCTTCGTGCTGCTCGATGGCAGCAAGGCCACCACCGCCGACCTCAAGGGCAAGGTCACGCTGGTGAATTTCTGGGCCACGACCTGCGTCACCTGCGTGAAGGAAATGCCCTCCATCGTCGCCACGTACCAGAAGTACCAGGGACAGGGCTTCGAGACCGTGGCCGTGGCCATGGAGTACGACCCGCCGGCCTGGGTGCTCAACTTCGCGCAGTCGCGCCAGCTGCCCTTCAAGGTCGCGCTGGACAACACCGGCGACATCGCCAAGCAATGGGGCGACGTCAAGCTCACGCCCACCACCTACCTGGTGGACAAACAGGGCCGCATCGTCAAACGCTATGTGGGGGAACCCGATTTTCCCGCGCTGCACAAGCTGATCGAAGAGCTGCTGGCCCAGCAGGCCTGAACCTTCACGCGCGAGCTTCCATGAAAAAAGGCCGGGATCGTTCCCGGCCTTTTTGTTTGGAGGCGATCCGTCTTATTTGCGGAACGCGTCGTGGCAGGCCTTGCAGGTCTGGGCCGTGGCGCCGAACGCGGTCTTCACGCTGTCGAGGTTGCCCGTTTTCGCGGCGGCCGCCAGCTGGGCGGTGGCGCTCTGGAGCTTCTCCGAGTTCTCCTTGAACTTGGCCTGTTCGGTCCAGATCACGGGCAAGGCGCCGGTGTCGCCCTTGTCGGTGCCCGGCACGAAGCCTTCCCACGGCAGCTTGCTCATGGTCTCCACGATCGCGGCGCTCTCGGCGGCCACCTTGGCATCGAAGGGCGCGCGGCCGTTGGCCATCGCACCGATGCGGCTGAAGTGGTTGGCCATCACGGTCAAGGCGCCCTTGCGGTACTTCACCGCGTCTTCGGGCTTCTGGAATTGCGCGAAGGCGGGTGCCGACAGGGTGCCGAAGGCCAGGGCCAAGGCGAGGGGAGCGATTATTTTCATGAAAACTCCTGAGGAGGTTGTGGGGCGTTGCGGCGTGGCTCCGGGAGCCACCCGCTCAGGAGTGTAGGGAATTGGCCAAAGTTCCACTGGAACGTTTTCCGATATACCTTCTCTATTCCTCGATTCCGAATCCAACCCTCCACGATCACCATGCACACCATCCGCGTCTGGGACCTGCCCACCCGTCTGTTCCACTGGCTGCTCGCGGCCTGCGTCATCGGGCTGATCGTCACCGGCAGCATCGGCGGCAACTGGATGAACTGGCACCTTCGCCTGGGCTACGCGGTGTTGACCCTGCTGCTGTTCCGCCTGGTCTGGGGCTTCATCGGCGGCCACTGGTCGCGCTTCACCCGCTTCATCTATGCCCCCTCGTCGCTGGTGGCCTACCTCCGGGGACGGGGCCGGCCCGAGCACTCGGTGGGCCACAGCCCGCTGGGGGCCCTCTCGGTCTTCGCGCTCCTCTTGATCCTCGCCGCCCAAGTGGGCACCGGTCTCATGAGCGACGACGAGATCGCCTTCTTCGGCCCGCTGGTGCGCTTCGTCTCGGGCGAAACGGTGTCGCTGGCGACCGGTTACCACAAGGAAGTCGGCAAGCTCATCGTCTTCGTGCTCGTGGGCCTGCACCTGCTGGCCATCGCCTACTACAAGTGGGTGAAGAAGCAGGGCCTCGTGCGCCCCATGGTGGTGGGCGACAAGCAGGTGCCGGTCCCCGTGCCCAGCACCCGCGACACGGCGGGCACGCGCCTGCTGGCCCTGGTGGTGCTTGGCCTGTGCGCCGCGGCGGTGAGCTGGTTGGTCAGCCTGGGCAACGCCTTCTGAGGCGGCGGTCGGCCCATGCTGTCGTATAGTGGCAGCCACGCCACCCACCGGGCCTCGCGCCCGCCCTCCCCACCGCCATGACCGACACCGGAACCGCCGTGATCTCGCTGAGACCGGCCCAGTTTCCCGACGATCTGCAGACCGTTCGCCAGCTCTTCCTGGAATACCAGGCAGGACTGGGCATCGACCTGTGCTTCCAGGGCTTCGACGCCGAGCTCGCCGAACTGCCCGGCGCTTACGCCCCACCGGCGGGCACGCTGCTGCTGGCCTGCGTGGACGGCGAACCCGCCGGCTGCTGCGCCATGCGCCCGCTCTACAACACCGACCACCTCAACGCCTGCGAGATGAAGCGCCTGTTCGTGCGCCCGGCCTTTCGCGGCTTCGGCCTGGGCCGCCTGCTGGTGGAGCGCGTGCTGTCGGACGGCCAGCTGTCGGGCTACACCACCATGCTGCTCGACACCCTGAGCGACATGGAAACGGCGCGCGCGCTGTACCAGGAGATGGGTTTTGTCGAGGTGGCGCCGTATTACCACAACCCCATTCCGGGTGCGCATTACCTCAAGGTCGATCTCTAGCCGGACAAGCGCCCACAAAAAAGCCGCCAGGTGGCGACACCGGCGGCTTTTTTCTTGGGTGGCGGATCAGGCGCCGGCTTTGGCCTGGGCCAGCAGGGTGTCGGCGTCGCTCACCTCGAACTTGCCGGGGCCTTCCACGTTCAGCGACTGCACCACGCCGTTCTTGACCAGCATCGAGTAACGGTTGCTGCGCAGGCCCATGCCGCGGCCGGTCAGGTCCAGGGTCAGGCCCGTGGCCTTGGCGAAATCGGCGCTGCCGTCGGCCAGCATGCGCACCTTGTCACCCGTCTTCTGATCGCGCGCCCAGGCGCCCATCACGAAAGCGTCGTTCACGCTCAGGCACCAGATCTCGTCCACGCCCGCGGCCTTGAAGTCGGCGGCGTGCTGGACAAAGCCCGGCACGTGCTTGGCGGAACAGGTCGGCGTGAACGCACCGGGCAGCGCGAACACGGCGATCGTCTTGCCCGCCGACGCCTTCTGCACGTCCACCGGGTTCGGGCCGATGCTGCAGCCATTGCCTTCGACTTCGCTGTATTCCATCAGCGTGGCCGCCGGAATCTTGTCACCCACTTTGATCATGTCGTGCTCCTCGTTGTGTGGCCCGCAGGCCGTGGCTGGAAGGCCCGTTCATGCCGGGCCGGAAAAAGAAAAAGCGACCGGATTGTCGGTCGCTTTTTCGATCTGCGCTGCAAGCAACGCAATGGGGCTCAGACCAGCGCGGCCTTTTGCACCAGGCGCGTGGCGACCCAGTTCTTGGTCTTGGACAGCGGACGGCTCTCGGTGATCTCGATCACGTCGCCCATCTTGTACTCGCTCTTTTCGTCGTGAGCGTGGTACTTGCTGGACTTCGCCACGATCTTGTCGTAGAGCTCGTGTTTCACACGGCGCTCCACCAACACCGTCACTGTCTTGGAACGCTTGTCGCTGACCACCTTGCCAACCAAGGTGCGCTTGAGGGATGTTTTAGCTTCCGTCATGGTCACTCCTTATTTGGCCGCGGCGGCGGCGCGCTGCTTCTCGGCCAGGATGGTCTTGGCGCGAGCGATCGCACGGCGGGTGTCACCCAGCGTGGCGTTGTTGTTGAGTTGTTGCGTGGCTTTTTGCATGCGCAGACCGAAGTGGGCCTTTTGCAGTGCCTTCACTTCGGCTTCGAGGCCGGCCACATCCTTTTGGCGCAGTTCAGCAGTTTTCATCTTGTGTTCTCCTGAATCACTGACCCAACATGCGCGTCACGAACGTGGTGCGCAACGGAAGCTTGGCGGCCGCCAGCGTGAATGCCTCGCGGGCCAGCTGTTCGGGCACGCCCACGATTTCGTAGAGCACCTTGCCAGGCTGGATCTCGGCCACGTAGTACTCCACCGAGCCCTTGCCGTTGCCCATACGGACTTCGGCAGGCTTCTGGGAGATCGGCTTGTCCGGGAACACGCGGATCCAGATGCGGCCGCCACGCTTCACGTGACGGGAGATCGCACGGCGTGCGGCCTCGATCTGGCGAGCCGTCAGACGACCGCGGTCGGTCGACTTCAGGCCGAAGTCGCCAAACGCGACGGTGGCGCCACTGGTGGCGACGCCGGTATTGCGGCCTTTTTGTTCTTTACGGAACTTGCGGCGAGCAGGTTGCAACATGTTTATTCTCCTTTGCCGTCCGCAGCTGCAGATGCGGGCGCGGCGTCTTTGCGAACGCGCTTAACGGCGGGTTTGGTTTCGGTGCCGGTGGCTTCGGCAGGCTTGTCGCTGCCATCGGCCGGAGCGGCATTGGCGCCAGGGCGGCGAACTGCGGCGCGGGCAGGAGGACCTGCCGGACGCTCGCGGCGCGGACCACGCGGACGACGCTCTTCTTCCACACGCGGCTCGGCCACCACGGGCGCATCGTTGCGGCCCAGGGTGTCGCCCTTGTAGACCCAGACCTTGACACCGATGATGCCGTAGGTGGTCTTGGCTTCGGACGTGCCGTAGTCGATGTCGGCGCGCAGGGTGTGAAGCGGCACGCGACCTTCGCGGTACCACTCGCAACGAGCGATTTCAATGCCGTTGAGACGGCCCGACGACATGATCTTGATGCCCTGTGCGCCCAGGCGCATGGCGTTCTGCATCGCGCGCTTCATGGCGCGGCGGAACATGATGCGCTTCTCGAGCTGCTGCGTGATGCTGTCGGCGATCAGCTTGGCATCGATTTCGGGCTTGCGCACTTCTTCGATGTTGACCGCAACCGGCACGCCCAGCTTGGCGGCCAGTTCCTTCTTCAGCTTCTCGATGTCCTCGCCCTTCTTGCCGATCACCACGCCCGGACGCGCCGAGTAGATGGTGATGCGGGCGTTCTTGGCGGGGCGCTCGATCACGACGCGCGAAACGGCGGCGTTCTTCAGCTTGCCCTTGAGGTACTCGCGCACCTTGATGTCTTCGGCCAGCATGCCGGCGAAGTCACGGTTGCTCGCGTACCAGCGGCTGGCCCAGTTGCGGGAAACTGCGAGGCGGAACCCGGTGGGGTTGATTTTCTGTCCCATATTCCTGTGACCTCTTCAGTTGCCAACCGTCACGTAGATGTGACACGTGGGTTTGCTGATGCGGTTGCCGCGGCCTTTGGCGCGGGCCGAGAAGCGCTTGAGCGTGGTGCCTTGCTCGACGTAGATGGTCTTGACCTTCAGTTCGTCGATGTCGGCGCCGTCGTTGTGTTCCGCGTTGGCGATGGCGGACTCAAGAGCCTTCTTGACGATGCCAGCGGCCTTCTTCTGCGTGAACGCCAGGATGTTGAGGGCCTGGTCGACCTTCTTGCCACGAATCAGGTCGGCAACCAGTCGGCCTTTGTCGACCGAGAGGCGAACGCCTCGAACGATTGAACGGGTTTCCATGGTTAGTCCTTACTTCTTCGCTTTTTTGTCGGCCGGGTGGCCCTTGAACGTGCGCGTCAGCGAGAACTCGCCGAGCTTGTGTCCCACCATCTGATCGGTGATGTACACGGGCACGTGCTGCTTGCCGTTGTGCACGGCGATGGTCAGGCCGATGAAATCGGGCAGGATCATCGAGCGGCGCGACCAGGTCTTGACGGGCTTTTTGTCCTTGGTGGCTTGGGCTTTTTCAACCTTGGCCAACAGGTGATGGTCGACAAACGGACCTTTTTTGAGTGAGCGAGTCATGTTGTCAACCCTTTACTTCTTGCGACGCGAGACGATCATCGACTGCGTGCGGCGGTTGTTGCGGGTGCGATAGCCCTTGGTCAGGTTGCCCCACGGATCCACCGGAGCGCGGCCTTCGCCGGTCTTGCCTTCACCACCACCGTGCGGGTGGTCGATCGGGTTCATCGCGGTACCGCGAACGGTCGGGCGGATGCCCATGTGACGCTTCACACCGGCCTTGCCCAACTGGCGCAGGCTGTGTTCCTGGTTGGACACTTCGCCGATGGTGGCGCGGCAATCCACGTGGACCTTGCGCACTTCACCCGAGCGCATGCGCACCTGGGCGTAGATGCCTTCGCGGGCCAGCAGCACAGCCGAGGCGCCGGCGGAACGGGCGATTTGCGCGCCCTTGCCGACCTGCAGCTCGATGCAGTGGATGGTCGAACCGACCGGGATGTTGCGGATCGGCAGGGTGTTGCCCACGCGGATCGGCGACTCCGAGCCGGACAGCAAGGTTGCGCCCACTTCAACGCCACGCGGGGCGATGATGTAGCGGCGCTCGCCGTCGGCGTAGCACAGCAGCGCGATGTGCGCCGTGCGGTTCGGGTCGTACTCGATGCGCTCGACCTTGGCCGGGATGCCGTCCTTGTTGCGACGGAAATCGACCACACGGTAGTGGTGCTTGTGACCACCGCCCTTGTGGCGGGTGGTGATGTGACCGTTGTTGTTGCGGCCGGCCTTCTGGAATTGGGGCTCCAGCAGGGGCGCAAAACCCGCACCCTTGTGCAGTTGGTCACGCGTGACCTTCACCATGCCGCGACGGCCTGGCGAAGTCGGTTTCATCTTGATGACTGCCATGATTAAACGCCCTCTCCGCCGAAGTTCAGCTCTTGACCGGGCATCAGCGTCACATAGGCCTTGCGAACGTGGTCGCGACGACCGACGGTCTTGCCAAAGCGCTTGGACTTGCCCTTCTGGTTGAGCACGGAAACGCCCTTGACCTGGACCTTGAACATCAGTTCAACGGCCGCCTTGATCTCGGGCTTGGAGGCATCACGCAACACCTTGAACATCACGGCGTTGGTTTGCTCGGCAACCTGGGTGGCCTTCTCGGACACGATCGGTGCCACGAGGACCTGCATCAGGCGACCTTCGTCGTATTTCGTGACGCTCATGCGAACATCTCCTTGAGCTGGTCGATCGCCGCCTTGGTGACGATGACCTTCTTGTAATGCACCAGCGACAGCGGATCGGCGTAACGCGGCTCGACCACCAGCACGTTGGGCAGGTTGCGCGAAGCCAGGTACAGGTTCTCGTCGACTTCCTCGGCGATCACCAGCACCGATTGCAGGTTCATGGCTTTGAATTTGTCGGCCAGCTGCTTGGTCTTGGGCGAGTCCACTTTCAGGGAATCGACCACGGCCAGACGGCCTTCACGCACGAGCTGCGAGAAGATGGACGCCATGCCGGCGCGGTACATCTTCTTGTTGAGCTTCTGGGTGAAGTTTTCGTCAGGGCTGTTCGGGAAAATGCGACCGCCCCCGCGCCACAGCGGCGAAGACGTCATACCGGCGCGTGCGCGGCCGGTGCCCTTCTGCTTGAACGGCTTCTTGGTCGAGTGCTTGACCATCTGGCGGTCTTTTTGTGCACGCGTACCTTGACGGGCGTTCGCCTGATAAGCCACCACGAGCTGGTGGATCAGGGCTTCGTTGTAGTCGCGACCAAACACGGTCTCGGGCACGTCCACGTTGGACGAGGCTTGACCCTGGTCGTTCAGGAGTTCAACTTGCATCAGTTTGCTCCCTTGCCGGATTTGGCCTTGATGGCGGGACGCACGGTCACGAAACCGCCGTTGGAGCCGGGAACGGCGCCGCGGATCATGAGCAGTTGACGGGTTTCGTCCACGCGCACGATGTCGAGGTTCTGGATGGTCTTGGTCACATCGCCCATGTGCCCGGTCATCTTCTTGCCGGGGAACACGCGACCCGGATCCTGGGCCATGGAGATGGAGCCCGGCACGTTGTGCGAACGGCTGTTGCCGTGCGAGGCGCGCTGCGAGCTGAAGTTGTGGCGCTTGATGGTGCCGGCGAAGCCTTTACCGATCGAGGTGCCTTGCACGTCCACCTTCTGACCCGCCGCGAAGATCGCATTGGGGGCCACCACGGCACCGGGCTGGTACTGGGCAGCGACGTCGGAGGCGACGCGGAATTCCTGGATGATTTCACCCGCTTCGACACCGGCCTTGGCCAGGTGGCCCGCTTCGGGCTTGGTCACGCGGGAGGCACGGCGGGCACCAAAGGTGACCTGCAGCGCGTCGTAGCCGTCATGGGCCAGGGTTTTGACCTGCGTCACACGGTTGTTCGACACATCGACCACCGTGACAGGCACTGCGTCCCCGTCATCGGTGAACAGACGCATCATGCCCACCTTGCGACCCAACAACCCGAGGGAGTTGCTAAGACTCATTGTTTTCTCCGTTCCCGACTTCAATTGGCCGGGGCTGATGGTGCGGAACCGAGGCTCCGCGCTAAGGGCCGATGATTCAGGATCAAACGGCACCACGAAATCTCCGACCAGAAGCCGGAAAGCCCGCCAGTATAACCGGCGGGCTTTTTCTCTGCAAGCACCGCCGGGCGACTGGCCCGACGGTGCTCAAGCGAGAAACTTACTGCAGCTTGATTTCGACGTCCACACCAGCCGGCAGGTCGAGCTTCATCAGGGCGTCGACCGTCTTGTCGGTCGGGTCCACGATGTCCATCAGACGCTGGTGGGTGCGGATTTCGAGCTGGTCGCGGCTGGTCTTGTTGACGTGCGGCGAGCGCAGGATGTCGAAGCGCTTCATGCGGGTCGGCAGGGGCACGGGGCCCTTGACGATCGCGCCGGTGCGCTTGGCGGTGTCAACGATCTCGGCGGCCGAGCTGTCGATCAGCTTGTAGTCGAAGGCCTTGAGGCGGATGCGGATTTTTTGTTTGGTGGACATACCCGCTCCTTACGCGATGATTTTTGCGACGACGCCGGCGCCGACGGTGCGGCCGCCTTCGCGGATGGCAAAGCGCAGGCCTTCT